>CAVPHF010000037.1:0-83052 GCA_963704155.1 uncultured Gammaproteobacteria bacterium
TTGTCACTTGACAGACTCTGGAGCCGGCCTCAGTGCCCATGGGTGTCGGGCTGCGTTTCAGGTGCGCCCGTGCTGCGAGGCTGGTGACCCGGCACGCCGCCGCCGAAATCAATGGGCGCGGCGTAGAAGGTCTGCGCCCAGCCCTCGATGGTGAGCGGCTCGAATCGGCTCTTCACCGGTTCGTACCGGACCGGCTGACCGGGATTGACCCCCTTGAGGACCTTCGAGTCCTTGACGACGATGGTGCCATTGACCACGACGTAGGGAATGCCGGTCGAGGGGAGCGTTCCCTTCTCGTAGGTGGCGTTGTCGGTCACGTTCGCCGGGTCGAAGATGGTGATGTCGGCCACCATCCCCTCCTGCATGCGCCCCCGTTCCTGCATCGCCTTCAAACCCATTCTGGCAAGGGGCCGGGCTGAGTTGTAGCTGGACATGGCGATGATCTGCATGAGGGGGATGTCGTTCTCCCGCGCCAGCGCAGGGCTTTGGCATAACTGCCGGCGCGCGCGGGTGGGTGTTGGGTATGTCTTCGTACGCAGTGTCCCACGTGAGGTCGTCATCCGGGAGCATCGGCATGCCATCGGTCACGAGCGAGACGCCCGGCAGCTTCAGCCAGTCGAGGATCGCCGACTCGGGCATCTTGAAGACGAGGACGGGCCTGACCGGGTCCGTTTCGAGCATCGCCTCGCGGCTCTCCGGGTGTACCACTCGCCGGTGGCGACATCCTGGAGGGTCTTCTCGTATTCATAGCCGAGCTGGTCGATCCACACCTCCGGCTCCAGGAACACGGCATTCAGAGCCGTGGAACCGGCGGCATAGGGGTAGATCTCGCCCCACACGTTCATGCCGCGTTCCCTCATCCGGACCAGCAACTCGTGCACCAGGTTGTAGCCCGGATTGTTGAAGTGGCAGGCCAGCGCCGGGACGCCCAGCGCCGCCGCGTTGGCGAGCAGTTCCTGGATGCCGTTGGCCTCCGTGGTGTCGGTGCCGGGTGTGTAGCGGAAGTGCGCACCGGTCTGCCGGCCATAGTTGCCGGCGAGCCGCTGGAGTTCGAAGAACTCCCGCGCAGAAACACCGTCGCGCATGTAGCCGAGCGTGGAGCCGATGCCAAGGCCGCCGGCGGCCAGACCTTCGTCAAGAAGCTGGAGAATCCTGTTGCCTTCATCGAGGGTCGGCCTTCTGCAGCACCAGCCGTTTCCCGCAGCTCGGCTTTCGACCGCACTTCGGATGTCCTGACCATTCTCGAATCCATCAAGCACCGCTGAGCGGGCGAGCTCGTGCGCCACGGCCTGGCCGTAGTTCACCTGGTTCTTCCCCTCCCGCGACTCGTACCATCGTTCGATGTAGGGACCGTGGGTGCCGACCTCCAGGTCCAGAACAGTGGTCCGACCGTCGCGCAGGGCGAGCTTGTTGGCCCAGGGCCGATCGTTGTGCCAGTGGGTGTCGATGAACCCGGGCGCCACCACGTGGCCGGTGGCATCGATGGTCTCCTTGCCGGTGATCGCGTCCTCGGTGATGACGGCGATCCGGCCGTCCTTGATGCCGACGTTGGCGACGGCGTCATACCGGGTTTCCGGGTCCATCACCCGGCCGTTGAGGATGACGAGATCGTAGTCTTGGGCGACGGCGGGAATGGCGGCGGCGAGCAGCCCGCAGGCCAATACTGCCGTGCCGATGATCCGCGCGAGAGCCGATGCAGATTTCATGAGTGATTGCCAGTGGCGATTACGCAAAGTCCTCAGGCTTCAAGTCCTTCCAGTACGCTTCGGGCACCGCTGCGATGCTGAAGATGGCGTACATGGTGCTGATCTTGCCAGAGCCGGGATCGACCTCGATCTTGTCCCAGAACGGGGTTTCGATGACCGAGTCATCGGGCAACCAGACCCGCAGCGTGCCGTCGAAATAGGTGAGATGCTCGCCGACGTAGATGTCGCCCATGACATGCTCGTACTTCGGCAGGCGCCGGTCGAAGGCGCCGACGAAGCCGATGCCTTGCTTGATGCCGTGCAGGGTGTAGTGCGCAAAGTAGAGCCGGAAGTCCTCGGCGAAGAAGGGGTCCAGGGCCCCGAAGTCCTTCTTGTCGATGCACTGGAAGACGGGTTGGAGGAAGTCGGGCAGGGTCGGGGACTTCTGGAGGGTGGTTTCAGCGTTCATTGCGTGCTCCTGACGGGCTAGCCCCTATGGTCGGCGTTGATGGTCATGGCTCAAAACCCCGCGGACTTGACAGCTTCCGGCGGAAAATCCACCACGTAGCGGATCACCTTACCCTCGTCGTTGAACCACAGCAGGTTGAACAGCGGGGCGGCCTGAAAGGACTTCTCGGGCGGATCACCCTTCTTGCGCAGCGACGCGCTGCCCTGCATGAAGAAGGCGTTTCCGTACTGGTACACCACATCGACGAAGTGCTGGGTGATGAAGGGCTCGTCGAGCTCAGTGAAGAACCGCTTGACGGCCTCGATGCCCTGGACCGTCTTCGGGCCGAACTGCAGCGTGATATCGTCCGCGAAGATGCGAAAGCCGCCGTCTTCCGACAGGTTCAAGCCGTCGATGGACTTGAACAGCTCCAGCATCCAGGCCGGTGTTTCGATCTGCTGCAGCTGGTCTGCCATGTCTCGTTCTCCAAGGGTGTTGAGGCTGGTCGCAAAGCCGGTTCGGACTCGGGAGGGGCGGAGTGGGACAAGAAGAGCCCGACGGGCGCGTTCCAAGTGATTGCCTGAGGCCGCGTTGTTGTCGTAGGTGATGGTCGGGTTGATGCCAATCTGCCAGGGATCGGGCCTGTGGTTGGAGCCGCTAAAGCCCCATCTTCACACCGGGAAGACGCCAGCAAACCGTTACTTGCTCTTGTAGCCAAGGACGAGCGCGGGACCGGCGCCCCGCTGATCGCGGTCGGGTGCGTCTCGGGTCGCGGTGGGGATCAGCCAGGTCGCCCCATTGAGGGCCCCATTATCGAGGATCGATTACCGCGCGTGAGCCCCGTCGCGCGTCTATTTGGGATCAATTCCTGCACCCGCCTCTTCTGCAGGCCGCCGTCGATCCGGAGCGGTCCCCGGTCCGGTTCCCAGGTTGGCTCTGGGCGGTCGCGCCGCGACTACGATTCCTCCGGCCCCCACATCGCTGCACGGTTACGATGACAGATTGGTTACGGTGACAGTTTACCAAATACCTTAATTAGGGCATCCTCCGGGCATGGCACGACTACCCAGGATCGTTATCCCCCGGACTCCCCCATCATGTAACTCAACGGGGGAACCGGCGCGGCCAAGTCTTTTTTCAGGAAGGAGATTATGAGCTGTACCTCGATCTCCTCAGCGAGGCGGCGGTAAGGTCAGGGACGGAAATCTGGTGCTACTGCCTGATGCCCAATCATGTCCATCTCGTCGCTGTGCCTTCCGATACGGACGGTCTACGCCAGACGTTTGCCGATGCTCACCGCCGTTATACTGGATACATCAATGCGCGCTTGAGAGCGACGGGACACTTATGGCAGGGGCGCTTCGGATCGGTCGTGATGGATGAAGCGCATCTGTTCTACGCGGTACGTTACGTGTCTCTCAATCCCGTCAGAGCCAAGCTTGTGCGGAAGGCACAGGACTGGCGCTGGTCGAGTGTCGACGCCCATCTCTCGGGCAAGGACGATCGCCTGGTCAAGGTCGCACCGATTCTGGAACGCTTTGGTGACTTTGCTGCCCTGCTTGGTTCGCCGGAGGACGAAACGGCGTTCAAGAGCCTGCGTCAATCAGAGACAACGGGCCGACCATTGGGCAGCGAACATTGGACTGAGCACCTTGAAAAGTTGACGGGCAGGGTACTAAGACCGCAAAAGCGCGGCCCAAAGCCAAGGGAGCGCTAAGATAAACAAGTGGATTTAGTAAACTGTCACCGTAATTACACCGTAATTAAGGACGACAGCTTAGGCATGCCATATCCCACCATCCGACGCCCGACAGACCTCTAAGGTACCGACCATGAGCCTGGCCGATACGATCTACCAAAAGAGCCTCTCCTTGCCGCCGGAAAAGGCCCGCGAGGTGATCGACTTCATCGACTTCATCAAGGCCCGCCGGCCGGCAACCGGTGCCGACGATGTGTCCGAGTCGCCCTCGCTGCTGGCTGCCTTCGAGGAAGCGGGTCTCGTCGGTTGCCTGGACACGGATGAGCAGCTCGCCACGACATACAAAGAACAGCTCGATTTCTCCCAGAAGCACGGGGATCAGTCTTGATCATCGTGGACGCCGGGTTCTGGTTCGGTCTGATGGATCGCGGTGACCGATATCACGATTCTTGCCGTCGATTTCTTGCCGGGTGCCAGGAGCCGCTGGTGACGACCTTCCCGGTGCTGACCGAGGCTCTGCATTTGTTGATGCGACGGAGCCGGGCTTCGCAGTCATTGGCGCTGCTGGCCGTGCTGGATTCGCTGCGGCAACGAGGCAATTCTCGACCTTCTCCCTGCACGACGAGCACTGGCCGCGACTCCGCCAGCTAATGGCTCAGTACCGCGATCTGCCGATGGACCTCGCCGATGCCTCTCTGGTGTTGCTGGCCGAGCAGCTCGGAGACGGCCGCATCGTCTCCACAGACCAGCGGGACTTTCACACCTATCGATGGAAGAGCACCAAACCCTTCACCAACTTGCTGGACTTCCCAACTAGGACCTGATCTTCTGCCTCGTCGGTTCGGCTCAACCGCTGCCGCCCGCAGAGCGGGCGCAGGCATTCTCACGGGGCGCGTGGGAACGGCGGGCCTAGCTACTTTGCCGATGGTGAGATACTCGCCGGGCGGGTGCGGAAAAGGCGGCTGACCGAGGCACGCGCGTGGGCCGACAGGCATCGCGACGCGCTGTTCGATGAATGGCGCAAGCTCGATCCGACACTGTGAGCGATTCCCTATGCTGAGCGTCTCCTCCGTGACCGCAACCCGACCGCACCGTCTCGAGGTCCAACTCTCCGATGGCGAGTCGCTGCAGGTCGATCTCTCCGAACTCATCGGGCGATCACCGGCCTATGCCGCGCTGCGCGACCCCGACGTCTTTTGCAGCGTCGTCGTCGACGACTGGGGCCACGGCGTCGACTGGCCGAGCCTGGACCAAGGACTTGCCATCGAGACCCTAATCCGCCTAACGCGGGAGCAGACCGGCAAGGCGATGCCCACCGAGGCATTCAATGCCTGGCTGCAACGGCATCGGCTCACGCTCACCGCGGCGGCCGAGGCCCTCGGCCTATCTCGGAGCAGCGTCGTGCGCTACCACATCGGGCAGCGGCCAATCCCGATCTACGTCGGCCTCGCCTGCGAGGGCTGGGAGGCCCGCAAGCGGCATGCGGCGGCCTAGCCGAACAGCGGCAGCGGCAGGCTGCGTGCCTGACGGTAGGCGATGTGCGCGATGGGGTCGGTCAACGCAGTCGATGTGGCGAGCGATCGCGGGGGTCGTCGGCTCCGGGGGGTACTCGAATAAGGACGCTATTCTTTCACTCGGGGCCATCGACGCGGCGCTGTTCCCAGCTCGATTCCCGGGTTGGCTCAGGGCGGGTATACGCCCTGACTAAGATTCGTCCGCCCCCCACATCGCTGCGCTCTCGACGATTTGGAGCCGGGTGATTTTGGCGAAGACGAGATCGATCACCAGGCCGACGAGGCCCATCGCGAGGATGTAGGCGTAGGCCTCCTCCAATCGATAGCGCTCGGAGAAATCGAGCACCGCCGCGCCGACCCCCGTGCGCCCGCCGATGAGCATCTCCCCGGCGACGCAGACCGCGAAGGCCACGGTGGCGGAGACACGGCTCGATGCGAGAGCCTGGACGGCGGCACCCGGCGCGACGAAGTGCCGCAGGAAGGCCGGCCGGCTCGCGGACAGGATCAGCGCGAGCTCCCGATACCGCGCCGCGCTCTGGCGCGCGGCCTCGGCGGTGCCGGGAAACACGTACAGCGCGGAGGCGAGGCCGGCGACGACGCCGATGGACAGACCGCCCGGGCCAATCGCCACCAGGGCGACCGGGAACAGGGCGATCGGGGGGATCGCGCGCAGATAGCCCAGCAGCGGCAGCAGCATGCGCCAGGCCCGCGCACTGACGCCGGCGGCAAAGCCGAGCGCGAGGCCGGCCCCGGTGCCGGCGGCGAAGGCCGCGATCCAGACGCCGAGCGTTCGGCCCCAGTTGCGCCAGAATTCCGCTGTCAGCGCCAGCTCCGCGGCGCTCTGAATCACGCCGGTCGGCAGCGGCAGGGCCAACGGCGAAACCCACCCGACTCTGACCACCACCTCCCAGACGGCAAGGACGAGCCCGATCAGCAGCAGGCCGATCAGGCTATCGCGAAGATGCGTCTTGCGGATTCCCATAGGGCCTCTACCCGGTGTGCACAGGTCGCGTGCTGGGTCAGGTCGATCTCATCGGCGATGGTCGCCGGCGGCCCGCTGATGAGGCAGCCGCGGTCCACGACACCGGCGAGCTCGCCAACATTGTGACTGACCAGGCAGATGCAGCGGTGTCCCTGTGCACAAAAGTCGCGCAGATAGCCATAAACGCGCTCCCGTTGGACGAAATCGAGCATCGACCAGCCTTCGTCGATCAAGAGCACGTTCGGCGGATTCGCGAGCCAACGCGCCAGCGCGAGCAGCTGCTGCTGACCGCCGCTGAGCTGGTGCGGATAGCGATCGGCCAGATGGCCCAGTCCCAGGGTGTCCAGCTTCTGTGCGGCCTCGCGGCGACTGCGGCGGGGGCTGCGCCCCTGGACGCGACCAGGCAGCGCCACGTTGTCCGCGCCGGTGAGCCACGGCAACAGATTGGCCGCGACGTGCTGACTGATCATGCCGACGGAAACATCGGCGCCACCACGACGCACCATGCCCTCACTGGGCTGCAAGACCCCGGCGAGCGTTCGCAGCAGCGACGTCTTCCCACAGCCATTCGGCCCCAGCAGCCCGATCATCTCTCCCGCGTGCAAGGTCAGGTCGACGCCCGCCACGATCGGGCGGGCATCCGCGTCGGCGCCGATCCGCAAAGACAGATTCTCGGCGCGGAGCAGGTCGCGCGCGACCGCCCCCGAGGTCTCTCTGCCGCAAGGGCTTCGCATCCGCGTCAGTCCTGATCGATGCCGGCGAACAGCGTTCGCACGGCGACCGGCGCCTCGATCATCTGCTCCTGGTACAGCAGGTCGACCGCGGCTTGGATTTGCTCCAGCTCGCTCGCGTTCGGGTAGGCGACCCAATGGTACAGGGCCGATCGCTCGGCGACTGCCGCATCCGCCCCGGTGCGGCGGGCTAGCACCGCGCGCGACTCGGTATCATGCGTTTCGATGTAGCGAACCGCTTCGTCCAACGCGCGCAGCAGCTTCGGCACGCAGCGTCGGGCGCGCCTTCGCGACGTCCGTGGGGATGGCCGCGGAGCCGAGCCAGAATGGATCGCTGATGATGGCCGTGCGGACACCGGTCGCAACGGCCCTCGCGCCGTTTTCGAGCGCAATCGAGCCGTAGGGCTCCACCGTGAATAGGGCGTCGTACGCGCCGCCGAACAGGCCCTGCACCTGCGCGGAGGTCGAGACCTGGATGAGTCGCACGTCTTGCGGGACCCGGTAACCGAGCCGCTCGAGCACGATCAGCGCGTAGGCCTTTTGGCTCGGGCCGCTGTAGGTGCCGAGGGTGCGCCCGCGCAGATCGCCGAGGGTTCTGACGGGCGAATCCGGTCTGACGAGCACATAGCTGCCCGGGTCCGCGCTGGTTTCGCTGGTCGGGAACAGGAAACGCAAGGTACCTGGTCGTCGCGCCTCGATCGGTATCAGGTTGGCAAAGGTGGACAGAATGAGATCCGCTTTACCCGCCGCCACCAGCTTGGCGCCCTGTCCCGGACCGCGGACATCGATCCAGCGTACCGCGAGGCCGTTCGCCTCGAGCATGCCCTGCTCTTCTGCAACGTAGACGGGCAGTAAGCCCGTGAACGGTGTGTGCGGAATCCTTATTGAGATCAGTCTCTTGCCGGTGTGCTCCCGATGCTGCGTTCCATCGGCGTCGTCGGTGTCCCGGCTGCAGCTGGACACGAGGCAGGTGAGTGCAGCGATGACAATGATCGAAAAACGCATTGCAATGCCTGTGATCGGGTAGCGGACACAATGGCCTGGACAACAGCCGCACCGCGGCGCTTCACACAGAGGTCGGACGCCATCTGTTCAAGAATCGAGGATCAATTCTTGCACTGGGGTTTGGCGCCGGTGGTTTCGGACCGATTCTTGCCATAGCATAGAACGATTTCGAGCCTCCGGGCTATCCCATGAACCAGATCCAACCGAGCCAACTCTCGCAACTGCTCGTCCCCGCGGGCCTCGCGCGCGGTTCGCGCGAAGCGTCGGCACAGTCTGGCGCGATGCGGGTCGACGAGCGACGGCCGGAGTTCGTCTCCGGTTTGCCGCTGCAGGAGTCCGAGAGCGTCCAGCTGGAACCGGGAGATGCCGCGTACGTCTCACGCCGGGTGCTCGGACGCGAAGTCGTGCTGATGGCCTACAACGTGGCGCCGGAGCTACGGGTGCATTCAGTGCCGCATGAGGATTGGTTGATCCTCTTCATGGCCACGAACCCGCGAGCCGCATTCGTGATCAACGGACGCGAGGCCCGTACCTGGGAGTTGACGCTTGCGGCGGGGCGCGACGGCTACATGACGTCGGGGAAGGACCGCAGGAATCTGGCCGTCGCAGTCCGCAAGCGCCCTATGGCCCAGGCCTGCGCGGCGCTGGCGGGGATCGGGCCCGAAGACGTTCATCTACAGGACTGCGTTCTGCTGCCCGAACAGGACCCGGACTGGTGTCTCCGCCGTGCGCTCATCAACGCCTCGAGACCGTCCGGGGGGGCGCGGACATCGCCGGGCGAGTTCTCGATGCCGACAGCGGTGGAGAATGATCTGGTGTCGCTGCTCGCGGCACGACTGCTGCCCGCGCTGCGCAGCGCCCCCGATGCGAGTCCGTTTCGGCTGGATGCGCTGCGCGTGGTGCGCGCCGCCACGGCGCTGACCAAGACAGACCAGGCGCCCAGCCTCGCCGAGATGTGCGCGGCGGCGGGCGTCAGTCAGCGCTGGCTGCACAGGTGTTTCGTCGATGTGCTCGGCATACCGCCGTACCGGTATGTGCGCTTGGCCCGGCTCTCGAAGGCGCGCGAGCGGCTGTTGGCGTCCGACGGCGACTTGACGCTGGTAAAGACGCTCTCCCTGTCCCTCGGCTATCGCCTGAGCGGCCGTTTTGCCGCTGAGTACCGCTCCGTGTTCGGGGAAAATCCATCCGAAACGCTGCGGACTCGACTATGCGCCTGAGTGCGTTGGCCTCGAGCGCCGGCTTGACGGCTCGGCGCCCGGCGCTCCTGCTGCTCTGCGTGCTGGTAGCGTCCGTGCAGCTCGGCTGCGCCAACAAGGTCCGGGAGCTGATGCCGACGCCGGTGACTTTCCATCTGCCGACGGCACGGACCATCTTCGAGCAGGTGCCGTCGGAGCGGCGCACAGACGACGTTGACCTGCTCTACATCACCGACCGCGCACCCGACACCGGTGACGACGCCGAGCTGCCGTACGGTGAGGAGCGGGCGCGGACCACGCGCTTCGGCTCGGCGGACGTCCTGCTGCGGCCATCGATGACCTGGGATGAGCTACGCCGTTACAGCCTGGCCGATCGACGCGACCGGCGCATCGGCATGGAGCTGGGCGCCGTCGATGAGCTGGGCCGCTATCCAAAGGGGCCCTATCGGATCGAGCGCACCGGCACCGGTACGCGGCGCGATCCGGCGGTGATGGACGCCCATCGGCGCGCTGATGCCGCGCTTCAGGCGGAGGTCCAGCGCCGTCTCGCGCTGGCGCCGACCAAGGAGGTCGTGCTCTATGTGCACGGCTTCAACGAGACCTTCGCGACCGCCGCCTTCACCGCCGCCGAGCTGTGTCATTTCTTCGGCCGCGCGCACGTCTGCGCCTTCTTCACCTGGCCCGCGTCCAGCACCGGCAACCCGCTGATCTCCTTCACCAGCACCACGGAATCGGCGACCTACTCGGTCGGCCACCTGAAGCGCACCATCCGCACCCTGGCGCGCACGCCGGGCGTCGAGGGCGTGCACCTGCTGGCCCACAGCCGCGGCAGCGCGCTGCTGCTCAACGCCGTGCGCGAGCTCAGCATCGAGGCCATCGCCGCCGGCGACAACCCAAGCGAGACCATGAAGCTCAAGCACCTGGTGTTGATGTCACCGGACATCGACGCCCAGGTGGCCAGCGCGCAGTTGGAGATCTTCGCCTCCGACCCGGACCTGACGACGCGCTGGCGATCCGCCGACCTGCCGAAGTTCCTCAGCGGCCGGTTCACGATCTACGCCTCACCCAAGGATCGCGCGCTGCTGCTGTCCAAGCTGCTGTTTCGCAGCAGGGAGCGCGTCGGCGAGCTGACGCCCGACGAGATCTCGGAGACCACGCAGGACTACTTCGAGAACCTGGGCAATGTCGACATCATCGTCTTTGAGGGCAAACGCACCGACTTCTTCGGCCATTCCTACTTTACTTCCAACCCCCGGGTGAGCGCCGACCTCATCGAGCTGATTCGCAAAGGTACGCTGCCGGGGACCCCGCAGCGCCCGCTGGTGCGAACCGGCAAGATCACCTGGGAGTTTCCGGTGAACGGTGAACGTCCGGAACGAAACCAGGTAGCCGAGGCTTTCCCGCGCTAACGCCGCTGGAGTCGGCCAGCGCATCACAAATGCCACACATCACAGGCTTCAGCCTCTGCTGTCCATGGACGGCCAGATACCGCGGCATACCGGGTCGAAAAATCGCCTCCAGGCCTGAGGTATCCCCGCAAAATATTTTTCTAGATCAATGGCCTGTCGAGCCCCTAGTTCATGACGTGTGGCTCGAGAAAGTGGCTCGCCGCTAAGTTGCTGATCCAGAGATAAGATTCGTGGGGATACCTCAGCCTCCAGGCTAGTTCATCACTCCGTGAACTTGTGACCGAAACGGACCCTGATCGCAGGAGACCGTTCCAGATACGGCTATGTCACGTTGCGGGTGGCAAAAACGCAACGCAGGACCTGACAGGTCCGTTTCTTCCGCTGTGGGTCGATTCCGGACCTTGCCGCCACCTTCCGGGCGGTACCTTAGTGTGGGATAAATGACCGGTGGCGGGGTGGGCGAATCTTGGAAGTTCGCGACGAAATACTCTTGGAAACATCGAGGGGCCGATGCCGATCGCGTTGTCGAAGACATCGCCGCCTTTCGCGATTTCTTTCCGGAGTACGGCCAGCTGCCCCTCGTCGGTATCCTGGCCAGCCTCGCCGTCGACGACAGCGTACTCAACTACCCCGAGAAACAGGGTTTTCTGGTGCTGGCGGTTGGCGATGAGCTGATGGAGATCAAGAACCGTCCGGGGTTCGAGCCAAGGCGGTGGTGATGTCGCCCGGCGCCGTTGCGCCGGTGTCGGTGACACGCAGACGCAGACGCATCAGTGCTTCGATGCGCTCACCCGTCGTACCGGACCTTCCATGGTTTGGTTGTTCCGCGCGCTGTTTACCGTCGGCGGACTCGGGTGCGCCTCGGTGTCCGTGTCTTGCCGTCGGCCGCGCCTCGCCCGCTCGCTGAGGCGCGGCAAGCTCGGCACCTGTCGCAGTTTGTCCAGCATGTGTCGCAATGCAAGCCAGGGGTGTCGGAGAGGCATCCGTGGGCCGGCGTAGCGCATCACCTGGCGCACCTGTTCGCGCCGCGGTCGGCTGTAACAATGGACCTCACAGCGGTTGCAAACCGGCTTTTCCTCCTGGAACGGGCAGGTATCGAGGCGCTGATGGGCGTATACGCGCAGCTGTTCGCAGTCGGCGCATAGAGCACCGGTACTGCCGTGATGATCGCGGCAGTAGATGTCGAGCATCGCGTCGATGGTGCCTTGCTCCTGCCGGATTCTCGGGCCCGGTCGGCCCCGAGGTGGGCGTGGAGTATTGCTCAAAGTCGTTTCCGGAGTGTCTCCAGGCGTTGTGCCATCTGTCGTGCCGGCCTTCGTACGCTTGATCATTGGCTCCTCGGGCGTGCGCAGATGTCGATGCCTGATCGGACAGGGTCGAGGTTACTCACGCATTGGGCGTGTTTCGGCCGTGCGCGTCCTTGACGTTGATCAAGCGGGATGCCGAGGACGCGTGCAATTGAGGTGTCCGCCCGCGCCTTTCGCTCGCCGCCGGTCGCCCCCAAGTGACCCGAACCTGACAGCGACGGAGCCTCGGATGCTATTCCCTTTCGACAATACCTACGCCCGTCTCCCGGAACACTTCTTCGCCCGTCTGGCACCGGAGCCGGTCGCACAGCCGAGTTTGATCAGGCTGAATGAGGCGCTGGCCAGCGATCTTGGGCTCGATGCCGACGCATTGCGTTCGCCAGAGGGCGTCGAGACGCTCGCGGGGAACCGCGTGCCAGTCGGGGCGGAGCCTTTGGCGATGGCCTATGCCGGACACCAGTTCGGCGGTTTCGTGCCCAAGCTCGGTGACGGGCGGGCGATTCTGCTCGGCGAGATCCTGGACCCGGCGGGGCAGCGCCTGGACATCCAGCTCAAGGGTTCGGGCCCTACACCTTTCTCAAGGGCGGGGGACGGTCGGGCCTGGATCGGACCCGTGTTGCGGGAGTACATCCTCGGCGAGGCCATGCATGCACTCGGCATTCCGACGACGCGCTCACTGGCGGCGGTTGCCACAGGCGAGTCGGTCTATCGCGAGCGCGTGCTGCCGGGTGCGGTGCTGACCCGCGTCGCGCGCGGCCATGTGCGGGTCGGCACCTTCGAATACTTTCATGCACGCCGGGATACCGACGGCCTCGAGCAACTGGCCGATTATGTGATCGCGCGGCACGCGCCCGAGGTGCTGGCGTCGGACAATCCCTATCGGAGTTTCCTGGAGACAGTAATCGCCCGCCAGGCCGACCTAGTCGCCCGCTGGCTCGGGGTCGGCTTCATCCATGGCGTGATGAATACCGACAACATGTCGATCGCGTGCGAGACCATCGATTTCGGCCCCTGTGCCTTTATGGACGACTTTCACCCCGGCCGGGTCTACAGCTCGATCGACCACCAGGGGCGTTACGCCTATGGCAATCAGGCCCGGATCGCGCAGTGGAATCTCGCGCGGCTGACCGAAGCCATGCTGCCCCTGCTCGATGCCGACCGGGAAAAGGCCGTGTCGGCAGGCCAGGCGGCCATCGACGCCTTCGGCGAGCAATTCGAACGCGCCTACGCCGACGTCTTCCGGGCCAAGCTGGGTCTGCTGACACCGCGGGCGGACGACGCTGAGCTGATCGACGAACTCCTGCAGACCATGGCCGAGACAGGCGCCGACTTCACCAACAGCTTCCGTTCGCTGTGCGACGCCGCCGAGGGTGAGGACGGACCAATCCGAACCGAGCTTGCCGCGAGCGCCCGCGCCGAGGCGTGGCTTGCCCGGTGGCAGGCGCGCATCGCCTGGGACGAGGCGAGCCGAGAAGACCGCACGGCCGTGATGCGGCGGGCGAACCCGGCGGTGATACCGCGCAACCACCGGGTAGAGGCGGCGCTCGACGCCGCGGTTGCGGGCGACCTTGATCCCCTCGACGCGCTGCTGGATATCTTGGCCGAGCCTTGGGAGGATAATCCCGCGGCCGATGCCTACCGGCGGCCGCCGACAGCTTCCGAAGTGGTCCAACAGACATTCTGCGGCACCTGAGCATTGGCGACTGGTCGGCGACCGCGCACGACTGGACAGACTCGGGTAACCGATCGCCCGCGATGCTCGCGATCCTGCTGCAAGCGACCCTGCTCGGCCTCGCCGCCGGTCTCGCGCCTGGCCCGCTGCTGGCGCTGGTCATGGCGGAGAGCCTGCGCGGCGGCGCCGGCTCTGGCGTCCGCGTGGCGGTCGCGCCGCTGCTCACCGATGCGCCCATCGTTGCACTGAGCTGGGGGCTGGGAGGCAGCCTGAATCCGGAATCTCCCTGGCTGGCCGTGCTCTCGCTCGGTGGCGCATTGATGGTCGGTCATCTGGCAGTCGGTCAACTACGCGCGAGCCTGCCCGCGCCGGGCGCGGCCGCGGTCAGCCGCTCGTTGAGGCGCGGTATGGCGGTCAATCTACTGAGCCCGCATCCTTGGCTGTTCTGGATCACCATTGGCGGGCCGCTGTTGGCCGCGGCATCCAGTGAGTCCGTGCTACCGGCCCTGGTCTTTCTCTTCGCCTTTTACCTGCTGCTGGTCGGCACAAAGGTCGGGCTGGCGGTGCTCACGGCGCACTGGGGACGAGGCCTGACCGAAAGAGGCTATCGGCTCGTCTGCCGACTGCTTGGCGTGGCGCTTGCGCTGTTCGCCTTGCAATTCGGCTGGCAGGGCGTGGTTCGCTTGATGAACTTGGCCTGATGAACTTCCGATGATGAACCTCGCCTGACGAATCCCTGATGACGAAGCTACCAGCTTGGTCCGCCGCGACTCAGATCGGCTGCCCATCGGCACGTGGTGCGAGCAGCATCGGACCAATCAGGACGACAAAGACCGCAAAGGCGCCGCTCCAGAGCAGGCCCGACAGCAGCATCCAGGCGCTGTAGCCATCCGGCCAGAGCACCGGCAAGCCGACGCGGATAAGGGCCGCCGCATTGACTGCGATAAAGGCGGCCGTTAACGCGGCCGGTGCGACCATCGGCCTGCCGGTATGCCCGAGCGTGACCCGCACCATCATGCCGATCGTGAACACGCCGATGGCGCCGGCGGTCAGCGCATGCAGTGCCGGATTGGGCGCCATCAGCCCAAGCTCGGCGAGCGCCTGCAAGAGGAGCCCGGCGATCAGCCAGAAGGCGCCGGCATAGAGCACCGCCAGGATCGGAATCCGCCAGACACGGCGGTCGTACCAGCCGCCGATGCGCAGCGCAAGCATCAGCGCGAGCGCAAGTGCGGCGGCGGCCTTCAGCGCCGGCCAGGGGCTTGCCAGGTCAGCGGCCATCCAGATGCCGGCCGCGGCGAACGTCAGGGTCTCGAGCCAGGTGCTGGAGCGCAGTTCTGCATCTGTCAGCGCGGCGCGGGTGAAGAACGGCAGGACGCGTCCGGAGACGATCAGCAGCGTGACCAGAATCAGGTCCAGCATCAGCCGATCGGGGTCCAGCAGTGCGGCGGCTAGGCCGGCGGGTAAGGCGTCAGCGGCGCGCAGATAACTCACGAACGCGGCCAACGCCATACCGGCCAGTAGCACCAGGAAGACCCTGTTGACGGGATTCGGTCCGCTCCACAAGGGCCGCCGCATCGACCACGCGAGCAGCAGTGGAAAGGCCGCGGTCAGTGCGGCGCCGACAAACGGTGGCAGCGCCATCCAGGGCAGGGCACGGGCAAGCAGCCAAAGCAGCAGCAGCCCGGCCAGCTCGGCCCCGGCTGCGGTTTGCTGGCCGGTCCAGTTGCGCACTGCCGTGAGCAGAAAGCCCGCGATCACTGCCATCGCGTAACCGTACAGCATCTCGTGGGCGTGCCAGGCGCTGCCGGCAAACTGGAGATTGATCGGCAGCAGACCGCGCAGCATGGCGAGCCAGACGACCAGCGACAGACATCCGCTCAGGCCGGCGGCCAGAAAGAACGGCCGAAAGCCGAGCCTGAGTAGCGGGATTGTTGGAACGCTCGGAAGCGGCTTCGAGTCGGGCATCTTGGCTCTCCGGTCATGACCTCCTCAGCACACTAACGCCCTGAGGCGCTAACGCGCTTGATGCGAGTCAAGCCTGGCTGAGCCGAGTTTTTGGTTTTGACCTTGATCAAGGTTGGCGGAAACGCTTGGGTTCAGTCTTTACCGCACGACCAATGGATATCGGCCTTTTCACGCCGGGGACTTCGCAGGGCGATGGCTTCGGTGACCAAGTCTAAGCGGTGCGAGCCGGGGGAACGCATCGATCCACCGAAACCAGAAAACGGTGAAAATGCCCATAGGGCGGCAGAAGACCATGAGATCAGGCCAAGCACCAGATGGCTCAATACTGAGCGGCGGCGAGCTAATGAGCGAGCTTGAGCTGACCGATGAGGATGTCCTCGACGCAATGCGCCAGATACCCGGTTACCTCGACATCAGCACCGAGGACTTCCGTGCCATCTATCACCTCGCCCATGGGCATGCGCTAGGGCGCATATTCGAGCGCATCCGCCCTAGCGACCTGATGCTGACCGGCGTGGTGCCGGTGCGGCGGGAGACGCGATTGCGCGCCGCCGCCGAGCAACTCGTCGCCCAGGGGCGCAAGAGCCTACCCGTCGTTGACGAGCAGCTGACCGTGATCGGCATCCTCACCGAGACCGATGTCCTGCGCTGCCTTGGCGCCGCGTCGGTTCTTGACCTGCTGCTAAGCCAGACAAGGGGGGCGGATACGCCTCGCGACATCGGTAGCTGCTGCGATCATGCAACGGTCGCCGCAATCATGTCCGCGCCGGCAGTGACGGTTCATGAGCAGGCGCGCTTCGATGAAGTGCTGCAAGCGTTTCGCCGGCATCAGGGTCGCAGTATGCCGGTCATCGATACTGACGGCCGGCTGCGTGGCCTTTTGCTGCGCAAGGACTTTCTGCACGCGTTCCAGCAAGAGGATCTGTTGTGAACCTTCGCCGCTACCTGGGCAAGCTGCGCGGGACGACACGCGGTGGTCCACCGCGCGTCAGCAACGCCGAGATCGTCTGGTCCTGGGTCGGCGCCTTCATTGGCATCGCCCTGGTGAGTTGGCTAAATTCGGTTTGGTTTTCCGATGCCGATGCCGGCCTGCTGATCGGCTCGCTGGGCGCCTCGGCCGTGCTCATTTACGGCGCCGTGCGCAGCCCGCTTGCGCAGCCGCGTAATCTGATCGGCGGGCATATCGTTTCGGCAATCGTCGGCGTGGCGGCGTGGAAGCTGCTTGGCGGCATCCCCTGGCTCGCGGCCGCCGTGGCGGTCGCAACGGCGATTGCCCTGATGCATCTGACGCGCACTCTGCATCCGCCCGGCGGTGCGACGGCGCTGATCGCCGTGATTGGTTCAGAGGAGATCCACGCCGCCGGTTTCTACTATGTGCTGATGCCCGCAACCCTTGGGCCGCTGCTGATGCTGGTGGTCGCGCTGCTGGTCAATAATCTGGCGCCGACCAGGCGTTACCCTGAGATCTGGTGAGGGGAGGGTCGAGACGCGATGCTGGCGCGATCGGCCTCTCATCAAATATGAGCGTAACCCATTGATTCTTGAACATCGCGCTCTGCTGTTTGTTGCCGGACAGCGCACGGCCTAATGGCGGTGCGACCTCCTAGCGGCATCCGATCTCGACGCGGCGATTCAGTGAGCGGCCCGCTTCGGTGCCGTTGTCCGCGATCGGCTGCCCCTCGCCGCGCCCCTCCGCCGAGAGGCGCCCGGGGTCGACGCGACGCGCGATCATCGCGGCGACAACCGCCTCGGCCCTGCGTTGAGACAGCTGGTCGTTGTAGGCATCCGCGCCCTCGCTCGAGGTATGGCCGATTACCGAGATGCCCTCTGTTGGCGCCGTCTTCAGCCCCGCGGCCAGTGCATCCAGCAGTTTGTCGGACTCGGGCCGAATGGTCGCCGAGTCAAAGTCGAAGTTGATGCCATGGATGATCGAACCGCAACCGAGCGCCTTAACAGGTTGCTCAGAACACTCGGTTACGAGCTTGGGTGCGGCATCGCCGACATAGAGCCGGGCGGGCGCGCCGTTGGTCGAGCGAACGCCGGTAATTTCGCCATCATCACCGACGGCAAGCACGAAGGCGCGGCGGATGCCGCCATCGCGCGTCTTGCCTGTCGCCCGTAAAAGGTTTCCGCTGACGGTACCGCTGAGATCGCCGACACCGTCATAGCTGCCGCTGACCCGCGCATCCTCTTGCTTGAGTTCCAACAAGACACCCCGGCCCTTCCATTTTCCGCTGAAGGCTTTTGACAGCGGGACTCGCTCCTGGCTGCCGAAACCCTGGATCTCGCTGAATTCCAGGAAGGTCTGGTCGCGTTGAATATCGATGCCGCCGTGCAGAGCGATGCGCAGCCAACGTACAGGCTCCTGCGCCGCGACCGGAATGGATGTCCTGAGGCCCTTTGAGCCGTGTGCTGACAGGGTTGTCAAAGCCAGCACGCGAAACGGACCATCGGGACCACTGTCAGAGCCGGCAATCTCCAGGTACTTGACGAAGGTCTGCGACGGGCTGGGTGTCTCGAGTACATTCGGAACCGCAAACTCCGTGAATGTCGTCAAAGCCGGCAGCCTGTAGACGAATGCGACCTCCGTCTCCGCCGCTGCCGGCTTGGGTGTCAGAACGAAGCCGCCGTCATTGCCATCAATTGCCAAAAGCGCTTGTTCCATACCTATGCGCAGCTCCGCCGCCGCTCCGTCCAACTTAACGGGGAGGGCGCCTTGGGAAAAGCTGAGGTAATCGATGGGCTGCGGCAGGTCTTCAGCTGCCGCCTGTGCCGCCATGGCACAAACGGCAGTCAGCAGTGTCAGCGCGAGAGAACTGAGCTGGGTACGCCAGTGCGTCAAGATACCAGTGCCGTTTAAGCGAAGCAGCGCCGAAATCGCGGTTGGGATGCCTGTACCATCAAGGGCGATTGCTTGACGCCTTGTTCGCCGCAGCCCAAGCCCGGCGAGATCGGCCTTGAGCTTGCGGATGAGCCTTCTGGCCAGCAGTCAGGATCCTTGATCCGGCTTCGACCCGGTGTCGGCGGAATCCTCCTGCTTGTCGGTATCGCGCCGCTCGATTAAGCGATCTAGGCCACGCCTGCTACGCAAGTAAAAGTAGACGGCCGCGCCGATTGTGACCGCCAGCAGGAAAATTGTGAGAGGTTGCATGTATCGGGTTGTCCGTTGTGTCGGGGAGGGGGAAGGGAGGTTGCGGCGCTTCGCGGCGGTGGCCGAGGGCCGAACTCGACTCTGGGTCTTGTCGTTCTCGTCGCGCCGCTCCGCATAGACTTGGGACAAGTCTGAAAAATACAACAGTCGTCAGGGCGGTCTATAATCGGCCGCAGTCGAACTGCGAAGTGGCCACAGGTTTTCGGTATGCCTGAGTCGGCATGCGACCGACCGCAGCCCTCGTCCATTCGGTCTGGCTCGCATCGCTGGAAGGCGACTCATCGTGAGTAAGACGCGCGCTACCCTCAGGCTTCATCCGGTGGCCGCGGTGATATCGGGAGGTAAGATTTGGACGCAGCCGAGAATGGGAAGACGTCGGTGAAGCGAGTGCTACTGGCCGGAGCGACAGGCTACATCGGACGCGCCGTGGCACATGAGCTTGTGCGCAGACACTACGAGGTAGTGACGATCGTGCGGACGGCAGCCGTCGGCAAAACGGCGCGAAACCTCGAGCAACTGCGCGCGCAGCTCCCCGGCTGTGATGTACGCGTCGTCTCTATTAGCGATCCAGCGCAACTCGCGGCTGCACTTGAGGGCGTGCCGATCGACGCGGCCGTGTCCTGCATCGCCTCACGCAATGGCGCGCCCGCGGATGCCTGGCGTGTCGACTGCGAGGCCAACCGCAACCTTCTTGATGCGGCGCGGCGCGGCGGCGCTAGCCACTTTGTGCTGCTCTCGGCGATCTGTGTGCAGCGTCCGCAGCTGGCGTTTCAGCACGCCAAGCTCGCCTTTGAGGCGGCGTTGCAGGAATCCGGCATCACCTATTCCATCGTCCGGCCGACGGCGTTCTTCAAGTCGCTTGCGGGCCAGATCGATCGCGTGCAGGCGGGCCGCCCATTTCTAGTTTTCGGTGACGGCCGCGAAACCGCCTGCAAGCCGATCAGCGAGGCAGATCTCGCGGACTTCATCGTCAACTGCCTCGAAGATCCGGCCCTGGCAAACCGAATACTGCCAGTTGGTGGCCCGGGACCCGCGATCACGCCACGGGAGCAAGGTGAGCTTCTGTGCTCGCTGGCGGGATGCCCGACGCGTATTCGGCGCGTCTCGCCGAGGCTCTTCGACGCGGCCATCGCCGTGCTCGCGCCGCTGTCGCGCATGATTCCGTCGCTGGAAGCCAAGGCCGAGTTCGCGCGCATCGGCCGTTACTACGCGACCGAATCCATGCTGCTGTGGGACGAGACCGCGCAGGCCTACGACGCGGACGCCACACCGAGCTATGGCAGCGACACACTCGAGGCCTTCTACGCGCGCGTCCTGCGCGAAGGTCTTGTCGGACAGGAACTCGGTGAGCAGAAGCTGTTTTGACGCGGGCAAATGGGTGTGCGGTTAGTCATGAAACACCTTATCCAGCAGCCCCTTTTCGGAACCGCTGGATCACTGCGGCTTGACACCGTGTGCTGTCGACCCTTGAATTAGGCACGATCACGCTGTCAATCACGCCCATCACGCCCATCACGTCAAACACGCTGTTGCTGGCCTCGATGCAACCGAATTCTGCCGTATCGCGAGACCCGGACTTATGTCCGGCGGGAGTTGGCTCGTTTTGGGGCCGTCTGAACGGCGTCGGCAGCCATCCGGCGGCGGCTGTGGTTCAGCCGTGCCGAATCAGCCGAGTCAGGTCTGACGAATCACGCCGGCGACGATACCGAGGATCTGCAGCTCCTCATGGCGCAAATAGATCGGCGCCATGTCCGGATTGGCCGGTTGCAGCCGAATGCCGTCAGGCTCGACGAAGAAGCGCTTCAGCGTCACTCGCTCGCCGTTGATCATTGCGACCACCGACTCGCCATTCTCAGCGGTCTCGCGTCGCTCGACGATGATGATGTCGCCATCCTGGATCTGATCGTCGATCATGGAGTGTCCGCGCACCCGCAGCGCATAGCTGTTCTTGATCAGCCGTCGGTGTAGCAGATGCCGCGGCACCTCCACGGTCTCATGATCCTCGGGAGTCTCGATCGGCTGACCGGCGGTGACATAGCCGAGCAACGGCAGTGTGATGCCGCTGTCCACGGCCAGGTCCAGGGGTTCCAGTGCGGGGTCCCAGGTGACGCGGCCGCGTTTCGGACAAAGGTAGGCGACGCTAGACATCGGCAGGTCCTCAGAGCAGGTGGCTGAGCAACTCGGCACGCTCGGGTTGTTCTCTTTTGGTTCTCTATGAGCCTAGCATAGACGAGGAGAACAAACAGGAAACATTCCCCATGGCTCTGACGCGACGACAACAGGAGATCCTCGACCGGCTGCACAGGCGCGACGACGCCGGCGAGCCGTACCCAACCTTGGATGAACTCTGCGCACTGCTGGGACTGCGCTCGCGGGGCTCGCTACATAAGCACATTCAGGCGTTGGTCGCTGCCGGACTGGTGGAGCCGCTGCGTGGTCAGCATCGTGGTGTTCGCCTGGTATCGCAGTCGCAGCCAGACCCAGACTCAAACTCAGACCCGGAGCGCGAGGATCTGCTGCCGTTGCTGGGCAAGATCGCGGCAGGCCGTCCCATTGAGGCCATCGCCCAGCCCGAGCAGATCGAGGTGCCGTCGCACCTGCGCACCAGCCGGCCTTGCTATGTTCTGCAGGTCGCCGGCGATTCGCTCTGTGATGCTGGAATCCTCGACGGCGACTATGTCGTCATCGAAGAGCGCGACCAAGCCAGCAATGGCGAGATCGTCGTCGCGCTGATCCGCGGTGAGGAGGTGACCCTCAAGCGGCTCATGCAGGAGCCCGGCCGCGTCTTGCTCTATCCCGAGAACAGCGCGATGCAAGCCATGGAGTATCACCCGGACGAGGTACAGATTCAGGGTGTGTTGGTGGGGCAAATGCGCGCGTATCGCTGATCGCCTGCCAATGCGTCACGATGTCATTCAGTCACGGCGGACTCAAGACCTTTGTCGGCCAGCCTTCTACAGCGATTCCAGTTCGGGTTGACAACCCTCTGATCGCCGTCGCCGCAGCAATGCCGCGAGCCCATAAAACATCAGCGCAAAGAAGACGCCGGTACCGTAGATCGTGCCGTAGAATGTCGCCCGCGCCGGGGGTTCCATGTCATTGAGGAAGGGATAGGGTAGGCCGCTTGTCACGTCTCCCACCGGCTCGGCATTGAGCGGCGCGACCAGCAGCTCGGCCCATCCTATGTAGATCAGCACCACTACGCCCAGCCAGCCCAGCACCGGTATCAGTTGCCGGAATCCACGCTTCAGCCAGAACAGGTCAATCCACATCAGGATCGGCCCGACCAGATGCAGGTAATATTCCCTGTAGGGCTTCGGCGTATTCTCTCCGTTGATCAGTGTTGGATCGATGAAAAAGAGCCGCCAGTAGGAAAACACGACCAGTACGTTGATGATGGCCAGCACCGAGAGCGCGGTGTCGAAACGCCCGTCTGGATGTCCGTGCCCGGGTCGCAGCATGGCAGCCGCCGCGATGAGGTTACCGGTCAGCGCCCAGATGGTAAGAAACCGAAACTGCGCCCCGAACGAAGTGTAATTGGCCGTGGTCGCCACCTCGATGGAGTAGCCGATCGTCAGCAGTAGGACCAAGATCCGGAAACTCCGGGGAGAAATCATGTGCAGTGAACGGGCTAGAGGAAATCAGGCAGGTGTCCACGGATCGCCGCGCCGTCCTGGGCCGCGAGGTTCTTGTCGATCTCGGCGGCGATCAGCGCGCGCAGCGATGCCGATTGGTGCTTGCGCAGCAGGCCGAGAAAGGCCGGTGCCGCGACGATATAGAGCTTGTTGAAGGCGCCACCTACGCGGGCGTTTTCCAACGAGGCGCAAACTTGCTGCGCGAAGCGCTCGGCGGCCTCGTTCTTGGCGCTGCTATCGCTGCTGACGCCATGACTGGGTGTGCCGGCGCGGCGGTCGCTGCCGTCGCGGTCGGTGACCAGATCGCCCTCGTGCAGCCGGGCTTGAGGATCAACCAAGTCCTGAATCTCGGTGAGCGAGCTGCGCGCCTTGTCTGCGGTAAAGAACCGGGCGCGGCTGTTGTCTGCGGCGAGAACCCAGATGGTCATGGAAACGCTCCTCTCGTAACGACTGGCTTCAGCGATGTGTCGTTTCAGTGTAGCCATTTGAGGGCAAGAGCGCTTGAGGGACTGTTCCGGTTGAGCGCAAGCCTGCTGTTGCACAACTCGACAGAAAGCGCCCAGTCCCGGCCGACCAGCAGTTTCGATTACAATCCTCGCGCACGCTTGCAACGGGTTGTGCCCTTTGGAATTGGGCCAGCCCTGGCACCGGGGGGCTGCCCTGCCACCAAGTCGATCAAATCGCGCAAAGCATGTTTTCCCAAGATCGCCCCATGCAACAGATCATCGTCGAAACGCTCGCCGCCCATATCGAGGTCGTGCAGGCGCTGGATCGTCTGGCGCCGGATATCCTGCGGTTCGCCGAGCGTGCCTGGTCCTGCCTCGCGAACGGTGGCCGGTTGTTTTGGATGGGCAATGGCGGCAGCGCCGCCGACAGCCAGCACTTGGCGGCGGAACTGGTGGGCCGTTTCGAGCGCGAACGGCCCGGGCTTGCATCCATCGCGTTGACCACAGATAGCTCGATCCTGACCTCGGTCTCGAACGACTACGGCTTCGAATCGGTGTTCGCGCGCCAGGTTGAGGCCCTTTGCCGTCCAGGCGACCTGCTCATCGGCCTCTCCACCTCCGGCAACAGCGCCAATGTGCTGCGCGCGCTTCAGCGCGCCGGCGAGCTTGGCGTCGAGCGGATCGGCCTGACAGGCGGCAATGGCGGCAAGCTCCCAACGCATTGCGAATTGTGCCTGGTGGTGCCGGCGAACAACACGGCGCGCGTTCAGGAGGCGCACATCCTGATCGGTCACATGCTCTGTGATCTGGTTGAACGCCACGCGGCTTCGGCCGTGCGCTGACTGACCAGTGTTCCAGCAGACGGACAAGGTCGTCACCACCGTTCGCGCCGGCTTTGGCCGCCGGCGCGTGCTGGTCGTGGGCGACCTGATGCTCGACCGCTACCTGTGGGGCGAGGTGCACCGCATCTCACCGGAGGCGCCGGTCCCCGTGCTGCGGCTCGCGCGCGAGACCGAGGTGGCCGGCGGTGCGGCCAATGTCGCGCGTAATCTGGTCGGTCTCGGGCTGCATGTGGATATTGCCGGCGTCACTGGCCGGGATGCGGAGCGCGAGCGTTTGCTCGCGTTGCTCAGCAAGCAAGGCATTGAGACTCGCGCCGTGCTCGCCGATGACAGCCGGCCGACCACGACCAAGACCAGGCTGGTCGGCAACCATCAGCAGATGCTGCGCATCGACGCCGAGCGGGCAGGGCCGATCGCGGTCGCCTTGGCCGATCGGTTGCTGCGGGAGATCGAGCCGCGTCTCGCCGACACAGATGCCGTGCTGCTCTCCGATTATGCGAAGGGCGTGCTGACGGGCGATCTCTGTGCTCGGTTGATCGACCTGGCCAAGGCCCGCGGATTGCCCGTTCTAGTCGATCCCAAGGGTCAGTCGTTCGAGCGCTATGCGGGTGCGACCCTGATCACGCCGAACCGCGCCGAGTTGGCCACCGCGACCGGCGCCGATGCCGATGATCTCGACGGCCTGCTGCAAGCGGCCGTGGCCATGCGCGCTGGCTTGGGCCTCGATCGATTGATGCTGACGTTGGGCGAACTCGGCATCGCATTGGTCAGTGCCAACGGCGTTCAGCGCATTCCGGCCGCCGCGCGCGAGGTGTTCGATGTCTCGGGCGCCGGCGATACCGTCATCGCTGCCGTTGCCGCAGGGTGCTCCGCCGGGCTCGACCCGATCGACAGCGCGCATCTCGCCAACTTGGCCGCGGGTGTGGTGGTGGGCAAGGTCGGTACGGCGGCGATCAGCGCTGATGAACTGGCCGCCGCGATTGCCGACGAATCGGCGCTGGAGCAGGCATCGAAGATCGGCAGCCTGGGGCAGGTGCTGGGCCAGGTCGAGCAATGGCGCGCGCGTGGCGAGCGCATCGTCTTCACCAACGGCTGCTTCGACCTGCTGCACGTCGGCCATGTGACCTATCTGGAGCGGGCGCGTCGACACGGACACCGGCTCATCATCGGGCTGAATACCGACCGTTCGGTGCGTGCACTGAAGGGTGAGCAACGCCCGCTTATCAAGCAGGCCGACCGTGCGCGCGTGCTCGCCGCGCTGGCCGCCGTTGATGCGGTGGTGCTGTTCGACGACGACACGCCGATCGATCTGATTCGCCGGATTCAGCCCGATGTGCTGGCCAAGGGGGCAGACTATCGAGAGGCCGAGGTGGTCGGCGCGCAAGAGGTCAAGGCCTGGGGCGGCCAGGTCGTGCTGGTGCCGCTGGTGGACGACCTTAGCACCAGCGGCATCATCCAACGCATGCACGGCCGCGCGGACGATGATGCGCGTTGATTCAGAGGCTGACCTTGGATGAGCATGCAATGCCCAAAATGCTTGGCTGAACAGCCCGATGGCAACGCCATCTGTGATCGCTGCGGCATCGTCTTCGAAAAGTATTGGAAGTACCACCCACGGCCTGGTGAGTTGCACCGCACCTCGCCCGGTCTGGCGAAGCGCGGGGCCGCTTCGGCACGCGTCTCCACGCATTCGCAGCAGCGGCGGGCGTCAGCTGACACCGGACTGCGAACGCTGTTTCTGCCGGCACCTGTTGCCCAGGACGCGCTCTCCAATTGGGCCAGGGCAGCGCTCTTGGTCGGGCTAGCGATCTGGGGTCTGCGGTTGATCGGCGCATCGGTTGAGAGCAACGCCGCCGGCGCGTCCGTGCTGCACTTGGTGAATCTGCCGTTTCACGAGGCGGGGCATATCCTGTTTCGGCCATTCGGTGACTTTATGACCTCTCTCGGCGGAACCCTGGGCCAGCTCTTGATGCCGCTCATCGCCACGCTGGTGCTGCTGCTGAAGACCCGCGATCCCTTCGGTGCATCGGTGGGGCTTTGGTGGTTTGGGCAGAACTTTCTCGACATCGCGCCCTACATCAATGACGCCCGGGCCGGTCAGCTGCCACTGCTCGGCGGTAATTTCGGCCATTCCTCGCCCTACGGTTTTCATGACTGGGAGTACATTTTGACGGAAACCGGCCTGCTGCACCTCGACCATGGTCTGGCCCAGGCGAGTCATATGCTGGGCTCGCTAATTATGCTGTCGGCGCTGGCCTGGGGCGCCGTGCTGCTCTATAGACAGTTCAGCACGCCAACCGGCTGATGCCGGTTTCGACCCTGATCGCGTCGAGCCTGATTCCGGCGAAACCAGTAGCTTCGAAATCGGTCGCTTCGACGCTGGGCGGGTTGTTCGTGATGCCAACGGTATGCCAAAGGGTCCTGGGAAATCCAAGACCCGCAGCTCCGGCAGCGGATCTCGGCCAAGTGCAAGGTCTCCTCGCACTCGCTAGACTAGGCTGTATCGGCCAACCACGGGCGTCGCCGAGGTCTGGTCTTGGCGCCAAGGCCGCATCCACGCCTACTGCTTGCGCGGCGAGCGCTACCAGCCGGTTGCGGCCAGCGAGGTCCTGCCTGGACTCAACCTGGAGTTGTTGACCAGCTTCATGGACCGCCCCACGACCTCGGCGGCGATGCGGGGGTTTCGGGAGGCGTTACGCGGGCGTTGAGCCCGGCTTAGGCGATTGACAGAAATTGCCTTAAACCGCCTGCTTCGCAAACAATAGCGCCGCGACATCGTCGAATCGGCTGACGAAGTGCACCGTCAGGCCCTTGCGCACGTGATCCGGCACCTCGTCGTATTCGCCGTGGTTGTCCTCGGGCAGCAGTATCTCTTTGATGCCGGCACGGCGGGCGGCGATCAGCTTTTCACGCACGCCGCCGATCGGGAAGACCTCGCCGGTCAGCGTCAGCTCGCCGGTCATGGCGATGCGGCGCACCGGCTTGTTCAGCGCCAGCGACAGCAGCGCCGAGGCCATGGTGATCCCGGCCGATGGGCCGTCCTTGGGCGTTGCGCCGGCGGGAACGTGCAGGTGGATGAAGCCCTTCTCGAAGAATGCCGGATCGGCGCCGAGTCGGGCCGCGTGGCTGAGGATGTAACCATAGGCGATCTCGGCCGACTCCTTCATCACGTCGCCGAGTTGGCCAGTGAGCTTGAAGCCGCGGTTGTACGCGTGGGTACGCACCGCCTCGATCGACAGCGTCGCGCCGCCCATCGCGGTCCAGGCCAGACCGGTGACGACGCCCGGGCCGGAGAGCTTGCGCTCGTCGCGAAACACCGGGCTGCCCAGGTAGTCCTTTAGGTCCTCCGGGGTCACAGTGATCGGGATCGGCTCGTCTTCGAGCAGACGAACGGCCGCCTTGCGCACGATCTTGCCGAGTTGTTTTTCCAAGCGTCGAACGCCGGCATCACGCGCATAGCCTTCGATCAGCACACGCAGCGTCTTGGAGCCGACCTTTAGTACCCTTCTGTCCAGTCCGGCGCGCTTGATCTGACGCGGCAGTAGGTAGCGCTTGGCAATCGCCAGCTTCTCGGCCGCGATGTAGCCGGCCAGCTGGATCACCTCCATGCGGTCGAGCAGCGGTCCGGGGATGCTGTCGGTTTGGTTGGCCGTGCAGACGAACAGCACCTTCGACAGGTCGAAGCGCAGATCGAGATAGTGGTCGAGAAAATCGACGTTCTGCTCCGGGTCGAGCACCTCCAGCAGCGCCGAGGCCGGGTCGCCATGGTAGCTGGCGCCGATCTTGTCGATCTCATCGAGCATGATCACCGGGTTGGCGGTGCCGGCGTCCTTGACGGCCTGAATGAATTTGCCCGGCATGGCGCCAATGTAGGTGCGCCGGTGGCCCTTGATCTCGGCCTCGTCGCGGATGCCACCGACCGAGAAGCGGTAGAAGCGCCGGCCCAGAGCGTCGGCGATCGAGCGGCCTATCGAGGTCTTGCCGACACCGGGCGGACCCACCAGCAGGATGATGGAGCCGGCGATCTCGCCCTTGTGGATGCCGACCGCGAGAAACTCCAAGATGCGCTGTTTGACGTCGTCGAGGCCGTAGTGGTCGCGGTCGAGGACGCGGCGAGCGCGCTTGAGATCCAGCTTGTCCGGCGAATGCTGGCCCCAGGGCAGCAGCGTGATCCAATCGAGATAGTTGCGCGTGACGGCGTATTCCGGTGACCCGGTCTCCAGCATCGCCAGCTTGTCCATCTCCTCGTCGACCCGCTTCTGTGCCTCCTCGCTGAGGCTGAGTTTCGACAGCCTGTCCTTGAACTTGTCGACCTCAGCGGTGCGGTCATCCTTGGCGATGCCGAGTTCTTTCTGGATCGCCTTCAACTGCTCGCGCAGAAAGAATTCACGCTGCTGCTTCTGCATCCGTTCCTCGACCGATGCGCGGATCTTCTGCTGCGCACGCGCGAGCTCGAGCTCGTTGTTCAGCAGCACCAGCACCTTTTCCATGCGCTTGAGCAGCGGCACCGCCTCGAGGACCTCTTGCAGCTGCTCCTTGGTGGAGGTGGTCAGGCTGGCGGCGAAGTCGGCCAGGTGGGATGGATCATCGGGGCCGAAGCGGTCGAGGAACATGCGCAGCTCCTCGACATAGAGCGGATTCAGCGGCAGCAGCTCCTTGATGGTATTGATGATTGCCATCGCATAGGCCTTGACCTCCGGCTCGGGCTGCGGCTCCGGAAGGTAGGTGACGCGGGCGGAAAAGGGCGGCGCGCGATCCATGACGCGCTCGATGCGAAAGCGCTGCAGGCATTCCACCAGCACCTGAAGCTTGCCCTCTTCGTCGTTGACGCGATGCACGCGGCAGGCGGTGCCGACCTGGTAGAAGTCTTTCGGATCGGCGTCCTCGGAGGTCTCGCTGGCGGTCAGTATGACGCCCAGGATCTTGTGCTCGGTCTTGCCGACCGCCACCAAGGTGCTGCGCCAATGATTGGCATCCATCAACAGCGGCACTGCCTGGCCCGGGAAGAACGGACGCGCGGCCACCGGCAGCAGCGGCACCAGCGCCGGGAGCACCTCGTCGGCCCTGGCCAAGGTCGTCTCGGCGTCGTCCTGTATCTCTTCCTGCCGTTCCTCGGGCGTCTCGTTAGCGGCGTCGTTCATGCTCTACTCCAGCGCAATCGCTCAAAAATCTCCGGCATTCGCCCTACCTCACAATCGGCGGGTGTATCTCAGGGTTGACCGTTGCGAATGCAACAGTTGTTGGCCAGGCGCACAAAGTCGGCGACCGCGATGGTCTCGGCGCGCGCCGAAGGATCGATGCCGGCGGCCTTCAGCTGCGCTGGCGTAATCAGTCCGCTCAGGCTGTTGCGAAGGGTCTTGCGCCGTTGGCTGAAGGCGGCCGCGACGATCCGCCGGTGCAACGCCGGATCGGAGATCGGCGACGGCAGCGGGCGATGCGGGCGCAGCCGCACCACGGCGGAATCCACCCTCGGCGGCGGCCTGAAGGCGCCTGGCCCAATGACGAAGAGCCGCTCGGCGCTGCACCAGGTCTGCACCATCACCGACAGCCGGCCGTAGACCTTGCTGCCGGGCGCGGCGCAGATGCGCTCGACCACCTCCTTTTGCAGCATCAGGTGCAGATCGTCGATGCAGCGGGCTTGTTCCAGAAAGCGGAACAGCAAGGGCGTCGAGATATTGTAGGGCAGGTTGCCGACGAGACGCAGGCGCCAGCTTGCGGCGGTTGGCCCCTCGGCCCGATCTTCGTGCCAACCTTCGATTAGGCTGTGCGTGTCGGTGCACAGCGAGCAGAGGTCGAAGGCCAAGGCATCGGCATTGTGGACGGAGAGCGCGCCCAGGCCCGACAGGCGCTCGCGCAAGGGCGCGATCAGGTCGCGGTCCAGCTCGACGACATCCAGCGCGCCGGCGGCGCTCAACAGTCCTTCTGTGATGGCGCCCTGGCCGGGTCCGATCTCCACCAGCCGCTGGCCAGGTTGCGGATTCACCGCGCCGATGATGCGCCGGATGATGCCCGGATCATGCAGAAAATTCTGTCCGAAGCGCTTGCGCGGACGGTGCTCCATTAGGTGTCAGCGGTCGCGGCCCTTCGGACCACGGCGCGCGCCGACGCCCGGCCCGCGATCAGCTCCGCCGCGAAAGCGGTCATTGCTGCCGCGCTCCGGCTCGCCCCTCCCGCGTTCCTGGAAGCGACCGCCCGGTTGGTCCGGCGCCTCGCCGTTGCCTTGCCGGCTTGGGCCGGCGCCCTTTGGCTGGAAACGCGGTCCCTTGGCTTCGGGTGCCTGGAAGCGCCGCGGCGGGCGTGAGTCGCCGCCCTTGCCCAAGGTCGTGATGCGAAGCGCCTGGCCGCGCACATAGACGCGTTTTAAGTGATTGAAGATCTCCTTCGGCATGCCGTCCGGCAGGTCGACGGTCGAATGATCGCCGCGGATGTCGATGCGACCGATGTAGCGCCCTTCGATGCCCGCCTCGTTGGCGATGGCGCCGACGATTTCGCGCGGGGTCACTCCATGGTCATGACCCACCTCGATGCGATAGCTGGCCAGCCCGGCCGCATTGCCGTCGCGCTCGCGCCGCGGCTGATCAGGCCGATCGCCGCGGCGTCGATCATCTTGGTAGCGCGGCGGCCGGTCGCCGCGGTCGTCGCGCCGAGGCGGCCTGCCGCGGGCGTCTGATCGCTGCGGTCGGTCGCGTCGCGCCGGACTTGGTGGCGGGCTCGGCAACTCCTCCACCTCCAGCGGGCGCTCGCGCTGCAGCTGGAAGGTGAGCGCCGCCGCGATATCCAGCGGCTCCAACTCCAGCTCGCCGGCCAGGTTGCTGACCAGCCGGTAATGGAAGTCCAGATCCTGCTCGGCCAGCGTTTGGCGCAGCTCGGCGGTGAAGCGCTCGATGCGCGAACTGCTGAGTGCCTGTGCAGAGGGGGCATCCATGCGCGGCACATTGGCGCCGATGGTGCGTTCGATGGCGCGCAAGAGGCCGCGCTCGCGGGGCTCGACCAGCAGGATCGCGCGCCCGGAGCGGCCGGCGCGTCCTGTGCGCCCGATGCGGTGCACGTAGGTCTGCGGGTCGGTCGGGATGTCGAAATTGACCACGTGCGTCAGACGCTCGACGTCCAGGCCGCGCGCGGCGACATCGGTCGCGACGATGATGTCGAGCCGCCCGTGCCGAATGCGGTCCAAGGTGCGCTCGCGCATCTCCTGGGTCATGTCGCCATGCAGCGGTTCGGCGGTAAAGCCGTGCGCCTTCAGCTTGTCCGCCAGCTCGGTGGTGGCGTTCTTGGTGCGCACGAAGATGACCATGCCGTCGAACGGCTCGATCTCCAGCATCCGCGTCAGCACATCCAGCTTGTGGAACCGCGTCACGACGATGTGCTGCTGGTCGATGGTTTCCAGCGGCTCGGTGCCGCCCTCCACGCGCACCTCGACGGGGTCGGTCAGCCGCTTGCGCGCGACTCGCAGGATGGTGTCGGGCATGGTCGCCGAGAACAGCGCCACCTGACGCGTCTCGGGTGTGTGCTCGAAGATCCAGTCGATGTCCTCGGCGAAGCCCATGTTGAGCATTTCGTCGGCCTCGTCGAGCACCAGTGCACGCAGACCGGCCAAGGTCAGGGTGCCGCGGCGCATGTGGTCCATGACGCGTCCCGGCGTCCCGACCACCACTTGCGGATGATGCTTGAGCTGGCGAATCTGCAGCGTATAGCTCTGGCCACCGTAGATGGGCACGACATGGAAGCCGGGCAGGTGCTGCGCATAGCGCTGCAGCGCCTCGGCCACCTGCAAGGCGAGTTCGCGCGTGGGCGTCAGCACCAGGAGCTGCGGCAGGTGGGCGCCGGTGTCGAGTCTGCTCAGAAGCGGCAGTGCAAAGGCCGCGGTCTTGCCGGTGCCGGTCTGCGCCTGACCGAGCAGATCGCGCCCGGCCAACAGATGCGGTATGCAATCGGCCTGCACCGGGGTCGGCGCCTCATAGCCCAGCTCGGCGACTGCCCGGGCGACGGCAGGATGCAGGCCAATGGAGGCGAAGGTCGCACGCTCGGCCTCGATCTCATGGGCGACCGCTGGCGTGGCGGTCGCCTCCGCGGCATGGGGTGATGCGGGCGCTGGCCGCGGTTCGGCGGATCGCGTCGACTGCTCCGCGTCAGATGCGTTGACGGGCGTCTCGGTGTTTGAGGTATCAGGGGTCGGGGCTTGATCGGACATCGGAAGGTCTCGGCGATGGGCAGCCGCCGACCGACGGAGGCAGGAGGGCGGATAGCGCGGGAAAACAAACCAGTATGCGGCGTGAGCGTTTGTCGGCGCAAGCGCTGGTTGCGCTCTCGAGGGGGATTCAATCGGCCATCGCAACAAGGGTCCAATCGGTCAGCGGACGAGGCAGATGGTTGTACCTCGGCGTCGGCTGCGATTCGTCATGCGAGACGGTCTAGGTCCATTGGTACGTTTGCGTCCAGCGATGACAGGTCCAATCTTGTACAAATCGCCGACAACTGATCGATCCATCCCGATCAGTCCGTTTCAGGAGCCGAACAATGTCCATTGATGCAAGCACCAAGGGTTTTCCCGTCCCGAGCAGACGTCTCAGCCGACTCTGGCACCTCGGGCGGGCCACGACCGATTTCGCTGCCGGCGTCGGCGTGCGCGGCATGCTCGACATGGCCCGCACCGGTGGCCGCGGCAGCGGCCGTATCCAGCTCAGTCCCGCCGCCACTCGGCGCTTGACGGACCGGCTCGCGCGGATGCGCGGTGCGGTGATGAAGATGGGGCAACTGATGTCCATGGACGGCACCGACGTCTTCACGCCGGAGGCGGCCGAGATCATGGCCACGCTGCGCGACCGCGCCGAGCCGATGCCGATGAGCCAGCTCACGCGGGTGTTGTCGGCGGAGCTGGGCAAGGACTGGAACAATGCCTTTCGCAGATTCGATTTCCAACCCATCGCCGCGGCCTCGATCGGACAGGTGCATCGCGCCGAAACCAAAGATGGCCGCCGGCTGGCGATGAAGATCCAGTTTCCGGGGGTGCGCGAGAGCATCGACAGCGATATCGACAACCTCGGGTTTCTGGCGCGTAACTTTGGCATGTTGCCGCCAGGCTTGGACCCGCGGCCAATGCTCGACGAGGCGCGGCTGCAACTGCACCGTGAGGCCGACTATGTGTCCGAGGCGGCCTCGTTGAGCGCCTATCGCAGGTTGATCGCCGATGATCCGCACTTCTTCGTGCCGCGCGTTCATGACGACCTCTCGACCACGCGCATCCTGGCCATGGACTTCGCCGAGGGCGTCCCCATCGACCGGCTCGCCGCCCCGGGTTTTCACCGCGACCAGCGCGACCGCGCCGCCACGTCGTTGACGCGGCTGACACTGCGCGAGCTGTTCGAGTTTCGCCTCGCACAGACCGATCCCAACTTCGGTAACTTTCTCTATCACGCCGAGACCGGGCGCATCGTGCTGCTCGACTTCGGCGCGACCAGCGCAATCCCGGCGGACCTATCCGAGGCCTACCGGCAACTCGCACGCGCCGCCGTTGCGGACGATGCCGAAGGGTTGCGGGACGCCGCGCTGCGGCTCGGTTACATCGGCACGGATGATCCGCGGGACAAGGTAAACGCCTTGATCGAGCTGATCCGGCTGTCGGGCGAGGTTCTGCAACCGAATGGACCCTACGACTTCGGTGGCTCGGACCTGTTCGAACGGGTCTATACCCGTGGTCGCGATATGTTTCTCGACCAGCGCTTCACGCGCTTCCCGGATCCCTCGACCATGCTGCTGCATCGCAAGTTCGTCGGCATCTTCATGCTCTGCCGGCGCTTGCGTGCGCGGGTCGACGTGTTGGGCATGCTGGAGCCTTATCTCGCCCCGTCGAGTGATGCCAGGTCGGGCTGAAACCCACAGGCGCAACGGGTTCTCGCCCACAGTTAGGCGATCGGCTACCACAGCCGGGATCGATTCGTCGTCGAATGCTACCGTGTGCCGAGTGCTACCTTGTCGTAAACCTCGCCGAGCAGCAGTTCAGCATCGACAGCCGAGAGAGGGATGCGGTCGGATGCGTCGGTGAAGGCGCTCAGGTTCCATGTGCCGTCCGGCTGGCGCACGAACAACTCTGCTTGGACCTGGTCCTGCGAAAGCAATAGGTAGGCTTGCAGGCTCGTCAGAGTGCGGTAATGCTTGAATTTGTCGCCGCGATCGTAGGCCTCGCTGGAGTGCGACAGCACCTCGACGATCAGGGTGGGGTTGGTGACCACGTCCCGGCGGTCGTCATAGAACAGGCGCTCGCCGCAGATCACCATCACGTCTGGATAGGCACCGACGGCGTCTGCCTCGATGCGGACCTTCAGCTCGCTCGCGTAGACGCGGCAGGGTTTGCTTTTGAGCGCGTTACCCAGTTCACGAATGAGGTTGGCGACGATCAGGTTGTGCCCTTCCGTGGCACCGGTCATCGCGAACACCTCGCCAGCGACGTACTCGCTGCGTCGGTCTACCGCGGCGCGCTCGCTAGCGAGCCAGTCGTCGAACGTGAGTTGCGGGACGAGTTGGGCGGTCATGGCCAGTCTCCGCTGAGCGGCAAATTGGTTCGCGTTTGAGTATAGCGCCTTGCCGACCTTGTCGGAGCAGAGCGGCATGCCGATGGGCTGGGGCGCAGCGTCCAACGCTGGCGCCTGGGGCCATACCAGTTCAAGCGGTCTATCGCGCTGCCACGGCAGTGACCCCGCTCATAGACAATTTCACGCCGCGTTTCGAGCTCCGCAACCGATGCGCATGCGCCAACGCAGGAGCAACCACAGCGGCCGCTCTCCTGCCTCGCGTGCGCGTGTTCAGCGGCGACCGTTCAACGCGTTCGTGAGCTTGTCCTGCAGCTCCTTCGCCCAGCGCGGTTGCGGTAGATTCCAGCCGATGACGATGCCCACGGCGATCCAGAAGAGCGTCAGCAACATGTTCCTAGCCTCTGTGAATGAGAATTCTGGCGGATCCGCCGAGATGAGTTCGACTGTTCGCCTCCGGCCTGTGCTGCAACCTGTCGGTGGTGCGACCCGGCCGTCAGGCCGGCGTATCGCGCGTGGCGGGCACGAGCCGATCGGCGCGATCACGAGAGCGCCGAGGCCCAACGGCGCCAGCGTCGTCGTGAGCCAGAGCCGTGAGCCGGAGCCGTGAGCCAGAGATGCTGCAGATTGGTCATGTTTAGGATGTTGCGGTGCAGCCCATCTGCCTAGCCTCCGTCGTTGTCGGTGAACGCCTGCAGCTGTTCGCGCAGCGACGCGATGGCGCGTTCCGCGTTGGCGTTCGGGTCCCAGACGTGCGCGCCCCAACGAATGGGGTCGCGCAATTGCGGCGCCAGGCGCTGCGGCGACAGTAGGCTGTAGATCTTCTGCCAATCGCCCTCGACGCGCAGGGCAAGCTGCGGATTGATCACGTATTGGCCGTGGAGCATGCGCTTGAACAGCTTGCGGTTGTACCGATCATCGCGGTCGACCTCGTTCTTCGACAGGATCGACGAGATGTAGCTGCGTTTCTTGCGACGGGCGGGGACGATGGACTCCGGAAAATGCTCGAGCACCTCGGCGAAGTCGCCGGCGGCCAGCAGCTTGCGGCGTGTCGCCCAATTCTCACCAAGGCGTTGATAGAAGAGGACCATCGCGATGCAGAGCATCAGGTATTCCATCAGTCGCTGATCGAGCTTCACCAGCCGCCCGTCGACCTGGATGTCGAGACTGGTCGGCGCCAGACGCTCGAACACCGCGGGCAGCTTGGCGCGTGCGAAGCGCTCGTCGGCGCAGGCGCGCTCCAGCGCGATCTGGAAGGCGTTGAGACCGTTGCCGTCGACCAGACTGGTATCGGCGTCGCGGTCGAGCAGTGCCTCGGCCAGCTCGGCATTGCCCATGCGGCTGGCGATCATCAATGGCGTCTGGCCGAAGACGTTGCGGAAGTCGACGCCGTACTGATCGACCTGGCGCAGCACGCCGCCGGGGTGCTTCAGCCCATAGAGCATGAAATGCTTCTTCTCCAGCACCGGGAAGGCCTTGTCCGGCTGCTTCGCGGCCTTGAAGCCGCCCTGGATCAGGGCGTTCAACAGCCGCTGGTCGCGGTAGACCAGCGCGTACTCCATCAGTGCGATCGATGCCTTCTTCTCCTGCCGTTGCAACGCCTTGTCTTCCAGTTCGGCAAGCGCCTCACCGCGCAGCACGGTCCAGGGCACCTGGCGCTGCTTGAGGATCTGCTCGCGGATCTCGGCGGCCTGTTCTTCCTTGCCCTGGAGTTCGAGGCGATGTGCCTCGTGACGCCATTCCTCGAGGCTGGAGCTTTGCTCCTCGACGTCCTCGACGCCCTGGTGGATCTCGCTGAGGCCAAGCAGCGCCAGTAGATGTTGTTTCGGCCTCGGCTCGATCAGGTAGAGATTGCGCACCGCGCGTGTGACGGCGACATAGAGGGCGTTGATATAGAACTTGTAGATCTCGAGCGACTTGTCGCTCTTGTCGCGGCCGCGGGCGTAGCGCAGCTCGCCTTGGAGGTCGGTCTCGCCGAGATCGGCTGCGATGTCGCGAAAGCGCTTCTCCTCGCTGGAGACGAAGCCATACAGCAGCACGTTGTCGTATTCCAGCCCCTTGGCCTCGTGGATCGAGAACACCAGCGGCGTGCGGAAGTATTTACGCACCTCGGCCTTCTGCTCCGGGTGAAGCACCAGGATGGCGAAGCGTGCCGAGGCCGCCGTGCGTCGGTCCAGGTCGCGCTTGACTTGATCATTGTCCTGCAGCAATCCGACCCGGCCGAGGGTTGGCCCGCGGCTGCGCACCAGATAGTTGCTTTCGCGATCGACGGAGCCAAAGCGCGCATGCTTGATGTGCAGCAGGCGATTGGCGATCTCGGTGACCTGCGGCGAATTGCGGAAGTTGGCGTTGAGGATACGCACCAGGTCGGTGCCGGCGCCGGTGCCGGTATCGGCGCCCTGTGCGCGCCAGAACAGCGTCTTGACCTTGGACCAGGAAAAGAAATTGGGATGGACGATCTGGTTCGAGTCGCCGCACAGCAGAAAGCCGCGCATGTCGCGCAGCGAGCGCAGGATCAGCAGCAGCTGCACATTGGTCAGGTCCTGCACCTCGTCGACGACGACGAAGTCGTAGCGGGGCTCGACGCGCGCCAGCCAGGCATGGCTGACGATGTTGGGGTCGAACCAGCCCTGCTCGTCGAGGAAGCGCAGATACTTCTCGAACAGATCGTAGACGCCGGCGCGCGTCTCGGGCGCGAAGATCGACTGCTTGACGCCGAGCGCGAGATAGTCGTCGCGGCTGAGATAGGCGCGCGAGGGGTCGGTACCGGTAATGGCCCCCTGGAACTCCTCGAACAGCTGGTGGCTGTCCTTCAGCTCCTTCGGCAGGCGCTGCCGGCCGGCCCATCCGGCGAACACCCGCGGTGTGATCTCCTTGCCTGCCGGGACCTGGATGCTCTCCAGATATTCGCGGAATGAAAGGAAGTCGACCGTCTGCTCGTCGTTCTGCCAGTTGTTCGCGTAATAGAGCTCACGGGCGTTCTGTACCAGGAAGGGCGAGCGCGTCACATAGAGGATGTCGCCGCTGGCATCCTTCATCTTCTCCAGCGTCAGCGCCGTCTTACCGCTGCCGGCGGAGCCGATGATCACCAGCGGCGGCGGCTGGCGATAGATCGTCTCCTGGTCCTCGTCGAACGAGAGCACCTTGTCCAGCAGATGAAAACGTTGGAGCTTCGGATTGAGGTACGGCAGGTCGGGTGCCTCGTCCGCTGCCTCGGCATGCACGCACGGGATGCCGTCCTCGTCGATCTGGACCCCGCGGGCGAGAAAGCGCGACTTCTCGTAGGCGTGCCGCGGGATGTATTCAAGCATCAGCGCACAGCGCTCGCCCTGGTGGCGGTAGAGCGAGAACAGCAGCCGGTTGCTGCGGTCGAGCCGTGCCCGATAGAGGTTATCGCCGACCTTCTTGACGTCGGCAGAGCGAAAATCGTCCGCGGCGAGGCGGGCGGCGAGCTTGTCGTAGCCGGGAATGGCCGCGGTGTCGAGGCCACGGTAGCTGAGGATCTTCATGCGCAGCGGGACTGGGTGCGAAACGGACGAGACACGTAAGTCAGTTCGCACATGCTAACCCACAATGGCAGCGAGGCGATGCCTAGGCCGACCAGAGCAGGGCGTCGTTTTGCTCAAGCGACGCGTCGCCTCGAGTCGGCCGAGGGCCCAGGGCCAGAAGCGCGCGATCGCCCTGACCAGCGGCCCTTGGCCCTGGGCGCATGGCCCGAGTGCCGCGGTGCAGAGGTTCCGGGACCGTCTCTGATCGTTGTCGCGGTCGTTGTCGGGTCTTCGGGTTGTCGATTACGACAAACGACAACGAGAAAACTTGACTCATCTGTGGACGATGCCGCGCCCTCAAGTAATTTAGGCCCTGGGGAACCACACCGACAGCAAGCAGCTCGCCGCCGTTAAACGGCGGCGAGAAGCTCAGGGTCAATGGGAAGGATCAGGTCACCTTGATCTCGATGTCTTCACCGGTCTCCGGATCCTGCAGGTGCACCGCGCAGGCGATGCAGGGATCGAACGAGTGGATGGTGCGCAGGATCTCGATCGGGCGCTTCGGATCCTGGAGCTGGGTATTGTCCTGCAGTGCCGCCTCGTAGGCGCCGGGGATGCCCTGCGGGTCGCGCGGGCCGGCATTCCAGGTGGACGGGACCACCGCCTGGTAGTTGGCGATCTTGCCGTCCTCGATGACGATCCAATGGCCGAGGGCGCCGCGCGGTGCCTCCATGTAGCCGGCGCCTTGTGCCGTCCGATGGCCAGCTGGACGGATGCCAGAGGGCTTCGTTGAAGGTTCTGGTATCGCCGGCCTTGATGTTCGCGATCAGATTGTCGTACCAGGTCTGCATCGAGTCGGCGACGATCTTCGACTCCAGCGTGCGTGCCGCGGTGCGCCCAAGGGTCGAGAACAGGCCCTCGAGCGGCAGCCCCAGCGTGCTCAGCGTGCTGTCGATCAGCTCCTTGGCCTGGGCGTGCGCCGGCGCATTGGGGCTGCCGTAGAGCAGCAGCATGCGCGCCAGCGGCCCGACCTCCATCGATGCGCTGTTCCAGCGCGGCGACTTGAGCCAGGAATAGCCGTCAGCGACATCGAGCTGGGTGAATGGCGGTTGCACGCCGCCGCGGCCGTCGTACTCCAGCTTGGTCTCGCCCTGGTAGGGGTGCAGGCCGACCTCGGGACCGCCCGCATATTCGTACCAGGAGTGCGAGACGAATTCCTGAATCTCGCCGTCGGCGTGCAGATCGACATCATGGATCTTGCTCAGATCACGGTTGAGTATCGCGCCGCGCGGGAATAGGTAGCTGGCGGGATCGGTGCTGCCGTCGATTGACATGTCGCCGTAGCATAGGAAATTGCCAAGCCCCTCACCGCGCTCGGCCCAGTCCTTGTAGAAGCTGGCGATGGCGATGGTGTCCGGTACGTACACCTGATCGACGAACTGCTGCATCAGCTTAATCAGGTCCTGCACCTGGGCCAGGCGCTTGGAGTTGATCGCCGAATCCGAGTTCAGGTCGATCGGCGAAGGCACGCCGCCGACGACGAAGTTCGGATGCGGGTTCTTGCCGCCGAAGATCGCATGCAGCTTGGCCGCCTCGCGCTGCCAGGCGAGTGCCTCCAGATAGTGTGCCACGGCCATCAGATTGGCCTCCGGCGGCAGCTTGTAGGCCGGATGGCCCCAGTAGCCGTTGGCGAAGATGCCGAGCTGGCCGGATTCGACGAACATCCGGATGCGCTTCTGCGTGTCGGCGAAATAGCCCGGGGACGATTTCGGCCAACTGCTGATGCTCTGCGCCAGCTGCGAGGTGGCGGCCGGGTCGGCACTCAGGCTGGAAACGACGTCCACCCAGTCCAGCGCGTGCAGGTGATAGAAGTGCATCACGTGGTCGTGGATGTACTGGGCGCCGATCATCAGGTTGCGGATCAGCTGCGCGTTCGGCGGCAGCTCGATCTTCAGTGCATCCTCGACCGAGCGCACCGATGCGATGCCGTGCACCAGCGTGCAGACGCCGCAGATGCGCTGCGCGTAGGCCCAGGCATCGCGTGGGTCGCGCCCTTGCAGGATGATTTCCAGGCCGCGCACCATGGTGCCGGACGAATAGGCCTTGGCGATGTTCTGCCCATCCATCTCGGCCTCGATGCGCAGATGGCCCTCAATGCGGGTGATGGGGTCGACGACGACGCGTTCGTTCATGATGTCTAGTTCCGAGTGTCAAGGAGTGAGATTCAATGATCGAGCAGCGGGACCAGCGCCCTCGCCACTCGCCACTGGTTACTCGTCACTCTCTTTCAGATGCTCAGCGATCATCTCGGTCAGGCCGATCACGGGGATGTCCATGTTGAATTCCTCCAGGCCCTCCTCGAGCTGGGTGCGGCAGGTGGCGCACATGGTCACCATGCGTTCGGGCTCGACCTCTTCGATCTGCGCCTTCTTGCGTTTGAACGCGGCCATCTTCAGCTCCTCGGCGCGCTCGTTGGAGCTGACGCCGCCGCCGGCGCCGCAGCACCATTGGTACTTGCCGTGCTCTTTGAGCTCGACGAAGTTGTCGGCGACCAGATCCATCAGGCTGCGCTGCTGCTGGATGACGCCGCTCTTGCGGGCTAGGTTGCATGGATCGTGCATTGACAGCCGGTCGATCTCCTTGCCCTCGGTCTTGATTCGGCCGTCGGCGCGCAGTTGGTCCAGCACCTCGATGATATGGAACACCTTGAACGGATAGGCGCGGCCGATGTTGTTCGGTCCCTCCCAGCGAATGGCTGTGTAGGCATGACCGCACTCGGGGCTGATCACGTTCTTCACACCCAAGGCCTCGGCGGCATCGACCACCCGCTGGGTCAGCTTGGCGGCAATGTCCTTGTTGCCGATCTGGATGCCCGCATTGGTGGCCTCGAAGCAGTCCTTGCTCAAGGTCCAGCTGACGCCGGCGTGGTCGAAGATCTTGGTGATGGCCTCCAGATACTCCGGGAAGTTGATGATCTCCATCGAGGACAACAGCACCAGATAGTCGGCGCCCTGCTTGTCAATCGGCACCACCAGGCCGGTGGCCGTCTCGACATGCTTGATCTGAACCTCCAGCGTCTTCCACTGCAGACCCATGGGGCTGCCGGTGTTGACGGCGCGAACAGAGGCCGCGATCAGTCCTTCCGGTGCATGGCCTGACGCGACCATCCCCTCGCGTGCCTTGCGGATCATGTACTGGATGTCATTACCGACCGGGCAGACCATCGAGCAGCGCCCGCACATGCTGCAGGAGTCGTACAGCAGCGGCTCCCAGTCGGCCAGCATCTGGTCGGTGATCTGCTTACCCAGCCCGAGCTTATCCTTTAGTTTTCCCCAAAGCGTGTATTCCTGCTCCCACAGCAGACGCATCGGCTCCAGCTTGTGGATTGGCGTGTACTTCGGGTCGCCAGTCTCTTCATAGAAAGGGCAGGCGCTGGCACAGAGTCCGCAGTGCACACAGCTCGAGAAGAAGGCCGCAACCGGCGCGTCCATTTCCTCGCGCAGGGCCTTCAGGCCGCGTTCGAGTGAAAAGTCGCTCATGACTGCACCCCCTTGCGCCCGAAGATGGCGCCGTTGTACCAGCGGGCGGCGAACGCCGTGAAGATATGAGTGAGCTTGGTAAACGGCAGCACGATCAGGAACACCTCGGCGGTCAGGATATGGATGCCAAGCGCCAGCGGGTAGGGGTTGATCAGGCGGTGGTAGGCCAGGTAGCCGGTCAGCACCACCAGGAAGGTAACGCCCCAGATCAGGTAGTCCTCGGTCGTGCTCAGAAACTTCTTCACCGGATGCGTGAGCCGATGGATCAGCGCCGCGACCAGGCCGAGCAGTGTGATTGCGGTAATGCCGTCGACCACCGGGTTCGGCAACGCCGGCCAGCCGATGCCGAAGGTGCTCTTGATCAGTTCGACGTGTGGGATGAACAGCAGCAGCGCGACGATGAAACCGATATGCCAGATGGTGCCGACCACGACATCGAAGGGCGCGCGCTGCAAGGTGCCCGGATCAGGGTAAAACCGTCTGTAGATGGTCTTCAGCCCCGGCACGAACTCGCCGCCACGCGCCTCGGCATAGTTGTGGCGCCGGCCGAGGACAAAGATCTCGGTCAGGCGGATCAGCAGACCGACGGCAAAGATCGCGAGCGCGATCTGGAACATCGGCCCCTTGGTAAACAGCAGAAAGTCGATCGAGCTCATCATAGTTTCTGCTCCAGTTCTTCGGCGGTGACGGGCTGGTGCGTGGCCTTCGCCGCGGCAGACTTGCGTCGGCTCAAAATGCCGGCGCCCGCGCCGACCGCGATTCCGGCCGCCCCTGCCGCGAGCAGCGTGTCGCCGGAGTCACCAATCGGCACCGATAGCGGTTTGTAGAAGCCACCGGCATCCCAGAAGTCCGGTTCAGAGCAGCCCAGGCAGGGGTGCCCGGATTCGACCGGCCAGCTTGTGCCGCCGTTCCACTTCATGGTGGCACAGGCGTTGTAGGCCATCGGCCCCTTGCAGCCAAGCCGGTATAGGCACCAGCCCGCCTTGGCACCCTCGTCGTCGAATGTCTCGGCGAACAGGCCCTTGTCGTAGAAGGGGCGACGGTAGCAGCGGTCGTGGATGGATTGACCGAAGAACGCCAGCGGCCGGTTGTATTCGTCCAGGTCCGGCAGCTTGCCGAAGGTTAGGTATTGTGCCAGCACGCCGGTGATGACCATCGGCACCGGCGGACAGCCGGAGACGTTGATGATGGGCTTGTCCTTGATGATGTCCGACACGGCCACCGCGCCGGATGGGTTCGGCTCGGCCTTCGGCAGCCCGCCAAAGGCCGCACAGGTGCCGACCGCTACAACGGCAGCGGCGCCGGCAACGGTTTCCTTCAGCATCTCCAGGTTGCTGATGCCGGCAATGGTGGAGTAGCCGGGATTGGCGTCAGGGCCCGGCAGGGAGCCGTCGACAACCACCAGATACTGGCCCTCGTTCTCGTGCATCGCCTGCTCGCGGGCATGCTCGGCGGCGTCACCGGCGGCGGCCTGCAGCGTGTGGTGATAGTCCAGCGAGATGACGTCGAGGATCAGGTTCTCAACCGTCGGCGAGAAGCTTCGGGTGAGCGACTCGGTGCAGCCGGTGCACTCCTGAAACGACAGCCAGATGACCGAAGGCCGACGCGCTTGCTCCAGCGCCGCCGCGATGGCGGGCGCCATGCTCGGCGGCAGCGCCATCATCGATGCGGTGGCGGCGCAGAACTTGAGGAAGCCGCGTCGCGAGACCCCTTGTTGGCGGAGACTCTCGCCCAAGGTCAGTTGCTGGGGTTTTCTGAGAACAGCCATGATTCCTCCTGTCAGGATGCGGAAGGGCCGTCGGCGTCCATGCCGAGGCCTGAAACGGGGTCGGCGGACAATGGGTGGCGAGCACCCGCCTGCGTGGCGTCCTGCAGACGTGCGTCGAGCGCACTCAGCGCGTCCGCCAGGTCGGCGCTCTGGGTGCGCAGTATCCGTGGAACCTGGTCGATCTCGATCTGCAGCGCGATGCGCTGTCCGTCGGCGTTGGCATAGTCGACTACCCAGACGCCCGGGAAGCGGGTCTCCCAGATGTGGCTCGGGCCCAGCGCGTCGATGGTGGCCTGCACCTCGCCACGGCCAAGGATCGCCATCAGCCGATCCTCGTCGCCGGGTCCGAATGGCATCGCGGCCAAATCGATACAGGTCGCCTCGCCGCCAGCGATGAGTTTGGCGACGGCGTGACGGATCTCGCTCAGGATGGGCAAGGCGTTGCCGAAGTTCTGCGGCGCGGCTGGCGCCTGCTCGACCTGGATCGGAATGTCGCCCAGCCTGAACATGCCATCCCTCCGCTACTATCACTTATAGCTAATTTTATGCTTGTCTTATGAATCCGGCTTTGACCTGGGGCAGGAAGTGCGACGAGGAGCCGACGAATCGCAATCTTGACCGTCGATTAGGCGTCAAGGCGGAGGCATATCCGAGCGCCAGCGCACGAGCAGTGTGCGAATTGCGTCGATGGCCTTCGGCACGGCGGTCGCCACCGATGGGGTGAGTTCGCTTCCCCAATCGACACGTTCGGGCTCGATGCCGATCAAGGCGCGCTGGCAGGGAAGGCTGTCGGTGAGGCGGGCGATGTCCATCAGGTCGGCCAGGCTGACCTCGTGCACGCTTTTTGCGTTGCGGCTGAGCTGCCGGTCCATGGCCTCGCCCTCAAAGGTGCGGATGCTGCCTGGCGGATCGCCCATGGCCGCAGCATCGACGACGATCAGACGCTCGGCATCGGCGATCGGGCCGGCCAGCGTGAAGCTGAGCGTGCCTCCGTCGAGCAGGGTGAGATCGGCATCGGTCGCGGCGTCCTGCGCCAGGCCCTGCAATACCGCGACGCCGACGCCCTCGTCGCTGAGCAGCAGGTTGCCGAGACCCAGGATCAGCGTGCCTGATTTATCCATCTTGAGGCCTCGCCTTGGCGACCTTCCCGCTACTTGCCGCGGACAGGTGGGCCGCCGTAGGCTGGGAGATGAGTTGATTGTTCTGTTGCGGGTGAAACGCTATGTGCATGGGTATCCCGATGCGGATTATTGCCATCAATGGTCTGATGGCGCGGTGTGAGGCCAAGGGGATCGAGCGCGATGCCAGCCTGCTGATGCTGGAACATGAGCAGTTGAAGCTGGGCGACTATGTGGTCGTGCATCTGGGCCACGCCATCGATACCGTCACGCCCGAGCATGCGGCCGAGGCATGGGCCATCTACGATCAGATGCTGGGATCAGATGCTGGCGGCGTCTAGTCCAGCCTGATCACCAGAATAACGCCGTGGCTACACATCAGGCTCGCTCGATTAGCCGAAGTGACTATCGCCCTGGCTGAGAACGCGCAACGCAATGCTGCGCACTTCGAGACCCGTGATAGAGGCGGCGCTGAGCGCTGTGCAAGCGCCTCAGCGCACCGCGCTCAGCCGGCCGCGTCGATGAACTCGTCGGCGATTGCGTACTGGCGTTGAACTTCATCCGTGTGCGCGCCATCGGCGCCTTCCACCAACTCGCAATTGTTGGCCATGCGGGCCTGCATCGCTGCCTTCAGGGCGCGGTTGGTCTTGTCGGTGAGCAGCTTCTCCGGCGCCAGGGCGGCGGCCGTTGCGGCAGCAACGAAATGGTCGGCTTGCGCCAGCCAGTCGGTGTCTTTTCCGCAATCAGTGTAAGTCTTGGTGGCCCAGGCCTTGGCGCCACGGTAGGCGTCCTCCAGTTCGCCGGGGGTTGCGTCCGCGCGCAGCGCCGTCTCGATGGCGCGGTTCACGCGCTCATCCTTGCTCAGGTGCACCACGCTCTGGGCGAAGCGGGCGCCAATGATGCGCTGCTGATCATCAGGCAGCCTGTCTAACAGGGTGCGAAGGTCCTGGTCGTTGCTGATCGTTGCCATGATCGGGCTCCTCATGCTGAAGGTGACGTCCGGACTGGGCATATTGGCTGAGCGTTTTGGCCGGATACGGATTGCGGCCGAGACCGAGACCCGAATCTGCCCCCAGAGCCACCCCGTCTGGTCGCTGCAGCGGTGTCTCGCCAGCACACGGCCGGACCGATCGTGGCGCGTGCGGGCCGATGTCGCGACAGACAAGCGGCGGCAACGCGGGTCTCCATCGCTTACTATCTGTCCTCCGCCGGCGCTGCCGCATTGATATTCATCACGCCAAGACGCCGTCTTGCCGTCACTGGTTGGGAAAGCCCCTAGGAACATGAAGCGAACCGTGTACTTCGTCTCAGAGAGCACCGGTATCACAGCCGAGGCGCTCGGCCACAGCCTGTTGTCGCAGTTCGACAGTGTGGATTTCGAGCAGATCTATATGCCCTATATCAACACAGAGGCGCGCGCGACGGCGCTCACACGGCGCATGCAGGAGGCGTTCGAACGCGATGGTATGCGCCCGATCGTGTTTGCGACCATGCTCAACGACGATATTGTCGCCATCCTAAAAGCGGGAAACTGTTATTACATGGAGTTGTTCGAGCGCTTCGTCGAGCCCCTCAGCGTCGAATTGGGCATACCCCCTAGCCGTCAGTCTGGCCGCAGTCACGCCATCACTAAGCCCAGCTCATACACGAAACGTATCGATGCGATCAATTTCGCGATGGCCAACGACGACGGCGTGCGCCCGGACAACTTTCGTTACGCGGACCTGGTGCTGGTGGGTGTCTCACGCTCAGGCAAGACGCCGACCTGCCTCTACTTGGCGATGCATTACGGGCTGCGCCCGGCCAACTACCCGATCACAGAGGAAGACTTCGAGCGCGGCGAGCTGCCGCAAGAGATCTGGTCGGCGAAGGATAAGATCTTCGGTCTCACCATCGATCCGCAGCGGTTGCAGATGATCCGCGAGGAACGCCGGCCGGGCAGTGCTTACGCATCGTCGGTGCGCTGCAAAAAGGATATCCGCGATGCCCAGAACATGTTCAAGCGGCTCGATGTGCCGGTGCTGAATACGACCAATCAATCCATCGAAGAGATCTCGTCACAGATCCTCCGGGCGATGAAGACGCAGCCTCAGTGAGGCGCGCGCTGAGGCCGGTTCGGGTCTAAGGCGATTCCTGTCACATCCCTCGGCTCCTCGAAACCCAGCTATATATGAAGCCTCTATTGTTGTTTGTCCTGATCGGCCAGTTGGCTTGCGCGCTGCCGTCCGCTGCGGCCGCTGAGCCGCGAATCGGGCTGGTCTTGAGCGGCGGCGGCGCGCGCGGTGCCGCGCACGTTGGCGTGTTAAAGGTGCTGGAGGAGATGCGTATTCCAATCGCTGCGGTTGCCGGCACGAGCATGGGCGCGCTGGTGGGCGGCGCCTACTCGAGCGGTGTCGACCCAGATGCGCTGGAGCAGTTGCTGACCAGCGCCGACTGGGATGCGCTCTTCGTCGATGCGCCGCCGCGCGACCAATGGACGATGCGCCGCAAGGACGATCAACGCCAAGGCACGCTGGACTTCAGCATCGGTGTGCGCGACGGCAAGGTGAAGCTGCCCAAGGGTGCGCTTGCCGGGCAGAAGATCGAGCTGTTCTTTGCCGAGATAATGCAGGCAAGCGAAGGCGTCGAGGACTTCGACGCGCTTCCGATCCCTTTTCGCGCGGTCGCTACCGATCTCGAGGACGGGGCGGCAAAGGTGTTCGCCAAGGGCTCCTTGCCGCGGGTGATGCGGGCGAGCATGTCGGTGCCAGGCGCCTTCGCACCGGTCGAGATCGATGGTCGGCTCTATGTCGACGGTGGACTGGTGCGCAATCTGCCGGTGGATGTCGCGCGGCGCATGGGTGTCGATCTGGTCATCGCCGTCAACCTCGGAAGTTCCTATCTGCCCCGCGACCAATTGGAGACCGTGGTCGGGGTCTTGGGACAGATGGTCGCCATCCTGACGGAGCAGAATGTGCAGCGGTCGCTGGCCGAGCTGCACCCTCGGCGTGACCTGCTGATCAAGCCGGACCTCGGTGATGTCGGCTCGACCGATTTCAAGCGCGCGGCCGAGGCAATCGCCGCAGGCGAACGGGCGGCAAACGCCGCTGCGCAACGCCTCGCGCACCTCAGCGTTAGTCCTGAGCGCTATGCCGCTTGGCGGGCGCAGCGTTCACGGCCGCCAATTGGCGGCGAGCGCATCGATGCGGTTCGCATCGTCGGTATCGAGCGTGTCAACCAGGCGTTGTTCGAACCGCTGATCGCGCATCAGCAGGGCCAGCCGCTCGATCGCAGTCGATTGGAGTCGGACATACAAGACCTCTACGGGCGCGGCGACTTCGAGCGCATCGGCTATCGTGTCGAGCGGCGCGACGGGCGCAACCTGCTGATCGTCGACGCGGCGGAGAAGGCTTGGGGGCCGGGCTACCTGAGCTTCGGGCTGGGTTTCCGCTCTGATTTCGTTGGCGACAACCGATTCGGTCTGCGCGCAACCTTTCGCCGCAGCTGGCTTAATGACCTCGGCGGCGAGTGGCTGACGTCGATTCAGCTTGGCAATGAGCTCGAGTTCTACTCGGAGCTGTACCAGCCGTTCCGGCTCGATCGCGCCGTCTTTGCCAGCCCTTATCTGCACATCGAGCGAAGCCCCATCAGCGTGTTCGAGGGCTCACAGCGTGTCGCGCGTTATGATCTGCTGCGCAGCGCGATCGGGTTGGATTTCGGCAGTACGCTGTTGGACGAGCGCGCCGAGCTGCGCGTTGGCGCGCTTTTCGGCAACGCACAGACCAGCCTCGATACCGGCGAGTCGACGCTGCCGCGCAGCAACAACAATGAGTCCGGTCTGCGCGCTCGGTTTCGTTGGGATACCCTCGACAGTGTCGCCGCGCCCCGGTCCGGTGCCCGCTTGGAGCTGGACCTGTTCTCACCGCAGCCAGCGCTCGGCGCGGATCTGAGCTACAACCGCCTGCTCGCGGACTGGACCGGCGCAAGGGCCGTCGGCGAACACGCTCTGGTCGGGCGCCTGCGGCTCGGCAGCAGCGTCGGCAGCGATATGCCCTACTACGACCAGTTTACGCTGGGCGGTTTCCTGGATCTTTCCGGCTACGCCAACGAGCAGTTCCGCGGTAACCAGCTGGCGTTCGGCGGGCTGATCTACTATCACCGGTTGGCCACGCTGCAGCCGCCGCTTGGCCGCGGCATCTATCTGGGCGGCTCTCTTGAGGCGGGCTCGATCCGCGATACCATCGAGCCCTTGACGGAGCCGAAGACCCGCTTCGGCAGCAGTCTGTTTCTTGGCGCCGACACCTGGCTGGGGCCGGCCTACCTGGGCGTCGGTGTGAGCGGCGAAGGAGACGCCACAGGCTATTTCCTGCTCGGAAGGCCCTGATCACTGCAAGCAGGCGTCTACCTGATACCATAGCGACCTAGTGAGCTTTACCGAGCCGATCCGGCCCGCGCGCACCTTGACCGCCGAATCCAGCACGAGGAGATCCAGCCACTTGTCCCGCGACGACTCCGCCCGTTCCAAGCTTACCCCGTTGTCGGCGCTGGAACGTCGTTCCACCGTCGGTCTCGCGACCATCTTCGCGATGCGGATGCTCGGGCTCTTCATGATTCTGCCGGTGTTTGCCCTCTACGCGCATGACTTGGTCGGGGCGACGCCGGTGCTGGTCGGACTCGCCATCGGCGCCTATGGTCTCACGCAGGCACTGTTGCAGATTCCGTTCGGTCTATTGTCGGACCGTATCGGGCGCAAGCCGGTGATCTACGGCGGCCTGCTGATCTTCGCCGTCGGCAGCGTCATCGCCGCGAGTGCCGACTCCATCGCGGGTGTCATCTTTGGGCGAGCCATGCAGGGCAGCGGCGCCATTGCGGCCGCCACCATCGCCTTGGCCGCGGATCTGACAAGGGAGTCGGTGCGCACCCGCGCCATGGCCGCTATCGGCATCAGTGTTGCCCTGTCCTTCGCCGCTGCGCTGGTGCTCGGACCACTGCTTGGAGAATGGATCGGCGTGGCGGGGATCTTCTGGCTGACCGCAGGCTTTGCGCTGCTCGGCATCTTGGTGTTGGCGCTCGTGGTGCCGACCCCGGAGCGCTCCAGCGTACACCGTGATTCACAGCCGGTGCTCGATCAGCTGTCGGGTGTGCTTGCCAATGGCACCTTGCTTCGGCTCGACCTCGGTATCTTTCTGCTGCACCTGACCATGGTCAGCCTGTTCGTGGTGCTGCCATTGTCATTCACCTCGGCCGGGCTGCCGGCGTCGGCGCACTGGAAGATCTATCTCCCGGTGGTGCTGGTTGCGATCGTGCTCATGGTGCCCTTCATCATCCTAGCTGAGCGTGCCGGCAAGGTGCGCCCGGTGCTGATCGGGGCCGCGATCGCCTTGTCGGCGGCCATGTTCGGCTTCGCTGCGTTCGATGGCTCGGTCTGGATGGCCGTGCTGTTGCTGAGCGTGATGTTCACGGTCTTCAATCTGCTCGAGGCGGTTCTGCCGTCGCTGGTGTCGAAGGCGGCCAGCGCTGGCGCCAAGGGCACCGCCATGGGAGTGTTCTCCAGCTCACAGTTCATCGGCGCCTTCCTCGGCGGGCTGCTCGGCGGTATCGCGCATGAGCGTTTCGGCCCGGAGGCGGTCTATCTGCTTGCTGGCTGCGCGGCGCTGGTCTGGCTGGCCGTGGTAACGACATTGCGACCGCCGGAAAACCTCGGCCGTCATGTGCTGCCGGTGGGCAGCCTGCCGGCCGCCAAGGTGCAGTCGCTGCGCGAGCAGCTGTTGGCGGTGCCCGGTGTCGAGGAGGCGGTCATCGTCATCGACGAGGGGGTGGCCTACCTGAAGGTGGACAATGGCAGGCTCGATTGGGCAAGATTAAACGCCTTTGCCGCGCCGTCCTGACGGCGGAACGCGCCTAGAATGGTGCCGGTACTTCCGCGTTCGCGGTCTGCCTCAGGCGGAAGATGATGACAGGAGGAAGCTATGGCTAGTGGAGGCGTCAATAAGGTCATTCTGATCGGCAATCTCGGTGCGGACCCTGAAGTCCGGTACATGCCGAGCGGCAATGCAGTTGCGAACCTGCGTATCGCGACCAGCGAGAGCTGGAAGGACAAGACGACCGGCGAGCCGCAGGAGCGGACCGAGTGGCATCGTGTCGCGATCTTCGGCAAGCTCGGTGAAGTCGCTGGGCAATACCTGCGAAAAGGCTCCAAGGTCTATATCGAGGGTTCGTTGCGCACGCGTAAATGGCAAGGCCAAGACGGCCAGGATCGCTATACCACGGAGGTGGTGGTGTCGGGTCTCGGCGGTGCGATGCAAATGCTGGACAGCCGCGGCGCGGGTAGTCAGAGCGTCAGCTACGGGACGAATCAGCAGGACGCCAGTGGTGCCGATCAGCCATCCGGCCGACCTGCTGGCCAGGGCCAGCATCAGCCATCAGGGTTTGGCGACGACGCGGCCGGTGCGCCTGCTCCCGCGGGGCCGGACAGCGACTTCGACGATGACATCCCTTTCTGAGCGCCGAGCCTCGTACTGGCCAAGACCGTCAGCTGGCGGTCGATCTATCGCCCCGGAGTGCTTTTGATATGTCCGACGCCCCACGCATCCTACTCATCGGCTCCGACGGCCAGGTCGGCTGGGAGCTTCGCCGCACACTGGCGCCGGTTGGGCAGGTGATCGCCGCGTCTCTGGAGAGCGAACAGGGTCCGTCGGTCGATCTCGCGGACGCCGCCTCGGTGCGCCGGATCTTCAACGAGGTGCAGCCCGACGCTGTGGTCAACGCCGCCGCCTACACGGCCGTCGACAAGGCGGAGACCGATCGCGAGCTAGCGCAGGCCATCAACGCCGACGCACTGCACCTGATCGGAGAGCTGGCCAAGGCGTCGAACATCCCGGTGGTGCATTATTCGACCGATTTCGTGTTCTCAGGCCAAACCGAGCGGCCTTATCGCGAAGACGATGCACCCCAGCCCGTCAGCGTCTATGGGCAGAGCAAGCTGGATGGTGAACGCGCGCTGCTTGCGTCCGGTGCCGATGCGCTGGTGCTGCGCACGGCTTGGCTCTATGGTGGGCGCGGGAATAACTTCTTGCTAACCATGCTCAACCTGTTCCGCGAGCGCAGCGAACTGCGCATCGTCGATGATCAGATCGGTACGCCCACCTGGAGCCGAATGCTGGCCGAGGTGACCTCTCTGGTCTTGCACCGCGTCTTCGTTGGCGAGCTGGACATGGCCCGCATCGGCGGTGTCTACCATTGCACCAGCGCCGGGGCCACGTCCTGGTTCGGCTTTGCCGAGGCGATTCGCGAGGCCAGCGGCAGCAAGTGCCAGCTGCTGCCGATTCCCACCAGCGAGTACCCGGCGCCGGCACACCGGCCCGCCTATTCGGTGCTCGACACGGGTAAGTTCCGTAAGACCTTCGGTCTGACGTTGCCCGATTGGCGCCAATCGCTCGCGCTCTGTTTGGCGGACCTGTCTTCCAATCGATAAGTGTCTGATCGGGGTCAGTAGCTCGTCGGCGGCGCATTTGGGCTCGGGTGATTCCTTCTATCCACCAACACGACGCGAACGCGCGGTCGGTAGCGGAAATGCGCCGTTTTCGGATCCCTGGCCTGACTATTGCTGAGCCACTCGAGAATCCGTCGCGTGACGATCGCGGTCACCGGGTCTTCGTTGTTTTCGAGATCAGGGCAGTTCCAAATCATTGCTCCTACCGTTGCCGGCCAAACAGGGCTTCATTGCCTTGCATTCGTCGACCCCAAGCCGCAATCCGATTGCACCCCCATCTAACACCAAGAGTATGACGACCATGACCACCACTCACGACGGCGCCCGCCGAACGAACAACACAAAGCTTCTCGCCTGGGTCGACGAAATGGCCAAGCTGTGCACTCCCGACCGAATCTACTGGTGCGATGGCACCCAGGAAGAGTCCGATCGGCTGTGCGACGAAATGGTCGAGAGTGGCACCTTCATCCGGCTGAATCCGCAAAAGCGGCCGAACAGTTTTCTCGCCCGCTCGCATCCAAGCGACGTCGCGCGCGTCGAGGACCGCACATTCATTTGCTCCGAGCGTGAGGAGGACGCCGGTCCCACCAACAATTGGATGGCCCCTGATGAGATGCGCGCTCGACTTATTGAGCGCTTTTCGGGCTGCATGCGTGGGCGCACCATGTATATCATCCCGTTCAGCATGGGTCCGCTTGGCTCCGCTATCTCTCACATCGGCGTCGAAATCACCGATTCGGCCTATGTGGTGGTCAACCAGCGAATCATGACGCGGATGGGTCAAAAGGCACTGGAGGTGCTCGGCGAGCACGGCGATTTCGTCCCCTGTATGCACAGCGTTGGTGCGCCTTTGGCGCCGGGCGAGCAGGATGTGCCCTGGCCTTGTGCCCCCAATGTCGCGGACAAGTACATCAGCCACTTCCCGGAGACCCGCGAGGTTTGGTCCTTTGGCAGCGGCTATGGCGGCAATGCGCTGCTCGGCAAGAAGTGCTTTGCGTTGCGCATCGCCTCGGTGATGGCCCGCGATGAGGGCTGGCTGGCCGAGCACATGCTGATCCTTGGCGTCGAGTCGCCGGCCGGGAACAAGCATTACGTCGCCGCCGCCTTCCCGAGTGCTTGCGGCAAGACCAATTTTGCCATGCTCATCCCGCCGAAGGGCTTCGAAGACTGGAAGGTCACCACGGTTGGTGACGACATTGCCTGGATCAAGCCAAACCCGGAAGACGGCAAGTTCTATGCCATCAATCCCGAATACGGATTCTTCGGCGTTGCGCCGGGCACCAGTGCCCGGTCCAACCCCAATGCCCTGGCCTCGGTCCGGGGCAATGCCATCTTTACCAATACCGCGCTCACTGATGATGGCGACATCTGGTGGGAGGGGCTGACGGATGAACCACCGGAGCACTTGATCGACTGGCAGGGCAACGATTGGACGCCGGGCTGCGGCCATCCGGCCGCGCATCCCAACTCGCGCTTCACGTCACCGGCGAGCCAATGTCCATCGATCGACCCAGACTGGGAAAACCCGAAGGGCGTGCCGATCACGGCCTTCCTGTTCGGCGGCCGGGTCAGCGGCAACTTTCCGCTCGCGTTCCAGAGTTATAACTGGGAGCACGGCGTCTACATGGCGGCGACCATGGGCTCCGAGGCCACAGCGGCAGCGATTGGCCAGGCATCGATGCGGCGTGATCCCATGGCGATGCTGCCCTTCTGCGGCTACAACATGGCCGACTACTGGAGGCATTGGCTGCGTATCGGCCGCAAGAACGTCGCAACGCCCCCGCGCATATTTCGTGTCAACTGGTTCCGTAAGGACGCGCACGGCCGCTTCATCTGGCCGGGCTTTGGCGAGAATATGCGTGTGCTGAAGTGGGTCATCGATCGCTGCGAGGGGCGCGCGTCGGCCATCGAAGGCCCGATCGGCTGGTTGCCAAGCTGGGATGATCTGACCTGGGACGGGCTCGACTTCAAGCCCGATGACTTCTTCTCGATCATGAACATCGACAAGGAAGCATCACGCCAGGAGACGGTCGATCAGGAAGAGCTGTTCACCCGCTTTGGCGACCATCTTCCGCGAGAGATGGAACTCGAGCGCGAGCTGCAGCTGGCGCGGCTTTATCATTCACCGAAGGTTTGGGACCTCTCCCGCGCCGTCGGACGCTAGGCGGCATCGTTGATCTCGACGCCCGTGTCGGGCCTGCTCGGACGGCGGGTGATTGTCGACGCTTCGCGATCTCTCTGTTGCCTGCTGTTGATGTTGCTCGGCTGCTCGGCTTTCGCCGCCGATGCAGATGCCAGCGTCGCCGAGCAGAGAAGGCGGGTTATCGCCGCGGTGAAATTGGCCTATGGGCTGGAGGCCGATTACTGGCGAAACCCGGCGGCCCATCCGACCTGGGATGCGCTTTACGCCCACTACCGCCGGGGCTTCAGCGCCTCCATCGCCGAGGCGATGACGGAGTTCACTCTCGACAATGATGGCGACATGGCCACCTGGATACCGGAGCAGGTCTATGTCGCTGATTTTGGATCCGATTTTGCGCTCGCCTGGTTCACCACTCCGGACGACTTCCGCGATAGCGGTTTGTGGGGCTTTGAGCCCTACATGGTCGTGCGACTGCGCATCGAAGATGGCCGCTGGGTCATCTACTGGGCGGCGGACAGCTCGACACCGCCATCGCGGTGATTTGCAGCCGTCACACCGACCCGCTGAACCTGGCCCTGATTGCATGCCGCAGTTTGCTCATGGGGTGCGCGCAACGGTCCAGACATCGACGCGGGCGGCGCCGGCGGCGCGCAGCGTCCGCGCCAGCTCACTGACGGTACTCCCGGTCGTGACGACATCGTCGAGCACGGCGATATACAGCCCGTCGAGACGCTTCAGCGCGCTGAAGGCGCCGCGCATGTTTTTCATGCGCGCCTTCTGATCCAAGTCTGCCTGCGGCGTTGTCGCCAGCACGCGCGCGCAGAAGCTGTCGTCTACCCGCACCGCCAATTGCTTGCCGACGACGCGAGCGAGTTCGCGCGCCTGATTGTAGCCGCGCTGGCGAAGGCGGCTCGGGTGCAGCGGCACCGGCAGAATCAGGTCCGGCAAATCGGCGGAGGTTGCCTGCAGCCGCCGCGCCAGCAGCAGTCCGAGAAGGCGCAGCAGATTCAGCCGCCCGCGAAACTTGAGGCCGGCGATCAGGACGGGCAGGGGTTCCTGGTAACGGAAGGCGGCTTGGCAGATCATGAACGGCGGTGCCCGGCGCTGGCAGGCGCCGCAGAGAACGGCCTTGCCGCCGTCGACGAGTTCGGCGGGCAACGGCAGCGCGCAGCGCGTGCAGCATGGGTCGATGGCCGGAAGGTCCGAACGGCAGCCGAGACAAAGATCGAGTCCGTCTTCGCCTGGCGCGCCGCAGAGCACGCAGGTGGCAGGAAACAAGAGATCCATGAACCAATTGGCGAACCGCTCGGCGACCCGATTGGTGCCGCCGCCGAGAAAAGGCCCCGGCGGGGGACTTTCAGATTTGCCCGCTGAGACGCTCGGCCAAGCGGCGCGGCTGCATGCATCATTGTCGTTGGGCGGCATTGAGGCTCTCGCGTTCGCCGTAGTGCAAGGCGGTTCTTTGCCAAGCGCGACTCGCCAGGGATGATGCACCAGCCGAGTGGGCGTGGTAAACCGAATGTCCTGCTTTTGGTTGACAGCGCCAACCGCGCGCGTAACCTTGCCGGTCTAGTCATGCAGCGGCACCAAAAGGTGCTCCGTCCCCGGCCGAGCAGCCCGACAACTTCGATGCACATTCCACCCGAACGCACTGAGCGTCAAGACCTTCGCAACGATTGGACTCTCGACGAGGTCCAATCGCTGTTGGACCGCCCGTTCAACGATCTGATGTTCGCCGCACAGCAGGCGCATCGCGCGCACTTCGATGCCAACCGAGTGCAGGTCAGCACCCTGCTCAGCATCAAGACCGGCGGCTGTCCTGAAGACTGCGGCTATTGCTCGCAGAGCGCCCATCACCAGACCCGGCTCCCGCGCGAGCGCCTATTGCCGCTGGAGGATGTCGTCGCGGCGGCGCAGGCGGCAAGAGCGCAGGGCGCGACACGCTTCTGCATGGGCGCAGCCTGGCGCAACCCGACCGACAGGAACCTGGAACAAGTCGTTCGAATGGTCGACGCCGTGAGCGGGCTCGGTCTCGAGACCTGCGTCACGCTGGGCATGTTGACCTTGGAGCAGGCCAGCCGTCTTCGCGCGGCGGGACTCGATTACTACAACCACAACCTGGATACATCGCCCGAGTATTATGGCCAGGTCATCAGCACGCGCACCTATCAGGATCGCCTCGAGACACTGGAGCACGTGCGGGCCGTCGGCCTGAAGACCTGCAGCGGCGGTATTCTCGGCATGGGCGAGTCGCGCAGGGACCGCGCCTCGATGCTGCGCCAGCTCGCCAATTTGCCGGCGCATCCGGAGTCCGTGCCAATCAATCTGCTGGTGCAGGTCGAGGGGACACCGCTGTTCGGCAGCGAGGCGCTGGACCCGTTCGAGTTCGTCCGCACCGTCGCAACCGCCCGCGTGCTGATGCCGGCGTCCTATGTCCGTCTCTCGGCCGGACGTTCGGACATGAGCGACGAGCTGCAGGCGCTTTGCTATCTGGCCGGGGCCAATTCCATCTTCTATGGCGATCGGCTCCTTACCACCGACAATGCCGAGTCCGATCGCGACCAAGCCCTGTTCGCCCGGCTCGGGCTCCAGTTCGAGGCGATCGAGCCCGAGGGCCGCGATGCGCCCGGCGCCTGTCACAAGACCATCACCGATGAGCGTTCCGCGGTTTTACAGGGCGAGGCTTGAGCCGGCTGACGCGCCTTTGAAGGATCTCGAGCCAAGCTCGCAGCGCGCATTGCAACCGGCGCTGCAACGACTGCGCGGCGAAAATCTCTATCGCAGCCGCCGGCTGCTGGACGGTCCGCAGGGCGTGCGTCCAGTGATCGACGGGCGCCGCATCCTGAGCTTTTGCAGCAACGACTATCTTGGCCTCGCTGCGCATCCGTCGGTGGTCGAGGCGCTGCGCGAGGGCGCCGAGCGCTATGGCGTCGGCAGTGGCGCTGCCCACCTGGTCAGCGGACATGGCGAGCCGCATCGACGCCTGGAAGAGGCGCTTGCCGAGTTTGTCGGCCGGCCGCGGGCGCTGCTGTTCTCCACCGGTTACATGGCCAACCTCGGCGTCATCCAGGCGTTGGCGGGCAGGGGGCAGCGAGTCTTCGCCGACAAGCTCAATCATGCCTCGCTGACCGACGGCGCGCGTATCAGCGGCGCCAGGCTGTACCGCTATCCGCACCTTGACGCCGACCGCCTGGAGCGCAGGCTCGCGGACGGCGGGGCGCGCATGATCCTGACCGACGGCGTCTTCAGCATGGACGGCGATATCGCGCCGCTGCCGCGGCTAGCGGACCTTGCCCGACGGCACGATGCCTGGCTGATGGTGGACGACGCGCATGGCCTCGGCGTGCTTGGCAGCGGCGGCCGTGGAACGCTTGAGGCGCAGCAGCTCATTGGCCGCGACGGCGGCCTCGACGCGGTGCCGATCCTGGTCGGTACGCTGGGCAAGGCGTTTGGCACCTTTGGTGCGTTTGTTGCTGGCAGCGAGGACCTGATCGAGACCCTGATTCAGCGCGCTCGCGCTTACATCTTTACCACCGCGCTGCCCCCGGCGGTTGCTCATGCAACCCGCGTCGCGCTGGAGATCGCCGGGCGCGAGCAATGGCGGCGCGAGCGGCTGCGGTCTTTGATCGCGCGTTTCCGCGCCGGGGCCGACGCCCTCTGCTTGCCCTTGTTGAATTCGCCGACGCCGATCCAGCCCTTGGTCGCGGGTGATGCCCTGCTGGCCCTGGAATGGAGCCGGTTCTTAGAGCAGCACGGCATGCTCGTGACCGCTATCCGTCCGCCGACCGTGGCGCACGGCGCGGCGCGCCTGCGGATCACCTTCTCGGCCGCGCATGAAGAGGCCGATATCGATGAGCTGCTGGCCTTGCTTGCGCAGCTGCCGCGTCGCGACACCGGCGGTTGGCTGGCGCATCGTGGTACTCGGAGCGATTTTCCAAATTAATGGCCAACCCATGATCACACCCAAGACCAACCTGGTTCTGCTGCATGGCTGGGGCATGAATAATGCGGTCTGGGCGGGGGCCTGGGAAGCGCCGGGCCAACGGGGGTTCGCGTCTGTCGGACAGTCCTTGATGCCCTGCCCGTTGGAGTTGCCTGGACATGGCGAACAACCTTGGGACGGCCGCTGTACCCGGCTGTCGGATTGGGCCCAGTCGGCGTTGGACCGGGCGCCTGATCGGGCGCTTTGGCTCGGCTGGTCGCTTGGCGGCCTGGTCGCGCTCCAGGCCGCCCTGCAGGCGCCGAAGCGGGTGCAGGCGCTGATCCTGATGACGGCGACGCCGCGCTTCACGCAGGCCTTGGACTGGCGGGTCGCAATCTCGGCAGAGACACTGACGCAATTCAACGCCGGGCTGCTCGATGACCCGGCGGCGACGCTGGAACGCTTCCTTGCATTGCAGGTCCGAGGCAGTGAGGACGCCCGGCACACCCTGCGTGCGTTGCGCAACGAACTGGCGGAACGGCGGGCACCGTCCGCCGAGGCCTTGTCGGTCGGCCTTGAACTGCTGCGAGAGGATGATCTTCGGGGTCCGTTGCCTGACATTACTGTGCCGTCACTATGGCTGTTCGGCGAGCGCGATACGCTGGTGCCGGCAGCGGTCGCCGAGCGCATCGCGCTGCTGATGCCCGGCGCTCGCACACGCGTGATCGCGGGCGCCGCGCATGCCCCGTTTCTTTCCCACCGCACCCTGGTGACAGACGAGATCCGCGCCTTTCTCGAAGCGACCGCGTTGTGAGCCCGGCCACGAATATGATCGATAAACCTGCCGCCCGACGTGCCTTCGAACAAGCCGCGGCCGGCTATGACGCCGCCGCGGTCCTGCAGCACGAGATCGCTCGGCGCATGCTGGAGCGGCTGGACTATGTGCGGCTGCAACCGGCAAGCGTGCTCGACCTCGGCTGTGGTACCGGGTTCGCGCTTGACGCGCTCGCCCGGCGCTATCGCCGGGCGCGGCTGCTCGCGTTGGATTTCTCCGTCAATATGCTCTCGCACGCACGCCGGCGCGGCAGCTGGCGTAACCGCCCTCTGGCCGTGTGCGCGGACATCGAAGCCCTGCCGTTGGCGGACGACTCGGTCGACCTGGTGTTTTCCAACGCCGCCCTGCAGTGGGCGAACGATCTCGACGCGATCTTGCGCGAGCTGCTGCGCGTGCTGCGCCCGGGCGGTCTGCTGATGTTCACCACCTTCGGCCCGGATACCTTGATGGAACTGCGCAGGGCGTGGGCGGCAGCGGACGGCGGCGCCCATGTGAGCCGGTTTATCGACATGCATGATATCGGTGACGCGCTGCTGCGGGCGCGCTTTGCCGATCCAGTCATGGATGCCGAGCGAATGACACTGACCTACGACCGGGTGCACGATCTGATGCGCGATCTGAAGCAGATCGGCGCACACAACGCGCTCAGCGAGCGATCGCGCGGTATGACCGGCCGGCGGCGGTTGGCGGTCGTCGAGCAGGCCTACGAGCAACATCGGCATGATGGCCGTCTGCCGGCAACCTGGGAGATCGTGTACGGCCACGCTTGGGTCGGTGTCAAGGCGCAGCCGCAGCTCGACACCGGCAACGGTATCGCTATCCCGGTGAGTGCGATCGGTCGATCGTCTCGACGCGCCGCGGTCAGCCGAGGGCAGGGCGCTGGCGTGTCTGGAGACCGGACCTCCGAGCGTTCCGCCGAGACCGGTCGACGACAGATCGGCCAAGCGCAACGGCTGATCGGGCAGGGGAGTGGGCCGTGACCGGGGTATTCGTCACCGGCACCGATACAGGGGTCGGTAAGACCGAGGTCTCTTTGGCGCTACTTTATGCGCTGCAGGCCCGCGGCCTGGCGGCACTCGGCATGAAGCCGGTCGCGTCGGACGGCCAGGCCGGCATGCTCGGCGTCCGCTGCGATGACGCCTTGCGCCTGCAGGCTCAAGGCAGCCTCCACATACCCTACGAGGTACTCAATCCTTACGCCTTCGTGCCCGCAATCGCGCCACACATCGCCGCTGGCGAAGCCGGCATCGAGATAGAGCTTGCGCGCATTGGCGCCGCCTATGAACAACTCGCGGCGCAGGCCGATTGGGTCGTTGTCGAAGGCGTCGGCGGTTGGCGCGTGCCGCTCGGGCCGTCGCTGTTCGCGAGCGACCTGCCGACCGCGCTTGGGCTGCCCGTCATCCTGGTGATCGGTTTGCGGCTCGGGTGCATCAATCACAGCCTGCTGACCGTGGAGTCCATCCGTGCCCAGAAGGTGCCGCTTGTGGGTTGGGTCGGCAATCTCGTCGATCCCGGTATGCGCGTTCGGGACCAGAATATCGCAACCCTGGCAGCACTCATCGATGCCCCGAACCTCGGCATCGTGCCTTGGATGGAGGCGCCAACCGCCGAGGCCGTTGCCGAATACCTGACCCTTGACTCAGTGCTGGGTGAAACCTAGAAAGAGCAGAAACGCCAAACGAGAGGTGCGCGGCTCGCGTGCTGTTTAGCGCGCGCTCTGAGCTTCTCGCCATCTCATGATGGCCTGGGCATCGATGCCGCCATCACGCGCATACAGTCGATCCAACTCGGCGCGTTTGTCTGCCGGCGCCAACTGCATCAGCCGCCCCGCCGTCAGCGGTGGTCCGGCGTCCTGTTTGAGAACCCCACCGTCGGTCACCGCGGCGACATAGAGGCTGCGATCGCCTGTATCGACGCGCGTTTCGACCCGACAATCCAGCCAAGCGATTGCGCGCTCGATGAGTGGACTGCCTGTCGGCGAGCGTCGGTCCGGCAGATCGGCAAACTTGTCCAGATCGCGGCCCGTCTGCAGCCCGAACCGCCAGACCAGATCCAGTTCCGACTCGGCCAGCAGGTGCAGCGCGAAGTGCTGGCTGGCCTCGATCGTGCGCCAGGTGTGATGCTGCCGGGCAATGCCAGCGACCATCCGCGGCAGATCGCGGACGATGGACGCGCGGGCGACAAAGGTGGCGATACAGCCGCCTCGACCACCGCCAAGTTGCCCATCCGCTGGATTCTCGGCCGCGGTCACCAGCCACAGCGGTGGGTCGTAGAGGCGGTAGACGCTGTCGATTGCCGCGGCCGTGATCCGGTCAAGTGGTTGGTCTTCAGGCAAAATGGAAGCACGCATCCCGTGGTTGTATCGGCCCATTTCCGGTGTAACCCGGAAATCTCTTAAGATGTTGGCAAAACGTTGAGTCGCCCACAACCCCGGACCTATATCTTCGCTATGGTTGTTACAGATAGCAGGTATTGTTCAAGTGGCGAGGTCAGGGCAGCGCATCATGTCAGTAATACCAATGCTGAATTCGTATGTGCCGGCCTGCGCTCTTCGAATAATCGCTTCTATTGCGCCGATGACACGAACAAGCCGGTCGGTACCAAGCGCATCGTTCATCCGCGCCGCGCCGCGCCGCGTCTCGGGCCGGGTGGCTCCGGCGGCATGGATCGGTATCTTTGAGTACGGGCAACGCGTTCTTTGTGCTCGCAATTCCGATCAATCCCGTCTACGATAGCGGCAGAATCGCAACCATTTCCTCGTCGGTGCGACCGTGAATCTGATGACCCCATCCATCGTAGGCAAGAAATCACTGGTCGTCGTCGTCGATGACCAGACCGCGGGTCGTAAAATCCTCGAGCACCTGATCCGCGGTATCGACCAGGATGTCGAGGTGGTGGCGTTCGCCGATGCCTTATCCGCCCTCGAGTTCATTCGCACGGCCCCGCCGGATCTCGTCGTCACCGATTACATGATGCCGGAGATGGACGGCGTCGGCTTTATCCGCCGAATCCGCGGCATGCAGCGCTGCAAAGACGTGCCGATCATCGTCGTGACCGTGGTCGAGGATAAGCGCATCCGCTACCAGGCGTTGGACGCAGGCGCTACCGACTTCATCAATCGACCGATCGATCAGCACGAGTGCTTGGCGCGCTGCCGTAACCTGTTGATGCTCCGCCGCCAGCGTCAGATCATCAGCGGTCGCGCACAATGGCTCGAAGAGCAGGTGTCGGTCGCGACCAAGAAGATCTTCGCGCGCGAGCAAGAAACGCTGCTGCGTCTGGCGAGGGCCGGCGAGTACCGTGACGAGAACACCGGTAATCATGTCGTTCGCATCTCTAAGTTCTGTCGACTGCTTGCGCAGAGTCTCGGTCTGTCGGGCCCGGAATGCGACGCGATCGAACTCGCATCGCCGATGCACGATATCGGCAAGATCGGCATCCCGGACAAGATTCTGCTGAAGCCCGGTAAGCTGTCGGCCGCCGAGTTCGACGTCATGCGCGGACACAGCCGCCTCGGGTACGAGATACTGTGCGGGAGCCAGTCGCACTTCATACAGCTCGGCGCCACGATTGCGCTGCATCATCATGAGAAGTACGACGGCAGCGGTTACCCCGACGGCTTGCGCGGAGACGAGATTCCTCAGGCGGCACGCATCGTTGCCGTCGCGGATGTCTTCGATGCCTTGACATCGGTCCGCCCCTACAAGGCCGCCTGGTCGACGTCCGAGGCCAGGGCATACATATTGAATCTGTCGGGCAGCCATTTCGATCCGCAGTGCGTCAAGGCGTTCTTGGACTGCACTCCCGAGATCGAAGGCATACGCGATCGGTTGCAAGACGACTTCAGTCACTATCCCGCCCTACGGGCAAGGGTGAATGAAGGATAGCCACCATCCATCGCGTCTAATCCGCATTCTGCGGTGTTTCGTCCGGCCGTCCTACGGTGAGGAGACGGCCGCGGGTGACGGACGCGAACGCGAGCAGGCCGTCATCCGCGTCGTTCTGGGCGGCATCGTTATCCTTTACATGTTGTCGACACTCGTCGGCGAGCCCGTATCGAACGACGCACTCACCATTGTATTGGTCGCAGGGCTTTTCTTCTTTGCCGCCCTCCTGCTGCTGTTTGCCGTCTCAATCGCACCGGGACCGTCGCCCATCAGACGCTATGTCGGAATCGTTCTCGATCTATCCGCAACCTCGGTGGCGATGGCCGTCGCCGGCGAGGCGGGGGCACCGCTGCTCGGTATCTATCTTTGGGTGATACTCGGCAACGGGTTCCGATTTGGACCCCACTATTTGGCAATCGCTACTGTCGCCAGCCTGATCGGTTTCACTGCGGTCTCGCTTTACTCGTCTTACTGGCGTGCACATCCGTTACTTAGCGCCAGCTTTCTGTTGGTGCTGTTGCTAATCCCGGCTTACGTCGCGGCGCTGCTAAGCAAGTTGCGCGCCGCCATCCGGAGCGCTACCGAGGCCAGCGCGGCCAAGAGCCAGTTTCTCGCCAAGATGAGCCATGAGCTGCGCACACCGCTGAACGGCGTGATCGGCATGAGCGACCTGTTGATGGATTCCGACCTTGGAAGGCAGGAACGCGCGTTCGTGTCGACCATCCACAGCTCGGGCAAGACGCTGCTCGGCATCATTGACAACATTCTCGATTTCTCACGCATCGAGGCGGGCCGGCTGCCGGTCGAAGACGTCGAGTTCGACGTTCACCACCTGGTTGCCGAGGCAGCGGCCATGTTCGCGCCGCAGGCACGGCGAAAGGGCATCGCGCTGACACACCGCTTCGATCCCAGGGTGCCCTTCTCGCTACGTGGTGACGCACTGCATATTCGCCAAATCCTGCTGAATCTGTTGGCGAACGCAATAAAGTTCACCGAGCGCGGGTCGGTCGATTTGCGGATCATGCTCGGCGAAGAACAGCTTCATGCCGACCGGCTCACGATACGGTTCGAGGTCCAAGACAGCGGGATCGGGATTCCCCTCGAGGAGCAGGAGCGAATCTTCGAGAGCTTTAGGCAGGCGAGCTCGGACACGGTGCGGCATTTCGGCGGCACCGGTTTGGGCACCGCCATCGCACGCGAGTTAGCGAAATTGATGAATGGGCGGATCGGTTTGAGCAGCAGCCTCGGTAGCGGATCGCTGTTCTGGGTCGAGCTGCCTTTGGGAGTCGTCGCGTGCGCACCCGGCAATAGGCCCGGAGCGCTTGCCGACGATTACATGGTGGTGGTGGGCAAAGGCCACCAAGCCGAGGTCGTTCAGGAGATGCTCTCCGCGATGCAAGTGGACGCCGACCTCGAGACCTCGCTAGGCGGCGTCGGTACGCGCTTGGCGACGGCGTTGGACAGCGGCAAGGCGAATCTCACCGTGCTGGTCGTCGAGCAAGAGACAGACGCCGGTCTAGTTACGGAATTGGGCACGGCGGGCGACAGCGATGGCCCGACCCTCCGCTTTCTGTTAAGGGAGCAGGTAGCGGGCGAACGCTTTACCCAGGTGCAGCCCGGGTTTGACGGTACCCTGACCCTGCCATTGCGGCGCGATGAGTTGGAAAACGCGATACATGCGGCGCGCAGCCTGCGGGCGCTGCCGGAGAATGTCGTCTCGCTCGCGGAATACTACCGGCGCCTCGCTCCGCCCGAACGCCGGCGGCTGCACGTGTTGGTGGCGGAAGACAATGAGACCAATCGTCGCGTCCTGCAGGCCATACTGGAACGAGCAGGTCATCGTTTGACGATCGTCGACAACGGTGAGGATGCGCTTGATCTCCTGCACCAGCGCATTGGTGATTTCGATCTCATGCTCCTCGACAAGAATATGGCGGGACGCAGTGGCTTGGATGTGTTCCGCGCAATGCGCTTCATATATCCCAATGCAGCATTGCCGACCATCATTTTGTCGGCCGATGCAACCAGCGAGGCCATTGATGAGTCCAAAGAGGCTGGGGTCGATGCCTATCTGACCAAACCGGTCGAGAGCCGACGGCTGTTGGAAACCATTGCGCGGCTCGGGGTCGGCGACAGCGCAACTCAAGCCACCGGACGTCCCCGGTCGGTCTCAGACCTGCAGGCCGCCGTCGGAAAGGCATTGGTCGATGACGACAAGTTGGATTCGCTCCGACAGCTCGGCGAGGGAGGGACCTTTTTCGAGGAACTGATCGGGGGCTTTGAGCGCGACGCCACGCGAGCCGTCCAAGAGATTGCCGAGGCCCTGGCATGCCCCGATTATCCCGCGCTGCGTGCCGCGGCGCATGCGCTCGAGGGGAGTTCGAGGGAAATGGGCGCGGTGGGGCTGGCCGGTGCCGCGGGTCGATTCCGCACCCTAAAGCCCTTTGAACTGCAGAGCTCGCGGGCGCAGGAACTGCTCGTGGGCGTGCGTGCAAGCCTTTCGGACACCTTGGTTCGGCTCAAAGCGGCCGAACCAGATCGTCGCGGCGACCAAATCATATAACCCGGCAGTTCAATTTCCGCGCCCAATCGGCGAGCCAACTCCATCCCTGGAGCCGAGCCGCGCGATCGTATCGACAATTCAAGCCGCTTTGGCTCCGACCTGTTCCTGGCGCGCGACCAGACGCTCCATCATTCTCAGATCGCGAGCCTCGAGCCTGAGCGCGGCGTCGACCCAGATCTCAACGACGTCGAGCAATTCTTCATAGGTAATCGGGTTGACGACATCACGGGCCTGTCGAAGTGCCGTGTAGCCGTTCCAAGCCCGATTCTCGCGTCGGATGAAGTCGTACACCGCCATCTCCCCCTCGCCTGGCTCTGCCAGCACATCCACCAAGCCCATCTCAAAGAGCTGTTCTGCCGTATAGATGTTGCCGCTGCGGATGAGGCGCTCGGCACGCTTTGCATCGAGTTTACGGGAAAGCAGGCTGAAGGCCCCCATCCCCGGGAACAGGTTGAACAGGATCTCCGGGAAACCCATTCGGCTTCCCTTCTCGGCAATGAGGACATCGCTGGACAGTGCGGTCTCGAATCCGCCGCCTAGCGCTTCGCCCTGAACCAAAGAAATGGTCGTGATCGGGCTGCCGAAGTGGATGATGTTGGCGTAGAGGGGCGAGATGCACTTCTTGCCATAGCTCAGCAGTCCTTCCCTGTCTTGCCTTTGAATCAGTGAGCGGAACAGCTGCAGGTCGCCACCCAAATTATAGATCTCGGGTGTCGAGGAGGCGATAACGTGATAGCGAATGCCCATCTTGGCGCCGTGTTCAGAAAACCAATCACACCAATCGTCCAAATCGTTCAGCAGGGTCTTCGTGAAGCAGGGCCTGCCGCTGGCTTGCATGTAGCACCAAGCGAGATCGTGTTTCTGGTCGAAGTGCGGGATGACCTGCTGGTAGGAAGGCACGCTGGGATTGATGGTCGAGATGGTCGAGATGGACGTGATTGCGCTCATGGTGTTCTCCGCGTTGATGGGTAATGAAACAGCCGACCCTGGAAAGCCGGCGGAACAGCGAACAGTGCGTGGTCGGGAAGCCCTAAGGCGAGGCATAAGTAACCCAAGGAAGGCACGGTATCAGACACATAGAACCCCGAAGGAGAGGAACCGCGCCAGCGAGCGCTCTCGGTAAAGGTGCCTTTCGGACATGAGTCCGTTGGCGGTACGCCGTTGCCTGGCGTTAGCAAAGCTGTGCCCTTGTTTGTTGGATGGGCGCTACACGAAACGCGCCTCCCGGCCTTCGAGATCAACGACCTGTTCATTGATCCCTTCTGTAAGCCTACGGATAAATCGCTCGTTTGCGACTGTTGTCGCTCAAAAAGTGTGACATATTTCGCAATTTTACAAAGCTTTTTGTTGAAACCGCCTAAGCAGTTGTGGTTGCGGCACCGCCGGATATCCCGATACATGGCTCAGCTGGCGCAACGGATCGCGATGGATGCACCGAGCCGACTCAGTTCCTGAGCACATGCAGGCCGATGTGGGCCTTGCCCTCCGCGTCGGCAAACGCTCGGAAGGACGAGCGCTGAGGCCTCAGATACCTGAGCCCCTCTGCCGAATCATTCGAGACAGAGGGTGATTTTCTGGATGTCATCCGCGATACTAGTGGGTTTGCACAACGTCCGCCTGCGACGGATCCTGCGGATCCGCCGATCAATTCATTTGTCTATTGCGCGACGCCTCGCGCACCCTCTCGATCGATTTAGGAGCCGTTCATGAACCGACTCAAGGTTTTCTACTGCCTGTTTCTCTGTCTTCTGCTGTCTTGGCTTCCGATGGCGTTGAGCGCGCAGGAGGGTGATTCGCCGCCGCCGGAGCCGGAGACAATCGATGACCCAAGCATCCCAACCGACGAGCTGGCGCTGCTGTTGAAGCCCCTGACCAAGGATCAACTGCTGATCGAGGCGAATGCCTGGCAGGGGCTGGTGCAGACCAAGGCGGAAGAGATCGCCGAGGCGGAGATCGCCGTGAAGCGCCAGAACCGGGAGATCGCCAAGACAGAGGAGATTGCCAAGCAGACCGAAACTGCCGAGGCGCAGCCCGGCAGCGCCGACGGCGATGCGAAAGAGACGCAACAGGAAGAGAAATTGGCGCTGCTCGAGGTCGTGGGGGAGCTTCGAGAGGAGCGGACCGTCCTGCTCGATCAGCTCAAGGCCGTTATCACCGAGCTGGAAACGAAGACCGATCAAGACGACTCCGCGACCCTGGCGGAGATCCAGGATTACAAGCTCTATGCCACGGCGGTGAGGGGTATCGAGCTGGATGTCACGGACACGACCTCAGCATTGCTGGCGATCAAGGCGTGGTTCCAGTCCGAAGAGGGCGGCATCCGCTGGGGCCTCAACCTGCTTAAGTTCTTCGGCATTCTGCTGGCTGCCTGGATCATCTCGGGCATATTCAGTGGCCTGATCCATCGTGCGATCAAGCGTGTGCCGGGCACCTCGCGTCTGCTGGAGGACTTCCTGGTCAAGGCCGCGCGTTGGATCGTGCTTGCGATCGGTCTAATCATGGCCCTGGCCGCGCTTGAGGTCAGCGTCGGTCCGTTGCTTGCGTTGGTCGGCGCCGCCGGTTTCATCATTGCCTTTGCGTTGCAGGACTCATTGAGCAACTTTGCCAGCGGCATGATGATCCTGCTCTTCCGGCCATTCGATGTCGGTGATGTGGTCGATGCCGGCGGCGTGTCCGGCTCGGTTGAGGCGGTGAACCTGGTCGCTACCAGCATCAAGACCTTCGACAACAAAACGATGGTGGTGCCGAACAACAAGATCTGGGGTGACGTCATTACTAACGCCAGCAGCAACGACGAGCGCCGCGTGGACATGGAATTCGGCATCGGCTACGACGACGACGTAGACAAGGCGCTGGCCATTCTCGACGAGATCGTTAACGCGCATCCGGACGTGCTGCCCGAACCGGCGCCGACCATCCGCATGAACGCGCTGGCGGATTCTTCGGTGAACTTTATCGTTCGACCCTGGGCCAAGACCGGCGATTACTGGGGCGTGTATTGGGATATCACGCGCGAGGTCAAGAAACGCTTCGACGCGGCAGACATCGGCATCCCGTTCCCGCAGCGCGATGTGCATCTGTACATCGCCGACGACGGCGGCAAGCTTGCGCAGCTGACCGGCACGTCGCAGTCGAACGCGGCGCAGTCGCGCGAGGAGGGCAAGCACAGCGACGGCGGGTTGGACACCTGATGCAGGCGGCGGTCGCGCGTCCGGGTCGACCCGGGCGCAACGGTCGCCAGCTGGGCGATGCAGACACCTCGGCTGCGACTGACTTGGGCGCCGCATCGACGCGCGGTCGCGGCTTGCCCAAGGAATTCAGGCGCAGTCGAGCAAGACCTTTATGATTCCCCGCTCGGCGGCTCGGTCCAGCGCCGCCGAACCCTGCTCGAGCGGAAAGCGGCTGTCGATCAGCGGCAGCGGGTCGACCAGACGTTGCTCCAGCAGGCGCAGCGCCGCCGAGAACGGGCCGCAGCGCGAGCCGATCAGCGTGATCTCATTGACCACCAGGGCCGACAAATCCACCGCCATGTTGCCGCGGTAGGTGCTCTTGAGAACGATGGTGCCGCGCGGGCGAACGGCCTGCTGGGCCAACGCGAACCCGCCCTGGGAACCGGTTGCCTCGACGACGAGGTCGGCCGCATGGGCCGCCACCGCATCCTCGGCAAGGCTGGCGATGCCGGCAGCCGCCAGCAGCCTATGCTGGCCTGGATATCTTGCGACCACCGACAACTGGCAGCCGGTCAGGCGCAAGACGCGGGCAATGAGCTGTCCGAGCCGACCTGCGCCGACCACGAGCACGCGCAACTCCGGGCGGATTTCGACCTGCTCGGGTATCTCCAGCGCTGCGGCCAACGGCTCGGTGAAGACCGCGGCCTCGTCCGGAATCGAATCGTGCACCTGGTGGAGATTGGCGATCGGCAGGCACAGATAGTCCGCGAACGCGCCGTCGCGCCCGCGCAGGCCTGTGACTTGTCTGTGTTCGCAATGCGATCGCCGCCCAGCGCGGCAGTGCCGACAGCTGCCACAGGCGATATTGATCTCACCGACCACGCGGCGTCCGATCCAATCCGTCGCACCCGGGGCAGCCGCAACCTCGCCGACGAACTCGTGCCCCAGCGTCCCCCGAAACGGCAGGTACCCCCGTATCAGTGCCAGATCCGTTGCGCAGATGCCGGCCAGACGCACCCGCACCAGAGCCTCGCCCGGCGCGGGCACCGGTTCGGCAAGGTCCTGCCTTAGGCGGACTAAGTCTTCCAACCGAAGTGCACGCATCACGCGAGATCAATCTGCAACGGTGTTGGGCCTGTCATCAGGATTAGGATCAAGTTGCCGGGGACCCATTCCAGACCAGTTCCAGACCAGTTGAATGGCCAGCCTCAACGCATCATGCCCTTAATCGTGGTCGAGATCACACCCGATACCGTGTTAGGCAGGCTGAGCACGCCGTCGCTGAGCACCTTGAACCAACCGTCGGCACGCAGGCCGCGCTCCAACTGTTTCTGCTGCGCTTCCGGCAAGGCATCGCTGATGGCGCGGGCCAGGGCATCGAGATTCCAAGGCGTTTCGTCCGGCGGTAAGGCGACCAGCACGGACCGTTCTGGCGCGATCCCAAGCTGCTGCGAAGCGGCTCCGCGGGCCTCGCGCAGGTGGATCTCCTTTGGGCGCTGTCCGTGCTTGATGTCGTAGGGCGGCGACCACTCCATCGGCGGGTCGAGCCGATCGGCATGTGTCAGTACCAGCACACATGGAATGGCGCGCAGCCGCGGATCGGAGGCGGTCAGTTGATGCAGTGCTGACAGCGCGGTCTGTTCGGCCGCCCTGTCCGCCCGGTTCGCCGCCGTAACCCACAACACCAGGTCGCTCTTGGCGGCCTGTGCCAACCAGGGGTCGCTGGCCTTGCCCTCGGCGCCGGGACAATCAACCAGGATCAGCTCGCCGGCCAGATCGGAATGAAACTCGTAGGCGCGACAGGCGGCGGTCGCCGGCGTCAACAAGCCGACCGGCTCGCGCGCTAGGCCGAGCAGGCCGTTGAGCAAACTGGACTTGCCGGCATTGGGTCGGCCGGCGAGCAGGATGGTCAAGGGCTCCGCCGCCGCATCGGTGCTCGGCTCCGGAGCGGTCCGCAGCAGTTCATCGCTGCGGCGCCGATAGCGCCCAGAGTAGAGCTTGATCGCGGCTTCGCCGGCCTCCTCGACCAGAATAGCGGCGATCTGCGCCTTCGACTTTACACCCAGGGTACTGAGCACATTGCCGGACAGCACACCGCGCAGTTCGGCGAGCAGCGCCTGGGCCGGATTGATCCACCGCAGCACGCGAAAGATATTCCATAACCGCTGAGCAGGCTCGGCGGCATCGTAGAGCTTGACGAACCAGGTCAGCTCGACATGACGCAGAACCGGGAACTCGCGCGTCAGACTCACGCGCAGTCGATGGGTCAGATCCTCTCCCATCAGCAGCAGCTCCGGCAGCGTAAAACGCCATAGCGCGGCCTCATCACCGGGTGCATGGGCGGCCGCAACCGCATGGAAAGCGCGCCTGATCAGATGTTGCACCGTCTCGGCGTCACGTAGGTCATCCGCGGTGACCGTGGCCGCCAGTTCTTTCAACGCCTCGCGCGCCTGCTGCTCGGCGGGTGAGGCGCCGGGCGTGGCGGTCGCCAGGCCGAGCCGATGCGGCCTTTGCTTGAGTGCAAACCGGGAGAGGGCAATGGCCAATAAGACCAACGCCAGGGAGCCGCCCCACCAATACCATCCCCAGCCTTGCTGCCAGAGAAACCAAACGCCGAACGCGAGCCCGAGCAGCCAAGGGATGAATAGCAACACGGCCACTAGCAGCAGGCCCCAGAGTTCCCGCCAATAATGCCGGCGAAGCTCCGTCCAGCGTGTGCGCTTCTTCGGTGTCATTCGCTATTTCGCTTGCGGGCGGAATAGCGCTCGCGGGCCTCCTTCAGGCCTTCGCCATAGCGCTCGTTTAGAACGGCACGATCCGGCTCGCGCCCGGCGGCCTTCTCGGCGAAATAGTACAAAGCCGCCTCGCCGATCCCCCAGGTGATCGCGAACGTCCAGGACGCGGTGGCCGCCGTTCCCCAGCCAAGCCCGAGTTTCAAGATCTGCTGCACTGCCCAGCTACCCGCGAAGCCGAGCGCAAAGCCGGCCCCCATGGTGGCCGCGAACTCTCGCCAGAGGTCCAAATTGGCGGAAAAGCCAAAGCGCTGCCCGATCTGCGTCACCATGGCGGCCTGCAGGCTGGCCGAGCCCAAGCCGCCGATCACCGGCACGGGAAGGGCGTTTGCGGTCGACGCCGCGACCGCCCACGGCAGGATCAGCTTGATACGCACGCGTTGCTGCAACGACAGGTCGCGCCGCGCGCCCTTGAGGTCCGACACCACATAGGGCAAGGTCTGCTCCAGCGCGTCCCAGAGGCGCTCGGCCCCGTAATCGGCAGGTGCGATCCCTTGTTCCGGCCGCGTGAAGTCCAGCGGCACGAACAGCGGTGGCTTGCGGCCTGGCAGCTCGGAAAACAGTCGGCGCTGCGCCAGCATGACGCGGCCAATCTCATCCGGCACTCCGGCGCGACGCAGATCATCATCGCTGCCGTCGAACGGATAGGGGACCGGATGCCGATCGCCTCGCGAGTAGCGGCGATGCAGCCCGGTCTGGGCAACGATCAACGCCACATCCGGCCGCTGGCGTCGAACCTGCCGCAGCGCCGACAGGATCTCGTCCAACTCCAGATCGTCGACGCGCACCACGGCCATGACCAAGTGCGCCTGTGCCTCGGCCTGCGCAAGATCGCCCTCCGGGTCATAGCCGGCATCGTCACCCAGACCGCGGGTGTCGAGGAAACGCAGCACCGGTTGTTCTTGGGGGAATGCATAAACACGACTTTGGCGCGTCATCGGCAGATAGCCAGCGCCGATTTGGTCGTACGCCTGCCCTGTCATCTCCGCGACAATGCTGGTCTTGCCAGCCTGCGTCTTGCCCAACAGCCAAATCACCGGCGCGTCGGCTTCGACCCAATCGCGCACTTGCTCCAACGTTTCCGGCATGGTTAATCCAGATTCCAAAGGTTCCCAACTGCAACCGCGTCTGCCACTCTGCAGTGGTCTTTGGCCCCGGAAAGCTGGCGCCAGGCTCGCAACAGGGCAAGTTTGCGGCCGATCTGCCATTGAAGCAACGCCGAAAACCCAGTGCGGCTCTGATTAGAAGCGGTAGACTGCTTGCCCTTTTGGCTGATCCGCTGGGGTTGCTATGCCGCCGCCCGGTCGCTTTTCTGTGCTTGCCTCGGGCATCTTTGCGCTGGTGCTCACCATGGGGGTAGCGCGTTTCGCGTATACGCCAATGCTCGCCTATATGCAGCCGGAGACGGGGATGGGGGACGCCTTGGCTGGCTGGCTGGCGGGGTGGAACTATCTCGGCTATCTCTCCGGGGTATTGTTGGTGACGCGGCTCAAGGATTTGATGCTAAAGGACCGGCTGTACCGCATCGGTCTGGTATTGGCGGTGGCAACGACGGCGATGATGGCGCTGGCGGAGTCGCCGGTGTTGTGGGGTGCAAGCCGCTATCTGGCGGGGCTAAGCACCGCTGCGGGGTTGATGCTGGGTTCGGGGCTGATCCTCAACTGGCTGATCCGGCATGGGCATCGTAGTGAGCTGGGTATCCACTTCAGTGGGCTTGGCATCGGCATTGTACTGGGCGGGTTGTTGGTAGAGTTGGCCGCGCCTTTTACCGATTGGCGCGGGCAGTGGTGGCTGTTGACGCTGGTCGGCGCGTTGTTATTACTGCCCGCTTGGCTTTGGTTGCCGCGGCCGGATCAGGGGACCCAGCTCGCCGCGCATCATGTGGAGGCTGCACGTGAGCCCAGCCCGCGCTGGCTGTGGTTGTTGCAGGCGGCCTATCTTTGCGCGGGTTTCGGCTACGCCATCAATGCCACCTTCACGGTGCTCATCACCGAGCAACAGCCGGCGTTGGCGGGGCAGGGCGGCCTCATGTGGCTGCTCGTAGGGCTGGCGGCGGCGCCCGCGCCAGTGCTTTGGGACCGGCTCGCGCGGCATTTGGGTTATTTGCGTACGCTCGAGTTTGCGTATCTTTTGCAAGTGTTGGGCATCGTGCTGCCGGTCTTGAGCGGATCGCTGGCGGCGGCGGTGGCGAGCGCCCTGTTGTTCGGGCTGACCTTCATCGGCATCGTGTCATTGGTGCTGACCATGGTCGGGGTGCGTTATCCCGCGCACCCGGCGCAGATCATGGCGCGGCTAACGCTCGGCTACGGCGTTGCGCAGATCGTTGCGCCGGTTATTGCCGGCGAACTCTCGGAGCTGACCGGCACCTTCAACGGCTCGCTCTTGATGGTCGCGGCGATCATGGTGCTCGGGCTGCTCTGCCTGGTCGCTATGGAGCGTTTGGCAGCGCCCGATCGCTCTGCTTGATTGCACCCGTTGCGGAACCGGCGGACGTCGAACTCGAGGTTCCTGCGGCCGGCGTCAACGATATTGTGCGCGAGCGCCGCGCGATCACGCCGGATACGGCGCTGCGACTCTCGCGCGATTTCGGGACCATCTCGGAGTTCTGGATGGACCTGCAGAGCGCGTTCGATCTGAAGACCGCCGCCAAAGACTCCGGCGCGTAGATCGAGGCGGAGATCTCCCCCGCGTCGCGCCCGCAAGCATTCGCGACTCAATCATCGCCTTTCGGGTCATAGAGAATGACGTGCTCCTGCTCGTCGGGGTCGTTGCGCACCACGATGGCGCGGGCCGCCTCGGTCTCGCTCAGGTTGACCGGCTGGTGCGGCACGTCGGGCGGGATGAACAGGAAATCGCCCGCCTCGGTGATGACCGACTGCTCGAGCTTCGGCCCGTAACGCGTCTGCACGCGTCCCTCGAGCACGTAGACCGCACTCTCAAAGCCCTTGTGAAAGTGCGGCTCGGCGGAGGCGCCCGGAGGGATGATCACCAGGTTCATGGACAGGCCCGTCGCGCCGGCGGTCTGCGCTGAGATGCCGACGAAGTTGGGCAGCTTTTGGCGGGTGAGGATCTCGGGCGGGCTCTTGATCAGCGTGACCTGCTGCGGCGCCGGGGAGGTCGCGACATCCGGCTCGGCCGCCGCCGGCGCCGCAGCAAGGTTGCAGAAGAGGAATGCGGCCAGCAGGCCGCTCATGCCGTGAATGGGTCGAGTGCTCATGATGGTTCTCCGATTTGTGGTTCAGCCGTAGCGCTGACAGGCCCGGTAAAGGGCCTGGACGGCCTTGCGCTCGGCACCGAAACGGCAGGACACTTCGCGCCTGTGCTCGAAATACCTGCCGGTGACCTGCGCCCCGATTGCGTCGGTTGCGAGCCAGGCGGGGGTGCTGGCCGCTTGATCCGCGGTCTCGTGGCCGCCGAAACCCAGGTTTCGACTCAAGGTGGAGACGACGTCGCCAGGGTGACAGGCGTTGACCACCACTCCGCGCCCTTTGAGTCGATCGGCGAAGGCCACCGTCAGCATTCGATCGGCCTGCTTCGACTGCCGGTAGGCCAAATCGTTGTCGTAGCGGCGGTGGCGGAACTCGAGATCATCCAGGTCCAGCCCGCCGGCCCAATAGCTCGCCACGTTCAGGACGCGCGCCGGCGCCGAGCCCACCAGGTGCGTTTCGAAGCCCGCGATCATCCGGAAATAGCCGAGCACGTTGGTGGCGAACTGAACCTCGATGCCCTCCGGCGTCTCTTCCCGCCGCCGCGGCGTTGTCGCGGCATTGTTGACCAGCACATGAACGGGCCCCTCCCAGCGTGCCGCGAGTGCAGCGATGGAATCGCCTCGTGCTAGGTCCGCGACCTCGCAACGGACCCGCGCGTTGCCCGTGCGACGCTGAATATCGCCAACTGCCGCCTGCCCCTTCGACGTATCGCGGCAAAGGAGAACGACCTCATAGTGCAGATGCGACGCGATGCGGGCCGCGATCGCCCTGCCGATCGTCCCGGTCGCGCCCGTGACGAGTGCGACGGATCGCGACTCGCGGCAGCTAAGTTCGTCGGTATTCTCTGCCATCGCTGGCACACTCAGCACCCGCTCACACAGTGCCCGTTGCTGTCGAAGTCCATGGTGAGGCCACTCAACGGCAGATGGACGGGGACCGAGGACGTCTTGATGAAGGTATCGGTCTTGGTGTTCGGGACGACCTTTCCGTCCTCGGTCGCGGCCTCATTGACATGGGAGGCGATGACCGCAGACGGCTTGATCAGTTGGTTGATGACATAGGCCGCTTCCTTCGGGCCCGTGGTGAAGGTGTCGCCGATGTTCATGACCACGAGCCTCGCCCCGTAGTGCCCACGCACGACCGCGTCCTGCTCCGCGGTGATGCCGGTGTCCCCGGACAGGTAGATGACCAGGCCGTTCGAGAAGGTCAGCACGTAGCCGGTCGGTGGCCCCGCGTAGGCGGTCAGCCCCGCGGCATCAAGCATGGCGCCGAGCTTGCCGCCGATGAAGTCCCCAGAGACGCCATTCGAATGCACCGCCGGCACGGTGGTGATGGACACACCCCCGACCGTGCGCGAGCCGCCGAAGCGCACCAGCTGCGATGCGGAGGGGTCGCCGCCGAGCGCCTGCAGCTTGGTGGCGAAGAAGCGCGGCATCTCGCTGCCGGTGATGATCGTCGCGCCCTTGGCGAGCGCGATTTCGACGCTACTGGTGTTCGGTGTCGCCACGACCGGGGTCTCCGGCTCGGCGCAGGTGCCGGCATTGACACGCTCGATGCGACGGTCTCCGACATGATCCCCGTGCAGATGGCTCACCAGCACCACGTCGATCTGGCCGAGACGCGGGTCCTCCGGGCCGGCAACCGTGCGGCCAGCGTCGTAGAGGAATCGCGTGCCATCGGGGTCTTCCAGGATGAGCGCCCGGTCAAAGCGGCAGAACTCGCCGTCGTGGCTGCCCAGCGGGGTGATCTTCACGGTGTCCCCGATAGCTGGAAGCGCTGCCGCGCCCAGCACGCATAGTGCGAGCGCGGCCCGTCCAAAGGAAAAGGATTGCGTCGGATGCATGGTGGTTCTTCGTTCCTGTTTGATGATCTAGATCCGTTCCCACAGCGCGCGCAGCCGCCGGAGGTCGTGCTCGGTGCGGATGCGCTCGGGAACGATGGGGCTGGGATGCGGATTGCCCATCTCGGCGACGCGGAAGGCGAACACGTAATCCGGGTCCAGGCCCATGCGCAGATCGCCGATGACGACACCCTGGTCGTCCTGCACGACCCTGTAGAGCCCCCTGGTGAACCATTGCAGGCGTTGCACGGCGGGTGACGCGCCGATGTCCGCCAGCAGCTCGGGCCGGTGCTCGTAGTGCGTCAGGGTCAACCCCTTCTCCGGGCTGGCCAGGGACCAGAGACCCTCGAAATATCCCCCGCCGTTCACGCCCACCACCCGCCAAAGAAGGGTGTTGAAGGGCGTAGGCTGGGTCTGCAGGTGCTCGTAGTGCACCCCCTCCTGGGCAAGGATGTCGCGCACCCGATGGTCGACGTAGAGCTTGGCGCCCGCACTCCAGGCGAGGTAGAGGCTGCTCAAGGCCAGACCCGCCAGGTTCCAGCGCCAGGCCCGCGCTGGACTGCGCCGAAGCAGCAGGGCGGCGAGCACACCGGCGGCCAGCGGCAGGGTGTAGAGCGGGTCGATGATGAAGGTGGTCGCCCAACCCACCGGCGGCACGGGCAGCGGCCACAGGGCCTGGGTGCCGTAGACGGTGAAGCAGTCTAGTAAGACGTGGGTGCCGAACACCATCAGCACCAGACGGTACCAACCGCGTCGATGCTCCGAAGAGCCGGGGTGCAGCTTCAAGATCAGCCACACGACCACGGGCGTCAGGGCGGCAAGGACGAACAGCGAGTGACTCGGCCCCCGGTGCCAGGTGAAGGCGCCTACCGGGTCGGCGAAGGGGTAGAGCACGTCCAGGTCAGGCAAGGTACCCAGAATGGCACCCCACAGCGGCGCCTTGGCACCGACACGCCGGCCAAGGGTCGCCTCGCCGACCGCGGCACCGAGAAGGGCTTGCGTGACTGAATCCATGCCGTACTGGATGGTGTTTGGCGCGCGTGATTCAACGCAGGGGTCCGACACCGCGTTGTCCGGCCTGGTCGCGGCGCAGGTCAGGCGCGACGCCGAGTCCAGCCCGCCGCTGCGATGCAGTCTAAAGTCCAGGTTAAGTGCAAGCGGCTGACTGAAGCATTGGATAGCATCTGGTGCTATCAAACTGTTGCCCATGGGGCACTTGCCATCTCCAATCTATCCGTGCGACGCGTCGACGATAGTGCGGTCTCGAAGCTCTAAGGACTAGGCCAAATCCCGTGGTGTGAGCTTAAATGCCTACCTCGTGATCCAGAGGAACGCTGGTGTTACTCATTCAGAATATTCGCAACTCTACAAATTGGTTGACTTTCTCCGACGCGCGAGCGCGGCAACCAGCGGGTTGGCGCTGAGGCCATGACCGATGATGCTCAGCACCACCGTGCACACCACAATGCTGGTCAGGGTCTGTGCGCCGGGCAGGTTTTCCCCCAGCACGATCACGATGAACACGATGCTGGCCAGCCCTCGCGGGCCGAACCAACCCATGAACAACTTCTCGTCGTTGCGTAGGCCGGTGCCGGACAGCGCCAGAAACACCGGCAGCATGCGGATCACGGTCAGGCTGAGCAGGGCGTAGAGCACGACCGCCCAACTGAATCCGCCGACGGCCTGGCCGACCACCGCGGTGCCGAACACGACCCAGGTCAGCAGCGCCAGGGTGTCGCCGGTGCCTTCGGCGGCCAGCAGCAGCGCGTGCTTGTGCGACTTCGCCAACCAGCCGAACAGCAAGCCGCCAACGAAGGCGGCGATGAAGCCGCTACCGCCCAGCGTCTGCGCCAGCGCAAAGCAGGCCATCGCGAGTGCGACAACCGGCAACTGGCGCCAGGTCTCGGTCACCCAGACCCGGGCGACACACAGCTTCAGCAGCCAGGTGCCGACCAACGTCAGCCCCATGCCGACCGCGACGCCGATGCCGATCTCCTCGGCCAGCAGGTGCAGCGCGAGCGCCCCGGTCCGGTCATGCGCCGTGGCGTCGGCCACCAGGGCGAGGAAGACGAACAGGATCGGCACGCAGATGCCGTCGTTCAGACCGCTTTCGACGTTCAGTCCCTCGCGGATCTTGGGCGGGACCGATTCAGCGGTGACCACAGCCTTGCCGAGCGCCGCATCGGTCGGCGCCAGCATGGTTGCGAGGATCGCGATCTCCAACAGCCCCAGGTCATGGAACACTAGTACGCCGACGCCGAAACCGAGCAGGATGGTCAGCGGCAGGCCGATCAACAGCAGACGTTGCGGGATACGAATACTGCGCTCCAACACACCAAGGTTGGCGTTCGAGGCGTCCGTGAACAGCACCAGCGCCAAGGTGAGTTCGGCCAGGGAGCGCAGGCCCTCGGTGTCGACGTTCAGGTGCAGCAGACCGAGACCCATAGGCCCGAGTGCGAGGCCGAACGCGGTGAATACCAACGCGCCGTTGATCGGCGTTCGTTCCAGGCGGCCAGCGACGACGCTGTAGAGGAAGACGAAGGCGGCGAGGATGGACAGGTTTTCGTACATTGTCTCAGTGAGGATTCACGCTTGGGTCGTCGGGCTCAAGCTCAATTGATCTCACTTGCGGGCGCGGGGGACGCTTGGACTTCCTCCGGTCCCGACTCTCGCCGGGGGAAATACGCATCCAAGACGCAGAGCGCCGCGACGGCGTAGATCGCCGCCACGCCAAGTTCGCCCAAGCGGTCGGCGAAGCTGGCGCCGCCCTCATCGCCGAAGGGGATGATCGACTCGCCGTAGAGGATCATCACCACGCTCAGAGCGAATCCGGCCAGCGGCGCCCAGGGCGCATCGGACGTGATCATGCGGGCGAGGACCAGCACGACGGCCAGCGTCATCGTTGCAATGAGCGGAAAGTGCGGCGCCATGACGGTGAGCTGGTACATGACCAAGGTGACCAGACCCGCCGCGACATTGGCCGCGAGGATGCCCTTGGTGACGGTAAGACCGCGCGCCAGGTTGGCGCTGTAAGCGTAGATGGCGATGTAGATGGGTGTGTGGACGTTGGTCCAGCCGAAGCTGAAGTAGGCGACCGCGTAGGAGCCCGTGATGGCCGTCAGGATCCAGGCGCGCCGGCGCCGGCTCCGTTGGCAGTGGCGGAATCAGGGCGAACAGGAGCAGCGTTACGACCAGCGAGATGCCGATGTTGCCGACGAACGAGCCGGCGACATCCCGCGTGATCTCCACCGTGGTGTTCGCGACCATCGGCACCAGCATCAAGCCGACCAGCAGTAGGATCATCACCAGGGACGAACCACCTTGCAGACCGGAGCGGAAGGTCCAGAACAACGCAGGGAAGAGCGCGATCAAAAAGAGCGCTGGGTAGGCCTGTGAGATGCCGCCCGCCACCAGGCACAGGGCCATGATCAGGACTGTCACCAAGAGGATGCCGATCGCCGCGCGCGGGGTTGTCGGTCCATTCCAGATCGAGCTCCGCCTCGCCCAACTGGGCGATGGCGGAGCGGATCTCGGCGTTGTCCGTGCCCTGATCACCCAGCTGTTGTCGCGCCTTTTCCAGATCCGCCCGCGCCCCGGCCACCTTGCTCTTGGCGGCGGCCAGGTCGGCGCGCATGTCGTCGGCCTTGGCCTTGGCGACCAGTCTCTTCTGCTCCAGCTCGAAGATGCGCGACGCTCTGGACCTTCACGTTCTCGAGGCCGATCTCGGCCTGGGTGAGGTTGGCCTGGGCGACCTCGACCTGGGACGAGCTGGCGCCGACGGACTGTGTCGCCGATTGCAGCGCGGAGCGCGCCTTTTCCACCTCCAGCACGAAGGGTCGCTGATCGATCCGGGCCAGCAGGTCGTCGCCCTCAACGAGCTGCGCGTTGGTCACCGCCAGCGCGGCAACGTAGCCAGAGACCTGCGGCACCACCTCGATCACGATCGCCTTGACCCGCGCGAGCGACGTGTAGGGCGTGATGCGATCGGCGAACAGGTACCAGACGAACAGCAGCAGTGCCAGGACGGCGACAAGTCTTGTGGTTGTTTTCATCCGCTGGCCTGCCCTGCGTGTGGGGTTGTTTCAGGTCTCGCTACCGAGACCCCGGAGGCGCCGTCGACGAACTGCATCTCCATGCCGGTCTCGCCGAGATAAGGGGTCGAGCCGGCGAGCCGGCCGGTCGCCACGGCGGACCCCGCCTCGGCGACGAAGCCGTCATGATCATCGCTTCTGGGTCGTCGCTTCCGGGTTGGCTCGAGTCCGGCGCATAGGCTGCACTATTGCTTATGCTCGGATGCATATTCTTCGAGGATGAGTTTTTCCGGATCGATGTCATAGACCCACGGGGCCGAGTTCTTCCAGCCGTTCCTCATCCTTTTTCCGTCAAAGACGCTGCCGGGATCCTTCACCTTGTCGCCTTCAAATCCGTCAGTGACCGTGTAGACGTTCTCGAAGCCGGCAGCCGCCAACAGGTCGACGGCCTTGGCACTGCGGTCGCCCGAGCGGCAAATGAGCAGCACGGTGTCAGTCGGCTCAACGAGTGCTTTAACCTCCTTGACAAAATTGGCGTTCATCTTCGGGCCGTGGTAGAGGCCAAGGGTCGTTTGCTTGCGTTCGGGAAGCTGGCGGTGCTCGGGTGCCGCGAGCGTCGCCATAGACGCCAGCAGGAATGTGCCAGCAAGGAGGCTCGATAGCCGCTGTGGGTTCATCTTCGATTCCTCTCATTGATCAGAGCGCTGTGCGTTGCGACGTCATCAAGTCGCCCCTCAGAATCAGCGTGCGTTTCATCTCGACATCGGTTGTCCGGACGAAGGTGGTCACCAATGTCTGCCAGCGACGCTTGAACGCCACTCTATCACGGCGTCTGCGGCGAAAATTGACATATCAAGACACCGGATAGACTTTTATTGACAGGCCTGCCTATGATGGCAAACGCGATCCAGTAGTCGACACCCCGTCCCCATGGCCCGACGCCCAACAGAACCCACACAGGCGGAGACTGAGCTTCGTATCGGCGCCACCATGGCACTGCCGGCGGTTCTTCGGAGCCTGGGTGCAAACCCGGGTGAGGTGCTGGCCGAGGCGGGATTCGACCTCGGCCTGTTCGATGATCCTGACAATCGGATTTCCTACGCGGCGCGCAGCCGCCTGTTAGCGCACTGTGTCGACAGCACCGGCTGCCAGCATCTGGGGCTGCTGGTCGGCCAGCAGGCCGGTCTGCATTCCCTGGGGTTGATGGGCCTGCTGGTGAAATACTCGCCAGACGTTGGCACGGCCCTCAGGAGTCTCGTGCGCTTTCTGCATCTCCACGTCCGCGGCGCGGTAGCGCACCTGGAGCTGGACGGCGATCTGGCGATGCTGAGGTACGAGATCTATCAATCCGGCACGGTGGCGACCGATCAGATCGGGGACGGTGCAGTGGCCGCCATGGTCAACATCCTGCGCACGCTGTGCGGCCCGGACTGGAAGCCGACCGAGGTCCGCTTTGCTCACCGCGAGCCGGAGGATGTCCGTCCCTTTCGCAGTTTTTTCGGGGCTCCGTTGCTCTTCGACACCGCGCTGAACGCGGTGGTGTTCCAAGCCGACTGGTTGCATCACCCCTTGCCAGGGGCCGATCCCGAGCTACGCCGCTTACTGCAGGCGCAGATCGATGCGCTCGAGGCCGAATACGGCGACGACTTGCCCGGGCAGGTGCGGCGCCTGTTGCGGACGGCACTGCTGATGGATCAGGCCAGGTCGGACCAGGTCGCGAAGCTCTTCTCGATCCACAGCCGCACGCTCAGCCGTCGCTTGAATGCTTGCGGCACGAGCTTTCAGGAACTCTTGGACGAGGGGCGCTTCGAGATCGCCCGGCAGCTGCTCGAAGACACCCGGATGGAGCTTCACCGGATCGCCGAGTCACTTGACTACGCCGACGCCAGTGCCTTCACGCGCGCATTCCGGCGCTGGAGCGGTATCACGCCTGGCCAATGGCGGAAGAATCACAAGGGGGCGAGATCGCGCAGGAAGTAATGTACTGGAGCGCATGTGGGGGGAGTCGATTCAAAAGGCGTCCAAGCGCTTGGAAACACATTCGAGGTCCGCTTAACGGCGTTTAGCGGTCGCGCGCGGCGAACGGGTGAGTGTCTGGAGCTGGCCGACACTTGTCTATCGGTGCTAGGCTTTACTATCCCTCCTCAAGCCGGTGCGGCGTCCCTGAGTCAGGATCGTCGCGCCGCATCAATGACTGCAATCAGAGGACATTTCATGCAGAAGAACTTACCCAGACTTGCCCTCGGCGCTTTGCTGACCGCTGGCGCAGCGTTGCCCGGAGTCGCGTTTTCGCAGGCCGCGGAGCCCGTCGTTGCCGAGATCAGCGGTAGCCAACTTGCGGGCGAGGTCATGGTTGTGAACACCGAGACCCGGCTGATGACGCTGAAAGACGCCGACGGCGTTTTCCACGTCCTGCACGTACCACCGGCGGTGAGCCGGATCGATCAGATCAAGATCGGTGACAAGGTGACGATCACAGAGATCAGCAGCGCGCTGATCGGGCTAACGCCAGCCGACGCGGGAACGCCGCCCGCCGTGGATATGATCACCGATGTCGAGCGGGACCCAGGCAGGAAGCCAAGCGGTACCATCACCGAGACGTTATCGGTGTCGGGCACAATTGTCGGTGTCGATCAGGCAGCCGGCGCCGTGACAATCAAAGGACCCAATCAGACGCGGACCTTCGACGTCGATGACCCCTCGCTGCTCGATGGCGTAAAGGTCGGGGACGGCGTCGTTGCGCAGTTCCGCAATGTGATCGTTGGCGAGGTCACGCAGACCCAGCGACGCAAGCCGGGCCCTCCGGGCATGAACCGCTAACGCAGCCGTCGCCCGTTACCAACCCTGGGCGCTGTTCGGGGGCGGGGTGGGGTCCGGCGGTTCGGGAGTTCACGGGCGTCAACTGATTGTACACTGGGGCTCGGCTCGACGGTTCTGCGTCGCGGCCCGCCTGCCGCCGGGGACCGCCAGTGGCAGCTTTGACGCCAAAGCCTCTCGGTGCGTCGAATTGCACCATGCTGCGTCGCATGCTGCCGGGGATCTTATGCCGGCGGACATCGAGAA
>CAVPHF010000038.1:0-26097 GCA_963704155.1 uncultured Gammaproteobacteria bacterium
GAACCTGGCTGATCCCGGTGATAAAGCCCACGAAGTCCGCCTTGTGCTTCGCCACCACATCCGCTGGACCATAGAGTTGCGGGTACAGATTGCCGCGCGGCGTCTCCACCACCCCGGCCAGCAGGGTTCGGTTCGGCAACGCATCGCCAACCGGTCCGACGCCGACACCGCGGGCATAGCTGCCGGTCAGTTCCACCAGCGTCGCCGGCACCTTGCCGGTCAGCGGCGTGATGACGGGTTCAACCGGACCGTCGTCCGAACTGAACTGGGAGGTCCAACGCGACACGTTGGCCTCCAGACTGCCGCCCTGGCCGGGGCCGAAGTAGTAGACCACCAGTTCCGCGGCGCCTGCCTCGTCGGCGGCCGGCACGGTGAACTGCAGCAGTCGCATGTCGCTGCTCGGCTCGCTGGCGATCCAGTCCGCCGGCACCTCGCTGGTCATGTCGAGGAACGACACCGGCTGTCCGTCTGCCAGACACAGATCGGCGGTCAACATCAGAAAAAGGATCAACAGAGCGCGTGCTGGGGACATGCTGGACTCCAGGGGTGAGGACGGCTAGGCCAGCAGCCAGCGTAGCAGATGTCTGCCAAGCTGGACCTGCCGGCATTGCGGGCGAAGGACCGGCAGCCCGCCGCAACCGTTCGCCTCGTTGGCCGTGCCGCGAAACGACCCTGCGATCCGCCACCTTTCCGCGTCGCGCCAAACCGCCAATCCACGCCACGCTATCGCCTCCCAGCCAACGGAGACGAGACACGTGCAACCCCTGGAACTGCCTCATGGCGTCGATGATCCACCCTCGCTGCTGCTGTGGCGCCTGGATGACCTGATCCCGCTGATCCTGATGCTGGTGGTCGGCATCCTCTCCGACCGGCTGTTGCTCTTCCTCGTCATCGGCTTCGTGCTCTCGCGTCTGTATGGCCGCTTCCGCGACAGCCGCCCGGACGGCTTTGCGCTGCACTGGTGCTACTGGCGCGGCCTGCTGCCGCTGCCGGCGCGCACCTGTCCGAACCCCTTCAGCCGCACCTGGCGGTCCTGACCCCAGTCCTGACCCGACTCCTGATCAGCCCCATGCACTACCGCACGCTCACGCGCACCTGGCGCGGCATCAACACCGAGAACCGCTTTCACCGCATCGCCGTTGCGCTGCTGCTGCTGACCAACCTGCTCACCCTGATCAGCCTGGTGCGTGCCGATCGCACCGTGGTGCTGGTGCCGCCGATCCTGGAAGGGCAGGTCAACGTCGCCCGCGACAGCGCCAGCCGCGAGGTGAAGGAGGCCTGGGCGGTCTACGTCGCCGAACTGCTCGGCAACGTCGGCGCGGGGTCGGCGGACTTCATTCAACGTGCACTGGAACCGCTGCTCGCCCCGGCATTGCGCCGCGAGGTGCTGGCGGTGATCGGCGAGCAGGTCGACGCGATCAAGCGCGAGCGCGTCTCGATGCACTTCTCGCCGAACGCGCTCAGTTTTGATGCCACCAGCGACACCTTCTACGTCACCGGCATGCAGGTCAGCGCCGGACCCGCCTCGCAGCCGGTGCGCCACCAGCGCACGTTCGAAGTCCGGGTCGGCTTTCGTCACTACCGCCCGGTGATTACCCACCTGGACGTCTATCCCGGCAGCCCGCGCGATCCACAGGAGCGCAGGGAACAGTCCGCGGCGCCGATGTCGTCACCGCCTGCACACGCGCCCCATGCACAACCCTAGAGCCCTGGCCATGCCCGATTCCGCGTTTGAATCCAGTCCCCTCCTGATCGCCCTCCTGCTGACGCTGACCGCGGTCACCGCGCCCGCGTCGTCGCAGGCCGACAGTCCGTTCCTGCGAACAACGTCCGGCGACAACACAGGCGCAATTCAGCCGGCGCTCGAACTTGGTCCCACGCACGGTCACGGTCGCGCCCGGCTCCAATGCCATTCTGGAACTGGCCATTGACCATCTGAACCGCATCGTCACGCCCTTTGCCCGACCCTCGGTGCGCACCGTCTCCAGCGTCACCACCGAGATCGACGCCAATGTGCTCTACGTCGCCACCGCCAGCGAGGAGCCGGCGACGCTGTATATCACCGATGCCGACGACGCGCGCACGACGGTGGGCCTGACCATTGCCCCCAGGCGCGTCCCGCCGCGGGAGATCCGGCTGCGCGTGCCGGGCCTGGTCAAGCCGTCCTCGACGGATCGCAAGCCATCGGACGCGACGGCGTCGGCGGCCGTCCGCGGTGCCAGCCGATGATCGCCGCGACCTGGCAGCAGCCACAGCCCTACATCGACGAACTGACCAGGGACTTTCGCGCCCTGGCCTTGGGCGAGGTGCCCGACGGGACCAGCCCACGGCGCGCGCGTGCCCGCGAGTCTCTGACCTGCTCGATTCCCGGCCTCAACGTCAAACGCGGACAGGTCTTCGAAAGCGACCGGTTGCTGTTCTTGACCGCGAGAATCCGGTCCACCGCCAAGACCGCCCTGTCGATCGACGAGCGGACCTGCCGCCTGCGCTCGGGGCAGCCAGCCGCCGCCGTGGCCGCCTGGCCGCGCACCGAACTGAAGCCGGGTGCGGAAACCGATCTGTATGTCGCCGTGCGCCGAGGCGGGGCAGACGACAGCGCCGGTGCGCGCCGCTGGACGGCGCCCATGAGCGGGAGCGACAGCCAATGACCGGACTGACGACGACGTGGGAGTCGCTTTCCCCGCGCACCCGCCAAGCGATCACACTCGGAGCAGGCGCCCTGGTGATTGCGGTCCTCGCGTTGTTGATGGCCACCGCCCCCGATGAGCGGGAGGCGGCAGCCGAGCAACGCCGACGCATGGTCTCCAACCTGCTTACCGATGTCGACCCGCGCGATCTGGGCATCGACGGACTGGGCCGACGGCTCAACACGCTCGAAGGCGAGGTGCGCCGGATCAGCGAGAACCTGACAAAGCTTGGGCTGAGCGTCGAGGACGACAGCGCGCAGGCGAAGCTGTTGCAGACCCTGCGCCGCGAGCGTGAGCAGGACCTCAGCGCACTGCGTGCCGAGGTGAGCGCGCTGCGGAAAGACCTTGGCTCGTCGCCGGTTGATGGAAAGGCCGGGGCGGGTGCGGTCTTCACGCCACCGTCCGCGTCAGCGCCGGCAGTGCCCGCATCCGCAGTGCCTCCCGACACCGTGCGCCCAGAACCACCGCCGCTCACTCAGCTGTTCGATCCAACACCGCCGACGACGACGGTCCAACCCGCGAACAAGCCGGACGTGGCGATCCGCGCGCTGAGCATCCGGCACGTCCAGGACAAGCAGGCCGAACCGGAGCAGACGCCTCAGGAGCAGGCCGATGCGGCGATCCCCGACGTGCGCATCCCGGCCGGCAGCATCCTGCGCGGCGTGTTCCTGTCCGGCATGGACGCCCCGACCGGGCGTGCGGCGCGCCAGGACCCGTATCCGGCGCTGCTGCGCCTGAAGCACGACGCGATCCTGCCGAACCGCTTCCGCGCCGATATTCGCGAGTGCTTCCTGCTGGTCGGGGGCTACGGCGATCTGGGCTCGGAGCGGGTGTACCTGCGCGCGGAGTCCATCAATTGCGTGCGCACCGACGGGCGCACCATCGAGGTGGCCATCGACGGCTACGCCGTCGGCGAGGACGGCAAGGTCGGCGTGCGCGGGCGCTTGGTCAACAAACAGGGCCAGGTCATTGGCCGGGCGATGCAGGTGAGTTTCCTGCAGGGCTTCAGCCGGCTGTTCAGCACGGTACCGGTGACCGCGGTGGCAAGCGGTGGTGGCACGGTGCCCTACCAGCAGGTGTTCTCCCCGGAGGCGCTGCAGGGTGCGGCCATGGCCGGCACCGGCAAGGCGCTGGACCGACTCGCCGAGTACTACCTGGATCTGGCCGAGAGCATCTTCCCGGTGCTCGAAGTCGATGCCGGTCGCGGGGTCGAGGTGATCCTCAACCGCGGTGTCGGGCTGAAGCTGCAGTGAGTCGCGTGACCGGGTGTCCAGTGCGGAATCACTGCCCAGGCGCCGATGTTTCGCGGTCGCGGAGCGACCTCGTCAACCGGCACGCTATCGCCACCAACAACCCCCTTCTGTTGCAAAGTCTGGAGCCATGGCGCCATGAGCCAACGAATCACCCGCCGCGTTGCCGTCGCACTCGTCCTGGGCACTGACCGGCGTGCAGGCCGCTCCACCGATGCCCGCTGAGCTGGCCGATCTATCGGCACCGATGCAGGCGTCCGTGCAGCTCCCCGGCACCGGGGTGCAGATGGTCGAGACCGACGCACGGGTGTTCTACCTCGGCGGCAATGGCCGCTATGTCTTCACCGGACCGGCCTGGGATCTGTGGCACGGCGCCGCGCTGACGACGGTTGCGCAGGCGAGCGCACTGGCTGAGCGCATCGACCTGACCCGCATCACGCTGAATGCCGCCGAGCTGGGTGCGTTTGCGCTGGGTGTCGCGCCAGATCAGCGACGCGGGTGCAGGGCAGGGCACCGCCAACCGCGATGCCTGGGTCTTCGTCGACCCGCGCTGCTCCCGGTGTCTGGCGCTGCTGACAGACGCTCGAACAGGCCGGGACGCCGGCGCAGGTGGTGCTGTTGCCGATCGGCGGCGAGAAATCGCTCGCCGCGGCGCGGCGGCTGCACTGTGCACCCTCGCGTGCGGCGGCCTGGTCCGCGTTGATCGATCAGGCCGCCGATGCGCTGCCGGAGCCCGCGGCGGACTGCGATACCCAGCCGCTGGTGCGGGCGCTGATCACCGCCCAGCTGCTCGGTGTCACGCAGGTACCGACACTGATCGCCAGCGACGGTCGCCTGCATCAGGGCGTGCCCGATGATGCCATTGCCTGGTTGGCGGGGGAGTGATGATGCCTACCCGAACCCTTGTATGGGCTGCGCTCTGCCTGTTGGCCGTCGGCATCAGTGGTTGCGCCGGTGGCCTCGGCGACAAGCGTTACGCGTGCACCGGTCTGCCGAGTCGTCCCCTGTGCCTGTCGACCTATCGGGTTTACGAACTGACCGATCGCGCCGGACCACCGCCGGCGGAGATGCTGGCGCAAAAGGAGCAACAACGATGACTCGTTCCATGACCCAAGCATTGCCGATGATGGCCACCGTGCTGGCGCTGATGCTTGCCGGTTGTGCGGGCCAGTCGCCGCGGCCAACGCCACAGACCGTCCAGACCACTGCGCCCGGACTGCTCGAAGCGCTGCAGGCGTATCAGGCCGGCAATCGCACCGAATCGCCAGCGGAGCCGACGCCAACGCAGCCACAGCCACAGCCGGACACCGCGCTGCCAACCCGCGACCCGGCCCAGGTCATGCGCATCTGGATCGGTCCCTGGGAGGACACCGCGGGCAACCTGCACGGCGCCAGCCACGTCTACACCGAAGTCATCCCGCGCCGCTGGCGGATGGAGACGGCCATGCCCGCAACCGCGGCCCACGTGCTGACGCCCCTGCAGATCGAGCACCGCGCGACACCCCAAACCCCCCGTTGACCGACTCCGGCGCGCTGCGCCGACCCTTTACATGACTGGAGAGACCATTGACCCCCATGACGATGATGAAACAGCCAAACGCCCTGCTGACGGCGGCGATCTTGTCCACCCTCGCCCTGACCCTGCTCGGCCCGGAGTCGGTGCTCGCCGGCACCGGCGGCACCGAGTTCCAGGCCACCTACGACATGCTGATCGGCTGGATGACCGGTCTGCTCGGTCGCATCATCGCGATCGCCTTCATCATCGTCGGGCTGATTGCCGGTGTCGCGCGCCAGTCGATCATGTCGTTCGCCATCGGCATCGCCGCGGGGCTCGGCATCTTCATGGCACCGGACATCATCGACGCGGTGGTGTCCGCGACGCTGCCGATCGTCTGAGTGGTGCCAGCGGTTTCCGTTTCCACCGCCACCGACTGACCGGCCGCTGCGCCGAGCCCGGGCGGGAAACCGCCCACCCTCCAACCTGAGAACACCCCGCCATGCGACGGCAGCGAGCCAGGCGCGAGCCCAGATCTGAGCCCAGACCCGAGCCCGTCGCCGGTGACTCGACGCCGCCGGGCCGCGTCCTCGCACCCTGTCACCCGGCGCGCGCCCGCCGACTCGTCAAGCGCGGCTGCGCCTGGTTCCTGCGAGACCGAGCCGGCGCTGATCCAACTGACTCGGCGTACGCGACTGAGAGGCCCAGCACATCCCCATGACCCATCACCAGCGACAGTTCCAGGGCGAGCGTGCCAGCGACCTGTTCAGCACGCTCGCCTTCGACCCCGACAGTGGTCTGTTCCAGCACGACGACCAGACGCTGGGGTTCGGCTTCCTGTGCACACCGCTCGCCGGTGTCGATGCCGCCTATGCCGAGCGCCTGTCGGTCCTGCTGAACCAGGACTGGCCCGCGGGCAGCCTGCTGCAGATCGGGCTGTGGTCGACACCGGACATCGACGAGCGGCTGGCCGTGATGCTCGGTCTGCGCCTGGACCTCGACGACGACGTGCTGCGCGAGGCCACCCGCCAGCGTCTCGCCTTTCTGCGCGACGGCGTCGCCGCAGCCGATCGTCCCCGCCACCGAGATCCGCGTGCGCGACTTGTTGGTGTTCGTCTGCGTGAAGGTGCCGATCGCCGCCGGTCTGCCCACTCCGATCCGAGCTGGAACAAACCGGCGGAGCTGCGCGCCGGCACCGAGCAGATCCTGCGCACCGCCGGCCTGCTGCCGCGCACCCTCGACGCCGACCGCTACGTCCGGCTGATGGGCACGCTGTTGAATTGGGACGCCGGACAGTTCGTGGCGTGCGCGCATCGTCCCCGAGTGTGACCCGAACCGGATCATCCGCGAGCAGTTGTTGGACTACACCCATGCGCTCGAGGTCGATGCCGAATGGGCTTGCTGCTGGGCGACACCCGGGTGCAGACCCTCTCCTGCAAGCGCTATCCGGACCGGGTCGGCTTCGGCGTCGGCACCCGCTACCTGGGCGATCCGCTGTCCGGTACCCGCGGCATCCGCCACAACGCGCTGGTGACCATGAACATCCACTTCCCGGAGCAGGAGTGGTTGCGCACGCGCATGAAGGGCCAGCGCCAATGGGCCACCAATACCGCCTACGGACCGCTCGCCAAGTTCATGCCCGAGGTACTGGCCCGCAAGCACGGCTACGACGTGCTGTTCAGCGCGCTGGACCAGGGCGACCGGCCGCTGCAGGCGTATCTGGGCGTCGTGCTCTTCTCGGAGCGCGCCGAGGCGCCGTCGGTGGCGTCCAATGCCGTGACCTACTGGCGCGAGCTGGGTTTCCAGCTGATGCGCGATCGCTACTTCGCGCTGCCGCTGTTTCTGCACTGCCTGCCGTTCGGCGCGGACCGCAAGGCCATTCGCGACATGATGCGCTATCGGACGCTGGCGGCGCGTCAGGCGGTGGCGCTGCTGCCGGTGTTCGGCGACTGGAAGGGTACCGGCACGCCGATGCTGAACCTGTTGTCGCGCAACGGCCAGCTGATGGACCTGTCGCTGTTCGACTCGCAGAGCAACTACAACGCCGTGGTCGCCGCCAGCTCCGGTGCCGGCAAGAGCTTCTTCACCAACGAACTGATCGCCGCCTATCTGAGTGCCGGCGCCCGCTGCTGGATCATCGACGTCGGCCGCAGCTACGAGAAGCTCTGCGATGCCCTCGGCGGGCAGTTCATCGCCTTCACCGAATCGGCGGACCTCTGCCTCAACCCGTTCGAGCTGGTGCAGCGCTGGGAGGAGGAGGCGGACGTCGTCAGCGCCATCATCACCGCGATGGCCGCGCCCACCGAGCCCTTGGGCGACTATCGCACCGCGGGGCTGAAGCGGGTGCTGAAGCAGGTCTGGGATGCCCAGGGCCAGCAGATGACGGTGGACGACATCGCCGCGGCGCTGCTGGCCGAGGACGACGCGCGCATCCAGGACGTGGGTCGGCAGCTGTATTCGTTCACCAGCAACGGCGAATACGGACGCTTCTTCAACGGCCGCAACAGCATCCGCTTCACCGAACAGTTGGTGGTGCTGGAACTGGAGGAGCTGAAGAGCCGCCGGCACCTGCAGCAGGTCGTGCTGTTGCTGCTGATCTACCAGATCCAGCAGGCGATGTATCTGGGTGAGCGTGGTCAGCAGAAGCTCGTCGTCATCGACGAGGCCTGGGATCTGCTGACCAACGGCGATGTCGGCCGCTTCATCGAGTCCGGCTACCGGCGCTTTCGCAAGTACGGCGGCGCGGCGGTCACGGTGACCCAGTCGCTGGCGGATCTCTACACCAACCCGGTCGGGCGCGCGATCGCCGAGAACAGCGCCAACAGCTTCCTGCTGGCACAGCCGACGCAAAGCATCGACCAGCTCGCCGCCGAGAAGCGCCTGCCGATCCCCGCCGAGGCCGCCGAGCTGCTGAAGACCGTCCACACGGTCCCCGGCGCCTATTCCGAGATCTTCTGCCTGACCACGGTCGGCGGCGGTATCGGTCGGTTGGTGGTCGACCCGTTTCGGCGGCTGCTCTACAGCACCGCGCCACAGGATGTGGCGGCGCTGGATGCGCTGCGGGCGCAGGGCATGGGTGTGGTGGAGGCGATCAACCGGTTGATCGAGGAGCGGCGGCGTGGGTGAGGGCGGGCGAATCGGACTGGCCGTGTTGCCGCGCTGCTCCTTGGTGCGGCGCTGGCCGGTGCCGTCGGCGGTGCCGGCCTGCGTTGGATTCAGGAGCGGGGTGTTGCTGAAGACCCGGCAGTGCCGCCGCCGGTGATCATTCTGTCCGTCGCTGAACTGCTGCGGAGCGGGAAGGATGCGTTGGAGATTCGGGCGCTTGCCGATCAACTGGCCGACGGTGGCTTTCTGGTGCTCGATGCGCAGGCGGTGCTGGCCGCGCCGCCGGCGTTGTACCTCCAAGCCGGCCAAGGGACGGTGCGATGAACTCGCGCATTGATCAGGCCAAGCCGCCGCGGCGCCGAGAGCCCTGGGACCGCTTCGCCCTGAAGGCACTGCTGGTTCTGACGCTGATCTTGACCGTCGGCGCCTACGTCTGCGATCGCTATCGCATCGGCATCGACGATCAGCACTCGCGCTGCCTGCCGCCCTATCGCTGGTATCTGATCGACACCTTCGACCGGCGCATCGAACGCGACCGGCTGGTCGCCTTCGCTGCGACTGCGTCCATGGCGCCGTACTTCCGGCCGGGGCAGACGATCATCAAACGGGTCGCCGGCGTACCCGGGGATCGGCTGTCCGTCACTGCCGCGGGGACGTCGATCAATGGCAGCCCCGTCGAGCAGAGTGATCCTGCGCTGGCGAAGACCTTGGGCAAGCGACCGGATGACTTCGTTCGCGACCGCGAGCTCGTCCCCGACGGACAGGTCTGGGTCATGGGCGCGACACGCGACAGCTACGATTCCCGCTATTGGGGGACGTTGCCCATCGGGCAGGTCACGGGCAGGGCCTATGCGCTGTTCTGAGCGGACTCTGCCGCGCCATGTGCGGTCGCTGTTGGCTGTGCTGCTCGTCTGGACTGGCCGGGCTGCCCATGGGTTCGACGGCCAAGGCCGATGGAGGGAGCGGGGAGGGCGTCGACGCCATCCTGCAGCAGATCCAGCGTTCAGGCTGGGGCGATCGAAGCCCAGGGCCGTGATCGACCGATGCCGGCCTGGCTGCGCGATGCGCAGACGCGCAGCGAGCCATTCGCCGCGGACGCGAAGCGCATTGCGAAAGACGCCGAGGGCATCGTCCAATGCGAGCAGCGGGGCGATGGGTGCACGGGCACCGACAATCATCACAGGGTTCCCGACTCGATCGGCCCGACTGGCGGTCGCGTCACGTTCACGCTGTTTGCCTCGCGCTCCCTCGGCGACGGCCAACTGCGTGACCTGTTCGTCTTTGCCGCCGGCGCAGCGGACACGCGCGTCGTCTTCCGCGGCATCGGCGAAGCTGAGTCGCTGCTGGACTTCATCGCCGTCGCTGAAACCGCTGCTTCAGGACCTCGACCCACCGCCGACGGTCCTGCTCGACCCGACGCCGTTCCGGACGCACGGAATCACGGTCGTCCCGACGCTGGTCGCGACCGCTGCCGACGGCCGGGAGATCGCCCGTGTCTCCGGTCTGGCCAGCAGCCGCTGGCTGCGCGCTGCACTCGCCGACGGTAAGACCGGCGACCTCGGCCACCGCGGTCCCGTCCGCGAGATCGTCGAGCCCGATCTGCTCGAGACCATTCACCAACGCCTGGCCCGCATCGACTTCGCTGCGCTCGGCGAGCAGGCCGTCGAGCGCGCCTTCGAGCGCCTGCGCTTCGAGCCGTTGCCAGCCGCCGGCGAAGACCGCGAGCGGCTGATCGATCCGACCATCATCGCCGCGGCCGACATCCAGCCTGCCCGACGGCACCCTGCTGGTACGCGCCGGCGACAGCGTGAATCCGCTGGAGCGGCTGCCGTTCACCCAACGCCTGGTGGTCTTCGATGCCGCGGACAGCCGACAGCTCGCCTTCGCCCACGAACGCGCTTCCGAGTCTTCCGATCGCCCGACGACCTTCTTGCTGACCGGACTGTCGCGCAAGGACGGCTGGGCGGAACTGGAACGCGTCATGGTCCACCTCGAGCGCCGCGTCTACCTGCTGACGCCGGAGCTGCGCCAGCGCTTCGCCCTGGAAAGGGTTCCGGCCGTGGTTGAGGCCGTTCGGCAGCCGCTTCCGCGTGACCGAGACCGCAATCCTTGGCCAGATACGACCGGAGGTGACTGAATGATCGCTCGACGAAAACCGACCGCGCAGCGTCTGCTGGCGTGCCTGCTCACGCTGGCCGGACTTGGTGGGCCTGCGGCAGCGGCCGACGCCACCTGTCCGGACGCCGAATTGCTGAGCGGCAAGCTGATCACCGACGTCTGCTGGTCCTGCCTGTTCCCGGTCCGCATCGCCGGTGTGCCGATCGGTGGCGGCGACGTCCCCGCCGGCGCCAGCGATGCGGTGGTCTGTGCCTGCGACGACGGCCTGGGCGTGCCGAAGCCCGGCTTCACCATCGGCCTGTGGGAGCCGGCGCGCATCATCGAGCTGGTGCGCAATCCCACCTGCGCGCCGGCGCTGGGTGGCATCCGGCTGCCGTTCGGTGATGTGCGCCTGCTCGGCAGCGGTGGGCAGAGCGAGTACGACGGCAGCGATGTCGCCTTCTACAACGTCCATGTCTACGCCTTCCCGCTGCTGGTGATGCTGGACCTGTTCTTCGATGACCGCTGCAACCCCGACGGCTTCAGCGAACTCGACCTCCTGCACTTCTCCGAGCTCGATCCCACCTGGAACAACGCCGAGCTTGGCTTCTTCGCCCACCCCGAGGCGGCCTGGCTGACCTCGCCGCCGGCGCTGGCGGCCTGTCTGGCCGATGGCGTGTCGGCCAGCGCCGGTGTGCCGCTGGATGAATTGTTCTGGTGTGCCGGCACCTGGGGGCTGCTGTATCCGTTCGCCGGCGCGCAGCCGACGCTGGGCTCACGGCCCCGCTATACGTCGCTGTCGGCAACGAGGACCCTGGCCGCGCTGCATCGCCGTGGTCTGGCCCGGCAGACCATGGGCGATGCGGCGCTGTGCGAGGCGCCGATCGCGCCGTTCCTGCCGAAGAGCCAGTACAAGCTCTCGATGTTCTACCCGCTGCCGGAGGCCAACGGCAGCCATGTCATCGGCGAGAGCCCGTTCCGCTGGGGTATCCATCGCACCTATCCGGGTCCGGGCGAGGACCACCTGTACCTCCTCTGGCGCTGGCAGGACTGCTGTGCGACGTTCTGAGATGGCGTCAGGGCGGGTCCGATCAGAGCGTGGTCCGGTCGCCCACTCGCCGGCCTATCGCACCATCGCGGCAGTGCTCTGTATCACGCTGGCCTGGACCCCGTGGGCATTGGTCTGGGGCGACGACCTGGCCGCGCAGGGACGGGCAGGGCAGGCGTTGGGTCAGTCTGCCGGTGATGCCTATGCGCTGCCGACCCTGGACGGGGGTGTACTGCAAATGAATCGGGACGGCACCACGCAGTCGGTGACCACGGATGCCCTGTTTCCCGGTGCCTCGGGCGCCAGCGCGGCCGATTTCAGTGCGTTCTTTGGTGATGACACGGCCCTCGGTGCCCAAGGCCGGGCCGTGCAGTCCGACCTGCTGGACGCCGATTCGGGCCAGGGCGAGGCGTTCCAGACCCTCTACGGCAGCTTCGGCGTGTCGGATGCGGACCTGACCGACGATCCCATCTGGTCGCAGACCGATCCGATCCTCGCGGACATGGCGGGCGTGACCGAGGACTTCGCCGACTGCGCGATCGATTCCACCTTCCACACCGGCACCCGCAGCGTCCACCTCCCGCAGATCGAGACCTGCCAACGGGTGCAGCAGGGCGGTGCGTGCGTGCTCCGTCATCGCTACGACTTGCCGCCGGCGGACACGCTCGTTACCGCGGACGGCGGTGCCGTCGTGACCTCCTGCGGTCACGGCTGCCTCGAGGTCGAGTACGACTTTCCTGGCTCCGGGCATGTCGCGTCCTGCGACACCTGCGGCTATCTGCCGCCACGGCAGTTCGGCTTCAGCATCGCCGAGCCCGACGCGGGTCGAACGGATTCGGGTCTCCGTCGAGCCCGAGCCGACCGAGTTCGATACCGGCTGCAGCGGGGACTGCCGGATCGATGCGCTGTATCAGTCCTGGTCGATCGACTTCCCCGGCTATCGCGCTGCCGACAGCAGCAGCGCCAGCTTCGACCCGATCGATCGGCAAGCGGTGACGGATCGGGATGCCACGGCGTTGATGCGGACCGGTGCGCGCTTCACGGTCGCCAACGACTACAAGTTCCGGACCGACGGCGGCGATTGGTCTGTTGCACAGGCACCGTTCCGGGTGACCGTGCGCATCGACGTCGAGCCGCTGCCGCTGGTCGATCATGGCTGGGACGCACCCGAGGCCTGTGTCAACCTGGCACAGACGGTTCGGCACAATGCGCTGTGCGCCGGTGACGCCATCTGCACCGGCGCTCCGCCCCTGAGCGCCGATGGCTGCTACGAGGCCCTCGGTGTGCGTCTCTGCCCGCAAGCGTTTGGGCCGTCCCCGCTGCCCTGGCTCAGCCCCTTCTGCCGCCAGATCATCATCGACTCGGACTGCGCCGGCTTCAACAGCGGCCCGATGCGCTGCTGGACCGACCCGCAGGGGGTTGAGCAGTGTCCCTACAATCCGGGCGACATCGCCGATACCTGCGAGCCCTTCGAGCGCAATCCCGACTGCGGTTACCTGGGCTCCACCTGTGTCGACGGTGCCCGCGACGCCAACGGCTTCTGCTACGTCACCGAGTCGCGCTATGACTGCGGCACCACCTCCGAGATTCCCGCCGTGACCCGCGACAGCGACCTGGACTGTGCCGGTCCGGTGCGCTGTCTGGGTGACGATTGCCTGGACCTGAGCTTTGAGCAGTCGGACGACTTCGCCGAGGCCGCGGCGGCGCTGCAGGCGGCGCAGTTCGTGCTGATGGATGCCGACTGCAGCGGGATGGGCCATTGTCGCGTGTTCCGGGGCAAGGCAGCCGAGTGCAAGCAGGCCGTCGGCGGCGTCGTCGACTGCTGCGAGACGCCTGCCGGTGTTTCGCTCGCCGACTACATCCAGCTCATCTTCGCCGTCAGCAAGGTCGACGCGGCGATCATGGCCCTGGACAACGGTAGCCGCATCCGCGGCGGCTGGGAACTGCTGCGCGATCCGCTGGTGGATAGCTGGGATGCGGTGTCGGAGGCCTTCACCTCGGCCGCGAACAACCTGATGGGCAACACGCGCCGCGGCCGTCAGCGACGGCGCGGCGCAGCTCTCGCTGGATGCCGCCAAGCAGGCATTGATGCGCCAGACCGCGCAATGGACTGCGAACGTCTTCGGCGATGCCGCGGCCAATGCGCTGTTCGCGGTCGAGGGCGGTGGTCAGGCGGTGGTCGGCGGCGCGGTGCAGGCCGGGCAGATCCAGCTTGGCGGGCTGATCGGCACGACCCTCGCCTGGGCGATGACGGCGTACATGATCTACAGCATCGTGATGATCCTGATCCGCATCATCTGGAGATGCGAGCGTGATGAGTTCGAACTCGGGGCGAAGCGCGAACTGCGCAGCTGTCACTATGTCGGCAGCTACTGCGACAGCGATTTCCTCGGCGTCTGTATCGAGAAGCAGAAGGCCTTTTGCTGCTTCAACACGCCGCTTGGCGCGGATCATCAACGAGCAGGCCTATCCGCAGCTTGGTCGCAGCTGGGGTGATCCTGAGTACCCCAACTGCAGCGGGCTGTCGCTACAGGAGCTGGAGCGTCTGGATTGGTCGCGCATCGATCTGTCGGAGTGGCTGGCGATCCTGAGCCAGGCGGGGCAGTTTCCGAGTCCCGGTGATCTGGACATCGAGGCGCTGACAGGGTCGGGTTCTGAACTCAACACGGGTGATCGGGGGAATGCGGCGGAGCGCAGTGCAGCGCGTGTCGATGGGTTGGATGCCGGGGAGATTGGGCAGGCGACGGCGGAGCAGATGTCGCAGGAACTGCAGCGCGGGTTGCCTTAACGTGCTCAATGGCTGGGACCACGCGCAGCCGCCGGATTGCTCAGCGGCTCGACCAGTGCCCGGTTAGTCCTTGCCCCGGCGCGGATCATTTGCCGTGCCGTCAATCACGAGGAGACAGAGCACTACCAGGCCAGGAATCAGCGCTGCACCCACCAATTCTAGCGCGGCAGCTCTCCGGAACCACCCGCGCCGATCAGCCGCTCCAACCGGCCCTTGGAACGGCGCAGCTGACGTCGTGCCGCTTTCGGTTCATCGAAGCCGTAAGCCTGCAGGATGGCTGGAATCGAGCGAACGTAGCTGAAGAAGTTGCGCCGCCCGATGTGGGTGAAGCGCTTGCGCAGCTGCGCCCGCGGGAATTGACGCTTGCCGTCAGAGGTCTTGGCACGGCGACGGGCGCCGCTGACGGCCCCCTGCATGCGGCGGTGGAACCGCGCGAGGGTCGCGCCACGCAACATGACACGCGCGCCGTCATAGGTCAGCCCGAGATAGGTCACCGGCGGCACGATGCGGGGCGCTGCGTCGTGTTTGCCGAGCACCACGTGATGGCAGGTGGTCTTCTTCTCGTTCAGTGGCAGGCGCCGCTCGGCGAGTGCTTGCTGCGGGAATGCGTCGAGGGGGAAGGACGCTGCGTGCCGCGTTGGCAGCGCGATCAGGATGTCGTCGCAGTAGCGGCGAAAAAGCCACCGAGCGTTTCCATCTCTGCCGCGACGCATCGGTCGAACTCCAGCATGTAGACGTTCGAGAGCAGCGCGCAAAGCTGAACGCCCTGAGGGATGCCCATGCCCGTGCGGTTCTGCTCGATGTGCAGCGCCCCCGTCTCGCGCAGGCGCCGGAATTCGGCCGTTGTGCAGTAGCGCTTACCACGATCCGATTGCGTGAGCGCCGGCGGTAAGGTCTCGCGATCGACGTAGGCAGACCGCGTGAGAGCCGAGAACACCGCGAAGTGGTCTGCCGGCAGACGCTCCACGCCAAGCAGTGCGCACCAGGCCGCCTTGAGCTGCTGGTGATCGAGATGATCGAAGAAGCCCTGCACGTCGTAGCAATGCGCGATGCAGGGGGCATGATCGCGAATCCAGGCGAACGCCTCTGCCGCGAAATGCACGTTCGACGGCCCAAGCGAACGATACGCGGTCACCTGATCACTCAGGCCGAGCGACTCCAGTCGAGCCTCGTAGCGCGTCGCGAGCTGCTTGGTGTAGTAGGAGAAGATATTGGCGTCGAGGTGCGCCGCGTACTGAACCGCGCGGGCCTTGACGGTTGGCTTGCCCGTTGTGTAATCGAAACGGCGGGTTCGTTTCTCGTAGCGCACAAACGGCCAGAAGCTGTGGCGTGCGACCGCATCCGGCGATTCGACCACCGATCGCGTGGTCGTCGCATCACAGATCGGGCCGAAGTGACGATAGGCGGTTGTTTGCCACCACGAGGGAAGCGTTGCATCAGGGGAGCGAGGCGTGCTCGCTGTAAGCGAAAGTGTGGGGGTTCCGATCGGCGCCTTATCGGGACACATTGTGTCATTCCCCCACATCCATCTGCATCGGCCGGCGTTTCTTCCGGAGCGCCCAGTCGCTATTCAATGAGTCTTCGAAAAACCTCGACCTCTGACAGGACGAGCGTGACGGAGGATAGCAGAATCTGGTTTTCTGCACACCGCGCGAGCTTCAATCTCGTTCGGGCCAAGACGAACCCCGTGCAGCGCAGACCTCTGCACGGCGTTGTCTTCAGTCGGACGACCGTAGACCTCATGATCGGCGGAGTCCATGACGCGCATGCGTCGTCTGATCGCCGGCGTCCGGAGAGCACCCGTCGCCGCACCCCTTACCCGCCCATCACCCCGCTCCATCGTTGGCCGAACGCTCCGGTGGCGAGTGCTGGTTGAAAGTAGTAACGTAGCTACTTTTAAAGATAGGGCGCAACACATGGCCACAGTCTCCAGCCGGGAATTCAACCAAGCGATCAGCCAGGCCAAGAAGGCGGCACGGGACGGCCCGCTGTTCATCACCGATCGTGGCCGCTCGGCCTATGTGCTGATGACGATCGAGCGCTACGAGCAATTGCTCGGCAATCAGCCGAGCATCCTGGACTTACTTGCCGATCCCGACTGCGCCGAGATCGAGTTCGAGCCGCCCCGGTTACGCTCAGGCATCGTGCGGCCACCGGATTTGTCCTGATGTATCTCCTCGATACCAATGTGGTGTCCGAGTTGCGCAAGGCTCCGGCCGGCAAGGCGGACCCCAACGTGGCTCGTTGGGCCGGACAGGTGCCCGCGGCCAGTCTGTTCCTATCGGTCGTTACGATCCTGGAACTGGAACTGGGCGTGCTGCTGATAGAGCGACGCGACCCCCGGCAGGGCGAGATTCTGCGCTCCTGGTTGGACCAGCGCGTCATGCTGGCCTTCGCCAACCGCATCCTCACGATCGATGTCGCGGTCGCACGGCAATGCGCGCGGTTGCATGTGCCCGATCCGTGCGCGGAGCGCGATGCGCTCATCGCCGCGACGGCCTTGGTGCATGGACTGACGGTCGTGACACGCAACCGGGACGATTTCGTCGCGACGGGCGTTGCCTTGCTCAATCCTTGGCAGACGGCGTGATTCCCGGCGGTAGCCGGTCATGGTCCTCGAAAGCAGCCGTTCTCGGGACTGCCCAGAGACAAGCTGGGCTTCCCCAACTCACCCGGCACGCGCCGCCACCACCACCTCCGCAAGCAAACCCGCTTTGACCGGCTCCCCCAACGTCGCGCCCAGGGCTACCCCCGTTGCCGCACCCAGAGTGCCGCTTCGCGCTCGCTGCACCCAGACAGATGCCAAGACCGGCGCCCTGTTCGAACGATTCCGACAGCGTGGTTAATGACAATGAACGGATCAGCCGGGTTCCGTCGGCGGAGGTGACGTCGGTCGGCAGCACTGGTCGCGGAAGCCTCCGATGCGCTCCAGCGCCGTGCCTCCGGGCCTAAGCTGGGTACTGGGTGTTCCAACGCGGCGTCCGAGGCATCGCAGACCGCCGTTTCGACCGCGTGTCGTTCGGGCCGATGGCGCTGTTTCCGGTCCCGTGACTGACACAGAGACCTGCGCAGCGGCGATGATCCGCTGCGTTTGACCAACGCCCGCGCGGTCCTCGCGTGTGGCTCCCATCGGCAACCGCGTGCAGAGCACCTGGGTACGCCGGATTGATCCAGTGCTTGGGGGCGGGCGACTTCAGTCGCCCGTGCGGACCCTGACGGCGGACTGAAGTCCACCTCCCCAGATGCCGACGGAAGTCGGCGGCCCCGGCAGCTCACTGGCAGGGACGGCGATCGAGGTCGCGAGCTGCAGGCTGTGAACATCCACGACTGATCCAGCCAAGCGGTCTTCCCTGCCGCTCTTGACCATGACCCCAGCTGCGCTGACGGCACCTGATTCGAGGGGTTGCTGTCGGGTGCCTGTAACGAGCACGACAGTGTTACAGGATCGAAGACAGCGCATCGCATTGAAAATCGGCAGCGGCGGGGCGTTGATGCTGTTAGAGAGCGCGGGTCAGGACGGCCGGCAGGGACAGCGGCCAAGGAAGGCCGGCCAGGGATGGCATTGAAAACGGGCAGCAGCATGGCGTTGATGTCGGTAGAGGGTGCCAGGCCAGGACGGCCGGCAGGAGCAATGGCCAAGGCAGGCCGGCCAGGGACGGCCACACCAAGCCGGAGCCAGTAACGGTTTATGCATCACCAACCCAAAGGAGACGACAGATGGCGAACATTCCCAACGCGCGACGCTACGACAGCGGCATCCACAACCCAGGTCGCGGGGCACCGCCTGGGACGGCGCGACCGGCACCGCAGGACGCCACGGCGACCGGTGCTGGTTGGGCTGTCGCAGCGACCTTGGCGGGGCTTGGCGTGCTCTGCCTCATTGAAGGTCCTTGGCGGTAGTTGTCAAGATAGTTGTCGCTTCAACCCATTTGCTTAACTGTTATTCGATCATGGCGGCGACGCTCCTCCAAGCGCTGCGCGCTCCTGGAGGCGTGGGTGTCGGAGCGGGCTGCCGAGCGGTCGGTCGGTCGCTTCGCACTGCGCCCAGTCTCCCTTCGATGGTTGTCAAGGTAGTTGTCGCTTCAACCCAGTCGGTCAATTTCTATTTAGTGCCTGGCCGAGAAGTCGGTTTCTTCAATCGAAACATTTTGTTATACTATGACCCCATGGTCGAAGATCGGGCTTCGGCGAAGGCCACTTCCGTCGGCATTGCTGGTAAGTAATTGATTTCGTTTGGCGCGGGCAGTGATTCGAGCACGGTGTCGAATTGACGCACGATTGACGTGCAAAAACTTCGTTTATTCCAATTCCCATGCGCGACATCATCAAGCCGCAATTGCAACTCGGCGAGCAAGACATCGGCGCCATCGCCATCGATGCGAAATCGCGCGATGACATCCCGCGGCTGCTGCGTGGGTTGCAGTACATCTACGTGACGCCCGAGGTGCGCGAGCGGGTATTCGCGATCCTCGCCGACGTGGTGCCGATGCGTGCCGACGGTGAGGGGAGCGTCAGCACCGAGACCGGGCGTCCGGGCATGGCGCAGTGGCAGATCCTGGTCCTGGGTGTGCTGCGACTGGGACTGAACGCCGACTACGATCGCATCGGAGAGCTGGCCAACGAGCATCGCACCGTGCGCCAGATGCTCGGGCACAGTGACTGGGCCGATGACACGCGCTGGAGCGTGCAGACGCTCAAGGACAACCTGCGCCTGTTCACCCCCGAGGTGCTCGATCAGATCAATCAGGTCGTGGTTGACGCCGGGCATGCGCTGGTAAAAAAAAGCCCAGAGGACGCGCTCGCCGTGCGTGCTGACTCCTTCGTCGTCGAAACCGACGTGCACTTCCCCACCGACATCAACCTGCTCTGTGATGCGCTACGCAAGGTGATTGAGACCAGCGCCGGATTGTGCGAGCAAGAAGACGTGAGTGACTGGCGTCAGAGCGCCTACAACGTCCGTTGCTTGAAGAAAGCCTACCGGCGCGTGCAACAGCGCAAGCGTTCCACGGCCAAGGACGCGGACAAGCGTGCCGCGCGTACCGAGCAGATCAAGCAGGCGCACCGCGACTATCTGGAGCTGGCCGAGCAGTTCCTGGCGCGCGCCCGACTCACCCGCAGCAAGCTGCACATCGGCTGCCGACTGCCTGCGGCGATGTTCAGCGCACTCGACGATTACATTGCCCATGCCGAGCGCCAGAGCGATCAGGTTCGCCGGCGCGTGCTGCTCGGCGAACGGATTCCCCATGCCGAGAAGGTATTCTCGATCTTCGAGCCACACACCGAATGGATCAGCAAAGGCAAGGCCGGCGTCCCGGTCGAGCTGGGTGTGCGGGTGACGGTGAGCGAAGACCAATACGGCTTCATCCTCAGCCAGCGCGTCATGCAGCACGAAACCGACGATCAGGTGGCCGTGCCGGTGGTCGAGGATCTAGCCAAGCGCTATCCCAACATCCGCAGCGTCAGTCTGGACAAGGGCTATCACAGCCCGGCGAACCAACGGCGCCTGGCCGAGATCGTGCCGTTCCCGGTGTTGCCGAAGAAGGGCAAGTGCAACGCGGTCGAGCACGCGCGTGAGCACACTCCGCGTTTTCAGCGCTTGCGTCGGCAGCACTCGGCGGTCGAATCCGCCATCAATGCACTGGAGGCCCATGGCCTGGACCGCTGTCCCGACCACGGTATCGACGGCTTCAAGCGCTACGTCGCACTGGCCGTGGTCGCACGCAACCTGCACCGCCTCGGCGCCCTCCTGTTGGCCGAACAGGCCGAGGCCGAGCGATGCCAGCGGCAGCGCGCGGCCTGACCCGACGAGTGGGCCAGAAGGTCGCCCCGAGGGGCTGGCGTGTCCATTCAGCGGCGCCGTCGCGAATTGGACTCAGTAAATGACACGATTCCGTCCCGATCGTCCCGTAGTGAATGAAACGCACCGCATCCGTGCAATGTGGACGGCGGATTTTTAAAAAAGAACGGGGTTTTCTTTCAGGCACTATTTAGTCACGGTTGCGACGCTCCTTGAAGAACTGCTCGATCTTGGCGGCGAGGGGTGGCGGGGCGATTGCCGAGCGGTCGGTCGGTCACTTCGCACTCCGCCCAGTCTCCCTGCGCCGCGAGCCGGGTCAAGGTCGTACGTGATGCGCCAGGACAAACTGGCAAGAGGTAGTCGATGAAAGTTCGATACGAGATAGAAATGGCGATTCGTTTCGGCCCCGAGTCATGGGGGTTATGCCGTGAGGTGTAGTTCCAAGCGTTGACAGGGGAAACCGGCAGGCCAGCCATTGAGCCGCGAAATCACTAACTCCGGGATGCCGACGTCGTACGTACAGGCGGAAGGCGACACGGCTGCGGGCGTTAATCGCAAGTTCGCAGACGATCCCGCGCGGTCGGAGACCCTGAGCATGCCGGGAAGCCTTTTGCACAGGACCTGGGAGGTCTCATCCGCACCCGCCCCAGAGCGGGTGGGGCGGGGAAGGCAAAGCCGTCATCCCGCCATCGACGCGGATGAGAAGTCGGATACGCCCATAGTACCGAAGAAGCGACCGAACAAGGGGGACGACCCTGCGGAGGTGGTGGAGGGAAGGGGCGTAGCCGAGGGCAACGCTGGAGAGGCGCCCACGCACCGGACACAGAGCCGGGGTCGCGTGTCGATGGGCCTCGAAGGCGTACGTGAAGCGGCCCGCCGAGACCGGCGGGCACAGTTCACGGCACTGCTGCACCACATCACACCGACGTTGCTGGAGGAGAGCTTTCGTGCGCTCCGCCGGGACGCGGCGGCGGGAGTGGACGGCGTGACCTGGACAAGCTACGAGGAGGGCCTCGCCAATCGGCTGGAGGAGTTGCACCGGCGGATTCATACCGGTGCCTATCGAGCCACGCCGTCGCGGCGAGTCTACATCCCCAAGGCGGATGGACGTTTGCGTCCGCTGGGGATTGCCGCGTTGGAAGATAAGATCGTACAGCAGGCGGTGGTGACCGTCCTCAACGTGATCTATGAAACGGACTTTCTGGGGTTCTCCTATGGCTTTCGACCCGGCAGGAGCCAACACCAAGCGCTGGATGCGCTGTATGTCGCCATCGACACCAGGCCGGTCAACTGGGTGTTGGACGCAGATATACGCTCGTTCTTCGACATGCTCGATCACGGGTGGATGATGCGATTCCTGGAACACCGGATCGCGGATCGACGGCTACTCCGGCTGATCCGCAACTGGCTGAAGGCGGGCGTCATCGACGAACAAGGACGGCGGGTCCCCGGCGAACGGGGTACGCCACAAGGTGCGGTGATCTCGCCGTTACTGGCGAATATCTACCTGCACTATGTTCACGACCTTTGGGCGCACCAATGGCGCCGACGGCACGCACGCGGTCAGGTGATCCTGGTCCGCTATGCCGATGATAGCGTGTATGGATTTCAGAACGAGGTGGAGGCGCGCGGCTTCCTAGCGGACCTGCGCGAACGCCTCCATCGCTTTGGTCTGGAACTCCATCCGGAGAAGACGCGGCTGCTCGAGTTTGGCCGCTACGCAGCTTCCAACCGGAAACGCCAGGGATTGGGAAAGCCGGAGACGTTTGATTTTCTCGGCTTCACGCACATCTGCGGCAAGACCCGGAAAGGCCGATTTGCCATCGTCCGGCGCACCGTCAAAAAGCGGATGCGGGCGACGCTGTCGGCGATTCGGGGGCGACTGAGGGAGCAGCGCCACGCGCCAATTCCGGAGCAAGGAAAATGGCTGGGCCGCGTCCTTCGGGGCTACTTCAACTACCACGCGGTGCCGGGCAATCTCAAACGCCTGGACGGCTTCCGAGCGGAGGTCACCCGCGCCTGGCGACAGTCCCTGATGCGGCGCAGTCAAAAGCACCGGATGCCCTGGTCGAGGTGTAACAGGCTGGTTCGAAAATATCTACCGTCGGTGAAACTGGCTCACCCCTACCCGACGGTTCGCTTCGCGTCATGACCCGAGGCAGGAGCCGTATGCGGTAGTTCCGCTTGTACGGATCTGTGCGGGGGGCAGAGGGCAACCTCTGTCCCTACCGCGACCCTCGCTCGTTCCTCGCTGCGGGCGCTCCACCTTGACCCGGCCCGCGGCTACGGGCGCCTGGCTGCGTGCGAAGCGACCGACCGACCGAGGATGGCCACCGAGCCGGATGCTGTGCGGGGACAGCACCGGGGTGGCAAGAGGTGCTCGCTCCCTCCCTCCCAAGTCAGCTATTGATAAGGGGTAGAGCGTCCGGGCGTCTGCCAAAAAATGGGGACCCTCGGTGCGCGGCAGGCAAGTGTTGCACTTGCCCTTCGGTTCCGGCGAGTTGGAGGTATCCCCATGAGCAAGCGTAGATACAGCACGGTGAATTGCAAGCAGGTCGATTGGTCGGCGTTGGCCGAGGCGATGGCCGGGCAGCGTGCGGTGTTCGCGGTGGATGTCGCCAAGGTCAAGTTTGTCGCGGCGTTGCAGGTCGATGGTGGCAAGACCCTGGTCCGAGTGAGCTGGGCGCACCCGTTCGAGACCGTCGAGCTGCTGGCGGGCCTCGAGGTCTTGGCCGCAGCGGGCGCCTTGGCGGTCGTCATGGAATCCAGCGGCGTCTACGGCGATGCGCTGCGTTGGCAGCTGCAACAGCGCGGCATCGCCGTGTATCGGGTCGAAGCCAAGCGCGTGCATGACAGTGCCGAAGTCTACGACGGCGTGCCGAGCCTGCATGATGCCAAGGCCACCGAGCTGATCGCCAAGCTGCACTGGGCGGGCTGCAGCGCGCGCTGGGAGATCCTCCCCGAGACCCGTCGCGACCAACTCGCGCAGCTGCGCCGGCTGCGCCAAGCGAAGGCCCGTGCAGAAGCCGAGCGCAGTCGACTCGAGGCGCTATTGGCGCGCCACTGGCCCGAGCTGCCCCACCTGTTGGCACTCGGCAGCGCCTCGCTGCTGCGCTTGGTGGCTGCCTACGGCGGACCGGCGCCGCTGGCGTTGTTGACCCGGCAAGCACGGCAGTTGCTGCGCGACGTCGGCGGTCGCCTGCTCACGCAGGAGAAGATCGACGCCGTGCTCGCCAGTGCGCGCATCACGCTCGGCATGCCGTGCACCACAGGCGAGTCGGCGCAGCTGCGCTGGCAAGCCGAGCAGGTCATCGCCGCGCAGCGCGAACAGCGCCAAGCCGAACGGCAGTTGGCCCGCAGCGTCCCTCCCACGGACGTGCTCGCGCCCATGCAGGCGCTGCTCGGCAAGGTCACCACCGCTGTGCTCCTGGCCACCCAAGGCGACCCCAAGCACTATCCGAGCGCCGCGAGCTACTGCAAAAGCATTGGCCTAAATCTCAGAGAGCACAGCAGCGGCCAACACCAAGGCCGGCTCAGCGTCACGAAGCGCGGCCCATCGATGGCGCGCTTCTACCTCTATTTCGCCGCGCTGCGCCTGCGCCAACGCGACCCCGTGATCAAGTACTGGTATGAGCTCAAGACCGCCCGTCCCGGTGCTGTGAAGCAGAAACAGATCATCGCGCTGATGCGCAAGCTCGCCAAGGCCTTCTGGCACCAGGCCAACGGCCATGACTTCGACGTCAATCGCCTGGTTAACCTCAAGGCCGTCGCCGGCGCCTGAGCGGCGTCGCTCCCCGGTAACGCTGGACCGCGCGAGGCAACTGCCATGAACAGCTGATCGCAGCCCACATGCGCACCCGGCTCGTCCCGAGCGTCGACCTTCCAACCATCCATCAGACCCTTGGTGGTCCGACCCAAGTCTTCGAGGCGACGCCCGGGATGTCCCCCGGACCCGATGCCCGATGCAACTGATTCGATGCCGCAATGCGGACATCCTATGCGGGAGGTTAGGCGAACCCCGGGCGGCGAACATCCGGACGAGCCACAGCGCATCCGCCAGCCAACGCGCAGAGTTCGCAGAGGCCCGTGATGATAGATTTCATTTATCCACTGGGTTTGCGGATTCGCGCGGAGAAGAAGATAGATAATTTCTATTTGCTTTATGTATGGGAGGATGGCCCGGGGCACACGGCGGCCATGCTGCGCGCGGTGGTCCTCACGCCGCCTTCGCCAGGAGCTGGGCCGCGGCGCCGGCGGGGTTGAGCGTCACCGCGCCGGGTCGGCGCCAGTCGCGCACGGCCCCGCTCCAGCGTTCGGGGCGTTCGGCCTTGGCCTGCGCGTAGAGCGCTTGGCGCTGGACGAGGATGGCCACATCGGCGCCGGTGTGGCGCTGCTCCGGGGTGACGAAGCGAAGCCGGCTGTGGCGGTGCTCGGTGTTGTACCAGCGCACGAACTGAAGCACCCACTCGCGGGCGTCGTCCAGCTCGGCGAAGCCGTTGACCGGATAGGCGGGACGGTACTTCAGCGTGCGGAACAGCGTTTCGGCGTAGGCGTTGTCGTCGCTGACGTGCGGGCGGCTGTGGGAGGGGAGGACACCGAGGTGATCGAGCGTGGCCATCAGCGTGCTGGCCTTCTGCGGGCTGCCGTTGTCGGCATGCAGCACCAGGGGTCGGCCGAGGCAGCCTTCGGCGAGCACGGCGCGCCGGATCAAGGCACTGGCATGCTCGCCGTTCTCCGCCGCATGCACCTCCCAGCCGACGATCTTGCGGCTGTAGAGGTCGAGGATCAGGTAGAGGTAGAAGAACAGCCCGCGCACCGGTCCCGGCAGATAGGTGATGTCCCAGCACCAGACCTGGCCGGGGCCGTCGGCGGTGTGGCTCGGCGGCGGTGCCGGCGCGCGCGGGGCCTTGGCGCGACCGCGGTGGTGCTGGGCGTCGGCGGCGCGCAGCACCCGGTAGAAGGTGGACTCCGAGGCCAGGTAGATGCCCTGGTCGGCCAGGCGCGGGACGATCTGGCTCGGCGGCAGGCTGGCGTGCGCGGGGCTGTTGCAGACGGCGAGCACCTCGCCGCGCTCGGCCTCGCTGAGCGCGTTGGGCGGGGTGGGTCGCTCGGCACTGGGGCGGCGGTCCTCAAGGACCCCGCCATCGCGGGTCCAGCGCTGTACGGTGCGCACGCTCAGGCCCAGCAGTGCGCAGGCACGCACCCTGCGGGCGCCGGCGGCGACGGCCTCCTCGATCAGCTCGATGGCTTGGCGGCGATCCCGGGTGCTGATCATGCGTCCTCGTCCCCCCAGATCGCCGCGGCTTTTTTTGACAGCACCAGCAGCGCGGCGGTCTCCGCCAGCGCCTTCTCTTTGTGCTTGAGGTCGCGTTGCAGATCGCGCACTTGCCGGCGCAGCGCGCTCTGCTCGGCCTGGCTCCGCCGGGCGCGCTCGGCCGCCCAGTCGTTGGCCTGCTCGCAGGCCGTGCGCCAAGCCTGGACCTGCTCCGGGTACAGGCCGCGCTGGCGGCAGTACTCGCTCAGCTCGGCGGCGTTCAGCGCCGCGGTTTCCACCACGGCGGCGAACTTGTCCGCGGTGCTCCAGTCCGCGGGGCCGCTGGCGCCGTCGGGCAGCAGCCGGCCCTGGTCACGCGCCTCACGGCGCCATTTGTACAGCGTCGCTTCGCTGATGCCTTCCGCGGCCGCCAGCGCGGCCAGCGGGCGGTTGTGCGGCGGTAGCATCTTGCGCAGCACCGCCTCTTTGCGATCGTCGGAATATCTCGGCACGGGTCTCTCGTCTTCGCCCCCTGTTGCGGTTACAGTCCTACAAGGTGGAGGCGACAACTAGCCT
>CAVPHF010000039.1:0-225534 GCA_963704155.1 uncultured Gammaproteobacteria bacterium
TCCTTGAAAGGAATATTCGTATCCGAGGTCCCTCGCAGTACCAAGTTCAGCGTTTTCTCTGCTTTACACATGAGTGTTTGGTGTGGAATCAGTTCCTCCGGCGTAGGGACTCCGGTCACCCGGGGCCCCCGCCACAGACCCGGACGTGCGGTTTTCTCGAGTCTTATGTGGCGCGCCACATTACGCACCCGGTTCCTCGGTTGTACTCGCTCTCGCGCGAGCGTGGAAGTCATGCCAACACCAGTTCCCGTTGCGCGCTGCGCGGCGTTATGAGGCGGGGACGGGCGACACCGAGCCGTGTGCAGGCGCGCTTGAACGCATCCCACGTGTAGCTCCGGCGCTTGCCCCCGCGCCTGTTTAGCCACTTGAATGCAGCGATGACGGCCGCCGTACGGTAACGCCACAGGTCGCCGGGATGCCGAGCGGTCGCTGTTTTCCGTTCTCTTTGGGGATGTAGACGCGCCGCACCAGCTTGGCCCGATAAGACACCCCGTCGGCATCCGGCGGTCTCCCGCCTGCCTGGCTGCTCCCTGCGCGATGACTCCACCCGAGCGCACGCCGTTGCAGGGCTCATCACCCGTTCGTGTCCCAGCCCAGTCGGTTTCATCATGTCACCTCGGTCAGGAGCCTCCGGGGCTTCCCGAGTTCTCTGACGCCTCTCTTCCTGCATGCCACGGCCTGAGGACTCCGGCGGATCTCCACACGCTTGCCATCGAACGCGTGCTTCATGTTGGCTTCCAGGACGTTAAAACTGTCGCCATCCGCGGGTTAGCTTTCTCGAAGCTGTACCAGCACTTCAGGGAGCGCGACCTCCCCTACGGCCTACAGGATTCTCTGTGTACGCTTGCCCTGCACATTTGTTCGCGACTTACGCCGCTCCGCAGCAGGACCAACACTCGATACGGGTGGGTGGCTAGCCCTTACCCGACCGGGACTTTCACCCGCCAAGAGACGCCGAGCTTTGCTCGGCGCGACAACGTTAAGCACAGCGCGCGCCTTGGAGCAGCCTGAGCGACAGCGAAGGCTGCTCCAAGGCGTCGCTGCTGGTGCGCTTGTTCGGCTTCTTCATGCAACGCGATAGATGACCGGACGGTATTCTGGTGGCGGAATTGGCTTGCCGTTCGCCTCTGCGGACGCCAACCAGCCCTCCTTGGCTTTCAGAACTTCCGCCAAAGCTTCATTCGGCGTTTCGCCGAATGCGGAACACGCTTTCAAATCCGGAATGTCGGCAATGTAGCCTTCATCTTCTTCACTATAGAAGATGTTGACGTGATAATCTTTCATGATTCGTCTTCCAGTTGAAGGTTGTGAATCTCTGCCAATTGGAGTAATTGCTTGACTTGATAGGGCTTCGCCTTCCCCTTCAAATCCTGCAGATTCAACAACTCCGGAATCTTCGGATGAATGAAAATATGATGGCTTCCGTTCACTCTGTCCAATCGGAAGCCGAAAGCCTCAGCTATCGCTACTGCTTCCGAAAACCGGACGTTCTTTGAGCCGGAAAGCAGTTTCAAGAGAAGCTTGCGCTTTTTCATGAGTCAAAGACGAACCCAACTTCGCGACGCCTCTTGTTTGTTTGGAGCCGAACGTCAACCGCAGCCCGCGCCAAACTCCGGCCACGCGCGAAGCGCCGGCCGCAGTTTGGCGTCGGGCTGGCGGACTCGTTGGGCGACTGCAGGACTTAGCGAGGGTCATTGGGGGGCTCTGTGGTGAGCTCCGCAGTCCGCTCAGCAAACTGCAGCATTGATCTGAGTGCGGCGTTGACAGCCTCAGAGTTGTGGAAAGCAGCTGCAACATCAGGGTCGAGAACCACGACATTGGTGCTGCGCATGTACGCCTCGTAGTGCTTTCCGCGCACGGCTTTGGAAAAATCAAAGTCGTATTCAGGGCGCAGATCGTCTTCGATGTCCTCAGAGTTCATAACGCCTCCGCTCATGTGCAGTTGCCTGTCGCGCGCTGATGATCCGAAACTCGGTGCCTTGCTCCGTGTGTGCAACCACCAAGAGCCGACCCGAGGACGAGCGACCGACGGTGATGAATCTTTGCTCCCCGACAGAATGATCCTGATCGGGAAATGTGCCGGCCAACGAATCCCCAAACACGGTAGCGGCTTCGTCGAAGTCTACCCCATGCTTGCGAAGATTTGCCTCAGCTTTCTTTGCGTTCCAGGCGAATTTCACTGTGCTGCCGTGCTCTATTCGGGTGTCGGTGGGGTTCTACCCGCCCAACGTCTAGCACAGCCCGGCCCTTGGCCCGCCTGGCACTGGCTCGGAGGTTAACGCCCAGCTGGACGCGGGCTAAGGGCTCGGGCTGGTGCACTCTATAGTTACTCCGAACCGATCAGTAGTGATCTTTCATTAATAGCAATTGGCGCCGTGGATAACTTCATCATTCGGTGCCGAGCAAAGGGTTGCGCCCTGTGCTAAACCGCATAGGGCGGGCAAACGCCGCCGGGCGACGAATACTGGCGCTACGCGTATGACGCTTACTAACATACTTTCGCGCCCGGCGGTGTCCGTTGTTTCGAAACGAACACTCAGGGGTCGTTGCACGATGACTCTCTATAATGCCTTCGCTGAAACAACCCAACACCGGCTATACGGCGTCTGCCCTCGGCTTTTGAGTCTAGCACAGGCGAGGTGATGCAGATGAGCACACACAACCGGTTCGCCGCCATCGTCGGTCTGGATTGGGCGGACAAGAAGCATGACGTTTGCGTGCAGAGCGTGCCGGATGGTGCGCGCGAGTTCGCGGTGATCGAGCAGCGCCCGGAGGCGCTTGATGAGTGGGCCAACGCCTTGCGCGTGCGCTTCGGAAACCGGCCGGTGGCGGTCTGCGTGGAGCTGCGCAAGGGTCCGGTGATCTACGCGTTGTCGAAGTACGAGCACCTGGTGCTGTTCATGGTCAGCCCCGGGTTGGTGGCGAAGATCCGCCGGGCGTTGCGCCCGAGCGGGGCGAAGGATGACCCGAGCGATGCGGCGCTGATCCTGGACATCTTGGAGAAGCATCCCGGGCAGGTCAGGCGCATCGATCCGGATGATCCACGCACGCGTCAACTCACCGTGCTGGTGGAGGCGCGCCGGGATCTCGTGGATCAGCGTGTGCGCTTGACCAACGCCCTGACATCGAACCTCAAGGGCTACTTCCCGCAAGCGTTGCACTGCTTTGACGAGTTGGGCACCACGTTGGCCTGCGACTTCCTGCGCAATTGGCCCTCGCTGGGCGAGGCGAAGCGGGCGCGGGAGACGACGTTGCGGACCTTCTTCCACCGCCATGGCGTGCGCGGCGAGGCGCGCATCGACGAGCGCATCGTGCTGCTGCGCGATGCGCTGGCGCTGACCACAGATGCCGGCGTGCTGCTGCCCGCACTGCTGGCGACCAAGATCCTGGTTGAGCAGCTGCGCGCGGTGCTGGCGGGCATCGAGCGCTACGAGCGGGCCATCGAGAAGGTGTTCAAGGCGCACCCGGATGCGGCGATCTTCGCCAGCCTGCCGGGCGCCGGCCCCACCTTCGCGCCGCGTCTGCTCGCGGTCTTCGGCAGCAACCGCGAGCGCTGGCCCGATGCGGCGAGCCTACAGCAATACCTCGGGGTCGCACCTGTGACCGAGCGCAGCGGCAACAGCCAATGGGTGCATTGGCGCTGGGCTTGCCCGAAATTCCTGCGCCAAAGCGTCGTGGAATGGGCCGGGATGAGTGTGCGCTACTCTATATGGGCGGCGGCCTATTATCAGGACCAGCGCAACCGCGGGAAGACCCACAACATTGCCGTGCGGGCGCTCGCCTTCAAATGGCTGCGCATCCTGCACCGCTGTTGGATGGACCGAACACCCTATGACGAGGCGACGTACTTGAAGGCGCTGCAAAAGAGCGGCTCACCGCTGCTTGCAATGATTGCTGCGCCGACTGCGCCGGCGCGGTAATCCTGCGCCCACCAGGGACGGTCAGAATCAACAGGCGCATTACGCGCCTGTGGATAACCTGTGGACAACCTGTTGGTTGCCTGTGGAGAGATTTTGCCCGAAAGCTTGACAGACCGGCTCAGGGCGTATGTTAGCACCTGCGCGATTTAAGCAATCGATCATACTCTTTGTGAGTACCAATCCAAACCCAGACCAAGCCGTCTTCATCTTCGCTTGCAAGAGCACGGTGGTTTCTTCCGACGCGCGCAGACCAGAGGGTGCCGACCTTCTTGAGGTGCAGGGAAGGGTGCTTGGGATTCCGCTTGAGCAGATCATAGTTCTTGCGAGCCAATGCTTGAACATCTTTAGGCAGCGCATTGAACAGGCCCCAGAACCGTGACGTAGCCCTGTGCATCAAAATTCGCGGAGTTTTCCCTGCCTTTTTTCTTCAGCGGCCTCGTCAATCAAGAAGTCTAAAGCGCCATCGGCTGCATCTTGTTCTATCGCTCGGTCCCATTCAGCAGCATCGCGCTCACTTAGCCAGTCAAGCAGCTTTGCATACTCCGGTTGTGGAAGCGCCTCAATTTGGACCTTGATCTGTTCAAAAGTTTGCACAGTGAGCCTCCGGTGTTATGGGGCTAACGTTAAGGCTGGCGCGCCCCCCGTTGCCGCGCGGGAGCGAAGCGACGGCGCGGCAACGGGCGGTCGCAGCCGAGCCTTTCGTTGGGCATCGCTTCATCTCTCCTTGTTACACACATAATTGACCAAGTCAGATTTGCTGGACCCCGGAACGAGTGAAGTCCATTTTGAGCGTGCTGACCAGTCAGCCAATGGTTCTGTTGGCGCCTCTTTCACGCCATCTTCTTCGCCTCCAGCAAGCACGAAGTACTGGTTGGTCTGGCAATTCACCTTGAGTTCCGTGAAGTCCGTATAGGCACCACCCTTGCCGACTCTGCTAGTAAGCACGTGGAACTCACCACTATCAAGCGTTTCGGTCTTAAGGACGTAATAGGTCCCGCTATCGCCCGCTGTAGATGCACGATACAGGTCTTTGGCGATGGAGCCGAACGGGACCGCGAAAAGAGCGGCGAGGAACATGCGCTTTATCATTTGCCTTCTCCGTGTTGCGATTTCGAGCCCAACGAAAAAGCATTTTATCCGGCGTGCGCCAGACAGATCTTCCGGTCGACGCACTGAGTTGGGCGCGCACGACGGATAAATGTTTGTTGGACTAATCCGATCGCTGCACGGTGCCTGAATTCGCGACGGCCCTCGGCGACCATAGGGGATTGTATCGCCGAGTCTGGGGTCTGCGGAAAGCGTGCGGCGGAAACCGTCGGCTGCGCCGGACGTGTGCGGGACGACAGTCGAGCATGCGTGGTGTGATGAGCATGAATTTTCGGGTCTTTCGGCCGAAGTATAGGCGGTTTTCCGGGCGCCAGGCGAGTGCGACCGCAGGCGGTTGGTGGCCTGTTGAAGTCGTCACCGTCGACGGTGCCCAGCGGCCGTCAGCGCTGGGGACTACCCCGGATCGCGGCGCACGGGCGCGAGGTGCGCGCTCACGCGCAGCTTACCCTTGCGGCACGTCGGACAGGGATGGCCGGCGTACGTGGCGGGCTCGGTCTTCGCCCGGGCGGGCGCGGGCGGCGCTGCCGCCAACGCGCTACGGATCGTCACCAGCTGCTTGGCCCGACAGCGATTGGCGAGAAAGCCGAAATGTCTTACACGCATGAAGCCTTTGGGCAAGACATGCAGCAGGAATCGGCGCAGCAACTCCTCGCCGGAGAGTGTCATCACCTTGCGCCGGTTGCCGTCGCCGTAGTCGGTATAGCTGAGCTCGACCGAGGTGCCGTCGAAGCGCAGCAGCCGGCCATCGGAGAGCGCCGTGCGATGGGTGTAGCGCCCGAGGTAATCCACCACCGTCTCGGCGCGGGCGAGGCACGGCTTGGAGTAGACCACCCAGTCCTTGCCCATCAGCGCCTGTAGCACACGATCGACTGCGTTGCGATCGGTGATGCGTGGCAACTGCCCGGCCTCGAAGGCCGCCCGCAGGCGACTGACGAAACCGCCGCGCAGCTGCCGCGACAGTGCCCGCACCGGGAACAGATAGGTGCGCTTGGCCGGATGCCAGGTGCCGTCGTCGGCCAGTGCCCCGCCCGGCACCAGGCAGTGCAGATGGACATGACGCACCAGCGTCTGACCCCAGGTGTGGAGCATGGCCGTCATGCCCAGTTGGCCGTCCAGGCGCTTGGCATCGGCGCCGAACGCGGAGAGCGTCGCCCAAACCGTCTCGAACAAGAGATCATAGATCTCTTTGGGCTGGACCTCGACCCAGCCGTTGATGCTGTCGGGCAAGGTGAATACCAGGTGATGGTAGGTCACCGGCAGCAGCGCGGCGCGTTGGCGTTCGCACCAGGCCTCAGAGGCGTGACGCTGGCAGCGCGGGCAGTGGCGATCGCGGCACGCATGGTAGAGAAACGAGCGCTCCCCGCACGCGTCGCATGCCAGTGCGAAGCCGCCGAGGGCGGCGGTGCGGCACTGGGCAATGTGATGGCAGACCTGCCATTGGTGGGGGCTGAGTGGCTGCGCCGCGACCCTGTCGTTCAGACAGGCATGTACGAGCGCCTGTAGTGAGGCTTCAGGCATGCTGTGGCGCTCCACCGGCACCGCGCGTACTTGCCAACTGCGCGATCAGATCCAGTTCGCCTTCACCGTCGCCAGCGCTCGGCAGCCAATGCACGTAGCGCAGCGTGGTGTGGATGCTGGTGTGGCCCATCAGCCGTTGCAGGCGTTCCACCTTCAGACCGGCGGCCAGTTGGTGGGTGGCATAGGCATGGCGAAGCGCATGGATGCCGCCGACCTTGGTCACCCCGGCTTGCTGTTTGGCGCAGGTGTAGGCCTTTTGCAGACTGGTGGTCGATAACGGCGCGCCGCTGCGTCCGGCGAACAGCCAGTCGGCGGGCCGATACAGCCGCCAGTAGGCGCGCAGTTGTGCGAGCAACGTTGGCGACAAAGGCACCAGCCGATCCTTGGCACCCTTGCCCTGGCGCACGCGTAGCAGCTGACGTTCGCTGTCGATGTCCGCCACCCGCAAGGCCAGCACCTCGCTCAGGCGCAACCCGCAGCCGTAGGCCAGCATCAGCATGCTGCGATAGCGCGCTTGGGAGCAGGCGTCCACAATGGCTGCGACCTCGGCGCGAGAGAGCAACTCCGGGATGCGTTGCTCGCGCTTGGGCAACACCACCTCCAGGTCCAGCGTGTTCCAGTCGAGCACCTGCAGATAGAGAAAGCGGATGCCGTTATACGACAGGCGCACGCTGGCCGGAGCCAGGTGGCGCTCGGTGACCAGGTACTCGAAGTATCCGCGCAGGTCGTCGCGGTTCAGGCTATCCGGCGAGCGGTGGGTGTACTTCGCCAGGCCGCGCACTGCGGCCAGATAGCTTTGGTGGGTACGCGGCGAGTAACCATGCATCTGCATGGCAGTGATCATGCGTTGGCGCAGCGGCGTCATCGTCCGGTCCTCGGCAGGCGACCCGGATCGGGTCGCACTCAGTGTGCGCGCTGCTGAGGAGAGGAGAGGAAAAACGCTGCTCCAGCCTAGGAGCTCGCTGCCCTCTGCGCTCAATCGAAGGGGCGCGTTGGGGTAGCGATGGAAGCTCCGCGGAGCGGATTAGTTCAACAGTTAACTAGACAGAATGTCGGTCGGGCGTGCTAGGCAGATTCTGTCTATCTCCGATAGCATAGATTCTGTCTAGCACGCCTTCCCGGAGGCTTGAGTTGCACGCCTCGCGGCGTACAATCACCGTACACTCTGCCTTGTCTCTGGACGCTAGCACATGTCGGTTACTCAAACAACGACAACGCCCGCAGAACAACGCTTCTGGGATCGCTTCATTGATCGAGCTCGGAAAAACGGAGTCAAGGAGTCGGCTATTCGGTGGCATGTGCGCCGGGCCGAGGACTATCTGAAGGCATTTCCGGACAAACGTCTGGGCGAGCACACCCGCGCGGATATCACCGGGTACCTGGAGCACGCGGGGAGACTAGACAGAATCGCGGACTGGCAGTTCGTGCAAGTCGTCGACGCGATTCAGAACCTGCTCGTGACCGCACGCTCGCCGGTTGCCGCGGAGGTGGACTGGGGATTCTGGCGCGATTCGGCGCGCTCGCTGGCGCCGGATCATCCGACTGTTGCGCGGGAGTCGCGACCGGTGCAGACGCAGGCAAGGCCCGAAGAGCCAATGTCTGGGATCACGGTGTCGGGGGCCAGGTTGAAGGAGAAGCGCAACGCGCCCTCGGCATTGGATCGGGCGCGCGAGCAGCATCGGGCGTTGCTGGAGCGCATGGCGGCGGAGATCCGACGGCGCAAGTATTCGATCCGCACCGAACAGGCCTATGAGTCCTGGGTCTGCCGTTTCATCCTGTTCTGCGACAACCGCGATCCATCCGAGGTGGGCGCGGAGCGCATTCGGGCCTTTCTAGAGGATCTGGCGGTGCGCGGCAGGGTGTCGGCCAGCACGCAGAGCCAGGCGTTGAATGCACTGGTGTTCCTGTACAAGCAGGTGCTCGGGCGGTCGCTGGACGAGCTGGGCGACTTCGTGCGGGCAAAGCGGCCCAAGCGCCTGCCGGTGGTGCTGGAGCGCTCGGAGGTCGCTCGGCTGTTGCGCGGGATCGAGGGCACCCAGCACCTGATGGCGGCGTTGCTGTACGGGACCGGGATGCGTTTGATGGAGTGCGTGCGGCTGCGGGTGCAGGATGTGGACTTCCAGTACCACCAGATCGTGGTGCGCGATGGCAAGGGGCAGAAGGATCGGGTAGTGCCGCTGCCGACGCGCCTGGAGCAATCATTACGAGAGCAGCTTCGGTTGGCCGGCGCCCTGCATGAGCAGGATCTGGCACAGGGCTACGGCGAGGCCTTTCTTCCGGATGCCCTCGCGCGCAAGTGGCCCAAGGCGCCAAAGGAATGGATTTGGCAATACGTCTTTCCGAGCGGTCGATTGTCGGTAGACCCGCGCAGCGGCAAGACGCGGCGGCATCATGTGCACGAAAACGGACTGCAGAAGGCGGTGAAGGCCGCGGCGCAGCGCGCCGGCATTCCGAAGCGGGTCAACTGTCATTGCCTTCGGCATTCGTTTGCCACTCATCTGCTGGAATCCGGCTACGACATTCGCACCGTGCAGGAGCTGTTGGGTCATGCGGATGTGTCGACGACGATGATTTACACCCATGTGCTGAACCGCGGTGGCAAGGGGGTGCGCAGTCCGTTGGATGGATTGCTGTAGCGAGACGCTGGTCTAGCGCGTTTCCCGTCCGGGCGATGCATGGTCCAGCATCTCCAAGCACCCAAGAAGGTCGCCCGCAAGCCGGCTCCTACGGCGCCAGGTTTAAGGCGATTTGTGTCAAATCGCCTAATGACGACGCAAAAGGGGTCTCGTCATTCTTGACGCGATGAACTAGGCTGATCGACGACGTCCGTCCACCGAGGGCCTGTCCGGTGTCCAACCCGTCGCAGTTGCGTCAGCGTCTGGCGGTGCTCTTCCTGCTTGGACTGCTGCTGTGGTTCTCGCCATTGCTGCTGCGCCTGGAGGGGGCCGGCAGGCTGTTCGGCATCCCGCTTCTGTATCTGTACCTGTTCGGTGGCTGGGCTCTGTTGGTGGCCGCCGCGGCCTGGCTGATCTGCCGCGACGATGCCTGAAGCCGCGACCGCCAGCGCGCTGATCTCGGCGCCCTTGATCATCGGCGTTTCCTTCGCATACCTGGGGCTGCTGTTCGCGATTGCCTGGTGGGCCGACCGGCGCGCCGCGGGCGGGCGCTCGATCAGCGCACATCCGACCGTCTATGCCCTGTCATTGGCGGTCTATTGCACGGCCTGGACCTTCTATGGCAGCGTCGGCCGGGCGGCGGCGGACGGTATCGGCTTCTTGCCCATCTACCTCGGACCGACGCTGATCGTGCTGCTTTGGGGCTCGCTGCTGGTGAAGATGGCGCGGGTCAGCCGCGCCCAGCGCATCACGTCGATCGCCGACTTCATCGCGTCGCGCTACGGCAAGAGCCAGGCGCTGGGCGGGCTGGTGACCATCATCGCGGTTGTCGGCGTAGTGCCCTACATCTCGCTGCAGCTCGAGGCCATCACGCGCACCTATACGATCCTGCTGCATTACCCTTCGGTGCAGATGGCGGCGTCGCTGAACCAGCCCTTCTGGCGCGATACGGCCTTGATCGTTGCCCTGCTGCTCGCGGCCTTCACCATTGTCTTCGGCACCCGGCACCTCGACGCCAGCGAGCGCCATGAGGGCATGGTGGCCGCGGTCGCGTTCGAGTCCATCGTCAAGCTAGCGGCCTTCATCGCGGTCGGCATCTTCGCGACCCTGGGGCTGCTCGGCATCGGCGGTCCCGATCTGCCCGCGGCCGTCGACAACCCTCGAGCCGAGGCGCTGCTGGAGCCGACCCTGATCCCGTTTCAAGACTGGATCGCCATCTCGCTGCTGGCCGCCTTTGCCGTGATGCTGCTGCCGCGGCAGTTCCAGGTGACCGTGGTCGAGGGCAGCGGCGAGCGTCAGATTCGACGGGCGATCTGGCTGTTTCCGCTCTATCTGCTGCTGATCAATCTGTTCGTGATTCCGATTGCGCTGGCCGGACTGCTGACCTTTGCCGACGGCAGCGTGGACGCCGACAGCTTTGTGCTGACGCTGCCGATCGCCTTCGAGCAGCCTTGGCTGGCGCTGGCGGTGTTCATCGGCGGCCTTTCCGCCGCCACCGGCATGGTCATCGTCGAGACCATCGCACTCTCCACTATGGTCAGCAACGACCTGGTGCTGCCGGTGCTGCTGCGCCGCTGGCGACGGCGAGCGCCGCAGATGGATCTCGGCCGGCGACTGCTGCTGGTGCGCCGCGGGGCCATTGTGCTGATCCTGCTGCTCGGCTTCGGCTACTACCGTATAGCGGCCGATGCCTATGCGCTGGTCAGCATCGGGCTGATCAGCTTCGCCGCCATCGCCCAGTTCGCACCAGCCGTGATCGGCGGTCTGTACTGGCGCGGCGGCACGCGCGAGGGCGCCGCGGCGGGGCTGATCGCCGGCTTCGGGCTCTGGCTCTACACGCTGCTGCTGCCGTCGTTCGCCAAGTCCGGCTGGCTGCCGGCGCAATTTCACGAGTCCGGCATCCTCGGCATCGAGGCGCTCAGCGCGCAGGCGCTATTCGGACTGACGGGCTGGAACGAGATCACCCACTGCCTCTTCTGGAGCCTGAGCGCCAACATTCTGATGTTCGTGCTGGTGTCGTCGCTGCGCGCGCCAAACGCCGCCGAGGCGGGCCAGGCCAGCGTGTTCGTCGATGCGCTGCGCCGTCGCAGCCTCACCGGTCTGCCGTTGTGGCGCGGCAGCGCCGAGATCGTCGATCTGATCCGCCTGGCCGAGCGCTTCCTCGGCAGCACGCGCACCCGCAGCGCCTTCCTCGGCTATGCCCGCTCTCGCGGGGTCGATACGGTGGATGCGCTGCCGGCGGACGCGGAGACAGTGGAGTTCGCGGAAAACCTGCTGTCCGGCGCCATCGGCGGTGCCTCGGCTCGGGTCATGGTGGCGTCGGTGACGCAGGAGGAGGCGCTGGGTCTCGACGAGGTGCTGGACATCCTCGACGAGGCCTCGCAGATCCGCGCCTACAGCCACGAACTCGAGAAGAAATCGCGCGCGCTGGAGGCGGCCACCACGGAACTGCGCGCGGCCAACCTCAGGCTGCGCGAACTCGACCGGCTTAAGGATGACTTCATGTCGTCGGTGACGCATGAGCTGCGCACGCCGCTCACCGCCATACGCGCCTTCTCGGAGATACTGCGCGACGACCCCGAGATCGAGCTCGACGAGCGCCGCCGTTTTCTCGGCATCCTGGTCAGCGAGACGGAACGCCTGTCACGCCTGGTCAACCAGGTGCTCGACCTGGCCAAGATCGAGTCGGGTCACGCCGACTGGCAGGTCGAGCAGGTCGCGCTGCAGGACGTCATCGAACAGGCGGTCGCGGCGACCGGCCAATTGCTGGAGAAGCGCGGTATCAGGCTCGAGCAACAATTGCCGGCCGAGCCGGTTTGCGTGCGAGCCGACCGCGACCGATTGGTGCAGGTGCTGGTCAATTTGCTCTCCAATGCGGCCAAGTTCGCCCCAGAGAAGGACGGCCTGGTCCGCTTGGTACTGACCAGGCAACCGACCCAGGCGCACCTTTGCATCGCCGACAATGGCCCAGGCATCGCGGAGGACGAGCTGGAGCTGGTGTTCGAGAAATTCCATCAGGTGGCCGGCGGCGGCGGGAAACCGTCAGGGACCGGGCTCGGACTGCCGATCTCGCGGCGCATCGTCGAACACCTCGGCGGACGCATCTGGGCCGAGGCCCGCGCGCGGGCGGATGCCGCGGGCGGCCCTGAAACAAGCCGCGATAAAGGTGCTACGCTCTGTTTCACGCTGCCTCTTGTTCAGGCCGCGGTGTCTAAGACAGATCAAGGTTAGTTGGACGTCGATCCGTTGGCGGTCGATCCGCGTCTTCGCGGTGAAACGAAGGCCTTCAGTACCGACGCAGCGTGTTGCCGATCTGCAAAGGCATGTCGGTGACGCTAGGGGCCGACAGCAACCAGGCCAACAGCAACCAGGCCAACAGAAACCGGGGTAGCGCCATGAGCAAACGCGTTCTGATCGTCGACGACGAGCCGAGCATCGTCATCTCGCTGGAATTCCTACTCAAGCGCGCGGGACTGACAGCCTTGGTGGCGCGTGACGGCGAGGCCGGCCTAGCGCTGATCCGCGAGCAGCAACCGGATCTGGTGGTGCTGGACGTGATGATGCCAAAGCTGGATGGATTCGCCGTGCTAGAGGCGATACGCGGCGACCCGCGCACCCGTTCCACACCGGTGCTGATGCTGACCGCCAAGGGCCGCGAGGCAGAGCAGAAGAAGGGCCTGAGCCTGGGGGCCAACGCCTACATGGCGAAGCCGTTCTCGACCCATGAGCTGGTGGCCAAGGTGCAGGAGCTGCTGTCATGAGCGAATCGGACGCGACGGGCCAAGGAGGTGATTGGGGGGGTGACCGGGGCAATGGCCAGGGCGGTGAGCCGCGGCCGCTGAGCACGGCTGCCGGCGGTCGCTCGGCGTTGCGTACCCTCGCCCGCCGGCAGCCGTTGGTGATCGCGCCCGATCTCAGCCTGCGCGACCTGCTCTACCGCATCAGCCAGGGCGGCGAGGACGCGGCCGTCGTCGCCGACAGCGACAGCGGTCTGCCGCTCGGCCTGGTCACGCTGCGCGAGCTGCTGCATGTCATCAGCTTCGAGCACGGCGGTCTCGATGATCCGGTGGCGGTGCATATGATCGGCGCGCCGCTGACCCTTGCCGCCGACGCCTCGGTGCACCGGGCCAAGGTACTGATGGCCAAGCGCGGTGTCCGGCACTTGCTGCTGACCGAGCCCGACGGACGCTTGTTCGGCCTGGTGGATCAGGCCGATCTGCTGGGTATGCGTGGAGACGGCGCGGATCAGCTCATCCAGGCCATCGCCGCCGCCCGCGACCTGGATGCCATGGTGCGGGCCGCCGACCAGGTGCGCCGGCGCGGCGCCGAGCTGTTCCATGGCGGCATGGCCGTGGAGGCGCTCAGCCAGTGGATGTCAGGGATGAACGACCTGATCGGTATGCGTATCTGCGAGCTGATAGAAGACGAGTTCGACCTGCCCGCGGTGCCCTGGTGCTGGCTGGTGTTCGGCTCCGAAGGCCGGCTGGAGCAGACCTTCTCCACCGATCAGGACAATGGTCTGTTGTTCGTGCCGCCGACACCGGAGGCCGCGGACACGATGCGGAACGCCTTCCTGCCGTTCGCGCAGGCCGTCAACGAGGCGCTTCACCATTGCGGCTTCGAGCGCTGTCGCGGCAAGATCATGGCCGGGAATCCGGACTGGTGCCTGAGCGCCCGCGAGTGGCAGCAACGCTTCCAAGACTGGCTTCGGGTTCCGGACCCGCAAGCGGTGATGCTCGGCACCATCTTCTTCGACCTGCGGCCATTGTACGGCAGCTTCGAGCCGGTGGATCGCCTGCGCGCCTGGCTCGCCGAGGAGGCGCCGGGACATCCGCGCTTCTTCCACGCCCTTGCCGAACAGGCGCTGGCGGTTGGGCCGCCCTTGGGCTGGGCCGGACAGTTCAGCTACGAACGCAACCGCGACTTTCCGCACACCATCGATCTCAAGCTTCAGGGCGCTCGCCTGTTCACCGACGCCGCGCGGCTGTGGGCGCTTCAGATGGGCATCTGGACCACCGGCACTGCCGAGCGGCTGCGCGCCGCCGGCGCGATCCAGCAGCGCGCGGCGGAAGACATCGCGGCCGGGGTCGAGGCATTCCATCTGGTGCAGCGTTTCCGCATCGAGCAGCAGCTGCGCACCCATGACCTGGACGCGGTCAACCGGGTCGATCCAAACGACCTCAACGAGCTGCACCGGCTGATGCTGAAGGAGGCGTTCCGCCAGGCCGGCAAGCTGCAACTGCGGTTGAAGAAACAATTCGGGCTGTGAAGCACGCGGCACCGAGGAACAGCCGCGCCACGATCTGCCGCGGCACGCGTCGCATCAGAGCAACGTCGAGATAGAACTTCAAACGCCTCCTGCAGGAAGCAGCCCTCGGTTGGGGGTGGCTTGCCTCCATCTCCGCAATCTCACTCGGCCGCGCCTTGACCGGCACTCGGCCCCTCTCTATCACCCCTTGGGCGATTGCCGGAAAATCTCGTACCAGATGACGCCGGATTGAGGTTCACCTTCAAGGAGCACCGGCAGGAGCATAGCCGAGCTATGTGACTGGCGGTGCGACACGGAAGGCGGGCGTCAAGACAAGTCAGCTGGTATGAGATTTGACAGAAATCGCCTTAACTCCTCCCGATGTCTCTTCGCAGCGGCTGGAGTCACCGAGGCGATTCTTCCGGAAGAGCTCCTACCAAAGGGCGCGGGATTGCGGGTCGCCTCGAGCAGAGCCGGCACATCTAAGGCGAAAGATATCGGGTGCGACAGGGTCCTCTTTGTCGGCAGCCCAAACCCGCTGTCGTGACGCAAACAACCTGATACGAGGATACCCATGAAAGACACCAAGGCCCGCATCAACTCCACCGTGGTCGGCATCCTGGCGGTCGGCTCCCTGCTCGCCGCCGGGCAGGCACAGGCCGTTCCGGATGCGCCGACAAGCTGGGAGAAGTGCGCAGGTATCGCCAAGCAGGGCATGAACGACTGCGGCGCGCTCGACGGCAAGCACGATTGCGCCGGTCAGTCCAAGGCCGACGGCGATTCCACCGAGTGGGTCTATGTGCCCGCGGGAACCTGCACCAAGATCGTCGGCGGCAAGGTCGCGGCATCCAAGCCCGCGAAATAGGCGTTCGTCGCCCGACGATGTCTCCATCAACGTCATGCGCGGTTAAGGACGTCCGCACGCCTCCATCTGCGCAGATCTGAATCGCTACGGCGAGGCGTTTCCGCGCTATCTGGGGCAGCAGACAGCGCGGCATACAGGGTTGACGGCAGTCCCGTACCTCGCGGACCTGGCAAGCCTAGAGCAGCACTGGCACGCGGCCTACTATGCGGCGAAGGATCCGGACTTCGATACCGACCGCTTCGCCGCGGTCGCGGCCGAAGACGGCGCCCTAGGCGTGCGGTTTCAGATGAGCGCCGGCCTGCGGCTGCTTGCTTCCCGTTATCCTATCGCTGAGATCTGGCGCCGCCATAGGGAGGGTGGCGATACCGCCGCGGTCACCATGGAAGCCGGGGATCGGCTGGTCATCGTCCGAGCGGATTTGCGGCCGACGGTCGAGGTGGTCGATCCAGAGACCTTTAATCTGATCCATGCCTTGTGCAAAGGCAAACGACTTGGCGATCTCTCGGCAGAAGGCCGGGCGATCGAGCGCATTCCGGGGTTCATCGCCATAGGATGGATCGTCGGATTCTTTCAACTGGATTCGGAGGCAGACGAATGATGGCGTTCGCCCGCAGGCTCTATGGTCTGCTCAATGAAACCCGGCGCATGGATTTTCTGGCACCCCTGCTGCTGCGGTTGTACCTGGCGCCCGTCTTTTGGATGGCCGGCACCAAAAAATTCGCCAGCTTCATCATGCTCCTGGCGCTGTTCTTCATCGGCGCCGGGCGATACCTCAGCCTGGACTACTGGATCGTCCGCCGCCTCGAAGGACATCTATCCCCCGGCAAGCGTTATGCTAGCGGCCTGCAAGCCGCGGAGCCTTAGCGTTCAGGAAAGTCCATGCGTGACCAAAGTCCAGCCGCCGACCCAGCAACCGCCGCGATCGAGGATGCGCTCGAACGCACGAGCGACGGCGCCTCCTTCAGACTGGCTTATCAGGACACCGATTTTCTCGGCCGCGCCGAACTGCGTCCGGTGCGGCTCCAGCTGGAGCTGCTGAAGGCGGAACTGCTGCAACAGGAGCAGGGCATCGAATCGACGGTGGTCATCTTCGGCAGTACCCGCATCCCGGAGCCGGAGCGCGCGCGCATTCAGCTCGAGGCGGCCGAGAGCGCCGCCGCGGCGGCACCGGACGATGGCGAACTCCGCCGCCGCGCCGCGGTGGCTCGGCGCATCGTCGACAAGGCGCGCTATTACGATGAGGCCACGCGGCTCGCCGCCATGATTACGGCGGTCTCCCAGCGCAACGGGCATCGGCATTACGTGGTCGTCACCGGCGGCGGGCCCGGCATCATGGAGGCGGCCAATCGCGGCGCCTACGAGGCCGGCGGCAAGAGCGTGGGCTTGAGTATCGTGCTGCCGCGCGAGGAGAAGCCGAACCCCTATGTCACGCCGGAGTTATCGTTCCAGTTCCATTACTTCGCCATCCGCAAGATGCACTTCATGCTGCGGGCGCGGGCGCTGGTGGCCTTTCCGGGCGGATTCGGCACGCTCGATGAGCTGTTCGAGACCCTGACGCTGATACAGACAGGCAAGGTGCGCAGGGTACCGGTGCTCTTGTTCGGCCGTGACTACTGGCAACGCATCATCAGCCTGGATGCCATGGTCGACGAGGGAACGATCGACCCCGCGGACCGCGACCTGATCCGCTTCGTGGAGCGCGCCGACGAGGCCTGGTCGATCATTCGCCAGTTCTATGGCGAGGAGTCGGATGCGGCGTGACTTCTGCCGTCTTCAGCTGCTCGGGCCGCACTAATTCAAGTCACTGCCGAGACGGCATCGCTGCGGATCCCGCGCAGTGGCACCGGACCCGTAGGAACGGTTCACTCATAACCTGCACGACTCTATCTATTGGGTGGCGGAGCGCAATCGGGGTCGGGGTCGGGGTCGGGGTCGGGGTCGGGATCGGTATCGGAATCGGAATCGGAATCGGAATCGAGAGAGACGACGCCATATGGCATTCGGCCATGAAAAGCTCGACGTGTACCGTGCGGCCATCGAGTATGTCGGTTGGGCCTATCAGTATTGCGGGAAGCTGAAAGGACACCGCAACGCGAAGGATCAACTCCTGCGCGCATCGCAAGCGATTGCGCTTAACATTGCCGAGGGTAACGGCAAAGCGACGAACGGGGATCGACGCAGGTATTTTGAAATCGCACGAGGTTCGGCGCTGGAGTGCGCTGCGATTCAGGACGTGCTGCAAGTGTGCGAAGCGTTGTCCGCGGACGACAACAATCAGCAGAAGGCACTGCTCGATCGCATTGTCGCCATGCTGACGAAGCTCGGACAGCGTGGCTACGCGATCCGCGAGGAGCTTGGCGAATACCGGATCAGTCAGTTCGATACCGATACCGATACCGATACCGATACCGATTAACTGGCTAACGACACCCAAGCCCATAAGCTGTTTAACTTAATTCTTGCACCGTTACTTAACGCCAGATGAGAGCCGCGAGCTGATGGCACAGCAATTGGGTTTCACCGCGGCGGCCCGCTTCCTGCTCGTGGCCGGCGCCTTTGTCGTGGTCGCGGCCGGACTCAAGGCGGCATCGACGCTGGTCACACCGTTCTTGCTAGCGGTCTTCATCGCCGTGCTGGTGGCTCCGCCGCTGCAGTTCCTGCGCAATCACGGACTCCCGGGTTGGGCTTCGATGCTGGTCGTCATTGCTCTGCTGATCAGTATTGGTGGCGGCGTCATCGGCATTTTTTCAGGCTCGCTTAACGAGTTCACAGCCAACTTGCCAGAGTATCAACTGCGCCTGAAGGCGCTCTCGGGAGACCTGGTGACCTGGCTCGACAGCATCGGCTTGCATGTCTCACGCCAGGCGTTCAACTCACTCGTCGACCCTTCACGTGCGCTTGGTTTTGCCGGCGAGCTCATCAAGGGGCTCGGCGGAGTGCTCACCAATGCACTGCTGATCCTGCTCACCGTGATCTTCATCCTGGTGGAGGCCAACAGCCTACCGGGCAAACTGCGATATGCACTGGCGTCGGCCGACGAGTCCATCGCGCACATGCGCGAGATCATGTCGACCATCAATCGCTACATGTTCATCAAGGCCAACACCAGTCTGCTCACCGGCGTGCTGGTCTGGCTCTGGCTGAGTTTTCTCGGGGTGGATTTCGCCGCCATGTGGGCGACGCTTGCGTTCCTGCTGAACTTCGTCCCGACCATCGGCTCGATCATCGCGGCCGTCCCGGCCGTGCTGCTGGCGCTAGTACAACTCGGCGTTCAGGAGGCACTACTCGCAATGCTCGGCTATATGGCCATCAACGTCCTGATCGGCAACGGCGTCGAGCCGCGCGTCATGGGCCGCGGTCTCGGCCTCTCTACTCTGGTGGTGTTCCTGTCACTTGTCTTCTGGGGTTATATCCTCGGCTCCGCCGGTATGTTTCTGTCCGTACCACTGACCATGGCGTTGAAGATTGCGCTCGGCGCCAATCCGCAGACACGCCCAGTCGCTATTATGCTCGGCCCTGAGATCGAGGCAAAACAGGCCGCGGCGCAGGCGGCTCGCTCCCTTCGATGAGCTTCGAGGTCCATTGCAACTCAGGCCGAGAATCCCACCGGACATGAACTCGAGTAGCATGACGCAAGAACGAAACCTTTCACGGCGGCAGTGGGTTGCGATCTTGCTGTGTCTCACGCTGCCGCTCGGCGCAACCGCGCAAGACACTGATGGCGTGCAGCCGGACGGCCCGATCGTGCTCGAGAAGGGCGCGGCGAGGGATGATGCGATCGAACGACGCATCACCGAGATCCTCGATGAGCTCGACGGCTATCAGAAGGTCGGGATCGCGGTCAGCGCGGGCGTCGTAACCCTGAGCGGCGAGGCCCTCGATGCCGCGGCGCTAAAGCGTCTGGATGAGATCGTCAGCCGCGTCGAAGGCGTGGTCGCGGTTAAGGATCAGGTCACCCAAACCACTGATGTCTCCGCGCGGCTGCTGCCGTCGCTCGAACGCTTCAAGAAGCGTTTCAAGGAGCTGGTCGCATTTCTTCCGCTGCTGATGATCGCGCTCATCGGTTTCAGCGCGGTGTTGTCGATCGGCCTGTTGCTGGCACGGCTCACGGCGCTATGGAACCGGCTCGCACCGAACCGCTTTATCGCCGAGATCTACCGGCAGTTGGTGCGCCTCGGTTTCATCATCATCGGACTGGTGGTCGCGCTCGATATCCTTGGGGCCGGTGCCCTGCTCGGCTCGGTGCTGGGTGCCGCCGGCATCATCGGCCTCGCGATCGGTTTCGCCGTGCGCGACTCGGTCGAGAACTTCATTGCCTCGGTGATGCTCTCGCTGCGCCAACCGTTCCGTCCCTTCGATTTGGTCGAGATAGAAGGCGACATTGGCAAGGTGGTCAGCTTGACCTCGCGCGCCACCATTCTGCTTTCGCCCGAGGGGAACACCATCCGCATCCCCAACTCGACGGTCTTCAAGAGCCGAATCATCAACTATAGCCACAACAAGGAGAGGCAATTCCAGTTCGACCTCGGCATCGATGCGCATGCCGACTTGGCCGCGGCACGCGACCTGGGGATCGACACGCTCAGACAGCTGCCGTTCGTGCTGGAGACTCCCGCCTGCAATGGCTGGATCGAAGGCGTTGGCGATACGGCGGTGACACTGCGATTCATTGCCTGGATCGACCAGACACTGACCAGTCTGCCGCGCGCTCGCGGTGAAGCGATCCGACTGACCAAGGCCGCCATCGAGGCGTCCGGAGTCAATCTGCCCTTCCCGACCTATCAGGTGATTACGGAGGCGGCAGAGCAGGTGCGCGCCGACCGCCCGACACAAAGACCGGCGGCTGCCCCCAGCACACTGGCCGCGGTTCCAACGGCGAGCATCGCCGATGTCGAGCCGGCGGAGGAGAAGGCACTGGAGCAGATGGTCGCTGTCGAGCGGAGCCAGAGCGACAGTAAAGACCTACTGCGGGCCGATGCGCAGCACGAATGACGTCGCAAACAGCCTCAAGCCTGCCGGCCGAAGTGTCCGATATGCACGCCATGCATCAGCCGAACGAAGTCAGAGCCGTCAACCCGTACCAGGTGTTGGTGATCGCCGGCTTCGAAGTAGACATTCGCCAGCGTCGTCAACGCCTCGTCCAAATAGGTCTCGAGCCCGAAGGCACGCCCCAAAGGCGGCACGGCGCCCGGTTGGCAGTCGGGGAACAGGCCGGTGAGCTCGGACTCCTCATCGAGTTCGAACGCGCGCCCGCTGGCCTTATTCAGCCTATCCAACACCAGCCAGACATTCCCCGGCAACACGACCAGCGCATCACCTTGGCCGTCGCGCACCATCACGCCCTTGGCGATCTGGTCGTCCGGCACATGCGCGGCATCGGCCGATTCCTGGGTCGAGCCGGTGGGCTCGTGCGCCACCAAATCGAACTCGATCGCGTTCTGTTTAAGATAGTCGTCGACACTTGCTGAAATGGCCATGACCGCCCTCCTCGTCTCTGTTGTCCTCCCTCCAATTATAGTACCGATCAGCGACAGCCCTGATCGCCGTCAGGACTTAGGCGATTTCTGTCAAATCTCATACCAGCTGACTTGTCTTGACGCCCGCCTTCGGTGTCGCACCGCCAGTCACATAGCTCGGCTATGCTCCTGCCGGTGCTCCTCGAAGGCGAACCTCAATCCGGCGTCATCTGGCACGAGATTTTCCGGCAATCGCCTTATTCAACGCGGCCGGCTTCCTGGATAATGCCGCTATCTCCTCCCAAGCAATCCCTGATCTGACATGACTCCGCTCAAGCTCGGCATCCCCAAGGGCAGCCTCCAGGATGCGACCATCGACCTCTTTGCCCAGGCCGGCTGGCGCATTGCAGCGCATTCACGCAATTACTATCCGGACATCGACGACCCAGACATCCGCTGCTCCTTGGTGCGCGCCCAGGAAATGGCCCGCTACGTGGCGCGCGGCACGCTCGATCTGGGTCTGACCGGCCTCGACTGGATCCTCGAGACCGAGGCGGATGTCGAGCAGATCTGTACCCTCACCTACTCCAAGGCGTCCAACCGCCCCAGCCGCTGGGTGCTGGTGGTGCCGGACGACTCGCCTGTGCGCTGCGCGGCCGATCTGCAGGGCCGCAAGATCGCAACCGAGCTTGTCGGCTTTACCCGCCGCTGGCTGGCCGAACGCGGCATCGAGGCCGAGGTCGAATTCTCCTGGGGCGCGACCGAGGCGAAGGCGGTGGAGGGGCTGGTGGACGCCGTGGTCGAGATCACCGAGACCGGCAGCACCATCCGCGCCCATGGTCTGCGTATCGTCGAGGACGTGCTGATCACCGATACACGTCTGATCGCCAACCGCGCGGCAATGGACGACCCGCGCCGGCGCCCCCGCATCGAGCAAATCGCGCTGATGTTGCAGGCGGCACTCACCGCTCGCCACAAGGTAGCACTGAAGTGCAATGTGCCTGCCGAGCGTCTGGACGCGGTGGTCGAGCTGTTGCCGAGCCTGCATGCGCCGACGGTCAGTCACCTGTACGACCGGCAATGGTTGGCGGTGGAGACGATCGTCGACGGCGCTGCGGTGCGCGACCTGATCCCTCAACTGCGCGCCGCCGGCGCCGAGGGCATCCTGGAGTACGAGCTGAGAAAGATGGTTTGATCCGTTGTCAAATGCACTCCAGGGACTGATCGGCCGGCTGCGCGCCAGTATGCCGCGCAAGCGCCCGCGCTCGCCGCCGAGCGACGGCGGCGAGTTCGGCGGCGCGCAGCCCGCCTTTGCCGATGCCATTGGCCAGGCGCACCGCCTTCGCCTTCGCGACTATTTCACGCTGCGCCCTTACGGCGACAGTCTCATCACGCCTGCGGTATCGGTCTGGCTCGGCTCCGCATGGGCGGTAATCCTGCTGATGGCCGGTATCGAGGGCTTCGTCTGGGCCGCGGTCGGCGCATCGCTGGTGCCGTCCGCAAGCCCCTGGCTGGCGCCGCCAGTGGCCCTGTTCATGTTCCTGCTGATGTTCAGCATCGTCTGGATCGTGGACTCGTCGCTGATCATGTCGGAACGCCCGTCACTGCGGCTTGGCCACAACCAGACCGGCGATTCAAGCGGCATCGGCCCCAGCGCACGCTGGCTCGTCGGCATTCTGGTGCGAGTCGGCATCGTCGCGATCTCGCTGTATGTCACCGCGCCCTTCATCGAGAAGCTGATCCGCGCCGATGACATCGAGGACTATCACCGCAACCAGGTGGAGCAGTATTTCAAGCAGCGCGACGCGACCCTGCAGGCGCAGGTGCGAGCCCGGGTCGAGCAGTTCGACGTTGGTCTCAGCGGACGCATCCAGTCGCTGGAGCAAGAGATCGAGCGGCTGTCCGAGTCACTGGCGACGGAACAGGCGCGTCGCGAACGTATCGAAGGCGAATATTCACCGGAGATCGAGGTCCTCAGCCGCGACCTGGCCGCCGCCCGCGCGCGGGTGGGCGACGAGGTGCTCGGCCGCGACGGGCGTCCCGAGGGCTTCGGCCCCGAGGCGCGCAAATGGGATGCCCGCGCCACGCTGCTGGAGCAGGAGCTGACCCAGGTGCAGACCGAGCGCGATGCCCGGCTGAACGATGTGCAGACCGCCATCGCTGAACAGCAGCAGCGCATCGCCGAGCGTTCCGACCTGCTGCAGCAGGTGCGCCTGGAGCAGCAGCAGGCTTTCGAGCGCGTCACCGAGGAGGTGAAGGCGGAGCAGCCGGCGGCAGCGGCGCCGAAACTGTCGTTCGCGGCCCGCTCCAAGGCACTCAACGCCTTGCGCAAGAGCCCGGAAGAGGCCGGCGTCCCGCATTTCGAGACAGTCGAGGGCTTCGCGCAGGCCGCGCTCGGTATTCTGTTTTTCGCCCTGATCGCACTGAAGCTATTCGAGCCCGCCGCCGTGCACGCCTACTTCAGCGAACAGGTGCAGTTCCAGTACCGCAAATATCTGGCCGGCGGCCTCAGCGAGGTGCCTGGATTCGCCCATCATGAGGACCCGATCCGGCGTCTGTCGCCGGCCGAGTTCCAACGGCTTTGGGAGCGCTACGAGCGCGACCCGGATGCCTACGTCGAGCAGATCAAGGCGGTGGTGAACGCCGAGGCGCGGGTGCGCCGGCTGCAGGCGGACCATGCCTATGAGTTGGAGTTGCTGGAGCGGCAGCGCGACGACATCGACTCCCGACTCGCGCTGGAACAGCGCCGCCGGGAGAGCGAGCTGGCGGCGCGCGAGCGCCAGCTCGATTTGGAGGTCGCCGAGACCGGCAAACGACTGGCCGGCGAGACCGAGGCCGAGATCGAGCGCCTGGCACAGCAGCGCGAGCAGGCGCGTCAGGCTCATGCGCTAGCCATGGAAGCCATGGATCAAGGCTACGCGGCCGAGCGCCAGCGTCTCGATCAGGAGCTCGCCGAGCGTCGCCGTCAGTGGGAACAAGAGAGGGCGGTCGAGGAGGAGGAGCTGCGGCGCGCCCAACAGGCCTTCGAGGACAAACGCAAGGCAGCTCGCGACAAGCTGCGGCTGCGTCAGATGGCCCTGGACGATCGCCGCCGGCTGCGCGAGCGCGAGCAGCAGAGGCTGGATGGCGAGAGCGAGCGGGAGCAGGACCGCAGCAGCCGCCAACGACGCATCGACCAGACCCGTACCCTGCTCGCCGACGAGCATCAGGTGCTGGCGCGCCAGCGTGCCGAGTTGTCCGGCATGCGTATCCGGATCGGCCAGCACACCGGCGACGCGGCCGAGACCAAGGCAGAGCTGCAACAGATCGCCGATCAACTGGGGGAGCGCGACCAACGCATGGTCATCTTGCGGCAGCGCATCAGCGAGGCCGAACGCGCCGCTCCCGCGGGCCAGTCTTGGTTTGCCGGCGCTGATCCCGTACAACGTACACGCCGAAACGCCGAGCGCGGGCTGGCGCAGTTGGAGCGCGAGCGCGAACAGCTGCGGCAGAAGCAGGCCGTGACACGCAGGGCGCTGTCCAACCTCAACGCGGAACTTGAGGCACTGGAGCGCGGTGCCAGCGAGCTGGCCGACCAGGCCGCGGCAACCGGTGGCCGCATCGAGCACTACCGCCAGCGCCTCGATGCCTTGCTGCTGGCGCGCGGTTGAGACAGCGCCTCGCCCAGCCGTCACATCAGCTTGATCGTCTGCTCGTTCTTGAGCCCAAGGACCTGGCGCGCCAGATCAACGGCCATCTCTGAGAATGTCTCGAGGTCGCCCCAACCGTCGCCGCTGTCCAGCACCTCTGACATCGATTCGTTCACCACGCGCACGTCGTAGCGCCCGTCGGCGCCACGCTCGGGCGGCGCGAGTTCGCAGCACACGTAAAGGCCCGGTTGCGCATCGCCCATCGCGACCATGGCCAAGATGTAGCGATAGTGACGCGCATCGCCGCTCTCGATGTCACCGAGGACGGTGGCACTGAAATCGCCGATTTGATAACGGTGCTTCGGGATGGCGGTCTTGATTGCCGGTCGGTCCTGCATGGGTTTGGCCTCTTGGATGTCTGTTACTTGACTGAAACGCTCAGTGGCGTAGAGTTGGGATGAGACCGGTTTAATATGCACATAAAACTTTCTAATTCTTGCGATTAGCCCGTGTCTCTGGACCCCGGAAAACACAAGCGCGGACAGGAGCCGATGGAGACATGACCACACGACCCCAAGACCACCGTTTCACATCCATTCACGACAGCTTGCCGATGGATAAGGATGGCTTTCTGATCGACCCAGAGCTTTGGACCGAGAGCATGGCCTGCTTGATCACCGCCATGGACGGACGCGGCACGCTGGAGCCGGACCATTGGCGGGTGCTCTATTTCCTGCGCGAACACTATCTGAGCCTTGGCACCCTGCCGCCGGTCTCGCACCTGTGCCGAGCACTCGGGATGCCCAAGCATCAGGTCAAGCAGCTGTTCGGCAGTTGCCGAGGCGCTTGGCGCACGGCCGGCCTACCAAACCCAGGCGCGGAGGCATTGGCCTATATGGCCTGAGGCGAACGCGGCTTAGGCGATTTCTGTTAATCGCCTCAGCGGGCCGCGTTCGCGGGCCGCGCCGGGCGGCCCAGGAGCCGGCGCGGGCGCGAGCGCTGCAGCGGTTGAGCGGGCAGCGGCCGTTGTCGGCCGCGCCTCTGGCGGACGCCCAGCAGGACTTGAAACCGCTCGAAAGCCAGGGCGAGCAAGCCGAGCATCACAAAAAGCAAGGATACCCCGCTCAACAGAACGGACAGATCGATGATGGGCTCCATCTCGGCCTCCCGGGTGCAGTGGATGACGGCTCCAGCATGCACCCCGCGGTGACTCAGTAGATGAGTCCGCCGGCGTAAAAAAGAGGCCCGATCGATGTCGAACAACCGCGACTCAGCGCAGTCCGGCGGGCTCCTCAGCCGGTATTCGAGTGCTGGCGCCCGACGGAGGATAGAAACGCAGATCGGGAACCCCGCGCGACGGCGGAGCGGGGTTTCCACCCTCGGCGATGCGATCGGCGGACTTGGTCAGCAAGTCAGAACGGAGTTCAAAGGCCAGTCGCGGATCGCGAGACGACGCCGCGCTGAACCGGCCCTCTGCGTCCAGAATCAGCCTGGGCCAACCGGCCTGCGCCGGTGACGCGGAGATCGAGCCGCCGGCGCTGGCTTTCGGCGCCGGAGCGAGGTCCTGCCCTGTCGCGGCATCGCGCGTGGACGCGCCAGTTTCGGACCCGACCGGCGGGGCGTCACCCGTGGAGGCGGTGACCGCGTCGGAATCGGCAGGCGCCCTGATGTCAGGCGCGGTTGCCGGCAGCTCCTGGAGCCGGCGCTCAACCGGTGCCTCGATAGGGGCCTCGCGAAACGCGATACGGTCGATATGCGCCGGTTGGTCAAGCACGGCGAAAAGGCGCTGATCGCGCTCGTAGACATCCTGCCGAAAACCGACACGCCCCTGGTCGTCGGCGAGTGCCGTCAGGTAGTAAAGCAGCACCGGCAGGTGCTCATCGAGATCGACATACCGCGTCGAGCCACGCCGCACCACCCGGTTTATCTGTGCCCTATCCCAATTCGGCTTGTTCAACAGGTGCTGGGCCAGGGTGAGCGGCTCCTTCACGCGGACGCAACCGTGGCTGTAGGCGCGCGAGCTGCGGGCGAAGAGATTCTTCGACGGGGTATCGTGCAGATAGATGGCGTGGCCGTTCGGGAACATGAACTTGACTTGACCGAGCGCGTTGCGAGGTCCTGCCGGCTGCACGAGACGGTAGCGCTTGTGGTTGGACGTATCGACTCCAGACACCTCGCGGCCGGTACGTCGATCGACGATCTTGTAACGGCTGGACACCCCGCGCATCTTCTTTTGAATCGAGACCGGCACGGACCAGGTCGGGTTGAAGACCAGATGCTCCATTTCATCGCGGAACATCGGCGTCTGATCCTCCGGCGTGCCGATGACGACGGGCGTGCTCCACACCTCCTCGTTATCGCGAACCAGGTGCAGTCGAAAGGCGGCGACGTCGACAAACAGATAATCCGCCGGCAGATCGTTGTAGAGCCAACGCATCCGCTCGAGGTTGGCGCGAATGCTGAGCAGACGGTCGTCGAGCGGATGGTTCAGGGCGCGAAGCGTATTCGGCCCGATCACAGCATCCTGCGACAGGCCGGAACGCTGCTGAAAGCCCTTGACCGCGTCCGCTAAATCCTCCCCGTAGAGGTGCGGATCAGAGGACGCGCGCCGCTGAAGGCCGTCGGTAACCGCAAGACGCTCCCGAATCAAAGGCACGCGCGGATCACGCATACCGACATTGAGGTTGACTCCGCCAGGTATCTCCTGCCACCCGCCGTGATCGGCGATGTCGAGATAACGGCGGTAGCCCTGTTTCAGGTTGCGGTAAAAGGAGGGGCTCGGCAGCAATGCGGACAGCTCTGTATCCAGGTCGGGCGACGCCAACACCAGCGCCATATCGGCCTTGAGGCCATCGGCGTCGGCCTTGTCGACGAAGATCCAGTCTCGGTTGATGTGGCGCGGGTTGTACTTGCCGAAGCGGAAGTGGTGGATGTAGCGCAACAGGGCGTCGCTGAGCAGGATGTCGGCGCCGGCGCGGTCCGAGCGCGCCTCGGCGTCCGGATGGGAATCTGGCGCGGGCCCGGACTCAACCAGGGACTCGGTCTCGGACTCTCGCTCTGGTAAGGCTCCGTCGAGCTTCCCAGAGTCGATCAGCCGAGCAATAGCCGTGGCGAGAAAATCGTCGGGGTCGAAGCCGTCGTCACGGCTGTGCCGCGCAAGTTTCAGCAAAGCCCGGGCGCGCCCGGCATCCCAGACCGGGCGATAGTCGCGCTCGGCGTAGAACTCGGCCAGTAGGCGCCCGGAAAACAGGGGCACATCGAAGACGGCGGGGGCCTCGGCGGTACCCAGCCGTTCAGCCTGTTGCTTCAGCAGGTCGCTGGCCTTGGCGGGGGCGGCCAAAGCCAGGGGCATCAGCAACAGTAATACCCCCCAGCGCCACGCAATGTGCGCCAAGGCGGATGCGGATAGGAATTTTGGTCTGGTAAGCGACATCCAACAGCCCTCACTGACAGTGGGCACAGGGACGACGCGGCGAGCGCAACACCCTGAAGCATAAGCAGGATAACGACGCGCAATATACCCGAGGGTCGCAACCAGCGCAGCGGGCGTCCGCCATACAGAATGAAAGGATTAATCGACGGACGCTTGGATCATGCCTCGCCAAGCAGCTGCACGCGGCCCTCTTCATCGACCGCTTCAAGTCGCACATCGAAACCCCACAGCCGACGGATGTGCAGCAGCATCTCATCGAGGCTGTCGCCGAGCGGTCGGCGGTTGTGTCGGTAATGGCGCAAGGTCATCGACCGGTCGCCGCGCAGATCGACGTTGTAGACCTGAATGTTCGGCTCGCGCGTTCCGAGGTTGTATTGCTCGGCCAGGTCTTGACGCAGACGGCGGTAGCCTGACTCCTCGTGGATGGCGGCGATCTCCAAGGTGTCCTCGAGGTCGTCGTCGCGCACCGAAAAGAGGTGAAAATCGCGCATCAGCTTCGGCGACAGGTATTGCGCAATGAAACTCTCATCCTTGAAATTGCGCATCGCGAAGTCCAGCGCCTTGATCCAATCCTGGCCCGCAATACCCGGGAACCAATAACGATCCTCGTCGGTCGGCTCCTCGCAGATCCGGCGGATGTCACGCATCATGGCAAAGCCGAGCGCATAGGGGTTGATACCGCTGTAATACGGAGAATCGAAGTCGGGCTGGAAGATGACGTTGGTATGTGACTGCAGCACCTCGAACATGAAGCCGTCGTTGACATAACCCTCATCATAGAGGCGGTTCAGCAAGGTGTAATGCCAGAAGGTCGCCCAGCCCTCGTTCATGACTTGCGTCTGGCGCTGCGGATAGAAGTACTGACCAACCTTGCGCACGATGCGCACGATCTCACGCTGCCAGGGCTCCAACAGCGGTGCGTTCTTTTCAATAAAGTACAGCAGGTTTTCCTGCGGCTCATCCGGAAACTGCCGATCCTTGACGCCGGCCTCGACCTGGTCGCGATCGACCGGCAGCGTGCGCCAAAGATCGTTGACCTGAGATTGCAGATAGGCCTCGCGCTCGCGCTGTAGCTTCTTCTCTTCGGCCATCGATAACGGCGACGGGCGCTTGTAGCGGTCGACGCCATAGTTCATCAGCGCATGACAGGAGTCGAGCAGCAGCTCGACCTCTTCGTATCCGAAGCGCTCTTCACATTCGGCGATGTATTTGCGGGCGAAGACCAGGTAGTCGATGATGGCATCGGCGCTGGTCCAGGTGCGAAACAGATAGTTGCCCTTGAAGAAGCTGTTGTGTCCGTAACAGGCATGCGCGATGACCAATGCCTGCATCGGCAGCGTATTTTCTTCCATCAGATAGGCGATGCAGGGATCGGCATTGATCACGATCTCATAGGCGAGCCCCATTTGTCCGCGCCTATAGGTCTGCTCGGTGGCGACGAACTGCTTGCCGAACGACCAATGATGATAGTTGATCGGTAGACCGACAGACGAATAGGCGTCGATCATTTGCTCAGACGAGATTACCTCGATCTGATTAGCATAGGTGTCTAGCCCATACTCGTCGTGCGCGATGCGCGCGATCTCCTTGTCGAAGCGCTTCAGCAGCGGGAAGCTCCATTCGGACGAGTCGGAAATGATCTTGTCAGCCATGGCCTGGATGATCGTCGTTCGCGAAATGAAATGCGTGGCGAGTTGCTAGGGGCTAGAGCTTAGGCCCAACCGACCCCTGGACCTGGGGCCCTAACCGGGCAGAGCCGGAACCAAGAATCGCGTTCAAAACTATGCCCGTTGTCGTTGTCGTTGTCGTTGTCGTAATCGTAGTCTCGCGCGCAGTCGATTACGACTACGACAATGACAACGGAAATGCTTCGACGGTTTGCTCAAGACTCGCGGCCTAGGCCTCTAGCCAGTTTCCCATCACGCGTCCTGGCGTTTGAACAGCTCGCGGAACACGGGGTAGATGTCCTCGGCGCCGCCGATCTCTTCCATCGCGAAGTGCCCATGGGCCGCCTTGACGTCCTGGTACGCGTACCAAAGGCTCTGGTGCTGTCGGGGTGTGATCTCGACGTAGGCGTAGTAGCGCATCAGCGGCATCAGCTTGGTGATCAACAATTCGCGGCAGATGGTCGAATCCGAGTCCCAGTTATCGCCGTCGGATGCTTGAGCAGCATAGATGTTCCACGAATCCGAGTCGTAGCGATCGGAAATGACGTCGTAGGCCGTATTGAGCGCGCTCGACACGACTGTGCCGCCGGTCTCTCGGGAGTAGAAGAACTCTTGCTCATCGACTTCTTGCGCGATGGTGTGGTGGCGGATGAAGACGACGTCGATCTTGTCATAATTCCGCTGCAGGAACAGATACAGCAGGATAAAGAAGCGTTTCGCCAGGTTCTTTCTTACCTGATCCATGGAGCCGGATACGTCCATGATACACAGCATGACGGCCTTGCTGGTTGGCTCTGGATGCTTGGTGAACGACTGATAGCGTAAGTCGAAGGTATCGATGAAGGGCACGGCCGCAATCCGCGTCTTCAGCCGGTCGATCTCCTCGCGCAGCGCAACCACGCGTGCATCGGTCTCGGCAACACCCTCCGACAAAAAGTGCGCGAGCTCGGCCTCGAGTTCGCGGATTCGGCTGCGATAGGGTGCACCGAGCGCGGTGCGGCGCGCGATTGCGCCCTTCAGCGAGCGCACCACGTCAATATTGCTCGGCGAGCCGTCGGTGGTATAGCCGGCACGCACGGTCTTAAATTCGGTGGTCCCGACAAGCTGATTGCGCACCAGATTCGGCAGTTCGAGATCGTCGAACAGCAGGTCGAGGAATTCTTCCCGTGATAACTGGAAGACAAAGTCGTCTTCGCCCTTACCGCCTTTGCCGGCACGACCCTGCCCCGAACCACCGCCGCTGCCGCCCTCAGGGCGCTGTACGCGGTCGCCGGCCTCGAACTCCTTGTTGCCGGGGTGCACCATGTCGCGGCTGCCTCCCGGACCATGCTGGAAGTTCGGCTCGGAGATGTCCTTAGAAGGGATACCGACCTGCTCGCCGCCATCGATGTCGGTGATGCTGCGGCGGTTCACCGCATCCGACACCGCTCGCTTCAGCTGCGACTTGTAGCGCTTCAGAAAGCGTTGGCGGTTAACGGTACTCTTGTTTCTCGAGTTCAGGCGTCGGTCGATAATGTGCGACATAGGGATTGGGTAAGCTTGCGCTACTGCGGCTCCGACCGATTTCGATATATGCGGAACACCCTGCGTTCATCCGCCCCAGGACCCAGTACCCAGGGCCAATGGCCGGAAGTCATCGCGCCTCCGCCTCGTTCCACGGCCCCTGGCTCTCGGCCCTTTATCACTGCGACTTGCGCACGCGCAGATACCACTCGGACAGAAGCCGCACCTGCTTTGGCGTGTAGCCTTTCTCGACCATGCGATCGACGAACTGCTCATGCTTCTTCTTGTCGTCCGCCGACGCCTTGGCGTTGAAAGAGATCACCGGCAGCAGCTCCTCGGTGTTGGAGAACATCTTCTTCTCGATCACCACGCGCAGCTTCTCGTAGCTGGTCCAGCGCGGGTTAGCACCATTGTTGTTGGCGCGCGCACGGAGGACAAAGTTGACGATCTCGTTGCGGAAGTCCTTCGGGTTCGAAATGCCCGCCGGTTTCTCGATCTTCTCCAGCTCCTCGTTCAAGGCGCCGCGGTTCATCATCTCGCCGGTGTCCGGATCACGGTATTCCTGATCCTGGATCCAGTAGTCGGCATAGGTAACATAGCGATCGAAGATGTTTTGACCGTACTCCGCGTAGGATTCCAGATAGGCCGTCTGCAGCTCCTTGCCGATGAACTCGGCGTAACGCGGAGCCAGGTACTGCTTTAGGAAGCCGAGATAGCGGTCCTGCACCTCTTGCGGCAAGTGCTCGCGCACCACCTGCTTCTCGAGCACATAGAGCAAATGCACCGGGTTCGCGGCGACCTCGGTATGGTCGAAGTTGAAGACCTGCGACAGGATCTTGAAGGCGAACCGGGTGGAGATGCCGGACATGCCCTCGTCGACACCGGCATAGTCGCGATACTCCTGCACGGACTTTGCCTTGGGGTCGGTGTCCTTCAGGTTCTCGCCGTCATAGACCCGCATTTTGGAGAAGATGCTGGAGTTCTCGGGCTCCTTCAACCGCGTCAGCACCGAGAACTGGGCCATCATCTCCAGCGTACCTGGCGCGCAGGGTGCCTGATTCAACGAGCTGTGACGAAGCAGCTTGTCGTAGATATGCTTCTCTTCGGTCACCCGCAGACAGTAAGGCACCTTGACGATGAAGACGCGATCGAGAAACGCCTCATTGTTCTTGTTATTGCGGAACGACTGCCACTCGGACTCGTTGCTGTGCGCCAGGATGATGCCCTGGAACGGGATCGCCGACAGCCCCTCGGTAGCGTTGTAGTTGCCTTCCTGCGTAGCGGTCAGCAACGGATGCAGCACCTTGATCGGTGCCTTGAACATCTCAACGAACTCCATCAGGCCCTGGTTGGCACGACAGAGCGCCCCCGAGTAACTGTAGGCATCGGCATCGTTCTGGGCGTAATGCTCGAGCTGGCGGATGTCGACCTTGCCGACCAGAGACGAGATGTCCTGATTGTTCTCGTCGCCCGGCTCGGTCTTGGCGACGGCGACCTGCTCCAGGATCGACGGATAGAGCTTGACGACCCGGAACTTGGTGATGTCGCCGTTATGCTCCTGCAGCCGCTTGACCGCCCACGGGGACATGATGGTGCGCAAGTAGCGAGTCGGAATCCCGTAATCCTCTTCCAGGATCGGGCCGTCCTCTTCCGGGGAAAACAGGCTGAGCGGCGACTCGAACACCGGAGAGCCCTTGATCGCGTAAAAGGGCACCCGTTGCATCAGCTCCTTGAGCTTTTCCGCCAGCGACGACTTACCGCCGCCCACCGGACCGAGCAGGTAGAGGATCTGCTTCCTTTCCTCGAGACCTTGTGCGGCGTGTTTGAGGTAGGAGACGAGATGCTCGATGGCCTCCTCCATGCCGTAGAACTCGGCGAAGGCCGGATAGCGTTTGATGACCTTGTTCTGGAAGATGCGGCTCAGCCGTTGATCGTTATGCGTATCGGTGATGTCCGGCTCGCCGATGGCAGCGAGCAGACGCTCCGGGGCCCCCGCATAGGCCATCGGATCGGTCTTGCACAGATCCAGATACTCTTGGAGGCTCATGTCTTCCTCTCGGGAAGATTCGTATCTGGCCTGATAGCGCTCGAAGATCGACATTAAACATACCTCTCTCGAAGTTCGCACTCATGGAGCGCGGCGTGGACGGGTTTGCCTACGCCAGCGCATCAAATATAGGGTTAGGCAGACCGTATCACGATCGGCTCGGCTTTGAGTCTTTGCTGCAAGCCTCGCGCCAGTATCGTGCGGGTTGTCCCGTGCTTCTTAATGAGGGCCGTTTGGGGTCGCCGACAAGGTCCACACAACGCGGAGATGGCAGCGGCGGCCCGCTTGTTTTTGGTGCCTAGCAGTTCAGCACACGCACACCTAAGGTGCAACGCCCTGCCGTCGACCCGATGCCTTATTGACATGTTCGCTCGATCGGCGCACCGGCCCTACAATTACTATAGACACTGGGGCCTGCGAGGGTTCAAAACCACCCGCGCGGCGGCAGATGATGCTCCTATCCTCGGCTCACCGTCCGGCGCATCGAGATAACGCGGAGCAGTAGCCCGCATACGGCCAGCAAGGTGGCTCCAGCCAGCACCGGCAGCGGTTTCTGCCAAGCCACCGCGACCAAGGTCAGCGCCGTCAAGACGGCGTATATCAGCGGCGGCAGCGGGTACCAGGGGATACGAAAGGGCCGAGCGAGCCCAGGCTCTCGCCAGCGCAGCTTGAACACGCCAACGACGGTCAGCAAGGAGAACAGCATCAGCGTGAAGCCGGCAAACGCCAGCACCGCCGCAAAGGCATCGGTCAGCACCAACAGCAAGGCAATGCCCTGTTGCAACAGGACTGCCCGAGTTGGTGCGCCGCGTCGATTTCGCGCACCGAAAAAGCCCAGCAATGGCCGGTCGGCGGCCATTGCCTCGATGACGCGAGGACCGGCCAGCACCATGGCACTGATGGTTGACAACAGCAGCAGGCTCAAGAGCGCGCTCATCAACCGCCCGCCGTCTACCCCAAAGATGTGCTCGGCCGCGACAGCTCCGACCTCAACGGTTCCCGCCAGGACCGGCAATGGCACCTGGCGCAGGAACACCAGATTGAGCAGCAGGTAGAGCAGCGTTACGCTCAATGTGCCGAGGATCAGGGCACGCGGCACCTGCCGCTGCGGCGAGGCGACCTCCGCGGTCACATAGGTTGCCGCATTCCATCCGGCATAGGCGTAGGAAACATAGATCAGCGACAAGGCGAAGGGCGCGGAAAACACCGCCGACAAGGTGTCGCCACTGGGCGTCAGCGGCAACGCCGCATCGGCTGGCACCGCGATCAAACCCGCGACGCAAAAGACCAGGATCACAACCACCTTGAGCAGCGTCGCCAGCACCTGGAAGCGGCGCCCGAGATCGAGGTCCAGCGCATGCAGCAGGGTGGTGAGAAACAGCGCGGCGAGGCCGGCGCTGAGGGCGGAGACGGGCAGAACGGTTGCCGTGTAGCGACCGAACGCCATGGCCGCCAGCGCCACCGGTGCCGCGAAGCCGACGGTCACCGAAACCCAGCCGGCCATCTCTCCGGTTGCCGGACCATAGATACGGGTCAGAAAGCTGTACTCGCCGCCCGAGCGCGGCAATGCCGCTGCCAACTCCGCGTAAGACAGCGCTCCACATAGTGCGATGATCCCGCCGAGCAGCCAGAGCAGCAGCAAGGCCATGCCATTTTGCACCCCGGCTGCCTGCAAACCGAGCGTGGTGAAGGCGCCGCTGCCGATCATGTTGGCAACAACCAAGAGCGTCGCCGCCCGCAGATCCAGAAAGGCGCGGTTTCCGTTCATATGGCTTGCTCAGTCCGGGTCCAGCAAGGCAAAGCAGATGAGCGTCGCGACCAGCAGGATCGTCAGCAGACAGCCACCCCCACCGCACACCAGCATCAGCCCAGCGCCAACCAGCCAGACGCCGAGACAGATCGCGCGGTTGGCGCGATAGGCCTTGGTCGCCCGGCGCTGTCTGAATTCCCGGTAGTCCGCGCGCCCGTCGCAGAGCCAGTCCAGGATTCGGCGCGGCAATGCGGCCAGCGGATTTCGCGGCGGTGCCATCTGGGACCTCTTCTGCGTAGGGGCGGCTCCCGCGTGTCGGACACGCTTGCCGTAGGACGGCATACGATAGAGTCAATAGCGGCACAAGCCGCGCTGGGCAAGAGGAATCTGTGATGACGGCCACCAATATCGACATCCGAGTGCAGGACCGGCCCTTTGACCCAAGCGCCGAGCAAGACGGCCTGCGCAGCGGAAGACCAAGTGTTGGGGCCTTGGTCGCCTTCGTCGGCCTGATGCGCGACATCAACGACGGCCAACAGGTTGCGGCGATGACGCTCGAGCACTATCCCGGCATGACCGAGCAAGCGCTGCAGGAGATCGCAACGGACGCGGCCCGACGCTGGCACCTCGATGCGGTGCGCATCGTCCATCGCGTCGGCCGGCTGTTGCCGGAAGAGCCTATCGTGCTGGTCGCGGTGACCAGCGAGCATCGCGGCGATGCCTTTCGCGCCTGCGAGTTCCTGATCGACTACCTGAAAACACGCGCCCCTTTCTGGAAGAAGGAGGAGAACGATGCGCACGGCGGACGCTGGGTCGACGCCCGCGAGAGTGACGACACGGCCGCGGCGCGCTGGGACACCGGCACGACTACAGGCCGCTGACAACCGGATCAAGCCGAGAGCCGGACCGCCGCTCAGCACGCGGGCCAAGGACCGCGCATCACCATGGCGTTTGACCGGGATCAAGCGCCGCAAACGCCGATTGACCTGGATCAGCTTGGCGCATGCGATGGCGCCTCGTGTTCGAAGATCGCTGAAATCTACTTCTCGATTGACATGGATCCGCGAACCGAATCACAACACTGACATTTCACATGGAAATTTCAGTTTGAAGCCGATTCTTCCCGCTATGCTGAGGCAGTCGGGGCCGAAGCGATGCACGCATGGAGTTCATCAGCAACGCCGGACACGAAAGCCGCAGTGTCGCGGCGCCAAACAATCGAGCGGGGAGCACCATGATTTCATCAACGCGTTCCATGCGGTACAGGCGGGTTTGCACCGGGCTAGTGCTGCTAACCGCGGCGTGGCTGCCGAACGTCTTCGCCGACGACGATCACCAGGAGTCCGGAGCAACCGGTTTCCTGCCATCCGGCAGCCCAGACACCAGTTCGGCCTTTACGATCCGTGACGCTGTCTGGAAGTCGGAAAAGCGCCAACTCATCGTGACAGGCGAACGCAACAGCGACCTGGCCATCACCTTGGTCAACGCCAGCGACCCGGGGCAGCTTCTCGGGCGCGACGGCGACGACGAGGATGACTGGCGCGTCCGCAGCCGCCGCCCTTCCCCGGTGCCATGCCGCGTGCGTGCAATCAGCGAGGACGGCAACAGCATCGAGACCGCTGTGCGCCGGGCGCCGTCCAACTGCGGCCCGAGCGGGCAGCCCGAGAACAGACCCCCAGTCGCCGATGCCGGCCCGGATCAGCACCTGATCTTGCCCGTCGGCGCCAGGGAACTATCGGTCACGCTGGACGCTAGCGCTTCCAGTGACAGCGACGGCGATATCGTCGTCTGGAATTGGAGCGGCATCCCCGATCCTGCCAACCTGATCCATCCGGCGCTAAGTCTCGGGGTGGGCAACCATAGCTTCACGCTGATGGTGACAGATGACGAGGGCGCGACCAGTGTCGCGGACAGCGTCAGCGTCAGCATCGATCCACCGGTCATCGGCGGCGACCCGCACCTGACCATTACCGACTACAAGGGCCCAGCCACCTGTGTCGCCTGCCACGAGATCGAGGCACAGCAGATGCACGGTTCGGTGCACTATCAACAAAGCGGCCCAACCGACTACCTCACCAACCTCGCTCTTCCCGCCGGCGAGCGCTGGAACGGCGCATCAGGCGACGGTTACTCCGGCATCAACACCTATTGCGGCGCACATGACAACAGCCCGCGCTTCACCTGCGCCGGCTGCCACGTTGGCAACGGGCGCTTCCCCAAGCCCGAGGACGTGCTGCTGGCGATGAACGACGCCGACCAGCGCAAAGAACTCGCCAACATCGACTGTCTGATGTGCCATCAGGAGAAGTACAAGCGCTTCCCGGACCCGACCCCCGACTCCCTGGACGGGCAGCCCCCATTCGAGGTGCTGAAGATCGTGGCGCCCAACCCGAGCACTGGCAAGCCCGATCCGAGTCAGCCGCCCATCCTGCGCAGCGGCCTCGAGGGTATTCCGATGGTGGATTCGGTTACCAAGGACTTCGACTTCGTACCGGCGGACCCGACAAACCTGGCGCTGGCCGGCGCTCCCGTCACGCTAATGGACATCTCCGCCGTCGAGGCGGCACAGACAGTGCACGCCACAACGCGTAAGTCCTGTCTGAACTGCCATGCCAAGGCCGGCGGCGGCGACGGCACCAAGCGCGGCGATCTCTCCTCGCTCCTCGCGGATCCTGACCCCCACATCGACTACCACATGAGCGACGCCGGTGCCGGCCTGGTCTGCGCCGACTGCCATGCCGCAGGGGGCCACCGGGTGATTGGCCGCGGCGTCGACTTGCGCCCGAACGACGTGCCGGGGCGGTTGACGTGCGAGGGCTGCCATGGGGATCGCCCGCATCAAGACTACGACGCTAGTGACGGCCGAGCACGGGACACCCACGCCATGCGTGTCGCCTGCCAGAGCTGCCATATCCCAACCTTTGCCAAAGGCATCGCCACCGAGGTCGCCCGCGACTGGGAGGACCCGCACTGGTCCGACGCCGCCTGCAACGGCCGGGGCGGCTGGTTGCCGAGGGAAGACAAGCTCGCCGATCTGATCCCGACCTACCAATGGTTCGACGGCACCAGCGAGGTCTACTACCTGTCCGAGCCGCTCGCCGGCGTGCCGCGAATCCAGCTCGATGCAAGCAACAACACGCTGGGCCTAAGCGAGGCGTATATGCTCGGCATCCCTAACGGCGCCGTGAATAGCCCGGGGGCGAAGCTGCATCCGATGAAGGAGCATCTAGGCAAGGTCGCTCGCAACCAGACAACAGATACCCTGATAGCCCACTCGACCTTCGAATTCTTCCGCACCGGCAGCTTCGAGCAGGCCATCCTGAGCGGGCGCAAACAGACCGACGGCATGAGCGAGACAGATCATTATGAGGTGGTCGGCGTGCACACCTACCAGGGCATTAACCACGGCGTCGAAGGCAAAGACAGCGCACTGGCCTGCGGTGCCTGTCACGCGGGCCTCAGCGGCGGTCCGCTGAGGATGGATCTTCAAGGAGCGCTGGGCTATGAGCTCAAGGCGTCGAAAGAGGACGTCTGCAAGCAGTGCCATGGAGAGAAAGAACCCATGAGCTTCTTGAAGCTGCATGACAAGCATGTCAAGGACAAGCGCCGTGACTGCTCGACCTGCCACAACTTCACCCGGCCCGAGCGCCGCCTCAGTACGGCGCTGTCCTCCGAAGACTGACCTGCTGCCGAACCGACCGACGCCGGATTACCTGCGTCGGGTTGCTCCGCGAGACGGCGCTCTCGGCGTTGAGCCGGGATGCGCCGCCGGCTACTATTTCAGCTCTACTATTTCAGCCAACGTAGGTGGCGCGGTGCAACACCGGACGATGAGACGTCTGTCTCGCCGTCAGGCGCCCGCCTCCGCCCGCTTCGCCGGCGAGCGTCTCCAGAGCATCCCGACGCCATGAAACGCATCCTGGTCTATTTGTTACTGTTCGCGGCCATCGGCTACGGTATCTGGCCCTACTACACCGTATTCCGGCTGGACGCCGCGCTAGCCGCGCCCGAGCCGAAGACCATCGCGCCATACGTCGACCTGGCAGCCATCCAGCGGAACTACAAGGCGCGTCTCGGCGACGCCGTCATCCCCTTCGTGCCACGCGGCAACAACGACAGCGAACGCGTCATCGCCTGGCTTGCCCAGAACCTCCAGAAGCTGGGCGACAGCGCGCTGGACCAGGCCATCACTTACGAATGGGTGCGCAACAGCCTGCGCGATGCCGCCGCGCGCGCAACCGATAAGCGGCCCGCCTACTTCATGGCCGGCATTGACTTCGCCTTCTTCGAGTCCTGGAATCGCTTTGTCATCCGCCTCGGCAAGCTCGGCGGCGAGACCCATGTGGTGCTGTCACTGCAGAAGAAACACTGGCGGGTAACCGATCTGGTGTACTGAGGGCGATTGACCAGGATCGAGAGCATGCCTGAAGTCTCAGTGCCTCCAATTTCCGAACCGCAACCCTCGAAAGACAGGCCCAGGCCCCATGAACACAAACCGCATCCTGCTCTTGCCCATGATCCTTCTGGCCGCGCTCTTGTCCACCGACGCCGCCGCCTTCAAGTGCATGCCCATCTACGGCAACTGGTGCGGCATCAACTATCCCAGCCACGGCTGGCCGCCGCCGATCGACGCCTTCGACGCCGCCTGCATGCGCCATGACCTGTGCACGGCCGGACCGGCCTCCGACACCCCCTGCGACATCGCCTTCATCTCCGAGCTGCGCGGCATCGCGGCCCAGGTCGGCTATCTGCCGCGTCCGCTGCAATGGGCGGAATATGTCATCCGGCTGAAGGCCGGAGGCCCCTGGGGCGGCATGCCGATGCCGACGCCCGGCGATGCCTTCGGTATCATGTCGAGCATCGCGTCACCCTGTTGGTGACAGTGCCTAACGGAAGTTCGGCGACCTGGCCTTGCTGACCCAACTGGCGGCAAGCGCTTGGCGCACGATCAAGCCTCCATCAACGCCCGGATCTTGTCCGCATCCGGCTTCTCGACGACCCCGCGCTCGGTCACGATGCAGTCCACCAGCGCCGCCGGCGTGACATCGAAGACCGGGTTATGAGCGGCAACATCGGGCGGTGCGAGACGGGTGCCGCCGCAGGCCAGCACCTCGTCGGCGGCGCGCTCTTCGATCGGGATATCCGCACCGCTGGCGACCTTCATGTCGATGGTCGAGGTCGGCGCGGCGACCATGAACCCGACCCCATGGTGCCGGGCGAGCACGGCCAGCGCATAGGTACCGATCTTGTTGCAGACGTCGCCGTTGGCGGCGATGCGGTCGGAGCCGACGATGACCCAGCCGACCTCGCCGCGCGCCATCAGACTGGCTGCCACGCTGTCCGCCTGCACAGTGACCGGGATGCCGGATTGTTTCAACTCCCAGGCGGTCAGCCGCGAGCCCTGCAGCCAGGGCCGCGTCTCGTCGGCATAGACGCGACGGATCTTGCCGGCGGCATGGGCGCTGCGCACAACGCCGAGCGCGGTCCCATAGCCGCCGGTCGCCAGCGCGCCGGCGTTGCAATGGGTAATGACATCGGTGTGCCCGGCGATCAGCGCCGCCCCGAGATCGCCCATCGCGCGGTTGGCTGCGACGTCTTCCACATGGATACGCACCGCCTCCGCCAGCAGGGCGGGCACGGGGTCTAGTTGATCCAGATTCGCGATCAGCGTGCGCATCCGCTCCAGCGCCCAAAACAGGTTGATCGCGGTCGGCCGCGCTGCGGCGAGCTGATTCAGATCCTCGGCCAAGCCGGCGCGCCAAGCATCGGCATCGGCTTGGAACCGGTCGCGCGCCGCGAGCACGGCGCCATAGGCGGCCGCGACACCGATCGCGGGTGCGCCGCGCACGACCATGTCACGGATGGCCTTGGCGGCATCAACAACCGAATCGCAGACCACAAAGCGCGTCTCGGACGGCAGCACGCGCTGATCGAGCAAGTAGAGCTTGGCGTCGTGCCAGACGACGGCATTGTCCGGATGGATATCAAGGGTGGCAGGCGTTTCCATGGTTCGAACCCTTATGGCAAAGTGACGCCGCATTCTTGGCCTTTCCGGCCTCGCACTCAAGGGGCTTTTGTTTCCGACCCCTTGAAACCCAGCACAAGCACCCGACACGCTCGACAAGCGCCGAACAGAGACAACGCCGATGCACGCAGAGCTATTGATTCATGCCGACTGGATACTGCCGGTCGACGCCGATGACAGCACCTTGGCGCACCACAGCATCGCCATCGACCGCGGCCGCATCACCGCGCTGCTGCCGCGCGCCGAGGCCGAAGCCCAGTGCCAGGCGAAGCGCGTCCTGGACCTGCCGGGACATGCGCTGATACCGGGTCTTATCAACGCCCACACCCACTCGCCAATGACCTTGCTGCGCGGCTTGGCGGACGACTTACCGCTGATGACCTGGCTGCATGAGCACATCTGGCCGGCCGAGGGGCGCTGGGTGGATACCGAATTTGTCGCAGACGGCACCCGGCTCGCGCTGCTGGAGATGCTGCGCGGCGGCGTCACCTGCTTCAACGACATGTACTTCTATCCGGAAGTCACGGCCAGAGTCGCGGCGGAGGCCGGTATGCGGGTCTTGGCAGGCATGATCCTGGTCGACTTTCCGACCCGTTACGCCGAGTCCGCCGACGACTACCTTCGCCGCGGCCTGGAACTGCATGAGCGCTACCGTGATCACGCCCTGGTTAAGCCGGCCTTCGCACCGCACTCACCCTATGCCGTCTCGGAGGCGCCGCTGAGCCGCGTGCGTACCCTGGCAAACGAGCTGGACGTGCCTGTTCACATTCACCTGCACGAGACCCGCGACGAGGTCGTGCAGTCGCTGCGCGAGCACGGCGAGCGGCCGATGGCGCGGCTGGACCGCATCGGCCTGCTCGGCCCACAGCTGGTCGCCGTCCACATGACCCAGCTCGAGGACGACGAGATCGAGCGCCTCGCCCTGACCGGAAGCCATGTCGTGCACTGCCCTGAGTCCAACCTCAAGCTCGCCAGCGGCTTCTGCCCGGTGGCCCGGCTGCTCGATGCCGGCGTCAATGTCGCGCTCGGCACCGACGGCGCGGCCAGCAACAACGACCTCAACCTGCTCGCCGAGATGCGCACCGCGGCACTGCTGGCCAAGGGCGTCGCCGGCTCGGCATCGGCGGTTCCGGCCGAGGCGGCGCTGCGCATGGCCACCATCAACGGCGCCAAGGCGCTCGGTCTGGAGGACGAGACCGGCTCGCTGACGGTCGGCAAGGCGGCCGACATCGTCGCCGTCGACCTCGGCAACCCGCACACCCAGCCGCTCTACCATGCCTGCTCGCAGATGGTCTACGCGGCCAGCAGCCACCAGGTGACCCAGGTCTGGATCGGCGGCCGGCAGGTCATCCGCGACGGCCAGCCGCTGACGCTGGAGCCGGACGCGATCCTCGCCGCGGCGCAGCGATGGCAGGCGCGGATTCGGGAAGACTGATATGGCACCTCAGACAATGCATGGACGCAGGCATAACCGCCCCGGGATTCTCGGAGCCTCCAACGTTCGATGAAGATGGAGCCATCAACCAGACGACGAGATTTTCCCCCGAAGTCCGGGAACGGGCAGTCAGGATGCTGCTAGAGCACGACGACGAGCCCGCCTCGCACTGGGCGGCGGCCGGTCAGCCGCTGTCGCAACGATCGATCCAGAGCCTGGTCGGAGCGATCGCGCACGCCGCCTCGACGTCGTGCAGCCTGTCGTCGAGGTCGAAACAGACAACCCGGATCTGCTCCAGCATCGCGGTTCAGCCCGGCAGGTCGGGGTCGGCCCGCGACGGTTTCGCCGAACGCAGTGCCTTGTGGATGAGGTGTTTCGCCAACAGCAACGGCGGCATGCGCACCCAGTGCGAGCGGATGAACAACAACTGTCGGGCCATTGCGGTCTGCCAGCGGCAAAGGCGCGGCGGCGCCAGCGCCTGCTCGATCAGCCAGTCCATCAGTATCGCGATCGGCGCCGGCGGCGCCGACCGACGCACCGCAGTCGACAGGGTTTCGGCAACCTGAAGCCCGGTCAGACGCCGCGCCGTGACGACGGAGTAGTACAGCGCGCGGGCGCAGCCAAGCTCGTCGGCGCGCCGCGCCAGGCGATCCTCGAATGCAGGATCGGCCGCGCGAAAGTGCTCCAACAGGTCGCGGAAATCCACCAGGTCGCGCAGCCCCCCGCTCAACTCGTCGTTCATGAACAGGTGCACGGCGTTGTGCAGCAGCATGTCGACCGGCGCCAGCACCCGCACCGTCTGGCCGCAGTCCTCGGGCGTCTCGACCGCGTCCTGCCAGAGCTTTGCGGCGTCGATCTTTATCCGGCTGACCGGCGGTGCGAGATTATGGTGGATGTCGACCTCGGTCTCGCGCTGCGAATGGACCAGCGGCGGCAGCTCGTGCATCCAGTCACGGTAGTAGCGCCGGTCGTAGGCGTCAAACTCGCCGCTCGGCACCCAGCCGGCCTGTTGCAGGGCCCGTTCGGCGCGCTCGATGTCAGTCTCGGGCACCATCAGGTCGATATCGGACAGGTTGCGCCAGTCCCGCGGCGGCAGCTGCGCGGCAAGGTAGGCCACGCCCTTGAGCGCGATCAGCGGGATGCCCGCGCGGTCGAGCACGCGCTTGACCTGACGCAGCTGCCGCCGGTCGACCGTAGCGGGTCTGCCGCGCCGCAGCGGGTATCGAGAAAGGCAGCATCAGAAGCGCTCACACCTACTCGGAAGGGCCCTGCGTCAAGGGTGAGCTTCTGACTGCGCAACGCAAAAGAGGAAACGCTTTCGTGAACTGCTAGCGTAAGTCTGAAGAATGAGATTCCGCAAGCCCCGCCGATTCCAAAAAGGCCAGCGCCGTGACGATTTGATCTTCATCATGCGGCTCGAGTTGTATCGGCCCAGCGATACGCGCGATCAGGTCTGCGGTGCTCGCTGCATCGTTGTTTAGGGTGCTCAGCAGCATTGCAGGCAGCTCGTTGAGCAGATGGGTCTCACCGGTGATCGGGTCGAACGCGGCCGTGTTGGCACCGAGGGCTTCAAAAACGCAGGGCGGCGCAGGCCGCATCCACAGTACAGCTTTCGACGCCTGGGTGACGCCTCCCCCTCTATTACCCATCGGAAATAGAGCTTACCGATGCCGTCGATGAACGAGCTCTCGCAACTTTCAGCCATGTTTTGGGGTGTACCGGGCAAATTAGTAGTTATTCGCGGGCCGATACTGCGGGAAAAAGCCCTGCGGGGTCCAAGTCGTGTCCGGGTGCTCCTCGGTTCCCGTGAACCCAATGTACGCCACTAAACCTTCCGTAGAAAGGAGCGTGAAACAAGGATCCGAAGAGGAACCCGAGTCAGGGTCGAATACGTCTAGCTCGACTCTTCCGTTGCCGAGTTCATTCCCTTTGATAACGTTGCTGTCAACCGGTGTCACTTGACCTTCACTCGTGAAAACCAACTCTATCAGTTGGCCATCCAATTCCACGATCCGCTGCGGCAGAGCATCCCAAACAGCCAGGACACTCCGGCGCAGCCCAGTTGGAGCGCTTCGGCCCTTATTCCAAGACAGCACCTTTTTATAGAGAACACCATTGGCGGTGCACCTCTCGCCAACATCGGCGCCGGCACAATCTGAAGCCGGAGGGAATATTGCCTTGGGCGATGAAACGTGGCGAGGTCCAATTCGCGCAGCGGGGCAGCGCACTGGTAGGCGCTCCCGGCCGCCAACGTCCCCGGCCGCAAGGTCGCGACCACCGGCGCGGCCGACAGGGCCTTGAACAATCGGCGTCGGTTTTCTGAAATCTTGTCGTCTTGCGCTGCCATAGCAACAAATCCTCTGTTTGACACGGAAAACTAATCAGCACTTTCTGTGCCGAAACCGCACGTCATTGTTTACAAAAGAAACTTAGTCGCGCCGCCACCGGAGCGGCGCAAAACTGTCAAGTTTTTTGACAGTCAAGCAAGAAAACGCGGCGACTGATTGGCGCAAACCCTTTACACAGGCTGCCTCAGTGCTACACGGGGCGCGATCGCAGCGCCATGGCTATCGACGGCGACGCCAGGACTGAAGCGCCGGCAGAACCAGTCCGCGGATGCATCCGGCCAGCGGTGCGAATGGACGGTCCCGCTCACCCACGGCGACAAACGAGCCCAGCGTGCGCGGACTATCCGCGCTGGCCACTGCCTCCGGAAACTGTAAAGAAAGCTGACAGTGCTGGAGCGGCTGCGGCCTTCGCCTTCAGCGTGCCAAGCTCCCGACGCAAGATCCGTCGATGCTGTGACGGTAAACCCGTACCGATTGCGGCAGAGTCGACGCGCTTCAACTGACCGCCGGCGCGGCACCGATGTACTGGCCTTGCTCAGCTCACGGACGATGAAGTCGGCGACGTCGGCGCGCGAGACGCGGGTCGCCTTGATCGACTTGTCGAGACCGGACCGATACTCGCCGGTGCGCGGACCGTCGGTCAGGCCGCCGGGGCGGACGATGGTCCAGTCCAGACCGCTCGCCATGATCAGTCGCTCCTGTTCTTCCTTGGCCTGCATGATGCGCTTGAGCGTCAGCTTCATCAGTACGCGGAAGAAGGCCGGCACCTGATGGATGCTGTCGCCGACCCCCATGGAGGTCACCGCGATCAGACGCCGCACGCCATGCGTGTGCATTGCGGCGAGGATGTGCTCGGTGCCGCGTGCCTCGACCGGGTCCGCGCCGGGGCGGGTGCCGAGCACGCAGACGACGGCGCCGCTGCCCTCGACGCAGCGGTCGACGGCGGACTGATCGAGCACATCGCCTTGGATCAGCGTTAAGCCGTCTCGCTGGTCCAACTTGGTCGGATCGCGCACCAGGGCGCGGATGCCGTAGCCGGCTTCCAGCGCCTGCTCGAGCACTTGAGAACCTGTGCCGCCGGTGGCGCCGAACAGCGCAACGGATAGGGCGTCCGCGGTCATGCCGGCGCCCCCCGCTGCAGGACCATCATGTAATTGACGGCCATCGAGCGGGTGAACGAAAAGACGCGGCTGAAGGGATTGACGCGCACGCCTGTGCGGTGCAGCAAACTGAAGTCATCGCCCAGGCCGCTAGTGACCTCCGCCGGCTTCACCAGCTTGCGGTAGTGATGTGTGCCCTTGGGCAGCCACCCGAGAATGCGCTCGGCGCCGATGATGGCCATCAGCCAGGCGAGCGGCGTGCGGTTGATGGTTGCCACCACCATGACGCCGCCCGGGCGCACCAGCCGCCCGCAGCTGGCGAGAAACGCCGGCAGCTGCTCGACGTGCTCGACGACCTCCATATTCAGCACGGCGTCGAAGGTCTCGCCACTAGCGGCCAGGTCATCGGCGGTGATTAGGCGGTATTGGATATTAAGGGCGCTCCACTCGGCGTGTATCTGCGCGACACGGACGTTCTTGTCGGTGATCTCGGTGCCGGTGACCTGGGCGCCAAGCCGCGCCATCGACTCGCTGAGGATGCCGCCGCCGCAGCCGATATCGAGCATCGACAGCCCTGCAAGCGGACGTTTGGCAGACGCATCACGCCCGAATGCGGCGCACAGCTGCTGCCGGATATAGTCGACGCGAAAGGCGTTGAGCCTGTGCAGCGGCCAGAACGGCCCCTGATCGTCCCACCAACGGTGGGCCAGGTTTTCGAAATACTCGACCTCGTTCGGGTCGATGTCCGGGGCATTCAGGTGGGCGGCCGTCATAGGCGTTGCGCGATGGTCAATTTGGACTGAAAACGATATCGTGCTCCGCCGCCGGCATTGCAACCGCAGCGGGTTTCATGCCGCGGCCATAGGATGGGCATCACGCGCGTTCCTATCGCTATTGTTGCGCCATCCAGCGCTCGGTTAATCTGACGCCGGCACTGGACCAGCACCAAGGCATCGGCGCCGAGCCGCTCGTATGACCACCTCCACAACGCGAACGACATCAACAGGCAGCTCCTGGCGAGGCTGTTTCAACCTAGAAAGAGCAGTTGGACGGTCGTCAGGGTGCGTCCCGCGAGGTGTCCAGCAAGGCACAACGACGCGGAATAGTCATTCTATTCCAAGGAGTTGTAACGCAGCTGGGCGCCTCGTGGGGCGTGCCCTGGCGGCCGTAGCGCCGTTCGTCCTAAGGGTGCCTCCCGAGTTGCTGCTGAACTTCAAGAACCTCAGATGTTTACATGTATGACGAAGCGGTCAACTGCTCTTTCTAGTCAAGCGGTGTTGTCGGCAGCTCGCCAACCTGATCGACAGCGGCACCGAGGTCGGTCTATTTGACTTCAAGCGCAGTGACCGCGAATGAGATGAACGGCCGATCCAGAAGAGGCTTGCTCGACACCCTGCACCAGATCGCGCGCCGGACGCGCCCGGCCGCGCCGGTGCTGGCCACTGTCGGACTGTTGCTGTTCGCGCTTTGCGCCGGGCTGCTGCTGTTCGCGCAGGCCGAGGCACCCGATAAGATCCTGCTGCCCGGTATCGTCGGCGTACTCTGGTGTCTATGCGGCTACGTCTTCATCCATGCCTTCGCGGAGGTACCGGCCGCGCCCGGGCCGGACATCAGCGGCTGGCCTCGGCTAAGACGCCAATTGGCGCGCGCCTGGCACTGGCTGCTGGCCTTCGTCTTCGTCGGCATCACGCTCTGGGCGCTGCTGATCACCAACAATGTCATCGGTGAGGCGCTGTCCTGACAAATCGCGGGCACCCGACAGGAACCACCATGCACTCCGAAGCCATTGAATCCGCCTACGCACTGCTCGACCGCTCGGTCATGACTTACCGCGGCCAGCCGATCGGGACCGTTGCCGCGGTCTCCGCCGGCGACATCGCGGCAGACAACTATCACGACTGCTTCGTTCGCGACTTCATTCCGTCCGCGCTGGTCTACCTAGCCGATGACAAGCCCGACATCGTGCGCAATTTCTTACTGACGGTATTGCGCCTGCGCAGCCAACACGAACGCATTGAGGGCCACGGATTGGAGCCGGCAGTGATCCCCGCCAGCTTTCGCGTGACCCATGACGCCGAAGGCAAGGAGCTTATCCGCGCCGACTTCGGCGACCACGCCATCGGCCGCGTCGCACCGGTCGACGCGATGATGTGGTGGGTCATCCTGCTCGGGATCTACAGCCGCCATACCGGCGATCGGTTGCTGGCGACAGAGGCCGATGTTCAGCACGTACTGCGGGGGGTTCTGGAGTTGACCTTGCGCGAGGGCTTCGAGGTCTTTCCGACCCTTCTGGTCCCGGACGGCTCCTTCATGATCGACCGGCGCATGGGCGTCTATGGCCATCCGCTAGAGATTCAGGCGCTGTTTTACGGCATGCTGGTCAGCGCCGTGGACCTGTTGCGCGACACGCCCGACGTGCATGAACTCATCGAGTTGGCCGACCGGCGCGCCAACATGCTGCGCACCTATCTGCAACTTTTCTACTGGCTGGATACCGAACGGCTGAACGAGATCCACCGCTACCGCACCGAGGAATTCGGCACCGGCAGCGTCAATATGCTCAACATTTACCCGGAGTCGATCCCCGAGTGGATTATCGACTGGCTTCCCGGCCGCGGCGGTTATCTGGTCGGCAACCTGGGCCCCGGCCGCATGGACTTCCGCTTTTTCGCGTTCGGCAACCTGCTGGCCATCCTGTTCGGCGTCACCAGCCCGCGCGAGTCGCAATGCATCATGCGGCTGTATCAAGACCGCTGGCACGAGCTGGTCGGCGACATGCCGGCCAAGCTGGTGTATCCTGCGGCGGCCGGCAAGGAGTGGATGTTTCTGACCGGCAGCGATCCGAAGAACGTACCCTGGTCCTACCACAACGGCGGCAACTGGCCGATGCTGCTCTGGCCGCTGGTCGCCGCGGCCATGAAGACCGGACGCGGCGACCTGGCGCAGCTGGCCCTGGACGTTGCCGACCATCGGCTGCCGCAGGCAAGCTGGCCCGAGTACTACGACGGACGCCATGGCAACCTCATCGGCCGCCGCGCCCACCTGAACCAGGTGTGGTCGGCGACCGCCTACATCCTGGGGCATAAGTTGATCGAGGACGAGCGCCTGCTCGGCATCTTCTGCGACCTCGATCATCGCAAGCAGGACCATTGAGCACAGGCCGGCCCGAGCGGAATGGAGATTGGCGTGCTTGACGCTTTGAAGCAATGGTTGATCGCCCATGTGCCGGACGACGACCGATCGTTCGCCGACGATTTGCACAGTCAGGGCAAAGCCGACATCGTCCCGCCGCTACGCTTCGTGGTCGACCCCACCTGGATCTTCTCCGATTGGACCGAGCCGGCCCACCTGCTCGGCAATGTCGGCCGCCACCGCGGTCCGGACGACGGGCGCTGATGGCCCCCAGGCACTTCCCCGAAGTCGGACACCCACGCGGCCTCGACGTGCCGGCGGCTGCTGTTGCGCCGCCAACGTCCGGAAGCCGCCCGGCCAGCCAAGGCTGATCGCCCCGGCCAACAGGACGCAAGCAGTGCGTTTCGTATTCATTGGCAGCGGCACTCTGGCCGTGCTCACCGGCCGCCTGCTGGCGGCGAGGCAGCATGAGGTGGTCATCATCGAGCGCGATGCCGAAATGATCGAGCAACTCAGGGATGAGCCAGATCTGGGCCTGATCCACGGCGACGGCACGCGGCCCGCGATCCTGCGCGAGACCGACCCTGAGGCAACCGATCTGTTGTTCTGCCTGACCCATGACGATCAGACCAACATCATCGCGAGCCTGGTGGCACGCTCACTCGGCTATCGGCGCGTCGTGACTAAGATCGAAGACCCGGAGCTGCAGCACATCTGCGCCGAGCTCGGCTTGGCGGAATCGCTGGTGCCGATGCAGACGGTCGGCCGCTATCTGGCCGACATGGCGGAGGGGCAGGACATTATCGAGCTGTCGGATATCCTGCGCGGCGACACCCGCGTATTCTCCTTCCGAGCCAACGCCGCAGAGGCCGTGCGCATTGACCAGCTCGACCTGCCGGATGCGGCCCGCACCATCTGCATCTACCGAAACGGACAGGAACTGCTCTTCGCCGACCCGTCCACCAAGATTCAGGTCGGCGACGAGGTGGTGCTGCTGACCCGGGCGCGCATGCTGAAGCCGCTGCGCGAGCGATTCGGCTATCGTTCGTAATGTAACGCCCGCGCGGTATCCCAGCGGTTGTCGTATGGACACGGCATCGATTCGGCAACACCGGACATCAAGCCCCTTACCACGGCATCCCCTCGCTATGACTTGAACCAACTGCCCGGATACAAGAGCACGAGCAGGGCGACAATCTCGACGCGACCGGCCAGCATCAGCAGTGTCAGCAGCACCTTCAGCCCAGGCTGCAACCCCGGCTCGGTGATGCCGGTCGACAGCCCCACGGTTCCGGCCGCCGAGACCACCTCGAACAGGGCATCCAGCGGCACATAGCCCGCAATAACGAAGGCCAGCCAGGCGCCGGCAATTAAGAGCGCGAACAGCAGCATCACCGACAGCGCGTGCTCGATCTGACGGGTGTCGATCAGCTGCCCGCCCAGCCGAGGGTAGACGACGGCGTGGCGGGGCAACTGCGCCCGCAGGATCACGAGCTGGATGACACGGACCAGGATCAACAGCCGCAGCAGTTTGACGCCGCCGGCAGTGGAGCCGACACCGGCGCCGACCAGCATGGACAGGATCAACAGCAGCTTCGCCTGATCGGGCAGAGCCGCAATGTCGACGCTGGAGAATCCAGCGGTGGTCTGTGCCATGGCCGCCTGCAGCACTGCATCGGCCGGCACCAGTCCGGCCAGCAGCCACAGACCCAAGGCGACGATGGCAATCGCGGCGACCAGTGCCCTGAATTCCGGATCGCGCAGCACCTCCAGCGGACCGCGCAGCCAAGCTCGATGATAGAGCGGCAATGGCAGCGCCGCGCAGAAGGCCACGGCGACCAGCGCGAACTGGACCGGGCGGCCAAACTCCGCCAAGCTGTCCGCAGCGCTGGCGAAACCGCCGGTCGAGATCGCGGCCAGCGTGTGGATTGGGGCCGCTGGCCAAGGCAGCCCCGCCGCACTGACCAGTGCGATACCGGCCAACGTCAGCAGTAGATAAATCGCGAGCACGCGGCGTGCATGGGCGCGGACGCCGGATTCCAGTTCCGCTTCGCCGACGGCGTCAGCGAAGCGTCGCAGATCCCCGGCGTGACCGGCGGCCAGCGCGAGCGACAGCACGACGATACCCAGCCCGCCGATCCACTGCAGCCAGGCGCGCGCGAACAGATAAGCGTCCGACGGGTCTGCGAAGGCCGGCAGCATGCTGAGCCCGGTCGTCGTGACGCCGGACACGGACTCGAACCAGGCGTCCAGCAGCGAGAGGCCGCCGATGGCCAGCGGCGCGGTCATCAGCGCCGCGGCGACGATGAAGGTCAGCGCCGTCACGATGAGGGCCTCGTTAGGCCGCAGCCAACGCCCGCGGGGCGGTATCAGGGCACAGCCGGAGAGCGCCGCTGCCGGCAGCAAGGCCCAAATCAGCAGACGCTCCGCCAAAAGCCGGTCGCCATCCAGCCAGGCGACCACCAACGGCACCGCCAGCAGCACCATCAGGACCAGCGACAGCTGCCCCAAATGGCGCAGTACCAGGCCCAACTGGGCCGGCCGCAGAAGGGGTCTAGTAGACGGCTGGAAGCTCATCAACGCGAGGCGCCGCCAACGGGTTGCAATGGTCCGGGCACTCTCGGGCCGATGCCGTCAGCGGTTCAAGCACGCGCTGACGGGATCCGGCGCTTAGGCGATTTCTGTCGAATCTCGTACCAGCTGGTACGAGATTTTCCGGCAATCGCCTTAAAGATCACCCGCCGCCGGAATCAACCCTGTTGCAGAAGGACTCGCAGGTCGATGACCGCCGCGTTGGCGCGAGCGATGTAGGAGGCCAGCACCAGCGAGTGGTTGGCGAGCAAGCCGTAGCCATGGCCGTTCAGCATGATTGGACTGACCTTGAACATGGATGCCTGCTCGAGGTCGCGAATGATCTGCTGCTTCGATATGTCGGCGTTCTTGTCTTCGAGGACGTCGCTGAAATCAACAGACAGGGCCTTCATCATGTGCAAAAGCGCCCAGGTATAACCGCGCGCCTCGAAGAAGATGTTGTCGATCGCGTCCCAGCTCGTGCGCTCAAGTACCTGCGCGTTTTGCCACTCGGAGCCGCCGGTGATGGCCAGCGCCGCCGTCAATTCCTCGTCTCCGACACTGGCCGAAAGCCGTTGGCCGTAGCTGCCGAGTCGCTTTTCGACCACTGCCAAATAGGCGCCGAGGTTATCCGCGCGGGCGTAGAAACGGGCACTTTGATCGGTGCCGGATGCAAGGGCGTCGAGGTAGTCTCGCAGCGCCATGGCGCCCTGGCGATATTCCTCCTCGGCCGACGGAAGAATCCAGGAATCTGGATCGAAATTGAACTCAGAATCGGCTTCTTTCAGAAAGATGTTTTCCAGTGACTGCGTCTGCGACCGGCTGAAATCGTTCCGCAGCGAACGCACGGTATCCCGTAATTCGGTCAGAACCCCGTATTCCCAGCTCGGCATGTTATCCATCAGTATCCCCGGCGGAAGCACATCGTTCTGCAGCCAGCCGCCAGGCTTGTCCAGTAACGTCTCGGCGACCCGGACCGCCGATGCGACCGTTACGGTGCCCGGCACCAATCTGTCTTCGTCACCACCGACCATTTCCCGCGCGTTCGCCACGACATCGAACTTGGGCGGCTGAAACGACCACCAGAGGCCGAGGCCGACCAGCGAAACCACGATCAGCGTCAGTACACCAAGGACTAGGCGCAATCGAAAGCCCTTGCCTTTGGACTCGGTATCCTCGGGTTCGGTCGACAGCGCCGCCGCATAGTCGGGTATGTCGGTCTCCGCGCTCGGCGGCTCCGGCGCTTTCGGCTCAGGCAGCGGGTTTGGGCGTTTCAGCGTGTCGGTCGTCATCTTGATTTCCTTACGAAAGCCGGTCTCGGGCGAAAGTGAAGCTCTGAAAGTTAAGGTAGGGCACCGGCCGCAGAATACCAGCATGCGAACAAGGCTTGCACGGTGATACCAGCCATCAACCGCGGTCGAGACCGGGCGCAAGAGGAACGCATGATGCTGGAACAATCCTCGCCCGAAGATTGAAAAAAACCCCACGGCACCTAACCCTGTCTGACTCCAAAGGCGGTATTGGAGCAGAGTGCGGCCCGCGGTGAACCGGCGCTGTTTGTCCGTCGAGCCAAGGCAGCGCCGAGGACCGATCCAGAAAATCGAAGCTTTTGAAAGGAAATGACCGCTTCGCCGGAGACAGATGCGCTTAGCTAGGTTCAGTTCGAACACCGTCCCGCTGGTTCATCGAGGCCTGCTGTTCGCGCTCGTCTGGCTGGTCTTGGTCGGGCTCGATCCTCAGTCCTGGATCATCGGGCTTCCGGCGGTGGTCGGCGCGACACTGGCGGCGATGAATCTGACGCGGCGCCAAGGGGGAAATCCGTCGGTGTTCGGCATCGTCAGTTTCATACCCTTCTTCGTCTGGGAGTCTATCCTCGGCGGTGTCGACGTGGCTCGCCGCGTGATGCGTCCAACCATCAAGATCGAACCTGGCTTCCGCAGCTATCCGCTGCGGCTGCAAGGTCTGGGCGCGCGCGTATTCTTTCTCGATACCATCAGCCTGCTGCCGGGTACGCTGAGCGCGGACATGCGTGACGGCATCGTTCAGGTGCATACGCTCGACCTGCGCGACGACAATCTCGAAAGCTCACTGGCCGACCTCGAAAGGCGCGTAGCCAAGCTGTTCGGCGAGACCTGGGAGGCCGATCGCAATGGTTGAACTCTTCCTGGCGATGGCGCTGGTGCTGTTGACGACCATGGCCGCGGGACTGATGCGCGTCATCATCGGCCCCACGCCCGCGGATCGGATGATGGCCGCGCAGTTGCTCGGCACATCCAGCATCGGCATGCTTCTGCTGTTGGCGCCGGCGCTCGATGTCCCCGCGTTGGTCGACGTTGCGCTGATCTTCGCGCTGCTTGCCGCCGTCTCGGTAGTGGCCTTCACCCGTCGGCGCGTCGGCCAAGATCAGGCCTGACCGCCAGCCCTGGGCGCGCCTCGCAACAGCCCGTTGAACAGCCTCCCGATCAGATAACTGCCAGTCAACTTGATGGAATCGACCACGCTCGCTGTCACGATCGACATCGTCTCAGGCCTATTGGTGGTCGCCGGTGCCTTCTTTTTCGTCGCCGGCACCGTCGGCCTGCTTCGGCTGCCCGACCTCTTCAGCCGACTGCATGCGCTGACCAAGGCCGACAATCTCGGTCTCGGGCTGATCATGCTTGGACTCATGCCGCATGTTCCGGATGTCTTTTATGGCGCCAAGCTCGTGCTGCTGTGGTTGCTGGTGATGGTCTCCGGCGCCACCGGCGCTCACCTGATCGCCAAGCGCGCGCTGCGCGGCGACGGCGAGGACCCGCCATGACCACGCAGACCCTGCTACTGTTGTTCGACGTGGTGATGATTGCCACACTGTTTGCGCTGGCAGTGGCCGCGGTCACCAGCCCCGATCCGCGCCGGGCCGTGATGCTGTTCATCGCGTTCGGGCTCTGGTTGTCCCTCGTCTGGGCGCGGCTGTTGGCGCCGGATGTCGCACTGGCAGAGGCCGCCATCGGCGCCGGACTCGGTGGTGCCCTGATGCTGGCCGCGGCGCGCCGGGCCGCAAGACGCATGGACGCTGAAGAGCAACCGGCCTCCAGTGCCGACCGCGACGGTCGCGAGTGATGCAGTCGATGACGGATTCGAGCACGAAAAGAGACCTGAGCCTGCTGCTCGGCATCCTGCTGTCGCTGTTGGCTGCGCTGCTGCTGTGGCTCTATTACATGGCGCTGGCGGCCGATCCCGGGCCGCGTCTCGCCGAACTGGCCGCCGCCGAGTTGCCGAGCAGCGGCGTCAGCAACCCGGTGACCGCGGTGCTGTTGAACTATCGCGCCTTCGACACGCTGCTCGAACTCGCGGTCCTGCTCGCGGCACTGCTCGGCATCTGGTCACTGGGTCCGGCCAAACTCGGCTATCAGTCCCCGGGACCGGCCTTGAGCGGGATGGTGGTCTGGATCGTACCGCTGCTGATCCTGGCCGGCGGCTACATGCTCTGGGTGGGCGGCTATGCGCCGGGGGGCGCCTTCCAGGCCGGCGCACTGCTCGGCGCCGCCGGTGTCATCATGCGGCTCGCCGGCGATGCCAGCGCCGGCCTACCTGGCGAGGCCGGGCAGCGCTGGCTGGTCGGCCTGGGCATCCTGGCGTTCCTGATCGTTGGTCTGGCCCTCATGTTCGTCGGCGATGGCTTCCTGACCTATCCCAAGGCAATCGCCAAATGGCTGATCCTTTCGATCGAGGCGGCGGCAACCATTGCCATCGGTGCGACCCTTGCGGCGGCCTACGTCGGCGGACGCCCTGGCCAATGAAATCTAGCCAACGCGGATGACTGCTCAATTTCTCTACGGCGGCGCCGGCTTGTTGCTGTTCGCGCTCGGCATCTGGTCGTTTTTGGTGCACGAGCCACTGCTGCGCAAGCTGATCGCGTTGAACATCACCGGCGGCGGCGTCTTCCATGTCCTGATCGCCGTCGCCTACCGCGGCGACCTGCCACCCGATCCGGTACCGCATGCACTGGTGCTGACCGGAATCGTGGTCGCCGTCAGCGCGACCGCACTGGCACTGGCGCTGGGCAGCCGCTTAGACGAGCACGACCGGCAAGGCGACAAGGGTGCTGGAGACCGACAGGATGGCGTCTGACCTGCTGCCGCTTGCGGTTGCGCTGCCCTTGCTCGGCGCGGTACTCGCGGTCATGGTCGGGAAGCCGGCAGGGCCGGCGGACGGCAAGCTTGCGCTGGCGAGCGGCGCCTTGCTGACAACAGTCGTCATGGTCACCGCCCTATCGACGACGGTCATCGCGCTCGCCATCACAGGTGCCGTCTGGAGCGACGGCGGCTTGCGCCTGGAGCTCGGCGGCTGGGGCGTTCCGCTCGGCATCGCGATGCAGGCCGACGGCCTGTCGGCCGCAATGCTGGCCATGGCCAATCTGGTGGCTCTCGGCACCAGCGTGTATGCGACCAGCTATTTCGTCTCCGGCGACAAGGCGCTGCACTTCTGGCCGTTGTGGCTGCTGCTGTGGGCGGCGCTCAACGGCCTGTTCCTGTCCGCGGACCTGTTCAACCTCTACGTGATGCTCGAACTCATCGGTCTCGCCGCCGCCGCGCTCGGGGCGCTGACGGGCAACCGCGAGGCGGTCGCGGCAAACCTGCGCTACCTGTTGGTCGGACTGCTTGGCTCCATGACCTATCTGCTCGGCGTGGCACTGATCTACACTGCATACGGTTCGATGGACATCGCTGAGCTGAGCCAGCGCATCGCACCAGACCCGCTGGCCGCGGCCGCGCTCGTGCTGATGACCGTCGGCCTGGCACTGAAGGCCGCACTCTTCCCACTGCACTTCTGGCTGCCGCCGGCGCATGCCAACGCGCCGGCACCGGTCAGCGCGGTGCTGTCGGCGTTGGTGGTGAAGGCCGCGTTCTACCTCATCCTGCGGCTATGGCTGGACCTGTTCGAGCCGGTCGTGACGACCGGCGGGGCGATGCTGCTCGGCCTGCTCGGCTCGGGGGCCGTGCTCTGGGGGTCTTGGCGGGCATTGCGGGCGGAACGGCTGAAACTGCTGGCCGCGTACTCGACCGTTGCTCAGATCGGTTATCTGTTCCTGTTTTTTCCGCTGCTGGCGGCCACGCCGGCCGGACCGGGCCGCGACAACCTGTTTGCGGCCCTGGTGCTGATGGCCATCACGCACGGCTTTGCCAAGGCGGGATTCTTCCTCGCCGCCGGCCTGGTGCAGCAGAACGCCGGGCACGACCGCATCGACGACCTCGGCGGCACGGCCCAGACCCTGCCCGCGACGACCTTTACCATCGCACTTGCCGGTACCGCGCTGATCGGTCTGCCGCCGAGCGGCAGCTTCATCGGCAAGTGGCTGCTGATGCAAGGGGCTTTCGAGACCGGCCAGTGGTGGTGGATCGTCGTTGCGATGATCGGCACGCTGCTGGCCGCGGCCTACATCTTCCGCGTGCTGAGCCGCGCCTTCGGCCTCGAGCCCACGCCCCTGCGCTTCGTCACCGATGCCCGTGCCGAGATCCCGGCGCTGTTGTTGGCGCTGATCTCGGTCGCGGTGCTGGGACTCGCATCCGGCCCACTATGGACACTGCTCGGCGTTGCCGGAGACGCGTTGTGACTCATGCACTGACCCTGCTGTCGGGCCAAATGTCGACGCTGCTGCCCGGCGCCATCGTACTGAGTTCGCTGGTGCCCGGCGTGATCATCTTTCTGCTGAAGGAAGAAAGTCGCCCGCTGCGAATCACGCTCAACCTGTTTGGCGCGGTACTCAAGCTGCTGCTGGTCGGCCTGATGATCTACGGCGTCTGGCTCGGTCAGGTGTTCGAGAGCCGGATCACGATCGCGCCCGGGCTGGAACTCGTGCTGCACGCCGACGCACTGTCGGTGCTCTTCGTCACGCTGTCGACGGTGCTCTGGCTGATCACCACCATCTATGCGATCGGCTATCTGGAGCAGTCCCCGAATCGAAGCCGCTTCTTCGGCTTCTTCAGCCTGTGCGTTTCCGCGACCGTCGGCATCGCCCTCGCGGGCAATCTGCTCACCTTCGTCATCTTCTACGAGATCCTGACGCTGGCCACTTATCCGCTGGTCGCCCACCGCGGCACACCGGAAGCCACTCGCGGCGCCAAGATCTACCTGGCCTACACCATGGCCGGCGGCATGGTGCTTTTGGTCGGCGCCGTGTGGCTTCGCACTTTGACCGGCCCGGTCGACTTCGTCGAGGGCGGCGTGCTGTCCGGTCTGCCGGCCTCGATGCACGGGCAGTTGATCGCGATCTTCTTGCTGCTGCTCGTCGGGCTCGGCGTCAAGGCCGCGCTGGTGCCACTGCATGGCTGGCTGCCGCAATCGATGGTGGCGCCGGCGCCGGTGAGCTCACTTCTGCATGCGGTCGCCGTGGTCAAGGCCGGCGCCTTCGGCATCGTGCGCGTGGTCTATGACGTCTATGGCGTCGAGTTTGCCGCCTCGTTGGGATTGCTGAGCGTGCTGGCGGCCGCGGCATCCTTCACCATCATCTATGGTTCGGTGATGGCGCTCGCGCAGGACGGACTCAAGGCCAGACTCGCCTACTCCACCGTCAGCCAGGTCTCCTACATCGCACTCGGCGCATCGATCCTCGGCCCAGTGGCGACCATCGGCGGTATGGTGCACCTGGTGCACCAGGGCATCATGAAGATCACGCTCTTCTTCTGCGCCGGAAACTATGCCGAAACGCTCGGCGTCTATAAGGTCAGCCAGATGGACGGGGTCGGTCGGCGCATGCCCTGGACCACGCTGGCCTTCAGTATCGGTGCCCTTGGCATGATCGGCATCCCGCCGATCGCCGGCTTCGTCAGCAAATGGTATCTGGGCCTGGGCGCGGTCGAGGCCGGCCAAAACTGGGTACTGCTGGTGTTGGCGGCTAGCACGCTGTTGAATGCCGCCTACTTTCTGCCGATCCTCTATCGCGCCTGGTTCCGCCCGGCGCCGGCCGAATGGCCCAAGCAGCCCAGCTTCGTGACGCGCTTCGAGACCATGGGCGCCCTACTCTGGCCGCCGCTGATCACGGCCGCCCTGTGTCTGCTCGCTGGACTGCTGGCCGCGGCGCCGTTCAGCCCACTGGAATGGGCACAACTGATCGCCCGGCGGGAGTACGGGCTGTGAAGAAGGACCGAACGCCGAGCGCCGAGCGCCGAGCTACGCTGTTCTTGCCTAACGCGGAGCAGTCGCAATGATCGGCTGGTTGCTGCTGTTGAGCTGGGTCTGGCCGCTGTTGCTGGTCTGGCCTGCCACCCGGGTTGGAGGATGGGGCAGCGACGCGCTGGCACGCTCCCGGCTGCCTTTCTGGTTGCTGCCGGCACTGGGTCCGCTCCCGGCGCTGATGGCGGCATTGACGGTGCCGATCGGCACCACGCTCGAGCTGCCCTGGCTGTTCCTCGGCACCAGCCTCGGGCTGGATGCGGTCGCGCGCGTCTATCTCATCTTCACCTCTCTACTGTGGCTGGTCGCGGGCATCTATGCCGCCTTCAGCAACCGCGGCGCAGACAACGCCGGGCGCTTCAATGCGCTCTTCCTGCTCGCGATGGCCGGCAATCTATGGCTGATCGTCGGCTCCGACTTGATCAGCTTCTATGTCGGCTTCGCCATCATGGGGCTGTCGTCCTATGGACTCGTGATCCACGAAGGCGGCGCGAGCGCGCTGCGCGCCGGCAAGGTCTATCTGATCATGGCCCTGCTCGGCGAGGTCAGTCTGTTCGCCGCCCTGGTCATGATCGCGAGCCAGACCGGCACGACCAGCCCGACACCGGAGCAACTGGCGGGGCTCGATGATCTGGCGATCGCGCTGGCGCTGCTCGGACTCGGCGTCAAGGCGGGGCTGGTGCCGTTGCACCTGTGGCTGCCGCTGGCGCATCCGGCTGCGCCGATACCGGCCAGCGCGGTATTGAGCGGGACAATGATCAAGGTGGCGCTGCTCGGCTGGATGCGGTTCCTGCCGATCGGCGCCGTCGCCTTGCCGGAATGGGGCGCATTACTGACCGCCGCTGGGCTGCTGACGCTGTTCTTCGCTCTGCCGATTGGGCTGATCCAATCCGACCCTAAGGTCGTATTGGCCTATTCCAGTATCAGCAAGATGGGTCTCATGGTCCTGCTGCTGGGCGTCATCCTGACGCAGCCGGCGCTTGCCCCGCTGGGTGTTGCCGCGATCGTCTTCTACGCCGCTAACCACGCGCTGGTGAAAGGCGGCTTGTTCCTGGGCGTTGGCATGCGCAAGCACGCCATGCACCAACCGCTGGTGATCGCGGCCCTGGTGTTTCTCGCGCTCGCCCTGGCCGGGCTGCCGTTCACCAGCGGCGCTGTCGCCAAATATCAAGTCAAGCCGGTGATCGACGCGGCGGACTGGACCTGGATCAGCGCGGCCATTGTCGTCTCAACCATGGGTACGACCTTATTGATGGCGCGATTCCTCTGGGTCAGCGTGCACACCGCGGCGCATCCGGAGCGCGGCTGGCTTTGGCCCGCGGCGGCATGGGGCACACTGATCGCGCTCGTGGCGGTGTTTCCGTTCGCGCTTGGCAAGCCCGGCAGCTGGCCCACCAATCTGCTCAGTGTCCCCATCGGACTTGGCATTGCGGCGCTGATCTGGCTCGTCGCCTGGCGACGTCCAAACTGGCTGCGACCGCTTGCCACGCGGATAATCGGCGCTGTACCGCCGGGCGACCTGCTGGCGCTGATCGTCCCCGCAATCAATGCTATCCGGCGTGTCGCCAACGCCTCTTGGCAACCGCTGCACGGCCTGCTGCTGAGCATCCGCGCCTGGTTCATCGACGCCTTCGAGCGCATCTTCGCAACCCCGTCAGGCGACAGCGAGCGCCATCTGCGCGCCTGGCCGGTGGCCGGCAGTCTCTGGATCGGCATCACCGCGGCGATGCTGGTGTTCCTGCTCGCCGGCCAACCGCTGATGCAGGCCAGTAGCGCATCGGATGAAGACGCAGCGGACGCGGTCGCCGCGCAGACCACAGGCGACCTGGCAATCGAGACCGGCATCCCACAGTCGGTTTCAACTGACGATCGGGCCGACGCCGACATGCTGATAACGGTGCCGGAGGCGCAGCCAAGCGAGCAAATAACGCAATCATCCACGCGGCAGCCAGAGCCTCGCGCACCAGCCGACCCGTTGGTCGAGACGCAGCGGGCAGAGGACGCATCCGCTGAGCCCAGTGACGAGGCGGTTACCGAGGACACCGCGGACAAGGCTGCTCCCTTGGACGAGCCCGCCGCAACGGCGGCCAAAGAGGTCCAGACCGCTACAGGATCGACCGCACCGGTCGCCGAGCCGGCCCAAGACCCAGCAGCGCCCATTGAGGTGCCGATTAATCTGCCAGTCGAGGACCCGGCGCCAACCGCCGATCTGAGCCCAAGCACCGAGCCGACTAGCGAACCGGCAGGATGCGATCCGCCGACGCCGTACCGGTTCGCGCCCAAGGACAGCGAACCGCTCGAACTCGACCGCTGCACAGTCACCGAGGCCGGCGAGCCGGCCTTGCTGTCGGCGCCGGCGCTTAGCAACAAACTGGTCGAAGCGGTGCAGCAGGCCCTGCGCGCCGCCGGCTATGATCCAGGCCCCATCGATGGTCTGATCGGCCCGCAAACCCGAGCAGCCGTCCGCCAGCTGCAGCAGGACAATGACCTCAGCCCGGACGGCGTCATCAGCTTCGCGGTGCTGGACGCACTTAGAGCCTCGCGATAAAGAACCCGGATCGAAGGCATCGAAGTGACTGAACTGCGCCGCGCCAGCGCGACACGGGCAGCGGATTCGCGAATAGAACGGCGTTAGCTGTCGGACAAGAGCTGAGATGCGCTACCCGTAAAGCGACTCCAGCGATTGGCGATAGCGTTGGTAGACTTGATTGCGCCTGACCTTCAATGACGGGGTGAGCATGCCGGCCGCGACCGTCAGCGGTTCATCGGCCACACAAAACGCCTTGACGGTCTCATAAGGCGCCAAGGTCCGATTGACCCCCTTGATGTGCGCTTCGATCCACTCACGCAGCTTGGGGTGCCGTCGAAGCTCCATCGCTGGCATCTGAGCACTGCCCCCCCTGCTGGTCTCCCCCAAGCCGGCGTCCAGGAGTCGGGCGCGGGCGACCTGATCGTCGATATCCACCAGTGCGGTCAGGTATTTCTTGCCGTCCCCGAAGACCACCAGGCGGGCGATCAGCGGGTCGTCACGAAAGTGCCGCTCGATGTTCTCGGGCGGAATATTCTTACCGCCGGCCGTGACCAGGATCTCCTTCTTTCGGCCGATGATCTGTAAATAGCCGCCCGCGTTGAAGCGCCCCAGATCCCCGGTCTTGAGCCATCCCTGCTGATCGAACATCGAACGGGTCGCCTCTGGGTCTTTGTGATAACCCAGAAAGACATGCTCTCCCTTGGTCAGGATCTCCCCATCGGCGGCCAGCTTGAGTCGCACGGACGGATAGGGCTTACCCACCGACGAGAAGTCATAGTCGTCGATCCGGTTCATGGTCAGCGTCGGCGAGCACTCGGTGAGGCCATAGCCCTCGATGATCATGATCCCGGCGGCCTTGAAGAACTCCTTGACCTCGCGTTCCAGACCGGCCCCTCCGGAGAGACAGAAGCGCAGCCTGCCGCCGGTGAGACGGCGCAGTTCGGCATGCTGCCGCTCGGCGTCCGGCGCGACCGCCCGCGCCATCCCCGCCAGCTTCTGCCAGTAGAGCGGCACGCTCATGAACAGGTGCGGCGCCAGGTCCGCCAGATGCTGCAACGCCAGCGTCGGCGTACTGAAATAGGTGACGAACCCGAGCTGATTGCCGAGACCGAACTGACCCCAGCCGAAGATGTGACTCATCGGCAGCCAGAGCACATCGAGGTCACCCTGGCGTAACAGCGGGCCGTTGAGCGCGAGCCAGTCGGCACCATTGACGGCGACATTGCGATGGGACAGCAAGACACCCTTTGGCAAACCGGTAGTGCCGGAGGTATAGATCAGCGATGCCACGTCGTCGAGGGTGATCTGCGACAGGCGCTCGCGCACGCGAGCGGGGTTGCGGGCGAGCGCTTGTTCGCCGCCCTGCTCCACCTGCGCGAGCGAAAAGGCCGATGCGACGATCGGATCGGGATCGAGACCCGCGTTGCGCGCGAGACCATCGAGGTCAAGCGGCTCAAAGGTGATCAACGTCTCGATACCGAGCTGATCCCAGACCAACAGCACGCGAGCCAACTGCTCGGCATTCTCAACGAAGAGCACACGCGCATCGGAGTGCGCAAGAATGTGCGCCAGCGGCTCGCCGACCAGTGTCGGGTATACCGGCACCAGCACGCCTCGGGCCGCACCGGCGGCAAGCCCCGCGATTCCCCATTCGAGCCGCGTCTCCGAGAGCACGGCAACTTTGCAGTCACGATCGACACCGCGATCCATCAGAAAAGACGCCACGCGCTCGACACGCGTCGCGCACTCCCCCCAGGTCACCGGGACAAAGCCCCGGTCGACCGGCACCATGAAGCGCGGCTCATCTCGCAGGTCCGGGCGCGCCGCCTGATCGAACAGGATCTGCGCTGCATTCTGGCGGTTTTGTATCGACATCGGCCCCTCCTCGGTTCCTCCAATGCTGCAACCTCGCGGCAAGATCCGGCAAGCGGAAATCGACCGAGCGCCAGCCGACGACGATGCCTGAGGACGAGGACGAGGTCCGCCTCCAGTTCAACGAGCCAGACAAGGTCCCACTGCGCGCCCTATGATACCGGCCCCGAACGCGAACGCCTGACGAGGAACAGCATGCCGTCCAGCCCAGAAGCCGCACCAAACGACGATCGGCCCGAGCCGCTCACCCCAGCACTTGCCTTCCGTGCTGCGCTGGGCGGCGCCATGATGGGTCTGGCCAACCTGGTGCCGGGGATCTCCGGTGGCACCATGCTGGTGGCGGCGGGCATCTACCGGCGCTTCATCGACGCCGTCAGCGACTTGACGCGGCTTCGCCTGCGCACGCCCGCCCTCTCGCTGCTCGCCGTCGTGGTCCTAGCCGCAGTGCTGGCCATCGGCGCCCTGAGCGGCCTGATCGCCCAAGCCCTGGTGGACTTCCGCTGGGGCATGTTCAGTCTCTTCATCGGCCTGACCCTGGGCGGCGCGCCGCTGCTGCTGCGCATGACGCGGCCCTTCAACGGCGCCGCCTACGCCGGTCTCGCCGCCGGTGCCGCGGCCATGCTGGCGCTGGCCTTGATCCAGGGTACCTCGGCCGACGGCGGCAGCGCCGAGAGCAACTGGCTCATGCTCGGCATCGCCGGCATGGCCGGGGCCTCGGCCATGATCCTGCCGGGGGTGAGCGGGGCCTACCTGTTGCTGCTGCTCGGCCAGTACGAGCCCATCATCAACGCCATCAAGGATGCGGTGTCGGCCGCCACCCAGTTGGAGATAGCCGGGGTGCTGGCCCAGCTCGGCGTCATCGTGCCGGTGGGAATCGGCGTCGTCTTGGGCGTAGTGCTGGTCGCCAACCTGATGCGCTTCCTGCTGCACCGCTACGAGAAGGCGACGCTGGGCGTACTGCTGGGCCTGCTGCTCGCCGCGCCGGCGGGGCTCTACCCCTTCCGGGAAGGCGTTCCGCCCCAGCTGGGCGAGGTCTTCGAGGGCCAGCTCGTCACGGAGCAGAACGTCGCCGAACTCACGGCCGCGGAGAATGCCAAAGACTGGCCACAGCACAGCTTCATGCCCACCCTCGGCCAGCTCGGCGGCAGCGCGGCGCTCATCCTCGCGGGGTTCGCCGTTACCCTGGGCATTGCACGGCTTGGGAACGAGGGGCCGCGCGAGGATGGCAACCGTGCTGGAGGCGACTCCGGTGCGTCGCCGAACGCCGCAGAAACATCTGAAAACCGCAGAAGGTCTCGCAAGTAACGACTCGGAAGCCAAGCAGCTCTAAGGCTCCTGCGCCACGGTCACGGGCGGTTGGCGGCGCTTGCCGAAGCTGCCCGGCAGCAGACTGCGCAAGACCAATCGAGCGTTCTTCATCATGTGTCGGGAAGTGGGCGTGCATTGCGTGGAAGCAACCCGCGCGCAGGGTCACAGCGCGCGCAGGGTCACGCGCGCAGGGTCCAGGCGCGCAGCAGGCGCGCAGGGTCACACGCGCGCGCAGGGTCAGGTCTATAATCGAAGTCCCTTGGCTGATCCCGCCCCGCCACCGGCGCCGCAACGCTGCGCATCAAGCTCTCTGCGCACGATGTCATCTGATGGAACCCATCGCCCACAGAGCTGCCGGTTCGGTGGCGTTCGCGAGATTGCCGGTTCAGGCTGCCCTTCTGCATCCAAGGGCCAAGTAAGGACGGCGAGAAGCCTCAACGGACCGCTTTCAGGCTGGTGCCAGTCCAGCGCCAGTCGACCCAGCACTCGGCGGCATTTTTCGGGCAGGATGGGCGCAGCGCGAGCGTGCGTAAGCCCGACTTGCCAGAGCCGCGCTGAACGATCTGCGGCTTGAGGCCCAGAAGCTGTTGGTTCTTCCCCGTCTCGGTAAAGAACACCTCGATCGTGCACGTCTTTATGCCGCAGTGCCCGGCCCCACGCCCCTTGGAAGGGTCGGCACAGGAAACATCCGACCAGTCGAGCACGCTGTCCGGCTGATTATCTCCATCCAATCGGCCGGTCAGCTCAGCGCCTTCGGCAATCTGATAAGCGCCGCCGCAGGCCTGCGCGATCAGCGGACCCGTCAGCATGTTCTTGGTGCCTGAGACTAATCAATCAAACGCCCAGCTGCTCACGGTTTGCCAGGTCGTTCTCGCGCTGCCGCACGCGGCGCTGGTAGCTGGCCTGATTCTTCGTGCAGACCAGGCTGTACGGGCGGCCGCGCTTATCGGTGGTGCAGTCGAGGTCGCAGTGGCTGCGCCGGACGCTGTGCTCGACGTGGGTGCGAGTGTCTTGGGCCGCCTTCAGATGCCAGACCGACTCCGAGGGCGAGCCAAGGAAGGCGCTTAGATCACGGCAGTGGGCGCAGCGGCATTGAATCTCGGCGGGGCGCTGCCAGTCGGCGGGCGGCGCCAAGGGCTCGGCGATGCGCTGCTCGAGGTGCGCCAGCACCGCGTCGCGCAGTTCGGCGGTCGCCGTGCCGGCCGAGGGCGACGGCTCGGTCTGGGCGAGCCGCAGCGCCGCAGGCAGCAGGATCTCATCGATCGGGTAGCCTGTGTGATCGGACAGGAATAGGGCCAGCGCCTTGTCGGCGAGGGCCGCATCGATACGCGTCAGCGCCGTCAAGGTGTCGGCGACCAGCCCCGGCGACGGCCGCTCGCGCCGCCAGCGTCGCATCGGCGACTCGTCCGCGGGCTCTGCCAGCGCACCGGGCAGCGCATTCAGCAGCGCCAGCGCGGCGGCGCGCAGCGCCAAGACATCGGCATCCAGCGATGTCGCGCAGCGAGCCAGCAGGTCGGCACAGGCAGCCGGTTTGACCCCGGCGTTGCCGCCGATGACCGCAGTTAGCAGATCGCCGGCCTGCGCCACCGGTAATGCCACCAGCGTATCGGCCAGGGCCCCGTTGTCGGCCGCGGCATAGGCGCCCGCGGTGACGGAGCCGGCAATGAAAACGGCGGCGGCGGCGCGGTCGCCGAGCCGGGACAAGGCATCGAGCAAGGCGCCGGTTTGGCCATCTTTGCTGGCCCCCAGGCCCTGCCAAGCGTCCGTCGGCCAGGCACCGCGGATCGCGAGCGCCAGCGCGTGCGCCTCCTGCCAGGCATCGTCTTCGTGCACCGCGCCGGCCTGCTGCCAATCTTCGAGCAGCTTGCTCAGGTAAGGCAAGCTGACGGCGAGGCCGCCGTCGGCGAGGACTGCCGCGCGGTGACCGCGGGGCCACAGCACTAGCGCCGCGCGTTGGTAGGAGCGCTCGTAGGACGCGCCTTCGTTGCCCGTGGCCTCATGGAAATTCGGCTCGATCTCATCGAAGCCGGCGAAGGCATAGGGCGGGCTGATCTCGTCGTCGTGGAAGGGCAGCTCGCCGATGGCCGGGGCGCTGCCGTCGGGCAGGCGCCAGTCGCGGATGGTGCGGCCTTCATCGGTGCTCTCGATGATCTCGAAGTCGCCGTCATCATCCCTCCAGTAGCCGCCGCCGGTGTGCTCGGCAATGCCCTGCTCGAAGAGGGTGACTAGGCCAAGATGCAGGTCGCAGCCCGCGCTCCGGGCGGCAGCGAGCGCGACACCTGTGACGGCCGCATCGGCGCCCTTCAGCGAATCGAATCCCAGCTCTGCCTCGCTGTAGGCATGCTCCAACGGCAGCACAAGCTTTCGCGGGCCGCCGCTCCAGTCGCGCAGCAGCGCGGTAACGGACTCGCGCACATTGTCGTAATCCGGCGGCTGCGGCACGGGCTCTCCATCCGGGCGAATCAGATTGTAGACCAGCGCCAGGCGGTGGCCTGAGGCGACCGGCAGCACCTCGTGCCGGCAGTCGGCATAGAAGGCCGCCCAGGCGACCTCGGAGGGCTCGTCTCGGCGCAGATCGAGCCGCGCCTCGTGGTCCTTGTGACGGACCACCAGCTCGCCGCCGGTATAGGGCGACGGCAGCACGACCACCAGGGTCGCAAACATACCCGGCGCCTTTTCGGTATCGCGATGAGGCACGAAGAAGCTGCCGGTGTCATAGATCAGCAGCTTGTAGAACTCGGCCTCGACCCGACCGGCGACACCGAGTCCGGCGGCGACGTCGCACACGATCTGCGCCAGGTCTTCGGCCCAGCGCCGGCCGCTGATGTGCACCCGGGCCGCGTCGAGCTGCCATGTGCGGCGCACCTCGGTGTCGACCAGGGTCTCGGCTCCGCGGCCAAAGGGCGCCCGCTCGGCGACAGCGACGAGTTCCTCTGCCTGCGCCGGCAGCAGCGGCAGCGCGACCGGGCCGATGCCGTCGACGTCCAGCCGCAACGGATGCATGTCCAGCGTGCCGCTGGCGTAGAAATCGCCGGGACGTTGGACCGCGGACAGGGCAGTGGCGAGAGCATCGGCGAGGTGGTTCATGACAGAGGATCAGCCGGACCGGGGAGAGTGACTGGGGAGAGTGACTGAACGCATCTTGCCGGCTTGCGCGGGCAGCATCAATCCCAGCATAGGTCGAACCAGCCCTGGAAATGAGCCCCTATGCGTGTCGCCCGGTGGCCGACGAGCTGACACGTCGCGCGGCCAAGGAGCATCTACCCCTGTCGCAATACCTCGCCCGCCTCGTGCGGGATCAAGTACAAGCGGACTGGCCGGACGGATATCTGTCGACGGTCATCGGCTGCTGCACGGATGACCCCTTGCAGGAACCGGACGACGAGCCGCCGGATGAAATTAGGTTGGGGTCGCCCAGGATCGAGTCATGAAGTGGCTGCTGGACACTAATGTGTGCATACGCATCCTTAACGGCTCGTCCAGCCCCGTTGCCCAGCGTTTTCGCGCCAGGTCGCCACAACAGCTGGTCCTCTGCGCCGTCGTCAAGGCGGAGCTCCTCTACGGTGCCCGTAGGAGCCGTCGCGTCGCGGACAACCTGGGGCACCTAGAGCACTTCTTCCAGCCGTTGCCAAGCCTACCCTTCGATGATGCCTGTGCCTCGGAATATGGAATGCTTAGGGCCGATCTCGCGAGTCGAGGGACACCGATCGGCGGCAACGATCTGATGATCGCCGCCACCGCCCGTGTGCACGACTTGATCCTGGTTACGAACAACTTGGTCGAATTCTCGCGGATCGTCGGGCTGCGCGTCGAAGACTGGGAACGGCCTTGACGCCTCCGTCTGGCTTTCGGCTGTGTTCGGCGTGGGCTATCGACGCAGCGCCGGGGCGGTCAGGATGCGGAACCGGGTTGCACGAGCGTGCCGGGATAGTTCGCCCGTATCCAGGCCTCCACCTCGGCAGTCAGCACCTTTGCAGATTTCCCCGCGCTTGGGATCGGCGGCCCGATGCGCAGCCGGATGGTGCCGGGCAGCCGCAGCAGGGAACGGCTCGGCCAGCAGTCGCCGCTGTTGTGCGCAATCGGCAGGGCGTCCGCCCCCGCCCGGACGGCAAGCATCGCGCCCCCGGCGTTGAAGGCGCCCAGCGTTCCGGGCGCCTGGCGCGTGCCCTCGGGGTAGATGACGACGCTGATGCCTTCGGCGAGGCGTTCCTGGCCTACCTTCAACACCGTCTTCAGGGCCTGAGAGCCCTTGCTGCGGTCGATGGCGATGGGCTTGAGCAGCGCCAGACCCCAGCCAAAGAAGGGGACCCACAGCAGCTCGCGCTTCAGGATAGTCGCCTGCGGGGAGATGAGCAGCTGTAGATAGAAGGTCTCCCATTGGCTCTGGTGGTTGGATATCACCACCACCGCCCGGTCGCGCGGGATGTGCTCTAGGCCCTGGATGTCGAAGCGCACTCCGTTCAGATGCCGCAGCAGCCACATGGTCGCTCGGCTCCACAGGTTGACGAACCGATAGCGCTGCTCGAAGCTCTGGAAGGGCGCGGCTAGCAGGCAGAGCACGCCGTGGCCGATGCCCATCAGGTTGTAGGTTATGAAGAAGAGAAGGCTGCGCAGCCGAACGGACAGGCCCACCGGATCACTCGGACCGGGGTGGAGGGTGGTCGGGTCGCCAGTCATGATTGAGAAATGCGGTAACTCGTACGGGTAGTGCCTGAGGCGACTAGATGGGTCAGTCGAGTGCGTCAAAACAGCGCGACACGAACACAGTGGCCGGCACCCGGACTTTTCGTTGACGCCGGCACGCCATTAACCCTCTCAGTCGCGTCACCTGAGTATTGGCACTCATTGAACCAAGGACTCAGCTGTCCGAAAAATAGTCCGAGTCGATTCGCTTGACCTCGTAGATCGATTCCGTTGCAACACCGATGCCGTGATCGAACATCAACCGTGCCAACCTGACACCATCGATGAGAATAATCTTAGTTTCGATCAACCCAGCATACTCCAGGGCTTCGCGCGTGAAGCTCGACGTTGTAATGAAAATACCCTTTCGCGACCGCTGCCCTTGGAGTGCGCCGGCAAACTTCTGAATCTCCGGGCGGCCAACCACGTTCTCCCAACGTTTGGCTTGAAGATAAATCGCATCCAATCCCAGTGGATCCTCCTTGATTATTCCGTCGACGCCCCCGTCACCCGATTTTCCCAGCGCCTCCCCGGCATCGCGGCGGCTGCCTCCATAGCCCATCTGCACGACGAGATCTACCACGACCTGTTCCAGGAACTCTGGCGGGCTCTCGATCACGTGCCTTAGCAGCTCCGCTTCGACTTCACTGCGGGCCTTAATGTAGGCCTTGTCCAAGGCCTCTTCCGGTGTGTCGGCGGCCAGCGCATCGCCTTGGACTCCTTCGCCGCGGCCGTTCAGCGACCGCTTTTCACGAAAGGCGCGATACGCTGGATATTGCTTCAGAACGGAGAGATCGACGCGATCAGGATGGCGTTGCAGAACCTCTCGCCCTAAAGGCGTTATCACCGATATCGCCCGCCTAGGTGACGCGAGGAGGCCCGCCTGCGTGATGTGCGTCTTTGCCCAACCAACACGGTTGTCGAAGAGCTTCGCCCGACCGCTCGGCAGCATCTCGCGACGCTCTTTGTCGGTCAGGCCAAATCGTTCGGCCAGCGCCTTCACGAGATCTCGATTTCGGTGCTCCTGACCGTCCAGATGGGCGTCCAACAACGGCACCATGATAGACTGGAAATCAGGGATTGCCACTGCCGCTCCCGCTGCCGCCCCTCTCCGCTTCCGGCTCGTTGGAACGGCCGAGCATGCCTATCACGAGTCCTTGTGGTCGCCTGTCCCGCCAGCACTCGCTGCGGCCAGCGTCTTGCGCAGGTCGGCCTCCATTTGCGTCAACTCCACGGCGGCGGCGGCGCGGGCACGCTTGCCCTCGTCGGCGATCGCCAGGCTTTCCTCGATGGTCTCGATCAACGCCTGGTTTGCCTGCTTGACGGTCTCGATGTCGAATACGCCGCGCTCGATCTGCTTGCGCGCCTCGGCATTGGCGGTCTTCAGGTTGTCGGCGTTGGCGCGCAGCAGGTCGTTGGTCAGATCGGTGGCGGCCTTGACGGTCTCGGCGGCGCGTCCGGAACGGTAGATGGTGATGGCCTGCGCCAGCTGCTGACGCCAGAGGGGCACGGTGTTGACCAGCGTGGAGTTGATCTTGTTGATCAGGCCCTTGTCGTTCTCCTGCACCAACCGGATGCTGGGCAGTGCCTGCATCGCGACCTGACGGGTCAGGCGCAGGTCGTGCACCCGCCGCTCCAGGTCATCGCGGGCGCCGCGCAGGTCGCGCAGATTCTGCGCCTGCACCATGTCCTGCTCCTGCTCGACCTTGGCGGCCAGCGCCGGGATGGCGTCAGCATCCAGCTCGGACAGCCTGGCGTCGCCGGCGGCGATGTAGTGCTCCAGATCACGGAAGTAGGCTAGGTTGGCGTCGTAGAGCCGGTCGAGCGCCGTGACGTCGGTCAGCAACCGTGTCTTGTGCCGCTCCAGATCGAGCGTGATGCGGTCGATATGGTCGCGAACGCCCTCGTACTCCTGAAGGAAACGCACGATAGGCTTGCCGGCGCCGAATAGCCTCGACAGAAAGCCGCGCTTGGCGTTCGGGTCCAGGGCCTCGACGTCGAAGCCGCGTAATGTGCCGACCATCTCACTCAGGGACTGGCCGGCGGGGCCGGAGTCCTTGCTGCGCACGCCGTCCAGCATCTGGTCCGATACCGCTGTGAGCTGCTGCTGCGCCTTGGCGCCAAAGTGCATGATGGAACTGCTGTCGGTCAGGTCCAGCTCCGCCAGCAGTCCCTTGATCTCGACCTGCTCGGCCGGCGGCGCATCGGCCAGCGCGACGATCTCACGGCTGGGCGCCGCCAAAGTCTCTGTCCGCAGCGCGGTATTGACGGTTTGCTCGGTCATGTTCGGCTCCTCGAAATCACTGCCTTGACTATACCGGAAACGCCGGCTTCGACCCTGGACCTGGGTTCCGCAAGGCTCCACCCAGACCACGGCCCCCAGCGCCTCACCGAATACCTTCCTGCTCCAACTGTTTCCGCAGCACCTCGATCTGCACATCCAGATCAAGGACATCGGCCTGCCGTAGACGCTCGCGCTGGCGGGCGAACTGGTCTTCGATGCTGACCAGCACGGTGCGGAAGTTCTGCTCTAGCGCGTCCGAGTCGGCATGGCGGTGCGTGCGCACATAGCCGTCCGAGACCTGCTCGGCGCCCTCGAGAAACACGGTCAGAAAGCGCCGCGCGCGGCGCAGATCGGACGGCCGCTCGGCGATCTGTTCCAGCATGCCGCGGCCCTGATGGGCGATACGGCTGAGCCGCAGCCGAAGCTCTGGGTTACCCAGCGCCTGGGCGGCTCGCTCGATATTGATGAGGCGGTTCTCGGCCTCGGCGAGGGCCATCGCCACGGCACGGGATTCCTTGTCGCCGTTGCTCAGGCGCGCGCCCTGCACCATCGGCTCCAGACCATAGGCCAGATGGTAGCCGAGCACGGCGATGGCGCCGAACAGGAGGCCCGCGGCCAACGAATGGCCGACGCCCCAAACGGCGGCCACGGCGATTCCAAGACCTAACGCCGCGGCGGCGAGATTCCTCAACGGAAGACGCAGCCGGCGCGAGAAGCGCCGCTCGCGCCCGGCCCCGGCGTCGGAGAAACCGAGCCGCGTGAGCACGGCAGAGGCCGCGATCAGTCCCCAGCCGAGCGCATCGCCAACGAAACCGCCCAGCTGACCGGCGCCGAGCGCCAGGATCGCGGACGGCAGCAAGGGCGCGGACAGCACCCAGAGCAGGATCGGCCGGAATGGCCGGCGCCGCGGCGCGGGCAGCCGCGTGCGCGGAGGCTCGCTCGGGCGCAACACGGGCAGATCGAGGCGCAGGTCAGCCTCCCGCGCGCGGTTCAGCAGGTCTTGCAGATCACGCTTGCGCGCTGGCGTAACTGTCGGGCGGTCTTCGCTCATAGGAAGAATAGCGACTGGCAGGAGACGAGCCCGAGGCTGAAGGTCAACAAAAGCCCGCCTAGGATGCGAGCGCCAAGGCTGCCCCGCGGGCGCGTCGCCGGCAGCGACTCTCGGACGGGATCGGTCATGGTTGGAAGGGATGCCATCGATCGTATTCTCGCGGGTCGATTGCGTTCACTCGTATGCTTCGGCTGATTTGCTTCGGCTCGTTCGCTTTGGTTGGCCTTACCAAGGTTCTTTGAACGGCCGCAGGTCCAACTCGAAGGTCCAGGCATCGCGCGGCTGGCGGTGAAGCCAAAGCAGCGTCGCGGCGATGTTCCTTGGGTCGATCAGACCGCCGTCGCCTTTCTCGTGCACTAACTCCGGCATGCGTTCGCGCACCCGCGGCACGTCGATGATACCGTCGATGATCAGGTGCCCGACGTGGATGCCGGACGGCCCAAGCTCACGCGCCAGGCTGCCGGCAACGGCGCGCAGGCCGTGCTTGCCGCTAGCAAAGGCAGCGAAGCCGGCGCCGGATTTGACCGAGGCGGTGGCGCCGACGAACAAAATCGTGCCGGCGCCCTGCGGCAACATTCGCCGCGCGGCCTCGCGCCCGACCAGAAACCCGCCTCGTGCCGATGCATTCCACATGTCCTCGAACTCGGCCAGGCTGGTGTCGACGGTCTGGCCCATGGTGATGCCGGCGGCGTTGTAGACGACGAATTCCGGTGGACCGAATTCGCGCTCGGCGGCATCGAACAAGGCCGTCACCGAGTCCTCATCCGCGGCATCGGCGGCAACCGGCAGCGCTTGCCCTCCAGTGGCCTCTATCTGGGTGCAAAGCACTTGCAAGGCCTCGGCATCACGCCGCGAGAGAACCAACCCGAAGCCTTCCGCGGCCAGCAGCCTGGCAAGCTCGGCGCCGGTGCCCGTGCCGGCACCAACGATGAGGGCGCATCTGTGACTGGACATGGCTTCACCTCCGAATGCGATGATGTCGGCATTGTCTCAGGAAGCGAGTTTCGAGGGGCGGGTTTCGAGGGCCAAGCATTCATCCCTGCCCTTCGCCCTTCGCGCTTCGCGCTTCGCGCTTCGCCTCTAAGTACACCCTATTATTCATCGTGCAGTGCCGCGACCGGGTCCATCGCGGCGGCGCGCAGCGCGGGCAGCGCGCCGGCCGCCAGCCCGATCAGCGCGGCCGTGAGTTCGGCGATCAGCACGAAATTCCAGGCCAGGCGAGTTGGCAGCGCCGGCATCAGGGCGCCGATGGTCCAGGCGCCGCCGGCGCCAACCAAAAAGCCGATGGCGCCACCGAGCAGTGCAAGCACGACTGCTTCCAGCAGGAACAGCCCGAGAATCTGGCCACGCCCGGCGCCTAACGCACGCAACAAGCCGATCTCGCGTTGGCGCTCGCGCACTGAGATGGTCATGATCGTCAGGATACCGATGCCGCCAACCGCGAGCGAGATGGCGCCGAGCGCGGCGACCACGGCGGTCAGCACGTCCAGCACCGAGCCGAGCACATCGAGCATCTGGTCCTGGGTGGTGATTGTGAAGTCCTCGGTGCCGTGACGGCGCTTCAGCAGCGCGCGGACCCGCTCGGCCACCGCGGCGCTGTCGGCGTCGCGGTCGTAGAGCAGATCGATCTCCATCAGACTGTCACGGTCGAACATGGCCAGCGCCCGCTCCACCGGGATATACACGGTGTCGTCGAGATCGAAGCCGAGCATCTGGCCCTTGCTCTCCATCACGCCGATGACGCGATAGAGCTCACCGCCGACGCGGATGCGTGCGCCAAGCGGCGAGGAGGTACCGAACAGCTCGCTCCTGAGCTTGGACCCAAGCACCGCGAACGACCGCCCGGCGCCGGCACCTTCAGGCAGAAAACGCCCGATCGACGGCCGCAGCGACCAGATCTCCGGCACCCTGGCGCCGGCCCCGAACACCGTCGTGCGCCGGCTGCGGCCGCCGCCCTCGACCGCCGCATTACCCTGGACCACAGGCACAACCGCCTGCACGTCCGGCACCTGTTGCAGCGCCCGCGCGTCCGCCAGGCTGAGCGGGCGCACGTTGGAGATCATGGCGCCGGACATGCCCATGGTGCTGGTCTTGCCTGGCGCCACCGCGATCAGGTTGGTGCCGAACTGCGTGAACTCGGCGAGCACGAAGCGATGAATGCCCTCGCCAATCGCGGTCAGCAGCACCACCGCGGCAACACCGATCGCGATACCGGTGACCGTCAGCAGCGTGCGGCCCGGCTGCGCCAGCACGGAGCCGAGGGTGTAGGCGGTGAAGTCACGCGTCAGCATGGGTGCAGCGTTCGCGAGACAGCGCGCTTCAGCGCCCGGACAGCGCCACGACGGGATCGAGCCTTGCCGCGCGACGCGCCGGCAGCAGGCCAAAGGTGAGACCTGTGATCAGAGACACCGCCGCCGCCGCGGCGCTTGCCCAGACAGGTACCGCCAGCTGAAAGGCGTCGAACTGGCCATTGGCGATCCAAACACCCAGATAGGCCAGCGCAATGCCGACCAGCGTCCCGGCGCCGGCCAGCAGCAGCGCCTCGGTCAGGAATAGGCCCATGACATCGCGCTGGCGGGCGCCGAGCGCCTTCAGCAGCCCCACCTCGGGCGTGCGCTGCGACACCGACACCAGCATCACGTTCATGATCAGCACGCCGGCGACGGCCAGACTGACGGCGGCGATGCCGGCCACCGACAGCGTCAGCGCGCCGAGGATGCGGTCGAAGGTGCCCAGGATCGCGTCCTGGGTGATGACCGTGACGTCGTCCTCACCCTCGTGTCGCTCACGGATGATGCGCCGCAGGTCCTCGGCGGCGGGCTCGAGCGCCTGCCGGCCACGCGCCTGAACCAGGATCCGAAACAGGGCAGGGTTGTCGAACAGCGCCTGGGCGGCACTGACTGGGATGACGGCCAGATCGGCCAGGTTGTCTCCCAGCGACACTCCGCCGCTCTCGAGCAAACCGATGACGCGGAAGCGGCGGTCGCCGATCCGCACCCGCTGGCCGACCGGATTGGCGTTGCCGAACAGCTCGCCGGCAAGGGTCTGACCGAGCACGGCAAACGGGGTCGCGCGCTCCGGGTCGCCGGCGGGCAGGAAGCGACCGCTGGCGAGCGCGAGATGGCGAACCTCGAGAAACTCCGCTGTGGTGCCGAGTATGGTCACCTCGCGCTCCAGGCTGCCTGCCGACACCGGCGCCTGCCCGACCGAGATCGGCGCCAGGCGCTCCACGTAGGGCGAGCGCAACAATGCCACTGCATCCTGCAGGGTCAAATCACGCGGCGTCTCACCGAGCAGCGGCGGTGCCCCTCCCGCGGTCTCGTTGCGGCCCGGCAGCACGATCAGCAGATGTGTGCCGAGCTGCGTAAACTCGTTTTGCACGTAGCGCCGCGCGCCCTCACCGAGGGCCGACAGCAGCACCACGGCGGCGCAGCCAAAGGCCACCGCCAGCAGCGTGAGCCAGCTGCGCGCACCCTGAGCCGACAAGGCGCGGACCGCGCTGGACAGGGTGTCGAGCATCCGCATCGATTCGATCCTCGACCCAATTGGACGCCGTCAGCGCGGCGACGCGGCACGCCGCACCAGCGCCTTCTCCAGCTCGACGATGAAGAGCACCGACGCGGCGACCGCGATAATCCGCGGCCAGACCTCGACGCCGATGGCCGCGGTTCCGAACAGGGTCTGCATCGGCGGCAGATAGGTGAAGCCGAGTTGGAAAAACAGCAACACGCCGACCGCGATCAGCACGTAGCGGTTGCCGAACAGGCCCTGGCGGTTGAATACCGACGCGACCATGTAGCGGGAATTGAACAGATAGAAGATCTCGAACATCACCAAGGTGTTGACGGCGACCGTGCGGGCGTACTCGATGCTCATACCCTGCTCGATCTCCCACAGGAACAGGCCAAAGGTGCCCACCATCAGAATCAGCGACACATAGCCGATCCGCCAGAGGAACAGCGGCGTCAACACGGGCGTTCGCGGATTGCGTGGTGAGCGGCGCATGACACCGGGCTCCGGCGGCTCAAAGGCCAGCGCCAACGCCAGCGTCACGGCGGTAATCATGTTCACCCACAGGATCTGCACCGGCGTCAACGGGAATTGCTCGAAACCGAGCAAAATCGCCCCCAAGACGACCAGGGCCTCGCCACCGTTGGTCGGCAGGATGAACAGGATCGCCTTTCTGAGATTGTCGTAGACCGTGCGGCCTTCCTCGACCGCATTCGCAATGGATGCGAAGTTGTCGTCGGCGAGCACCATCTCCGCCGCCTCCTTGGCCACCTCTGTGCCCTTGACACCCATCGCGATGCCGACGTCGGCGCGCTTCAGGGCAGGGGCATCATTGACGCCGTCGCCCGTCATCGCGACCACCGCGCCGGCGTTTTGCAGCAGTTCGACCAGGCGCAACTTGTGCTCGGGCGTTACCCGCGCATAGACATTCACCTCGGCCGCACAGCGCTGAAGTGCGGCGTCGTCCATGGCGTCCAGCTCGCGACCGGTGAGCACCCGATCGGCGTTGGCGAGTCCGACCCGGTGCGCGATGGCGCATGCGGTCGCGGCATGATCGCCAGTGATCATCTTGACACGGATACCGGCATCACCGCAGACGCGGACCGCGGCGATGGCGTCGTCGCGCGGAGGGTCGAGCAAACCAAAGAGCCCGAGCGCGGCGAGATCATGGTCGACGTCGGCAGTGTCGAGTTCCGAGCGGTGCGGCGCTGCCGACTTGACGGCAACCGCCAGCACCCGCTGGCCGCCGGCCGCCAGCTGTTCCACCCGATCGTACCAGACGCCCCGCTGCAGCGGCTCGCTGCCGCTGCTGGTCCGCTGCGCCGTGCACATATCAAGCACCACCTCCGGCGCACCCTTCACGAAGATGAAGGATTCGCCGGCATGGCTGTGATGCAGCGTGGCCATGAACTTGTGTTCGGAACCGAACGGGATCAGGTCGGTGCGCGGGTACTCCTTGCCGGTCTCCTCCAAGTCGAGTCCGGCCTTGACCCCAGCGACTAGCAGCGCAGCCTCCATTGGGCCGCCGTGCACCCGCCAGCCGCCGTTGCCGCACTCGAGCGCGGCATCGTTACAGAGCACGACCGCGCGCAGCGCCTGCATCAACAGCGGATCAGACTGCGCCGTAATGACCTCGTCACCGTCCAGCAGGGCGCCATGCGGGTCGTAGCCCGTGCCGCTCAGCGTCAGATGCCGCTCGGCGGTATCGATGCTCGCCACCGTCATCTCGTTACGGGTGAGCGTGCCGGTCTTGTCCGAGCAGATGACGCCGACTGTGCCAAGCGTCTCCACCGCCGGCAGCCGCCGGATGATGGCTTGGCGCTGGGCCATTCGCCGCACACCGATGGCCAGCGTGATGGTCATGATCGCCGGCAGCCCTTCCGGGATGGCGGCGACCGCAAGACCGACCGAGGCCAAGAACATCTGCGCGGCACTGTAGCCACGCACCAGGATGCCAAAGGCGAAGCTCGCCACGGCCAACAGCAGGATGGCCGCGGTCAGCCAACGCCCGAACTGGTCCATCTGCCGCAGCAGCGGCGTCGTCAACTGCTGTACGCCAGCGACCAGGGCGCTGATGCGGCCGATCTCGGTATGGGTTGCAGTGCCGACGACGAGCCCCGCGCCTTGCCCATGGGTCACCAGGGTGCCCGAGTAGGCCATGCAGCGGCGCTCGGCGAGTTCGGTGGCCGCCTCAACGGCATCTAGGGACTTCTCGACGGGCACCGACTCGCCGGTCAGCGCCGCCTCGTCGACCTGTAGGCCCTTGGCGCGGATCAGACGCAGATCGGCCGGGATCTTGTCGCCGGACTGCAGTGAGACGACATCGCCTGGCACGAGCCCGGCGGCATCGAGCGTCATCACACGGCCGCCGCGCCAGACCATTGCGCGCGGCGAGAGCATGCCGCGAATCGCGCGCAACGCATCCTCGGCCTTACCCTCCTGCACGAAGCCGATCGCCGCATTGACCAGCACAACGCCAAAGATGACGCCCGCGTCGATCCAGTGCTGCAACAGCGCGGTTACCAGACCGGCGACGATCAGCACATAGATCAACAGGTTGTTGAATTGCGCGATGAAACGCAATAAAGGACTCTTGGGCTTGGCCTCCGGGAGCCGGTTCGGCCCATGCTTGGCTAGGCGCGTGGCGGCGTCGTCCGCGCTCAGCCCGTCGCGCGCGCCACCCAACCGTTGCAGCGCCTCATCGATACTCAGCGCATGCCAATCGGCTTGGTCCGCGGCCTCAGCCTCCGTGCTGACCAAAGGGCGCACCTGACGACCCCGCCAGCCGAAGAAACCGCCGATCACCGGCAAGGCGGCAACGATGCCGAGGGTGATGATCCACTCCGGCGCCATCGCACCGAACACGGGTACATTGCTTTCGAACATGGCAAACCTCGCATGCTCAAGCTAGAGCCAAAGTTGATGGCGGATGCCGCCGCCGCGCGTGCAATCGGCGACGGCGACAAGGCACCATGGCACCGCCTGCCTTCGCCCTATAAGCATAGACCTAGGCCGGAAACCAGCGAGTACCAGCCTCCAAGCCACAGTCCCTCACCGGACATCACAACACCGCGCCGTCATCCATGCGAATACGCCGCCGCGCACGATCACCGAGCGCGGGGTCGTGCGTGACGACGACCAGCGTCAACCCCTTTTGGTTGAGCGCCTCGAGTGTCCTGATGACCTCATCACCGGACGCCCGATCGAGATTGCCGGTGGGCTCGTCAGCCAGGATCAGACCCGGTTCCATGATGGTCGCCCGGGCGATGGCGACGCGCTGGCGCTGACCGCCGGAGAGCTGATCGGGACGATGGGCCGCGCGCGACTCGAGTCCCACCGCGTCGAGCATGTGCGCAACCCGCTCGCGGCGTGCCCGCGGGGGGATGCCGGCCAGGGTCAAAGGCAACTCGACGTTCTCGAACGCGGTGAGGCGCGGGATCAGGTGAAATGCCTGGAAGACAAAGCCGATGCGCTCACGCCGAAGCCGCGCGCGCTGCTCCTCGGGCAAGTCCGTGGTCTCGACGCCGTCGAGCCGGTAGCTACCCGCATCCGGGCGATCGAGCAGACCGAGGACGTTCAGTAGCGTGCTCTTGCCGGAGCCGGAGGGTCCCATCACCGCCGCATAGTCGCCATCGGCCAAGGTCAAATCGACGCGGCGCAGCGCATGCACGATCGTATCGCCAACCTCAAAGGTACGTTCGACCCCGGCGAGCTCGACCATGCTATGAGCCGCCGTTCTCCGCCACCGCGGGCTGGCCGACCTCCACGCCTTCGCGATCGAGCGACAGCACCACTAGATCGCCTTCGTCGAGCCCGGAGAGTATCTGGGTACGCTCCCAGTTGGCGAGCCCCGTCTCGACCGCACGCTCCGCCAGCAGACCCTTGTCGCTGTCCAGCACCATCACCATGGCCGGCTCCCCAGGACGGATGGCCGCGGTCGGGACGTGCAGAACGTCGTCCGCGCGATCGGCGACGATCTCGACATCGGCGCTGTAGCCAGCCAGCAGCGGGCTGCCCTCGACCGACCCGGCGATCACCACCTCCACCTCGACGGTGCGCGCCTGCTTTTCCTGATCCAGCACATAGGGTGCGATGCGGCGCACGCTGCCGGCGAAGCTGCGCTCGCCGAAGGCGTCGAGGCTGACGCGCGCGTCAAGACCGAGCCGCACCTTGGCGGCGTCGACCTCATCGATCGGGGCGGAGATATAGAAGCAGCTGTCGTCGATCAGATCCACCGCCGGCGGCGTCGGGATACCCGGAGGCGAGGGCGTGACGTATTCGTTCAGTTCGCCCGACACCTCCGCGACGACGCCAGCGAAGGGCGCCATCAGCCGCGTTCGCTCCAGCTCGGCACGGGCAACGCCGAGGCGCGCCGCGCTGACGCGCGCCGTGGCCCGAGCCGCCTCACAGTCGGCGCGGCCGGCCTGAGCGGCGGTAACGGCCCGGTCAATCGCCTCCTCAGAGGCCATGCGGCGATCCTTCAGTTTGACCTGCCGCGCTGCCTCACGTTCGGCCTGATCAGCGTTCAGACAAGCGGCACGCGCGTGCGCCTCGCCGGCCTCGGCCTCACGCTCCGCCAGCGTCACCTTTGCCTTGAGATCCTCGTTCCAGAGTTCCAGCAACAACTGGCCGGCCTCGACGCGGTCGCCCTCATGCACAGCCAGGGTCGCGATCTGGCCACCCGCACCGGGCGCCAACCGAGCCCGCCGGCAGGCCATGACGGTGCCGGCGCGGGTATTGGCCACCACATCTTCCACCACGCCACGGGTCACGGCCGCAACCCGCACCGCGACTGGCTCCGGGCGCGTGAGCCACCACCAACCGAGCGCGACGGCGGCCAACAGGCCGGTGATCAAAGCCGCGCGCGTGAGCACCCGCTGCATGATGCTCACCCCGGCACATTGGGTGCCCGGCCATAGAGCCGCACCAAATGGGTCAGCCGCGCCGGCAGCTCGTCCGCCACCTGCGCCCAGTGGAAGCGCCAGCGCCAGTTGCCGTCCGCGACGCCCGGAAGATTCATGCGGTGGCTGCCGTCGAGCGCCAGCAGGTCCTGCATCGGCACGATGGCGAGGTTAGCGCTCGAGCCGAGCGCGCAGCGCACCAACGGCCAAGGCATCGGCTCCTCGGGCAGACCGAGATAGTCCTCGACGTGACCACGCTCGTCATCGCTTAACGACTGATACCATCCGAGCGTCGTGTCGTTGTCGTGGGTGCCGGTGTAGACCACCGAGTCGCGGCCGTGTTGATAAGGCAGATAGGGATTGTCCGCGCCGCCGCCGAACGCGAACTGCAACACCTTCATGCCGGGCATGCGGTACTTGCGGCGCAATGCAGTGACCTCGTCGGTGATGATGCCGAGGTCCTCGGCGATCAGCGGCAAGCGTCCGAACTCCTGCTCCAGTCGGGCGAACAATGCATCCCCGTTGGCGCGGACCCAGCTGCCGTTCATCGCCGTCGGCTCCTGCGCAGGGATCTCCCAGAATGCCTCGAAGCCGCGGAAATGGTCGATGCGGATGATGTCGAAGAGCCGAAGCTGCGTGCGAATGCGATCGATCCAAAACTGGTAGCCGCTGTCGGCGAGGCGTTCCCAGCGGTAGAGCGGGTTGCCCCAGCGTTGCCCGGTGGCCGAAAAGTAGTCCGGTGGCACGCCGGCCACGACGCGCAGCGTGCCGTCGGCGTTGAGATCGAAGTCGTCGGGGCGTGCCCAGACCTCGGCGCTGTCGTGCGCGACGAAGATGGGCATGTCGCCGAACAGCAGCACGCCTCGATCCGCCGCCTGCGCGCGCAGTGCGTCCCACTGACGGAAGAAGACGAACTGCTCCCAGCGGATATAGTTCAGCTCCGCGCCAAGGCGCTCGCGCGACTCGGACAGCGCCTGCGACTCGCGCCCTCGCAGGCGCTTCGGCCATTCCCACCAGGGTGCGTCAAATGCTTCGTGCAGCGCACGGAACAGCGCATAGTCGTCCAGCCAATAGGCCTGCTCGGAAACGAAGGCCTCCAGCGCGAGACGCTCGGCATCATCGGCAACCTGTTGGAAGCGTCGATGCGCGGCGCGCAGCGCCGCGCCCTTGGCGTCTGCATTGGCGCCGCCAGCCAGGTCAGGCTCCAGCGCATCATCTAGCCAGCCCCGCTGAGCCAGCGGCTCGAGGCCGATTAAGCGCGCGCTGCCGGCATGGGCCGAACTGGTTTGGTAAGGCGAGTCGCTACCCTGGGGCGGCCCGACCGGCAGCATCTGCCAGACAGTGACGCCGCAGTCGGCGAGGAAGTTGACGAAGTTCAAGGCCTCCCAACCGAGGCTACCGCAAGCACCCGCGCCGGGCAGCGATGTCATGTGCAGCAGCACGCCGGCGCGGCGCTGATCGAGCTTCTCGTTGGTGTTGTCCATAAACGGCCGGATCAGGAAGGCTGGAAAATGCGAGTGGATGGCGCCGCATACTCATCAGCAGCCGACGGTGGCCGTCAGGAGCGAGGCGCCGAGTTAGGCCGACCGAAATGGGGGCCGGAGACGCCCCTCAACGCAACCGGTTGATCTGCTGCCCCAACATGTCCGGCGTCACCAGTGTGATACCGGACTCGGTCACGTGGAATCCGGCGGCCTCGTCGGCCGCCTGGTCGTGGCCGATCTCGGTGCCCTCTTCGATCTGGCACCAGCGATCGATCACCGCGCGCCGAATGCGACAGTTTCGGCCGATCTCGACGTTGGGCAGGATCACAGAATCCTGAACCTCGGAGTAGGAGTTGATCCGCACGCTGGAGAACAGAAGAGAACGCCGCACGATCGCTCCCGAGATGATGCATCCGCCCGAGACCATGGAATCGATGGCCATGCCGCGGCGATCGTCTTCGTCGAACACGAATTTCGCCGGCGGGAGCTGTTCTTGGTAAGTCCAAATGGGCCAGCTGTCGTCGTACAAACTGAGCGGCGGCGTAACGCCGATCAGCTCCAGATTGGCCTCCCAAAACGCGTCGACGGTGCCGACGTCGCGCCAGTAAGCCTGCTCTCCGCTCTTCGGATCACGATACGGGTAGGCCATCACCCGATAGCGGCCGATGACCTCAGGGATGATGTCCTTACCGAAGTCATGACTGGAGCCGGCCGCATCGGCATCCCGGATGAGCTGCTCGAAGAGGAAATCGCGGTTGAAGACGTAGATGCCCATGGATGCAAGCACGGCATCATCGCGTCCCGGGATGGTCGGCGGATTGTCGGGCTTCTCTAGGAACTCACGCACACGCCCATCCGCATCGACGGCCATGACGCCGAAACCTTGGGCGCGCTCGACATCGACCTCGATACAGCCGACGGTCATATCGGCCCCCGTCTCGACATGCCGCGCGATCATGGTGCCGTAGTCCATTTGGTAGATGTGATCGCCGGCCAGGATCAGCACGTATTCGGGGTTGTGGTTGCGGATGATGTCCAGGTTCTGGAAAACGGCATCGGCGGTGCCGGCATACCAGGCGGTCTCGACCACCCGCTGCTGCGCCGGCCAAAGCTCGACGAATTCGCCGAACTCACCGCGCAGAAAGCCCCAGCCCTTCTGGATGTGCAGTATCAGCGAATGCGCCTTGTACTGCGTGAGGACGCCGATTCGGCGGATGCCGGAATTGATGCAGTTCGACAACGGAAAGTCGACGATGCGGAATTTGCCGCCGAACGGCACCGCCGGTTTGGAGCGCCACTGGGTGAGATGGTGCAGACGCGAGCCGCGCCCGCCGGCCAGGATCAACGCCAGGGTGTTGCGGGTGAGACGACTGACGAAACGCGGATTGGAGTCCGGCATACTGAACCTGCGCTTTGATCGCTAAACTGTGATCACCGAGCTGAAATTGCTGGCCCGCCCCAGCCGGCAAGGGCGCCGAAACGGATCACTGGCGAACGCCGCGATATCGACCGAATGCAGGCCGGGATCGCTCGAACTGGCGGTATGTTAACATCTTGGCAGTGACACCGTCGGCGCCGGCACGACGCACCGACAGACCGCGATCGCCAGCCGATCGAGCGGGCGTATGAACCGTTTCGGCAAGCAAAGCAGCGCGCCAAGACGGCGCAATCCGGCCGTCAATGCCTACCTCCTCCAGCCACCGGGAACCCATCGACCATGCCCACCGGCAGACTCAAAACCGACACCCTCGAGAAACCGCTTCAGCGTCTGGTCGAAGCTCGCCATCACGAGCCCTTCGATGTCTTGGGTCGCCACGAGACCGAGGACGGCAGGGCGGTCGTTCGGGTCTTTCTGCCGAACGCCGAGCGCGTGCATATCGAAGAGGGCGGCATCGAGCTGGAGCGGATACAGGGCACCGATCTCTTCGTCTGGGAAGGCGCGGCGGACGAGGTCAGCGGTCACTACCAGGTCAGCTGGCATGACAAGCGAGGTCAGCTGCGGACCTACTACGACCCCTATACCTTCGCGCCCCAACTCGGCGACTTCGACCTGCACCTGTTCGGCGAGGGCCGGCATTGGCATGCCTATCGATTCCTTGGTGCCCACGAGCGCACCGTGGACGGCATCGGCGGCTTTCAGTTCGCGGTCTGGGCACCGAGCGCGTCGCGCGTCAGCGTGGTCGGCGAATTCAATGACTGGGATGGCCGCGTTCATCCGATGCGCGTGCGCGCCGGCTCTGGCGTCTGGGAACTCTTCATCCCTGGTTTGAGCGCAGGTGGACTCTATAAGTTCGAACTGCGCGATCAGGGCGGCAACGTCATGGTCAAGATCGACCCCTATGCAAACGCCTTCCAGAAACGCCCCGAGACCGCCGGAATCCTCCTCTCGTCGAGCAGCTTCCGCTGGAGCGACGCCGACTGGCTCGAACGCCGCGCCGCGAGCAACTGGCAGCAGAGTCCGTTGTCGGTCTACGAGGTGCACCTCGGCTCCTGGCAACGCGACGAAGACGGCAACTTCCTGAACTACCGCGATCTGGCCACCCGCCTCGGCGACTACTGCACCGAACTCGGCTTCAGTCATATCGAGTTGCTGCCGATCACCGAGCATCCGCTCGACGCGTCCTGGGGCTACCAGGCCACGGGCTACTTCGCGCCCACGGCCCGCTTTGGCACGCCGGACGATTTCCGCTGGTTCGTCGATCACCTGCACCAACGCAACATCGGCGTGCTGCTGGATTGGGTGCCGGCGCACTTTCCCCGCGACGCGACCGCGTTGGCAAACTTTGACGGCACGGCGCTGTTCGAGCATTCGGACCCGCGCCAGGGCGAGCACAAAGACTGGGGCACGCTGATCTTCAACTACGGCCGCCATGAGGTGAAGAACTTCCTGCTCTCCAGCGCCTTATACTGGCTGAACGAGTTTCATCTCGACGGTCTGCGCGTCGACGCGGTGGCCTCGATGCTCTATCTGGACTACTCCCGAGATGACGGCGAGTGGATTCCGAACAAATACGGCGGCAACGAGAACCTGGATGCGGTGGACTTTCTGCGTCAGCTCAACACCGTCACCCATGAGCAGCACCCCGGCTCACTGATGATCGCCGAGGAGTCCACGGCCTGGCCGCAGGTGTCGCGTCCAACCTACTTGGGAGGCTTGGGCTTCAGCATGAAATGGAACATGGGCTGGATGCACGACACCCTGTCGTACATGGAGAAGGACCCGATCTACCGCCACTACCACCATGACTTATTGACCTTCGGCCTGCTGTACGCCTTCACCGAGAATTTCGTGCTGCCGTTCTCCCACGACGAGGTCGTGCACGGCAAGAAGTCCATGCTGGACAAGATGCCGGGCGATGCCTGGCAACGGTTCGCGTCGCTGCGCCTGCTCTATAGCTTCATGTTCAGCTACCCTGGAAAGAAGCTGCTGTTTCAGGGCTGCGAGTTCGGCCAGGGCGGGGAGTGGAACTTCGACGCCGAGGCCGAATGGGAACTGCTCGATCACGAGCTGCACCAGGGGGTTAAAAAGATCGTCGCCGACCTCAACCACCTCTATCGCGAACTGCCGGCCTTGCATCAGATCGACTTCGACAGCAGCGGCTTCGAATGGATCGACTGCCATGACAGCAGCCAGTCGGTGCTGAGCTACCTGCGCAAGTCCGCCGACGGCAAGCAGATCGTTGCCTGCGCGTTCAATTTCACGCCGGTGCCGCGCGAGAACTACCGTATCGGCGTGCCCAAGGCCGGTTTCTATCGAGAGGCCGTCAACTCCGACGCCGGCCTCTACGGCGGCAGTAACGTCGGTAACCGCGGCGGTGTCTACTCCGAGCCAGTGAGCTGGATGGGACGCGACAACTCCATCCCGATGGCGCTGCCGCCGCTAGCCGGCGTGATCATGGTCTTCGAGCCGGAACCGGACCAGGCCCAGAGGGCGATCGGCACGGCTCTCGAGACCGCGCCCAACGACATCGCGGCCGCTTCGGCAGACCCGGGATCAAACGGCCGAGCCGCCTGAGCAACAGGCCCCGGAGCCTTCGAATCAACGCGGTCGACGCCCGCCTAGCCACGACCTTGGCACCGGGTACGGGGCACGCAGCCAGCGTCCCTCGCCGCGGAAGGCTCCACCGCCTCGCGGCGGCGGCCATCGCCGCCGGCCTGATGCCGGCAGTGGCCATGGCGGAGCCGGCGGCGATTGCCGAGGCTGACCGGCTGCCCACGCAAGTCGACCAACGGTTGCCGGCGCTGATGCTGGACCCGAGCCAGGTCAGCGTGTTCGTGCAGCGGGTCGATGACAGCACGCCGCTTCTGAGCGTGAATGCCGAGATCTCGCGCACTCCGGCCTCGGTCGTCAAGCTGATCACGACCATCGCCGCGCTCGACATCCTCGGCACCGACTATCGTTGGCGGACCCAGGCGCTAATCGACGGCGACGTACGCGACGGACACCTAGTTGGTGATCTGTTCATCAAGGGCTATGGCGACCCTTACCTCACCACAGAGGCCTATGCCGAGCTGATTCGGGCGATACGCGCCAAGGGCATCGAGCACATCGACGGCAATCTGATCTTCGACGACAGTCATCTGCTGCCGCCCGTCGGCGATCGCGGCGACTTCGACGGTGCGCCGGAGCGCAGTTACAACGCGCTGCCCTCTGCACTGAGCCTGAACCGCCAGGTCACCTACCTGCACATCTATCATGACCGTACCACCGGGCGCGTGGGTGCCTACACCGAGCCGCCGCTGAGCACCATCGAGATCGTCAACGCGGCGCAAGTCGTGCAAGCACCCTGCAAGGCCCGCCACCATCGCCTAACGGTGACCTTCGATGAGCCCGAGGGCGGGCCGCCGACCTTCAAGGTCGGCGGCAGCTTTGCCAGTGAATGCGCGGACGAGCGCATCCCGCGACTGGTCTTGAGCCCGGAGCGCCATGCCGCTGCCGCCTTCGACGCGCTCTGGCGCGGGCTTGGCGGCAGCATCGAAGGTCGCGTCCTGCTGGGCAGGGTCAGCACGGACGCACTGCCCTTTCACAGCGCCGAGTCGCCGCCACTGGGCGAGGTGATCCGAACCGTCAACAAGTACAGCGACAATCTGATGGCGCGGATGCTGTTCGTTGCAATCGGGCTCGAGCGCGAAGGGCCGCCCGGCGACCCGAGCAAGTCAGGTCGCGCGCTGATGGACTGGGCAGCGGAAAAGGGCCTGGACTTTTCGTGGCTTTCTATCGACAACGGCTCCGGCCTGTCGCGCGACACTCGGCTCAGCGCATCCGGCCTGGGCGGATTGCTGGTCTGGGCCTACCATCAGCCATGGATGCCGGAGCTGATGGCCTCGTTGGCCATCGCCGGCACCGACGGTACGCTAGCCAAACGGATGCGCCGCGAGCCGATCGCCGGACGTGCGCACATGAAGACCGGCACCGTGCGCGACGCCAGCTCGATAGCGGGCTATGTGCTGGATGCCGAGGGTAACCGCTGGGTCGTCGTCGTGCTGGTCAATGCCCTGCCGGGCGAGACCATGCAAGCTTGGCGCGGACATGCCGTCCACCACGACCTACTGCGCTGGGTCTACAACGGCGCGTCACTGCAGACGGCGTCGCCGCACTCGGCAACCCTCAGCGCGCCCTCCACCGGCGCACCCTGACCGCGAAACTCGCGGGTATCGGTTCAACGCAGTCCCATGAAAGTCTTCCCGAAACGCTACCACCCGCCGGGGACGTCGCCGGGGACGCTGGCGGACGTAATCTCCAAGGTTCCGCTGGCAATGCGGCTGATCGACTACTCGGATTCAGAGTATGTCGAGCAGGAAATCGGCGAACCGGCCGAGTGCGCCGACTTCCTTGCTCGCGACTCGATCAGCTGGGTGCAGGTCAAGGGTGGCGTGCCGCCGGAAACCCTGGCGGAGTTCGGGCGCCTATTCGACCTGCACCCACTGGCGCTGGAGGACGTTGTCAACGTCGGGCAGCGGGCGAAGCTCGAGGCGTACGACGAGCAGATCTTCATCGTCATGCAGCTTCCGATCATCGACCAGAACGGCTCGTTACAGAGCGAGCAGATCAGCCTGTTCATCGGCAAGGGCTACCTGATCAGCTTCTGCGGCCAGGCGCAGGATCCATTCGAGGCGGTGCGCGCGCGCCTGCGCAAACATGTCGGGCGCATACGCCGGCGGGGCAGCGATTACCTGCTGTACGCGCTGCTCGATGTCATCATTGACCACGCGTTTCCGCTGCTGGAGACCTACGGCGAGCGGATCGAGGCGCTCGAGGATGCGTTGCTGGACCGGCCGGAGCCGGACATCCTCGGCCAGATCCATGGGCTGCGCCGGGAGTTACTGCTGATACGGCGAATACTATGGCCGCAGCGCGATTTACTGAGCCAACTGTTCCACGAGGAATGCCCATGCGTCGAGCAAGATACCCGGCTCTTTTTGCGCGACTGTTATGATCACACGGTACAGATACTGGATCTGCTGGAAAGCTACCGGGAAATGGCGGCGAGCATGGTCGATGTCTACCTGTCGAGTCTGAGCAACCGTCTCAACGAATCCATGCGTCTGCTCACCATCATCGCAACCCTCTTCATTCCGTTGACCTTCATCGCCGGCGTCTATGGCATGAACTTCGGCAACGAAACCCAGAGCTGGTGGGCGATGCCGGAACTGCGCTGGGAATACGGCTACCCCGCCGTCTGGCTCCTGATGATCTTAGTCGCGGGCGTCATGCTGTACCTGTTCAAGCGCAACAAATGGCTGTAACCGAATGAACCTGCGCGACATGAAGTACATACTCGCCGTGGCGGAAAGCCGCCACTTCGGGCGCGCGGCGGAGCGCTGCTTCGTTAGTCAACCGACCCTGAGCGGACAGATCAAGAAGCTCGAGGAGGCGCTTGGCGTGACCATCTTCGAGCGCACCAATCGCTCGGTCGAGGTCACCCCGATAGGCAACACCATCCTGGAACACGCGCGGCTGCTCCTGGAGCAGGCCGACGCCATCGAGCAGGTGGCACGCGCCCATCAGGACCCCTTGGCCGGTCCGTTGCGAATCGGCGCCATCCCGACGCTCAGTCCTTACCTGCTGCCATTGATCCTGGTGCCGCTGAAACGGCGTTATCCACAGCTGAAGCTAGTGTTGTTCGAGGAGATCACTGACTCGCTGCTGAAGCGGGTGCAGCACCATGAGCTGGATGCCGCGCTGCTGGCCACGCCGGTCTCAGACCCGGACCTCGCCATGCTGCCGCTGTTCGACGAGCCGTTTTGGCTGGCGCATCCGCGCAAGCACCCGCTCTACGACAAAGACGAGATCACCGAGACCGATCTGGAGAGCATCGACTTGCTGCTGCTGTCAGAAGGACATTGTCTGACACACCAAGTCATGGAAGTCTGCCATCTGGTCGACCGCCCACGTGACGGCGAAATGGCAGATCTGCGGGCGGCGAGTCTGGAGACGCTGTTGCAACTGGTGGGCGCAGGCTTCGGCTGCACGCTGGTGCCGGCACTGGCGATCCGCGGCGGCTGGATGACGGACAGCGGCATCATCGCGCGACGCCTGGAGTTCGATGACGCCTATCGCCGCATCTCACTGGTTTATCGCCGCAGTTTCCCACGCCGCGCGGCATTGGACGCCTTCGCCGAGACCCTGCGCGAGCACTTGCCCAATACGGTGCGTTCCATTGCGTCCGCGGGCTGATTGCATCTGCGCGGGTGCCTGTCGCGTCAAGCCCGCTGGAGCCTTCAGGGCATGGCACGAGCATCCATGAACGAGCAGCAGTTCTTCGCCACCGCCGCCCGCAATCTGGAAACCCTGCTCGCCGAGGAACTGCGAGGGCTGGGACTGCAAACGGCCGTGGAGACCCGCGCCGGCGTGCGCTTTTCCGGCAGCCTGCGCGACGCCTACCGGGTCTGTTTGTGGTCGCGCATCGCCAACCGTGTGTTGCTGCCGCTGGCGCAGTTCGAGGCCGCGGACGCGGACGCGCTCTACGCCGGCGTGCAGCGCATCGACTGGTCCGCGCATCTCGACCCCGAGCGCACCTTCGCGGTGCATGCCGACGCCGCGCGCTCCGGCATCACTCACGGGCATTTCGCAGCGCTGAGGATCAAGGATGCCGTCGTCGATCAGTTTCGCGATCGCACCGGCAGCCGACCCGACGTCGACGCGGAGCGCCCGGACCTGGCACTGCACTGCCACCTGTTCCGCGACCAGGCGACCCTGTCGCTCGATCTGTCCGGTGAATCGCTGCACCGACGCGGCTACCGCACGGACGGCGGCGCCGCGCCGCTGAAGGAGACCCTGGCCGCGGCCATACTGCTTCGAGCCGGCTGGCCAGCCAGCGCCGCGGCCGGCGGCCACCTGCTCGACCCGCTTTGCGGATCTGGCACCCTACCAATCGAGGCGGCGATGATTGCGGCCGACATCGCACCCGGTCTGTTGCGCCGACACTGGGGCTTCACCGGCTGGCTCCAGCATGATGCCGAGGCTTGGCATGGGCTGCTGACAGAGGCCCGGGAACGCAGGGCGGCCGGACTGCGGGCGCTGCATGCGGCCAAGACTTCGATCCGCGGATCGGACCGGGATGCACGAATGATTCGCGCCGCAAGCGATAACGCAGAGCGAGCCGGACTAACGCCTTGCATCGCCTTCGAGCAGCGCGAGCTGGCCGATTGCCGTCCAGTAGAGCCTCAGCGTCATGGGCTTTTCGTGACCAATCCGCCTTATGGTGTGCGGCTTGGCGCGGAGACCGATTTGCCCCGGCTCTTCGCGCAACTCGGCAACCTGTTGAAGACCCATTTCGACGGCTGGCAGGCGGCCGTCATGACCGGCGACCCGGAGCTTGGCAAGCGCATGGGGCTTCGCGCAAGTCGCTTTCACACCTTGTATAACGGACCGGTCGAATGCCGTCTGCTGCATTTCGAGGTCAGCACTCAGGCGCATGTCTCCGATAAGCCGCGGCCACTGCCCGCCGCCGAACGCGGTCCCGGCGCCGAGATGCTGGCGAATCGTCTGCGCAAGAATCAGAAGGCACTGGCCAAATGGCTCAGCAAGGAGGGTATCTCTTGCTATCGGCTCTATGACGCCGACCTGCCTGAATATGCGCTGGCGGTCGACATCTACGGCGCTGCCGATCCACGGACACCGACGCGCCGGTTCGTCCAGGTCCACGAATACGCCGCGCCGGCCAGCGTCGATCCGCGCGCCGCAAGGCGCCGCTTGCGTGAGGCCATCGGGGTGGTTACCGAGGTGCTTGCGGTCGACGACCAGGATGTCTTCTTCAAACTGCGGCAGCCGCAAAAGGGCAAGGAGCAATACGAGCGATTGGCTGACACGGGGCGTTTCCACCAAGTCAGTGAGGATGGACTGCGGCTGCTGGTCAACTTCGAGGACTATCTGGACACCGGCTTGTTTCTCGATCATCGCGAGACGCGCCGATTGCTCGGGCGGCTGGCGCGGGGCCGTCGCTTCCTCAATCTCTTCGGCTATACCGGCAGCGCCAGTGTACACGCCGCCAACGGTGGTGCGCTCGGCACCACCACGGTCGACATGTCACGCACCTACATCGACTGGGCACGGCGCAATCTCGCCATGAACGGATTCACCGGGCGCGACCATGAGTTGATACAGGCAGACTGCATTGACTGGCTGCGCAATGCACGCGCCTACCATGGGCGCTTCGGGCTAGTCTTCCTCGACCCGCCCACCTTTTCGACCTCAAAACGCATGCGCGGCAGCTTCGACGTGCAACGCGACCATGTCGAGCTGATTCACTCGGCCGCCGCGCTGCTGGCCGCGGACGGCGATCTCGTCTTCTCCAACAATAAGCGCCGTTTCCAGCTCGACGCCGAAGCGCTCACTGAGTTGGATACGCAGGACATCACCGCGGAGACCATTCCGCGCGATTTCCAGCGCAATCCGAGGATTCACCGCTGTTGGCGCATCCGGCGCCGCCACCACGGCGGTCCCGGCTAGACGGTTTCTATCATTTAGCGCTTCACGACCGCCGCGCCTTCATCCGCCAAGGCGCCGAACCAGCGCTTCAACCGCCCGTGCGCGCTCTCATGCATGGACAGCAGGGACGGGATCACCAGCAGCACCAGCACGGTCGCAAAGCCGAGACCGAAAGCGATGGATGTAGCCATCGGTATCAGGAACTGCGCCTGGTAGGACTTCTCGAACAACAGCGGCGTCAGGCCGGCGATGGTGGTCAGCGAGGTCAGCAAGACCGCTCGCAGGCGCTGGCAGGCTGCCTCGACCAGCGCCTGCCCGATGGCCATACCCTCTGCACGCAGATTCTTGTAAAAGCTGACCAGTATGATCGAGTCGTTGACGACGATGCCGGACAGCCCGAACATGCCGAACAGCGACAGGATGGTCAGGTCGATGCCCATCAGCCAGTGGCCGAACAGCGCACCGGTGAGGCCGAACGGGATCACCGCCATCACCACCAGCGGCCAGCCGTAGGACGAGAACACCCAAGCGAGGATCAGGTAGATTAGGATCAGTCCCAGGATCAGGCCCTTGCGCATGTCCGACAGGGTGTCGCGTTGGTCGGCGGAGCGCCCTTCGAACGAATGCTCGATGCCATAGTCGCGCCGCAGCTCTTCCAGGGGTCCTTCTTCCAGCGCGGCGATGATTCGGTCGGCGTTGTTGACGGTACCGTCAACATCGGCCGTCACCTCCACCGCGAGGCGACCATCGGCATGGCGCAGCACCTCGAAGCCGCGCCGCGACTGCCACTCCGCAACTGCCGTCAGCGGCACCGAGCGGCCGTCCGGCGTGCGCACGTTCAGCCGGTAAAGACTGCTCAGGCGGTTGCGCTCGGCCTCGGGAAGGCGCACGCGGACCTCCACCTCGTCGGCACCGTCCTGGAAGATCTGCACCAGTTGCCCATCGAACGCGGTGCGCAACTGTTGGCCCAAATCGGCTACGGTCAGACCAAGCGCCTCGCCAGCCGGCGTCAGCGAGTAGATCAATTGCTCACGGCCATAGGCCATGTCGTCCTCGACCTCGAGCACGCCCTCGATACCACCAAGCGTCTCTGCAAGATCGATGGCAGCAAACTTCAGCTGCTCGGCATTGGCGCCACTCAGCCGAATGGTCAGGTCGCGCCCGGGCGGTCCGACCCGGCGCGCGGCGATATTGAGAACCTCCAACCCGGGCGGCTGCACGATGCGCTCGCGCCAAGCGAGAATGAACTGGTTGTTGCGCACGCTGCGCGCGTCCGGCTCGGTGAGCTCGATTTGCAGGCCGCCAAGCTGATCGGCAGCGGCGCCACTACCCTTGGAGCCGTGATAGGCGAGCACGACATTGATCAGCCGGCCCTGATCGAGCTCGCGCTCGGTCTGATGGAGTGTCTGTTCGAGATGGACGAGAAACTCGTCGACCGTGGCACGCGGCGTCCCGGCGACGAAGGTCACATTGGCGCTCAGGATTTGCGATTCCGGAGTCGGAAAAAACACAAAACTGACTCGCCCACCCGCGATCAAACCAACCGCGACAATCAGCATGGCCACCGCGCTGGCCACGGTGGTGAAACGGTTGCGGATCGCGACCGCGGCGAAGGGCCGGAACAGCCGGTCGCGCAGGTACTCGAAGCCGCGATCGAGCCGCGCTCGAATCGATCCCGGCTTGACCTTGTGCGAGTGCACGAAGGCATTGCGCAAATGCCCAGGAAGCACCAGGAAGCTCTCCACGAGCGAGGCCAGGATTACGCAGATGATGACCAAGGGGATCGCACCCAGGATGTTGCCGATGCGCCCGCCGACCAGCATCAGCGGCAGAAACGCGGCAATCGTGGTCAGCGACGAGGCGATCACCGGCGCCAGCATTCGCCGGGCGCCGCCCTCGGCTGCCAGCAGCGGCGCCTCACCCATCTGGTAGTGCGCCATGGCGTCCTCGCCGACGACGATAGCGTCATCGACGATGATGCCGAGCGCCATGATCAGCGCGAACAGGCTGATCATGTTGATGCTGCCGCCGCTCAGGTAAAGGATGAACAGCGTCGCCGCGAAGGACACCGGGATACCCCAGGCGACCCAGAAGGCGACCCGGCCGGTCAGAAACAGATACAGGATCAGCACCACCAGCACGAGGCCGCCGACGCCGTTTCGCACCAGCAGCATGATGCGGTCACGCACCAGCTCCCAGGAGGCGTCGTAGACCGTGATCTCGACGCCCGGCGGCAGTGTCGGGCGCGTCTCTTCGAGCCACTGCGCCAGGTTGCGGGCGGCCTCCAGGGTGTCGCCCTGCTCCGATCGCTGCACGACCATCTCAACCGCGGGCTTGGCATCGACGGTCACGCCAACCGAATTGTCGCTGGCAACCCGCTCGATCTCGGCAATGTCGCCCAGATTGACACGCAGCGCGTTGTCGCTGCGCACCGGCAATCCGGCGAATTCCTGTGGGTCGCGGCGCTTGTCCAGACTGCGCAGCTCACGCGCACCCTCGCCGCGGCCGACCGATCCGGCCGGCAGGTCGCGGCTGAAGTCGGCCACACGCCGGCCGATCTCCTGCAGGCCGAGTTCGAGCTGCTCGAGCTGTTCGTTCGCCACCTGGACGCTGATTTCCTCATCCGGCAGGCCGGTGATATCGACCTTGTCCAGACCGCGGTCCAGTAATTCGGTCTCGAACCGGCGTACCAGCGCGCGCATCTCGTCCGGTTCGCTGAGCCCGGTGATCAACAACCGCGCCACCTGCTCATAGCGCGTCAGCAGCGACACCTCGGGCTTCTCGGCATCCTGCGGAAAATTACGGAACTCGTCGACGAAGCGGCGCACCTGATCGAGCGCCAACAGGGGGTCGGTGCCCTCGTTGAACTCAAGCGTGATGGCCGAGATGCCCTGGCTGGACGTCGAAGACATCTTGTCCAGATTGTCGACGCTGCGCAGCCTTTGCTCCAGCGGGTTGGTGATACCGTCTTCGATATCCTCGGCGCTGGCGCCGCTCCAGACCACGCGCACCTGCACAATCTCCAGCTCGAAGGTCGGGAAGAACTGGACATTGAGGCGATCCAGGGCAAAGGCGCCGCTCATGATCATGATGATCATCAACAGGTTGGCCGCGACCTTGTGGTGCGCGAATAGGCCGATCAGATCGGCGCGATGCTTCATCGGCTCAGTCACTGCACGGCGCTCCGGGCATCGCTGTCGACGCCCGTTTCAGGTTCTCCAGGCGCCTTGGCCATGGCCTGCTCGGCGACGGTCTCGACGCGCAGCCCATCCATCGCGTTGGGCATGTGGGTGGTAACGATCAGGTCGCCGGCCTCTAACTGCGGCGAATGCACCAGCAATCGCTCGCTGCCATCCTCTTCGACGCGACCGCCCAATGTCTCGACCCGGACGCCGACCATTCGGCCATCCTCGAGCTTGTACAGCCGATCACCGCCGTAGACGGCGCGAAACGGCACAGCAATGCTGTCTTCGCGCATCGGGCGCTGCATGCGGACCGTGAGCATTTGTCCCAAGCGCAGCACATGCGGATCATCGAGCACGCGGAACAGGCCATCGACGCCGCTGGGATCAGCCTCACCAGCGAGGCGGTCGAGCTGTAGGCGAATCGTCTCGCTGCCGAGGCGGGCGCTGGCCAGCATCGGTTCCTCGCCGGTCATGGCTTGGATCAGTTCGCCCTGATAGGGCGCCGGGACGCGGGCGCGCACCTGCAGGCTGTCCAGCGCGTACATGCGCGCGAGCACGGCGCCCTTGGCCACCTGGTCGCCCTCGGTGACCTCGACGCCGGTGACTATGCCATCGTAGGGGGCTCGCACTGTGGCCCGCTCATGCTCGAGATTCAGCTCCTGCAATCGTGCCCTGGCGCTGGTCAACCGGGATTCGAGCCCGCGGATGCGCGTCGGATGATCGGCCAGGCTCATTTCACGATTGCTGACCGTGAGCGCCTGTTGCGCCTCGGCCTGCTTGGCCTCGTCGAGTGCCTGCTCTGCCCCAACCTTCTGCTGCTTGAGCCGCTCTTGGCGGGCCACTGCATCGCGAGCGATTTCGAGCAGGCGGCGCTCCTGCCGCAGCGCGCGCTGGTCGGTCTCATCACGATTGCGCTCGCTCGCGATGTCCGCCTCCAGACCAGCGATCTCGGCCTCGACCTGAGCGATGCGCGGCAGAAAGTCGCGCTCGTCCAGTCGCAGCAGCAGCTGGCCGCGTTCAACGAGGTCACCGTCGCGCACCGCCACCTCCGCAACCCATGCGCCGGCCGCGGCGGTCGCCTTCAGAAGATCCGGCGTCTCGACGCGGCCATAGAGTTCCAGTTCAGGAGCTAGGCGCCGAAGCTCGGCGGGTGCAACGTCGACGCGCCAAACCCGCTCCTGGATTTGCGGAGGCTCCTGTTCCGGCTTGCTGGCCTTGAGCAGGCGAAATACGCCGACGCCGACGGCGAGGATCAGAACCGGTAGAAGAATTTTAAGAGCAAGGCGCACGCGAGAGACCTGTCATGTTAGCGATTGACCACCCTTAGGAAAAGATAGGGAGGATCTGGGCAGGCCGCCCAAGCCTCGCCAACCACAGGGACCGACGAGGCCGACGGTGCTCCAGCGGGTAGTTAGTGTCGGGGTGAGAACCCGAAATGACAACGACAAGCGTCATGGGTCAAGGCCAACGGCCAACTCGGCGAGCTGGTTCTGAGTCGTCGCCGGCGGACGTTGCTTGGATACCACCCTGCGACGCACAAGGGCGGGTCGCTCGATGCGATCCGGCGGCAAAAACACACCGCCTGTCAACCAAACGCAACCAGCGGTAGGAATGTCGGTGGATCGAGGCTACTTGGCGATCGAGCGAGCGCCTACACTTCTCAGGTTAGGAGATTTGCCGACGGCGCGACGCAGCGCTCGCTTCGCGCTATGGGTGGTGGATCCCGGCCTTGACGACCAGATGCTGAGCGAAGTGGACAAGCCACCGGGCATGTCTCGACTTTGGCACATGGCGCGATTAGCACCAAGGGCAGGCGCCAGTTCCGAGCAGACCACGCTCAACTGCTTCGCCACTCTACCCTTCTGCTGGGGCAGGCGTCGCAGATTGCGCAGAATTGCCGCAAGAAGGCCGACGTGGGTCTCGAAAGTCATTGGAATCGTGGCGTATAAACTAGGCATGTAAACGCAAACGAGCGATAGCAGCGAAACAGTCGACATGGAAGTCGTGCGGGGCGAGCAAATCTTCGCTTCAGATCCCGGCAGACGGTGGGACCTGTCGGCCATATAGCTGACCGCCGTGCCGGGAGGGCGGGCGCGATCTACTTAGAACTCTAACGAAGGCGATTGGTATGTTTGGAAGAACGGGGGCACTCCTCCTTTGCGTCAGTAACCTGCCGCACGGAGTGTCGCGTAAGGACCTGAAGCAGTTCGTTCGCAACGCGGCGACCAGGTTACGCGGCGAGTCATCACGCCCGACTCCTGCCGTGATCGACTGCACCATTGTACGCCTCACCAACCCGCACGACGGCCGCATCTCCCATGACGGCTTGGTGTCGATCAAGCCTGCTAAGCTTGCGCTTACGCTCATTGCCGAGCTGCAGCGAACTCCACTGCGCGGGCGCTTCGTAAAGGTCTGCCGCTATCGACACGGCAGCTCAAATCTCAGCGGTCGCGTCGAAACCAAGACCATCAGCGATCTGCTGCGTGGCGGCGATGAGAGCGATCCGGCGACAGAGCGTCTGCCAATGAAGGTGGACTTGGTGTCCAGCACGGGGCCGAGCCCGAGACCCAGAATTCCACTCCCCGAAACGGCGACCAATGCAAACGTGAGCGCCGATCCTGAGTCGAAATCGACCCAGGCCTCAGACTCCAACCCCCGCGAGGCTGATAACGGCAGCGTCTTCGCTCACTAAGCGCACTAAGCGCTGCACCAGTGTCGCATCGGCGTCGCACACAGTCCTTTTCTCGATCTGCCCCCAGTCGCGTCTAGCGAACCACCGAGCATCACCCGCCTACCCTTTAAACCTAGTTTTTTCATTGAAATTCGTCGCCGGATGCTTCTGAGCTGATCCTCGTCAATGTCGGCAGGCCATCCCGACCTTGCAAGGATGCTATAACCTGTTAACTGGGGCCCAAAAAACTACAACGACGCCCCAGGGATCGATGCCATGTCCAGTTCGGGCTGGCTCGCTCACCGCCTTCACCGCGACTCCCCGAGGCCGTTGATGCACCACCAAGTTACGCTGACGCCTATCCGAGGCCCTTTCTGGGTATTTCTCGCCGTTTGCCTTCTCGCGGGCCAGGCTGCGGTCGGCAGTTCCGCCGCAGAAGCGGCTGCCGCGGAGGCCGCCACGAATGAGATCAAGATCATCCCGAACCGCCGTTGCCTCAAATGCCACGCCGACGAAGAAGACAAAACGTCCGAGCGCGACGACGGCACCATCGTCAACATTTTTATCGACGCGGAACGTTTCGAGCATAGCGTCCATGGCGAGCAACCCTGCATGGGCTGCCACAACAGCATCAAAAAGGCCAAGCACGAAAAGCCGTTGCCCAAGAGCATCGGCTGCGTGCAATGCCACATGGAGACCTGGGAATCGCAGCAGGGCAGCGAGGATCCGCAATACCGACGGCTCGACGTGGTGTTGGCGCAGATCGACAGCTATATGAATTCGGTACATGCGCGACCGAACCTGATGGACCAGTCGAAGACCAACGCCACCTGTTACGACTGCCACAACGCCCACAACGTCGGCACCATCGGCAGCGCCGCGCGCGCCGAGCATCGGCATCAGAACCCGGAGGTCTGCGGCCGCTGCCACAGCGAGGAGAAAGAACAGTACCTGAACTCGGTGCATGCACAAGGCCAGGGGAATGCGGCGTCCGCAGAGCCGAAGACAAGCGGACATTCAGCGGCGGACAGCGCGACACCTCACCCGCGAACGGCAGGGGGTCTGATCGCATCGGCGCTCGCCGATGAGCCGAACGGCGGCAACACGACGAACAGCGACCAGATGCGGGCAACGGCGGCGGACGCCGGCGCCCAACAGAGCCCGCGTGCGGTCTGCTCCGACTGCCACACGCCCCATAGCATCGACTCCACGGGCAAGGATCCGATCAAACTGTTGATCACCGACAACTGCGGCGGCTGCCATGAGGAACAGGTCCGCACCTACGAGGCGTCCTATCACGGCCAGGTGATCCGGGCGGGCTATACGCATACGGCGAAGTGCTACGACTGCCACGGCAGTCACGGCGTCATGGACGTCGACAACCCGCAGTCCAAGGTACATCCGAACAATCGCTTGGAGACCTGCCGTCAGTGCCATGAGAACGCCCCGAAGGGCTTCCTCGGCTTCCACGCCCATGGCGATGCCGATGACTTCGAAAACTATCCGGAGATGTGGATCACGCGCCGCTTCATGGAAGTGCTGATCATCGGCGTGTTTGCGTTCTTTTGGACCCACATGCTGCTGTGGATCTTCCGGGAATGGCGCGACCGACGCCAAGGCAAGGGCTACAGGGCCGATCCCGAGGCCCCCGAACAGGTCTATTTCCGCCGCTTCAGTCTGGGCTGGCGTATCGCCCACGTCGTCCTCGCCGTCGCGGTCATGGCCTTGGTACTCACCGGTACCGCCGTGCTGTTCTCCGGCCAGCCCTGGGCGCAGTACGTTCTGAATCTGTTCGGCGGGCCAAAGGTCGCCGCGGTCGTGCATCGCTACGCCGCGGTCACCTTCATCAGCATCTTCTTTGGCCACCTGATGGTGGTGGCATGGAACGTCTGGCGCGCGAAAGGCCGCTTCGAATGGCTCGGACCGACCTCGATGGTGCCTAACCTGCAAGATGTGAAAGACATCGGCAAGATGTTCAAATGGTTCTTCGGTCTCGCCCCACGACCGGATTTCGACCGCTGGAGCTATTGGGAGAAGTTCGATTACTGGGCACCGTTCTGGGGCATGTTCATCATCGGGGTGAGCGGTCTGATGCTCTGGTTCCCGGTGCAGACCGCGACGGTGCTGCCCGGTTGGGTATTCAACATCGCGACCATCGTGCACGCCGAGGAGGCGATCCTGGCCGCCGTGTTCTTGTTCACGGTGCACTACTTCAACGTGCACTTCCGTCCAGACAAGTTCCCGATGGACATCGTCATGGCGACCGGCGCCGTGCCACTGGCCGAGTTCAAACACGAGCACCGGCTCGAATATGAACGGCTAAAGGCCAGCGGAGAACTGGAGCGCTATCTGGTCAAACCGCCCACCGAGCGCGCCAAACGCGTCGGCCGCAAGATCACCGGCTGGCTGATCGTGATCGGGTTGATCCTCGCGGCCCTCGTGCTGAACGGTTATTTCGAGCAACTGACAGTGCACTGAGTTCAGCAGCGAACGACCTTCACCCCGCCTAGTGGCGCGGGTGAAGGCGTCTCCCAACTTGCCCAGACAACGCCGCTTGCAATGACGTCGCCCTAGGCAGAAGCTCCTGTATTTTCGACGAATCGTGTACCACCCGGATTCAGGGCGATTGCCGGGTGAAGTCACACCACCTTGCGGCAGATCAAACTCACGCCTTGCCCAGGCGATGCAAAAACCCCCATCATCGGAAACAGACCACGCTGGCGCGCCACGCATCAGCATTTTCCGCTAATGACAAAAGGGGGAGCGAACCGTGGAAAGTCACACCGGCGAAGACATCCAGGCACTACCGAACGGTGTCATGCTGAACCTTTACCCGGACAGCATCGGCGCCGAGCTGTCCGACTTGGTGTCACTGTTGCACGAGCCGTCGTTCGACAGGGCCTTTTCGCTCCTGTATCTGTTACCCACCTGCTTCCATAGCGACCTCGACCGAGGCTTCTCGATTATCGACTACGACCTGAACGAGGAACTGGTCACACGGCAAGACCTGACGGCACTCGCAGCGCGCGGCATCCAGTTCAAGTTCGATCTCGTGCTGAATCACCTCTCGGTCGCATCGCCGCAGTTCCGCGACCTGCTGCGCAACGGGGATGCGTCGCGCTACAAGGACTTTTTCGTGGACTGGAACACCTTTTGGCACGAGCACGGGGAAATGGGTCCGGATGGCCATGTCATCCCCAATCCCGAGTACCTCCAGCAGCTCTTCCTGCGCAAGCCGGGCCTGCCCATTTTGGACGTCCGCTTCCCCGACGGGACCGAGCGACCCTACTGGAACACCTTCTACCAAAAAGTCAGCTACCGGCCGGTCTCGCCGAACGAATTGATCGACGCCGGCATCGACCAGGCGGCGGCTACATCTGTGGCAATGATGGTTAACGGTGCGCTCGAGGCGGGCGTCGCACCGGACGATATCGATCTTGATGGCTACAACCAGTGCCGCGGAGAAGCCATGGCGCTTCTGGATGGGAAACGCGAGTACCTCGGCCAAATGGACCTCAACGCCCAATCCGACCTAGTCTGGGCGTTCTACGACGAGACACTCGCCAAGCTCGCCGGCTATGGGGCCAAGATCATTCGGCTGGATGCCTTCGCCTACCTGCACAAGGAACCCGGCGAGCCAAACTTTTTTAACAAGCCAGGCACCTGGGAATACCTGGAAAGATTGCGGAAAATGGCCCGCCGCTACGATCTGATCGTCTTCCCCGAGGTGCACGCCGAATACGGCAAAGGACTGCACACGGAGGTCGCCGCGCACGGCTATCCCATCTACGACTTTTTCTTTCCGGGATTGGTCATCCACGCCCTCCAGCGAGGCACGGGCATGCCGTTGAAACACTGGATAGGCGAGATCCAGGACAAGGGACTCCAGACCATCAACATGCTCGGCTGCCACGACGGCATACCGGTCCTGGATCTGCGCGGTGCCAGCGCCGCTGGCGTCGAGCACGCGGGTCTGCTGGATGATGCGCGAATCGACGACGTCATGGAGACCATCATCCAGCACGGCGGTCGGGTCAAGAACCTGTACGGCGCGGACGGCAAGAAGATCGCCTATTACCAAGTCAATGCGACCTTCTTCAGCGCGCTCGGCGAGGACGAGCGCAAGCTGCTGCTTGCCCGTGCGATCCAGTTGTTCGTGCCGGGTATCCCGCAGGTCTGGTACCTGGATCTGTTCGCCGGCCGCAATGACTATGCGGCCGCCGATTCCGGCGGCGTCGCCGGCCACAAAGAGATCAACCGCACCAACGTCCCGATCGACACCGCGCGCGAGAGCTTGAGCCAGCCCATCGTGCGCGACCAACTGACGCTGATTCAGCTGCGCAACACCTCGCCTGCCTTCAGGGGCATCCTCACCGTCGCCGATACGGAGGATCAGATACTCGAGCTCAGATGGCGCAACGGCGAAGAGACCGCGACCCTGGTCGCCGACCTCGCTGAATGCACTTTCGAAATCACCATCCGCGATGCAGACAGCGAGGAGCGGCGCCTCGAATTTGGCCAGTAAGACGGGCGGCGCAAAACGCCTGCGTCATCCCTGCCGGCGAGTGCCGGCGGGATAGCCGTTACCAGGGATGGTAACGGACGAAGGACCGACGGCGCCTGAAGCGCTCGACCACTGCCGATGCAGAAAAGTGCTCGCTTCTCTCGGCAGAATCGACATAGACGTCCATTGGAACGTAGTCGCGGCCTGCTCGACGGTCGGATTCCTCCAGCTCCGCCTCATCGTGAGAGGTATGCCGAGCCCAATCTTTCGGGGTACAGCGGATACAGTTTGTAGAATTCGTTAGGCTATTCATGGTGGTACTGATGAACTCAGAGCGGTCGGATCTCGATCCCCCTTCATGCCCCCTCATAATGATAACTATAGCGTACCTTGATCAGGGTGACAGGGATTATATTCACTATTCGTGTTCGACGCGATCGGGGCCAGCGTTTCAGCGCCTTGCGTCCGCCTGGACAGCCGCCCCCGCAGCGACCTGGTCAGATGAGCGCGCCAGCCTGAAGCCGATGGTCCGATGGCTGAAGGCGGGCCCTGTCCGGCAGCGATAGGCCGAGCGCAGATAGCCGGGATAGCCGTGCCAAGAGCCCCCCCGCAGGACGCGGCGGGCGCAGTTGCCTTCCTGCCAGGCGCTGCCGTCGGTTGGGGCACCTTCGTAGCCGTCGTTCCAGCAGTCGGCGGTGAACTCGTTGACGTTGCCGTGCATGTCATACAGGCCCCATGGGTTGGGCGCATAGCTACCGACCGCCTGGGTCTTATGAAGATCGACATCGGTCGGCGGTGGGCATTTGCCGTACTCGAAGGTGCCGTCGAAGTTGGCTTGATCCGTTCTGATGCACGCCCCGGTGGAGAATGGTGTCGCTGTGCCAGCGCGGGCGGCATACTCCCACTCGGCCTCGCTCGGCAGCCGGAATCCGGCCTGCCCTCCGCTGGTGTTGAGCCAGCGGATGTACTCACGCGCGTCTTGCCAGGACACGTTGATCACCGGGCGCCGCTCGCGGCCCCAGCCCTGGTCGTCCGGCTTCTCGGCACAACCGCCGTCGGCGACACAGGCATCCCAGTCGTCGAAGGTGACCTCGTACTTGGCGATTTCGAACGGCTCAAAGCAGACCTCGTGCCGCGGTCCCTCGTCAGGGTCGCGCTCGGGCTCGTCCGCTGGGCTCCCCATCATGAAGCAGCCGCCTGGGATGCGGACCATCTCTATCTCAGGCGCGAGGCTCAGCTTGATGGTCTGCTCGGTGTCCGCGGCAACGAAGACCCTGCGCTCTACCGGATCGAAGCCCTCCTTCTCGGCGCGCAGCGCGTACTCGCCCTCAGGCACGTGGATCAAGAAGCGCTCTTCGGCCGATGCCGGTGAACTTCCCTTGCGTTTGCCGTCGATGTAGATCTCGGCCGCGCCCGGAAGGGTCGAAATCCGCAGTACTCCCTTGCCGCCGGCGTCCGCCTCTGCGCCGACAAGCGACGATAGAGGCAACGACGAAAATAGAACGCAATAAGCGAGGAACTGCAGAGACTGGTGCATGAGGTTACATAAATCCCCTACTCCGGCTAACGATTACCCTAATTCTAGACCAAAACCAATCGGCCCGACCAACCATCTGGAGGGGCTCAGCCTTCGGCCACAAAAACGGCACGAATCGGCGCGGGGTGGCCTTCGAGCGTGCGTGTCGGATCGGCGGCATCGAGAAAATCGGCGAGCGATTGAAACCGCATCCAGCGCGTGGCGCGCTGCTCCTTGGTCGTTGTGGGACCGATGTCGACGCAGCGGATGCACTGGAAGCCGGCCTCGGCCAGCCACTCGGCTAGCATCGCCGGCGTCGGAATGGCGTGCACGTTACGCATGCTCGCATAGCGGCCAGGAGGGATCAGCAGGTCGCGGCCCGGCCGGTCCAGGACCAGTGTTTCCAGCACCAATTCGCCGCCGGGACGCAAACAAGAGCGCAATGAACCGAGATGCCGGGTCGGGTCTCGGCGGTGATAGAGAACGCCCATGGAGAAGACAGTATCGAACTCCACGGACAGAGCGCTTAGTCCTTGCCCAACGATCGCGTCGAGGTCGCTGTCGGCCAGCGGCAGTACCGCCACCCGGCTATCACCGAGAAAGTGATTGACGGCGAGAAACTGGAGCACGAAGCGAAGTGTCGGGTCGATGCCGAGCACCAGCGCCGCCCCGTCCCCAAGTGCGCGAAACCCGTAATAACCATTGCCACTGCCGACATCAAGCACCAGGCGCCCTTCCAGCGGCGCAATGTCGTTGGCGAGCCTGGCCCACTTCCAATCGGAGCGCCACTCGGCGTCAATGCTGACGCCATGAAGACAGAACGGACCCTTTCGCCAAGGATGCAGCACATCGAGCAGGCGCACCAACTGGGCGCGGATGGCGGCCTCCACCGGCGGGTCGGACTCAGCGCTGATGCAGCGAGCGGCCAAGCAGATCCGCTTTGCGCCTACACCCGGCAATGCGTCCAGGACCGCGATCCATTGCGGCAGATCGCCATGACGCTCTGGCGCGAGCCGCTCTGCGGTAACCTGCTCTAGCCGATCTGCGAGCGCGGCGAGTCGGGTTTGGCGCAGGCTGCGAAAGAAGGGGGCGAAGCGATGCGCGCTCAGGCCCATGCCAGCCATCCGGTGAAGTTCAGGCACTGGAAGAAGCGTTCGATTCCGACGAACCCCGCCGCGCGCAGGCGCTCCTCATGGGTCTCAATGGCATCAGGGATCAGTACGCGCTCCAGCGCGGCGCGCTTGCGGCTGATCTCGAGTTCGCTGTAGCCCTGGGCGCGTTTGAAGTCCGCGTGCAGCGCGCTCATCAGCGCGTCGGTGTGCGGCTCCGGCCAGACCACCTTCTCCGCCAGCATCAAGGCGCCGCCCGGGACCAGCCCTTGGCGGATGCGCCGCAGCAAGAGCAGACGCTGCTCCGGAGCAAGGAACTGCAAGGTCAGATTGAGCACAACGATCTGCGCACGGCTCACCCTGACCTCGAGCACATCGGCGCAGACGGGCTCGACCCGACCAGCCATGACCTCGTCGCGGAGCCGCGCGCGCAAGCCATCGATCATCGCGGGCGCCTTATCGATGGCAAGGATACGAACCGAAATGTCAGGCATCCGCGCGAGGATGCTTGCGCTCGTCTCACCAAGAGAGCAGCCGAGATCATAGATTCGAATCACACCGGATCTGCGCATTGCGCCATGGCCGCCGCTGGCTGCCAGGTGCGCCGCGACAAGACCGATGAGCCGCACCAACTCGGTCCAACAAGGCACCGAGCGGCGCAGCATGTCCGGAAACACTTTGGCCACACGCGTGTCGAACACGAAGTCGGTCTCCGGTGCGTCGGCACGGGCGAAGAGTTGGTCACGATTTGCGTCTTTCATGTCGTCGCATGATCGATTGATTGAACCGCTGATTACATTTTGGAGCGAGCGTTGCTAGGATAACGAGTTAGTTTGAAAATAGCGGCGGCCGATGCCAGGGGTAAATTCGATGAACGACAACGCAGTTCAGATCCTCGACGACGAGGCCGAGATCGCAAGCGCCATTGATCGCGTCGATATCGAGATCCCGGAGGCCGTCGAGCAAACCGACCTCGACGATCCGAGCCTCTATCTCAACCGCGAGCTGACCTGGCTGTCGTTCAATAGACGCGTGCTGAACGAGTCGGAAGACCCGCGTACGCCGCTGCTAGAGCGCGTGAAGTTCCTCGCTATCGTCAGCGGCAATCTCGACGAGTTCTTTATGAAACGCATCGGCGGACTCAAGCAGCAGATCGCCGCCGGCGTGCATGCCGCAACCGTTGATGGCCGCACGCCGAGCCAGCAAGCGGCCGAGTGCCGTGCCGTGCTGGCGGAGATTCAGGCCGATCAGGAGCGCATCTACCATCAGCTGATGCGCGAACTAGAGGCATATGACATCCGTCTGGTGACGCTGGACGCACTGCCAAAGGATACGCGCGCGCGCCTGCGCGAGCATTTTCGTACCAACATCTTTCCGATGATCACGCCGCTGGCGATGGATCCGGCACATCCGTTTCCGTTCATCTCCAACCTGGCCTTGAACCTCCTGGTAACGCTGCGCTACCCGGGCGGCGGCGAGACCTATATGGCGCGCGTCAAGGTACCAGTGAGCAAGGACGTCTCCAAGCGCCTGATCCAGGTCGACGATATCAACACCTTCGTTACCCTCGACGACCTGATCATCAACAACCTCGACATGCTCTTTCCCGGCATGGAGATCGAGAGCTGCGAGCTGTTCAGGGTCACGCGTAACGCCATCGTCGAGCCCGATCAAGAGGCCGCGAGCGATCTGCTCGAGCTGATCGAGACCGAACTCAGGGAGCGTCACTTCGCTCCCATCGTGCGCCTCGAGGTGCAGGCCGGCATGGAGCCGGTACACCGTGGCATGCTAGCCGCCGAACTCGGTCTGAACGAGGCCGAGGACGTCGATGAAGTCGCCGGCATGATGTCCAAGCGCGACCTGTTCGAGCTGGCCGGGCTGGATTTCCCGGAGCTGCACGACAAGCCGCATCGCCCCGGCGATCATCCGCTGCTCGGCAACGACCGGCGCAACATCTTCCACATCATCCGCGAGAACGGGCCGCTATTGCTGCAGCACCCTTACGAATCCTTCGCGACGACCGTCGAACGCTTTTTGTCGACCGCGGCCAAAGACCCGAAGGTATTGGCCATCAAGATGACCCTGTACCGAACCTCCGGCGGTTCCATACTGGATTCGCTGATCAAGGCCGCGCAAAACGGCAAGCAGGTCGCTGTGATGGTGGAGCTGAAGGCGCGCTTCGATGAGGCCGCCAACATCGGCTGGGCGAGACGCCTCGAGGCCGAGGGCATACACGTCACCTACGGCGTCATCGGGCTCAAGACCCACAGCAAGCTGATCTTCGTTGTCCGCCGGGACTACGCGAAGCTGCGTCGCTACTATCACATCGGCACCGGCAATTACCATGGCGGCACCGCCAAGCTCTACACTGACCTCGGCATGCTCGGATGCGACGAAGAAATCGGTCAGGATCTGACCGAGCTGTTTAACTATCTCACCGGCTATTCGCCGCCACCGAGCTATCGAAAGATCCTGGCCGCACCCTACACCCTCAAGCGCGGAATCCTCGGCAAGATCGAGCGCGAGATCGCCATTCATGAGGAAGCAGGTGGCGGCGGCCTGATCCAGATGAAGATGAACGCGCTGGAGGACCCGGACATCGTCCGTGCCCTCTACAAGGCGAGCCGAGCAGGCGTCGAGGTGGATCTGATCGTCCGCGACACCTGTCGCTTCCGCCCCGGACTGCCGGGCCTCTCCGAGAACGCCCGTGTGGTCAGCATCGTCGGACGCTTCCTGGAGCATGCGCGCATCCTGTACTTCAGAAACGGCGGCGACGAGGAGTACTACATCGGCTCCGCGGACATGATGGGCCGCAATCTGGAGAGCCGCGTCGAGGTGCATGCGCCAGTTGAGAATCCGGAGCTGCGCCAGGAGCTGAGGCTGATACTGGACGTACAGTTCGCCGACCAGCGCTCCGCCTGGGACATGCAGCCGGACGGCAGCTATATACAGCGCACCCCGACCGACGAACACGCCAAGGGCGCGCAGGACATCCTGATCGGAGTCGCCGACCATCGCCTGGCAGCCTCTGCCAAGCACAAGGAGAAGACGCTGCGCTCGCGCCTGCTGAGCCACTTCGAACATCGATTGGCCTCAAAGGCTTGACTCGAACCTAGAGGCGGCGGCTGGTTAGGGCTCAGGGGATGATCAGCTGCATGTCCAGCGCTAGATCATCGGGGCTGTCGAGCAGATCTCGGTTGGCCTCGAAGATGCGCCGCCAGGCGCTCGGGTCTCCGTAAACCTTGGCACTGATAAGCGAAAGGGTATCATCGGCAAGCACCTGATAGACCACCGGAGCAGGCCCGGCCGTCTGTACCGTGCCCGGCGCCGAGGGCTCGATCGCCACCTGAGCATCTTCGGCGTCTTCGGCGTCTGCGGCCGATACCGACAGGGAGCCCTGCTCGGCCGCCGCCCTGGCGCGACTGGTGGCCAGCTGGGAGTTGAGTTCGACAACGCGCTGCAGGGCCTCGGCCTGACGCTCCTTGGCGGTCGAGAGCTCCAGCGTGAGCCGCTCGTTCTCGGTCAGGATACGGGCATGGGCATCTTCGAGGCCGGCATAACGCTTCTCGGCCTTTTCGGCGCGCAGCAGCGCCTCACCCATCTCCTGCTGCTGTTGCCGCATCCGCGCATTCGACTCGGCGAGCTGTTCGCTGGCCGCTGACGCCTGAGCGAGCGCGTCCAGCCGCATGCGGTGAGCCTCGGCAAATTGATCCATCAACAGTTGCAACCGCCGTTGCGTGGCATCCAGTTCGGTCCGCAAACGCAGGGCTTCATCCTCAGCAATCGGCTGCACCGAATGGTCTGGCCCCTCGCGCACCGCCGTGTCCAGCGCTAACCGCTGGCTCACTCGCTCCAACCGCTCTGCCTGCTCCTGCAGACGCCGGGATATAGCCTGCTGCGCATCGAGCGTCCGAAGCCGTTCGTCGAGTCTGGCATTCTCGGCCGAGAGGCGAAGCCGATCGCGCTCCGCGTCGCTGTACAGCGTCTGCAGCTGCTCGAGACGCGCTTGGAGTTCGACAGCATCGTTGGCTACCGCGGCCGTCGCCATCAGCACCGCGGACAGCATCAGAAAAGCTGCGGACAGTGCTCGCAGGCGCACCGAGGCGGCTATTGAGATTGCGGCCGACCCCTGTCGATGGTAACGCATCATGATCCGGCTCAATGGTTTCTCGCGGCCGGGGGATAGCGCGCCGAACATCAGCCGATGCCCCGCGCCGGCCCAAAGGACAGGCGTGCGACAAACGCCGATGACGCCAGACGGATCGCGCCCAACAGCCTATCGAGTGGGCGCTTGCGCGACTTGTAGCGCAGCTTGAATAGGTCTGCACTGTCGCGGCTGGCCAGTAGGTAATCATCGCTGGTCTTCAGCCCGTCTATGAGGCCCAGCGCCAGTGCCTGCTCGCCGTGCCAATACTCGCCGGTGGCAACCCGCGCCAGATCCAGATTCGGGCGATAGACCTGGATGAAGGACTTGAACAACTGGTGGGTCTCTTCCAACTGCTCGCGCAGCTTGCCGCGTCCCTCATCCGTGTTCTCACCGAACAAGGTCAGCGTGCGCTTGTGCTCGCCGGCGGTGTGCAGTTCGAAGTCGATGCCATTGCGCTCGAGCAACCGGTGGAAGTTCGGTAGCTCGGCCAAGACGCCAATGGAGCCGATGATGGCAAAGGGGGCGGCGATGATACGGTCGGCGACGCAGGCCATCAGGTAGCCGCCGCTGGCCGCAACCTTATCCACTGCCACGGTAAGTGGAATTCCGCGCTCGCGGATGCGCAGCAACTGGGACGCAGCCAGGCCGTGCTCATGCACAGCACCTCCGGCATTATCGAGCCGCACCAGCACCTCGTCCTCGGCGCCAGCCTCGATCAACAGCGCCGAGACAATCTCGCGCAGTCCGCTGACCTGGGTGGCCATGATGTCGCCATGAAAATCAATCACGAATAGCCGCCGCAGTTTGGGCTCTGCCGCCTTCGCTCGCTGCTTCTCCGCTTTGCGCTCCTGCTTCATGGCCTTCTTGAATGCCTTGGGCGGCAGCGTGGCCCGCTTGATTTCGTCGGTCATGTCGGCGTAATGGTCGTTCAAGTCGACGACCTCGAGCCGACCGCTGTCCTCATCGTGGCCGAACTCGCCGGCATGCTGCCGCGCGCGCACGAGCAGCATCGCGAGCATGCCGATGAAGACGACGATGGTGAGTGACTTGGCCGCAAACAGGGCATAGTCGATCAGGGCTGCAGTCAAGCTGTTACTCCTGAGATGGAAGAAATTCGGGGTTCGTGAAGATTCGGCGGACAATGACACCGGCGGCTCAAACAGCGATCGGCGCGCGAATGGGCGGATGCGGGTCATAGCCGACGAACTCGAAATCCTCGAGGCGATAGTCAAACAGGGTCGGCGGACGGCGAACCATCACCAGCCGCGGCAGCGCACGCGGTACCCGCCGCAGTTGCTCGAACACGATGGAGTTGGTGAGATGGTTCCGGTAGACGTGCAAATCGCCGAAGCTGTGGACAAAGTCTCCCGGCGCCAGCCCGGTCTGCTGAGCGATCATGTGCGTCAGCAGGGCGTAGCTGGCGATGTTGAAAGGCACGCCTAAGAACAGATCGGCGCTGCGCTGGTAAAGCTGGCAGGACAAACGGCCGTCCTGCACATAGAACTGAAACAGACAATGACAGGGTGCCAGCGACATCCGTCCCACCGCGGCATTCTCGGCCGGAGAGAGCCCGGGGCGCGGCAGATCGGCCGGGTTCCAGGCGGAGACGACCAGTCGCCGCGAGTCCGGGTCGGTCCGGATGGTCTCCAACAGTTGGCTGATCTGATCGATAACGGTGCCGTCCGGGGCTTGCCAACTGCGCCATTGGGCACCGTAGATGGGTCCGAGTGCGCCATCAGCCGCGGCCCAATCGTCCCAGATGGTCACGCCGCGTGAGGCCAGCCAGTGGTTGTCGGTAGACCCCGACAGAAACCACAGCAACTCCAGTATCACGCTCTTCAGATGAACGCGTTTGGTGGTGACCAGCGGAAAGCCGTTGGCGAGATCGAAGCGTATCTGACGGCCGAACACTGAACGCGTACCGACGCCAGTGCGGTCAGCCTTGTCGCGACCGTTGTCGACGACGTCTTGCAGGAGAGCCAGGTATTGCTGCATACGGAGCGGTCAACGCTGCTTTGATGGTCTCCTCCGGGACCGGCTGATGCCGGCATCAGAGGCAACCGAGAGCCGAGAAACCCTTACCTCCGGCATCCGGCCGGAGGGCGGCCCGCGAGCCGAACGATCAGTGCGACATCAAGCCTTGGCAGGCTCGAGCAGCAGCGAGCGCCCGTGCATCGCGTCCGGTTTCGGCAGCCCCATGAGGTCCAACACCGTCGGCGCGATGTCCTCGATCCCGCGACCAATGGACAGCGTCCGGGGTACCTCATCGATGACCAGGCAGGGCACAGGATACACCGTGTGGCGGGTATGCGGCTCTCCGGTCACCGGGTCGATCATTTCATCACAATTACCGTGGTCGGCAGTCATCAACACCGAGCAGCCGTTCGCGACAGCGGCATCGATCACGCGACCTGCCTCGCGATCGAGCACGCGCACCGCCTCGATCACTGCGTCCCGCACCGCGGTATGTCCCACCATATCGCCATTGGCGAAGTTGACGACGATGAATGCGTACGCATGACTCTCGATCGCCCCGATGACGGCGTCGGCAACCGCGGCAGCGCTCATCTCCGGCTGCAGGTCGTAGGTGGCGACCTTGGGCGACTGAATCAGACAGCGCTCCTCACCTGGGAACGGGTCACCGCGTCCGCCGTTGAAGAAGAAGGTGACATGGGCATACTTTTCAGTCTCCGCGCAATGGAACTGGGTCAATCCTGCATTGCTGAGGATGCCGCCAAGGGTAACCGGCGGCATCTCGTGATCGAAGGCGAATGGCAGCGCATAGTGCCGATCGTATTCCATCAGGCAGCTGACCTCTGCAGCGTTGAAGTCGCCGCGCTCGAAGTCATCGAAATCGTCGCGGAACAAGGCAGAGACGATCTGCCGCGGTCGGTCCTTGCGGAAGTTGAAGAAGATCACCTGATCGCCGTCACGGATCTGCTCGCCGCCGTCGATGACGGTCGGGGAGATGAACTCATCGTCCTCGCCGGCTTCATACGCCAGCTCGACAGCTGCTCGAGCAGTGTCGGCGCGGCGTCCCTGGCCGTGGACGAAGGTATCAAACGCCCGCCTCGTGCGATCCCAGCGATGATCCCGGTCCATCGCGTAGTAGCGTCCGGCGACGGTCGCGACGCTGCCGCCCGCCTCGCCCAGCGCGTCGTCAAGCGGGCCGAGGTAGTCAATCGCAGAACGCGGCGCGGTGTCGCGACCATCGGTAATCATGTGCACCACGGGCCGCGCGCCATTGCGCCCGGCCAGCGCGATCAAGGCGGTCAGGTGGCGCAGGTGACTGTGCACGCCGCCATCGGAGACCAGTCCCATCAGATGCAGCGGGCGATTCTGCTCCCCGGCACGGCGGGCCGCGGCCAGCAAGACCGGATTCTCAAAGAAGCTGCCGTCGTCGATGGCGTCGTTGATCAGCACCAAATCCTGGCGCACGATACAGCCGGATCCGAGCGTCATGTGACCGACCTCGGAGTTGCCCATCTGGCCGTCCGGAAGTCCCACCGCACGCGCCGACGCCTGCAGCACGGTATGCGGATGATGCGCGAACAGCCGATCGAAATTCGGTGTTTCGGCAATGAACACCGCGTTGTTCGCCTTACCCGGATTGGCGCCAAAGCCGTCGAGAATGATCAGTACGACCGGTCTGCGTGGTGGATCGAAGCCCTTGCCCATGAATTGACCCCGTCATTGTCAGCACCCCGCCGGGAGGGCGGCGACTGGTAAACCATTGCCCAAGAGAAAACTACAGGGCCCCGATGTCCCGAGCGCGACTGCTGACATCGAACCCGGCGACTAGCGCTGGCGCTCACAGGGATAGAGCCGCGACAGAATACCCGGGACGACCTGTTCAGCAACAACGGCGCGGTCTGGCACCCGGCGCAGCTCACCGATCACCCGCGGCATGGCGGTGTCGACGGACTCGTTCGCCGGCAGGCACCAGGGTTCGGCGTCGGCGTCAGCGCGCGCCGATTTGCAGTCGCAGGGCACCGCATACCATTCGCAGATCGCGGCATCGACGCCGGTATTGCCGGCCGCGCTGGCGCGCTCGCACACCGCCAGCAGCTCGGCCACCGAAGGTCCGGCAAGCACTGGCGTCCCGCAGCACAGCGCCGCAATCAGCACGGCCATCAGCCGAGAAATCGACAAAGGCCCGCGCCACCGACGAGCAGTCGGCGGTGCCGGGGCATCGGCAACGTTTGAACGGGTAGGCATCAGGATCCCTCGGCCGCGAAACCTATCAGCGCTGTCAGTGACGCACAGTGGGCCTTGCGCCTCGTCTCCAAGAGTTTACTTTGCCCGCCATCGATCAACCACCGGCATCCGAGAACGGCGGTCAACAAAGAGCGTTCTCGAGAGTTTATGATACCGGGCATGCGCGGCACGCGCGTCCTGGGGGCCCAGATCGGGATGCAGCATGCCGATCCCCAGCGAGACCATGCGACCATACTAGAGAATCCTGTGCCAACGGCAACCCTCGGCGCCCGTGACAGCGCGGCCGCCCATTGAACATCAGACAGTCGCGTCTCGAGCGAGGCGCCAGGAGGATCCATGCCCGACAGAATCATCGCCTTCGTCATGGCCGGCGGCCAAGGCTCACGCCTGCAGCCGTTGACCGCTGCGCGCTCGAAGCCGTCGGTGCCATTCGGCTCGCGCTACCGCCTGGTCGACTTCGTGCTCAGCAACCTGGTCAACTCGCAGATCCGAACCATCTACCTGCTGGTCCAGTACAAGTCGCAGTCACTGATCGAGCACGTACGCAAGGCATGGACCATCTCGCCGCTGCTGATGGATCAGTTCGTCACCGTGGTACCGCCGCAGATGCGATCCGGACAAAACTGGTTCCAGGGCACTGCCGACGCCGTCCATCAGAATATCAATCTAATCGCCGAGCATGCGCCCGAGTATGTGGTGGTGTTTGGCGCCGATCACATCTACCGGATGGACATCCAGCAAATGGTGGACTTCCACAAGGAGCGCGAGGCGGACGTCACCATCGCCGCGCTGCCGGTGCCGCTGGAAGACGCCAAGAGCTTCGGCGTGATCGCGGCCGATTCCTACGGCCGCATCGATGCCTTTCAGGAAAAGCCGGCCAGCCCGACGCCGCTGGCCGATGATCCGGCCAGCGCGTTCGCGTCGATGGGCAACTATGTGTTCAGCGCCCAGGTGTTGCTGGAGGCGCTGCAGGCCGCGCAGCAGGCCGGCGAGACCGACTTCGGACAGCACGTGCTGCCGCGCTTGCTTGCCAGCGGCCACCGGCTGTTTGCCTATGACTTTGCGACCAACCAGATCCCGGGCATCAAGCCCTATGAGTCACAGGTCTACTGGCGCGACGTCGGCAGCATCGATGCCTATTTCAACGCCCATAAGGACGTGCTCGGCGCTGAGCCGGTATTCGATGCCTTCAATCCGGAGTGGCCGATCTACTCCAGCAACTATCAGGGCCCGGTGGCACGGGTCCTGGGCGGGCGGCTGACCAACACGCTGCTCGGTGCGGCGACGGTCATCCACGACAACACCGCGATCACCGACTCCATCATCCGCCGCGAGGCGGTCATCGAAGAGGACGTCGTGTTGGACGACTGTATCGTCATGGACTATGTGCGCATTTGCAAGGGCGCACGTCTGAAGCGCGTCATCATCGACCGCCAGAACATCATCGAGGCGGGCAGCGTGATCGGCTACGACGCCGAAGCCGACAGCAAGCTCTACACCGTCTCGCGCGGCGGCGTCACCGTGATTCCGTCTGGCAAGCCGAGCATCTTCGCACGCGGCCGCGCGGGCGGCGGTTATTCGGAGTAGCAACTCCGCCGCACGTCGCAACCCGCGTTCGCCGCGCTGCCTTGCAGGCCGATCGAACCGCGAACGACAGCCACGACGTCAGCGTTAAGCGTCGCGCCCGTCGTCCTCCGGTTCGCCGGGGAACTGCTCGGACTCATACCACATCACGTTGATGATACCGAAGGCGATGGCGAGTAGGACGCCGAGTATCCAAGCGAAGTACCACATCTAGGTCTCCAAGAATTCAAGGTAATCTGGCCCTTCGTCCTCGGCCCTTAATACGCTAGCGTATCTTGCGCCCTGATCTCAGCCACCGTGACACGACGCCACATGCGTCTATATGTCCAGGTGGTATACATCAGTATGATCGGGATAAAGATCACGGCGGCCCAGAACATGACTGTCAGCGTCAAATGACTCGAGGTCGCATCCCATGCGATCAGGCTGCTGTTGGGGTTGGTGCTCGATGGCATGATGAACGGGAACATGGCGGCGCCTGCGGTCATGATGATGCCAGTAATGCCGACAGCGCTCATGATCAGTCCGAGCCCGGCACGGTCCTGCAAGGCCAGCGCGACGGCCAGCCCAAGGCCGGCAAATCCGAGCACCGGGAATAGCAAGGTCAGCGGGTAGTCGCGATAGTTGGCGAGCCAGGCGCCGGAGTCGATCACCACCTCTTTGGTCAGCGGGTTGGGTGTCGCACCAAGCTCCGGCATGCTGACGACACGGAAGCCGTCGATACCGAGACTCAGCCAGATGCCGGCGAGCGCGAAAGCGGCGATGGTGATCAGCCCGGTGACCTTCGCCCACTGTTTGGCCCGCCCAGCGATCGGCTCCTCGGTCCGCAACTGCAGCCAAATGGCTCCGTGCAGTGTCAGCATGCCGAGACTGATCACACCCGCCAACAGCGCAAACGGATTCAATAGGCCGAGAAAGCCACCGCTGTAGTAAGGCCGCAGGAACTCGTCCAGATGGAAGGGAACGCCCTGCAGCAGGTTGCCGAAGGCGATGCCGAACACCAAGGCCGGCACGGCACCACCGATGAACAGCCCCCAATCCCAGGCGCTGCGCCAGCGCGGATCGGCGATCTTGCTGCGATAATCGAATCCCACGGGACGAAAGAACAACGCGAACAGCGCCAACAGCATGGCGAAGTAGAAACCGCTGAAGGCGGTCGCATAGACCAGCGGCCAAGCGGCGAAGATAGCGCCCCCGGCCGTGATCAGCCAGACCTGATTGCCGTCCCAGTGCGGACCGACGGTGTTGATGATGACGCGCCGCTCCTCGTCGTTCTTACCGAGGAACGGCAGCAGTGTACCAACGCCCATGTCCATCCCGTCGGTGACGGCAAAGCCGATGAACAGCACACCGACTAGCACCCACCAAGTGAACTTCAGCGTTTCGAAGTCGAGGATCATGTCAGTCTCCTGAGACCGGTTTGGAGGGCGCAGTCGCCGGCGCCGGGCCTGCGCCCCTGGCCGTCGATGACGTGCCGTCATCACCCCGCGCCGACCGGGTCTCGTAATGGTATCTGCCCGTATGTAGCGAACTCGGCCCTTGGCGGCCGAACTTGAACATCAGATACATCTCGATCAAAAACAGCGCGCTGTAGAAGATGACGAACGCGCTCAGACTGACCATCAGATCGCCGGCCGTCAGACTGGAGGCCGCGATGGAGGTCGGCAGCACCTCGCCGATCGCCCAGGGCTGACGCCCGAACTCAGCAACGAACCAGCCAGTCTCGGCCGCGATCCAGGGAACTGGGATACTGAACAGGAAGGCTCGCAGCAGCCAGCGTTTGTCCTGAATCACACGCTTCGCGTTGAAATAGAAGCCGAGCACCAACAACAACAGCATCCAGAAGCCGGCGGCCACCATGATACGGAAGCTCCAGAACAAGGGCGCCACTTGTGGAATCGAGTCTTTCACGGCCAGCTGGATCTGTTCCTCGGTCGCCTCCGCCGGGTTATCGACATAGCGTTTCAGCAACAGGCCATAGCCGAGGTCGTCCATGTGCTCCTCGAACGCGCCGCGGTTGTAGTCACTGACCTCGCCGTTGCGCAGCCTTTGCAGGTATTCATAGGCGATCATCCCGGAGCGGATGCGTACCTCATGCTGGCGCATCAGGTCTTTCAGCCCCAGCACCTGCTCGTCGAGCGAGCGCGTCGCGATCAGACCGAGCGCCCAAGGGATCTTGACCGCCATGTGGGTTTCTTCGTCCGCGTTGCTTGGAAGCCCGAAGACGGTGAAGGCGGCAGGCGCGGGCTCGGTCTCCCATTCCGCCTCGATGGCGGCGAGCTTGACCTTCTGAACGTCGCCGACCTCGTAGCCCGACTCGTCGCCGAGCAGGATCACCGACAGGATCGACGCCAATCCGAAGCCAACCGCGACCGAGAACGAGCGCTTGGCGAAGGCCAGATCGCGGCCCTTGAGCATGTAGTAAGCGCTGATGCCGGCGACGAACATCGCCCCGGTGACATAGCCCGCGGCGACCGTATGGACGAACTTGACCTGCGCGACCGGGTTCATTAACAGCGCCCAGAAGCTGGTCATCTCCATGCGCATGGTCTCGAAACTGAACTCCGACCCGACCGGGTTCTGCATCCAGCCGTTGGCGATCAGTATCCACATCGCCGATAGATTGGAGCCCAGCGCCATCAAAAAGGTCACCGCCAGATGCTGGCGCTTGGTCAGGCGTTCCCAGCCGAGGAAGAACAGGCCGATGAAGGTAGACTCCAAAAAGAACGCCATCAGCCCCTCAATGGCCAATGGCGCCCCGAAGACGTCGCCGACATAGTGTGAGTAATAGGCCCAGTTCATGCCGAACTGGAACTCCATGGTCAAGCCGGTGGTGACGCCCAAGGCAAAGTTGATGCCGAACAGCTTGCCCCAGAACTTGGTCATGTCCCGGTAGATCTCGCGTCCGGTCATCACGTAGACGCTCTCCATGATCACCAGGATCCAGGAAAGCCCCAAGGTCAGCGGCACGAACAGGAAGTGGTACATCGCGGTGGCCGCGAACTGCCATCGCGACAGCTCGATCATTGTGCTGTCAAGCATCGTCAGGATTCCGCTCTTTGAGTGAGTCCCATCGGACGCGGTCGGATCATCGCGCCGGCATCGTCCGTCCCGCCGTTCGGCCCGCCTTGCGTCATGTGGCCGCGGCCTTCCCGAGCACGACTGCGGCTATGTCGGATAACCCTGCACGGAGGTGCCGCGGGCATGCGTCGGGCTAGGGTCAGGAGGGTATCGACGCCAGCAAGCGATCGGAAATGCGATATCGCAATGCCGAGCATGTTGGTCGGGGAAGGCGTCCGACCGAGATGACGCCGGTCAAGTGATGGGAGCGAACAACCCCATAGGCATAGAGGTGACTTCCGCCGCCAGCGCGGGCTAGGCGATCCGATTCCCGGATGGAGCGCCAGCAGTCCCATCAGCGCGGCGACGCTCGCGCTGAGGCTCGTCTTGGCCGTTGTCAGTACGGGCGGACGCGGCCGGATCCGCTTCGCCATCGACCCCGGCAACGCATGCAACTGGTTCTGATGGACCACCGAACACAAGACCCCGGCCCCAATCGATTCCGAGCTCGATCAGGCGCCGAGCGCTCGCCTCGTCGTCCACCTGCTTGGCAATTGTCTTGATACCAAGATCACTGGCGCAGCCGCGAATTCCGGCCAGGAAGGCACGGGCGCGGGGCGACTCGTTCGCCAGTCGGATCAGCTGTGTATCGATGCCGACGAAATCCACCGGCAGCTGCGTTAGGAAACATACGGAGGACGCCTGGCTGCCGAAGTCACTGATCGCCAGACGACACCCGAGTTCCAGCAATGGTGCCAGTGCCTCTGCTATCTGCTCGGTCTCCGCCTTCATCTGCAACTCACTGATTGTCAGGACCAGGTGCGCGATTCCCGCAGACCCTTGCAGGCGCTTACCTATCTCTGCGGCGAGTTCTCCAATGGCGTCGCGGCGAGCGATCAGATCGCCAGAGACATTGATGAATTCAAGAATCTGCGCGCCGTTTCCGGGCGGCATCTGGGCGAGCCGCCGCAGCGTGGCACGGAACATCGCGAGGTCAACCCGATGCAAAAGACCCATCTGCTGGGTCAAACCGATGAAACGCCCCCCCGGGAGAAGCCGCCCGTCGGCGGCTGCGATGCGCGCCAATGCCTGTTCGCCGACGACGAGCCGGCCCTGTAGATCGACCACCGGCTGGAACGCCTGCAGGATACCGTCCGTCTCAATCGCCTTCTTCACCAAGAGCGCGGTATCAAAGGCATCAGCACCGCCCTCGCTGCCGCTGTAACAGACCTGATTGCGACCGGCATCTTTGGCGCGATAAAGGGCCTGATCGGATCGACCCAGCACAGCATCCAGCTCGTCCTCCCGCGCTTGGCCAACGGAGAACCCGACGCTGACACTGACATCGATGCGGCGTGCACCAATCTCGATCGGCCTCTGCGCGACCGTCTTACGCAGTCGATCCAATGCCATCAGCGCCTGCACCTCGCTCGCGCCAGGCAGTGCGACGACGAACTCCTCGCCACCCCAACGCCCCACCCAATCCGATTCCCGTACGCTCGATCGCAATGTCTCCGCAACGCTCCGCAGAACGCTGTCTCCGGCCGCGTGCCCGAAGGTATCGTTGACCTGCTTGAAGTGGTCGAGGTCGACAATCGCGAGCGCGTATGACCGCCGCGACCGACCGCTGTCGGCGTGGATCCGTTGCAGCGACTGCCAGCTTCCTCGCCGGTTCAGAAGACCGGTAAGCTCATCGTGGTCGGCGAGATAATTCAGTTTGAGCTCCGCCTCCTTGCGCCGAGTCACGTCCATGTGTGTGCCGGCGGTGCGGGTCGGCATACCACTGGCGTCGCGAGCATAGACCTGAGCCCGATCCAGTATCCAAACCCAATGCCCATCACGATGGCGCATCCGAAACTCCGCTTCGAACGCGTCCGTTTCATTTCTCAGCACGCGCTGCGCCAGTTCCGACACCGGCTCCCAATCGTCGGGATGAACCAGCAGCGGCCAGGTTTCGGTGTCAATGCGTATACTGCCCGGCGCATGGCCAAGCATCGCAAAATAGCGCGCATCGGCGAATGCGGCGCCGAGCGGCCGGTCGGCGGTATAAAGGCCGATGTCACCGGCCGCGAGTGCCAACGCAAGCCGCTCGTTCACCTCGGCGAGGATTTTCTCGGTTTGCTTGCGGTCGCTGATCTCGCGGCCAACGCCGACGATCGAGGTTAGGCGTTCAGCATCATCCAGCACGCCGGTGAACGACCAGCCGAACCAACGCCAACCGCTTTGGGTCGATAACCGCTGCTCCAGGTACGATCGGTGCGGCGGCGAAGCCAGATCCTCGAGCCGCGCAGAGGCCAGCTCGCGCTCAGCCTTGTGCACCAAGCTCAAGTAAGATCCACCGAGCAGCTCTTGCGCCTTGCGGCCGAAGGTCCGGCAGCAGCTCGGATTCACATAGAGAAAACCGCCCTCGCGGCCGATCTCAATGACGAGTTCCTGCTGCCGTTCGACAAGCCTGCGATACTGATCATCGTCTGCGGGCACTGGAACTGGCTCCACGCTTGCATCGCTGACTCACTGCACGCTGTCGAGCAGCGCGATGAAACGGTTGCTTCTAAAACGCCGACCGTAATGCCGGCCCTAATGCTGACAGCTAACGCCGAAACTTTCTGTGATCACCGTCCACCGCCGCCACAATTTATCGTCCCCGTGGATAGATCACGCAAGGAAGCGAGCGACGCCCATGTTCGCTTAACAAACCAAGGGTTTCTGAGATCGGCATCACGGCGATCAGATCGTTGCACGACTAGACTTCCGATCAAACTGACAAATCCGGATCGACAACAGGTGCGTTCCCAGGAGACGAGCTGATGTATCCGACTAGGAAAGGACATCGGCGCGCGGCCCAAGGCAACGGGCGAGCATCGGTACCTCGCGCACCGACGCCACTTTGCAGCATGTACACGAACAGCAGCCTTAAGCACACGCCGAACCCTTCTCACCAAGAATGAACGCGAGCATCGACATCGCACCTGCGCGGATGCGCGAGTTATTGCACGAGCTTCGCGACCGGCTGCTCGATACGGTCACCGTGGCCTACGCCGAGAATCTCAAGCCCGCCAAGCAGGATCTCGTCCAGCTCGGAATGCGAGCAACCGATCCGGACCGCCGCTTACTCTACGAGGCAGGCCATGCGCTGCTGATCAACGGCGCGTCCGAGCTGCTGCGGCGTTTCCGTAGCGTGTTCGAGGCAGACTATGACAATGCGATCGCCAATCTGGACGGCAGCGAGGCCAATCCCTGGGAGGCCGTGAGCGAACTGTCGCTGGTGGACGCCGATCAATTCGAGCGTGACCTCGCCATCGATCGCGTTGCGGCCAAGGCCGCGTACAGTTGCTCACAGCAACTCACCGCGCTCGATCGCCGAGTCAGTGCCATGTTGCACCTCAAGCGGCTCGACTCCGAAAGAAATCCGCTGTCGGTCAAGCGGCTGTTCAGCGCCTTCGTGCGGGCTGCCGACGACTGCGGCCGCACCGATCAATTGGCCCTCGTCCTACTGGAAACCTTTGAGCACTACACGGCCGGCGATCTGCCGGACATCTACCGGCAACTGAATCGGCACCTGGCCGACAACGGCGTGCTTCCGACAATGCCGGTGCTGCTCGAGGAAGGCAACCATGAGATCAAGCGCAGCGCCAGCGATTCGGAGGCCAGCAGCGGCGTCGCTGACGTCTTCGCACAGCTGATCAACGGCCGAAGCGGCGGCCGCGGCCTGGGGACGACAGCATTCGGCGGACCAGGCACCAATGGCGGCGCGGACGGGTCCGCGTTCGGCGGGAACGGGCTCTCGACCGGCGCGCCGGGCCAAATGGGCACAATGGTGCTCGGCCAACTGATCGATTCCCTGACGGGTCTACAACGTGGCAATAGCCAAGCGGCGGCCGATCTCGGCATCGAGTTCGACGATTTCGACCCCACCAACAGTGCCGCGCTGCGCAGCCTCGCCGGTTCACCACTATTGCGCTGGCTAAAACCGACCGACGGTATGACCGTCGACCTGATCGCACAACTATTCGATTGCATCTTTGCCGACCCCGAGGTCCCAGCCGCCCTTAAGAAAGAACTCGGCCGGCTGCAGGTCCCGATCCTCAAGGTCGCTCTTACCAACAAGGCCTTCTTCTCCGACCAAAGACATCCGGCGCGACGGTTGATGGACATCATCGCCGCGGCCGCCCGCGGTTGGGGAAAAGACGGCGAACAACGATTGCTCGAAGCAGTTCAAGGTTCGGTCAAAAAGGTTGTGGACGACTTCGAGAGCGATACCGGAGTCTTTCGGGCGCAGAGCGAGCAACTGGAGCGGATTCTGCAAGAGGCCGACCAACGCGCGCGCCAAAACGTCAGCGAACTGGTGCAGCGGCTCGAGCAGCGTGACCGCAATGTGGTCGCACCCACCGTGGTCGAAGACCAGATCGCACGGCATCTGGCTGGTCAAAAGGTACCACGCAGCGTGGAGGCGTTCATCAACGACGCCTGGCGCGATCTCCTGATCCGTATCTACATCAACTACGGCGAGAAGAGCGAGCCTTGGCAACGGGCATTGCAGACGCTGAGCGATCTGATCTGGAGCGTCCAGCCAAAGCAACTACCCGCCGAGCGGCAGCGACTGATGAATCTTCTGCCGGACCTGCTGCACCGACTGCCCGAAGGCATGGCACAGATCGGACGATCGGAGGCATGGGATCCGTTTCTGCAGGAACTAATGCAGTTTCACATGCGGGCAATCAAGCCAAAGACGCATGAACCGGAAGCCGCTGACGAGCCGCCGATACAAGCGGCAGCGTCCAGCCCAACGAACGCGAAAACAGACGCGGAGGTCGCGGCGCGGCAGGGCGTCGCCGGTCGAGCATACGACGCGAGCATCCCGAGCGCGGACGAATTCACCGAGGCGGCCCGGCGCATCGAAGTGGGCGACTGGATCGAACTCTCAGGCATCGACGGCTCGAGCCTGACACTACGCGCCAGCTGGATCAGCCGCCTCAGCGGTCTATCGCTGTTCGCCGACCGCTCCGGCCGTAACCAGCAGATACTGCGGACAGAGGTGTTGGCGCAACACCTCCGCCGTGGCAATGCGCGAATACTGAGCAGGGATCCACTGACTCGGCGCGCGGTCGAGAAGCTCTTGACGACCGCATCCCCGGAGGCCATCGAGGCTTGAGGCAATTTCTGTCAACCGTCTGACGCGGCCGAGCGCGCGTCTGACCCTCAACGGACCCGTCAAACCTAAATGACCGCGGCCCTTCCCCCTTGCGGCACGCTGATTCGATCCTTAGCATCGAACGGACCTGTCGCTACCAAAGGCCCGCGCCATGTCCTTCGACCGATCCATGCCCCCCGTCATCTTTGGCGAAGCGCTGTTCGACTGCTTTCCAGACGGAGCTAAGGTGCTCGGCGGCGCACCCTTTAATGTCGCCTGGCATTTATCCGCGTTCGGCGCGGCGCCGGTCTTCATCAGCCGGGTCGGCGAGGATGACTTGGGCGATCGTATCGGACAGGCCATGTCGGCGCAGCGCATGACGCAGGTCGGGCTTCAACGCGACCCGCTCCATGGCACCGGTTCCGTGCAGGTGTCGCTGGTGGACGGCGAGCCCAGCTACGATATCGTCTTCGATCGCGCCTACGATCATATCGACCCCGGCGCGCTACCAAGGCTTCCCGCGGGCGCCCTGCTCTATCACGGCAGCCTCGCACTGCGCCATGGCATCTCGGCCAAGGCGCTCGGCGCACTGCGCGAGGCGCTCGATCCGGCTGTCTTCGTCGACGTCAACCTGCGCGATCCCTGGTGGGACAAAACCGCCGTGCGCGGCATGATCGAGGCCGCCCGCTGGGTCAAGCTAAACGCCGATGAACTGGCGATGCTCGCACCGGCCGTAGACGACAGGGCCGGCGACCCGATCGAGACGCGCGCACTCGCCTTGCTGCAACGCCATGGACTGGAACTGGTCGTCACGACGCTCGGCGCCGCCGGGTCACTCGCGCTGGGTGCCGACGGCACGGTCTGCCGCGTCGCGCCCCAAGGGTCAGTCCAAGTCGTGGACGCGGTGGGTGCCGGAGACGGCTTCGCGTCAGTGCTGATACTGGGTCTGCTGCACGACTGGCCGCTGCAACAAACCCTGGAGCGGGCGCAGGCGTTTGCCTCGGCCATCGTTGGTCAGCGCGGCGCGACGGTCAGGGATCCAGAATTCTACGCCAGCTTCGCGCGTAGCTGGCAGTTATGAGCAGCGGATGTGATTGACCGCCACCGGTCGGGCGCGGCTCCCGGCCGTCGCGACATTGCCAAGCGAGAAATGCGCTAAGGCGCATCCAGCACTGGATCAGATCATCGGTATCGGTGTCACGGAGCGCATTATTCGGCAATGGAGCGAGATTCAATCCTCGACCGGGATCCGCACATTATCCCCCGGGGGTGACCCGACTACCCCGCAACAGCGCGTCGGTACGATACAAGCCGATCAAGGTCTTGGCATCGGTAATGGTCCCGTCGCCGCACCAGGTGAGGGCATCGCTTAACGGCGTCCAGTGCACCTCGATGACCTCATCCGCCTCGTGACCGAGGTCCACCTCACTCAGACCGCGTGCCAGGTAGAGATGGATGACCTCAGCAAACACGCCGGGAGAACTATGCAGGAGGCCCAGTGAATCCCACCTCGCGGCCATCAAACCGGCCTCCTCTGCCAATTCCCGCTCGGCGGTTGCTGTCGGCACCTCTCCCTCATCTATCTTGCCGGCCGGCAGCTCCCACAACCAACCGCCCGCCACGTACCGATACTGCCGCAACAGACAAACACGCTGACGATCGTCGATGGCGACGGCCGCGGCTCCGCCTGGATGCCGGATGACCTCAAGCTCGACATCACGCCCCGTGGGCAGCCGAACGCGCTCCAGCCCTACATCCACCACCTTCCCCTTGAATACGACCCGGCGGCGCGAGTCGGAGCCGCTGGTGCCCTCCTCGTTTAAGATGATCATTGCATCAGGCACGGCCCGTTGCGCGCTTCATAGTGACAATGATAGCAGTCGTCGTCGACGGCTTCAGGAACCCTGACCCAGTGCAATCGCCTAACCCCAAGCGTGCGCGCGGAAAACCGATGCGATTCGACAAAGCGACTACCAGCCGGCGGCCTCGGGGAGCGGTCTCAGATGCTCCGCGGGCGTGGTCACATCGGTCGGCGTACGGGCATTCAGCGCAAAGCGTTCGCCGCGATGAGCGATGCGCAGACCGGCCTGCTCGATCGTTTCGCCAGCGCTCTGCGACTCGTAGTGATAGAGCACCATACGCCGCCACTGTTCGTCCTTGTACTCGGCACGAATGTCGTCGATGCCGGTGTGGGATGGATTCGCCCGGGTGCAGCAGTCATGAAAAATCCACTCGCCGCGACAGGCATAGCGGTTCAGCACCTCGGGGATCGGGCGCGTGTCCCCGCTGTAGAGAAACACCCCTTGCAGGGCCAGTCCGAAGGCACTGAGATGCTCATGGTGACGGACAGGAAAGACTGTGAAGCTCAGGTCGCGGTACCAAAAGGCTTCCGACACCGGAATCAGTTGAAACACGTCCCAGAAGTTGCTGCCACCCTCGGCAAGCAGATTCGGATAATCGGCGAGCCGGCGCTGCAAGACCGGGATCAGCGGCACTGGAACGAACAACTTCACCGGTGCGTGCGGGACACTGGCCGTCGCCAGCCGGTAATACAGACCTTCCAAACCGCCAATGTGGTCCAAGTGGGCGTGCGTAATGAACAGCGCCCTAGGCAACTCGCCGTAGTGCCCCAGATAACCCTCGAGCGTGGCCGGACCGCAGTCGACCAGCAGCCAGGGCGCATGAGCGTGTTCGAGCACCACGGCCGAGGAGCCGAGGGCGAGCGCATGAGAATTGCCGACTCCGAGAAAACGCAAACCGAGTTCTGACATATGATTCGTAATGCGGAGAAACCGCATGCTGTGCGCGCCGCGAATCGGCCGCGCTCGCTACGGACATAGGGTCGAGACGGCCGGATTTCCCGCGACACTCGGCCGGGTGGAGGCCTACGGGAGCGGACGGCGGTCACAGCGGACGCGCATGACGTCAAGGTTTTGTTGGCGCCGCCTGCCGTCGAGAGAAGCGGGCGTCCAGGTTGGGGTCCGGGTTGCGCCGAGGTCCGACCAAGCGCCAACCAAGGTAATCGATCCGTAACGGCTCGCAAATAGAATGCCGCGTCTGATACCGAAGGCTTAGGATGACAAGGCTATGACGACTGTACTCATCGTCGACGACGAACCCGACATCCGCGAGGTCATCCGCTTTGCGCTGGAAGAGGCTGGCTTCAGCACGCTCGAGGCCGGTCACGCCGACGAGGCACGCAGGCTGCTTCCCGAGCAGCCGGACCTGGTCCTGCTCGACTGGATGTTGCCAGGCCGTTCCGGTCTCGAGTTGGCCGCCCAATTGAAGCAGAGTTCCAAGACACGGATGATGCCGATCATCATGATCAGCGCCCGTGGCGAGGAAGAGGACCGCGTCAAGGGTCTCGACACCGGTGCGGACGACTACATCAGCAAGCCCTTCTCGCCACGCGAGATGGTTGCCCGGGTGAATGCGGTACTGCGCCGGAGCAAGCCGGATGAGGTCACCGACGAAATCGACATCGGCGGACTCACCATCGACAACGTCAGCCATCGCGTTTGCGCCGACGGCATTGTCATCGACATCGCGCCCACCGAATACCGGCTACTGCACTTCTTCATGACCCACACGGACCGTGCCTTCAGCCGCTCTCAGCTGCTCGACCAGGTCTGGGGGAACCACGTCTACGTCGAAGAGCGCACGGTCGACGTGCATATCCGCCGCCTGCGTAAGGCACTGGAGCAGACTGGCCATGAGCATCTGCTGCAGACCGTACGGGGCGTCGGCTACCGATTCTCGGACAAATGACCGCCAGGTCGATTCATCCTCACTACCGCTGTCCTGCCAAAGCGTCATTGCACGGACTTGCGGCGCGAGTTTCCCATGCGCGCCATTCTTTATGAGGTCAATCTTGTGGTCGCTGTCGGCGCCGCGGCGGCGGCGCTGACGCTGCTTGGCGTCGCCGTGGAGCGCGCAATACTGCTTGCGCTAACGCCCTACGTCATTCGCCATATGTTTCGGCTCGGCCATCTGGCCCGCTTGATCAGACGCCATCACCGTCTGGTGCCGCCCTTCCCGCGTGGCCTTTGGGGCGATATCTATCGAACGGTCGCGCAGTATCAGCAACGCGGACGTAAGGGACGCAAACGGCAGGTCAGGTTCCAGCGGCGTTTTCGCGAAGCAGCCAATTCGGTGCCCGACGCGCTGGTCGTGCTGGACAAGACCAAGCACATCGAGTGGGCGAACCCAGCCGCCACGGCATTGATGGACGTGCAGTGGCCGCGCGACGACAGCAAACGGCTCACGGATCTATTCGAACGGCCTGGGCTGGGGGAGTACATCGACGCCGGTGAATACAGCCGTCCGCTGGAGGTCGCACCGAAGCACAACCAGTCAATCATGCTGTCGCTCCGGGTGGCGCCGTTCGGCGAGCGCAAGAAACAACGCCTGCTGGTCGGCCGAGACATCACCAAGGTGTTCCACCTCAATATGATCCGGCGCGACTTCGTCGCCAACGCCTCACACGAGCTGCGCACGCCGCTGACCGTCATCGCCGGGTTCCTGGAGAACCTGGCCGATTCGCCAGCAACTCCGGAAAGCCACCGCAGGCCGCTGGAGCTGATGCAGAATCAGGCCCGGCGCATGCGTTCCATTATCGAGGACCTGCTCACGCTGTCGAGACTAGAGATGGAGGACCACAGCACGCACGTCGCCCTGGTCGATATACCGCGGGAGACGGAGATGATCGTCGCCGATGCGCGCATCCTGAGCGGCGATGAACATGAAATCGAACTGCAGATGGACGAGGATCTTCTCCTGCTCGGCGACGACAACGAACTGCGCAGCGCGCTGTCGAATCTCGTCTTTAATGCCATCAAGCATACGCCGGCGGGCACGCGTGTGCGCATCAGCTGGCGGGACGATGAACGCGGACCCCTGTTCTCGGTGAAGGACAACGGACCGGGCATCGGCGCGGAACATATCCCGCGGCTGACCGAACGTTTCTACCGTGTCGACAGGGCCCGCTCGCGCGCCTCTGGCGGGACTGGGCTCGGTCTTGCAATCGTCAAGCACTCGTTGAATCGGCATGACGCTCGGCTGATCGTCGCCAGTACGCCAGGCCAGGGGGCCACCTTCACCTGCCGCTTCTCGCCGCAGAGCCGGTTGCGTCGTCAGAATGTGCTTGCCGCACCGACCTTGGAGGAAGGCCAAGACCCGGAGAGAAAAGCGCCGACGGTTTACGAGGGCAGTAGATGAAGGCGCCCGAATGACGCCATCGATGGCGCCGGGCGACCTGACGACGGTGCCTGGCCCTTAGCCTCAGCCAGACTGTTTCTGGGCGGGTGTCAGTGTCTTGATCGACAGCGCATGCAGCTCCCCGCTGGCGATCTGCGCCTTGACGGTATCCATGACCAGGCGCTGCTTCTTGATCGGGGTCAGCCCCTCGAAGTCGTCGCTGATGACGACGGCCTCGAAGTGACTGCCATCCCCGCTCACCTGCACCTCGGCGCCGGGTAGACCGTTGCGGATTAATTGTGCAACTGCTTCTGTCTCCATTGAATACTGTACTCAGTTTTCTGTCCTAAGGTGACTATTCACCGGGCGGACGCTTGTTCGTCGATGCCGCAAATGTTGGGCTTGTGCGAGCACGCGGCAAGTGACCGGGAGGGCTGCCGGCCTGCACCAGCGGTCGCGTGTACCCGAGGCGATGCTGATCGATTGGCGCTCCTGCCCGAAGATCCGCGGCTTGCTAGCCGTCGTCCGTTTCTCGCCAGCCTGCCAGGATATCCATACAGAGGGCATTCATGGCACGCGCCCGAGCGGCGCTGGCGGCCTCCGTGTAGGCACGCAGTTCGGGCGCATTGCCGGACGGGCGCAGATGGGCAATATCGCCGTTGTGAAAAACGATGCGCAGGCCGTCGGTGCGATCAAGCGACGCGACCGGCCCGAAGTCAGCCGAAAACATGGCCTCCACCGCCCGCCGATCGGCCGCATCGTCGCCGCTGTCGAGTTCGGCCAGCCGGCGTGCGCTGAGTTCGGTGGGAAAGGCCTTAATGCGGTCGCTATGAGTGAAGCGCAGCGGCAGATCGGCGGCCAGCCGCGACACGCGCTTGCCCCCTGCTTTGGCCGCGGCGAGTATGGCGACGGCGACGATGACGGCATCGCGCGTCGGCAATGCCGGCAGCCGTTTGCCGCCTTGAACGATGTCCGAGTCGGTCAGGAAACCGCCATTGGCCTCATAGCCGACGACCGGCGCGACGCCGCGCGCGCTCAGCGCCTGCATGCCGGCAATCACAAAGGGTGAGCCGATGCGAGTGCGCTGCACCTGGGCAAACCATCCGCTGCGCTCGACAACGGTGTTCGAACTCACCGGCGTGACCACCGCGGCGGCGTCCAGTACGCGGGCCACGAGGACGCCTGCAATATCGCCGCGCAGCCAAACGCCATCCTCGTCGGCCACCAGCGGCCGATCACCGTCGCCGTCGGCCGAAACCAGCGCGTCGAAATGTCCATCCGCGGCCCAGTCACGGGCCAGGGCGATGTCATCCGGACGGATCGCCTCGGTGTCCACCGGAATGAAGGTCTCGGAGAACCCAAGCCGCTCTACATCCGCGCCCAGCCCGCTCAGCACGGCGTAAAGGGCCTCGCGAGCGACGCTGGAATGCTCATAGAGCCCGATGCGCATCCCGCTTAAGGCATTGCGCGGAAAGAAGTCCAGATAGCGCGCGACATAGGCGTCATAGGCAGCGCGCTCCTCGACGGGCAGCGCGGCCTCGGGCGTTAAATCACCAGTGCGCACATCGGAAAATGCGCCGGACTCATCGAACAGATGCTCCGACAAGGGCACATCCTCAGCACGGATGCCGACCTCGTCTGCCTTCAGGATCTCACCGCTCGGAAGGTGAAATTTGATGCCGTTGCGATCGTCGGGGATGTGGCTACCGGTGATCATCATCGACGGCATCGCGTTCGCGATGCCATAGGCAGCCAGCGCCGGCGTCGGCACGCGACCGAAGTTCCTCGATATGCAGCCACTTGCCGTCACCGCCCTGGCGCAGGCCGCCATGATGCGGCCGCTGCTCGGACGAAAGTCGCCGGCGATGCCGACGCTATCGCCGGGGCGAAGCCCACCGCGAGAGAGCAGATACTGCAGGAACCCCAGCGCATAGGCGTAGCAGACCCGGTCGGTCATATCGGCCACGCGTCCACGCGCGCCGCTAGTGCCGAAGGTCACACCACTGTCAGACATCAGGTCGCCGATGCGCATAGTCACCTCATCTAAGGCAGCAAAATAGCCATACGGGGGCTGCAGGGCCGGCCAGCTTCTTTGAATGCGCAGTGCAGCGCCCAATCGAAGCAAAACGCGGTCGTTCCGTCACGCTAGTCTAGCAAGTTGCGACCGTGCGGCTCCGACAGAGCTCAGAACAAGCCACCGCACGAACCCCGCCAAGCGTGCCGAAAATCATTGTTTTCGCGTCCTACCTTCACTTGTGGATGCACTGACGGCTCTAAGCTGGTGGGCGAAGCCGAAAACGAAGAGAATACAGCCATGCGCATGATGCACAGCACGCGCGTTTCGCTGCCCTCGGGTCTGCCCAGGCGAGACCGCCAAGCGCCGCCAAAGGCCGGCCAAGGCATTCCCCCCAGCACCTTGGAGCGCGCCGGACGCGAAGGCGGAACAAGCCTATGGACGACAACCAGGCCGTAGAACGCGCGACAGCGTCTATCCTACTGGTAGACGACATTCCAGCCAATCTCCGTGTACTCTATGAGAGCCTGAACGGGCGCGACTACCGCCTGTTCATCGCCAATGGGGGCGCACAGGCGCTGGAGGTGGCGCAGCGCGCGCGGCCCGACCTGGTGCTGCTCGACATCATGATGCCGGACATGGACGGCTTCGAGGTCTGCCGCAGGCTGAAGCAGGACCCGGCAACCGCCGGCATGGCAGTGATTTTCCTGTCCGCGCTCGACGATACCGCCGACAAGGTGCGCGGCCTGGAACTCGGCGCCGTCGACTATGTGACAAAGCCGTTCCAACCGGACGAGGTCGCCGCCCGTGTCGCCATCCATTGCCGCATGTTGCGGCTGGAACGCGAACTTGGCCACCGCAACCGGCAGCTGGAGCTGGTTCGAGATCGTATTCTGAGTTCGATGATCGAGGGCGTCGTCGGACTGGACGCGGACGGCCGCGTCAGCTTCGTCAACCCGGCCGGCCTGCGCATCCTCGGTATCGACGCCGCGGAGCTGCTCGGGCGCGACGCCAACGAGTGGCAGCCGAGTCTCCTGCGCGAGGCGGTGCGGCGGGTACTGCGCTCGCGCACGGAGGTGAGCATCGACGACCTGAGCCTGCCGCGTCCAAACGCAGAGGCGCTGCCGGTAGAGCTGCGGATTGCGCCGATCGCAGAGAGCCAACGCATCGAGGGCGCCGTCTTGGTGCTGCGCGACCTCAGCGAACGCCGCCGTGCGGAAGCCAAACTGAGCCGGACGAGCGACGAACTGCGCCAATCGCACCGCGAACTGAAACAGGCGCAGATGCAATTGATACAGGCAGCCAAACTGGAATCGGTCGGCTATCTGGCCGCGGGCGTGGCCCACGAGGTCAAGAACCCGCTCGCCATCGTTCAGCTTGGCATGGACTACCTGCAACAGACGCTGACATTGGACCCGACATCGGCGGCGGTGCTGGCCGACATCCAAGCGGCCGTTGCACGCGCCGACACCGTCGTGCGCGGCCTGCTGGACTTCTCGCGCGAACGCGAGCTGGACCTTCGCCAGAACGCCGTCAACCGCATCCTCAACAACAGCCTTAATCTGGTTCGGCACGAGCTTGGCCAACGCAGCATCATGCTGCACAAGCAGCTCGGGTGCGACATCCCCGAGCGGCCGTTCGATGCCGACAAACTACAGCAGGTATTTCTCAACCTGTTCATGAACGCCATCCACGCGATGAAGCACGACGGCACCCTGTACATCAGCAGCTGTTTCGCCAGGGTGGACGCTGCCAACCTTGGTCCGCAGGCGTTGGAAGCCGGGTTCTTGGGCGGGGACGAGCTAATCCAGATCATCGTCGAGGACACTGGCCCGGGTATCGAGCCACAGCATCTCGGGCGCCTGTTCGACCCCTACTTCACCACCAAGCGCCAGGGTGAGGGGACGGGACTAGGATTGTCCGTCAGTCGCAACATCGTTACCCTACATCAGGGCAGCATCGATCTCGATAACCGTCCCCAGGGCGGCGCTCGGGCGACTCTGCTGTTCCGGGCGGACGGCGTCGCCTCCGTGAGCGCGTTACCCGGAGCGAACCCTGCCACAACAGACCAACAACGGGAAGAACACGGCAGTGACGACAAAGAAGATTCTGTTGGTGGATGATGAGCCGGCACTGACACGAATGATGCGCCTAAACCTGGAACAGACGGGGCGTTTCGAGGTGCGGGAGGAGAATCGCGGTGACCGCGCAGTTCGGGCGGCGCGTGATTTCCAACCGGACTTGATCTTGCTGGACGTGATGATGCCCGACATGGGCGGTGACGAAGTGGCCGCCGAGCTAAAAGACGACCCGGAGCTGGCCAAGATCAGGTACGTCTTTCTGACAGCGATCGTCACCAAACGCGAGACCGGCACCGGTGCCACCGACATCTCCGGGGAGACCTTTCTGGCGAAACCGGTCAAGCGCGAGGAGCTGCTAGCCGTCGTCGATGAGTTGCTCGGAAACTGAGCCGATCGCGCTCGCCGCGGGTCGCGCCGGCAATCAGACAGCCCGTCGATGCGCGAGCCATGATTTGCCGCGCCACGCTGACGGCTTCTGGCAGCTTCGGATTCTCCACATCCGCCAACCATGTTATCGTCCAATGTGTCTTTAGGCGGATAGTCTGCCGGGAGATGATCCACAATTTAGTGACAAGGCACGCCCCTCACGCGTCCCGAACCAAAACCAACATAGATATTAGGAGCGACTCATGATCGATAAATCGAGACTCATCACGCTTGCATCGGCAACCGCGATGACGCTCGCACTGGGACCGGCAATGGCCCAGGAGCAAGCAGCACCCGCACCAACCGCCCAATCGGCACCCGCGGCAGCCGCGCCTGTAACTGCTCCGGCGATGCCCCAGGCCGCGGCACCCGAGTCTGGAGCCGACGCCGCGCGTGCCGCGATGGAAAAGCGCTGGGCCGAGGCGATGGCCGAACGCGAGCAGCGCTGGGAGCAGATGCGCGCGCGCGCCGCCGAGCAGGGGATGGAACTGCCGGAGACGCCACCATGGGCGCAGGGCGGCGCCATGCCCCAGATGCCGGCCGCACCCAGCATGCCCGAGGGCATGCCTATGATGCCGCAGGGCTTTGGCCAAATGACGCCAGAGGAGCGGCGGGCTATGCGCGATAAGCGCTGGGAAGAGATGCGCGCGCGCGCCGCCGAGCAGGGCATGGAACTGCCGGAGACCCCACCCTGGGAGGCCGCCGAGCAACGCCAAAAAGAGATGATGGAGCGCTACGACAAGTATCGCGGCATCATTGAAGCGATGACCGACGAGCAGAAGGAGGCCATCTCAGCCCTGTTCGGCGGCTATCGCGGTCCTATGACTGGCCCGATGGGCGGTCAAGGTGCGGGGCCCGCCATGCACCGGGGGATGGGACGGGGCATGATGCCAGTCTATCCGCCAGCGCCCGAGATGCCGGCACCGAATGCAGCCCCGGCAGCGACACCCGCACCACAAGCGCCAGCGCAACCGTCAAGCTGAGGCTCATGCCCGCGCGCTGACAAATGCGCGAGGATCGGGGCGGCTTGGCGGCGTATCCGTCAAGCCATCTCGCCGAGGAAGGTACGGCGGACCGCCACTCTCCAGGACGGAAACCGACAAGAACAAACATTGCGCCGCACCGGCTCAAGACCGAGCGCGGACGTCGTTCGCTCGCACCCAGGTCCATAGCAGCATAGGGCCCGGGCGCACGCAGCCGCTGATGAGGAGCAGACCATGCGCTTGGTACGAAATCTTCTGGCCATCATTGGCCTACTGACACTGGTGGCCGTCCTGATTGGTGCAGTCACCATCGGCCCAAGGCTTGCTGAATTCGACCCGGGCTTTCCGAAGGCGTACGCCGAGTTCGCCGAGAAGCTCTTATCCACGGGCGACCCGGGGGTCGCGATGATGTGGTCAGTCCCGGTCGACGAGGGGCTCAGCGCGGAGGAGGTGGTCGAATCGCTGAAGAGTCTTGCCACCTCCAACAATCTACTTTTTGTCGGCGAGTCGCCTTTCTACAAACAGGTGCAGGCGATCACCGGCGAAGACTATCGCTACGTGAATTTCTTGTCCTTCTGTGATGCCCAGGTCGGCAAGATGATGCTCGAATACCGCGATCAATACAGCGGCTTCATGCCTTGCCGCATCGCCTTGGTCGAGGACAGCGCTGGAAACCTAGCCCTCTACTCGATGAATCTGGACCTGATGATCCATGGCGGTAAAGTGCTACCGCCGGAGCTGAAGGACGGCGCGCTGCGCGTCCGCAATACCATGCGCAAGATCATGGACGGCGCCGCGGCCGGCGAATTCTGATAATTTATCGGCCCAGACTACTGGGCCAGACGACTGGGCGCGGAAATTCTAATGCGCGCCCTCCTCCGGCAACGCCAGCCACTGCGCCAGTTGCGCCTGCGCGGCTTCCAGACCGAGCCGGCTGGTCGCCGAAAAAGACTCGACCCGCACCGGGACCGCCTGCGCTGCGGTGGCGCGGCGCACCTGAGCCAGCGTCTGCTGGATCGCCCCGCGCTTGAGCTTGTCCGCCTTGGTTAGCAGCAGGAGCATGGGTAACTGCGCCGCAGCGCCCCAGTCGAGCATCTGGCGATCAAACTCGGTCAGCGGGTGGCGGATATCCATCACCACGACGAGCCCACGCAGACAGTCGCGCTGCTGTAAGTAACGGCCCATCAGCGCCTGCCAGTCTTCCTTAACCGCCTTCGACACGCGGGCGAAACCATAGCCAGGTAGGTCGACCAGACGCCGCTCATCGTCGAGGCGAAAGAAGATCAACTGTTGGGTGCGCCCAGGCGTCTTGCTGGTCCGCGCAAGCCGATTCTGATGACAGATCGCGTTGATGGCACTGGATTTGCCTGCATTGGAACGCCCGGCAAAGGCCACCTCGAAACCGACATCGGCCGGCGTGCCGTTGAGCTGGGATGCGGCCGTTAAGAAGGCCGCGCGCTGAAAAGCGGCGTGCATCGTCATGCCTGGGCCGTCGGCGCCGGGCGCCGCCAATTCCCCGAGCGCCCACCGGTCTTCTCATGCAATCCTACGCCATCGATGAGCATGTCTCGATCGACTGCCTTGCACATATCGTAGATGGTCAACAACGCGATCTGTACGCCGCATAGGGCCTCCATCTCAACGCCAGTGCGCCCGCGTGTCTCGGCCGTCACGCGGCAACGCACCGCGCTGAGCGCAGGATCGCTCTCCAGCACGACCTCGACACGGGTCAACGCGAGAGGATGGCAGAGCGGCACCAGGTCCGCGGTACGCTTCGCGCCCATGATGCCGGCAATGCGCGCGATTCCGAGCACATCACCTTTCGCGTGGCGACCTTGATCGATCAGTGCCAGCGTGCCCGGCTGCATGCGGATGATGCCCTCGGCCACCGCGAGCCGCCGGCTCACCTGCTTCTCACCGACATCCACCATGTGTGCATGACCGGAGGCATTGAAGTGTGTCAGTTCCGACATGGCTGGCTAATCACTCGGCTGTCAACTTGCGCGCGCGTGCGGCGGTTTCGATGGCGTCATAGTCGCACAGTCCTCCCGCGTACAGCTTGGGAAGTCCGTTTGGGCGCCGACGGAAGCGCCGGTAAGGCCACAAATACTGTTCCGGACAGACGGCGATGCATTGCTCGATGCCAAGGTTCAGGGCCGCGGCGGCGATGCCGTCATCGTCGCTGTCGATGCCGTCCGGCGCCGGCAGGCAATGCAGCCGAAAGCCGCCGGCTGCGGGCAGACGCTGCGCGAACATGAAGATGACCCGCGCCCCGCTCTTACGGGCAAGCCGGTTGACCAGCACCATGGTCCAAGCCGGCATACCGAACAACGGCGCAAAGGCGGCGCCCTTGTCGGCGCGCGGCTCTTGGTCCGGCAGGATACCGGCGTACTCACCCTTCGCCAGCCCCTGAACCAGGGCGCGAATGCCACGCGCGGTAATCGGCGCCAAGGTCGCGCCGCTGCGCCTGCGGGCGTCGACGATGAGATCGTCCAGGTATTTCTGGGGCTTATAGAAGATCGTCGTCGGCCCTTGCGCCGCCAAGTGCAGGCCGGCCAGCTCCCAGGCGCCGATGTGAGGCGATAGCACGATCAAGCCCTCGCCGGCACGCAGTTCGAGCAGTTCGCCCCCACGCACTTCGCGGATCAGACCCAACACCTCGTCCGGCGGACGCAGCCAGATGCGCGCGAGCTCCAGATAGGTCTTTCCGAACTCCTGCAGACAGCGATCGCGCAATCGGATCTTTTCCTTCGCGGACAGCAGCGGGAAGCAAAGCGAAATATTGATCAGGGCATTGCGACGTTGGCGGTTGGGAAAGAGAATCACGATCCAGCCGACCAGCAGCCCGATCCAATGCAGCAGCCGCAGCGGTAACCGCGAAAGCATGTGTAACAGCGTACGGATGGCCCGCTCCTGCCGACCCTTCACGCCGCTGTGCGGCGGCGCAGGAGCCCTCGGGCTTGGCATCGATTCACTCACCGGCAAACGCGAAACAGCCTGCGACCCAAAGCGCACGATCGGTGCATAGGGGCTGTGCCTCAGTCGTCCCTGTCGGCTGTTGGAGCACCCGATTATACTCAGCACCAGCCGGCGACAGACTGATCAGTCGGCGCATCACCACCAGAGCCAAAGGTACGAATACGTGAGCAACCCACATCCAAAGGGTCTGACCCCTCATGAGGCATTGCAGCTGGTCGAGGACAATCCCCAGGCGGTCCTGGTCGACATCCGCTCGACCATGGAGTACCTGTTCGTCGGCCACCCGAAGGGATCGGTGCACGTCCCTTGGATCGACGAACCGGACTGGGTCGTCAACCCAGAGTTCGTCACGGAAATTCGCAAGCTGCTGCTGGGCGGCGCCGTCTGCTCGCCGGACGGCCCATGCGCGCCCGTGGTGCTGATCTGCCGCAGCGGTAAGCGCTCGCTCGAGGCCGGCAGGACGCTGCTGGAGAACGGTTTCAGGAATGTCTACCATGTGGACGAGGGTTTCGAGGGCGAGTTGGACGGCGACCACCATCGCAGCACGTCCGGGGGTTGGCGCTTCCACAACTTGCCCTGGGAGCAATGCTAAGGCTCAAAACAGGCCGTCGCGCTGTCGCCGCGGACCGGCGGCCGCGGCGCCCTGCGACATCGAGCGAACCCTGGTCCCGGAAGCCTTAAGGTGATTGCCGGAAAATCTCGTACCAGATGACGCCGGATTGAGGTTCGCCTTCAAGGAGCACCGGCAGGAGCATAGCCGAGCTATGTGACTGGCGGTGCGACACGGAAGGCGGGCGTCAAGACAAGTCAGCTGGTATGAGATTTGACAGAAATCGCCTAAGTTCGGGCGCCGGCGCCGATCTGCCTGCGCGGCGCGATCTGCACCTCCGGCGGCAGCTCGCCGCGCTTCCCGTCGCATGCGGCACCACCGCGGTCCGGGCGGCGGTCGACCAAATCTTGGAGACTTATCCGATTAAGGTAACCGTGGATGCGGTCGCTCAGGTCCATCCAAAGGTCATGAGTGAGGCACGGACCAGAGTCCTTGCAGTTGCCCTCTCCCCCGCAGCGCGTGGTGTCGATGTGTTCGTCCACGGCCGTGATCACCTCGGCAACGTAAATGGTCGAGGCATCCCGCGCCAGATGATAGCCGCCGCCCGGACCACGCACACTCGAGACAAGCGCACGCTTGCGCAACTTCGAGAACAATTGCTCGAGGTAAGACAGCGAGATGCCTTGCCGGTCGGCAATGTCGGCCAGCGAGATCGGCCCCCGGCCCTGATGGATAGCCAAATCGAGTACTGCTGTCACCGCGTAGCGGCCTTTGGTCGTGAGTCGCATGGCTGAAGATACTCCCAGCAAGCCCCCTTAAGGGGCGAATGCTACGATACCTGACTTAGACCATCAATTTTTTATGGCTAATCGGTAAGGGCGAACGAACCGGGTCCTGACCGGCTGACGTTGTTCAGACCGACTGCGTCTTCTCGGCGGCCGTTGTCGGTTCGTCGGCCGCATCATCGACCGCGGGCAGCGCCGGATCGATGCCACAGTCGTCGAGGTCGTTCAGATGCTCGAAGTGGCGGGTGATGCCGTGCTCCTCCAGCGCCCGCGACATGGCCTCCATGCGGCGATCCATGACGTGGATGTGATCGAGCATGCGGTTGATCGCGTTGGCCACGGGATCCGGGGCATCACGCACGGCACCATAGGCGTCGAAGCCAATGCGCTTGGCGGTGTCAGCCCTGCGCCGCATGGCCGCATCGGCGCTGCGCTCGATCACCCGGCCTGGCACGCCAACCACGGTGCCGCCGGGCGGCACGGCGCTGACGACCACGGCATTCGACCCGATGCGCGCACCATCGCCGATCTCGATCGGACCCAGCACCTTGGCGCCAGCACCAACAACCACGTCTCTGCCCAAGGTCGGGTGGCGCTTGCCCTTCTGCCACGTGGTGCCGCCGAGCGTCACACCATGGTAGAGCGTGCAATCCTCGCCGATGACGGCGGTTTCGCCAATGACGACGCCCATACCGTGGTCGATGAAGAACCGGCGCCCGATCTGCGCACCCGGATGAATCTCGATGCCCGTCAGCAGCCGTGCCAGGTTCGATAGCACACGCGCCGGCCACTTCAGACCGCGACGCCACAATGCATGACTGGCACGGTGCGCCATCACCGCGTGCAGACCAGGGTAAGTGGTGAGAATCTCGAACGCGTTGCGGGCGGCCGGATCGCGGTCGAATACGCTGCTGATGTCTTCCCTCAGCCGATCGAACATTCTAGTCTCCAGTGTCTTGTCGGTCAGCGCGTGAAGCGGTCTGGTCGCTTGCGTCCCTGCGCAGCCGACAGGATACCGCGCAGGATATTGAGTTCAGTGCGGCTCGGACGGGCACGATTGAACAGCCTGCGCAGCCTACGCAGCAATTTCTTGGACTGCTCCGGGTCGGCGAATCCAATCGCAGTGAGCGTTTGCGCAAGATGCGCGTGGAAGCCGTCCATCTCGTCGGCGCTAGCCGGTTGTACTTCATCGGCAAAGCGATGATCGGCCGTGTTCGCGGCAACCTCTGCGCTCCCGACCGTCGTCGCAGACTGCGCCAGCCAGCTGCGCCGGATCTCGTACGCAAACAACTGCGCCGCCGCGGCGATGTTGAGCGAGCTGAAGTCGGGGTCAGACTCGATATGCGCCAGATAATGACAGTGCCCGAGTTCATCGTTCGTCAGGCCCGAGCTCTCGCGCCCCAACACTAGGGCCGCTTCGCCGACGCAAGCCTCTTCGAGCAATCGGCGCCCGCATTCGGCCGGATCGATCTGCGGCCACGCGACACTGCGCAGCCGTGCGCTCGAGCCGACCACCAGCCGGCACCCGGTCAGGGCACTCGGCAGGTCGTCGTGCACGCCGGCGGCCGCGAGCAGATCATCGGCACCGGATGCCCGGGCTACCGCATCGGCATCCGGGAATCGCTTCGGGCGGACCAGCTCGATACGCGCTAGACCCATGTTCTTCATCGCCCGTGCAACCGCGCCGATGTTGCCGCTGAGGCTGGTCTCGACCAGCACGAAACGGATACGCGTCAACTGCGCGCGGCGGTCGGTCTCGGGGAAATCGGCGAATTGCGGAATCTTGTACATGGCAACATCAGTTCTTCAGATTGCAGGCGCATTGTCAATGATGATGACACGCTGGAAACGCCGGTCGCTTGAGCAATGGCGGCCGACTGACGCCGCGAATCGCCCTTTCACAGCCCCAGCGCTTGGAGTATTGTTGCCGCATGTCAGGGATCTTGAACATCGCCGTGCGCGCCGCGCGGGCCGCCGGGCGCGTTACCATGCGTTACTTCGACCGCGTCGACACCATCAAGGTCAGCAGCAAGAGCCGCAACGACTTCGTCACCGACGTCGACCGCGCGGCCGAGGTGGCCATCATCCAAGAGCTGCGCGGCAAGTTCCCGAGCCATGCCATCCTGGCAGAGGAGAGCGGCGCGCACGGCGGCAACGAGTTCGAGTGGATCATCGACCCGCTCGACGGCACGACCAATTACCTGCACGGCTTCCCACAATGGTCGATCTCGATCGGACTGCGCGTTCGCGGACGCATGGAGGCCGGGGTCGTCTACGACCCGCTGCACGAAGAACTATTCACTGCCGAGCGCGGCGCCGCCGCGCAGCTCAACGACCGCAAGATCCGCGTCAGCAGTCGCCGAGGACTCGAAGGCGCACTGATCGGCACCGGCATCCCCTTCCGCGAGCAGCACCAGCTCGACGCCTACCTCGCCATGCTGCGTGCAATGCTTGAGGACACCGCCGGCATCCGCCGCCCCGGCTCCGCCGCGTTGGACTTTGCCTATGTTGCCGCGGGCCGGCTGGACGGCTTCTGGGAACTCAACCTGTCGCCATGGGACTTCGCTGCCGGCGCGCTACTGGTGGCCGAGGCCGGCGGCACGGTCACCGATCTTGCCGGCGGCGACGGCTTCTTCGACAGCTGCAATGTCGTCGCGGGCGGGCTCAAGGTGCATGCAGCGATGCTGGAGCGGCTGCGCCCCTTTACCGGCCCGACGCTGCCGGCCTAGCCTTGCGCCAGAGCACGGCCACAGAGAGTGACGCTTAGCGCATGAGCATCATCGCCGTGGTCGGCAACAAGGGCGGCACCGGCAAGACCACGCTGTCGCTGAATCTGGCCGCCGGATTGGCCCGCCAGGGCTCGGTGGTGATCATCGATGCGGATCCCCAACAGTCCGCCTATCAGTGGCGACTGGTCGGAGACGAAGACGCACCACTGCCGTCGGTGGTCGCCGCCGCCTCCGGGCTGGAAAAGACGATCGGCGCCATGCGTGACGCACACATGCACGTCGTCATTGACTGCCCACCGTCGATCAAGGCAGCGCAGACGGAGCAGGCGCTGCGCCTGGCCGAGCACGCGCTGGTGCCGGTGCAGCCTTCGCCGATGGATCTGTGGGCGACCACCCACATCGCGCGAATCATCGACAAGATGCGCATGGACAATCCGCGCCTGCGTGCGCTGATCGTCATGAGTCAGATGGAGCCGCGTACGACGCTGTCACGGCTCATGCCGGACGCGGCCGCCGAACTCGACCTGCCGGTCGCCGTCACGACGCTGCGCAGGCGCTCCATACACCGCCATTGCGTACTGGAAGGGCGCAGCGTATTCCAGGCGGGCCGCCGCGGTGAGGCTGCCGCCGCAGAGATCGAAGAGTTGATCGCGGAGATCTTCAAGCATGACTGAAAACAACCGCACAGAACGCCGCCTACTTGACTCCATCCGCAAGGCCAAGACCGGCAGCGAGGACGAATCAGCGCCGAGCGCATCATCCAGCAAGAGGCCGGCGACCGGCATGGCGACAGCCGAACAGCCGGCAGTCCGCAAGACGACCGCCGCCGCAAACGGAGCCGCTACAGCAGGGACCGCCAAGGCGATGGCCTCGACGCACGATGTCAAGCGGCCGACGTCCGCAAAGCGGGCGCACCCGAAAGCGTCTGTAGACGCGGAAAGCTCAAGCTATCAGAGCGGCAGGAGAGTCTGGCCCGACTGAGCAGCGGCTCCCCCGGAACAGGGTTTCCGGCAGAGCGCCCAGCGCACTGAATCCCAGCGCATTGATCAGGCCCCTTTCACATCCAAAGAAAACGCAAGCACACAGCCCCTAGATAGGGGGTTTCCCTAATGCGGGTTTTCCCGTATTATGCGGTCATCGCACTGAAACACCGATCCCCTCGCCACCTGCTGTTGGCGGGGTCAAGAGCAAGGGTTCTCTCGATGACCAACAAAACCAGCCTCGTTCTGGTTGCGGCAATGCTCGCAACCTCCTCCTCGTTTGCCTTTGCCGCGAAGCCCGGTCAAGTCGAAAACGGCATCGCCTCCTACTACCACGACAGCCTGCATGGCAACAAGACCGCCAGCGGCCAGGTCTACGACAAGAACAAGATCAGCGCAGCACACAAGACGTTGCCGCTCGGCAGCCGTGTCCGCGTCACCGATGTGCGCACGGGCAAGAGCATTGAGGTGCGCGTGAACGACCGCGGGCCCTTTGTACAAGGACGCGTCATCGACCTGTCGCGGAAGGCCGCCAAGCAACTGGGGTTGATCAAGAAGGGCATCACAAAGGTGAAGGTAGAGGTACTCAGCGTACCACGGCGCGGAGCCTGACGACTGGGCTGCCGCCAGTGCCCCCAGCGGCGCACTGGCGGCAGACTGACCTGATCGCCGGCATTAAGCGAGCGTTGAGTCCGACTCGTGAGTCCGCAGCCACTGTTCGAGCATCAGCAGTATCCAGAGCATGACGCCGTAATAAGAGGCGTGTTCGCTGATGTGCTGCGACTCGATCCAATCGATATAGCTCGGGCGAACGACGCCGCGACGCTTGAGCGTGGCAAGGCAGTCGTGCGTCATCTCCCGAAGCGGCGCGTATTCCGCCATCCATAGACCCACCGGCAGACCGAAACCCTGTTTGCGCTTGCCGACGATCTCGGACGGCAGGAAGTCGGCCAACGCCCGCTTGAAGAACCAACGCAGCTGGGTGCGCTTGAGCTGCATCTCGGGCGGCACCGAGGCGGCAAACTCGAGCATGCGGTGGTCGAGCAGCGGATAACGCACGTCGACGCCCGCAAGCGCGCAGGCCTGGTTGACCTTGCGAAGGTCGTTATCGGCCAGTGTAATCTTGAGATCCAGGTGCATCATTCGGTTGATCGCGGACCTGGATGGCGCCCGGCCATAGACCTCGCGCAGATTGTACAGCGGTGCCTCGCTGTCAACGCGGGAAAGGAAGTCCGCCTCGAAGATGTCGGTCAGCGGCGTGCGGTGGAGGAAGTTGTAGGTCTCGAAACGATCCGGCAGCGGCACCTTGGCCTGCGCTATGTAGCTTCGTGCCTTGCCCGCCACGCGCAGCCCGCCCAGACCCGGCAGCCGCAGCGCAGGCTCCAACAGCGCGCGCAGCGCGGCCGGCACCCGAGCATACAACTCGAACACCCATTGGTTGGCATAGCGCTCGTTACCACCGAAGATCTCGTCGCCGCCGTCACCGGCCAGCAGGGTGTCGATGCCATCCTCTCGCGCAAAGCGCGCGCACAGGTAAGCCGGCACGATGGATGCGTTGCCGAACGGCTCGTCGCAGTAAGCCGCGACGCGCGGAATGGCCTCAACGACATCGGCCGCGGTGACATAGTATTCGCGCGCGGTGGTATCGAAGTGCCGGGCGGCGATACGCGCATACTCCATCTCATCGTAGCCGGGGACCGCGAAGCCCATCGAATAGGTCGGGACCGACTCACCGCGCACTTGTCGCCAAGTGCCGGACACCGTCGAGCTATCGGTTCCTCCGCTCAGGAAACATCCGACCTGCTCGCCTGATGCGCCAGCATCTCCGATCACCTGCGGCAACAAATGACGAAATTCAGCTCGCAGGGTATCGAAGCCGTCACGCTCATCGTCCCGGTACGGCATCTGCCAATAGAAGCACTCGTTCCGACTGCCGCCGTCGAACCTGATGAGCTGTGCCGGCAGCAACTTCGAGACACCGCGGTAGATCGATCCCGGACTCGGGATCATGTGGAAGTACAGATAATCAAAGACCGCCTGATCGCTGATCTCGGCAACAAACCCAGGTATGCGGCGAATTGCCTCTAGGCGGCTGGCAAAGAACAGCGCGCCGCGGTGTTCCAGCAGATACAGCGAGCGGATACCCGAGCGATCGATGGCCAACAGCAGACGCTGCCGCCGACGGTCGACCAAGGCCAACGCAAACGGACCGTGCATTGCATCGAGCATGGCCTCACCGTTGCGACGGTAGGCAGCCGCAATGGCCTCGGCATCGCCCAAACTGGTCACGTCGGACACGACCAGTGCCACATCCTCGCCCGCGTAGCACAGCTGGATGCCCGGTTTGCCCGGGCCCTCGCCGAGAATGCCGGCGTTCAGATCCACCCCTTCTACCAGCTGATCGCGCCCCGGCTCGCGGCCCATCATCGCCGTGCGGACGGCCACACCGCCCAAGGGCTCGGACGGCGGGCCGAACCAACCGAAGATACCTTTCATGTTGCCCCCTGTTTCGATTGGCGGCAGAGTATACGCGAGGACTCGTTCGAGGTATGCGCGAGACACCGACGACCGGCGTGCAGCCAGCCGTCCAAGCGGTTGGAACAGCCCCAGAGTTGCCCGTTAGCGGCTCGGCATTGGAGTTGAGCTTGCGCATGGCCGGCGCGGTCGACATCGGGCATTGTGTCGCTGAACCTGCGGTTGCATTCGGCCATCGCTGACATAATTTTCGGCGCGGAGCGGATCGCGTGCTCCGAAACCGATCGATGCTCTTCGCTTCAATCCCGCTTCCATCCCTTATCTTGAGGAGTTTCCGCAGATGCATCTGAACCCAAGGTTCGCAGCCGTCGCCACGCTGGCCACGACCGTCTTCATCAGCACCACTGTCACTGCCGCAGACGCGACCACAGCGCAGGATGCCGCCCAGGCGAAGGCGTTGATCAAGGAATTTGCAACCACCCTCCAGGGCGAGCTGCAAACGGCGATGAAGGCCGGCGGACCCGTCAACGCGGTCGGGGTATGCAAAGACAAGGCGCCAGCCATCGCGGCGGACCTCTCCGAACAATCAGGCTGGGAGGTGGGCCGCACCAGCCTGAAAATTCGAAACGCGGCGCTGAATTCGCCGGATCAGTGGGAACAGGCGGTGCTGGAGCAATTCGAACAGCGCAAACAACAGGGTGAGCCAGTCGAGACACTTGCCTACAGCGAGGTCGTTGGAGACGCGGACAGCAAGTCGTTTCGGTTCATGAAGGCGATCCCGACCGGCGAAGTCTGTTTGGCCTGTCACGGCGCGGATATTGAGCCGGACTTGGCCGAAACGATCGATGCGGCTTATCCTGACGACCAGGCACGCGGATACGCCATCGGTGACATCCGCGGCGCCTTCACACTGTCCAAGCCGCTCTGAGCAGCAAGCCGGCACAGACCGACCGGCGGCGGGGTACTTGCGGCAGTCGATGCGGTAGCCCACGCCAGGGCACGCCGGGCCAGCGCCCGGCGCCACAGTTGCGAGGCCGACATGTCCGTCGACTTGTACAACGTCGTCTTCACCGGCGAGCTGATGCCGGGCACGTCGCCCGAGATCGCCCGCCGGGGGCTTCGAAAGCTCTTCAAGCTCGACAGCGAGCGGCTGAACAATCTGTTCAGCGGCCAGCGGATCGTGGTCAAACATGGCGCCAACCTTGATACGGCAGCGCAGTTTCAAGCTGCCTTCCGTGCGGCAGGGGCGCGCGTAACCATTGAACCCGTCGAAGCCTCGTCCGCGCTCGACGCGTCGATAGTCTCTGCAGCGATCGAAACCACGGCCGACGCGCTAACCGATAGCGCCAGCGAGACGCTAGCGCTGGCACCGCTCGGCGATAGCATGAGTGATGCCTTGGAGCAGATCGACGAACAGGAGCCGGACCGCTACCCGGACACCAGCGCCTTTAGTCTCATCACCAGCGATGACTGGTCGTTCGAGGACTGCCAGCCGCCGCCCCCGATACCGCCGGCGCTCGATATCGGTCATCTTAGGCTCGAGCCGATGGCGGCACCGAAGCGCGACGACTGAACATCGGGCGCCCCCCGACGCAGGCACGGGGTCGGTATCGGGCCGATCGGCATGAACCCTAACTAATGAACCGCGACTTGACCCAACAGATGCGCGAGCAACAGCATTCACACATCGTTATCGGCGGCGGCATCAGTGGTCTCAGCGCCGCCTACTACGCCGCTCGCTCCGGCATCGATACGCTGGTCCTGGAACGCGAAGCGCGCCTCGGCGGCTGCATGCAGACTCATGTCTTCAATGAGTTGGACGGTTTTTGGGTGGAGGCCGGCAGCCACAGCTGCTTCAACAGCTATGGCAATCTCCTCGGCATCCTGGAACAGGTCGATCTATTGCAACGCGCTACCGCCAAGGCCAAACAAAGCTACGCGCTCTGGAACGGCGGCGAACGCAAGTCGATCATGTCGGCATTGCACCTGCCGGAACTCGTGCTATCGCTGCCGCGCCTCTTCACTCGGTCGAAGGCCGACTGCAGCGTTGCCGAATACTACGGCGCCGGACTCGGCAAACGTAACTATCGCGATCTGCTGGGCCCAGCCTTCCGCTCCGTCATCTGTCAGCAGGCGGACGACTTCCCCGCGGAGGCGTTGTTCCGCAAGAAACCCCGGCGCAAAGACGTTCTCCGCAGTTTCACAATGCCGAACGGACTTGCTGAGATCCCGATCGGCATCGGCGCAAGTGGCGGCATTGAGATCCAGTCGGGCAGCGGGGTCGCCGGCATCGAGGCCGAGGACGACCACTATGTGGTGCGGCTGGACGGCGGCGCGGAACTCCGCTGTGCCCACCTGACGATGGCCGTGCCGCCGGATGTGGCCGCGAAACTGCTAAAGCGGGCAGCACCGGACGCAGCGGCCATTGTCGGCCAGATCGCCGTTGCCGAGATCGACAGCCTGCTGTTGGCGTTCCCGAAGAGCGCGTTGAGCGTGCCCCAAATCGCCGGCCTCATCAGTGTCGACGGCGCCTTCCTTTCTGCGGTGTCTCGCGACTTCCTGGCCGACGACCAATGGCGCGGTTTCGCGTTTCATTTCCCAGGCGGCAAGTATAGCGAACAGGAGCGCGAGCGAGCCGCCTGCGCGGCGCTGGACTGCACGCCTGACAAGGCTGCCGCGATCGCCCATGCCACTAATCGGCTGCCGCGCCTGCGCAAGGGACATCGAACACTGGTCGATTCAGTCGACAGCGCGCTGGCGGGACGGCCGATCGCCATCACAGGCAATTGGTTTCTTGGTGTCTCGATCGAGGATTGCGTCACGCGCAGTCTCGGCGAGCACCAACGACTTTTCGGCGCCGCCACCGCCCAGGCATAAGCCGCGCCGGTTAGGACTCCAATCATGCGCATACTCTTTGTCCTCACCGCCCTGGGCGCGCTTGCCGCAACCCCCGTTGCGGCCGAGGTAATCGGCAAGGTCAGCACAAAATTCAAATGGATGGGTCCCAGCGACAAGATCGTCGTCGAGGTGTTCGATGACCCGGACATCCCCGGCATCGCCTGCTATCTGAGCCGCGCCAAGACCGGAGGCATCAGCGGCGCGGTCGGCGTAGCCGAAGATACATCCGACGCCTCGCTGGCCTGCCGCCAGGTTGGCCCGGTGACCATCCCGGACGCGGTCGCCAAGGGCAACGAGGACGGCGAGGACGTGTTCAAGAAACGCACATCCCTGCTCACCAAGACCATGCAGGTGGTCCGCTTCTACGACGCCCCGCGCAACAGCCTCGTCTACCTGAACTACAGCGACCGCATCATCGAAGGCTCACCGAAGAACGCCATCTCGGTGGTCGTCGTCCAGCCCTGGCCATCGGCGGCGGGCGCCACGGCGGAACCGGCGGCGGCCCAATAGCACCAGCCTCTATCGTTCTGCAATCCGCCCAATCCGCCCATCGCGATGCAATCCTCGCCGCGGGCGCGGTTGCAGAACGCCTTGAATGTCAGCGGCCATCGCCGATGATGATCCGTTCGGTCTCGGCGATGCGTATCTTGCGCCCGTCGAGCGCGCGGAAGGCGCGGCCGTCGATGTCGCCGCGACGGGCCTGATAGGTCTGGATCTGACCGTTATAGGGGTTGACCACCTGAACCTCGACCACTTGGCGCGACTGATCCCAGCGCTGAAATAGGTAGAAGGTGCTTCCCGTCAGCATCAAGGCGACCAAGGCATAGGCGGACAGCTTAACGGCCGTTGACGGGATCAGCGGCGTCCTTCGCAGAGGTTCCGGGGCGCCGCCCGATGCCGACCCTGATTCCGAAGCTGATCTCGAATCGGGCGCCGACCCATCGGCATCCTGACGTCGTGCACGGAGCACTAGATAGGCGACATAGGCCACTGCCGCGGTGATGAGCAATTTCATGAGCATGGCGCGGCTAAAGTAGCACGGGCGCCGACACATCGGTATCGAAGCGGACCGCGCACCCGTGCGGCTTCCCCGGATTCGTCTTCATGTGGTCGCTTGCCCGGTTTGCGGAGCAGCGCGTAACATCGCGAGTCCGCGTTTAAGCAACAGAACCCGAATGCGCAGCATCCGCCCGATCCTTCTCCTGCTCGGCCTAGTAATCGCCGTCACCGGTTGCGGCGAGCCGCCGAGACCGACTGTCAACCTTTACCGGGCAGTACACGTCGGTGACATGGATCAGATCAAACGCCATCTGTTCTGGGGTACCGAGATCAACCAGCCGGGCGCCGATGGCGACTATCCGCTACATGTCGCGGTCAGCAAGGGTCGGGTCGCGATCGCGCGCGAATTGCTGCGCCACGGCGCGAAGACTGACGTGCGCGATCGCGACGGCCGGACGCCACTGCACGTGGCCCTGGCCAACGGCAAGGTGCCAGCTGCGAAGCTGCTGCGCGAGCGAAGCGACGACGACCTGCAGGCGCTGCTGTTCGATCTGGTGCGCACAGGGCGCGCGGACCGCGACACATTGGCCTTCCTGCTCGATCAGGGGGCCGATCTGAACACGACCGATGCGCAGGGCGAAGTTCCGCTGCACGTGGCCGTCGCGGCCGCCAACGTCAAGCTGGCCAAACATCTGATCACGGCCGGAGCGGACGTCAATCAGGTCGACGCGGCAGGTAGTACGCCAATGGCCCTGGCCGCGGGCATCGGCGACCCTAACACACGCCCGATCATGGTCGATCTGCTGCGCCAGTACGGCGCCACCGAGGCAGCAGACCGCGCGGACACCGACCGGCCAGGATCAGGATAACGAGACGTTAACGCATCCCCGGAGAGCTGTATGGCGGAAACCATCGACGAACTGACCGTCACCTATGTCGAAGGCGGCATCGAGACGACGAAGGAACTGGACAAGGTCGTGCTCTCAAAGGGCAGCTGGACGACAATCCTGTACCGCTATCAGGACTGGGACCGCGCCAAGGAGGACTATGGCCCAGAGCGTTTCACCATCCGCCGCTACCAGAAGCGCGGGGGTGAATACCGGCAGCAATCGAAATTCAACATCTCCAGCCGCGCCCAGGCGCAAGCCCTGGTGGAAGCCCTGCAGGGCTGGCTGAAGGCTGACTGACGCGGGGGATGCCAGGATGACCGATATAACCGGCCGCGTCGCGGTCATCACCGGCGGCAGCCGTGGACTGGGTGCTGGAATGGCGCGGCTGTTCCTCGACCGGGGTCTGCGAGTCGCCGTCTGCGCCCGATCCCGGCCGGACTTCTCCGATGGCATGCACTGCATCAGCCGCTCTGTCGACGTCACAGACGTCAAGGCCGTAGACGCCTTCTGCGCAGAGACGGCGAACCGCTTCGGACGGATCGATCTGTGGATCAACAACGCCGGGCTGCTGGCCCCGATCGGGCCGCTGCGCGACAACGACCCGGCCGCGTTCGCCCAACACATGGCGGTCAATGTAGTCGGTGTATTCCAGGGCAGCCGAGCCTTCATACGCCAGGCACGCGGTCAGGACCAGGGCGACGGCCGGGGCGTGCTGATCAATATTAGCTCCGGCGCTGCGCGAAACGCCTATGCCGGCTGGTCGGCCTATTGTGCCGGCAAGGCCGCGGTCGAGCGCATGAGCGAGGCGATTGCGCTGGAGGAAGCCGAACAGGGTCCACGTGTGCACGCGGTCGCGCCGGGCATCATCGACACCGAAATGCAGTCCATGATCCGTGACTGCACACCGGATCAGTTTCCGAAGGTACAGAAGTTCCTGGATCTGAAGCAGGACAACGCTTTCAGCAGCCCGGCCTTCGTCGCCGAACGCCTGCTCGAATTGGCGTTCGACCCCGCGCATCACACCGACGACGTGCTCGTCTCATTACCGCGTCCGGCCGGTTGACCGGTTCGATGCACAGGACGACCGAGCGACGGGCATCTCTTGCGCAGCCGACGCGCGAGCTTTGTCTTGACAAAACGACCTCTGTGTTCCTTATAAGACCATCCGCATCCTCCGGTTGTGTTATAGTTAGTACCTAGTAGCTTTACTGATAATGACGAATCCAGGCCAGGTTTCATGCTGGCCTTCTAACTGTGGCCAATGCAAGCAGGTTATGCCATGGACCTGTTGATCGCCGAACCCGATATCACCCTTCGTCTCGACGCAACTGGCGTGATACGTGATGCCCGCGTAGCCAACAGCGTTGCCGGGGAGCGGATCGAGGATTGGATCGGCGTCGATTGGAGCGCGACCGTCGGCGACGACACGCGCGAAGCCTTGGATCGGCTGTTGGCGACGGTATTCGACGCCGGCTCCGCGGCATCTGGACAGATCGCTCAGCGCTTTCCGAGCGGGCTCCTGCTTCCGGTGGAATACACGGCAGTGCGGCTGGACGCCAATCAGGGGCTGATTGCCGTGGGCAGGCAGCTGCGCGCGGTTGCCGATCTCCAAGGGCGATTGCTGGATGCCCAACGCACGATGGAGCGGGATTACTGGAAATTGCGCCAGGTAGAAACCCGCTACCGGATGCTGTTCGAGGCGGCGAACGACGCGCTCGTCACGCTTTCCAATGCCGATCTGCGCGTGCTCGAGGTCAACCCGGTTGCCGCCGAACTCCTTGAAATGAACCCGCGGCAGCGCGCCGCCGCGCGCGGCACTGACCCTCGGGATTGGCTTCGAATCGAGGCCCGCGACGAGTTCGATCGATTACTCGAACAGGTTCGCGAGCGAGGCAGCACCCCCGCCGTCGTGTTGGCCCTGGGCGGAGGACGGCCCTCCTGCCTGGTGCGCGGGTCGCTGGTTGGCGTCGACAAGGACGCTATCTTGGTCCTGCAGCTAGCGCCGATGACGAACGCTAGCGGCACCGGCAATGACAGGCCATACGCGACCAAAGGGAATGGCAATGGCGCTGCGGCTGCCGAGGTGGCAGAGCGCGAGCTGACGCGCCAGCAAGCGTCGCTGATCGAGCGTTGCCCAGACGGCTATCTGATCATCGACCGCGGCGGGCGCATCCTGCGCGCCAACGCGGCCTTTGTCGAGATGGCCCAGGTCGGTTCAGAATCAGCGCTGCTCGGCGAAAGCTTCGGGCGCTGGTTGGCGAGCCCGGGCGCCGATTTCGCCGTGTTGCTAGCAAATCTCGAGCGTTTCGGCAGCGTTCGGATGTTCTCGACCCGCGTCCGCGGCGCACTCGACAGCGAGGTGGATGTCGAGATCTCGGCAACAGGCAACACCGAGCATGGCGCGGATGTGATCGGCCTAGTCGTTCGCGACGTCGGTCGGCGGCTAGCGTCGCCGGCGCCAGAGCCATCCGGCGCGGGTCCGTTGGCGACATCACCGGAGACATTGACGTCCCGGCTTGGCAAGACGCCATTACGGACGCTTGTCGAGGAGGCGGTTGCAGAGGTAGAGCGTCATTATCTGACCGCGGCCCTTGAGCTGACCGGCGGCAATCGCAGCGCCGCGGCTCAGTTGCTCGGCATCAGTCGCCAGAGCCTGCACAGTAAGCTGATACGCCTAGGCTTGTCCGGGCTGCCATTGGGTGGTTTGCCGCGGCAACCGCGGCATTAGGCGTTTTCGGTCGAACCTCACACAGCTCGTCGTTTGCTGACGGCCACCTTCATTGTTGGATCAGCAGTGGTCAGAACTTGGTGACGATGAGGTCGACCCCGTCTTCTGGACCCAGATCGAAGGTATTTCCGCTTACTTGCACAACGCTGCCGATCTGCTCCGCAACGAAGGCAGGATCGGCGGCAGCGTTTATCACCAGCCCGTTGCCCTGCCCGTCGGCGATCACCAGCGATGCCGCATCGGGACGCGACACCGAGATGCCTTCAGACGGCGACAGCACCACGAGGTGGGCGTTGAGGAAATGGACCTCCAGCGATGAGGGATCACGATTCGCCTCGACGAACGCCTCGGCGGTTCCGACCGCACCGGACGTCACCCGCCCAACCAGCGCTGTCGCGGTCGCCCTCGCCTTGGCCGCAATCTCGCGCGCCTTCTCGCTTTCGGCCGCTTCCTTGATGGGGGCAAGCGCCTTGTCTAACTGCTCTTTCCAGTTCACCTTTACCTCCTAGAAACACTTCTGACACGGATACAATCAGGCCGCAGACATCATTCTAGCCCAGCGTCGAGAAAACGGCCGCAAAGATTCAAAGGGCCGGTGCGCACGAAAACCTTCGTGTACGGCCGGCCCTGACGTCGTGCAAAACGCCGGGCTCAGCCACGCAGCACACGCCCGCTGCACCCGTCGCGAATAGTGGACGGACGAGCGTTGCCACCGCAGCACCCGACAACGATCAAATCAGGATCGGGATTGAGCTGGAGGCGCACGCCCAAGGCGCTGCGGACAGCCCCGTGTCCACTGAGGTTGGCGCTGGTGGATACCAGCGCGCCGCCGCCAAAGCGCGCCCAGGCCCGGCACAAGGCCGCCGCAAGCGGATGCGCCGTCACACGTACCGCAAGCGTGTCGTAGCGCCCGGTGAGCCAGCGAGGGATATCGGCACGCGCCGGTAGCAGCCAGGTGTTGGGGCCCGGCCAGCTGCGGTGAATCTCGGCCATGCGGCGGGAGCCGAGTGGCTCGACGAAGGGCGCGATGGCACTGAAGTCTGCGGCGATCAGAATCAGGCCCTTGTCTTCGGAGCGGCCCTTGATGGCCAGAAGGCGTCGCACCGCGTCGGCATCAAGCGGATCGCAGCCGAGCCCATAGACGGCCTCGGTGGGATACGCAACCACGGCGCCTGCGGCGATCGCGCCAGCCGCCCGCCGCAGACCGTGCGGCGAGCCGCCGACGGCGACAGGCCGGCGCGCATCAGCTTTCTGCAGCGACCGCTTCATCCGCCTCCTCCGCGGCCGCGCTATAGCCGCACTCCTTCTGCGGGCAGACCTTTTGCGCGCCCTTGCTCTTTGTCACCTTCAGCGTCAAGACCGGCCAGCTGCAATTCGGGCACGGCTCGTCAAGCGGCTCATTCCAGAGCGCATAATCGCACTTCGGATAGGTAGAACAGGAGAAAAAGATCTTGCCGCGACGGGACTTCTTCTTCTGTAGGGTGCCCTTGCGGCACTGCGGACAGCTGATGCCGGTGTCCTCGGGCTTCTCCAGCGGCTCGATGAATCTGCACTTGGGATAGGCGGTGCAGCCGATGAACTTGCCGTAGCGCCCACGCTTGACGGCGAGTTCCGAGCCACACTCGGGGCAGCCACGGCCTGCGACTATCTCAGGCTCATCGGCGTCGGCCTTGTCGGCATTCAGATCGCGTGTGTAATCGCACTCCGGGTAGCTGGTGCAACCGATGAAAAGCCCATTGCGACCCAAGCGCTTGGAGAGCTGGCCACCACACTTCGGGCATTTTTCGTCGATCATCTCCTGGGTCACATCGCTGCGCTGAACGTGTTCCTCGGTGTGGTCGATGCGGTCCTTGAACGGCTTCCAAAAGTGTTCCAGTAACGGTATCCAGTCTTCTTCGCCGCGTGAGACGGCGTCCAGTTCGTCCTCCAGCCGGGCGGTAAAGTCGTAGTCGACGTAGGACGTGAAATGCTCGGTCAGGAATTTGTTGACGACACGGGCCACGTCCGTGGGCGTGAAGCGCTTTTTGTCCAGCAGCACGTATTCGCGCTCTTGCAGCGTCGAGATGATGGAGGCGTAGGTGGACGGGCGGCCGATGCCATATTCCTCCAGCGCCTTGACCAGCGATGCCTCTGTGTAGCGTGGAGGCGGCTCGGTGAAGTGCTGCTCGGGCCGGATGGCGAGCAGGTCGACCTGATTGCCTTCCTCAAGGTTCGGCAGCATGCGCTCCTCGTCGTCGTCGGCCGACTTGGCATCGTCTCGGCCTTCGAGGTAGACGGCCATGAAGCCGGGCTCGGCAACCGTGGAACCGGTCGCGCGGAAGCGATTTCCAGCACCGGCGCCGAGGTCGATGGAGACCTGGTTGAGGAGCGCATGCGCCATCTGGCAAGCGACGGTGCGCTTCCAGATCAGCTCGTAGAGCCGGAACTGGTCCTTGCTCAGGTGCGCCTCGATCTCCTTGGGGATGTGGCGGATGGACGTCGGGCGCACGGCCTCATGCGCCTCCTGGGCATTCTTGGACTTGGTCTTGAACATGCGCGCCTGGGGCGGCAGGTGGTCGGCGCCGTAGCGCTCTCCGATGTAATCCCGCAGTTCGGCGATGGCCTCTTGGGCCAGGTTGACCGAGTCGGTGCGCATGTAGGTGATGAGGCCAATCCCTCCGCCACCGATATCGACTCCCTCATACAGCTGTTGCGCGGTGCGCATCGTGCGCTGCGCCGTGAAACCAAGCTTGCGCGCGGCTTCTTGCTGCAGCGTCGAGGTGATAAAGGGCGGCGCCGGGTTGCGCTTGCGCTGTTTTCGCTCCACGCGCTCAACGGTCAATTTGCCCCTGGCGGCCTTGAGAAGGGCCTGCTCGACCTGGCGCGCGCGCGCCTCGTCGGTGATACTGAATTGCTCGACCTTGTCTCCATCGACCTCAATCAACTTGGCCGCGAACGGCTTGCCGCCATCGCCGGGCTCACCCTGGGCATCGGCCTCGATGCTCCAGTATTCGCGCCGCTCGAATGCCTCGATCTCCAGCTCACGCTCGACGATCAGGCGCAGCGCTGGGCTCTGCACACGACCTGCCGATAGCCCGCGGCGCACCTTCTTCCAGAGCAGCGGAGACAAATTGAAACCCACAAGATAATCCAAGGCGCGCCGCGCCTGCTGGGCATTGACCAGATCAAGCGACAGCTCGCGAGGATGCGCAACGGCGTCCTGCACCGCGCGCTTCGTGATCTCGTTGAAGACCACCCGATAAACCGGCCGATCGCCGATCTGCTTGCGTTTTGCGAGCAGCTCGAACAGGTGCCATGAGATAGCCTCGCCCTCGCGGTCGGGATCAGTAGCCAGGTAGAGGGCACCAGCCTTTTTCAGCAACTTGGAGATGACCTGGACGTGCTTCTCGTTGCGGTCGATGATTTGATACTTCATCTCGAACCCGTGCTCCGGGTCCACAGCGCCCTCCTTCGGCACCAGATCACGAACATGGCCGTAGGAGGCGACGACCTCGAACTCGGGGCCGAGGTACTTCTTGATGGTCTTTGCCTTGGCGGGGGATTCGACGACGACGAGATTCATAGCGGCCTTTCGGGGAAGATCGGCGGGCGTTGCGGAGATACGAACCGCGGGAGTTGCACCAAGGTAGGGATCAAAGCGGGCCGCGGTCAAGGGGCATGACCAGGAAAATGCATCGAAGAGAGAGTAGGCGAGACGTCGACGCGGCCGCGGCGCATTCCTCTGCCTCGTTGGTAAGCGTCGCCCGGAATGTCAGATTGCCGACCAGGCAGAGGGGGCGTATTCGCCCGAACTTACAGGGACACCTGCAGAAAAACCAGGGGCGCTCACCGGGCTAGTGTTCGGAACGGTCTAACTCCCGGACACCTGCAGGAACTCCGTCCACTCTTCCTCGACACCAGCCCCTCGCCCCTCCCTCAATGCAGATAGACCGGCTGATCGCCGTAGACCAGGTCTTCCATCTGGCTCAATGCGGACTCGCGGCCGGGACGATTCATCAGCACCAGCAGCACGATCCATTTCAGTTCGTCGACAGAGACCGCGACCTGGTCGATCGCCACCGCGCGATCGATGACCAGTTCACGGCTGAGCGGGTCGAGAATGCCGCTCTGCTCCAGGAACAACAGCAGGCCGCGCGCGTCGATATCGAGCTTATGGCATTCGGCCTCGGTGTAGATTCGCGTCGCCGCGGTCCCGCGCGGCTGGTAATGGGTGCTCTCCATACGGCTGGCCAACTCGTCAAGCCAGGCCAGGGCCTGGGTGATATCGCCGCTGGAAAAGCCGGCCTGCGACAACTCGGTCTCGAGTTCACCCTGATCAACCAGCGCGCGCGACTCCCCATCCATGTAATTCTCGTACAGGTAGATTAGGACATCGACCATGTTTTCGTACATGCATCAACCTCGGCAGTGGCCATGCGCCGCGCAATCGATCGGCAACGGGCGGTCGGCGGCATTATAGGCCGGTGTCTGCGGGCGCCGCTGACCTTTTGTCGTTCGATTGCGACGCGAGTCGCTAGCCGCCGCGCAGGCTGTACCTGCCGCCGGAATGCGATACCACCCGCCCTTCCAATTCCAACAACAGCAGCATCGACGAGACCGCCTGCGCCGACAGACCGGAGCGGGCAATCAGTTCGTCAGGCGCTGTTGGGTCGTGACCCATGCACGCGAGCAGACGCTGATAGCCCGGGTCGTCGCCACTCGCTTCGCCGGTTTCGTTGGATGACGGCGGTACATCGAACGACGGCGCACCGGCCCGCTGCCTGTCAACCGTCGGCTCGTCCACGAAACGCCTCAACTGTGGGCAGAGTTCCTCCAGAATCTGATCGGCCGCATCGACCAGCTTCGCTCCCTGACGGATCAACGCATGACAGCCCCGTGCCAAGGGATTGTGAATCGACCCGGGACTGCGAATACCTCACGCCCCTGCTCGGCCGCGTAGCGCGCGGTGATCAAGGAGCCGCTGTTCGGTGCCGCCTCCACCACCAGGGTTCCGAGACTGAGTCCGCTGATGAGCCGGTTACGACGAGGGAAGTGGCTCGCGTGCGGACCGATGCCAGGCCGAAACTCCGTCACTAGCGCACCGCTGCCGGCGATGCGCCGTGCCAAGTCGCGATGGGCTGCCGGGTAGACGCGGTCCGGTCCGGTGCCGAGCACGGCGATCGTACGCCCCACCTCCAAGGCGCCAGCGTGCGCCGCGCCATCGATTCCAACCGCGAGGCCACTGGTAATGATAAGGCCGACCCCAGCGAGATAGCGGGCATAGTCTCGCGCCGTCTCGATACCACCGACGGTTGGATTCCGGCTGCCGACGATGGCGATCTGAGGCTCGCCCAGCAAATCGACCTGGCCGCGCACGAAGAGCAACGACGGCGGAGCATCGAGCTGCCTTAGCTGACATGGGTAGCGCGGGTCATCGAGCGTCAAGATCACAGCACCCGGCTGAGCGGCCCATTCCAGCACCGCATCGATCGCCGCATGGTCCGGGCGCTGCAACGCATTGATCGCCTTCGCACTCAAGCCAGCCTCACGCAGTGCATCAGGCCCAGCGGACAGGATCCTAGCAACAGAGCCGAAGCGCTCCAGCAATCCGGCGCAGGTTCGCGACCCAATCCCGGGCGCCAGGGTCAGGCTCAGCCAATCACACAGCTGCTGCTGGCGCGGATCAGTCACCGGGGCACACCTGCGCCGCGTGCACTCGCCAGCACGCTAGGCGTCATCACTGGCGCGGCGCGGCGACCATCTCACCCACATGCATCGGCCTGGTTGCCGACATCACAAGCGCGAAGCTGACGCGCGGGAAGACACGAAACACCATGATCACGCCCGAGCGCATATCCGGTACGACATATTGGTCCAGCGGGCGCACCGCACGCCGGTGCAGCGGCAAGGGCGCGTCCGGATCGGGCCGGTTACGCTCCCAGCCGTCGAGCTCCCAATCGCCATACCAGAACGAGGTGTCCAACGGCGTCTCGTTTCGCCAGTTCCATTCGGCACGACGTGAACGGACCTCGTCGTGGCGCAGATCGCCGCCTTGAAAGACCTCGAACACATGCCCGATCTGGACGCCTTGACGCGAGCCGCGATTCAGCGCCACGACATCGAATTGACCGATCTGCGAAACGCCGTTCAGAACCGCCATGATCCTGCCTTGCAAGTTGGCGGGCGCGGGCATCGGGACGAAGCTGCGCAGCGGCTCGTCCTCCCGCGCAGGACGCACCCGGTCGCCGATCTCCACCTCACGTTGCGAGCGCGTCACGACGAGCGTTGCCGGATCGCCGGCACGCTCGAGCCTTGCGGCAGCAATGTACCTGGCTTCGAAGCCGAGCAGTTCGTTGGTATCCGGATCGCGATACTCCTGACCCGGACGCAACACCTCGAAGCGGTCGCTCTGCGCTGTCAGGATACTGCGTACGAAAAACATGTCGCCGGCGCCGGCCAATAGACGCCGGTCCGGAAAACTAACGACATAGGGGGCGTCGTCGAGTTCACGTGCATCGGCCACCACCGGCCGCGACAAGAAAGGTGCGACAGCATTCACCGGGATGGTCGGAATGGCCCGATCCAGTTCGGTCACGCGCACCCGCGGTGAAAGCTTGACCGTACGCATACCCTGGCCGCCGCCACGCGACGAGCGAATGCGCGGGCGACCGCCGCGATAGGTGAGTTCGAGCACTTCGCCGGGATAGATGCGATTGGGATTGGCTACCCCAGGATTTTCGTCCCAGACCTCATGCCAGCGCCAGGGATCGCGTAGAAAGCGCCCGGCGATATCCCAAAGCGTATCGCCTGACTGCACCACATAGGTCTGCGGATGATCAGGCGCCAGTTCGACTTCGGCACATACGTAACCTGCTGTAAGCAGCAGTAAGGCCGCCAATAGCCAGCGCGGCGGCAAGCGAGCGAACCGTTTCGCGCAGGGGAGGGTCATAGAGAGCGACGGAGCGGGATGTATCATCATGGCGACTCCTCTGTCTGGCCTCGGATGTCTAGCCTCGGTTTTCGGCCTCGGCAGGACATCGCCCCAAGGCATCTGGATACGGCTGACACGGCGCCCTTCGGTCGACAGCCGATGGAACGGCTCGTGCGAGGCTTGGAAATCAGCGCACAAGCAACTGGCCCGAAAGTCTTTTCCGATGCGCGCCGAGGTCCGGAGCACCCCTGTACGATAGTGTATGATGTAGATCTTAGCGCAACATGCAGGCTCGGCACTACACGCTTAAGAGGTTATTGCAAGGTTATGGCAAAACTGGAAATACTCACTTTTCCTGACCCGCGGCTTCGGCGCCAGGCCGAGGCTGTGCAACAGGTAGACGACAGTATTCGTCGCTTAGTCGACGATATGTTCGAGACCATGTACGAGGCCCCCGGCATCGGTCTTGCAGCAATCCAGGTCAATGTAGCCAAGCGCGTCGTCGTCATCGACACGTCGGAGACCAAAGACCAACCGTTGTGCCTTATCAACCCGGAGATCCTGTCGAAGACCGGAGAGGAGCAGATGGATGAAGGCTGCCTATCCGTGCCTGGCTTCTTCGAAAGCGTGAGCCGAGCGGAGTGTATCAGGGCCCGCGCACTCGACCGCGACGGGCAAGCGTTCGAGTTCGACGCCGACGGCCTGCTCGCGGTCTGCGTTCAGCACGAGATCGACCACCTGGACGGGCGGTTGTTCGTCGACCACATCTCGGCATTGAAGCGCCAACGCATCCGCAAGAAGCTGGAAAAGGAAAGACGCCAAACGACCGCGGAGCCGGCGGCGCGTCGACGCGCGATCTAGTCGGACGCCCTGGCCAGATGGAAAGCCAAATCCGATGACCGCGAACAGGGAGCCTGATCGCCTGCCCACGGAGCGAGCGCGTATCATCTTCGCCGGCACCCCGGATTTTGCGGTGCCTGCGCTGAGGTCCCTGCTTGCGCAGGACTGCAACGTCGTGGCCGTCTACACCCAGCCGGATCGTCCTGCCGGACGCGGGCGCAAGCTGTCCCCATCACCAGTCAAACAGACCGCAATCGCCGCGGACATCCCGATTCGACAGCCGGCAACGTTGAGAGACGGCGAGGCGCTGACAGAACTGCGCTCCCTACAACCGGACCTCATGGTCGTCGCCGCCTATGGCCTGCTGCTGCCCCAGGCCGCGCTCGAGGCGCCTCGGCTTGGTTGCGTGAACATCCACGCATCGATCCTGCCGCGCTGGCGTGGCGCCGCGCCGATCCAGCGCGCCATCCTGGCCGGCGACCAACAAACCGGCATTAGCATCATGCGCATGGAGGCGGGGCTGGACACCGGCCCCGTGTATCTCGAATGCCGGCTCGACATCGCCGCCGACGAGACCGCGGGCGGTCTGCATGAGCGGCTCGCCGTGCTCGGCGCGGAGGCGTTGCTGGCGGCACTGCCGAGCATCCTCGCCGGTCGAGTCGAGCCGCGGCCGCAGGACGACGCACTGGCCTGCTACGCGCACAAGCTCAGCAAGGACGAGGCGCGTATCGACTGGGCGCGGCCGGCGGTTGAGATCGCGCGACAGGTGCGCGCGTTCGATCCCTGGCCGGTCGCCCAGACTCGCCTCGGCAGCGACACCTTGCGTATCTGGCAGGCCGAGGCAATGGAACGCCCGGCGAGCGACGCCTCGAATGCGGATAAAACCGCGCGGCCGGGGAGCGTTTTGGCTACCGGCAAGCAGGGCATCGACGTCGCGACCGGCAACGGGGTACTGCGTATCACACGGCTGCAAGCCCCTGGCAAGCGACCGATGCCGGTAGTGGATTTCATTAATGCCCGCAGCTTGGCCGGTGCGCTGCTTGGCTGAACGTCCCGGCAGGCAGCGACCCGAGCCCGCCGGCCGCGGTGCCGCGGTGCGGGCCGCGGCCGCCCGCCTCGTGCACGCGGTGCGCGTGGAAGGCTGCTCGTTGACCAACCCCCTGCAGAGCGCCATTACCGAGTTCGGCGAACGCGACGCGACACTGCTGCAAGCCATCTGCTTCGGCACGCTGCGTGAATTGCCGCGCCTCGAGGCACTTATCGCGTTGTTGCTCACACGCCCAATGCGGCGGGCCGACCGCATACTGGAAGCCCTGATCGCGGTCGGCCTCTACCAGCTGTCGGCAATGCGCATACCGTCACATGCGGCGGTGTCTGCGACGGTCGCAGCCGCGGCCGTGCTCGGCCGCGCGCGCGCGGGCGGGCTGGTCAACGCGACGCTGCGACGGTTCCAACGTGAACGACAGGCGCTGCTCGAGCAGATCAGCGGCGATCAGGCCGCGACCTGGCTGTTTCCCGATTGGCTGCTCGGGAGGCTGCGCAGCGCTTGGCCAGCGCACTGGCAGGCCATCGTCGAGGCCAGCAACGCACGCGCCCCGATGACTCTCCGCGTCAACCTGCTGCGCGGCGACAGAGAAGCCTACAGGATACTGCTGGAACGCGAGGGGCTCGCCGCGCGCACGCTGCCCGAACTCGATGCCGCGTTGACGCTCGATCATCCCGTGGCGACGCGCGGATTGCCAGGCTTCGGCGAGGGCCTGGTCTCAGTTCAGGATGCATCGGCCCAGCTTGCGGCCGCGCTGCTTGATGCGCAGCCTGGAGAGCGCGTACTCGACGCCTGTGCGGCACCCGGGGGCAAGAGCGCCCATGTCCTTGAACACAGCCGCGCCCTGGCGCGCCTGACCGCGGTTGATGCCGACGCCGAGCGCATGCAGACACTCCAGCAGACGCTGAATCGGCTCGGCCTATCGGCGGAACTGCTGGTCGCTGATGCGAGCGCAGCACAGTCAAACTGGCCGGGTGCGCCCTATCATCGCATCCTGCTGGACGCACCCTGCTCGGCCACCGGCGTCATTCGTCGCCACCCTGACATCAAATGGCTGCGCCGAGACGAAGACATTGCCGCGTTAGTGGTCGCTCAGCGCGCGATGCTCGATGCCCTGTGGCCGTTGCTGCTGCCCGGCGGCCGGCTGCTCTATGCCACCTGCTCTGTACTGCCCGACGAAAACGAGACCCAGGTGCGCGCCTTCCTTACCCGCCACGCCGATGCGCGCGCGCGGCCAATCAACGCCACCGAGAACATCGCCGACACGGCGCACTGCGACTTGGGCCGCCAGTTGCTGCCAAAGCCCGATGGCGGCGACGGCTTCTACTACGCCATCATCGAAAAGGCAGCCTTGGAGGAGGCAGCATGAGCGGGCGGCGCACGCGTCTGGCACTCTTGCTGACCTTGATCACGACCCTGCTGCCATTGCGGGCGGTGGCGGAGTTCGAGGTAGCCGAGGTCGAGACGCGGCTGGTCAACGGCACCTATGTGCTGGACGCACAGATCGACTACGATTTCAGCGAGCGTGCGCTGGAGGCACTGGACAACGGCGTACCGCTGACCGTCGAGGTACACATCCAGGTTCGGCCCGAGGACGACTGGATTTGGGACAACAGCCTGATCGATCAACGACTGCGCTATCGCATCCGGTACAAGCCATTGTCGGACCGCTATCTGGTCTCGCAACTGCCGGGCGAGAGTGGCCGCACCTATGTCACGCGTGACGCGGCAGTGAGTGCGCTCGGCGAGATCAAGAATCTGCAACTGCTCGATCAGACCCGGCTAAACCCCGACGAATCCTATGAGGTTCAAATGCGCGCCTCGTTGGACATCGAGGAGCTGCCGCTGCCGCTGCGGCCGATGGCCTATCTCTACCCATCCTGGAAGCAATCCAGTGCCTGGACCAAGTGGCCGCTGAAACCCTGAGCCTATTGCGCCGTCGACTCAAACACCCGGGCGCCATCGGCGTCGGCGTGCTGCTGATCGCGCTGATGGTGGCGCTGCACCTGATGAGCGCCGCGGTGCAGAACTCCGAGGCGCTGAGCCGTGTCTTCGTGCCACTGCTGTCGGTCGTCTTGGTGGGCCTGTTCGCGCTCGTGGTCATTGTTGGGTTCAATGTCGTCCGCCTGGTGCTGAGTTACCGCCGGCAGGCGGCCGGTTCGAGGCTTACGGCACGCATCGTCCTATTGTTCGCTCTGATCGCTCTGTTGCCGCTCGGCGTCGTCTACTATTACTCCTTGGGCTTTTTGTTGCGCGGTATCGACAGCTGGTTCGACGTCGAGGTCGACACCGCCATGGAAGATGCACTGACGCTCAATCAGGCATCGCTGGACCTGAACCAACGCGTGCTGATGAAGTACAGCTCGCAGCTGTTAGACGGCGTCGAAGACCGCTCCGCCACCGCGCTGGCATTGACATTGGACGAGCTGCGCCGCCAGGCCGGCGCACTGGAGCTGACCGTCTACGAGCCGAACGGGCAGGTCCTTGGCACCGCCATCGACGATCCGACGCAGCTGGTGCCGGACCACCCTGAGCGAGAGGTCATTCAGGGGGTGCGCATGGGTGTCGACTACGTCGGCCTGGAGACCAACGCGGACGGCGAATTGATCGTGCGCGTGTTGGTCAAGGATTCGAGCGCGCGCCCAATCCTGCTGCAGGCCATCTTCCCGACCTCGGCACGCATCAGCGAGCTGGCGACCCGGCTCGAGGACGCCTACAACCGTTACAAGGAGTTGTCCTATTTGCGCCGTTCGCTCAAGTTCAGTTTTTCGCTGACGCTTTCGCTGGTGCTGGTGTTCGGCCTGATGGCGGCGCTGCTGGCTGCCTTCGCCACCGCTCAGCGGCTGGCCGCGCCGGTGGCAAACATCGCCCGCGGTACGCGCGCGGTAGCCGAAGGCAACTACGAAGAACAGCTGCCGTTGCCGGCACACGACGACGAGCTGGCGTTTCTGGTCGCATCCTTCAACGCCATGACCAGGCGCATTGCCCAGGCACGCGACCAGGCCGCGCGCAGTCAACAGGCGGTCGAGGAACAGCGCGCCTACCTCGAGACCGTACTCGGACGGCTGTCGAGCGGCGTGGTCGCCTTCGATCAGGCGTTGAACCTGGGGACCATGAATCCAGCCGCGCAGCAGATCCTGCGCCTGGGCGAGCGCCCGGACGAGGGTATCTCCATGGACGTACTGGAGACCGCCCATCCTAGGCTGACGCTTTGGGGCGAGACGGTGCGCAGGCACACCAGCGCCGGACAGGACTGGCGCGAGGAGGTCACGCTGTTCGGCAGCGAGGGCCGGCAGGTGCTGATGTGCCGCGGCAGCCCGCTGCCGAGCGCGAGCGGCGAGGGAGCGGGCCACGTCGTTGTGTTCGATGACATCACGACACTGATCCGTGCCCAGCGCGATGCGGCCTGGGGCGAGGTTGCGCGGCGCCTGGCGCATGAGATCAAGAATCCGCTGACACCGATCCAGCTCTCCGCCGAACGGCTGCGCCACAAGTTGCTAACGAAGCTGCCGGAGGCGGATGCACGGGTGGTGGAGCGCTCAACCAACACGATCGTGCAGCAGGTCGAGGCGATGAAGTCGATGGTCAACGACTTCGCCAACTATGCACGCACGCCGCAGATGCAGGAGCAGCCGTTCCTATTCGATCAATTGATCTCGGACGTGCTCGAACTCTACCGTGCCGGCACCAAGGGCCTTTCAATCAGGCTCGGCGCCCAGGACGCAGTAGTCAAGGGCGACGCCAAGCGCCTGCGGCAGGTCATGCACAACCTGCTCAAAAATGCATCGGAGGCCCTGGAGGGTCGCGAGGACGCCAGCATCGAGGTTCGCACGCGACTTCTGCCGAGCAGCGAATCTCCCGCCATCGAACTGACGATCCAGGACAATGGCGGCGGCATCGACGCCGACCTCCTCGAACGCCTGTTCGAGCCCTATGTCACCTCCAAGGCGAGAGGCACCGGGCTTGGTCTTGCTATCGTCAAGAAGATTATTGAAGAGCACGGCGGTATCATCGGGGTAGAGAACGCGGAACACGGCGCCCGTTTCACGGCGAGACTGCCGGTGTGGCGAGATGATCCTACCGCGTCAGCGATGCCGACCCGGCAAGCAGGAGAAACATGAGCGCGACCCATATCCTCGTCGTGGACGACGAGCCAGACATCCGCGAAACGGTGCAGGACATCCTCGAAGACGAGGGCTACTCGGTCACCAACGCCGAAAACGGCGCGGCGGCACGGCACGCGCTGCGCGAGCGCCGGCCCGACCTGATGCTGCTGGACATCTGGATGCCCGACCTCGATGGCATCAGCCTGCTGAAGGAATGGGCCGAGGACGAAGGCCTGCCGTGCCCGGTCATCATGATGTCCGGGCACGGCACCGTCGAGACGGCGGTCGAGGCGACCCGGCTCGGCGCTTACGACTTCCTCGAGAAACCGCTGTCGATGGCCAAGCTGCTGCTCACGGTCGAGCGTGCGCTAGAGGCCGACAAGCTGGTACGCGAAAATGTTGGCCTGCGGCGGCGCGCACCGCTCGTGCATGAACCTGCCGGCCGTTCCGCCGCGATGCAGCGGCTGCGCGAGCAGGTCAAGCGCATCGCCCAGCATGACACCTGGGTACTGATCACCGGCGAGCCCGGTGCAGGCCGCGAAACCTTTGCCCGGTTTTTGCATTCGCAGAGCGCCCGCAAAGAGCGTCCGTTCGTTGACCTGGGCGTCTCGGCCATCGCGCGTGGCAATGCCGCGCGTGAACTGTTCGGCAGCGAGGAAGGCGGCCATGTCCACTACGGCAGCCTCGAGCAGGCCGCCGGCGGCACGCTGCTGCTCGACGAAGTCGCCGACATGGACCTGGAGGCACAGGGGCAGTTGCTCGGCGCGCTCGATACCGGCTCCTTCCTGCGCGTCGCCGGCAGCGATCCGGTCGCGATCGACGTGCGGATCATTGCGGCCACCCAGCGGGACCTGAAGGAGGAGGTACGCGACGGCGGCTTCCGCGAGGACCTGTTCTACCACCTCAACGTGGTACCACTGCACATTCCGCCGCTGCGCGAGCACGCCGAGGATATCTCGGACCTGCTCAACTACTATGTCGACTATTTCGCCACACACGAGAAACTGCCATATCGGCGCTTCAGCGTCGGGGCCCAGAATTTCCTGCGCAATTACACTTGGCCGGGCAACGTGCGCGAGTTGAAGAACCTGGTACAGCGAGTGCTGATACTGGGTGCCGGCGACGAGATAACACAGACCGAGGTGGAGAGCGCGCTCGGTTCGACGCCACCGGTGCCAACGCAACCGCTTGAAGGATTGGTTTCCTTCGACCAGCCCCTAAGGCAGGCGCGCGAACAATTCGAGAAGGCCTATCTCGAGTATCAGCTCGACAAGCACACCGGCAATGTCAGCAAGATGGCCAAGGAAGCCGGCATGGAGCGAACGCATCTCTACCGGAAGCTGCGCTCCCTCGGCATCGAGATCAAAGAGCGTCGATGAGTATCGAGCATCGAATGTCGCGTATCGAGGTGTCGATGGTTGACACCGTCTTCCTTGGCCTTCGGCTCTCGCTCCTCGACCCTGTCTTCAAGTGAAGATCCTGATCCTCGGCGCCGGCCAGGTCGGCAGCTCGGTTGCCGCAAACCTGGTCAGTGAGGCCAACGACATCACCGTGGTCGACACCGATGCGGCGCGCCTGCGGGAGCTGGCCGACCGCTTCGATCTGCGCACGCTGCAAGGTCATGGGGCGCATCCTGATGTGCTGGTTCGCGCCGGCGCCGAGGACGCCGACATGATCATCGCCGTCACCAACAGCGACGAGACCAATATGGTCGCCTGCCAAGTCGCCTATACACTGTTTCGTACGCCCACCAAGATCGCCCGCGTGCGTGCGCCGAGCTTTCTCGAACAAGACAAGCTGTTCGGTGCCGAGGCACTACCCATCGACGTGCGGATCAGCCCGGAACAGCTGGTCACCGACTACATCCTGCGGCTGATCGAGAACCCCGGCACGCTGCAGGTCACCGACTTTGCCGGCGGGCGGGTGCGGCTGGTGGCAGTGCACGCCTACTACGGCGGCCCATTGGTCGGGCAGGAGCTGCGCACACTCTACGAGCATATGCCGCACGTCGACACGCGGGTGGCGGCGATCTACCGCCACGATCGCGCCATCAAGCCAGGCGGCGACACCGTTATCGAGGCCGATGACGAGGTGTTTTTCATTGCCGCCCCGAAGCACATACGCTCGGTGATGAGTGAACTCAGACGCCTGGAGAAGCCCTACAAGCGGCTCGTGTTCGCAGGCGGCGGCAATATCGGCACACGCCTGGCAAAGGCCACTGAGCGCAACTATCGGGTCAAGGTCATCGAGCGCGACCTGGATCGCTGCAAGTTCATCGCCGAGACGCTCGAACGCACCATCGTGCTGCACGGCGACGCCGCCGACGAAGAGCTGCTGTTGGAGGAAAACATCGAGGATACAGATGTCTTCTGCTCTGTCACCAATGACGACGAGGCCAACATCCTCTCGGCGATGCTGGCAAAACGCCTCGGCGCACGCAAGGTCATGGCCCTGATCAACCGCACTGCCTATGTCGACCTGGTGGTGCAGAGCGGCCCGATCGACATTGCCATCTCGCCGCAGCAGGCCACCATCGGCAGCCTGCTGAAGCATGTGCGCCGCGGCGATGTCGTGGTCGTGCACTCGCTGCGCCGCGGCGCCGCCGAGGCCATTGAGGCCATCGCGCACGGCGATCACAGCTCATCCAAGGTGGTGGGGCGGGCGATCGAGGCAATCCATCTTCCAAAGGGCGCCAGCATCGGGGCCATCGTACGCGGTGACGAGGTCATCATGGCGCATCACGATACGATCATCGAATCCGAGGATCACGTGATCCTGTTCCTGCAAGACAAACTCAAGATCCCGGACGTCGAGAAGTTGTTCCAGGTCGGCATCACCTTCTTCTGATGCGTGAACGCCGAGCGCACGGTCGAACTGTCTACGCTGCTCTACCCTCCCAGCGATGAAGCGTTTCGCCGCGGTTCAGAAGATACTTGGCCTGCTGCTGATGGTGTTCAGCGCAACCATGCTGCCGCCGGCCCTGGTCGCGCTGATCTACGGCGACGGCGCAGGCATGCCCTTCGTCGACGCCTTTTTCGTCATCTTCGGCACCGGGCTGATCATCTGGCTGCCAGTCGCAAGCAAACATCAAGACTTGAAGCTGCGCGACGGTTTCTTGGTGGTGGTGCTGTTCTGGGTGACTCTCTGCCTCGCCGGGGCACTGCCGTTCTGGCTTTCGCCGCAGCCGGAGCTGTCGCTGACGGAATCCATCTTCGAGTCCATGTCCGGCCTTACCACGACTGGCGCGACCGTCATCCTCGGCCTCGACCAGCTGCCGCACGCAATCCTCTGGTATCGCCAGCAACTGCAATGGCTCGGCGGCATGGGCATCATCGTGTTAGCGGTGGCGGTACTGCCCATGCTCGGCGTCGGGGGCATGCAGTTGTATCGGGCAGAAACGCCGGGACCGATGAAGGATACCAAGCTGACGCCGCGTATCACCGAGACCGCCAAGGCCCTGTGGTACATCTACCTGTCGCTGACGGTCGCCTGCGCGCTCGCCTACTGGGCCGCGGGCATGTCGGCCTTCGACGCCATCGGCCACGCATTCTCAACCGTTGCCATCGGCGGCTTCTCGACACACGACGCCAGCATGGGCTATTTCGACAGCACGCTGATCGAGATGATCGCAGTGGTCTTTCTCCTCGCCGCCGGCGTCAACTTCGCGCTGCACTTCATCGCCGTACGCAGGCTTGATCCGATGACCTACCTGCGCGACAGCGAATTCCGATTCTTCCTGTTCATCATGCTGGTCGGGACGGCCATCATCACGGTCACGCTCTTCTACACGAACACCTACATCGACTGGGAGGAATCCTTCACCAAGGGTCTGTTCCAAGCGGTCTCGATCGGCACCACTGCCGGATTCACCACCGCGGAGTTCTACTACTGGCCACCGTTCAGCCAGATCCTGCTGCTGTTCCTCGCCTTCATTGGCGGCTGTGCCGGCTCCACCGGCGGCGGCATCAAGGTGATCCGCTTCCTGCTGCTGATCAAGCAAGGGCTGCGCGAGATCGGCCGTTTGATCCACCCGAGCGCGCAGCTGCCGGTGCGGGTCGGCGACAAGGTCATCAATCACCGCGTAGTGGACGCCGTCTGGGGCTTCTTCTCACTGTACGTGGCCGCCTTCGTCACCATGTATCTCGCCCTCGCGGCCACCGGCCTCGACCTGTTGACGGCCTTCTCCGCCGTTGCCGCCTGCATCAATAATCTTGGCCCTGGACTCGCGACCGTTGGCGCGCACTACGCCAACATGCACGATCCTGGCCTCTGGATACTGTGCTTTGCCATGCTGCTCGGGCGGCTCGAGATCTTCACGCTGCTAGTGCTGCTGACCCCGGCGTTCTGGCGCAAGTGACTCAGGGCGTCACGTCGGCGCGTCATTTGCATCACTGCAGTCGGTCCGACCAGCGGCTTCTGGAACCCACCTAGCCAAACAGAACACAACAACACAGACCATGGGCATCATCGACAATCTCGAGGCCATGCGCACGCGCGGACAGGACTCTGCGCTGCTGCGCTACAGCCTAGGCAACGAGTATCTGAAGCAGGGAGACCATGCGAAGGCGATGACGCATTTGCGGGAAGCAGTGCGCCAGGATCCCGAGTATTCTGCCGCCTGGAAGCTCTATGGTAAGGCGCTGCAGGCCGCTGGAGACCATCAGGACGCCATCAATGCCTTCGACAAGGGCACCGAGGTCGCGCAGCGCAAGGGCGATGTGCAGGCGGCAAAGGAGATGCGGGTATTCCGCAAGCGCTCCCAGAAGGCACTCGATGCATGATCTTGGCAGGCGCCAGCTTCAATCTCCTTCAGCGCCTCCGCTTCGATCCGCCGCGCCGGCGCGCGGCAGTCGAAGGCCGTGCTTGACGATCTTTCGGTCGAGTGCCGGGCGCGAGATGCCGAGGATTCGACAGCTCTGTGCCTTGTGTCCGCCGGTGTGGTCGAGCACGCGCTGGATATGCTCGGCCTCGACCTGCTCGAGCGTGCATAACCCATGGCCATCTGTCGGGGCTAGACCGGCCGCGGCCTGGCCAATGGCACTGGTGACCGACGCGCTCAGATCAACCAGATCGAGCGTGATGACGCCGTCGCGCGCCTGCATCAGTGCGCGCGTCAGCAGGTTCTCGAGTTCGCGCACATTGCCCGGCCAGTCGTAAGCGCACAGCCGAGCCAAGGCGGCCTCGGTGATCGCCGGCGGTGCGGCTGACTCAGGTCTCGCCAGGCGCGCGTTGACCCGAGGCAGCAGCCCCTGGACCAATAAGGGAATATCATCCTTCCGTTCGCGCAACGGCGGCAATCGAATCTCGATCACCCGCAGCCGGAAGGCCAGGTCTTCGCGGAAGCGCCTGGCCGCGGCCTCAGCCATCAGGTCGCGGTTGGTCGCGGCAATGACGCGTGCCGTGCTGACCAGCGTCTCGGTCCCGCCAACTCGCTCGAATACCTGCTCCTGAAGTACCCGCAGCAGCTTTGCCTGCAACGCTGGGGCCAGCTCACCGACCTCGTCGAGAAACAAGGTGCCATCCTGGGCTTGCTCCAATTTGCCGAGCTTGCGTCCATGCGCACCGGTGAAGGCGCCGCGCTCGTACCCGAACAGCTCGCTCTCCAGCAGGGTGTCGACGATTGCAGCACAGTTCACGGCGACGAACGCTCCGGAGACACCGCTGTGCTGGTGAATCAGCCGAGCCACCACCTCTTTACCGGTTCCGGACTCCCCGCAGATGAGGACGGTCGCCGAGCCCCGCGCGCCCAGTGCGACGGCCTTGCTGACCGCGAGCATCGCGCTGCTGCGACCGATCAGAGCACGTTGCAGCGGCGCGTCATCGCCTGCGCCCTCCGCAGGCGTGCGCATACGCTCGCGCGCGAGCCGGCGCTTGTCAATCAGCCCGTTGACCGTTAGTTGCAAGGCATCCGTGTCAATCGGTTTGTGAACGAACTCGGCGGCGCCGCGCTGGATGGCATCGATGGCCAGCTCGAGGTCGTGTCGCCCGGTCATCATGATCACACCCAAACCCGGCCGCGCCTCGAGCAAGCGAGGCAACAGCTCGCTGCCAGTGCCATCGGGCAGTTGCTGATCGAGCAACACCAGGTCGAAATCCTCTGCTCGCAAAAGCTCCAAACCGCGGGTGCAGGTCGCAGCCAGTTCGACCCTGAAGCCCTCATCCGCAAAATGCAGACCGAGCATCTGGGCCAGTGACGAATCGTCTTCGATGATCAACAAACGGCGGCTCATGGATGACTAGGCGGTTTGCTCGGCAGGTTGAACGCGGCTGAAACGGCAGTCAGCAACATAGCGCAAAAACGCCTTGTACTTCTGACGGCCTGTAATCCAAAGGACAGGGGACGAGAAGCGAAAACAAGGTATTGCTATGTAATAACTTGCTTATATACTAATCTTTAATGTCAGCATCCTCCCCGACACCTTGGAGGTTCATTATGATTACTGGAATCGCTTTAGCTGCCCTGCTCATCGGCGGCGTCACGACCGCCGTCACTCGCAACGACGAGCGACAGGCGCAAGATTATGATCGCGCGCCGGTTATCGAAGTACAGAAGGTCGAGACAGTCAACGCGTTCGAGGACTAAGGCGATTGCCGGAAATCGCCTAAGGCCAGCTCAGATCAGACGGACCACAATAAGCTGCCAAAAACGACGTCCCCGCTCTATAGCGGGGCCGTCGCTGGCCGTCGGGAAGGGAAGGAAATAGACCCGCCCGCGGCAGGAAACCAGAGGGATCTCAGGCGGCCTTCGCCGCCGGCATCCGTCGAGGATCACTCCAGCCGGCGTACATCGATCTCGCTGACGAGTCCATCCGGCTCACCGTCGCCCTTGAAGCTCTGACGAAACCCGGCCACGTCGCCTAGATCGCGTCCGACCGCCAAACGAACATAGGTATCGTCGGCGACCAAACCGTGGGCCGCATCGAAGCCGCGCCATCCGCCGCCGGGGATCAGCATCTCTACCCAAGAGTGCAAGGTCTGCGCGCGCGCTTCGGTGGTACCCTGGGGAGCCGAATCGTCCGGTTGAAAATAGGCGGGGTCTAGATAGCCGGTCACAAAGCGCGCGGGCATCTGCCAGGAGCGGGCAACGGCGATCAGCAGATGAGCCAGGTCGGACGCGGTGCCGCTTCGACGCAGCAACAGCTCGTCGAGCGACGCGGCCGGCACCAGGTCCGGATCATGGGTGAACTCGGCGCTGATCCAATCAACGAGATCTTGCGTCTGCGCCAGCAAGGCAACGCCCGGGCGCCACAGAGGAAGTCCGAGCTCAACCACCTCCTCGGCCTGCGCGAGCTCGGACATTGAGGCCTGATCGAGCGATGGCGTCAGCACGCTTCGGTGCAGCACATAGTCCCAAAGTCGCGGTGCCTGACGCAGGCTGTCGGCGATCCATTCGGCTTCCCGCGCAGGCGCGATAGGCTCGAAGTCGAACGGGTTCGCAAGCAATGTCTGCACCTCGGCGGTCATGTGCACGACCAACCGCTCATGCGCGCCGAGCAGCGCCGAGCGGTGCACTTGATTGCCGAAGCAGTCGCGATGCGAGCCAACCTCGGCGCCGGGATCGACGACGATCTCAAGGCCGGTGAGACGCTGACCGGCATCGTCCCAAGGCGCGATGCGGCATTCGAAATGATGCTCGCGCACCGGGGCACCGAAACCGATCCTGTCAAAGCGTTCGATCCGGTACCTCATGTGCGCTCACCGGTCGCATCGAGTGCGTGACGCGGCTCTACCAACGCCGCCTCCAGCAACTCTGGCTCGGCCATATGCGCCTCGAAATAGTCTGCCTGCATCGCGACGCTGAGATCGGCCAGCAGCGCCAGGAACTCATCGAGGTACTCGTGCAAACCCTGATCGAGCACGGCCCGCGGCGACGTGCCGTCCAAGTGTGAACGCAGGGCCGCCATACGATCCGAGACGGCGCCGCCCGGCACCAGACCGATGCGCTCCAGCGCGCGTCCCAGACCGTCTACACAGTAGCGCAACGAACGCGGGAAGTCGGCATCGAGCAGCACGAACTCGACGACGTCGATGGGGCGGATACCGCCCTGGTACTTGCGCCGGTAAGCCTCGAAGCCCGAAAGCGACTTCAAAAGCGCACCCCATTGGTAAAAATCCAGCGGCGAGCCGACTAACGTCAAGTCGGGCAGCAGCAAATGGTAGCGGACATCGAGGATGCGGGCGGTCATATCGGCCCGCTCCTGAAGACTGCCCAGCACCGTGAAGCCATAGGCTTCTCCTCGCATCATCGTGCTCTGTGCCAGACCAAAGAAGAGTGCCACCTCGCGGTGGACATAGGCGTAGAAATCGGCCGCACGCCAAGGCTGCAGCTTGGTCTTTAGATGACCATCGGCGGACAGCCAGAACTGATTGATGGCCTCCCACATCTCCTGTGAGATGCGGTCGCGCACAACGCGCGCATTCTCGCGCGCCAGGCGGAGACTATTGTAGAGCGAGCCCGAGTAAGCCTTGTCCTGAGTCAGAAGGTGAATCACCCGCTGCACGGAGACGCGACCATCCGGATGGCGCTCCAGGTAGGCGTCGTCGGCACCGACGATGGTCAGCAGCGGAGTCCACTGCATCTCCTCGGTGGCGCCCTCATCGGCCTCCAGCATGAAGACGACATTGATATCGAGGATGCGCGCCGTGTCGTCGGCGCGTTCCAGGTTGCGCGCCATCCAGTACAAGGACTCTGCGATTCTGCTCAGCATCAATCCGCCAACACCCAGGTGTCTTTACTGCCGCCGCCTTGCGAGGAGTTGACCACCAGCGAGCCCTTGGTCATGGCAACACGGGTCAGGCCGCCTGGTACGACGTCGATCTCGTCGCCGTAGATGATGAAGGGCCGCAGGTCCAGATGACGCGACTCCAACTCGCCGTCCAGATAACAGATGTGGCGCGACAACTGAACCACCGGCTGAGCGATGTAATTGCGCGGGTCTGCCTGCACCTTGCGCGCGAACTCGGCACGCTGCGCCGGCGATGAGGTCGGCCCCATCAACATGCCATAACCGCCGGATTCAGCCACCGCCTTGACCACCATGCGCTCCATGTTATCGATCACATAGTTGCGGTCGTCGGGGTTGGTCATCTGATAGGTCGGCACATTCTGCAGGATCGGCGACTCGCCGAGGTAGTAGCGGATGATTTCGGGTACATAGGCGTAGACGGCCTTGTCGTCGGCGATACCGGCGCCAGGGGCGTTGACCAGCGCAACGTTTCCGGCACGCCAGGCATTGATGACGCCGGCGACGCCCAAGGCGGAATCGCTGCGGAAGACCAGCGGATCAAGAAAATCGTCATCGAGTCGGCGATAGATGACGTCGACCTGGTTCAAGCCGTGCGTGGTCTTAAGATAGACCTTGTCATTGCGACAGATGAGATCGCGTCCCTCGGCCAGTTCCACCCCCATCTCCTTGGCGAGGAAGGTGTGCTCGAAATAGGCGGAGTTATAGATGCCCGGCGTCAGCACGACGATGTTCGCCCGCTCCTTGCCGCGTGGCGATAGATGGCGCAGGGCCTGCAGTAGCAGCGCCGGATAGTGCTCGACACGGCGCACCCGATAACGAGCGAAGAATTCCGGCAGGATGCGCCGCTCAACAACGCGGTTCTCGATCATGTAGGAGACACCGGAGGGCGTGCGCAGATTGTCCTCCAGGACCAGATAGCGGCCGTCCTCGTCGCGGATCAGGTCGACGCCGCTGATGTGGGTATAGATGTCATGGGGCGCATCGATATCCATGATCTCGCGCCGAAAGTCCTTACCGCGATAGATGAGTTCTGGCGGAATCACGCCGTCCTTGAGGCAACGTTGGCCGTGGTAGAGGTCCTTGAGGAACAGGTTCAACGCGCGGATGCGCTGCTTCAGGCCGGCCTCGATGTGTGCCCATTCCGCGGCGGTGATGATGCGCGGCAGGATGTCAAAGGGCCAAACGCGCTCGATGCCCTCGTCCTGATTGGAGTAGACGGTGAAGGTCACGCCCTCGGTATGAAGCGTCAGGTGCGCCTCGCGCGCCTTATCGCCGAGTAGGTTCTGCCCGGTCTGCTGGATGTGCTCCCACATCGGCAGGTAGTGCTCGCGTGGACGGAAATCGTCCTGGTAGAACTCGTGAAAGGCCATCGTCGACCCTAGGCCACCGCGCCCACCAATTCCGCCGCGCTGCCGAGGCATGTCGGAAAGGAACCGCTGAAACTGCCCGCCCCCGGACTGGAACTGGCTCATGATCATGTCACCGCGTGCCCCGCTGATCGCAATCGCCTCGGCCAAAGGCCGCCTCTTGGAGATAAAAAAGCATATCTTGTGCCACCTCGACAGTGGCAGCGACCCTTGCTGAAAGATACCGGCAGAAGGCGCTGCGCCCCTTTAATGTGCAAGTGATCATCGTCAACGCCCTCTTTTAGCGCGCCGCCGACGAATCGAGGCTCCAACGCGACACCGACAATGTCACTCCTGTCCGACTCCCCCTGCTTCCATGTCCGCACCAGCTCCGGTTCGACCCGATACCGGCGCGTCGGGCGACATCCAGGGAGGCCGTGATCTGACGACGGCCGCGCCGCACACCCGACCGCTCGATCAAGCGCGCGAGGATAGCGGAACGATTCTTGCGTTGTACTGTTAAAGTAGCGCCAAGCAAATCCTCCCTGGCCCGTTCGGAGCGCAGCCGTTCATGTCTATCCTCGTCGCCATCAATCACAAGACCGAATATCGCTTCGATCGCTCCATCGGGCTCGGCCCACACACTATTCGGCTGCGTCCAGCGCCGCACTGCCGCACGCCGATCCGCTCTTACTCGCTGCGCATCGAGCCCGACGAGCACTTCATCAACTGGCAGCAGGATCCGTTCGGCAACTTCCTCGCCCGGCTGGTGTTTCCAGAGAAGGCGCGGACGCTGAGCGTCGAGGTGGACCTGATCGCCGAGATCATCACTATCAATCCGTTCGACTTCTTCGTCGACGACTATGCCTTCAAGTATCCCTTCAGCTATGACGCGCAGCTGATCAAGGAACTGGCGCCTTATCTCGAGATCAAGGAGAAGGGCGCGCGGCTTAACGATTGGCTGGCTGGCATCGACCGCACACCGCGCGAGACGGTCTACTTTCTCGTCGACCTGAACAACAAGCTGCAGCAGGACATCGGCTATGTCATCCGTATGGAGCCGGGCATACAGAGCTGCGAGCAGACATTGTCGCTCGCCAAGGGCTCATGCCGCGACACCGCCTGGCTCTTGGTCCAAATCCTGCGCCGTCTCGGTCTGGCGGCGCGCTTTGTCTCCGGCTATTTGGTGCAGCTGACGGCCGACGTGAAGGCGCTGGACGGGCCGAGCGGCACCGAGCGAGACTTCACGGACCTTCACGCCTGGGCCGAGGTGTACGTTCCCGGCGCCGGCTGGATCGGGCTTGATCCAACCTCCGGCCTGTTCGCGGGCGAGGGCCACATCCCGCTCGCCTGCACACCGGACCCGGTATCCGCCGCGCCCATCACAGGCGCCACCGACCCCAGCGAGGTCAACTTCTACTTCCACAACAGGGTCAAGCGCATCCACGAAGACCCGCGCGTTACCAAACCGTACACCGACGAGCAGTGGAGCGCTATCGAGTCTCTTGGACGGGTCGTTGATGCCGAACTCGCCGACAACGACGTGCGGCTGACCATGGGCGGCGAGCCGACCTTCGTCTCGATCGACGATATGGAGGGCGCCGAGTGGAACATCGCCGCGCTCGGCCCGACCAAGAAGGCGCTCGCCGAGGACCTGCTGTTGCGGCTGAAACGCCAGTTTGCCGCAGGCGGCATGCTGCATATCGGCCAAGGCAAGTGGTATCCAGGCGAGCAGTTGCCACGCTGGGCACTGGCCTGTTACTGGCGCAAGGACGGCGAGCCAGTCTGGCAGAACGAATCGCTACTCGGCAACGAAACTGACAGCGACGGCGCCGAGCCCGCCGATGCCAAGCGCTTCATCACCACCCTGGCGCGCAAGCTCGGGGTCAAGCCAGATCATGCGCAACCGGCGCACGAGGACGTCTTCTACTACCTCTGGAAGGAGGCGCGCCTGCCCGCCAACGTCGATGCGCTCGACAGCAAGCTCAAGGACCCAATCGAGCGTGCCCGCATCGCCCGAGTCTTTAATCAGGGGCTGGAGCGCGTGGTGGGTTACGCGCTGCCGTTGCGCTGGGCCGGTCTCACCCTCGGCGCCAAGGGCGGCGGCTGGGTCAGCGGGAAATGGGCGCTGCGCGACGGTAACCTGTTCCTGATCCCCGGCGACTCGCCCATGGGCTTCCGGCTACCGCTGGACGCGCTGCCTCACGTGCCAGACGCCGAGCTGGACACACACCCGGAACGCGATCCGTTCGAACCGGTCGCACCACCCAACTCACCCCGCCTGCATCGGCCTTATGATGAGATCGCACGCCGCTACGGGACTCTCATCGAGCCCGACCAACCGCGTCAGCTAGTCAGGGAACAAGGATTCGACCCAAGCGCGCTAGCCCGCCGCTACGGCCGGGTACCGCTCTCCGCCGACCGGCGCCAGCCGTTGTCCGAGCAGGCGCCACCGCCGGACGATTACCCGGCCAAACTGGTGCGCACGGCGCTCTGCATCGAGGTCCGGGAGGGTCGCCTCTACTGCTTCATGCCGCCGCTGACGCACCTGGAGCACTGGCTCGACCTGGTAGCGAATCTCGAGTCGACCGCGCACGACACCGGCCTCAAGATCATCATCGAAGGCTACGAGCCACCGCGCGATTTCCGCCTGCAGAAGCTCGCCGTGACGCCGGACCCGGGCGTGATCGAGGTCAACGTGCATCCTGCCAGCTCCTGGGAGGACCTGGTGCGCGACACCAGCATCCTCTACGAGGAGGCACGCCTGGCCCGCCTCGGTACCGAGAAGTTCATGCTCGATGGCCGCCACACCGGCACCGGCGGCGGCAATCATGTCACGCTCGGCGGCCCGACCCCGGCGGACAGTCCGCTGTTGCGCCGACCCGACCTGATCCAGAGTCTGATCACCTACTGGCAGCATCATCCAAGCCTGTCCTATCTGTTCTCCGGCACCTTCATTGGTCCAACGAGCCAAGCGCCCAGGGTGGACGAGGCCCGCGACGACAGCCTCTACGAGCTTGCGATCGCCTTCCAGCAGATGCCGAAGAGCCGGATTGGCATGGAGTCCAGCCAGCCATGGATCGTCGACCGCGTGCTTCGCAATCTGTTGGTGGACGTCACCGGCAACACCCATCGAACCGAGTTCTGCATCGACAAGCTGTACTCGCCGGACAGCGCAGCAGGGCGACAGGGTCTGGTCGAGTTCCGCGCCTTCGAGATGCCGCCCCACGCGCGCATGTCGCTCGCACAAATGCTCTTGCTGCGCACATTGGTCGCCCGATTCTGGAAGGAACCCTACCGACGCCAGCCGATCCGCTGGGGCACCGAGCTGCATGACCGCTTCCTACTGCCGCACTTTGCGCGGCAGGACTTCGACGACGTGATCTGCGAGCTACAGCGCGCCGGCTACCCCTTCGATCCCGCCTGGTTCGACCCGTTCTTCGAGTTCCGCTTCCCGCACTACGGCGACCTGGTCACCGCCAACGGCATCCGCATGGAACTGCGCGGTGCGATCGAACCCTGGCATGTGCTCGGCGAGGAAGTCAGGGCGCAGGGCACCTCGCGATTCGTCGACTCATCAGTGGAACGCATGCAGGTCAAGGTCAACGGCATGACCGATGCCCGCCATGCGCTCGCCTGCAACGGTCGCAGAGTTCCGTTGCGCCCGACCGGACGCAAGGGCGAGTACGTGGCCGGCATCCGGTTCAAGGCATGGAGTCCGCCATCGGGCCTGCATCCGACCATCCCATCGCAGGCTCCGCTCGTGTTCGACCTGGTAGACCTCTGGAATCATGCCAGCCTGGGCGGCTGTAGCTACCATGTGGCCCACCCCGGCGGGCGCGCGGAAGAACGCTTTCCGGTCAACAGCTATGAGGCAGAGAGTCGACGTATCGCCCGCTTTCGACTGATGGGGCATACTCCCGGCGACATCGACCCGCCGGCCGAGGAGCCCGCGGGAGAACACCCCTACACGCTCGACTTGCGCTATGAGCCGGGCTGTTGACGGACAATAAACAACCGACACAGCACCCTTGTCGACAGCGAGATGCACGCGGAGAAAAAATAAGATGTCCGACGCCGATACCGGCCAGCACGCCCAGTGCCATTCCGGCCAGCCCCATTCCGACCAGGCCAGCCTGACCCTTGGCGATCAGCAGATCTGGCTTCCGATCATCGAGGGCAGCGAACATGAGCGCGCCATCGACATCAGCACCTTGCGTGCAAAGACCGGCCATATCACGCTCGATCAAGGCTACGGCAATACCGGAAGCTGCCGCAGCGCGATCACCTTCATCGACGGCGACCAAGGCATACTGCGCTACCGCGGTATCCCGATCGAGCAGTTCGCGGACAGCCCGAGCTTCATCGAGGTGGCGCAACTGTTGATCTACGGAAACCTACCGACTCAGGCGGAGTCCGATGCCTTCTCGGGAGACCTCACGCGCTATGCAAACCTCGACGAGGGCATGAAGCACCAGTTTGAGGGGTTTCCTCGCAGCGCGCCGCCGATGGCCATCCTATCGGCCATGATCAACTCGCTGTCCTGCTTCCACCCGGAACTGCACGAACTCGACGACGAAGACCAATTCCGCCACGCCGCCGCGCGGCTCATCAGCAAGATTCGCACTATTTCCGCTTACGCCTTCCGGCATTCGCGAGGTCTGCCCAATATCTATCCAGACCCCGCGCTGCGTTATGTGCCGAATATGCTGCACATGATGTTTTCGCAGCCCTATCTGCAATATGTCTGTCCGGACCTGGTACGCAAGGCGCTCAACCTGATTCTGATCCTGCACGCCGACCACGAGCAGAACTGCTCGACCTCCACGGTGCGCATGGTCGGCTCCAGTGGTGCCAATCTATTTGCGTCTGTCGCGGCCGGCGTCTGCGCCCTCTGGGGTCCTCTGCATGGCGGCGCAAACGTTGAAGTGCTGAACATGCTCGAGCAGATCCACGCCGGCAACCTCAGCCCAGAGCAGTACGTAAAACTCGCCCGAGACAAGGACAGCAAGGTTCGCCTGATGGGCTTCGGTCACCGTGTCTATAAGAACTTCGACCCACGCGCGCAGATGCTGGCAAAGGTGGCCGAGGAACTGGTACCGCAGCTGTCCCGTAACGACCCGCTGCTCGATATCGCACGCGGGCTGGAGGAGATCGCACTGTCCGACCCCTACTTCATCGATCGGCAACTCTACCCGAACGTCGACTTCTACAGCGGCATCATCCTGCGTGCCATTGGCATCCCGACCAACATGTTCACGGTGGTGTTCGCCATCGGCCGACTACCGGGTTGGATCGCGCACTGGTGGGAGCAATACCAGGCCTCAGGCAGCCGTATCGCCCGACCGCGCCAGATCTACGTGGGCAATACGAAAACCGATTACCTTCCTATCGACCGGCGCTGAAGCGGCTGGCCGGGGCTCTCCCCGGTCTGGTGCCGACAGGTCGCAATCAGGCCCTCGCATAACGCCGACAGGTCGCCGTACTCGCAATCACGGAAGAACAGGCGGCCAGCCGGGCGCGGTCAGCTGCCGCTGTCGCCGCCCAGCTCCTTGAGTAACGCCCTAGCGGCAGTTGTCTGTTCGGCATCGGGATGCTCGCGTAACAATCGGCCTAGGATGGTGATCGCCTCCTCACGGCGTCCCATGCCGTCCAACGCGAGCGCGGTATGGTAAGCAATCTCGGCCTGCTGAGGATTGATGAGGTACGCCTGCTGTAAAATACTGAGTCCGCGGTCTCGCTCCCCGCTGCCATAGAGTATCCAGCCGTAGGTGTCGGCGACCTCGGGGCGGTTGGGGTCAAGCTCGTAGGCATTGGCGGCGATCTCCAGTGCCCTGGCATCACCGCGCTCATGCAGAATCCAGGCGAGATTGTTCAGCAACGGCGCATTGGCCTGGCCCGTTTCGTACAAACGTTCGTAAATCGGCAACGCGCGATCCTCCTGGCCTGAACCATGCAGCAGCATCGCCAGATAAGCCTGGCTGGCCAGATCATCGGGAGACTCACTCACCCACTGTTCTAACGTTGCAATTGCATCGGCCGGATGACCGGCCCGCACCTGCGCCTCGGCCAGCTGCCGGGTCAGCTCGGCGCTCGGCGCCATTGCCGCAGCCTTGCGCAGCGGCGGCACGGCTGCGGCCGGATTGCGCGCGGCAAGCTGCACGCCGCCCTCGATCCGGAAGCCGAGCTCCCGATCGGGATAATCGCTCTGCAACGCCCGCGCAACGCTCAGGGCCGCATCGAAGGACTCGGCAGCGACCAGGACGGACGCCATCGCAGCCCGCGCATCGACCAAGTCGGGCTGCAGCTCGGCCGCGCGGGCGAATGAAGCCGCGGCGCCGTCAAGATCCCCGGCATTCCATTGCGCACCTCCCTTCAGGTAGAGGATGCCTGGACTGTCGGGGTTCTTCTCGAGTATCTGATCGAAGCTGCGGATCGCGCTGATCTCCTCGCCGGCGAGGCTCTGAGCACGGCCGAGCATCTCCAGCGCGGCGGCATCGTTGGGGAAGCGCGTCGCCAGATCACGGCTGACGCCAAGCGCCCTCAGGTAGTCGCCCCGGTCGATGAAATGGCGCGACAGTAGCAGACCGGGCTGGTTGGCGGTCGGATTGCCGTCGTGTGCCTTCCCGAGCCACCCCTCCAATGCCCTGTCGTCTTCTCTAATCTGCGCCAACGCCGCCATTCCGAGCAGCGCGGCGAGATTGCGCGGCTCCTTCTCCAACACTCGGCGATAATGCTGCTCGGCTTCATCTGGACGCTGCTGGGACAGGTCGACGCGCGCCAAATTGATCAGCGCCGTCATGAAATCGGGATCGAGGTCGAGCGCTTTCGCGAAGCGCACGCGCGCGTCGTCTAGCTTGCCCTGGGCCAGCAGCGCGAGTCCGGTGAGGTTGTACGCGATCGGGCTGTCCGGCCGTCGCTGCTCAAGTGCCTCGCCGGCGGCGACGGCCTTGTCATAGCGCTTCTCTTTGAGCTCGGACAGGACCAAGAGCACATCCGCCTGAAGCAGGTCCTGGCCGAGATCGACCGCCGTCTGCAGCTCGTCGATGGCGTCGCTGGTGTTGCCACCGGCGATCAAGGTCAATGCCAGCTGAGTGCGCAAGGCGGCGACGTCCGGTGCGCTGTCGACGGCGCGGCTGAGCCACTGCTGACCGCTTTCCTGATCGCCAGCGAGCATGTGGGCGCTGCCGAGCAGGGCCATGATTTGGGCATCGCCGCCGGCCGCGAGCGGCTCGAGCAACTCGAGCGCTCGCTCCGGCTCTCGCAGCTTCAGCCGCGTCGCCGCAAGGACCTTCACCGCCTGGACATTTCCAGGCATCCCAATAAGCACGCGGGACAAATACTCCTCGGCCAGCTGCAGTTCGTTTCGTGCATAGCTGACGATACCCATTAGCAACTGACTCTGAAGATTGTCTGGCCGCGCACCCTGCACCTGCTGCAGGTAGCCGGCGGCCTCATCCCAGTCACGCTCATAGAAGGCCATGACACCGCGAAGGTAGCTCACCCCGACGATATTCGGCTTGCGTGCGTCGATCGCGTCGAGATCACGGCGTGCCTTGTCGAACTGCTGGAGACCGACCAGTACCGCCGCCCGTCCCAACATAGCGTTCAGGTTCTGCGGCTCCAGCTCCAGGACGGCGTCGAATTGTTCGATAGCGGCCTGCGGCTCGCTCGTCTGACGATGGACATCGGCCCGCAGCAGTCGCACGTCCGGCTCGTTCGGGAACTGATCCAGCAGCCTATCGGCCGTCGCGGCGGCGGTCTCGGTGTCGCCGGACATCAATGCCACCCGCGCCAAACCGATGCCTGCAACCGGGTCCGACGGATCGCGCTCGAGCGCCTCGGCGAAGGCCCGCTTGGCGTCGTCTAGCTGCTGTAGGCCAAGGTAAGCGCGACCGCGCAGGGCCAGCACTTGCGCCCGCTGTGCGCTGGGAAATGCATCGACGTCGAACTGCTCCAGCAGCTCGGTGAATTCACCCTGTAGCACGAGCGCCTCGGCCAGATCAAATCGCCAAAGCGCTGCATCCGCACCGAGGTCCGCCGCGCGCCGCAGCTCCTTTTCCGCGGCGGCACCCTTGCCAACCTGCAGATAGACGCGGGCCAACAGCAGCCGCGCATCGAGCAGGGCCGGATCCGTGCGCAACAGATTCTTCAGGTGGATCTCGGCGGCACTGTATTCTCCGGCGTCGAACGACGCGGTCGCGGCCTCGAAACCCTCGAGATCCGCCAGCACGGCGGATGGAAGGAGCAGCATCAACGGCAGGATTAAGATGGTCCGAATCCTGTGACGGCATCGGATGGGCCTGTTCATGAGAGCCTCTGTGTGGTTTCCCGCCTCGACGGGCATCAATTTGAAAGCCCGTACTTCTTCATCAGGTTGTAGAGCGTTGGCCGAGTGATACCAAGCAGCTCAGCCGTGCGTGAAAGGTTGTTGTCGCCGAAACTGAGCGCGCGTTGGACTGCCTGAAGCTCTGCCAACTCGCGCACTTCACGCAGCGCGAAAGGCATTTCCTCAACCGCCACCTCGTCCAGTTCTAGATCTTCGGCGGTAATCTCGGCAGCATCGGCCATGACCACCGCGCGTTTGACGCGATTTTCCAGCTCGCGGACATTCCCTGGCCACTCATACTTCTCAATGACCGTCAACGCGGCTGGTGAGAACCCCTTGACCGCGCGTTTGTGCTGCGCGGCGAAACGCTGCAGAAAGGCCCTCGCCAGCACCACCGCGTCGCCGGTACGGTCACGCAGCGGAGGCACCTGAACGGTCGCCTCATTGACCCTGTAGAAGAGGTCCTCTCGAAAACGACCTTCGCTAATCAGTTTTGCCAGGTCCTGGTGCGTTGCGCAGACGACGCGCACATCGACAGGAATCTCCTTGCGGCCCCCAATGCGCTCGATGACGCGCTCTTGTAGGAAGCGCAGCAGCTTCGACTGCAGCGGCAACGGCAGGTCGCCGATTTCGTCGAGAAACAACAGGCCCCGATCGGCGGTCTCAATCTTGCCCCGGGTGGTCTTGACGGCGCCGGTGAAGGCCCCTCTCTCGTAACCGAACAGCTCGCTCTCGAGAAGATTTTCCGGAATCGCGGCACAATTGATCGCAACCAGGCGATGATTGCTGCGATTGCTCAGCGAGTGAAGGATTCGCACGACAACTTCCTTGCCGGTTCCACTCTCGCCGAGGACCAGCGTCGTCACATCGGTCGGCGCCAGCTTCTCGATGCTGCGACACACCTTCATCATCTGCGGGCTAACCGCGATCAGCCCACCGAATGGGGAGTCAGGCACGCGGGCCGCCAACTTGCGGTATTCGCGTTCCAGCCGGACCAGACGCGCCGCGCGTTCGATCACCAAGCCCAGCACGTCGGGATCGACTGGCTTCTCGTAGAAGTCATAGGCACCCAGTCCGACCGCGCGCACGGCGTTGCTGCGATCATTGTGTCCCGTCACGACGATCACCTTGGCGTCGGGTGTCCGAGCGACGATTTCATCGAGCAGCTTAAACCCCTCGCTTGTGCCGCCGGGGTCCGGCGGCAAACCCAAATCCAGGGTGACCACCTCGGGCTCCAAGGTACCAAGTTCAGCCAAGGCTGCGTCACGATCGGCGGCAACCGCTACCTGGCAACCTTCGAAGCTCCAGCGGAGTTGGCGTTGAAGCCCCGGGTCATCCTCGACGATCAGTAGCTTGGTCACTCTCTCCTGAAAATCAGTCACAGTGCCTCCGCCGTCGTTGCCAGATCCTGACCGATCGCCTCGAGCGGGAGGCGGATGGCGAAACGGGTACCCTCGCCGGGTGCGCTCGCGACCTGGACGCGACCGCCGAGGCTGGTCACGAACTCGCGACATTCATAGGCACCGATTCCCATGCCTGCCAGCCCCTTGGTTGAATCGAATGGGCGAAAGAGACGATCCCGCACGAACGACTCTTCCATACCGCAGCCGTCATCTTCAATCTCGATCAATGCGCCGGACAAAGTCGCGGACAGGCGAACAATCACGCGACCGTCCTTGCTGGTCGCCTCTTGGGCGTTCTGGATGACGTTGCCAAGAACGGCATGCAGGCGGTCGGGGTCCGCATAGATACAAGGGTCCACATCATCCTCCACCGATAGCATCGGGCGCGGATCCTGAACGCCGCGCTCTACGACGAGCGCTTCGAGCACGGCGCGCAGAGCCACCTGGACGGAGCGCTCGGAGGGCACGGCGGAGCGCAACTGGGCAAGCAGCCGCGTCATCTTGTCGACCGAATTGCGCACTGTCTGGAAGGCATCCTCGACGAACTCAGGATTGTTTCGATAGCGCTCCGCGTTCCGCGTGATCAAGGAAAGCTGCGCGATCAGATTCTTCAGGTCGTGCACCACAAAGGCGGATAATCGGTTGAAACCCTCGAATTGACGTGCCTGCGCCAGCGCCGAAGCCGCCTCATCGAGGGCCAGATAGCTCGCGGCCTGTCGTGCGGCTGTCTCCAACAGCTGCATGCTCTCCCACTCCAGGCGTTGCGGGATGCGCGCCTTCGCGAGCAGCACGAATCCCATCAGCCGCTCTTCATGAAACAACGGCACCAGCAGCCAGAAGCGTTGCCGCACGAACAGCCAGTTAGGTAGGGCGACATCGTCATGCGCGGCGGACTCGATATCGACAATTGCCTGATCGCGTTGCAGCGCTTGACATAGAGTCTGAGCATCCCATCGCTGGTCGACGTCGGCCTCAGAGACATTCCAGCATCGGCGAAATTCGCAGCTCCCGTCCGGGAGCGTAACCCAGATCGCGCCGCCAGGGCTCTCGACGAGTTCGCATAGCGCGTAGATGATGCGATCTGGCAATGGGGCCTGCAATACCTTGCCAGAAAGCACCCGGATTAGCCGCAGCCATTCCTCGCGATAATCGTAGCGATAACTGAAAAAGTGCTTGTTGACAAAAACCTTGAGGTGAGAGCGCAGCTGTCCGGAGAACAGCAGCACAACGAGCAACAATCCGGCTCCGAAAAAGAAGACGGGCTGAAAGACCGTACTCCATTCACCACCATAGTAGCGGATATAGTAGCCGGCCAACGCCATCAACAGCAGGTAGAGACCGGCGGCGATCAAGGTCGTCGAGTGAATGACGACCGAGCGCGATACCGAGATGTCGAACGACCATTGCGGATTGCGCGCAACCGACACCGCAATAAAAGGAACGACCACGGCGTTGACGGCACCACGCGCCAACCAGAGACCAGGGTCTATGCGGCCAAACAACAGTGCATCGGCGAAAAAATAGAAGTCGTAAGCGAAGAGCGCGCCCAACCCGAAACACAGGAATTTGATGCCCCAGCGGTGCTCCCATGGAGTGTTGCGGTAAATCTGCTCGAGTAGAAACAGACCGGCGGCGATAAGCATGACCTGGCCAATCAGCCGAATGCTGCCGAGCCAGGTGCCAAGAAGTCCCGGTAGACGGCCAATCAAGCCTTCGAGAGGTAACGCCAGCAACAGCGCGCCACAGACGATCGTCCAGCGCAGACCGGCCAGGCGGTCTGAGTTGCCCCCGTGCAGCATGGCGAGCACACGCAGCAGGAACAACGCCCAGACCAACATGCGCATTGACTCCGCCGCCCAGATCAATTCGATCGGGATACTGCGCCACTGCGCCTGCGCCGCGAGAAGGCTGGCCCAGAGCACGCTGACGGCGACCGCCAGCAGCAGATACGCTCCCTGCAAGCGCCCGCGCCAAGACGTCAGCAGAAGCGCACCCAGTATACCGAGCAAGACCGCCGCGGTTGCGTAACCAAGGGCACCGATACTGGCGGGAGGCATCATGCGCGCGATCCGTTCCGACGCGAGAAATGGTCGGCTAGCGGGCTCCCTTGCCGAGAAGAACCACTTCGACGGTTTGTAGCAAGATGATCAGATCAAGCACGATGCCCGCATGTTTGACGTAGTAGAGGTCGAATTCGAGCTTGCGTTTCGCGTCTTCCTCATCCGATCCATAGGGGTAGAGCAGTTGGGCCCAACCAGTCACTCCAGGCTTGACCCGATGACGCTCGGCGTAGTACGGGATGCCCGCGATGAGTCGTTCGACAAACTCCGGACGCTCCGGCCGGGGCCCGACGAGACTCATCTGTCCTTTCAGTACATTGAACAGTTGCGGCAACTCATCGAGACGTGAGCGTCGAAGGATCGAGCCGAGCCGCGTGATGCGGTCATCATCGAGTTTTGCCCACCGCGCCCTGCCGTCGGCCTCCGCATCCACCCGCATACTGCGAAACTTGTGCAACCGGAATGGCAGCCCGTCCTGACCGACCCGCACTTGGTGGTAAAAGATGGGACTCCGCCCGCGGGACTCGATCAGACTGGCGATCGCTACAATCGCCATCACCGGCGCGGCCAGGGTCAGCAAGACGGTGCCGAGCAGCAGGTCCAGCAGGCGCTTGCCGTAGAGGCCTGTAACGCCCAGACGAAATCCATCCGAAGAAAAGATGATCCAGCTGGGCTGAAGCAGATCAATCTTGATCATGGCCAGCTCCTTCTCGAAGAAGGTCAGCGGATCAAGCACCGGGAGCCCACTCAGCTTGCAGTCCAGCAATTCATCAACCGGCATCTTGCGGCGGTCGTCGGCGGCGACGACTATTTCGTCAATGGCGTGCGCGATGGCCAATTCGAGCAAGGAGCCTTCATGACGCATCAGCTTGTCTTCAGGGATAAGGCGTTGGCTTCGCGGCAGCGGGACATAGCCGATCACTCGGAATCTAAGGCCTCGAGCGGACTCCATGAGTTCCAAAATTCGCTGGGCATTGACTCCGGCGCCGAGCACTAGAATGCGACGCTTTTGCGACTCGACCCCAGCAATCCGCGCAAAGGTCTCGCGCACCAGAACTGCGCCGACAAAAGCGAAGATCAGCGCCAGCGCGAGAATACCGCGCCAAACCGACACCGCCGGAAAGACGTAAAACACCAACGCTAGCAGCGCCGTACCAATCACAAAGGCAAACGCGAGGCGCACGATGAAGCCCGACTCACGATCGTGCGCACCGCGTTGGTACAAGCCCATCGAGGCGATCGACAGCGACATCAGCAGCGCGAAGATGCCGGCGGACAGCGCAACGCTGTCACGCGTCATGTCCGGCGGAACGGCTGCACCGAACCGCGCCGCGACCGCCAGGTGCAGCGCTCCGAAGAAGACGACTAGTTCGACGATCCCCAGAACGACGTTTAGCGCAGAGACGTAGTACCCAAAAACGCGAAGCATAGCCCTTGCTGGACGAGTTAAGTTTCGAGGAAGTAGTGCGAGCTCAGTGAAGCTCTGAGCCGATCCGCTGAGTAGACGACGCTTCCGGACGCGGTTACCGACTCTATCGTCGCTTGGTCCGGCTCCAACCCAATCCCGCGGTGCCGAGACCTTGCGGGATAAAAATCAGCCCGACGCGCGGCCCACGAGCAACAGGTTCATGCGGAGAGTCTAATCCAACCGGAGCGGCCTAAAATCATAACCCTGGAATCATAACATAGTGCCCGTTCGACCCGGCGCTGTGTAATAATTGGCCCCGAAGAGACGCCGCTTCATCGGCCTCCCAGGCCGAGAATCTGCGAAACCGGCCCGGTTCAGAGAGGGCTGCGGCTTCACGGTTTCTTCCTTCTCGAACGCTAATGCGCTCGAGAAGGCAGCGCCCGTCTAACGAAACCTCGAGCCAAGCGGCCAGCGAACCCTAAGCGCAAAACCGACAAAGCTGGTGCCGTCCGTCCTATCGTTCGGCAAGCGAAAGCCAGCATGATAGCGTCGACCAACGCAGCTCTTTAGGAGTTCAAGGATTCACTGCGCGCCCTCAATCTAGAAAGAGCAATTGACCGCGCGTGCGTAGATGCAACTTCATGAGTTTGTTAGAGTTCAGTAGCAACTCAGAACCCACGATTGGGCGAAGGGCGCTTCAGCCGCCAGGGCACGCCCCGCGCGGCGCCCAGCTTCGTTACAACTCCTTGGAATAGGATGGCTATTCCGCGTCGTTGTGCCTTGCCGGCCTGTTCGGAATCAGGCACGCGGGACGCACCCTGATGACTGTCCAACTGCTCTTTCTAGGTTCAACCCTTGTCCCCAGGATCCGCGAGTTATGACCTCGATATTGAAAGAAGAACAGCTTGTCATCGGCATCGTCGGCCTCGGCTACGTTGGACTGCCATTGGCGGTCGAGTTCGCAAAGCACTACCAGACGATCGGCCTCGACATCAACGCGATGCGAATCGATGAGCTTCGCGCGGGACGAGACAGCTCGTTGGAGGTGAGTCCGGACGAACTCACGTCGGCCCGCACACTCGATTTCACCGCCGACCCGGCGGATCTTCGACGCTGCAACGTCTATGTCGTGACGGTGCCAACACCGATCACCGAGCACAAGACACCGGACCTGCGGCCCCTGATCGGCGCCAGCGACATGCTTGGTGAGGTTCTGTCCGAGGGTAATGTCGTCATCTACGAGTCCACCGTCTACCCAGGCGCGACCGAGGAGGTCTGCGTTCCGCTGCTGGAGGCAGGCTCGGGGCTGCGCATGAACCAGGGTTTCTTTGTCGGCTACAGCCCCGAGCGCATCAATCCGGGCGACAAGGAACATCGTCTGCGCACGATCAAAAAGGTCACATCCGGATCGACGCCCGAGACCGCAGACTTTGTGGACCGGCTTTATGGCAGCATCATCGAAGCGGGTACACACAAGGCAAGCAGCATACGCGTCGCCGAAGCGGCCAAGGTCATCGAGAATACCCAACGCGACGTCAATATCGCACTCATCAACGAACTCGCCTTGATCTTCAATCGGCTCGGCATCGACACCGAAGAAGTGCTGGAGGCCGCGGGCAGCAAGTGGAACTTCCTTCCCTTCCGGCCTGGGTTGGTCGGTGGCCACTGTATTGGTGTCGACCCCTATTACCTGACGCACAAGGCCCAGGAGATCGGCTACCACCCCGAGATCATCCTCGCCGGCCGCCGACTGAACGACAGTATGGGCGCTTTCGTCGCATCCGAGGTCGTCAAGCTGATGACGCGACGCGGAGGATGCGCCAATGGCGCGCGCGTGCTGCTGCTCGGCCTGACCTTCAAAGAAAACTGCCCCGACCTCCGCAACACCCGGGTCATCGACATCGCATCGGAACTCAACGCCTACGGCATCCGCTGCGATGTTTGCGACCCCTGGGCCAGCGCCAGCGAGGCCAGGACCGAGTACGGCATTGAGCTAGTCCAACCAACGGCCGGTTCCGACTACGATGCGATCATCCTCGCGGTCGCGCATCGGCAGTTCGCGGAGATGGGCATCGACGGCCTGCGCGCCTTCGGCAAGGTCGGCGCCGCGTTCTACGACGTCAAGCACCTGTTCCATCGCGACGCCGTCGACGGCCGGTTATGACTGCCCGCCTCTAGGCATCGGCCGAGGCGCCCTGGCGGCGGCACTGGGTCACAGACATCGACACCCACCAGATACCATCTGCGCAGGAAACCAAACTGAAATGAAAGTACTTGTGACCGGAAGCGCAGGCTTCATCGGCTCGGCACTATCGCTGCGGCTACTCGAACGCGGCGACGAGGTAATCGGCGTCGACAACCTGAACGACTATTACGATGTGGAACTGAAAAAGGCGCGCCTTGCCCGTACGCTCGACCACACCGGCTTCACCGATCTGCGTCTCGACCTGGAAGACCGCGACGGCATCGCCAAGGCATTTGCGGAACACGGTCCACAGCGTGTCGTCAACCTCGCCGCCCAAGCCGGCGTGCGTTACTCAATCGAGAACCCGCTTGCCTATATCGACACCAACCTGGTCGGCTTCGCGCACATCCTCGAAGGCTGCCGGCACACCAGTGTAGAGCATCTGGTGTACGCCTCGAGCAGCTCTGTCTATGGCGCCAATACCAGCATGCCGTTCTCGGTGCACGACAATGTCGACCATCCGTTGAGCCTCTATGCCGCCAGCAAGAAGGCCAACGAGTTGATGGCGCATACCTACAGCCATCTGTATCGCTTGCCGACCACCGGGCTGCGCTTCTTTACCGTCTACGGCCCCTGGGGCCGACCGGACATGGCGCTCTTTATGTTCACCCGCGCCATTCTCGCTGGCGAGCCCATCGACGTCTTCAACTTCGGCAAGCACCGACGCGACTTCACTTATGTCGACGACATCGTCGAGGGCGTCATCCGTGTGCTCGACCGGGTTGCCGAGCCGAATCCGGACTGGTCCGGGGACTCACCAGACTCCGCCACCAGCAGCGCCCCTTATCGGCTCTACAACATCGGCAACAACCAGCCAGTCGAGCTGATGCACTACATCGGCGTTCTGGAGCAATGCCTTGGTGCGGAAGCAAAGAAAAATCTGTTGCCGCTGCAGCCCGGTGATGTCCCTGACACCTATGCCGATGTCACGGACTTGGTCGAGGAACTCGGCTACAAGCCCGATACCAGCGTAGAAGAGGGTATTGCGCGATTCGTCGACTGGTATCGCAGCTACTATGGCGTATGAGCCAACGGCCGTCTTGCGCCGCCAACTCGGCTTATCGCGCCGACGCCGCGCTGGAGTCCAGCCAGGGCGGCTGTTCGCTGACAGCCTCCGACCTCGGGCCGGACGTTACGCTTTCCGGAGTCACGGCCGAGGCATCCATGGCCGGCAAAGCGAACTCGGCGGTCAACCCGGTCAGCAGCGAGCGCAGCTGGTCGGTCATGATGGTCAACTCGGCCTGCATCCGCAGCGCCTCGTCTTCGCCAACGTCCTCGGCGGCTGAATCGATCAGCTCATCGGCGAAGCGCAAACGCTTCAGCCCAAGCCCCTCGTCCAAGACGAGCGACAGATGCTCGCCCCAGGTCAAACCAAGCGCCACCACACGCTTGCCGGAATCCAGATGCGCCTTGACCTCCGGCACGGTCAAATCCATGCCGCGGCAGCGCACCACGGATCGCGAATCCGACGGATCGCGCAACTCGCACTGATCCTCCAGATCAAAGCCTTGACCGGGGCTGCCCGAAGCGACCCAGGCGCTGAGCCGCTCGGAAACCGGAACGGCCGGCTCCAAAGGCTTCACCGGGAAGCTGTCAAGACTCTCTCGCAGCAGCGACAAGATGTCTTCAGCCACCTTATCGCTCGCAGCATCCACCACCGCCCAGCCGTTGGCCGGGTCGATGTAGGCGCGAACGACACGCGAGCGGGTGAAGGCCTGCGGCAGCATCTGCGACAGCAGCGCCTCGCGCAGCGCCGTGCGCTCGCGCCGCGATACCTCGCGTATTTCCTCCTGCTCGATCTCCGCGACCCGCTCGGCCACCGCCTCGGCCACCACGGAGGCAGGCAACAGACGCTCCTGCCGCCGCGCCGCCACCAGCAAACAACCGTTCACGGCATGCGCCAACACCTCGGTGCCCGATCCCAGCGGCGGCGTCCAGCCCATGGTCGCGACCTCGAGCGGACCGCAGGGCCGAAAGCGGTGCGCCGAGAGCCGCTCATGCAACAGCGACTGATCCCATTCGAACGGCGCGCTGAGCCGAAACACCTTGGCATTCTTGAACACGGACTGCCCTCGCTGCAAAAAGCCGCGCATTATCCTCGCCGCCGCGAATGCGATCAATCGGTATCGCGTATAGCCGAGACCAAACAAGTCTCGGCTGCGCGCGGACGCCGGTCACGCTCAGCAGTGCCTAGCTCGTCTCCATCGCCACGGAAATCGGCATCCGCCTCGCACCCCAGGTTCCGGGCCGCGCCTCGAACACGCCGGCACAACGCGTACCGCAGGATTCGCAGCAGCCATCGGCGTCGAGCCCCCAGCGGCCGAGCCGATACCAGTCGCGCTCGATCAGTAAATGACCGCAGGCGTGGCAAAAGGTACTTCCGCCCTCGGTATCGTGCACATTGCCGGTGTAGGCATATCGAATGCCATGCTCGATCGCGATCCGCCGAGCGCGCGCCAGCGTGGCGGGTGGCGTCGGCGGCACCTCAAGCATCTTGTAGTCCGGATGGAAGGCACTGAAATGCATAGGCACATTGGGCCCCAGGTGGTCAAATACCCAGGCGCACATGCGGCCCAGCTCGGCGTCGCTGTCATTGTGTTCCGGGATCAGCAGGGTGGTCAGCTCGAGCCAGACCGAGGTCTCCGCCTTCAGATACTCCAGCGTCTCCAAGACCGGGGCCAGGCTAGCACTGCATTGACGCCTATAGAACGACTCGGTGAAGGCCTTCAAATCGACGTTGACCCCGTCCATGCTGGCGAAGAATCGCTCGCGGGCTCCCGGAGAGACGTAACCCGCGGTGACCGCCAGATTACGAATACCGCGTGACCGGCAGGCGTCGGCGGTGTCGCAGGCGTATTCCAGAAAGATCACCGGATCGTTATAGGTGTAGGCGACGCTCCGGCAGCCGTGCCGGACCGCCGCTTCGGCGATCGCCGTCGGCGACGCCTCGGCTGCCAGGATATCCGTCTCCCTGGACTTGCTCATGTCCCAGTTCTGGCAGAAACGACAGGTCAGATTGCAGCCGGCAGTCCCAAAAGACAGCACCGGGGTGCCGGGCAGAAAATGGTTCAACGGCTTCTTCTCGACGGGATCGACGCAGAAGCCGGTAGAGCGGCCGTAGGTGTAGAGCACGATCTCCCCGCCCTCGCAGCCGCGCACGAAGCACAGCCCGCGCTGGCCTTCATGCAGCGCACAGGCACGCGGACAGAGGTCACACTGCACCCGGCCATCGTCCAGACGATGCCAGAACCTTGTCGGCCAGAACGCTGTTGGATCTCCTGCTGAGTCGATCATCGCTGGTATCCCGGTTCGCAAACGCCCGCAGTCTCAATCGCAACGCAGAACTCTTCGACGTCCCCCGCGAGAAGCATTGCGCATCAGGGTTTACAATAAGTATGAGACACTTTGGAACATCTGCAACGAGAAGCCATCATGCCACTTCTCCGCCGCCCGTGCGTCGCCGGGCTGTTCTACCCAGACGACCCCGACCAACTCCGTTCACAGGTACGTGCCTATATCGAGGCCGCTGGCGCGAGGGCTGAAGAACACGCGCCTCCAAAGGCGCTGATCGCCCCCCACGCGGGCTTTGTCTACTCAGGCCCCATCGCCGGCAGCGCCTATGCCGGTATCGCCGGATCCGCCGATCGAATCAAACGTGTCGTACTATTGGGTCCGGCGCATCGCCTGCCGTTCCGCGGCTTGGCCTTCAGCACGGCGGAGCGCTTCGCGACGCCGCTCGGCGAGATACCGGTAGATCGGGCGGCGCTCGACGCCCTCACCGGCCTGCCGCAGGTGCGCGAGCTAGACGCCGCCTTCGACGGCGAGCATTGTCTGGAAGTGCAGCTCCCGTTCCTGCAGGTCCTGCTCGCGGACTTCCGATTGGTGCCGATGCTGGTGGGCGATGCCGACGGTGCCGAGGTGGCCGAGGTGTTGGAGCGTCTCTGGGGCGGCGCCGAGACGCTGATCGTTATCAGCTCCGACCTCAGCCATTACCTGGATTACGCCAGCGCGCGCGAGACCGACCGGCGCACGGCCGAGGCAATCTGCGGCCTGCAAGCCGACGCAATCGGCGGCGAGCAGGCCTGCGGCCGCATCCCGATCGCCGGGCTCTTGCAACAGGCGCTGCGCCACCATCTGCACGCGCACCAGCTGGACCTGCGCAACTCGGGCGACACGGCCGGACCTCGCGATCGCGTGGTCGGATACGGCGCCTACGCCTTCAGGTGAATCACCACAGCAGCATGAACGAAGGCCATGACGCGGCGACCGCCGCCGACCCTCACCGGGGCACTGCCGACCTTGTTGAGGCCAACACCTGCCTGCTCGACGCATCCGAGCGCGCGGCACTAATGGCGTTAGCGCGCGCATCGATCGAGCATGGGCTCGAGCACGACTCAGCGCTAGCGGTGAACCTGGACACGCAGCCCGAGCGCCTTTGTGCCCAAGGCGCGGTCTTCGTCACGCTGCACCGCGAAGGCCGGCTGCGCGGCTGCATCGGCCATCTGCAGGCCGAGAGCCCCTTGGCGCAGGACGTTGCCGAGAACGCCTACGCCGCCGCCTTTCGCGACCCCCGCTTCCCGCCCCTGACAGACGCCGAGCTGAACGACCTGGACATCGAGATCTCGGTGCTGACAGCCCCCGAGGCCATCGCCTTCGCGTCCGAGGCCGAACTCCTGGCGCAGCTGCGGCCCGGGATCGACGGCGTCATCCTGGCCGAGAACGACAGCCCCGGCGCACGCCGAGGGACCTTTCTGCCATCAGTCTGGGAACAGCTGCCGCGGCGTCAGGACTTTCTGCGCCATCTGAAGCTCAAGGCCGGTCTCAGTCCGGATCATTGGAGCAAGGACATACGCGCCTGGCGTTATCGCACCGAATCCTTCGACGCCTGATACCCACAGGTATCACCGGCTTGCCGGACGCATCACCGACCAGACCTGCCTCATCGTGGACCAACTGCCCATCGCCGAACTGCTGGCGCTCGTCGCGCTGCTGATACTGTCCGCGTTCTTCTCCGGCTCGGAGACGGCGCTGATGACACTGAACCGCTACCGGCTGCGGCACAAGGCCGAGTCGGGCAACCGCGGCGCCATCCTGGCGCGCCGCCTGCTCGAGCGGCCAGATAAGCTCATCGGGCTGATCCTGCTCGGCAACAACTTCGTCAACATCCTGGCCTCGTCGCTGGCCACCATCATCGCGCTCGAGTTGGGCGGCGAAGGCGCCATCGCCATCGCCGCCGGGCTGCTGACGCTGGTCATTCTGATCTTCTCCGAGGTCACACCCAAGACACTCGCGGCGCTGCACCCGGAGCTAATCGCCTTTCCGGCCGCCTACGTCTATACGCCGCTGCTGAAGATCCTACAGCCGGTGGTCTGGTCGGTGAACCTCGTCACCAACAATCTGCTGCGACTGCTGGGCGTGCGGCCGGAGACGCAGCAAGGACATGCGCTGAGCCAGGAGGAATTGCGCACGGTCGTCAACGAGGCCGGAGCGATGATCCCCGAGCGCAGCCGTGACATGCTGCTCGCCATACTCGATCTGGAAAACGCCACGGTCGAGGACATCATGATTCCGCGCAGCGAGGTCGAGGGCATCGACCTGCAGGACCCCGAGGACGAGATCGTCGCCGCCGTCAAGCGTTCCAGCTATACGCGGCTGCCGCTGTTCGACGGCGGGCTGGACAACGTGGTCGGTGTCTTCCATGCCCGCAACGCGCTCAGCATTCTGATGGAGCGCGGCATGGTCAAAGAGCATCTGCGCGAGATCGCCCGCTCGCCCTATTTCGTGCCCGAGGGCACTCGGCTGTACCAACAGTTGATCAACTTTCAGCGCGGCAAGCGTCGCATCGCGCTGGTGGTGGACGAATACGGCGACTTCCAGGGGCTAATCACGCTTGCCGACCTGTTGGAAGAGATCGTCGGCGAGTTCACGACCGATCCGGCGGATTCCTATCCGGACATCCACCGCGCCGAGGACGGCAGTCTGATGATCGATTGCAGCATCAGCGTGCGTGAACTCAACCGCGCGATGCGCTGGGATCTCCCCACGCGAGGACCCAAGACCTTGAACGGCCTGATCCTGGAATACCTCGAGACCATCCCGCAGCCCGGTACCAGCCTGATGCTCTACACGCATCCGTTGGAGATCATCCAGACCGACGACACCGCGGTAAAGACCGTGAAACATCGCGCCCTTGGGACCGCGACGCCTGACGCGTTCTGACCCCAAGACCGGCGACGGCAGACAGAGGCATCGCCAACGGCAGTCCCGGCGACGCGCCCAGTGGGCTCCGACCCTCAAATCGCAGCCATCGCCTCGGCGAGGGACAGCACCGGACGAATCGCGAGACCGTCGACACCGCCCTTGGGCAGGTTCGCCTTCGGCACGATGGCCTGACGCAGACCATGCTTGGCCGCCTCGCGCAGACGATCCGGGCCGTTCGGGACCGGACGGATCTCACCGGACAGACCCACCTCGCCGAAGACCGCCAGATCCAGCGGCAGCGGGCGGTCACGGTGACTAGATAGCACCGCGAGCAACAGCGCGAGGTCGGCAGCGGTCTCCGAGACACGCACTCCGCCGACCACATTGACGAACACATCCTGGTCGAACATCGCCACGCCGCCGTGCCGGTGCAGCACCGCCAGCAGCATCGCCAGCCGATTCTGCTCCAGCCCGACCGCGACCCGCCGGGGATTGGCCAGCGGACTCTGGTCCACCAGCGCCTGCACCTCCACCAGCATCGGCCGCGTACCCTCGCGCGTAACCAACACCACCGAGCCCGGCACCGGCCGGTCGTGACGCGACAGGAAGATCGCCGAGGGATTTCGCACCTCGCGCAGGCCCTTGTCGGTCATCGCGAAGACACCAAGCTCGTTGACGGCACCGAAGCGGTTCTTGACCGCACGCACCAGCCGGTGCGGGCTGCCGGGTTCGCCCTCGAAATAGAGCACCGTGTCGACCATGTGTTCGAGCACGCGCGGCCCGGCCAGCGCACCCTCTTTGGTCACGTGCCCGACCAGGAACACCGTGGTCTCGGTGAGCTTGGCGTAGCGCACCAGTTGCGCCGCCGTTTCACGCACCTGCGATACCGAGCCCGGCGCCGAGCTGAGCGCGTCGGTGAACAAGGTCTGGATGGAATCGATCACCAGCACCCGTGGCTGCTCGGCGGCCGTGACCGCCAGCACCTGCTCGATACAGGTCTCCGCCAGCAGCCGGATACGCTCGGCAGGCAGATTCAAGCGATGCGCGCGCAGACTGACCTGCTGCGGCGATTCTTCGCCGGTGACGTAGAGCACCGACTGACGTCCGCCCAACGCGGCGCAGGCCTGCAGCAGCAGCGTTGACTTGCCGATACCGGGGTCGCCCCCGATCAGCACCACCGAGCCTTGCACCAGACCGCCGCCCAACACCCGATCGAGTTCATCGATACCGGATGCCTGTCGCAACTGCTGCTCAGGCGCAACGGCGGAGAGCAACTGCACCTGCGCAGCACCCTGGCCGCCGGCATAGCCGCCACGCGGCCCTTGCGCCGCCACCGATACCTCCAACTGCTCGACTGCATTCCAGGTACCGCAGTCCGGGCACTGCCCGCTCCATTTCGGCAGTTGCGCACCGCAGGCGTTACAGACGAAGGCCAGCTTGGTCTTCTTCGCGCGTGGGGTCATCCGGCAAGCCTCGGCAGGTGCTCGGCGGAGGAGAAATCAATAGCCGGAGTCGCCATAGAGGTCGTGAGCGAGGTTCTCGAACTTGGTGTACTGGCCCAGGAACGCCAGCTTGACGGTGCCGATGGGCCCGTTTCGCTGCTTGCCGATGATGATCTCGGCGACACCCTTGTCAGGACTGTCCTCGTTGTAGACCTCGTCGCGGTAGATGAAGACGATCAGGTCCGCGTCCTGTTCGATGGCACCCGACTCGCGCAGATCCGACATCACCGGGCGTTTATTGGGGCGCTGCTCGAGGCTGCGGTTGAGCTGTGAGAGCGCCACGACCGGAACATTCAGCTCCTTTGCCAGCGATTTCAGCGAACGGGAGATGGCCGAGATCTCGGTGGCTCGGTTCTCGCCATCGCTCGGTGCCTGCATCAACTGCAGATAATCGATGACCACCAGGCCGAGCGCCTTCTCCTCGCGCTTCAGGTCGCGCTGCAGCCGCCGCACGCGGGCGCGCAGATCGGTCGGCGACAGCGCCGGCGTATCATCGATGTACATGGGCGCCTGCGACAGCATGGTCACCGCCGAGGTCAGCCGCGGCCAATCCTCGTCGCTCAGCTTGCCGGTGCGCACCCGATGCTGGTCGATCTGCCCCAAGGACGACATCATGCGCATAGCCAGCGAATCGCCCGGCATCTCCATACTGAATACCGCCACGCCCTTGCCGGTCTTGATGGCGACGTTCTCGGCCATGTTCATCGCAAAGCTGGTCTTGCCCATCGACGGCCGCCCGGCAACGATGATCAGGTCCGCGGCCTGCAGCCCGGAGGTCTTCATGTCGAAGTCGATGAATCCGGTCGGCATACCGGTAATCGGCTCGTCGCGTTGAAACAGCTCGTCGATCTTGTCCACCGCGAGCTTCAGCAGCTGTTCGAGCGATCGGAATCCGCCGCCGCGATTCATCTGCTCGGCAATCTTGAACACCTTGGTCTCGGCCGCGTCGAGAATCTCGGCCTCGCTTCGGCCCTGGGTGTCGAACGCCAGGTCGGCTATGTCGGTGCCGGCCTTGACCAGCTGGCGCAGCACCGAATTGAAGCGCACGATGCGTGCATAGTGCACCGCATTCGCCGCCGACGCCGTATTGCGGTCGATCTCGGCGAGGTAGTCCAATCCGCCAACATCGTCGAGCAGCTTTCGCTTGGCGAGGGCCTCGGACAGGGTCACGACATCAAACGGCTGGTCGTCCTCCGCCAATAGCGCGACCCCGCGAAACAGCAAGCGATGTTCCTGACGGTAGAAGTCGTCTTCGTGTACCTTGTCGGCAACCAGCTCCCAGGTGCTGTTCTCGAGCATCAGGGCGCCGAGCAGCGACTGCTCTGCCTGCACATTGTGAGGCGGAATGCGCATTCCCTCGAAGACGTCCAACTGATCCCGATCCAAGATCGCACCCCCTAAACAACTATTGGATAAAGTGGTCGAATTAGAAAGGCATCAACGCGGGCCGCGAGGCCGCGCGAGACGCGGCCCAAGGCGGGTACTGGTAGGGAGGAATTGTCGACCCGAAGCGGGGCGCCGGACAAGCAGCATCAATCCGACTGGCCGCGGCGAGGCAGCGCCATCGAGTCCGGTTCCGGAAGTGCGGCAGGAGGCGCGCATCTGGCCCAAGTGCCAGCCGACCCCTCTACGCGGTCTTGTTAGAAGCGCGGCACCCGATAGCGGTATGCCGCGCGGAGGCGAATCAATCCGCCGGAACGACCTCGATACGCACGGTCACGTCGACGTCGGAGTGCAAATGAACCTCCACCTCATGCTCGCCGGTGGCACGGAATGGGCCTGCCGGCAGGCGCACTTCGCTCTTCTCGACTTCCACACCGGCTTCGGTGATCGCCTCGGCAATGTCCGCGGTTCCGACCGAGCCGAACAATCGACCCTCGTCACCGGCCTTACGGGCGATGGTCACGGCGAGGCCGTCGAGGCGGCCCTTGCGCGCCTCCGCCGCTGCCAGGGCAGCAGCTGCCTGCGCCTCGAGTTCCGCACGACGCTCCTCGAACGCCTGGAGGTTGCGCTCGGTCGCCGGCGCGGCGCATCCGGTTGGGATGAGAAAATTGCGGCCGTAGCCAGGACGCACGGAGACCTTGTCACCGAGATCGCCCAGACCGCCGACCTTCTTCAACAGAATGATGTCCACGGGTGTTCCCCTTCGCAGTTAGAACCCGGAAACTGCCGGGTGCCGGCACGCCGTGGACAAGCCGCGGCGCGGGCACGCCAACTCAGTGACCGTCGGTGTAGGGCAGAAGCGCCAGGAAACGCGCGCGCTTGACGGCGTCCGCCAGCTGGCGCTGATATTTTGCCGAGGTGCCGGTGATGCGGCTCGGTACGATCTTGCCAGACTCGCTGACGAAGGCCTTGAGCAGGCCAAGATCCTTGTAATCGATCTCGGTGATGCCTTCGGCGGTGAAGCGACAGTAGCGCCGGCGGCGAAAGAAACGTGACATTGGGTTGATCTCCGATCTATCCGAGTCGTTCCGGGCCTAGCCGGAAAGATCCAGAATGAGTGGGGGCTGGATAGGTGAGCGGGCAGAGAGCGTGCGCTCACTCTTCGTCTTCGTCACGGCTGCGGCGATCGCCGTCGTCGCGTCGCGGGCGGCGTTCCTCGCCCTCTTCCTCGCCCTTCAGCAGGGGCGACGGGTCCGTCACCGCTCGATCACGCCTCATGATCAGGTTGCGCAGCACCGCATCGTTGAAGCGAAAGGCGGCCTCGAGTTCATCCAATCCTTCCTGGTCGCACTCGATGTTCATCAGCACGTAATGCGCCTTGTGCACCTTATCGATCGGATAGGCCAGTTGGCGCCGTCCCCAGTCTTCCAGACGATGAACCTTACCGCCGCGTCCTTCCAGATTGCCGCGATAACGCTCGATCATCGCCGGCACCTGCTCGCTCTGGCTCGGATGAACCAGAAATACTACTTCATAATGTCGCATGGACACTCCTCTCGGGTTGAAGCCTCCCGAACGCGCAAATGGAGAACGCCGGTGAGGCAAGGAGCTCAGGTCAGCTCAAGAAAGCAGACCATTATGCTCGTGCGCTTAAAACGAGTCAAAGGCTATCGCACTCAGGCATTCGCATCCGAAACGCCGCGCGAGGCATGCCCCGCCCACGCTATCGGCCGCTGACAAGGCCGTCCAGCCGCCGACAAGAGACAGAGCGGCGCGCCGCTTCGTATGCTGCCTGATGCGATCATTGATCCGATAGTCCGTGCGTCTAGACACCCTGGCAGCCAGGTTCGCGCTATGCATAATGGGCGCAAGACCAAAACGACAGGGGCACGGATCCTGCGTTAAGCCGCTCGAGCCGAATCACCCATAGCACAGCGCCTGGCCACGATGAAAATGCACCGCAAACCGTCATTCGCAGCCATTCTTCGTGGCTTTGCCGCCGTCGCACTGGCCAGTTTCCTTGCAGGCTGCGCGTCATCGTCCGGGCTCGTCGGCAGCACCGAAGCCTACCGCGGCCAACTCGCCGCGGCCGTGACACCGGTGCGCATGTCCGGTGCGGCCGGTGTCAGTTTCAGCGAACGCGAGCGCATCCAAGCGCGGCTCGTGCGCGAACTCGACGCCGCCGGCATCTTTGCCACCGTGGTCCCGTTGTCCTCCGCACAACAGGCCAACGAGGCTGAGGTGATCCTCGATCCGACCATCCTGGACGCCAGCCAAGGCAGCGGCGGGCTCGAGCGCGTGACGCTGGGCGTGCGGGCAAAGCGCAAGGGCACCGGCGAGGTCGGACTCGATGATCGCTTCAAAGGTCGGGCATCCCGCAAGGGCGATGCCGTGGCCGACCTTATGCCGAGCCTCACCAAGCGCCTAAAGCGTCAATACGGACAGCCGCCTGTATATTGAGATGCCCCCTGTGTATCGACGGCCTAGGAGCGAAGAGCGAGGGTTTTACCTCTGGTAGCCTCTTCCCTCGGCCCTGTCTTCACCGATATTGCCGCAGATACCACCACTCGAAGACGCGCTTTAGCCAGTGAAAGGCGCGCAACGAGGGCAACACCAGGTTGCGCTTGGGCGTCCGCCAAACCAGCATGCCGCGATCATTGGCGTCTACGATACACAGTAGCTCGACACCAAAGGTCTCGGCCGCCTCCTTTCCGGCAAACTCCGCGACTAGATTCTTGGCCGCCGCCTTAGCCTGGAGATCGGCCATGTGTGCCTGCTTCGGCATCCACTCTGGACCCGGGAAGCTGCCGGAATCGCCGACCACGTAGACGCGCTCGAAGCCCGGAACTCGGCACTGAGCATCCGCCTGCACCAAACCACCAGGCGAACGCGGCAGGTCGGTGTTGTCGAACCATTGGTTGCCGGTCATGCCGGGCATGAAGATGATCAGGTCGGCCGCGACTTCTCCGCCTTCCGTCATCACCTTCTCGGCGCTGAAGCCCTTTAGCTTATGGCCCAAATGCGTTTCGATACCGACCTTGCGCATCTCGGCCAACAAGGCGTCCACCGCCTTTGGCCCGAGCCGGTTGCCGGGCCGCTCGGCCGGGGTAAAAAAAACAATACGAAAGCGCTCGCGCCGGCGCTCCTGACGCAACTGGCGGTCGAGACCGAACAGAAACTCGAAGATCGGCCCGCCGCGCATGGACGAAGGCTCGTTCGGATTGCCGGCGAAGCCCATGGCCACCGTGCCGCCATCCATGGCGCGCAGCCGATCGCGGATCTGCTCGGCCGCGACAATACCCTCGCACGGCGTGATGGCATGTTCGATGCCGGGCAGTTTCTTGATGAAGCGCCCGCCACTGGCGATGATCAGACCGTCGTTCTCGACCTCGCGCTCGCTAGTCTGCAGCAGGCGCCCAGCCTCGCTCAGCCCGGTGGCTTCGGCGGGCAGGTGAGACACGTTCATGCGCCGGAAGAATGCCTTCAGGTCTAGGCGCAGATCCTCGCCGCGGCGTCGGCCGGACGGCACCCAGATCAGGCCGGGATAGTAGACGAACTCCGGCTTTGGACTGACCACGGTGATCGCGCCCCGAAATCCCGACTCGCGCAGTGACTGGACCGAGGTCAAGGCACCGAATCCGGAGCCGACAATGGTCACCTGTTGCATTCGATCACTCCTCCTTTAATGCTAGTTTTGCCAAGCCCTGGGGCTGGCGCTGACACTGGCACCGAACAGTGCACCGGGCACCGCCGGGCTGTGGCAACAATTACTCATTTGCCGAAGCCGTCGCCTGCAGCAACGGCAGCAGAATCGGCCAAACGTTTTCGAGCAAACGCGGCTGCGCCGCCTTGGTCGGGTGCAGCCCATCAGGCTGCATCAAGCCCAGGTCGTCGGCGACACCATCGAGCAGGCGCGGCACCAAGGCGAGGTCGCGCCGCGTGGCGACGTCGCTATAGACGCGTTGAAAGCCCTCACTGTAGGCCGCACCGTAGTTTGGCGGTAGACGAACGCCGACCAGCAGCACTGCGCTGCCGGCATCGCTGGCCAGATCAACCAGCGCGGTCAGGGATTTATCGATTTGGCTCGGCGCAAAGCCCCTCAGCCCGTCGTTGGCGCCGAGCTGAATAATGACCACAGCCGGGCGATGACCATCCAGCAGCGCGGGCAGCCGAGACAGCCCACCCGCCGTGGTGTCACCAGAGATGCTCGCATTGACGACCCGATGTGGCATGCCGGCACTCTCGATGCGCCGCGCCAGCAGACTGACCCAGCCCTGCTCGAGCGCGATCCCATAACCCGCGCTCAGACTATCGCCCAACACCAGCACCACGGGCATGTCCGACCCTCGCGCTGAGAAAGTAGCCGGCACCGCCGCCATCACCAGCAGCAACAACAGCCGTTTGACGATCGAAATGGACGCCATGAATGCCCCTGAGATTCTCTGCCGAGCCGAACGGCTCGCCAAGCATGTTAAAGGTCCTGCCGGCCGCCTGACCATCCTCGAGCAGCTCGACCTGGAGATCCGCGCCGGTGAGGCGGTGGCCATCGTGGGCGCATCCGGCAGCGGCAAATCGACGCTGCTCGGGCTGCTGGCGGGTCTAGACCAAGCCAGCAGCGGTGCCGTCGAACTCTGCGGCGCGGCCCTGGACAAGCTCGACGAGGACGGCCGGGCGGCGCTGCGCGGCGGTCGCGTCGGCTTCGTGTTCCAGAGCTTCCAGCTGTTGCCGACCCTCACCGCACTCGAAAACGTCCTGCTACCGCTTGAACTTCGCGCTGCAAACGATGGTGCCGCGCCGACGGATGCCAAGAGCGTGGCGCTGGATGCATTGCAGCGCGTCGGCCTATCCGCTCGCGCGGGGCACTATCCGCGCCAGCTGTCCGGCGGCGAGCAGCAGCGCGTCGCCATCGCTCGCGCGTTCGCGCCCGGTCCGCGCATCCTGTTTGCCGACGAGCCCACCGGCAACCTCGACCAGTCCACCGGCGCGCGCATCATCGACCTGCTGTTTGCACTGCGCCAGGACTCCGGCGCCGCGCTGGTGCTGGTCACCCATGATACCGCCCTGGCCGAGCGCTGCGACCGACGACTCGGCATGCAGGACGGGCACCTGGAGGCCCTACCATGAGCGCCTGGCGCCTCTCCCTACGGCTGCTTCGCCGCGACTGGCGCAGCGGCGAACTCTACCTGCTCTCGGCGGCACTGGTGCTCACCGTTGCCGCCATCACCGCGGTCGGCTTTTTCACCGACCGCATCGAGGGTGCCATGCAGCGCCAGGGCGGCGAGCTGATCGCCGCCGACCTCGTCATCGACGCCTCCAGCCGCATCCCGGACGAAATCGCCGACGAGGCCGAGCGGCGCGGACTCGCAACCGCCCGCACCCTGACCTTTCGCAGTGTCGTGCTCGCCGGCGACGACAGTCAGCTGGTCGAGGTGAAGGCCGTCGATGACGCCTATCCGCTGCGCGGCGAACTGCGCCTGCAGGCGACCGCCGACGGTCCGGAGCAGGCAACGGAGGCCGCACCCGGCGCAGCCGCGACCTGGGTCGAGCCACGGCTGCTCTATGTGCTTGGCGCCGCCGTCGGCGACGAGCTCCAGCTCGGCGAGCAAGGCTTCAAGATGACGCGCCTGATCGCCTACGAACCCGACCGCGGCGGCAACTTCTTCCAGATCGCACCGCGGGTCATGATTGGTCTCGACAGCGTCGCGACCACCGGCCTGGTGACCGAGGCGAGCCGGGTGCGCCATCGCCTGCTGATCGCCGGAGACATTGCCGCGATCGACGGCTTCGCGGCCTGGGCCGAGTCACGGCTGCCGGCAAACGCTGGCCTCATCGACGCCCGCGAGGCACGCCCTGAGTTCGAGACCGCGGTCGAGCGTGCCTCGCGTTTCCTGCACCTCGCCGCCCTGACCACGCTGCTGGTCGCTGGCGCCGCCATCGCCCTGGCCAGCCGCCGGCTAGTCGAGCGCCAAACGGACGCGGTCGCGATCATGCGCTGCCTGGGCGCGCCGCGGCACCTGCTGACGCGTGTCTTCGCGCTGCGGTTGCTCGCCTTCGGCCTGCTCGCCAGCCTGGTCGGCTGCGCCGTCGGCTGGCTGGCGCAGAATGGCTTGGTGCTGCTGCTGCAAGACTGGTTCGGCACCGACCTGCCGGGCGCGTCGCTGAAGCCGGTCGTCATCGGCATCGGCACGGGCCTGGTGGCACTGGCCGGGTTCGGTCTGCCGCCATTGCTGCAACTGGCGGACGTGCCGCCGCTGCGTGTGTTGCGGCGCGACCTCGGCGCGCCGCGCGTCTCGGTGACCCTGTCGGCCTTGGCCGCCGCCGCGGCACTCGGCCTGCTGGTGTTCTGGCAGGCCGGCGATGCCGACCTCGCGTGGAAGTTGCTGGCCGGCGTCGCCGCCGCCGTGGCCGCACTGATCGGCCTCGGCGCCTTGCTGGTGTGGCTGGCCGGGCTCGCGGCGACACGCAGCCGGGGGATCTGGCGCCTCGGACTGGCGGGGCTCGCGCGCCGGCCGGCCGCCTCGATCCTGCAGACGGTCGGCTTCGGCCTCGGCATCCTCGCCTGCTGCTGCTTGCCGTGGTCCGGCTCGACCTGCTGCGCAGCTGGCAGGACACGCTGCCGATAGGGGCACCGAACCGCTTCCTGATCAACATTCAGCCGCACGAGCTGGAACCGTTGCGAGACTTCTTCGCCGAACACGACATCGACTACTCCGGTCTTTACCCGATGATCCGCGGCCGCTTGCTCGGGCTCGGCGGCGAGGCCGTATCGCCGGAGGACTTCGACGACCCGCGCGCGCAGCGCCTGGCCGAGCGCGAATTCAACCTGAGCTTTGCTGCCGCGCCGCAGGACGACAACGAGATCATCGCCGGCGCCTGGTGGCCGAGCGCGGACGCGCCGGCCCAATTTTCGGTAGAAGAAGGACTGGCGCAGACGCTCGGCATCGAACTCGGCGACGAGCTGCGCTTCTGGGTGGCCGGCCGCGAGCTTGCGGCACCGGTCACCAGCCTGCGCCAGGTGCAGTGGGACAGCTTCAACGTCAATTTCTTCGTCATCTCGTCGCCGGCGCTGCTGCGCGCCGAGCCCGCCACCTATGTCACCAGCTTCCACCTGCCGGAGAGCCGTGAGCGCCTGATCCCGGAACTGCTGCGCGCCTTTCCGAGCGTGACACTGATCGATGTCGGTACACTGCTTGGTCAGGTGCGCGGCATCATCGAGCAAGGCATCCGGGCGGTGGAGTATGTCTTCGCCTTCACGCTGGCCGCGGGGCTCCTGGTCATGTATGCCGGCATCCAGGCGAGCCTGTCGGTGCGACGCCTCGAGCACGGCGTGCTGCGCACGCTCGGTGCCGAGCGTCATCAACTGCTGCGCAGTCTGATGGTGGAATTCACCACCGCCGGCCTGCTCGCCGGTCTCACCGCGTCGCTATTCGCCGAGCTCACAGGCTGGGTGCTGGCGCGGGAACTGCTCGGCCTACCCTTCCACTGGAACCCCTGGCTTTGGATCATCGGCGTACTCGGCAGCGGACTGCTGATCGGCCTCGCGGGCACCCTCGGCACCTACCGCGTGCTCGTACGCCCGCCGCTGACCGCACTGCGCGAGGCCGCCTAACGCGAGCGACCGACTCGACCAGCCAACTCGACCGATAGGCACCGGACGACTAACATGAAGGCCTGTCGGCGCTTCCTGCTAACATGACGGTTTTTTCGTATAGATGAGCCTCGCCATGCGCCTCCGATGGATGTTCGCGGCACCGACGGCCTTGCTCTGGATCGGCCTCGGCCATGCCGAGGCCACCGAAAATCCGGCGATCGCGGACCTGGACCTCCGTGTCACCGCGGCCGATATCCAACCCTCTGTGACGATCGAGGAATTCGACAATCGCACGGTCGAGGAGTACAGCGTCAACAACAACACCTACATGGTCAAGATCACCCCAGCGGCCGGCGCGCCCTACTATTTGGTGGACGAAGACGGCTCAGGCGAGATGGCGTGGCACCGCGGCGGGCAAGCCATGGACAACAATGTGCCGCAGTGGGCCCTATTCAGCTGGTAATTGACATGATTCAGAAAAAATGCCGGCACAGGATCGCGAACACCCTCGCATCCATGCGATCGATCGCGGTCGCGGCGCTCTGCGTTCTGCTCTTGCCGGTGTCCGCCATGGCGGACACCGGCGGCGGCACCGAAGACGGCAGCGACGGCCTGTCCGCCATCCAGTCGCGCGGTGAGCTGCGCTGCGGCGTCAACGGCGAGGTACCGGGGCTGTCGTCGCGCAACGAAGACGGCGATTGGAGCGGTCTCGACGTCGACTTCTGCCGCGCCTTGGCCGCCGCGGCACTCGGCTCCGCGTCCAAGGTCGCCTTCGTTGCGCTCGGCACCGAGGAGCGGCTTGCCGCGCTGCGCGACGACAAAATCGATGTGCTGGCCCGCAACACCACCTGGACCGGTCGGCGCGACCTCACCGAGGGCGTCAGCTTCGCCGGCATCCTCTATTACGACGGCCAGGGATTCATGGTTCCGAGCGCCTCCGGCCTGCGCAGCACGCTGGAGCTGAACGACGCCAGCCTCTGCGCCATCGCCGGCACCACCAGCGCGGACAATGCCCGGCGTTATTTCACGCGTCACCGCATGCGCATGGAGATGACCCTGTACACCGACCTCAAGACCGCGCTCAGCGCCTATCTCGACGGCGAATGCAGCGCTCTCACCACGGATCATTCGCAGCTCCACGCCCTGCGCACCACCCTGACCGAGCCGACGGCGCAGCGCATCCTGCCGGAGGTAATCTCAAAGGAGCCGCTGGGACCGGCCGTCCGCAACGGGGACACCCGGCTGTTTGACCTGGTTCGCTGGACACTGTTCACCCTCATCAATGCCGAGGAACTCGGCATCGACTCCAACAACGTCGCCACCGCCAAGGCGCGCGCCACCAGCGATGAGGTCCGCACCCTGCTCGACCTGGACGGCGACACCTCGGCCGCTCTCGGTATCGACAAGGAATGGGGCTACCGCGTCATCGAGCAGGTCGGCAACTACGGGGAATTGTTCGAACGCAACCTCGGCAAGGCGTCCGGTATCGATCTAAAGCGCGGCCTGAACGCGCCCTGGAATCAGGGAGGCTTGCTCTATGCACCACCGATGCGCTGATTCGCCGCTACTCTGATCCACAAGCACCGACGGCAACCGCGGTTGCGCCCATCGCAACCGGCTACTCGACTCTAGCCCCTGCGTCATGCCACTGATCAAACCATTCGCCGGACTGCGCCCGGCGCCCGGCCGGGCGGCGGAGGTCGCCGCGCCGCCTTACGACGTCATGAATGCCGAAGAAGCGCGGCAGATGGTCGCCGGCCGGCCCTGGAGCTTTCTGCACATCTCACGGCCAGAGGTCGACCTGCCGCTCGACACCGACCCGTTCGATCCGGCCGTCTATGCTAAGGCACGCGAAAACCTCGACGCGATGCTGGCGCAGCGGATCTTGCTGCAAGACCCCGGTCCCCGCTATTACAGCTACCGGCTCACCATGGGCCCGCATCAGCAGACCGGCCTGGTCGCGGCCGCCTCGGTCGCCGCCTACGACGCCGGGCGCATCAAGAAGCACGAATTCACGCGACCGGTGAAAGAAGACGACCGCGTCCGCCAGATCGAGGCGCTCGACGCCCAAACCGGCCCCGTCTTGCTGGCGTATCGCGCACAGGTCGATATCGACGCCCTGCTCGCCGGAGTCTGCGAGCGGCCCCCGGAGGTCGACATCACTGCCGCGGACGGCGTACGTCACGAGCTCTGGGTCATCGACGACGATGCAAGCATCGACCAGCTCGGCACGCGCTTCGAGACCATGGGCGCACTCTATGTGGCGGATGGCCATCATCGTTCGGCAGCGGCCTCACGGGTGGCGGCCACGCGGAATCGAAACGGCGCCGACGCCAACGCGGCGCATCAGTCATTTCTCGCCGTCGCCTTCCCGCACGATCAGATGCAAATCCTGCCCTACAACCGCCTGGTGGCAGACCTGCACGGGCTGGAGCCGGATACCTTCCTGCAGCGTATCGGCGTGCGGTTCGCAATCGAGCGCAGCCCGGACGCGGTGCAGCCGGAGCGTCCGGCCGAGTTCGGTATGTATCTGGAAAGGCAATGGTACCGCCTCAGAATCGACCCGCAGCGCATCCCCTGGGACGATCCGGTCGGCCGCCTCGACGTCAGTCTGCTGCAAGACAATCTCATCGAGCCCATCCTCGGCATCGTCGATCCGCGACGCGACGAGCGTATCGATTTCGTCGGCGGCATCCGCGGCCTCGACGGCCTCACCGCTCGGGTCGACTCCGGCGAGATGCGGGTCGCGTTCGCGCTGCATCCAACCCGCATGGCCGACCTCATGGCAGTGGCCGATGCAGGCGAAGTGATGCCGCCAAAATCCACCTGGTTCGAGCCCAAGCTCGCGGACGGGCTGGTCAGCCATGTCCTGTGGTGAGTAGGACAGCAGCGTCTGCACACTAGGCGCTCTCCTAGGCGCTAGCCCCTCGCCCCCAGACCCTTTATTCATGGTCAAACCCACCTACAATCTGCCGGACAGCGAGCCGGATGACCTCGTCGCAAGCCGCCATTGGCTTGCCGGCCTGACCGACCACTATTCTGAAGCGGAAAGCCGTCGGATCATCGATGCCTGCACGCTGATGATCCACTGCCGCGGCGGCCATGTGCTCGAGACCGGCGAGAGCGAGGCGCGGCACCGCATGTCGACCGCCGACATCCTGCTGAGCCTGCGCATGGACGCCGAGACGCTTTGCGCCGCGCTGCTGAACGGTTGCCTCGGGCGCGACGGCACCTCCGAGGCCGAACTGGCCGAGCGCTTCGACACCGGTATCGCCGGCATGGTCGCTGACCTTGGGCGCATCGGACAGCTCACCAACATCGACCGCGTCATCGCCGAGAAGGACCAGCTGCAGCACGAGGAAAACCTGCGCCGGCTGCTGCTCGGCATCGCTGAGGACGTGCGCGTCGTACTGGTGGTCCTGGCAGAACGGCTGCACCTGATGCGCGCCGCCAAGCGGCTCGAGCGCGAACGCCAACGGGAGTTGGCCGAAGACACCCGCCGCATCTACGCACCGCTGGCCAACCGGCTCGGCATCTGGCAGATCAAGTGGGAGCTGGAAGACCTCGCGTTGCGCTACCTCGAGCCGGACGAGTACAAGCGCATCGCCATGCTGTTGCGCGAGCGCCGCGGCGAGCGGCAGGACTACATCCAGCGTGTCATCGAGACACTGCGCGGAGAATTCGAGCGACTCGGCATCAAGGCCGGCATCAGCGGCCGGCCGAAACACATCTACAGCATCTGGCGCAAGATGCAGCGTAAGGCCATCGACATCGCCAACATCTTCGACCTGCGGGCGGTGCGGATCATGGTCGCGGACATCCCCACTTGCTATATGGCGCTCGGTGTCGTCCACGGCCTTTGGAGACATATCCCGAAGGAGTTCGACGACTACATCGCCACGCCCAAGGGCAACATGTACCAATCACTGCATACCGCGGTGATCGGCCCCGAGGACAAGCCGCTGGAGGTGCAGATCCGCACCGAAGACATGCACCGTCATGCCGAATTCGGCGTCGCCGCGCACTGGGCCTACAAGGAGTCGAAGGGTCACGACCCTGAGTTCCAGCGCCGTATCATCTGGATGCGCAACTGGCTGGAGCTGAAGAACGAGGGCGATCAGTCCGGCGACTTCGTCGAGCGCTTCAAGGCCGAATTCGAGCCGGTACACGTGTACGTCCTAACGCCGCAGGCCAAGGTCATCGAGCTGCCAAAGGGCGCCACACCGCTCGACTTCGCCTTTGCCATCCACTCCGAGATCGGTAACCACTGCCGCGGCGCGCGCGTCGACGGACGCATAGTCCCGCTCAACTACCAGCTGACCAGTGGCGAGACGATCGAGATACTGACGCAAAAGAACGCCAGCCCCAGCCGCGACTGGCTAAGCCCGCACCATGGCTACATGATCACCGCGCGTGCCCGCAACCGGGTGCGGCAGTGGTTCAAGCTGCGGGACTTCGACCGCTACTTGAGCGAGGGCCGTTCGCAGCTCGACAAGGAGTTGGCGCGCCTGGGAATCGACGCCAAGCCGCAGCTCGACAAACTCGCGCCGCGCTACAACCTGCACAAGGGCGAGGACCTATTGGCCGCGATCGGCCGCGGCGATGTCGCTGCCGGCCATGTCGCACGGCAGGTCGGCGAGCCGCGCGGTGAGCGCCAGGAGGCCGATCAGACGCAGCCGGAACCAACGCCGCCAGCGCCGACACGCCGAGCACGCGCCGGGCGCTCCGATGTCATCGTCGAGGGTGTCGAAGACCTGATGACGCAGATGGCCACCTGCTGCCGGCCGGTGCCCTACGACAAACTGGTCGGCTTCATCACCCGCGGGCGCGGCGTCGTCGTGCACCGGCGCAATTGCCGCAACATGCTGAACTTGCCGAATGACGAGCGCGAACGCCTGGTGCAGGTCAGCTGGGCCGAACAACCGCCGGATGCCGGCTATCCGGTGGACCTAGTGGTTGTCGCGGCCGACCGCAAAGGACTGCTGCGCGATGTCTCTTCCGTGTTGGCCGACGAGGACGCCAATGTGCTCGGCACCAACACGCAGTCCGATCCGACCAGCGACGTCGCCAGCATGCGCTTCACCATCGAGGTCGCCACCGCCGCGCAACTCGACAAACTGATCACAAAGCTGCGGCAACTTCCGGAAGTGCTGGACGTTCGCCGGTTCTGGTAGCATCGGCAGACAGGGCATAGCAATGGCGAACGGGCGCCTGAAGTTTGGCCTGTCGGAACGCATTCGCGAGGATCTAGGCCGCGCTTTCGGGCATTATCCTGAGATCCAACGCGTTCTCATCTTCGGTTCGCTCGCCAAGGGCTGCGAGCAGCCCGGCTCGGACATCGACCTGGCCGTTGTCGCACCCACACTGGACGATTCAGCATTCGCGCGCGTTTGGGCTGAGATCGATGCCCTCCCGCTCATCTTCAAAGTCGACCTAGTGCATTGGGATCGGCTTTCCAATGTCCAGCTAAAACAGAAGATTCAATCCGAGGGACGCGTGTTCTTTGAACCTTGTCGTACACTACGCTGAGCACCAGCAACGAAATCCACAAGATGACAACACTCCTCATCACCGGCGGTGCCGGCTTCATCGGCGGCAACTTCGTGCATTTGATGCTCGCCGAGACGGACTTGCGCATCATCAACCTGGACAAGCTCACCTACGCCGGCAATCTCGATACGCTAGCCGCGGTCATGGACCACCCCCGTCACACCTTCGTCGAGGGCGATATCGGCGACGGCGAGTTGATCTCTCGCCTGCTGCGAGAACATGCCGTCGACGCCGTCGTCAACTTCGCCGCCGAGAGCCATGTCGACCGCTCCATCGACGGCCCCGCCGCCTTCATCGAGACCAACGTCGTCGGCACCTTCAACCTGCTCGACAGCGCCCGCGCCCACTGGGCCGGGCTCGACGCCGAGCGCAAGGCCGGGTTCCGTTTTCTGCACGTATCCACCGACGAGGTCTATGGCTCGCTCGGGTCCGCGGGTAGATTCACCGAGACGACCGCCTACGCGCCAAACTCGCCCTACTCGGCCTCAAAGGCGGCCTCCGATCATCTTGTCCGTGCCTGGCACCACACTTACGGCCTGCCGGTGCTGACGACCAACTGCTCCAACAACTATGGCCCCTATCAGTTCCCGGAGAAGCTGATTCCGCTGATCATCGCCAAGGCCATGGACGGCGAACCGCTGCCCATCTATGGCGACGGCGGCAACATCCGCGACTGGCTTTTCGTCGAAGACCACTGCCGCGCCATTGCGCGGGTGCTCGAAGCCGGGGAACCGGGAGAGGTGTACAATGTCGGCGGCGACAGCGAGAAGACCAACCTAGAGGTGGTCGACACCCTCTGCGCCCTGCTCGACCAAGCGCTGCCGGACTCACCACACCGCCCGCACGGGCAGCTGAAAACGTTCGTCACCGACCGCCCCGGCCACGATCGCCGCTACGCCATCGATGCCGACAAGCTCAAGCGCGAACTCGGCTGGGCGCCGCGCGAGACCTTCGAAAGCGGCCTCGAGCGCACGCTCGACTGGTACCTGTCCAATCAAGACTGGTCACGCCGCGTCACCGACGGCAGCTACCGCGGACAGCGCCTCGGCGCCCATAAACCCTGACAGATCGAGCTGATCCTCGAGACGCAATCAATGAACCGAAAGGGCATCATACTGGCCGGCGGCGCCGGCACCCGCCTGCATCCGCTCACGCTGACCATCAGCAAACAGCTGCTGCCGGTCTACGACAAACCGATGATCTACTACCCGCTGTCGGTGCTGATGATGGCGGGCATTCGCGACATCCTCGTCATCACCACGCCGCGCGACCTGCCGCCATTCCGCGATCTGCTCGGCGACGGCAGTCAATGGGGCATTCGCATCGACTATGCCGTGCAGCCCGAGCCGGGCGGCCTGGCGCAGGCCTTTGTCATCGGCCGCGACTTCATCGGCGGCAACCGGTCCTGCCTGGTCCTTGGCGACAACATCTTCTACGGCGGCGGCCTGGTGCGCAGTCTGAAAGCGGCCGCCGACCAGACCGATGGCGCTACCGTGTTCGGCTACTGGGTCAAGGACCCGGAGCGTTACGGCGTCGCGGAATTCGATGCCGACGGCCGCGTCATCGGCCTTGAGGAGAAGCCGGCGCGCGCAAAATCCAACTATGCCGTCACCGGTATCTATTTCTACGACGGGCAGGTCTGCGACATGGTGCAGGAGCTGCGCCCGTCGCCGCGCGGCGAGCTCGAAATCACCGACCTCAACAAGCTCTACCTGACACAAGGCAATCTGAGGCTGGAGCGACTAGGGCGCGGCATCGCCTGGCTCGATACCGGCACCCACGAGTCTCTGATCCAGGCCGCCAACTTCATCGAGACCATCGAGCAGCGCCAGGGCCTCAAGGTCTGCGCTCCGGAAGAGGTCGCCTACCAGAATCAGTGGATCGACGCCGATGCGCTGATCTCGGTCGCCGAGCCGCTGCGTAAGAGCGGCTACGGCGAGTATCTGCTCAGCCTGCTGCATCGAGACCGGCAGCCATGAAGGTCATCCCGACCGCGATACCGGACGTCCTGTTGATCGAGCCCAAGGTGTTCGGCGACGCCCGCGGCTGGTTTGTCGAGAGCTGGCAGCGCAAGCGTTATGCCGAAGCCGGCATCGACGGCGAATTCGTCCAAGATAACCAGTCGTTCTCGGGCCGCGGCACCTTGCGCGGACTGCACATCCAGCACCCCTTCGGACAGGGCAAGCTCGTGCAGGTCATTCAAGGCGAGGTATTCGATGTCGCCGTCGACGCGCGCCGCGGTTCGCCCACCTTCGGGGGCTGGGCAGGCGCCCGCCTGAGCGGTGAAAACAAACACCAGCTCTGGGTGCCGAGGGGCTTTCTGCACGGCTTTCTGGTGCTGAGCGACAGCGCGCTGTTCAGCTACAAATGTACTGACCTGTACCACCCGGAAACAGAATTCTCGGTGCGTTGGGACGACCCCGATATCGGCATCGAGTGGCCGGATATCGAAACACCGCTGTTGTCAGAAAAAGACGCCACGGCGCCAAGGCTGCGTGACATCCCGGAGACGCGACTGCCCGCCTATCACTGAGGAACGGCACGCGGTCCCAAGGGCGACACGCCGCCTACGACTCGCGCCCAAAGCGTTAACGGCGGATAATGTCGGGAACTGTCGCCGACAATCGAGACCAGCAAAAGAAGCCAGCCGTGAAGCTCATCGTCCAAATTCCATGCTACAACGAGGAGCACACGCTGCCCGAAACGGTCGCTGACATCCCGCGGCAGATCGAGGGCATCGACCAGGTCGAGGTGCTGATCATCGACGACGGCAGCCGCGACCGCACGGTCGAGGTCGCGCGTGAGATCGGCGTCGACCACATCGTGCACAACAAGCGCAACGTCGGCCTCGCCCGCACCTTCCGCAAGGGCATCGATGCCTGCCTGGTGCGCGGCGCCGACATCATCGTCAATACCGACGGCGACAACCAGTACGCCGGCGCCGACATCCCCAAGCTGGTCGAGCCCATCCTCGCCGGCCGCGCCGACATGGTCATCGGCGACCGCCAGACCGACAAGGTGCCGCACTTCTCAGCGCTCAAGAAGCTCTTGCAGCGGCTCGGCAGCGGCGTCGTGCGCAAGCTCGCCGGCATCTGGGTACCAGACACCGTCAGCGGCTTCCGCGCCTTCTCGCGCGAGGCCGCCATCCGGCTGAATGTCGTGTCATCGTTCAGCTACACCATCGAGACCGTGATACAGGCAGGCAAGCGTCAGCTCACGGTCGAGTCGGTGCACATCCGCACCAACCCCAAGACCCGCGACTCGCGCCTGTTCAAGAGCATTCCGCATTTCATCCAGAACTCGGTTGGCACCATGGTGCGCATGTACGCCATGTACCAGCCGCTGCGGGTATTCTTTTTTCTGGGCGCGGCCATGACCCTGCTCGGACTGCTGCCCATCCTGCGCTTCCTGTTGTTTTATTTCACCAGCGGCGGGGCCGGTCATGTCCAGTCGCTGCTGCTCGGCAGCGTCCTGGTCATCCTCGGCTTCATTACCTTCCTGGTCGGATTGGTCGCCGACCTGATCTCCTTCAATCGTCAACTGCTGGAGATGACGCTCGAACGCGTCAGGAGGCTAGAGCTCGACCACTTCGGCACCGATGCCACGCTGGGGAATGACGCGATTCGCGATGAGGACTGACGGCGGGGCATTTAGGTATCGAACGGCCCAGCTCGGTGCGCGCCGCGTCAACAAGGGCGAAGGTTACTCCTGGCTGCTCAAGCCCGATGTCCAGTTGGGAGAGGATGTCACGCCGTGACCGAGAGCGCGTTGGCCAGGCCCTCTCTCGAGTCGGATCCGCCCCGCGCAATCATCGGCGTGGCGATGAAATCATGACCAAACAGAAACTCTTCCCCTTCACCAAATCGCAACCAAGGCCTGACGCCATGCAAGTTGAAGCCGTCTATGACCACGGGCGCATTGAACTGACCCGCTCTCTGCGCCTCCGACACCCGCGCGTCCGCGTTATCATCGACATTCCGGATGACGAGATCCTCGGGCTCGGCCCGGTTGCCGACCCGCTGCCACCCGAGGTGCTGGCGCTGGCCGAGGAAATGCGTGCACGCCTCGATTCCGTGCGCAATGCCCCCATCCCTCCGGAGGACGAGCTCCCTGCCGTGACCGAAAAGAGCAGGACGCGGTTGGCCGCTTTTGCACTCCGCCCGGACCCTTGATCCGATGGATCTCCTGATCGACATCAATATCGCCGTCGACGTTTGCGCCAAACGGCTGCCCCACCATGCGGACGCCGACCTCGCGCTCGCCAAATGCCGACACGAGGGTGGCCGCCTCTGGCTTTATACCGGCAGCGTGCAAACCCTGGAATACGTCATCCGAGGCGAGCTTAAACGGAGCATCGAGGCCAGCGGCCGATCGATCGGCGCGGGTCAATTGCAGTACCGGACCCGGCAACTGCTCACGACCTTTGCCGAAGACAAGCAATGGCTGGCAGCGCTAGCGTCAGAAGGAGCGGTCTTCGACAGCGCTGATCCGGAGGACGAGCAGCTCGTCCGCGCACTGAGCCGTTTCGCGCCTGGGACCATCAAGTTGCTGACCCGTGATGAGAATCTGCGCCAGCGCCACTCGGACCTCTGCATCACGCCGGCAGAGTATCTCGCCCAGGCAGCGCCGGCTCTGGACCAGCAGTTCATCGATCTCGCGACCCAGCAAGCCGCGATACGGCCGCAACTGGAGCACAACATCCACCGGGTGCTTCATCACGGCCAATACATCCTCGGCCCCGAGGTCCGTGAACTCGAAACACGCCTGCAGCAATACACCGGCGCCAAGCACTGCGTCACGGTCGCCAGCGGCACCGACGCCCTGCTGATCAGCCTGATGGCGCTCGGCATCGGCCCGGGCGACGAGGTCATCACCACGCCCTTTACCTTCGTCGCCACCGTCGAGGTCATCGTGCTGGTCGGCGCAAGACCCGTCTTCGTCGACATCGACCCCGCCACCTGCAACATCGACGCCACGCTGATCGAGGCCAAGATCACCACACGCACCAAGGCCATCATGCCGGTCAGCCTCTACGGCCAGCCGCCGGACATGGACGCCATCAACGCCATCGCTGCTCGCCATGGCGGCATCCCCGTCATCGAAGACGCCGCGCAGAGCTTCGGCGCCACCTATAAGGGCAACAAGAGCTGCAACCTCAGCACCATCGGCTGCACCAGCTTCTTCCCCAGCAAGCCGCTCGGCTGCTACGGCGACGGCGGCGCCATCTTCACCAGTGACGATGCCCTCGCACAGGCCTGCCGCGAGATCCGCGTGCACGGCCAGAGCGATCGCTATCTGCACACGCGCATCGGCGTCGGCGGACGCATGGACAGCATCCAATGCGCGGTGGTCCTGGCCAAGCTGGAGCGCTTTGAGCATGAAATCGCGCAACGGCAAGCCGTTGCCCGCCGCTATCATGCGCTACTGGCCGCCGGTGCCGGCGGTAATGACGACGCGCCGAGCGCCGCGACGGCCTCCGCGCGCTTGAACATCGAACTGCTGCCCTGGCCGAATGACGACCGCACCAGCGTATTCGCTCAGTACACGCTGTTAGTGGAAGAGCGACAGGCGCTACAAGATAAGCTGAAAGCCGCCGGTGTCCCGACGGCCGTGCACTACCCGATGCCGATGAACCAGCAGCCGGCCTACGCCCATCTGTGCTGCCCGGACTGCACCCCCCGCGCCCAGGCCATAGCGCAACGCGTCATGAGCCTGCCGATGCACGCCGACCTCACCCAAGCCGCGCAGCGGAGGATCGTCGACGCCCTGCAAGCCCCCATCCAACAATCGTAGGAGCGGCGCCCTCGCCGCGATCGGCGGTGCGAATCACAACCACCTCGATCATCGCCCCGCGCGCCAGCCGCGGCACCGATGCCTCGCCGATCGGTTAGGGTGAAGCACGGCTCCCAGCGAGGCTTCGCCTTAGACCGAAATGACTTGGTTGGCCAAGCGAGGCGGAGACATCGCGACACCAGCGCATACTTGGCTAACCTGACCAAGCCAGGTATGATCGCGCTCATAATACCGGAGAATCTCTCATGCAAGTCAATATGCTCGAAGCCAAGAGTCAACTCTCGAAGTTGGTAAAGGCCGCTATCTCCGGTGAAGAGGTCATCATCGCCAGCAACGGCCAGGCCCAGGTCCGACTGGTCCCGTGCGCCAGCACTCCGGGGTTGCAGCATTTCGGCACTTTGGCGGGGCAGTTCGAAGATACCGATCAGGCCTTTAGCGACGAGGCGGATGCCGAAGCCGGCAAGCTGTTCAGCGGTTCGTGAAGCTGCTACTCGACACACAAGTGATGCTGTGGTGGCTGCTGGGCGATCAGCAGCTGCGGCAGGGGACAAGGGCGCTCATATCCACCACCGCCTGCATGGTCTCCGTCGCTAGCGTTTGGGAGGTCGCCATCAAGCACCGTTTGGGCAAGCTATCGATTGATCCCGTCACTTTCCGCGACCAGAGCCTTGCCGCGGGCGCCGCTCTATTGACGATCAATGACGCGCATGTCATCGAGACAGGGCGACTTCCCGGCATCCATGAAGACCCGTTCGACCGCTTGATCATCGCGCAGGCGCGCACCGAAGGATTGATGGCAATTTCGGCCGATGCACTCTGGAGCCGATACGGTGTCGCGCTGCAGCGTCCGTAACAGCACGCTGATAGTCCTTACTCCTCCAAGTTGCTGGGAAACTTGTATCAATAGCGGCCGCGAAAGTCGCTACAATCACCGCCAATGTCGTCCCCGACCACCTTCCTCTCACCTGAAACAGGGCCCAGACGCCGCATCGTCGTCGTTGGGCCAGTATTGCCGTTTCGCGGCGGCATCGCTCAGCACACCACCCTGCTTGCCCGAGCGCTTGTAAAGGCACACGCCTGTCAGGTTCTGTCGTTCAAGCGGCTGTATCCCAGAAGCATCTTTCCTGGAGAGAGCGATCGAGACCCCGACTACGACGGTTACGTCGAGCCGAACACCGAATACCTGCTGGACTCGATGAATCCGATCACCTGGCGACGAGCCGCCAACAGGATTCGGCAACTAGACCCGGATTTCGTTTTGATACCCTGGTGGACCTTCTTTCTGTCCCCGTTGTTCGCCTACCTCGCGCGAGCATGCCGGAACAACAACATCGACGTCGTCTTCTTCTGCCACAACGTGCTCGACCACGAACAAGCGAGATGGAAACAGTTGCTGACGCGACTGGTGCTCAGCCACGGAAGTCGCTTCATCGTGCATACCCGCAGCGGAGGAGCGCCGCCTAAAGGAGCTAGTCGCCTCGGCCAGGGTGGCGGTTCATGCCCATCCGATCTACGACCAGTTCCCGCGGCCAAGAGGCCAACTCAGGCGCCGCGCCGAACTGGAATTGCTCTTCTATGGATTTGTCCGGCCGTACAAAGGGCTCGAATTGTTGATCCAAGCCATGTCCCTGTTAAAGGACAAGGACCTCTTCTTGACGGTCGCCGGAGAGTTCTGGCAAGGCGAGGCGCAAACCAGGGCACGTCGTCTGCGAGGCTTGGCCTTGATGCTCGAATCGAAATCCGCTCGCGTTATCACTCCGACGATGAAACCGCCGAATTATTCGACAGGAGCGATGCCGTGGTGCTTCCTTATCTCAACGCAACGGGCAGCGGAGTCGTACCAATCGCGTATCATTACGGCCGACCGGTGCTTCTCACCCGTGTCGGAGGACTGCCCGACGTCGTGTTCGACCGTCAAACGGGCTGGATCGTTCCACCCCGTGACGCGCGTGCCTTGGCGAATGCCATCCGGGGGATGAACATGAAAACCTGCAAGTCGATGCGAAAAGCGATCGATGAATTCAAAGCGACCCTTACCTGGGAGAGCCTCGCGTCGACGGTAGCCTGCCAGCCGGGACGGTAGCCAGACTTTTTATGCGCCCAGCGAGTAAGCCAATCGACCCCGCCTCCCTGAAAACGACCGCCGCGAGCGCTGACATGCCCGCAGGCACCGAACCCACGATGCGTTTCCTGCTGACCGGAACATACAACTCCGGCAACAAGGGCGATGCCGCGATGGAGCTGAGCGCCGTTCAAGCCATCCAAAACGCCTACCCTGGTTCTCAGGTGACGATCCTATCGCCCTTCCCGGAGATGGATCGGCCCTTTTACGCGCCGATCCCAGTCGAGTACTGCAATCGACGGCGCCTGATCCTCGCGACTCTCGATCTCGCCCGCGGCGTCCTCTGGCGTGTTGCCGGCAAAGAGTGGCTGCTGAGCGCTGGGCTCAAACGGACACGCGACGCAGACTTGGTCATCGACCTATCGGGCGACATGTTGACCGACGATTACGGCCCCCATGTCGCCTACTCGCACTATATTCCCCTTCTCCGCGCCATTATCGTCGGCAAGCCTTTGTTTATCTGCGCTCAATCGATAGGTCCCTTCACACTGACGCGACTACTGGCCCGCTTCATTCTTCAACGCGCAGCCGCGATCACGGCGCGTGATCACCTCAGCCTAGATTATTTGCAAGCCATCGGCTTAGGCTTGGCGAATGACCGTATCGAACAAACCGCGGACCTCGCATTCCTCCTCGCTCCCGCCGAGGGTTCACGCGCGGCTGCCATTCTCGAGCAAGAAGGAATCGCGCTGGATGGCCGACCACTGTTGGGCATCTCGCTTAGCCAGCTCATCGAAGACCAATTCAAGAAACACAATCCAGCCGCGCGGAACCAGGATTTCATCGGTCTTTTGAAAGCAGCTTTGCAACAGGTGGCGCAAACGCGGGACATCCAAATTCTGCTGATAGCCCACGTAACCGGACCAAGTGACCACAAGAACGACCGACTTATCGCAAATCGGATGCACGACGCAATCGGAAGCAATATCACCGCTTTTGTTCTACAAGGTGACTATCGACCCGAGGAGCTGAAGGCCATCATCGCGAAGTGTACGGTCTTTTGCGGATCGCGAATGCACGCGAACATGGGCGCGCTTTCGATGCATGTGCCGACTGTCGCGATTTCCTACAGCCATAAGGCGCCGGGAATCATGCAGAGCTGTGGCGTTGGTGAATTCATTGACGCCATCGCATCGCTGACTGCTGAATCTTTGGCGCTGATGATCGAGCAAGCGTTTGCCGAGCACTCCGGGATAACGGCACGCCTCCATGACGAGATTCCCAAAGTGCGCGCCATGGCCAAGAGGAACATCGACAAGCTGGCCGAACTTGCACTGCCGCTGGCACCGCCGCTAACGGCGCAACACGCGGCAGGGCCTTCTCAGCCTAAGGCGTAGACGGCCAGATTAATGCCGGCAGCCAGGCCGCCGTAGGTCAAGGCCGCGCCCAGTTGATGCAGTGCGGCTGCCGCAAGTAACCAGCGAAGCGTTATCCCGGAAGCCATAACGATCAGCGCTTCAGGGAGCCCCGGCGATTCGGACAATATCACCCATGTCACGAGCATGAACAACACGGAAAAGGCGCCAATTCGAAATGCACGCCAATAGCCACCCTGAGCGATCAGGACCTGCTGCTGAATGAGTCCGGTCGACAGCAAGGTCAAGATCAAGACCGTCGGCGCCAAATAGGCGGCGGCGGCGTGGAAGGCGTTGCCGAAGAGAAACGTCAGCAATAGCGGGCCTAGGTACGCCGTTACGACTGCGAAAAACCCACCAGCAAGCAAGATCAATTTTTGAGCCTGATACGCAAATGAGCTGTCTTTGCCATCGCCGCGGATAGATGCACGCGTGAGTGCGGGCAGGAGGCTTTGACTGGCGGACTGGGGCAATATGGCGAGGGTGACCGCTAATTGGACCAAGAGCGCGAACACACCGAGCTCCTCGCCGCCGGCATGGCGATAGAGAATCAGCGGCCCCTGCGCGAGCCACCCGGAGGTCAAGGCCACTCCGAAGATGGGCATGCTCATCAGCGCAATTTCAATGATGCCGCGCCACTTCCAGTCCGGGCGGGGGACGATCAGTTGCCTCGACGCCGTTACACCAAGCCACGCGCCCTGCAGCATCCATGACAATGCATGAATGAACGCGAGCGTGAGGATACCGCCGCCGAATGCCAAGGCGAGACAGGCGGCGAGGAGCTCCAAGGGGCGGGCGAGCAGCGCCGCCTTCAAGGTAGCGGAACCTTTCTCATGATTGACCAGAAGGGCCTCGAACCAGGTCGCGCCAGCACGTCCAAACAACGCCAGACAGAAGACCAGCATCACGGAGACCAGGTACCCGTCGGACTCGACGAGCAACGACAACCCTGCACAACCGGCCATGGAAACACCAAGGGCTACCCAGCGAAACGCGGCCGCGAGCGCGATACGCCTCTCCGACTGGTCTGCCGCTAGACCGAAGGAATGCTGCACGAAGACCGGCAAGCCGAACAGCGCGATCGGCCAGAACGCGAGATACCACGACTGCGCATACGCAAGTAACCCATATAGCTCCGGACCCAGCATTCGGGCGACAACCACGAGATACACGAAACGCGACAGGACATTAACCACGCGGGACCCGGAGAAACCGATCACGTTATTCAGCATGCTCGCTCTGCGAGCAGTCATCTTCTTGAACGGCAGCATGGGATCCTATCCGTCGTTTTGCGGAAAAGTCAGGCGTAAGGGCGCCAGGTCGCGAAGGCCAAAGATCTACCGTACCGTCAAATCACTCGCCGTTCGAACAGAAGACGCGCGGCGGTCCAGCGACGGCGAAGAAAAACCACTGAAGACCTTCATGAACCACAGTATCAAACATCCTATATTTGTCGTGGGTCTTGCCCGCAGCGGAACGAAGCTACTCAGAAACCTTATTGCAAATCACCCGCAGCTATTTATCCCGCCAGCGGAAACGCACTTCTTCGTCTATTTCATACGTACCGTCGCCATACGAAACGGGCGTCTTCGGCGAACTCAGATCGATGTTTTTAAGCGCTATTTTTATAACAGCGTATTCTACTACGAAATGCGCTTCAGAGGTTTCGGCGTGAGCGCTAACGAACTCGAGAAATGCCTTTCGCTTCCAGATTGGCCATTGATATTCTCCTGCATTATTCGCACCTTCATCCCAGCAAGCGAAAAGGATGCCGTCGCGGCTTGGGGCGATAAGACGCCGGTATATCTCAACCACATGCTGACACTGAAAAAAGCATTCCCTAGCGCGCGCTTCATCCACATTGTTAGAGATCCAAGAGATCGCGCACTTTCGGTATCCAATGCGTGGAACGGCGATGTACTATTAGCGGCCGAGCGATGGCGTCAGCAGGTCGCGAATGCGCAGGTTGCAATGAAAGCCTTTCCAGATGACTACCTGGAGGTAAAGTATGAAGATCTTCTAGATAACCCCCTGCGTCAGGCTAGTTGTCGCCTCCACCTTGTAGGACTGTAACCGCAACAGGGGGCGAAGACGAGAGACCCGTGCCGAGATATACCGACGATCGCAAAGAGGCGGTGCTGCGCAAGATGCTACCGCCGCACAACCGCCCGCTGGCCGCGCTGGCGGCCGCGGAAGGCATCAGCGAAGCGACGCTGTACAAATGGCGCCGTGAGGCGCGTGAGCAGGGCCGGCTGCTGCCCGACGGCGCCAGCGGCCCCGCGGACTGGAGCACCGCGGACAAGTTCGCCGCCGTGGTGGAAACCGCGGCGCTGAACGCCGCCGAGCTGAGCGAGTACTGCCGCCAGCGCGGCCTGTACCCGGAGCAGGTCCAGGCTTGGCGCACGGCCTGCGAGCAGGCCAACGACTGGGCGGCCGAGCGCGCCCGGCGGAGCCAGGCCGAGCAGAGCGCGCTGCGCCGGCAAGTGCGCGATCTGCAACGCGACCTCAAGCACAAAGAGAAGGCGCTGGCGGAGACCGCCGCGCTGCTGGTGCTGTCAAAAAAAGCCGCGGCGATCTGGGGGGACGAGGACGCATGATCAGCACCCGGGATCGCCGCCAAGCCATCGAGCTGATCGAGGAGGCCGTCGCCGCCGGCGCCCGCAGGGTGCGTGCCTGCGCACTGCTGGGCCTGAGCGTGCGCACCGTACAGCGCTGGACCCGCGATGGCGGGGTCCTTGAGGACCGCCGCCCCAGTGCCGAGCGACCCACCCCGCCCAACGCGCTCAGCGAGGCCGAGCGCGGCGAGGTGCTTGCCGTCTGCAACAGCCCCGCGCACGCCAGCCTGCCGCCGAGCCAGATCGTCCCGCGCCTGGCCGACCAGGGCATCTACCTGGCCTCGGAGTCCACCTTCTACCGGGTGCTGCGCGCCGCCGACGCCGAGCACCACCGCGGTCGCGCCAAGGCCCCGCGCGCGCCGGCACCGCCGCCGAGCCACACCGCCGACGGCCCCGGCCAGGTCTGGTGCTGGGACATCACCGTATCTGCCGGCGACCGGTGCGCGGGCTGTTCTTCTACCTCTACCTGATCCTCGACCTCTACAGCCGCAAGATCGTCGGCTGGGAGGTGCAGACGCCGAAGAACGCGAGCACGCAGTGCCTTGCTCCGGCGTCCCGCGCTCGGCCGAAGGCTCCCTCGGCCGAAGCCCCTGGTGCTCCATGCTGACAACGGCAGCCCGCTCAAGGCCACCACGGTGCTGGCCACGCTCGATCACCTCGGTGTCCTCCCCTCCCACAGCCGCCCGCACGTCAGCGACGACAACGCCTACGCCGAAACGCTGTTCCGCACGCTGAAGTACCGTCCCGCCTATCCGGTCAACGGCTTCGCCGAGCTGGACGACGCCCGCGAGTGGGTGCTTCAGTTCGTGCGCTGGTACAACACCGAGCACCGCCACAGCCGGCTTCGCTTCGTCACCCCGGAGCAGCGCCACACCGGCGCCGATGTGGCCATCCTCGTCCAGCGCCAAGCGCTCTACGCGCAGGCCAAGGCCGAACGCCCCGAACGCTGGAGCGGGGCCGTGCGCGACTGGCGCCGACCCGGCGCGGTGACGCTCAACCCCGCCGGCGCCGCGGCCCAGCTCCTGGCGAAGGCGGCGTGAGGACCACCGCGCGCAGCATGGCCGCCGTGT
>CAVPHF010000040.1:0-24829 GCA_963704155.1 uncultured Gammaproteobacteria bacterium
GCACACGGTGGCGATGCTGCGCGCGGTGGTCCTCGACGCCGCCTTCGCCAAGGAGCTGGGCCGCGGCGCCGGCGGGCGTTGAGCGTCACCGCCCCGATGGGCGTCCAGTTGCGGGTGGCACCACTCCAGCGTCGGGGCGTGGCCTTGGCCTGGCGGTAGAGCGCCTGGCGCTGGGAGAGGAGGGCCTGCTCCTGGCCGCTGTGGCGCTGGTGGGGGGTGACGAAGCGAAGGCGCTGTGGCGGTGCTCGTGGTTGTACCAGTGGACGAACTGAGCACCCACTCCCGGGCGTCGTCCAGCTCTCGAAGCCGTCGACCGGATAGTCCGGGCGGTACTTCAGCGTGCGGAACAGCGCCTCGGAGAAGGCGTTGTCGTCGCTCACCCGCGGGCGGCTGTAGGAGGGGGTGATACCCAGCGCTGTCAGGGTGGCGAGCAGCGTGCTGCCCTTCTGCGGGCTGCCGTTGTCGGCGTGCAGCACCAGCGGGCCGGCCGAGGCGCCTTCGGCGAGCAGGCGCGCCGCACCAAGGCGGCGGCGTGCGCGCCGACTCCGCCGCGTGCACCTCCCAGCCGACGATCTTGCGGCTGTAGAGGTCGACGATCAGGTAGAGGTAGAAGAACAGCCCGCGCGACCGGTCCCGGCAGGTAGGTGATGTCCCAGCACCACACCTGGGCGGGCCCGTGGCGGTGTGGCTCGGCGGCGGTGCCGGCGCGCGCGGGGCCTGGCGCGCCCGCGGTGATGCTGCTCGTCGGCCGCGCGCAGCACCCGGTAGAAGGTCGACTCCGAGGCCAGGTAGACGCCTTGGTCGGCCAGCCGCGGGACGATCTGGCTCGGCGGCAGGCTGGCGTGCTCGGGGCTGTTGCAGACGGCGAGCACCTCGCCCGCTCGGCCGCGCTCGAGGCGTGCGGCGGGGGTCGGCCGCACGGCGCTGCGGGCGACGGTCTTCGCGCACCCCGCCGTCGCGGCTCCAGCGCTGGACGGTGCGCACGCTCAGACCCAGAGTGCACAGGCGCGCGCCCGGCGCGCCCCGGCGGCGACGCGCCTCCTCGATCAGCTCCAGGGCTTGGCGGCGATCTCGGGTGCTGATCATGCGTCCTCGTCCTCCCCCAGATCGCCGCGGCTTTTTTTGACAGCACCAGCAGCGCGGCCGCCTCCGCCAGGGCCTTCTCTTTGTGTTGAGCTCGCGCTCCAGGTCGCGGATGCGCCGGCGCTGCGCGGTCTCCTCGCCGCGCGCCGCCGCGCACGTTCGCGCCGCCCAGTCGTTGGCCTGCTCGCAGGCCGCACGCCAGGCCTGGATTTGCTGCGGGTACAGCCCGCGCTGGCGGCAGTACTCACCGAGCTCCGCGGCGTTGAGCGCGGCGCTCTCGACCACCGCGGTGAACTTGTCCGCCGCGCTCCAGCCCGCGGGACCCGCAGCGGCGTCTGGCAGCAGCCGCCCCTGGGCCCGCGCCTGGCGGCGCCAGTGATAGAGCGTCCCCACGCTGATGCCCTCCGCGGCAGCCAGCTCGACCAGCGGACGGTTGTGCGGCGGCAGCATCTTGCGCAGCACCGCCTCTTTACGATCTTCGGAATATCTCGGCACTGATCGCTCGTCGTCGCCCCCTGTTGCGTTTAGAGTCTTTCAAGATCGGGGCGACAAGTAGCCTGACACAGGGGGCCTGGCAGAGTTTCTACAACGTCGATCACATCAAGACCCTGATGCGGCGCGGGGCCACGAACCGCGTCAGCACCGGCAACATCATGGGCTCGTCCATCGCCGTCTACGTCTACGCCTGCGTCGACGGCGTGCAGCCATTGGAGAGCGGCTTCATCCGCCGGCGCGTGCGCCGCGAGCGCCGCCCCGGACTACCCATCGAGCATCCGCTGGTGTTCTATCCGAAGTACCTGCGCCGCGCCCTGGTCGGCTACGGCAAGGCGCTCGCCATGTTGATCCCGTTGTCCATTGAGCGTCGCCGCCTCAAGCGCGATCCGCAGGCCAAGCACTACAGGGACCAGGCGCTCACCCCCGTCGATGATCAAGAATTGGCATCTACGGCAGATGTACTCGGTCACCGATGCCGCCGTCACGGCGGTGGAACTGCATAAGGATAAGCAGCGGCAGCGCGCACAGCCCCGGGGCCGCGCCGGTGCCGCAGTCGGCGGTTCCTGACTCGCCGCCACGTCGGACACCGCCGGCTGCCCGACATCGCAGCCTCATTGCTCGCGTCCCCTATTGTGCCTGGCCCCTTTTCCATTCAGCCTTGCCCCTTTTTCACCTCTATGAACCATACGGTGGCAGTTTGCACACAACAATGCGAGATCCTCAATCTTGGTCTTCGTAGCGCGGGATAGCTGACTGATCGGTATCCGTGGATGCGCCTCGATGAACCCCTCTCCCCGAGGTCCATAAGCCTCAACATAGCTAAAGCCGCATACTTCACAAGGAAGCGACGGATCAACCTTTCTTCTCGTCTCTTTTGCGGCTTCCACCAGCGAGCGGTTGCGTTCCCGTATTAGGTGCATCCGGTACTTCTCAGCCCCTTCCGCGAATGCTGATGTCTCTGCCGGGTTCGGTGGCTCCGGAGGCGGAGGAGTTGAACGTTGGGCATCCCAGCAAATACCAGCGATCGTCCAAAGATTATCGTTGGAACCCCAGTGTCGCTGATAAGTCTTGGTCCGAGTGATGGCGGACGCGAATTTGCCGGCCCAGGCCAGCCAAGTTCCAATCGAGTCTTTTGAGCCGGGTGTATCTTGTTTTAGTTCAGTTGCCAAGTACTCCCACCTTGATCTTCGATAATCGACAAACCGCTTTGGCAGGTAGCAGGTGAGGATGACACTAGCCAGGAGAGCGGCGCCCGATCTGTCAGGTGAATCCGTAGGCGTAACATAAGCGAGTTCGATGGCGGTTTCGACAAACCGGTCTATCGCTTCGCTTTCGTTTCGCTCAATATCGTCCAAAAGATGACGGATCGCATCAGCCGCAGAATCCTCGTTTGCGATAAATTCATTGAAGCGGATGGCATCGAAACGACCACCAAGTGCCCAGCACTTCCGCAACCTATCGAAGGTGACAGGCCATTCACTGTTGTCGGCCCTGAGTGGCTCTTCGATTTCAGGATAAAGACTGAGTCGATTGGCAATCTCCGTACGCCCGAGTTGGGTAGCAGCAAGATCGACGGGCCAGCCCCATTCCTCGGCGCAGTTGTTCAGCCAACTGGAAAAAGCGCTATCAAGTGCTGTCATTCGCGCGGTCTCAGTTTCCCAGGCTAACGTCACCCATAAGCAGGGCCATACTGCGCCACCACAAAGCTACAGGATCACTCTGAGGTGGATGCGCAGTATGGCCTCGGCTTAATGGGCGTGTTAGGCGATTTTTGAACTCACACAAATTTGACGTAGTCTGTAATGGTTTACTTCCGGTTCATTCTCATGTAGCTAATTCAGCACGATCTAGATCTTCCATGTTTTGCTGATGCTTCCTCAAATTCCTTTTGATAAAGATTTTGGCGCTATCTTCCAATGCGTCCATGTTTAGACCGAGCGACTGATTGACTCCAATCTGCTCGAGATGCTCCCGGTCAGATATGCTCAGCCGCACACTCATTAATAATTGACCCATGGAGTTAAAAGAGATGAGATATTGGTCAAACAATTTGTCCAGATGGGAACAGAGTAAGATTCCGTTTCTACCGTCAAGGCGAAGCTCAGTGGCTTCGCGCCAAGGTATGATGTGAGACGCGATAAGAAGTTGTGGTATCTCGATTCCCGTAACTGCGCAACGCTTTCCCAGGCCCCATGTTCTAATTACGTCCTCCCTGAATTGGCCCTGGCCCAGCCTAGCTTGAATTAGTTGTTCCGTGCTGGTTGGGCCTTGAGAGGCTTGGTCTAACAGATCGAGGATATCTTGTGCCTGAAAGATAACTCACTTTCGCGAGTTAGAACAATCGTTTATACTATGACCCCATGTTCGAAGATAGCGCCGCAACGACGACCGTTGGGGCTAGATTTTTCCCTAAGTCATTGATGCTGTGTGGCTACAAGCCGATTTTGGCGCAACTTCGAATGAATGTTGAATTGTTTCTCACCAACTTCGTTCATTCCTAAGCCCATGCGCGCACTCATCGACCCGCAATTGCAACTCGGCGAAGTGGACATCGGCGCGATCGAGTTCGACTGCCGCTCGCGCGACGACATCCCGCGCCTGCTGCGCGGGTTGCAGCACATCTACACCGCCGCGGCGGTGCGCGAGCGGGTCTTCGCCATCCTCGCCGAGGTAGTGGCGGTGGGCGCCGATGGCGAAGCGGTGAGCACCGCGACCGGACGCCCGGGCATGACGCAGTGGCGCATGCTGGTACTCGGGGTGCTGCGCCTGGGGCTCAACGCCGACTACGACCGGATCACCGAACTGGCCAACCAACACCGCAGCGTGCGCCAGCTGCTCGGGCACAGCGACTGGGCCGAGGACGGACACCTGTGGAACGTGCAGACGCTCAAGGACAACCTGCGCCTGTTCACCCCTGAGGTGCTCGATCGCATCAACCAGGTGGTGGTCGAGGCGGGGCATGCACGGGTGCAGCACGGCCCCGAGGACACCCTGGCGGTGCGCTGCGACTCCTTCGTGGTCGAGACCGACGTGCACTATCCGACCGACCTCAACCTGCTCTACGACGCCGTGCGCAAGGTGATCGAGATCAGCGCCGGGTTGTGTGACGGCGAGGGCTTGAGCGACTGGCGCCAGAGCGCCTACAACATCCGCTGCCTGAAACAGCTCTATCGCCGTCTGCAGCAGCTCAAACGCTCCAACGCCAAGGACCCGGACAAGCGCGCCGCGCGCGTCGCGCTGATCGAGCAGGTCTGCCAGGCGTATCTGGAACTGGCGCAAGGTTTCCTTGAGCGCGCCCGTCTGACGCGCAGCCGCTTGCACATCGGCTGCCGCCTACCGGTGGTCCTGTTCACCGCGCTCGACGACTACATCGCCCATGCCGAGCGCCAGATCGACCAGGTCCGCCGGCGCATCCTGTTCGGCGAGCGCATCCCGCATCACGAAAAGGTGTTCTCCCTCTTCGAGCCGCACACCGAGTGGATCAACAAAGGCAAGGCCGGCGTGCCGGTCGAGTTGGGGCTGCGCGTGTCGGTGAGCGAGGACCAATTCGGCTTTCTCCTCAATCAGCGCGTCATGCAGGACGAGACCGACGAGCAAGTCCTCGTCCCCGTGGTCGAAGACCTCGTCCGGCGCTACCCGCGCATCCACAGCGTCAGTTTCGACAAGGGCTACCACAGCCCGGCGAACCAGCGGCGCCTGGCCGAGGTCGTTCCCTTCCCGGTGTTGCCGAAGAAGGGCACGTGCAACGCCGCCGAGCACGCGCGCGAGCATAATCCACGCTTTCAGCGCCTGCGTCGGCGGCACGCCGCCGTCGAGTCGGCCATCAACGCGTTGGAGGCGCATGGCTTGGACCGCTGCCCCGACCACGGCATCGACGGTTTCAAGCGCTACGTGGCCTTGGCGGTGGTCGCGCGCAACCTGCATCGCCTCGGCGCCATCCTGTTGGCCGAAGAGGCCGAGGCGGCAGCCAAGGAGCGACGTCGGAAGCAACGCGCGGCTTGACCCCAATGGTCGTCGCCTGTGCTCTGCCCCAGGGAATGGTGCGCCTGAAAAACAACTTTGATGAGAATGACTCTCATCGGATGCAGTCCCGCCGCTTTCATTGACCATGACTGAATGAAATCCCGCTTCGCTGCCGAACGGCAGGGGGCGGCTTGAGCGAATTGAACGGGGTTTTCGTTCAGGCACTACATAGAAAGAACTTTGATTGTTGTTGCGTATGCGATTTTCAAAGCCAAGACTTGTTTTCTGCTGATTGACTCTAGCACTGCCTGCAGGCTCTTCAGAGAATCGCGCACCTAATATCTCTGGATCTACAACCTTTTCTGTAACTATCCGTGTTTGCTTCGGTCTTTGCGCCTCCGTTCCAATGACTAGCAGAAACTGCTTTCCATCGGCGCTTCCAATAGAAAACATTTGGCCATGAGTTCGAGAAGGTTTATAAGGGAATAAGGCCAAGTTCTGGTATTAATCGATCACGGATAAACTGCAAAGATTCCATTGCCGACAGTGTTTTGACCATATGGGGTTCCCTGAATCTTCAGTGACTTTGTCCTAGCCCTAACGAAAAAGCATTTTATCCGGCGTGCGCCAGACAGATCTTCCGGTCGACGCACTGAGTTGGGCGCGCACGACGGATAAATGTTTGTTGGACTAATCCGATCGCTGCACGGTGCCTGAATTCGCGACGGCCCTCGGCGACCATAGGGGATTGTATCGCCGAGTCTGGGGTCTGCGGAAAGCGTGCGGCGGAAACCGTCGGCTGCGCCGGACGTGTGCGGGACGACAGTCGAGCATGCGTGGTGTGATGAGCATGAATTTTCGGGTCTTTCGGCCGAAGTATAGGCGGTTTTCCGGGCGCCAGGCGAGTGCGACCGCAGGCGGTTGGTGGCCTGTTGAAGTCGTCACCGTCGACGGTGCCCAGCGGCCGTCAGCGCTGGGGACTACCCCGGATCGCGGCGCACGGGCGCGAGGTGCGCGCTCACGCGCAGCTTACCCTTGCGGCACGTCGGACAGGGATGGCCGGCGTAGGTGGCGGGCTCGGTCTTCGCCCGGGCGGGCGCGGGCGGCGCTGCCGCCAACGCGCTACGGATCGTCACCAGCTGCTTGGCCCGACAGCGATTGGCGAGAAAGCCGAAATGTCTGACACGCATGAAGCCTTTGGGCAAGACATGCAGCAGGAATCGGCGCAGCAACTCCTCGCCGGAGAGTGTCATCACCTTGCGCCGGTTGCCGTCGCCGTAGTCGGTATAGCTGAGCTCGACCGAGCTGCCGTCGAAGCGCAGCAGCCGGCCATCGGAGAGCGCCGTGCGATGGGTGTAGCGCCCGAGGTAATCCACCACCGTCTCGGCGCGGGCGAGGCACGGCTTGGAGTAGACCACCCAGTCCTTGCCCATCAGCGCCTGTAGCACACGATCGACTGCGTTGCGATCGGTGATGCGTGGCAACTGCCCGGCCTCGAAGGCCGCCCGCAGGCGACTGACGAAACCGCCGCGCAGCTGCCGCGACAGTGCCCGCACCGGGAACAGATAGGTGCGCTTGGCCGCATGCCAGGTGCCGTCGTCGGCCAGTGCCCCGCCCGGCACCAGGCAGTGCAGATGGACATGACGCACCAGCGTCTGACCCCAGGTGTGGAGCATGGCCGTCATGCCCAGTTGGCCGTCCAGGCGCTTGGCATCGGCGCCGAACGCGGAGAGCGTCGCCCAAACCGTCTCGAACAAGAGATCATAGATCTCTTTGGGCTGGACCTCGACCCAGCCGTTGATGCTGTCGGGCAAGGTGAATACCAGGTGATGATAGGTCACCGGCAGCAGCGCGGCGCGTTGGCGTTCGCACCAGGCCTCAGAGGCGTGACGCTGGCAGCGCGGGCAGTGGCGATCGCGGCACGCATGGTAGAGAAACGAGCGCTCCCCGCACGCGTCGCATGCCAGTGCGAAGCCGCCGAGGGCGGCGGTGCGGCACTGGGCAATGTGATGGCAGACCTGCCATTGGTGGGGGCTGAGTGGCTGCGCCGCGACCCTGTCGTTCAGACAGGCATGTACGAGCGCCTGTAGTGAGGCTTCAGGCATGCTGTGGCGCTCCACCGGCACCGCGCGTACTTGCCAACTGCGCGATCAGATCCAGTTCGCCTTCACCGTCGCCAGCGCTCGGCAGCCAATGCACGTAGCGCAGCGTGGTGTGGATGCTGGTGTGGCCCATCAGCCGTTGCAGGCGTTCCACCTTCAGACCGGCGGCCAGTTGGTGGGTGGCATAGGCATGGCGAAGCGCATGGATGCCGCCGACCTTGGTCACCCCGGCTTGCTGTTTGGCGCAGGTGTAGGCCTTTTGCAGACTGGTGGTCGATAACGGCGCGCCGCTGCGTCCGGCGAACAGCCAGTCGGCGGGCCGATACAGCCGCCAGTAGGCGCGCAGTTGTGCGAGCAACGTTGGCGACAAAGGCACCAGCCGATCCTTGGCACCCTTGCCCTGGCGCACGCGTAGCAGCTGACGTTCGCTGTCGATGTCCGCCACCCGCAAGGCCAGCACCTCGCTCAGGCGCAACCCGCAGCCGTAGGCCAGCATCAGCATGCTGCGATAGCGCGCTTGGGAGCAGGCGTCCACAATGGCTGCGACCTCGGCGCGAGAGAGCAACTCCGGGATGCGTTGCTCGCGCTTGGGCAACACCACCTCCAGGTCCAGCGTGTTCCAGTCGAGCACCTGCAGATAGAGAAAGCGGATGCCGTTATACGACAGGCGCACGCTGGCCGGAGCCAGGTGGCGCTCGGTGACCAGGTACTCGAAGTATCCGCGCAGGTCGTCGCGGTTCAGGCTATCCGGCGAGCGGTGGGTGTACTTCGCCAGGCCGCGCACTGCGGCCAGATAGCTTTGGTGGGTACGCGGCGAGTAACCATGCATCTGCATGGCAGTGATCATGCGTTGGCGCAGCGGCGTCATCGTCCGGTCCTCGGCAGGCGACCCGGATCGGGTCGCACTCAGTGTGCGCGCTGCTGAGGAGAGGAGAGGAAAAACGCTGCTCCAGCCTAGGAGCTCGCTGCCCTCTGCGCTCAATCGAAGGGGCGCGTTGGGGTAGCGATGGAAGCTCCGCGGAGCGGATTAGTTCAACAGTTAACTAGACAGAATGTCGGTCGGGCGTGCTAGGCAGATTCTGCCTAGATCGGATAGTACGGATTCTGTCTAGCACGCAGGTGAGGAAAGGGTCTGAACCGCGCCTACGAACTTTGCAGGCTGCCGATAGTGCGCTATACGGAAAACTTCCTGTTCTGGGCGGTAAGTCGTCGTTTGTCGATACATGATTGCCTCCTGGACATTCGGAGCAGTGAGCCACTCGAACCTTGGTGCCGGTGGGTCTAAATCTAGCCGACCAAACGGGCAAAAGCTGTGACCAGGATTCGGTTTCTCGTGTATGCGCTCCACGACAAGGATTCCCGGAGCGGCGCGAACCGTGCAGCCGTCCGAACACGAAACCACCGATGATTGCCCGAAGAGGGCTCGAGCTGCACCCGGGGCAAGGAGCTTGCAGATCCGGGAGTCCTTCCGCGGTCAGCGGCATGCGATGTAGACTCGCGTCATGACGCGATACCTACTCCTGTTCTGCTTGCTGAGCTGCGCCGCCGCGCAGGCCGAAGAGGCCGCGGTCGGACCAGGCATGAATGCCTACTACCACGGTGCCGATCACGCGCACTGGCGCGAGATCTTCGAGAGCAGCGGGCGGGAGGTGTTCGACAAGCGCTTCCAGGTGATGGAGGCGCTGGACATCAAGCCCGGCATGCGCATCGCCGATGTCGGCGCCGGTACCGGTCTGTACAGCATGCTGTTCGCCCGCGCCGTTGGCAGCACCGGCAAGGTCTATGCGGTGGACATCTCCGAGAGCTTCGTCGAGGCCATCGGCGCGCGTGCCGCCGAGTCCGGTCTGGACAATGTCGTGCCCCTGGTCAATCACCAGAAGGGCACCAGGCTGCCGCCTGAGAGCGTGGATCTGGTGTTCATGGCGGACACCTACCATCACTTCGAGTATCCGGGTGCGATGCTCGCATCCATGCATCAGGCTCTTGCGGCGGACGGCGAGCTGGTCATCATCGACTTTCGCCGCATCGCGGGCGTCAGCAACCCCTGGATCATGAGTCATGTGCGTGCCGGACGGCAGCAGGTGATCGAGGAGGTCGAGGACGCCGGCTTTCGCTTCATCGATGAGCCGTTGAGGCTGCGCGGCAATTACGCCTTGCGCTTTGGCAAGGCGATGCCTGACGGCGCGGCCTACTCGACCGGCCGATGACCCCGGAATTCTGGCACGGCCGCTGGCAGCGCGGCGAGCTCGGCTGGCATGAGGAGGGCATCAACCGCCATCTGGCCGAACACTGGCCGCGGCTCGCGCTGTCAACCGACGCGCGCGTGCTGGTGCCCCTGTGCGGCAAGTCTTTGGACATGCTGTGGTTGGCCGGCCGCGGGCATGCCGTGCTCGGCGTCGAGATCAGCCCCTTGGCGGCCGATGCCTTTTTTGGCGAGAACGGGCTCGTGCCGCACGTCGACCGGTTGCCGCCGTTCGTGCGCTACCGTGTCGATGAGATCGAACTGCTGGTTGGTGATTTCTTTGAGCTGCGCCCTGACCACCTGACCGAGGTCGCCGCGGTCTACGACCGCGCCTCGCTCATCGCGCTGCCGCCGGACCTGCGCCCGCGCTATGCCGGCCACTTGGCTTCGCTCTTGCCGCCTGGCGCCGAGTCGTTGCTGATCACCCTGGACTATGATCAGACGCGGATGAAGGGCCCGCCGTTCTCGGTCGGCGATGCCGAAGTCCACTCGCTGTTCGGGCCGGCCTTTGCCGTGGAGATGTTGAGCGAATTCGACGCGCTGGCCGAAAGCCCGCGTTTCCGGCGCCGCGGCCTGGATTGGCTGACCGAGCGTGTTTACGGCTTGCGGCGGCAGTAACAGCAGCAGGCTAGGGCGGCCGCGGGGGGTTATCGCCGATACAAGGCGTCGCTCCTTTTTTGCTCCCCTTACTTACTCTGAAGGCTGCAGGATCGTCTAGGCTTGAACCACCCGCGCCTGGAGCAGGCATCTGGTTCGCCTGCGTATGTCGCTTAGCAGGCGCGGTGCGGGAGCGGGGCTGGAGAGAATGGCGGGGCAGACTTCGCGTGGATCGTCGAGCGGCTGGGCGGCCAATGCGGTCTTCGCCGGTAAGGAGAGCGGGCAATGCAGCACTCGGACACTGGAGATAGAAGAGCGGCGGCCTCCCGCGCGCATGCGGTTGCCGCGGCGCAGGTGGAGCAGGCGTTCCACCAGCTCCCGGTCTCTCTTCTTGCCGGGCTGGTCAATGGCTTGCTGCTCACCTACATTCTCTGGGATGTGATGGGACATTCGATTCTGAACGTCTGGCTCACGGCCCTGCTCGCCGTGACGGCAATACGCTATGCCATGCTGCTTGCCTATCGACGTGCGTCGAGCCCCGAGAAGACTGAGCAGCGCTGGCGGCGCTATGCGGTGGTCGGAGCCTGTGCCGCCGGTATTGTTTGGGGTGCCGCCGGGTTCTTTCTGTTTCATCCGTCATCTTTTCCCTATCAGATGCTGCTAGCCTTCGTGCTTGGCGGCATGGTCGCGGGCGGCATTCCTTTGTTGTCCTTTCTCGGTGCGGCCTATCCCTGCTTCATGATCCCGATGGTGCTACCGATCTCCTATCGTATGTTTGCGGTTGGGGACGAGGTGCACAGCATCATGGGCATGATGATCCTGGTGTTTGGCGCCGCTATGCTGGCCGCCGCGATGCAGATGAGGCGTTTCTTTCGCGCCATGGTCGATTTTGAGCTGCAGCTTTCACATTCACGCGAGGCCGGGCAGGCGCTGGAGCGGATGCTGCGGGTTGATGCGCTCACCGGCATTGCGAACAGGCGCTTGTTCGATGAGATGTTGGCTCGGGAATGGCGGCGTGCGAAACGTGAGGGCAGTGTCTTGTCGCTGATCATCGCCGACATCGACCACTTCAAGGCCTACAACGACCGCTATGGTCATCCTGCCGGCGATGAGTGCCTGCGGGCGGTCGCGCGGGCAATGTCTGCCGTGCTGAACCGGCCCGGCGACATCGCGGCCCGTATCGGCGGCGAGGAGTTCGCGTTCTTGCTGCCCGATACGCCGCCAGAGGGGGCGGCGCGGGTTGGCGAACTGATCCGCAAACGCGTCATGGAACTCGGTCTTTCGCATGCAGCGGCAGTGAGCGGAAGGATCAGCGTCAGCCTGGGTCTGGCCTCCTCGGAGCTGCCGGATATCGCGACGCCGAGCGATCTGCTGCGTTCCTCGGACAAGGCGCTCTACCAGGCCAAGCGGCAGGGGCGCAACCGACTGGCTATCGCCGGCTAAGCCGGTCTATGAAACATCCGGGCTAGGTTTAGCGCCGCTCGCGCAACGGCCGCCGTCCGCGAAAAGCGGTGATCTGCTGCACAATGCTTTGGAAGGGCAGTGCATCCAGGCTGCCGAAACGCCTGACCGCGGCCTCAACGGTGGCGTCGATGTCGTCGATCCGTTCCGGCACATTCTCCTCCGGCTGCACTGCTGCATGGATGCCGCGTAGTCCGCCGACCTGCACGCGCATGGCCTTGGCGTGCGGCAGGGCCGAGCGCTCGGCGGTGGTCTTGAGCGCAAAGCGCGCCTGGGCGCGCAACAGATCGAGCAGCTCGATACAGCGCGCCTGGGCGTCATCCGCGCTGCAGTTGACCCCCTCGCGCTCGGCGATGCAGAAGCGCCTGGCACGCGTGCAGCGGCAGTGGTTGGTCAGGATGCTCTTCTCGAACGGGCAGAAGCGTTCGTAGATGTCATCGTAGGTCTGTCCGGAGATGTCGCTGTTCACGCTAGTCGGCTGTCGTGCTTGGCCGTGCTCATTGCAGATGGGCCCATTGCGGATGGGCTCGTTCCAGAAAGGCGCATCGAGACAGGCGCATCCCAGACAGGCTCATCGCCGCCGGCCTGTAAACTCGCCGAGCTGGCGGCGGTCGCGCTTGGTCGGGCGCCCGCGCAGCGTCGGCGGCTGCGCGCCGGCCTCGCGCCGCTCCTGCACCAGCGCCTGGCGTTTGGCGCGGCTTTCCTCGTCTTCTTGATAGAGCAGGGCGGCCTCGCTCGCCGGTCGGCGTTGTTTGGCGAGCGCCATGATCTCGATCTGCCACTCCAGCTCGCCCTTGTGCACGATCAGGCGGGCGCCGGGACGCACCGCGCGGCCGGGCTTCGCGCGCTGGCCATCGACCTGAACCTTGCCGCCGTTGATGGCCTCGACCGCCAATGGGCGTGTCTTGAAAAAGCGCGCCGCCCACAGCCACTTGTCCAGGCGTTGCGCGTCGCCGTCGTGCCCGCTCATTCCGCCTCCAGCAGCGCGTCCAGCTTGCCGGCATCGTCCAGCCGCGCCATGTCGTCGTAACCGCCGACGTGATAGTCGCCGATGAAGATCTGCGGCACCGTGGTGCGGTTGCTGCGTTGGATCATGACCGGTAGTTGGTCGCGGTCACGATCGACGCGAATCTCTTCGAACCTGACCCCTTTGCGCTCCAGTAGGTGACGGGCGCGTACACAATAAGGGCAAATGGCGGTGGCGTACATCTGCACGATCGGCATGGCGGCTCTCGACTCTCTTCGTCGCGCTCGGCTGGACGGCCCTCGATAGGTTGAAACCTAGAAAGAGCAGTTGACCGCTTCGGGGTGAATGCAACCGCCTGTGCCTATTGACATTCAGGCGGCCTCCGGTCGTCATCCGCTCGGTGGACGTCGCTACGGCCGCCATGGCACGCCCTGCGCGGCGCCCAGCTTCGTTACAACTCGTTGGAATAGAATGACTATTCCGCCTCATTGTGCCTCGCTGGACACCCCGCGGGACGCACCCTGACGACCGTCCAACTGCTCTTTCTAGGTTGAAAACCTTGTTTGGCGGCCGGACAAGCAAAGATTGACACAAGCAGCGTCTGATCGCCAAGGTCCGTCGCGACACCCGTCTGCGCACGCAGCCCAGCCCAACCCAGCAACCCAAGCCGCCAGCCCAAGCCGAGAGCCAAGACGCCCGCCATGTACCGCAACACGCCGCCGGTCATCCATCTCAAGGACTATCGCCCGCCCGAGTTCCTGATCGATCAGGTCGATCTGCGCTTCGATCTGGATGCCGAGGAGACCGCTGTGAAGGCCGAGCTCAGCCTGCGCCGGAACCCGGCGGCGACCCGCGGCAATGGCGACCTGCGGCTCGACGGCGAGCAGCTCGAGCTGGTCGAAGTCGCGCTCGACGACCGCGTGCTGCCGCCGGCGGAGTTCCAGGTCGAGGACGACGCCTTGATCGTGCACCGGGTGCCGGATCGCTTTCGGCTGCGTACCCGCGTGCGTATCCATCCCAAGGCCAATACGGCGCTCGAGGGTCTCTACCTCTCGGGCGACATGCTCTGCACCCAATGCGAGGCGGAAGGCTTCCGCCGGATCACCTATTTCCTCGATCGACCGGATGTCATGGCTCGCTTCCGGGTCACGCTGGTGGCGGACCCCGCACGCTTTCCGGTGCTGCTGTCGAACGGCAATCCACTGGGCACCGAGGAACTGCCGGACGGCCGCCGCCTGGCGCACTGGGATGATCCCTTCCCGAAGCCGAGCTACTTGTTCGCGGTTGTTGCCGGCAATCTGGCCGCGGTCGAGGACTGCTTCACGACGGGTTCCGGCCGCGAGATCCCGTTGCACATCTTCGTCGAGCCCGAGAACCTGGACAAGTGCGATCATGCCATGCGTTCGCTGAAACGGGCGATGCGCTGGGACGAGGAACACTACGGCCGCGAGTACGATCTGGACGTCTTCATGATCGTTGCCGTTAGCCACTTCAACATGGGCGCCATGGAGAACAAGGGGCTCAATGTCTTCAATGCCAAGTACATCCTGGCGCGCCCGGAGACCGCCACCGACGCCGATTTCGCCGGTATCGAGGGCGTAGTCGCGCACGAGTATTTTCACAACTGGACTGGCAATCGCATCACCTGCCGCGATTGGTTCCAGCTCAGCCTCAAGGAAGGCTTCACGGTCTACCGCGACCAGGAATTCTCGGCCGATATGGGCTCGCGCGGGGTCAAGCGTATAGAGGACGTGCGCATGTTGCGCGCGCGTCAGTTCCCGGAAGACGCGGGCCCCATGGCGCATCCGGTGCGCCCCGACTCCTATATCGAGATCAACAACTTCTACACCGCGACCGTGTATGAGAAGGGCGCGGAGCTGGTTCGCATGCAGGCTAATCTGCTCGGGCCGGACCGCTTTCGCAGAGGCACGGATCTCTACTTCGATCGCTTCGATGGCCAGGCGGTGACGACCGATGACTTCGTCGCCTGCATGCAAGAGGCCGGCGGCGTCGACCTAACACAGTTCAAGCGTTGGTACGCGCAGGCCGGTACGCCGGAGCTGGAGTGCGCCGATAGCTTCGACGCCGAGGCCCGCAGCTACACACTCGAGATCCGCCAGCACACACCGGCCACGCCTGGCCAGCCGAACAAGTTGCCGCTGCACATCCCGTTCGCGCTCGGTCTGCTCGATGCGCAGGGCCGCGACCTGCCGCTGCGGCTCGATGGCGAGACCGACCCGCCGGCGGCCGCAGCCGAGGGCTCCGCGACCCGCATGCTGGAGCTGCGCAAGCCCGTCGAGCGCTTCACCTTCACCGGCATCGACGCCCGCCCGGTGCCCTCGCTGCTGCGCGGCTTCTCGGCCCCGGTGAAGGTGCGTTATCCGTATTCCGATGATGCCCTGACCTTTTTGATGGCGCATGACGGCGACGGCTTCAACCGCTGGGATTCAGCCCAGACCCTGGCCCAGCGACTACTGCTGGCGATGGTCGAGGACGAGGCCGTATCGGTACCGGATAGCTTCATCGATGCCTTCCGCCGTGCGCTGACCGACCGGCAGGCGGACCAGGCGTTGCTGGCGGAGGTGCTGACCCTGCCGTCCGAGAGCTATCTGGGCGATCAGATGACGATCGTGGATGTCGATGGCATCCACCGTGCTCGTGAGACGCTGGCGGGAATCCTCGGCGCGAGGCTGCGCAATGAGCTGCTGGCGGTCTACGAGCGTCACTCTGAGCCAGCTGAATACGACCTGTCGCCGGCCTCGATCGGCCGCCGCGCGCTGCGTAACTGCGCGCTCGGCTATCTAATGCAGGCGCCGGACGCCGGGATCGTCCAGCTGGCCCGTACGCAGTTCGATGCCGGCCACAACATGACCGACGTGATCGCGGCGCTGCGTGTGCTGCTGGAGGCGCCACAGAGCGTGACCGGTCATGTCGGCGAGCAGGTGCTGTCCGGCTTCTATGAGCGTTGGTCACAGGATCAGCTGGTGCTCGACAAATGGTTCGCGCTGCAGGCGCAGAGCAGCCGGCCAGATGCGCTGGCGCGCGTCAAGGCGCTGATGGCGCACGCCGACTTCTCGCTGACCAACCCGAATCGGGTGCGCTCGCTGATCGGCGCCTTTGCCGTCGGCAATCAGTTGCGCTTCCACGCCGAGGACGGCAGCGGCTATCGCTTCCTCGCCGAGCGCATCATCGACCTGGATCCGTTGAACCCGCAGATCGCCTCACGGCTGCTGTATCCGATGACCCGCTGGCGCCGATTTGATCAGTCTCGACAAGATCAGATGCGCGAGCAGCTTGAGCGCATCCTTGAGGTCGAGGGGCTCTCTAACGATGTCTACGAGGTCGTGTCCAAGAGTCTGGGGTAGCGGGACGGGAAGGGGTGAGCGCGGTCTTGGGTCGGGATCATGGTTCGGCGACCTTGTTGATCGAACGCACCAGAACGCCTTGGTCGCAAATCTCCCAGGCGACATCGAAGTCGTACAGACGCAGTGCGAAGCGCTTTCGGTCGGGGTAGCGGTCCATGTAGCCCGGACGGGGATCCTGGGCGATGACCTGACGGATCAGGTCGCGCAGCCGTAACCGGCCGTCTGGGTCTTGCTCGGCGATCTGCGCCTGCGCCTCGGCGGTGAAATCGATGCGCCGGTCGACCTGCGGCGGCTCGACGGCAAAGCCGCCGGTCGCGTCCGCGATTGCGTCGGCATAGGGCACATAGGGCTTGATGTCCAGCACCGGCGTGCCGTCCAGCAGGTCGACGCCCGTGACCCGCAGCGCCAATCCATCCGCGTCGCGCTCCAACCCCTGATGCGCGACTGCGGAGAGTCCGATTGGGTTTGGTCGGTAGGGTGCACGGCTTGCGAAGACCCCCACCTTACGCCGACCGCCGAGCCTCGGCGGGCGCACCATCGGCCGCCAGCCGGCGGTGAGACAATCGTCGTGAAAGACGAAGATCAGCCAGAGGTGCGAAAAGCCCTCGAGTCCGTCGAACGCCTCCTCGCGGTCATAGGGTGGCAGCAGGACGATCCTTGCCTCGGCTGCCTCTACCAGCCGCGGCTGACGCGGTATGCCGAACTTGTCGGTGAAGGGCGAACGGACGATGCCGATCGGCTCGAAGGTAAACGAAGGCATAGTCGCTCGCGCCGATCGTGGCACTCAGCCGTATTGCCGGGAGTGCATCACCGTCTGAGAGAGGTCCGCGGTCGTTCCTGACCTCTGACCTCCGCGCCAGGTTCAGGTGCCGGCCAGGTCGTAAAGCATATCAGCCCGGAAGAAACCGAGGGCCGGCGAAATGCACAGGCTGCCAGCATCGAGCCATCACGCGCGCAACAGGCACGCCAGTCCTGCGCGTCGGCGGCTGGCTCATGCAAGGGCCTTTGCCAGCATCGGGGCAAGCGCAAAGGCATTGCTCGAATGAGCGACACTGTCCGAACTCCAGATCTCGCGGACCCCGGCAGCCTTGAGCGTGTCGAGCGCATCGCCGACGAATAGTGCGTGCGTGACCAGCACATCGACACGCGCGGCGCCCGCGTTCCGCAGTGCGCTGGCCGCGACCGCCAAGGTGCGGCCCGTGCTTGCCATGTCGTCGACCAGCACGGCGTCGATTCCAGCGTAGTCATAGGCGGGGAGGCTTATCTCGACACTGCGGTCGCCGCGCCTTGTCTTGTCGGCGACGACGAAATCCAGCCCAGCAACCGCCGCCGCGGCTCGCACCCACTGCTCGGATTCGCGGTCTGGTCCGACCAGCAGCGGACGCGCCGATCGTCCGGCGAGGAAGGCGCCCATCGCCGGCGCGGCGCTCAACGCCAGAGCACGATCCGCCGGCACCGCATCCGCCAGCGTCCTGACGCGATGCAGATGCGGATCGACCGTGATCACGGCATCGAACAGCCGCGCGAGAAAACGTCCGATGATCCGCTGACTGACCGCCTCGCCGGGCAGGAAGGCGATATCCTGGCGCATGTAGCAGAGATAGGGCGCGACCAGGGTGAGCTGTTCCGCACCGAGCCCGCGCGCGGTCTCGGCGGCGAGCAGCAGCTCGGTGAGCTTTTCGTTTGGCCAGTCCAGACTACGGCAGAACAGGACGCGCTCGGGCAGGCTGGCGGGCAAGCGCAGCCTGCTTTCACCATCGGGGAAACGATGCAGATCGATGACCTGACAATCGGCATCCAGCTCGGCAGCGAGCGCGCCGGCTTGCTCCGCGTAATCGGTAAAGGTCAGCACCAGCATCAGAATTCCGCGAACACCTCGGGCACGCCTTCCGCGGCGCCCACCTGGTAGCCATTGTCGTCTTCGACCAGTGAGCTGGCGAAACGAAAGTCGGCCGGGAACATGGCGTGAATCCGGTAGAGTGGCTCGCCTTTCGCGACTGATTCACCCAGTTTCTTCATCAGATCGACGCCCGCGCCCTTGTCCATTGGCGCGCCGGCCAGCCGGGCGATGCGCGCCAGCTGGAAGTTGTCGATGGCGGTGACCACGCCTGACTGATCGGCGGTTACATCGAGCACCAGTGAGCCGGGTAGCAGCCGCTCGGTGCGTCGGCCTTGGGCGTCGATGAGCCGGTTCATCTTGGCAAGCGCGCGCCCGGAATCGAGAATATCCCTGGCGATGTCGAATCCATCGCCGCCGCGTACGTCCGGGTCGAATTCGATCACGCGCCCGGCGAGGCGCAGTGCCTTTTGGCGCAGGTCGGACGGGGCCGAGGGATCGTTCTGCAGCACCTGCATAACGTCGCGTGCCTCCAGCACCGGCCCGATGCCGCGCCCGACGGGCTGACGGCCGTCGGTGACCACCACCTGCACGAAGAGCCCAAGCCGCTTGGCGACGTACTCGAACAGCTTGCGGAGCGTCAGCGCATCGCGCATGTGTCTTACCTTGGCGCTGGGGCCGACCGGGATGTCGATCACCAGATGGGTCGAGCCGGCCGCAATCTTTTTCGACAGGATGGACGCCACCATCTGCCCTGGATAGTCCACGCCCAACGGGCGTTCGACCGAGATCAGGATGTCGTCCACCGGCGCCAGATTGGCGGTGCCGCCCCAGATCAAGGCGCCGTGTTCTCGGCGGACCACCTCGTGCAGCCTGGCGGGCGCGAGTTCCACCTCTGCCAGCACCTCCATGGTGTCGGCGGTACCTGCCGGCGAGGTGATGGCCCGGCTCGAGGTCTTCGGGATCAGCATGCCGTGGGCGGCGACGATGGGCACCACCAACATCGAGGTGCGGTTGCCCGGGATACCGCCGATGCAGTGCTTGTCGGCGACTAGGTCGCCGTGCCAACGCAGACGCTCGCCCTGGGCGACCATGGCGCGGGTCAGGTTCATGACCTCGTCGCGGTCGAGCCCAGTCTGCCCGGAGGCGACTAGAAAGGCCGCGATCTCCATCTTGGCATAGCGTCGTTCGGCGATGTCGCGGGCGATGGACATGAACTGCGCCGCGTTAAGCCGCTCGCCCTCGATCTTGCGCCGGACCGCGTCCATGGATGCTGGCGGCTCGGCATAACAGATGCTGACCGCCGCGCCAGGGACGAGATCGAGGGTGGCGAAGGCCTCTTCGGAAAGCCCTAGCTCGCCTGGAGCCACCAGTGCGTCGTCATCGACGACGTTTAGCACAGCCAGAATGCGGCGGCCGTCGCCGCTGACTTCGACCTTGGCCAGTGCCTGGAAACCCTCTGCCCGGTAGATCTCGCACTGACGGTGCAGGTAGGCGACATTCTCGCGGTAGGTATCGATGGCCACGCGGCGCACTCTGAGCGTCCCTGGCTTGCCGCGGTCTGCCGTGTCTTTGTCGTCTGCAGTCATGGTGCGCGCTCTTCCATTGCCTGGCCGGCCATATCCGAGTCCCACTCGCGTCGAGCCGCCGTTTCCAGAGCGTAGCCTGCTCTACCGAGGGTTTGATCCATAGTCGATCACAAAAAGCAGTATAGGCCGCGTTTAGGCATGCGGCACTGTGTGGCTTCCCGGTCTGGTCGGGTGGTCATCCGTGCCGTCGGCGGCACCGAGTTGGACGACGCGGCGACTGACTCGCAGATAGCTTAACCAGTTTAGGAACTTGCTTAGCTTATATTTTGTTAAATATAGATATTATCTATAAAATAATTCAGCATATTGCCCAAACTGTTACCGAGCGCCTTTTTCAGACGTAGAGCCGCCGCAGACCCGGATGTTCGTTGCCTTGCGCCCAGCGTTGCTCGAAGTCGTGGCGTAACTGTCGGACTTGTCGACGATCCGCGAAGTCCGCCTTTGCGCCGAAGCGAGGGGCGTCGCCGCGCACGAAGTAGCCCCCGTCGTCGGCGACTAGGTAGTGGTCGCGGCTGGCGGCAAGGTCCTCCGGAAGGACACGGATGCCGATCGCTGAAGTCAGCTGTCGGGAGAGGTCGATTAGGCGGCTGCCGCGGCGTACACAGGCTTCTGCATCGCCAAGCAATAGACGCACCGGCTGCCGGCCGCGGCGGTCGCGGGCGAGCCGCCCTATGGCCTCCAGGAGGGCCGGTTGGTCGTAGAGCATCGGTTCCGGGTCCGGTGTCAGGATGATCAATTCCCGGGTTGCTTGAGTGGCGAGTGCGGCGAGCGCGCACGCCTGGCCGCGATCGTCGTCCAGCCGCAATACGCCTGCGGTCTGGCCGAGCAGTCGGTCGTTAATCTCCGTGGCGAGCGCCTGATGGATGTCTCGCATCGACATGCGTTGGTGGGCAATACCCGCCTCGTCGAAGACCGCGCCATCGGGCTCGAAGCCGAGATGCCGGTAGAACGGAAGCACGCTCACTTGGGCGTTGAGGAACGGCTGTTGGCAGCCCTGTTCGAGTGCGAGGCGCAGCAGCGTCAACAGCAGCCCTTTACCGACGCCGCGTCGGCGCCATGACGCGAGCACCGCCATGCGCCCTATCTGTCCGGATGGCAGCAGGCGCGCGGTCCCGATAGGTTCGCCTTGCTCGGACTCGGCGATGACGTGCGCCGCCTGCGGGTCCAGACCGTCCCATTCCAATGAGGCAGAGATACCCTGTTCGCCGACGAAGACCTCCAGGCGCAGCGCGCGCACTCTGGTCTCATCGAACTCCCAATCGGCGCGTCGGATCCTAAAGTTGTGTTCGGATTGGGTTGGCATCTTGGGTCTATCTTTCGCTGACATCTGTTGATCAGCCGCGCGCCGGTTGCGGGCCTGGCGTGGTTGCGGCGATGGTCGTGCCGCGAGCAGAACGTCCCGCCAGCAGACCGGCGACGGCGATCAGCACGCTGCCGGCAACCAGGCTCCAGGTGACCGCCTCACCCCAGATCAGCGCGCCGTAGGCGGCACCGAAGACGACCGCGAAGTAGCCGAAGGCGCCCATTCGCGAGGCCGGCGCCATCGACAGTCCGCGGGTGAGGGCGAGCTGGCCAAAGGTGGCGGCGACGGCGATGCCGAGCAGCCAAAGCATCGCCATCGCAGAGGGTGTCTGCCAGGCCCAAAGCAAGGGGACTGCTGAGACAGTGCCCGCGATCAGTGCGAAGTAGAACACGATGCGCGTCGGCGGCTCGCTGCGCGAAAGCCTGCGCACGGTGACCTTGGCGAGCGCCGCGAGGATGCCGCCGAGCAGTCCGACGAGCGCAACCGGGGAGACCGCCGCGGAGCCGGCGGCCAGATTCGGGTCGAGGATGACGACAACGCCGCAGAAACCGATGCCGAGCGCCAGCCACAGCAGCGCCGTCACGCGCTCATGCAGCCACAGCATGGCGATCAGCGGCATAAACACGGGGGCGGTGAGCTTCAGCAGCATGGCCTCGGCCAGCGGTAGATTGGCGATGGCATAGAAGAAGCAATACATGGCGGCGACCCCCGCGAGTGCCCGCAACAGGTGCAGCGCCGGGATCGATGTTGCGACATTGCCGACTCCGCGGCGCAGCAACCAGGGGGCGACGAGCGAGAGCCCGACCAGATTGCGGGCGAAGACGATCATCTCATTCGGCAGCTCAGCCGATACGAAGCGGATTCCGACGCCCATGGTCGCGAAGCAGAGTTCGCCGACGACGATGAAGGCCGCTCCGAGGGTGAGCGCGTTTTGTGTATACATTTGGCCTTAATGTCGGATTAAAGATACAGTTGCGTCTTGTACTCTCTCGTTTTTACTGATATTAAACAATCAGTAGAGTATGAGAATAGGTTGGTGCGTCAGGGTCGGCTATTGATATTCGCAACGCGCATCGAAAAAAGTTGCACTTTCGTTAAAATGTTCGGCTAAACTGTCCGCATAAATTACGGAGACCACACACTCACCACAAACGCTTAGGAGCAGACGATGAGATCCCTGCAGACACTTCGTTCCATGGCGCTGGCCATCCCGGCAGCCGCTGCGATCGCGACGACCGCCGTCTATGCCAACATCGATGAGACCTACTGGTACGCTTCCGGCGATCCGACGGTTCCGGACGGTCAGTTGTGGACGACCAGCTACGGCGAGTGCTGGCAGAGTGCCGTCCCAGACGGCCCGACCAACCTGCCGCCCTGCCAGATGGAGGTCAAAGAAGCGTTGGAGCTGCGCATTCAGTTTGCGCTGGACCGTTACGGTCTGGACGACATTCTGAACCCCGAGGTTCTGACCGACCTGGACGATTACATCGAACAGCTTAAAGACTCCCCGGCTCGGGAGCAGCTCAAGATCGGTGGCTTCACCGACAAGCTCGGCAGCTTCGAGCACAACCTGGTGCTTAGCGAAAATCGTGCCGACACTATCCGCAACTACATGATCGACCGGGGCATCCCGGCGGAAGACATCGGCAGCGTAAACGGATACTCCTGGGAGGTCCCCGCTGCGTATGTGATCGGCGACCTGGGCCCGCTGGAAAACAACCCACTGCGCCGTCGGGTGGTGGTGTTGCCGATCAGCGAGTAACGTCGCCAGCACCGCGCAGCCCCTCGGCGGTCATCGCCGAGACCTGCGTACCGAAAGCCCGTCACGCGCCGCGTGGCGGGCTTTTTTGCATGCAGGATTCGCTGCCGACGGGCCGAGCGGGCGCGGATGTTAGCCAGCGCTAGACCATGCGTGCCTGTTCGGCAGCGTTGCCGATGTAGCTGGCCGGGGTCAGGGCCTTGAGCTCAGCCTTGGCCTTGTCCGGGATGTCCAACGTCTCGACGAAGTCTGCCAGTGCGTCCGGGCCGATCCGCTGGCCACGGGTCAGCGCCTTGAGCTTCTCGTAGGGCTGCTCGACGCCGTAGCGGCGCATGACGGTCTGGATCGGCTCGGCCAGCACCTCCCAGTTGGCGTCCAGGTCCGCGGCCATGCGCGCGGCATCGACCTCCAGCTTGCCGATGCCCTTGAGCGCCGATTGCAGTGCGATCAGCGTATGCGCCAGGCCGACGCCGAGATTGCGCAGCACCGTGGAGTCGGTCAGATCGCGTTGCCAGCGCGACACTGGCAGCTTGGCGGCCAGGTGGTCGAACAGGGCGTTGGCGATACCGAGATTGCCTTCGGCGTTTTCGAAGTCGATGGGGTTGACCTTGTGCGGCATGGTCGATGAGCCGACCTCGCCCGCGACCGTGGTTTGCTTGAAGTAGCCGAGGGAGATGTAGCCCCAGACATCGCGGCTGAAATCGATCAGCACGGTGTTGAAGCGGGCGATGGCATCGAACAGTTCGGCCATGTAGTCGTGCGGCTCGATCTGGGTGGTGTAGGGGTTCCAGGTCAGGCCCAGGGACTCGACGAACTGTTGGGCGAAGGCCGGCCAGTCGATCTCCGGATAGGCGACAAGGTGGGCGTTGTAGTTGCCTACGGCGCCGTTGATCTTGCCCAGCAGCGCGACCTTGGCGACGGCCTCGCGTTGGCCGCGCAGGCGGTAGACGACGTTGGCCATCTCCTTGCCCAGGGTGGTCGGCGAGGCCGGTTGGCCGTGGGTGCGCGAGAGCATCGGCACCTCGGCGTAGCGATGGGCCAGGGCGCGGATGGCGTCGATGATTGCGTCCATCTCGGGCAGCAGCACCGATGCGCGCGCGGCGTGCAGCATCAGGCCATGGGACAGGTTGTTGATGTCTTCGGAGGTGCAGGCGAAGTGGATGAACTCCGAGACCGCATCGAGTTCGGCGTTGTCCTTGATGCGCTCCTTGAGAAAGTATTCGACCGCCTTGACGTCGTGGTTGGTGGTGCGCTCGATGGCCTTGACCCGCGCCGCGTCCTCGACCGTGAAGTCGGCCACGATCTCGTCCAGCAGTGCGTTGGCGTCTGTCGGAGAACTCCGGTACCTCCGGTATGCCGGGATGCACGGCCAGCGCCTGCAGCCAGCGCACCTCCACCAGCACGCGATGGCGGATCAGGCCGTATTCGCTGAAGATGGGGCGCAGGGCTGCGGTCTTGCTGGCGTAGCGGCCGTCCACCGGGGAGACGGCGGTGAGGGGAGAGAGGTCCGAGTGCAGTTAGGGTCATGGGTGGGCGTGGTCGTGGTTTGTGAGTCTGGGTGCGCTTCAGGTTCGATGATGGTCCACCAGCCGCCAGGCTCACTGCGCACCTGCATAAGGTAGGGCTGCAGAAGGGGGCGCTCTCCAACTGGAGGATCGGATGCCTTGTTGTTGGCCGATCAGGGTCGGCTGATGTCGAGATCGTTGCAGATCTTCCGCGCCATCAGATCCTTGATCTCCGAGTGCCGCGGAACGGCGGTCAACGCGCTGGTTTGAGGATTTTGCCAGATCGAGTGTCGAGACCCTTCTCGCAAGAGCACGCAGCCATTGTCTTGCAGGTGCCGCAGAAGCTTGCCACGTTTCATAGCGCCAATGGAATTTCCTCAAAATCGCCTTCAGCTTCGAGCAAGGCGGCCTCGCGATGGACAGCGATGATATCGAAGGCCGCTTCACGCAGGCTGATGAGCAATTCTTCCTTGGTCTGCTCCTGGGCATTGGCGCCGGGTACTTCTTCGATCCAGCCGATCCACCAGTCGCCGTCTCGTTTGACGATGGCCGTGAACTCTG
>CAVPHF010000041.1:0-101489 GCA_963704155.1 uncultured Gammaproteobacteria bacterium
TCTCCAATGCGTGAAATGGCGATGTACTATTAGCGGCCGAGCGATGGCGTCAGCAGGTCGCGAATGCGCAGGTTGCAATGAAAGCCTTTCCAGATGACTACCTGGAGGTAAAGTATGAAGATCTTCTAGATAACCCCAGAGCCATTTTAGAAAGCCTGTGCGCTTTTCTCCAGGTTCCTTTCGATGAGTCAGTGACGCAATTAGGTGCGCCAGTTGAGAACCAAGGTGTCCAGAATTCACCGACTCGAACGTCGGCCGAAATAGTAAACCAGAACACGCGAAAGTATCTCGGCGCGTTCGATGATGTCGTGTTGAGAAGGATGGAAGAAATTGCCCTACCCATGATGCTGGAAAAAGGCTACCTGCCACATGCTAAAGCAATCGAGCACAAGCCTTTGGGTAAGAGCGAAGCATTCTTCCGATCGAGGAAAGACGATATCTCTTCGGTTCTCTATCACCTGCACCGGTTCGGGTTGAAGAACGGGACACTCTTTTCGTTTGAACGTTTCCGGATAGGGCGCATCTAGGCGCCTCTTGGGCGCGGGAATAGCCAGCCGAGTAGAGGTGGCATGTGGCTTCGAAAGACATTAAAGACAGGATTCAACTTGCGTTGCCGATGTGGGCGATCGATCTCGTTTCGTCGGCGAGACTGATCCTTGGCATCGTTCCCAACTACGCATACGACATTGGAAGATTCTTGCGGTACAGCGCATCAATTGCGCCGAATGCGACCCGCGCGAAGCTCGAAAGCCTATTGATCAAGGATTATCACAGGCTTGAAAAAGGCATGGCGTTGCCGAATCCAAGAAGTGATTTCGGGAAATTGGTTATCAGGCGGATCATGGAAAGACTGCCGAAATACGCCTGTGGGTTTGGCTGGGATGCCCATTGCTCGACGGTCGTCAACGTGGTGAGAAGCTATATCGAATTTCGTGCGGCGCGAGGAGAACCGACAACTGAGATAGAAGAATGGCTGGGCGCGATGGAAGGATTGTCGTCCACGAGCGGACAGCATACCGACGGCGGGATCTTAATGGTCGACAGTTCAGCACTGGCGAGAGCGACGAGCATTGATTTCGATGGATTCGCGAAGGCGCGGCACAGCGTGAGATGCTTCACCGGGCGAAAATTGGACGACCAAGTCATTCGCGACGCTGTGGAAACAGCACGCTATTCGCCATCGGTATGTAACAGACAATCATGGAAGGTGCATAGTTATGCCACTCCGGAAGAGATCGAGCAGCTATTAGAGTATCAGAACGGAAATCGGGGATTCGGCCAGCTCATCAGCCACTTGCTCGTCGTCTCAAGCGACCTCAGAACCTTTGAAGGCGTCGGCGAGCGCAATCAGTGCTATGTGGATGGGGGCCTATTTTGCATGTTGTTGGCCTTGGCACTGCACGCTCAGGGTGTTGGAACCTGTTTTCTGAACTGGTCGGTCACAGGACGGACCGATCGGAAGTTCAAGCGCGCAGCCAGTATCGAGGGCAATGAAACGATCGTGACCTTGATGGCGGTGGGTGAGTTCCCGACCAGGTTCCCGGTGGCGCAGTCACCTCGTAGGCCAACAGAGGAGATTTTGGTTACTCGATAGTTGCGCCCAAGTCCGTAATCTCTAAGCCCGTACTCAGGGAAACTCGCGAAGCGTTTCGAGGACCGGTGCGCGCATACTGCCACACCATCGCGCCCGGGTGGTGAGGCGCACAAGGAAGGGGAGTGTAAGGAAACCGCTCGAACTACCCGAGGAGCGAATTGCGCGCTGAGTCCTGGCAGCTCCAGAAGCGCTGATCTTCTCAGCGCTTTCCGCTTGTTATCAAGGATGCTCCTATTCCGGAGACACATATAGCGAGTCGAAGTGCGCGCCCCTGTTGCCCCAGCTGTAGAACGCGACGGTGCCGGTGGCGTGCGTTGCATCATTGACTGAGAACACCAGCGTCACCGTCGATGCGCACTTCGATGAGGTCACCGGAGGCCACGATCTCGATCTGGTAGGTCTGATCTTGCACGTAGGTGACATTGTCCTCTGCGAGCTGCACGAAGCTGCCGTTGACCTTCTTCACCAGACGACGGTAGCTGCGCTGCTGGTCCCAGGAGAAGCGGTAGTAGTTGTCGCCGTCCGCCACGCGGAACATCAGACCCAGTGCGTCGTCATCGCTCGAGCGCTAGGGTGAAGCTGGCACGGTAGTCGCTCCAGCCATAACCGCCGTCGTAGACGGCGTAGGTACGGGCTTGGGCAGCAGACTGCCGCTGGTCGAGCCACCGTGGATGTTGCTTGACTGTACCAGCGTCCCGCTCGCCGCCGACCAGGCCGAGGGTGCATTTACCGTGCCTTCGTCGATCACTGTCCAGCCGCTCAGGGTGCCGTGACTGAAGTCTTCTTGCAGCAGCGCCGGTGGCGCATCGGCATCATTGACGGTGACAACGACGCTGTCGCTGACCGTCGCCTCGCCGTCTGTGACCGCGACCGTCAGTGTGTAGCTGGTCGGTGCCGAGACGTCCGGCGGTGTAAAGATCGGGCTCGCGCTGCTCGCGTCGTCCAGGCTACCGTCCGCTGGGTTCACCGTCCACTGGTAGGTCAGTGCCGCGTTGGGGGCGTCGTCGGGGTCGTCGGCAACGACCGTGAGTTGGCTGCTGTCGGTGTCGAGAATATTCGCCGGGGCGGCGCTCACACTCGCGATCAGCGGAGCGCGGTTACCACTAGCGAGATCGGTGATGCGAATGTCATCGAAGCGCGCGCCGACGTTGCCCCAGGCGTAAGTGGCGATGGTGCCTTGAGTCAGGTCGGCATCAGTCACGGAGAAGATCAGCGCCCCGTCGATGCGAACCTCGATCAGGTCGCCGGCCGCGAGGATCTCCACCTGGTAGGTCTGGCCCTGAGCATAGGGTAACGCGTCTTCCGCGAGCAGCGTGAACACGCCGCCGACCTTCTTCACCAACCGCCGATAGCTGCGCTGCTTGTCCCAGGAAAAACGGTAGTAGTTATCTGCATCCTGCATCCTGAACATCAAGCCAATCGCATCGTCGTCGTCCGAGCTCAATGCAAGGGTCGTGCTGTAGTCGCTCCAGCCATTGCCGCCCTCGTAAACGGCGAAGCTGCCTGGCTTGGGAAGCGAGGCCGCGTTGGTGGGGTCGCCACCGTGGATGTTGCTGTTCTGCACCAGGACGGCGCTGTTCGCCGACCATGCCGACGGCGCGTTGGCGGCGCCCTCATCGACGATGCGCCAGCCGGCGAGGCTGCCGCTCGCGAAGTCCTCTTCCAACAGCGATGTGCCGACAGTGAGCGTGGCGGTGACCATTGCCGTTTCGCCCGCATCGTTCGTTACCGACAGAGCGACCAGATAGCTCCCTGGCTCCGTATAGGCGTGAATTGGATCCTGAACGGTCGATGCATTGCCATCTCCAAAGTCCCAGGTCCAGGCGACGAGGCTGCCGTCGCCGCCGACGGATTGGTCAGTGAACGCACATGTCAGCGCAGTGCAGCTAAAGTCGAAGTCCGCAACGGGAGAGGGGTTAGGGACGACAACAGTCACCTCCGCCGTCGCAGAAGTGGTGGCGCCACCGTCGTCCGTCACGCTCAGGGTGACCGTGTAAGCGCCAGCGCTGGTATAGCTGTGGTCTGCATCTTGCGTCTGTGCCGTGCTGCCATCGCCGAAGTCCCAGGTCCAATCGACGACAGTGCCGTCGCTGTCGCTGGAGTTATCGGTGAAGGTGCAATCAAGCCGGAGGCAGAGGAAATCGAAGTCAGCCCGCGGAGGAATGTTGAGGTCGATAGGATCATCCGTCGCGTACCACGGCTTATAGACAAAGACGTCGCCCGAAAATGGGTCGATGACCCCAATGTAGGCCCGCTCTTCTTCGAGGTACATCCACTTGCCGAACACACCGGTGTAGAAGCGCGGTATTGCCGGTCCAATTCCGGATCGGTCGAATTTGCTGCATCGTCCACCCGTCTGGCCCCAAGCTCGCGGGTGGCAAGAGCAACCAGAGATTACTACTCCCTGACCAGAGTATAAATCCTCCCACGTTTGGATCAAACGCCATACCGTGAAAGTCGACTCTGGCATCGAGTGGAACACCACTCAGATTCTGCGGCGAAAACCGGATCGCTCTATTACCGGAACCGGCAGCAGCAATGTCCCAGTAGGAAAACGAGTCTCTCAATGTTTTGACGAAGATGTTCCGAACAGGATCATAATCGCCAGCGCCCGGGCCGTCGTGCCCTGTCTTGGATCGCCTACCGATGTACTCCCAGGTATCTTGACCGGGATCATCTGGGTCGTGCACGGTATAGCGATACAAATGATCGAAATTCGTCGAAAAAAGAACGACATCTTTGCCATTATCATTTATATAAGCTGTGACGCCGTGCTTACCATGTCCACGAGAGTTGTCCCGATTCTCCCACATCTCACCGCCGACGACATCTGGATACAGGAAGGGGTTTACGTGAGAGCCGGTTATTCCCGAAACGCGATCTGAATCAGCTCGTGCCGGATCAAAGAAGTAGGGGCCCGTAAACCCGCCATCGATCGGGTCGCGCCAGGAAGAGCCTTCCCGGGAAACACCCATGATTGCAACACGATCGGCAACCTCAAGATAGACGACATTATCCCAGCTTTCGCCGGATGTCGGCGCATTAAAGATTCCGTCGACTGTGGTTACCCCGCCGTAATCTCTTGTAACCTCGCTCGGTAGCGCTCCCCGCCTCCATAGTCCGGTGTGGGCATCAAATATATAAAACTCGTTGCCCTCTTCTTTACCGATATCACCTCCCCATATCATCAACGCCTTGCGTTTGCTGTCCCATGCGGCTCCGCTCCATGCACTAATGTTGCTGTGGGGCGAGGCCGTGGTGGGCCGCTGATCCATCGGTGTCCATACATCCTGGAACTCGTTGGCGTTGAGTCTTGCCCAGCTATTGGCGGGCATGCTGTCCAGAGTATCGTGCAGAACTGAAGCCTGGGTCGCCAAAGGCAATAGAGCCATAGGCAATAGAGATAGACAGGCACTTACCGCCACCGCCCGCAGCTGTTTGCTGTTCATGATAACCCCTTTGTCCATGTAGCTTTTATGCCGAGCCGGGCGGCCGTCGTTGATACAAGTTGCCCAAATAAGGGCAACAACAGGATCGCGATTTGAGGCGCACAAATGTCCGCTGAGGCAGCACTGAATAACTCAGCGCTTCTTCTGAGGGACTAGATGCTCCACCCTGTCCAGCCGCCTAAGCAACTGAAAAACTAGGGTATCGACTAGCCTCGCGAGGTACTGACCAGGACCGGTTCCGTGGTGGTTTCCAGCCAGGATGGCGAGTGGCTCCGCGTCTTTCGCAGACAATACTCCAGAGCCGGCACTGTATCAACGCACGCTGATTAGATTGGCATCAATGCGCACCGTCAGTCGAGTCCCATGACGACGATGTCATCGAAGCGCGCTCCGACGACGCCCCAGCTGTAGGCACCAATACTGCCGTGGCTGAGCGCGTTGTCGGTGACCGAGAACACCAACGCGTCGTCGATACGCAACTCGATTTGATTACCTCGCACCAGCAGGTCCAGCCGGTAGTTTTGACCCTGTACGTAGGGCGCGGCATCCTCGGCCAAGGGCGTAAACACACCACCGATGTTCTTCACTAACCTCCGGTAACGCCGCTGCTTGTCCCAAGAGAAGCGGTAGTAGTGATTGGCGCCTTGCACGCGGAACATCAGCCCGATGGCATCATCGTCATCCGAACGCAGCTTCAGGGTCGCGCGGTAGTCGCTCCAGCTATAGCCGCCGTCGTAGACGGCGTAGGTACCGGGCTTGGGCAGCAGACTGCCGCTGGTCGAGCCACCGTGGATGTTGCTTGACTGTACCAGCGTCCCGCTCGCCGCCGACCAGGCCGAGGGTGCATTTACCGTGCCTTCGTCGATCACTGTCCAGCCGCTCAGGGTGCCGTTACTGAAGTCTTCTTGCAGCAGCGCCGGCGGCGCATCGGCATCATTGACGGTGACAACGACGCTGTCGCTGACCGTCGCCTCGCCGTCTGTGACCGCGACCGTGAGTGTGTAGCTGGTCGGTGCCGAGACGTCCGGCGGTGTAAAGATCGGGCTCGCGCTGCTCGCGTCGTCCAGGCTACCGTCCGCCGGGCTCACCGTCCACTGGTAGGTCAGTGCCGCGTTGGGGGCGTCGTCGGGGTCGTCGGCAACGACCGTGAGTTGGCTGCTGTCGGTGTCGAGAATACTCGCCGGGGCGGCGCTCACCGAGGCGATCACCGGTGGTTGGTTAGGCAGGCTGCCACTCAGGTTGTCGACCCGCAGGTCATCGAACCGCGCTGCCGTATTGGCCCAGCTGTAGAAGGCGACGGTGCCGGTGGCGTGCGTTGCGTCGTTGACTGAGAACACCAGGTCGCCGTCGATGCGCACCTCGATCAGGTCGCCGGAAGCCAGGATCTCGACCTGGTAGGTCTGGTCTTGCGCGTAGGTGACGCTGTCCTCTGCCAGCAGCACGAAGCTGCCGTTGACCTTCTTCACCAGACGACGGTAACTGCGCTGCTGGTCCCAGGAGAAGCGGTAGTAGTTGTCCCCGTCGCCCACACGGAACATCAGACCCAGTGCATCGTCATCGCTCGAGCCTAGGGTAAAGCTGGCACGGTAGTCGCTCCAGCCATAACCGCCGTCGTAGACGGCGTAGGTACCGGGCTTGGGCAGCAGACTGCCGCTGGTCGAGCCACCGTGGATGTTGCTTGACTGTACCAGCGTCCCGCTCGCCGCCGACCAGGCCGAGGGTGCATTTACCGTGCCTTCGTCGATCACTGTCCAGCCGCTCAGGGTGCCGTGACTGAAGTCTTCTTGCAGCAGCGCCGGCGGCGCATCGGCATCATTGACGGTGACAACGACGCTGTCGCTGACCGTCGCCTCGCCGTCTGTGACCGCAACCGTCAGTGTGTAGCTGGTCGGTGCCGAGACGTCCGGCGGTGTGAAGATCGGGCTCGCGCTGCTCGCGTCGTCCAGGCTACCGTCCGCCGGGCTCACCGTCCACTGGTAGGTCAGTGCCGCGTTGGGGCCGTCGTCGGGGTCGTCGGCAACGACCGTGAGTTGGCTGCTGTCGGTGTCGAGAATACTCGCCGGGGCGGCGCTCACCGAGGTGATCACCGGTGGTTGATTCGGCAGGCTGCCACTCAGGTTGTCGACCCGCAGGTCATCGAACCGCGCTGCCGTATTGGCCCAGCTGTAGAAGGCGACGGTGCCGGTGGCGTGCGTTGCGTCGTTGACTGAGAACACCAGGTCGCCGTCGATGCGCACCTCGATCAGGTCGCCGGAAGCCAGGATCTCGACCTGGTAGGTCTGGTCTTGCGCGTAGGTGACGCTGTCCTCTGCCAGCAGCACGAAGCTGCCGTTGACCTTCTTCACCAGACGACGGTAACTGCGCTGCTGGTCCCAGGAGAAGCGGTAGTAGTTGTCCCCGTCGCCCACACGGAACATCAGACCCAGTGCATCGTCATCGCTCGAGCCTAGGGTAAAGCTGGCACGGTAGTCGCTCCAGCCATAACCGCCGTCGTAGACGGCGTAGGTACCGGGCTTGGGCAGCAGACTGCCGCTGGTCGAGCCACCGTGGATGTTGCTTGACTGTACCAGCGTCCCGCTCGCCGCCGACCAGGCCGAGGGTGCATTTACCGTGCCTTCGTCGATCACTGTCCAGCCGCTCAGCGTGCCGTTACTGAAGTCTTCTTGCAGCAGTTGTTCTGCTGGGGTGTTGGTGTTGACCGTCGCGGATGTGCTGTCGCTGGCGCCGCCTTGGTCGGTGACAGTCAGCGCGACAGTATAGCTGCCCGCCGCCGCGTAGGTGTGTGTGGGGTCGCTGCCGCTGCCGGTATTGCCATCACCAAAGTCCCACGCCCAGGTGACGACGCCGCCGTCGCTGTCGGTGGATTGATCGCCAAAGGTGCAGCTCAGCCCCGCGCAGCTGACAACAAAGTCCGCCACCGGCGGAAGATTGGGAGCGACAACGGTCACATCGGCGGTCGCGAGGCTGCTCGCTCCGTCATCGTCCGTGACGGTCAGGCTCACGCTGTAGGTACCGGCGCCCGCATAGCTGTGGCTCGCGCCTTGCGTCTGCGCGCTGGCGCCGTCACCGAAATCCCAGGCCCAGGCGACCAGCGTGCCGTCGCTGTCGCTGGAGGCATCGATGAAGGTGCAGCTTAGATCCGTGCAGCTGGGCTCGAAGTCGGCGGTTGGCGGGCTATTCGGCTCCCGGCTGGCAACGAGCTCAAAGCGAACGGCATCGGCCGCGACGCGTCCGCCGGCCAGATCGGACAGTTCGACGGATCCATTGGTGCCCGCGTCGAAATCGTAAACGCCCAGATCCTGCCAAAGGCCGGCATCAACCGTCTGATCGACGAACTGCGAGTCTGATCCGCCCGCGTATGCGATGCGCACGTCGATCGCGGTTCCGTTGCCGCTGAGCACGGGCCAGATAGCCGAAACACGATAGGTCCCGGCTTGCGGAAGGTCGGGTGCAAAGCGGATGGTATTGGCCGCCGAGGAGCTGCCCTGGTGAGCGGTACCGCCGAATGCGTAGACGTTGCTCGTCTGCGATAGCGAACCCGCGACGACCGTCATGTCGGCACTGTTGAGTTCGTTGTCGACAATGATGGTGACCGGGGGTGTTTCGTCGATCTCTTCCAGCGCCGCATCCACTTGGATGCGCGGCACCTGGAAACGCCCTTCTGTCATGCCGGCGCCGGTCTGTTGCAGCGCTGAGACCAGGTTGCCGATGCTGACGTCGACGCCGAGGTCAGCGGCCTTTTGCTTAAGGACGGCCATGGCGCCGGCGACGTGCGGGGTGGCCATCGACGTGCCGTTCCAGGTGGCGGTTCCGGTGCCGGGGACGGATGAGGTGATGCTGCTGCCAGGGGCGTGCAGGCTGAGCGCGGCGGACTCGTTAGAGAAGCTTGAGATGGCGTCAGTGTCGTCGGTCGAGCCGACGCTGACCGCCGTCGAAATGCAGGCGGGGGACGAGATTCCGTTCGACGAGTAGTTGTTGCCGGCCGCAATGACGGTGGCGATACCGACCGCGCGCAGGTCGTCGATGACGGCCTTCATCGCGGCATCGCTGATATCACAGGCGGCGGTGGAACTCTGCACGCTGCCGCCGAGGCTCATGTTGACGGCGGCGATATTGTGCTCGGCGCTGAGCGCGAGGACATGCTCCAGGCCGGCGATGATGTCGGAGTCGTAGGCGATGACTTCATCGACATTGTCATTGTCGTAATCGTATTTAACGAACACCTGCACCGGGATGATGCCGGCCTGCGGCGCGACGCCGATCTGGCTGCCGTTGCCGGCGGCAATGCCGGCGACATGGGTACCGTGGCTGCAGCCGCTGCTGCAGGGCTCGGCAGCGCCTATTCCGCAGGCGGAGTTGCTGATGGGATTGCCGCTGGCGTCGGTGCAGGCAGGCAGCACAGAAGGACAAAGCGAGGTCGCCCACCAGGCGCTGGTTCCGGAGAAGCAGGCGGCGGCCTCAGCGACGATGTTACCGGCGAGCATGGGATGGCCGCTGTCGATGCCGGTGTCGAGGATGGCGACCGCCTGGCCGAGGCCGTCCCAGCCCAGATTGCGCGCGATATCGCCGCCAATGTGCGGAACGCTGGAGCTGAGGTCGGCGACATTGACGCTGTCTTCCTGAATATCGAGCACCTCGGGCATGGCCTGGAGTTCGGCAAGCAACTGCTCGTCGGCGGCCATGGCGGCAAAGGGGATGAACTTGAAGCGTTTGATGTCCCTGGGAGCCAGGTTCAGCCGGTCGGAAACGCGCTGCTGGGCGCGGGCGATCGTACGCTGGCGACGTTCGAGGGCTTTGGATTTAGCATCGAGGCCAGCGCGACCTGCGCGGGTGAACATGGCCGCCGGGATATCGGTGTCCACGGCGAGACGGACGATGACCGGCACGAGCCCCCGCTCGCGCGCCTTCGCGACCAGCGCTGCATGGCTGCGGCCTTTGCTCGACCGACCAGGATCAAGGTATGGAAAGGACTCGGGATTTGCTCCTTGTTCGAGCGCCGAGCCTTGTCCAGAACCCTGTCCCAACGCCGACTCAGGCTCGGACCGCAGATCGATCCCTTGCGCCGGCACGGATGCCGCGGCAACGGCGAACAATAGCGTTGTCAGTATGGATGCCAGTGTTGCTGTGCGGATGTTCATCTCGGTCTCTCACCTAGGGCGTCGATCGACCAGCCGATGGCTGGTCCCGTGGTGAGAAGCATGGCCTTTTTCGCGGGCGCTGAACTTTGCACCAGTTGGCAAATGACGCTCGCGCACTCCGCCTGGGAAGACGGCAAGGGCAAATAGTGCGAACTGGTTCGTACGGCCTATCGACGCGTGCGGGGTGGACGGGCGCGATGAGCTGGCGTGGGTTCAACGCGGCGAAGACCTGTTTGACAGAACTCGGGCCGGGAAGGCATCAGAATACCGGTCGTGTGCGGCGGACAAGAACAGCGTGGGCGGAGGGGAAGGTGCGCGCGCGACCCAAGACAACCTTTGAGGCACGAGCGCTGGCGCCGGGGCGCCCGTCTTACCGGACAACCTAAATGCGATTTACGAGGAGCCTAGATTGCTTGAGGACACCAATGCTTGAAGATGAGGCAAGCTTCATGGCGACGACGCGGTTACCACCCAAAGGGCCGAGCGCCAAGGGCCTCGGGCCTCGGGCCGGTCGGGCCTCGGGCCTCGGGCCAACGATACCCGATTTCGCTGTGGCGCGATCGTCGGCCCTTGGCCCTTGGCCCTTGGCCCTTGGCGGGAGACGTTCATAAATCGCCCCTGCTTGCTGGGTAAAACTCTTCATCCAGCAGTTGCTCCACCGCATAGGGGCATTGCTCAGGAAACAGGCCAAGTTCAAAGCCGGTCTCTCTCGCCGCCAGCCGGCGCCCTTCCGGATAGGCATCCGCAAGCGCGTCCTGCAGCACGGGTCTTAGGCTAGGAACCTTTTTCAGCAGAAACAGGGCTTGGGCGCGCTGTTCGATGATGCTGTTGCGCCAGCTCCGACCTTCGAACTCCTTCCACTGAGCCGAAAGCGTCTCTAGTTGAAACTCCCATTTCAGCAGGTGCGCAATTAAGATAATCAAGCGGCTTTCCAGCTCTCTGCGATTACTCTTGCCCATGTCCTGGAGCTCTTCGATCAAATGCGCAACATCGATCTCATTCAGCCGGCGCTGTTTTAGCAGACGTACCTGGGTTTCAATCCACGCGTCGATATCCTGCTCGTAGATCTCCGCCTGTTGATTCATGCTGTCGGTGCTCCAGTCGTTCGCTGCCGCTTGCTCGATGATGGGGGGCGATGGATTGCTGTAGCGGCCTTGATCACCGTTTCGGCCACTTTACACTTACCGTCTGCGTAGTCGGGCCATTCTGGGTTGATTCCGTCAGGGCTGGAAGCGCTGGCGACGCAGACGACAACGAACAAAGTGTAGAAGAAATCGATAGGCGGATGGCGCCTCTGCAGCAGCCGTCGAAGGGAGGGAAGGCGCCGAGCCCAACTCCGAGCTGTTGAGCCGTTGGTACTCGAGCATCCTGTGCACAGAGGCGGCGGCTCGCCGCGCGCTGGCGACCGCGTCCCTGCCCCTGCTCGCCGCCTCCGTCGCTGCGCCGCGGACTGCTGCGCGCGCAGAGTGGAGCACCGGCGGACGATCGCCGCAACAGCAGGGACGAGCCGGCCGCTCAGGCCGCTTGGGCAGGAATCTCGTGGCTGGTGCCGGTGACGTCGTTGTTGGCGTCGCAGTAAACGAGTGTTGGCTTGAAGCGACAAGGCCTCCTGCTCGCTCATGCTCGCATAGCAGCAGATGATGACGCGGTCGTTGGGCGACGCCTTGTGCGCGGCGGCGCCGTTGACCGAGATCACGCGCGAGCCCGCCTCCGCGCGGATCGCGTAGGTCGTGAATCGCTCGCCGTTGGTCACGTTGTAGATGTGCAGCTGCTCGTACTCGCGGATGCCGGCCAGCCGCATCAGGTCCTCGTCAATGGCGCAGGAGCCCTCGTACTCGAGTTCTGCATGCGTGACGCAGGCGCGGTGCAGCTTGCACTTAAGCAATGTCAGTTGCATGTCCAATCACCTCTCGGTAAGCGAAGCACCAACGCGGGCATTCCCCAATCGAAACCCTAGTTGCCACATGGGGTCGATACGATTGGCGGCCAGCGAACGACTGGCGACGATGGAGAACTCGCGGCGATTTTGCTGCGGTGCAATATTTTTCTATTGTCGCAACGCAAGGCTCGGGTTTGCAAGGCTTAGTCGACTCCGGATTCGCCGTGGCTAAGCAGGGATAAGAGAGAATCCGTCTCGGAGAGCCTTGGGCAGACGCACGCGTGATAAGCAACCTGCGGCCCTCGGCTAGCCCGGAAGGTCGAGCGCAAGGTTGTCGATCAGCCGCGCCTTGCCGAGCCGGGCGGCGGCGAGCACGACCAGCGCGCGGTCGCCGGCGGCAGGCTCGGCGAGATCGGCGCGGCGACGCACGCTGACGTATTCCGGTTTGAAGCCGGCGGAAGACAGGCTGCGCGCGGCGTCCCATTCGGCATCGGACACCTGCTGCCCGGACTGGAGCGCCGCGGCAACCTGCTTCAGCGTGGCGAGCAGCAGCGGCGCCACGGCGCGCTCGTCCGCACTCAGATAGGCATTGCGGGAACTCATGGCGAGGCCGTCCGGGTCGCGCACAACGGGCAGGCCGACGATCTCGATGGGTAGATTCAGCTCAGCAGTCATGCGCCGGATCACCAGCAGCTGCTGGAAGTCTTTTTCGCCGAACAGGGCCAGGTCCGGCTGCACCATGTTGAACAGCTTGGCGACGACCGTGGCGACGCCTTGGAAGTGCCCGGGCCGGCTGGCACCGCAGAGCAGCTCCGACAGGCCAGGCACAGCGACCACCGTGTGGCCGTCGCGGCCGGCTGGATAGACCTCCTGCTCAGCGGGCGCAAATACACAGTGGTTGCCGGCCGCGGCGAGCCGTTCGGCGTCTTGCTCGAGCGTGCGCGGATAGGCGCCAAAGTCCTCGCCCGGACCGAATTGCAGCGGATTGACGAAGATTGAGGTGACGACGCGCTCGGCTCGCTCCAGCGCGGCCTCGACCAGCGCCATATGCCCGGCGTGCAGGTTGCCCATGGTCGGCACCAGGGCGATGCGCAGTCCGTTCCGGCGCCACTCGGCGATCTGTGCTCGCAGCGGGGCGATCTCGTGGATTGTCTGCATAGGATCACACCAAGGTCTGTTCCGGCCCCGGAAAAGATCCGCCGCGCACGGCGCCGACATAGGCCGCAACGGCCTGCTGCACGCTGTCAACCCCGTCCATGAAGTTCTTGCTGAAGCGCGGCGGGCGGCCGGGCGTCAGCCCAAGCATATCGTGCAGCACCAGCACCTGGCCATCGCAGCGGTTGCCGGCACCGATGCCGATCACCGGCAGCGCCAACTCGGCGGACAGGGCCGCCGCCAGTTCCGCGGGCACGCATTCGAGCACGAGCATGGACGCGCCGGCATCCTGCAATGCCAGTGCATCGGCACGGATGCTGGCGGCGCCAGCGTCGTCTTTACCCTGGTAACGGTAGCCCCCCAACTGATGCACCGACTGCGGCAGCAGTCCCAGGTGCGCGCAGACCGGGGCGCCGAAGCGCGTCAGGGCACCAACGGTCTCGACCACGGCTGAGCCGCCTTCTAGCTTGACCATGGCGGCGCCGCCCTCGCCCATGAGCCGCGCGGCCGTGGCCAGCGCCCGCTCGGTGGTGGCGTATGACATGAACGGCATATCGGCGATGACCAGGGCGCGCTGGCTGGCGCGGCTGACACAGGCGCTGTGATAGACCATGTGATCGAGCGTCACCGGCACCGTGGTCGGCTGGCCCTGCAGCACCATGCCGAGCGAGTCCCCCACCAGCAGTACATCGACGCCCGCGGCCTCGAGCACGCGGCAGAAGGCGGCGTCGTAACAGGTTAGGCAGGCGATGCGCTCACCGCGTTGCTTCATCGACGCGACGGTGGCGTTGGTGATTCGTTCGGCTGGCATCGGCTCGGTTGCTCGCGTGATCGGAATCCTCAGGATAGTTCGGCCGGCGCCCGCATGCTAGCGCCTGTTGGCTCCCCTAGGCTCAGCGGCAGGATGCCGTCGGTGGAGACCGACTGCAGCAGCTCGCCGAGGCGGCCCTGTCCCGGCACTGTCAGCATCGGCGATGCGATGTCGGCCAGCGGCAGCAGCACGAAGGCGCGCAGGTGCATCTGCGGATGCGGGATGGTCAGACCGGGCAGACGGCACTGGAAGTGATCATAGAGCAGGACGTCGAGGTCCAGCGTGCGCGGTCCCCAGCGGCTGCCGTCGCGGATACGCCCATGGGCGCGCTCGATGGCCTGAAGCGAGGCGAGCAAGTCCGCGGGCGCCAACCGCGTCGCCAACGCCGCCACGGCATTGACGTAATCGGGCTGCGGTTGCGGCCCAACCGGGGCGGTGCGATACAGTGGCGAGACCGCGGTCAGCTCGCTGGCGGGCAGCAGCGCCAGCTCGGCGATGGCGCGCTGCACCTGTCGGCGCGGGTCCTGCAGATTGGCGCCGAGGCCGATGTAAGCGGTCGCGACGCCGCGAGGCGCATCAGCTGCCGTCATGCTCGCCGCGCGCCTGCGCCGGTGGCGCGGCCATTGCCGATCCGGAAGCGGTTTCCGTACCGACACGAGACTGACCCGAGGCAGCCGTTTGCGAACCGGCGTCCGGACCGGCGTCTGAACTGCTGGCGTCGTGCGCCGCCGCGCGGCTTACGGCGGCGGCGAGCACGCTTGCGTTTGGCAGAGTTGCCGGTCATGCGCACACGCTCGGCAGTGTCGACCTCCTGAAAACGCGTCCACCACTCGGCCAGCTCCGCATCGACCTCGCCGACCTCGGCGCGCAGCAGCAGAAAGTCGTAGGCGGCGCGAAAACGCGGGTGACCGAGCAAGACCAACGGGCGCTTGCCTTGACGGCGCTCGAGGCGCGGCTGCAAGGCCCAGATCTCACGCATCGGCATACCGTAGCGTTTGGGGATGGCGACGCGCTGCTGCTGGCGGCTAGCGATTTCATGGGACGCCAGCGCTATGGCCTCGGCCCAGCCGACGCCGTCGTCGAGCAGCGCCTGATAGCGCAACCGCACCGGCTCCCACATCAGGACCGCGAACAGAAACGGCGGAGCCACCGATTTTCCCGCGCGCACGCGGGTGTCGGTGTTGTCTAGCCCGCGACTGACGAAGGTCATCGGGAAGGCGTGATCCTCGCGCGCCAGACAGTCCTCGGTTTCCGGGAACAGCTCGGCGAAGAGCCTGTAATGGCGCAGCTTCTCGAAGGCGTTCAGCGCATAGCCGGTCTGAAACAGCTTGAGCATCTCCTCGAACAGCCGCGCCGGGGCAATGTCGCGCAACAGCGGCGCCAGCGTGGGCAGCGGCGCCTCGCAGCTGGGCTCGATCATGAAGCCCAGCTTGCAGGCGAAGCGCACGGCCCGCAGCATCCGCACCGGATCTTCGCGATAGCGCGCCTCGGCATCGGCACCGATCAGCCGCAGCCGGCCCTCGCGGATGTCATCCAGGCCGCCGGCATAGTCGACCAGCGAGAAGTCCGCGATGTTGTAGTAGAGGGCGTTGACGGTGAAGTCGCGTCGCAGCGCGTCCTCGGCGATAGAGCCGTACACGTTGTCTCGAACGATCAGACCGTTCTCGACCAGACGGGCGTCCGCGGAGTCGGTGTCGATGCTTTCGGAATCGGCCGCGCCGGTGCCGCGAAAGGTCGCCACCTCAATGATCTCGCGGCCAAAGAACACGTGTGCGAGCCGAAAGCGCCGGCCGATGAGCCGGCAGTTGCGAAAGACGGCGCGCACCTGCTCGGGTGTGGCGTCAGTGGCGATGTCGAAGTCCTTTGGCTCGTGTCCGAGCAGCAGGTCGCGGACACCGCCACCGACGAGATAGGCCTGGTGGCCGGCCTGATTCAGCCGGTAAAGCACCTTCAGGGCATTTTGGCTGATGTTGGCCCGCGAGATCGTATGCTCGGGACGAGGAATAATCAGCGCTTGGGGTGTGGATTCGTGATGCAAACGACCTAGGCTTCCTGATGCCGGCTGGGCGAGGAGCGCGGCCGGCTGCCGCTTGGCATCGCCGCAGCCCCGCACAGTCGTCTCACCACAGCGCAGGTGACTGGGTGTGGATATGGTCTCTCTCGCGCCGCGTGCCGCGATGCTTGAGCAGATGGCTATTTCACGTATAATACTCGATTCGCGCTGCTTCTTCTGCTCCCTTCGTCTAGCGGTTAGGACGCTGGCCTCTCACGTCGGTAACAGGGGTTCGAATCCCCTAGGGAGCGCCATCCACCCGCTGTCACGCTTGTCGTCTCCAAAGAAGCTGGGGCGTACAGCGAAGATTCAAATCCCTCGTCTCAAGCAATCTCCCGGAGCGAGAAGCCCTGCTGGTGTCCATAGGCCGCGCGGCGCGGCCCGCATGAGCCCCTAGCGCGAGCGCCGTCGGGGCAAGGGCGCCGCGCCTATACCAGCGACCGAGAGCTGATTCATGAGAAGCTGAGGCTGGCCGATCAGGACTGGTCTTTCGCGGCGAATCCTTCAAGCTTGGCGAGACGCTCACGCAGTTCGGCGAGTTCGCGGGACTGGCGCTTGAAGGCTCCCAGCTGCTGCGGCAACTTGGACAGGGCGGCCAACTCGCGCAGCGTGTCTTTGATGGCACGGGCAGGGGTGCCGAACACCGCGGCGCCAGCGGGGACGTCTTTAGTGACGCCGGATTGACCGCCAATACGCGCGCCGGGACCAACCTTGACGTGGTCGGAGATAGCGACCTGTCCGGCGATCACAGCGCCGGCGCCGACGCTGCTGCTGCCAGCGACACCCGCTTGACTGACCAGGATGACGTGCTCGCCGATGTCGGTGTTATGGGCAATCTGCACCAGGTTGTCGATCTTGGTGCCGCGGCGGATGCGCGTCTCGCCGAGAGTCGCGCGGTCGACGCAGCAGTTGCAGCCGATATCGACGTCGTCCTCGATGACGACGCGGCCGAGCTGCGGGATCTTGCGGTGCGCGCTGCCGTCCCAGCTGAAGCCGAAGCCGTCGCCGCCGACGACGCTGCCGGAGCGCACAATGCAGCGGTGGCCCAGAAGGCTGTCGCGCTGGATGGTGACGTTGGCCTCGATCACGCAGTCATCGCCGAGCACGACACCGGCAGCAATGCTGCAGCCTGGACCAATGACGCAACGGGCGCCGACGCGAGCACCAGCCGCGATCACGGCGCAGGCGCCGACGGCAACCTCCTCGCCAAGCTCCGCGGCCGGGTCGATGACCGCACGCGGATGGATACCCTCAATGTCAGGCTGAGGCAGAAAGTGCGCGGCAACCTGGAAGAATCCGATGCGCGGCTGCGCGATGCGGATCAGACAACGCAACGGCAAGTCCGGAAAGTCCGCCGGCACAATAACGGCGCCGGCGCGACTCGCCCGCACCGCGTCGGCCTGATCAGCGCCCTCGGCGAAACACAGATCAGTGGGTTCCGCCAGCTGCAGTGTATTGACGCCGCGGATCTGCACCGGCGGCTGTTGGTCGGCCACGGCCGGGAGCGGCGTCCGCAACAGAGCGCAAAGTTGCGAGAGATCGAGGACGACGGCGCTCAAAGCCCCATCTTCTCGAAAAAGCTCTTGACACCGTCGAGCCAGCTGCTCGAGTGCGGGCTATGGTGCTTACCGCCGGCGGATACGCTCTCATCGAACTCGCGCAGGATGTCTTTCTGGCGCTCGGTCAGATTGACCGGCGTCTCCACGAGCACACGGCAGATCAGGTCGCCGACCGGGCCGCCTCGCACTGGTTTCACGCCCTTGCCGCGCATGCGGAACATCTTGCCGGTTTGCGTGCCCCCAGGGACCTTCAGCATGACTTTGCCGCTCAAGGTCGGCACCGCCATCTCGCCGCCGAGCGCGGCGGTGACGAAGCTGATCGGCACCTCGCAGAACAGGTTGTTCTCTTCGCGGGTGAAGATGGGGTGCGGCTGGACGCCAATCTGCACGTAGAGGTCGCCGGGTGAGCCGCCCTGCTCACCGGCCTCGCCCTCACCGGACAGGCGGATACGGTCACCAGTGTCGACGCCCGGCGGCACCTTGACCGACAGCGTCTTCTCCTCGCGCAAGCGCCCTGCCCCGCGGCAGTGGCCACAGCTCTCCTCGATCACCTTGCCCGTGCCGCGGCACTGCGGACAGCTCTGCTGGATGGAGAAAAACCCCTGCTGCATGCGCACCTGACCGGCACCATGGCAAGTCGGGCACTCCTTGGGCTTGGTGCCGGGCTTGGCGCCGCTACCGCCGCAGTGATGGCACTCCACGGTCGTCGGGATGCGGATCTTGACGTCCTTACCGGCGACCGCGTCCTCGAGCGTCAGCGACAGGTCATAGCGCAGGTCGGCGCCGCGATGGGTTCGCCGGCCGCCGCCCCGCCCGCCGAAGATATCGCCGAAGACGTCACCGAAGATGTCGGAGAAGCCGCCGGCGCCGAAATCTGCCGAGCCACCGCCGAAGCCACCCTGACCACTGACGCCGGCATGTCCGAACTGATCATAGGCGGAGCGCTTGCGGGCGTCGGACAGCACATCATGCGCCTCTTTGGCCTCCTTGAACTTGGCAAGGGCTTCAGCATCGTTGGGGTTGCGGTCGGGATGGTGCTTCATCGCCAGCCGCCGAAACGACTTCTTGATGTCCTGCTCACTGGCGTTGCGGCCGACACCGAGGACTTCGTAGTAATCGCGTTGGGACATGGGTGTCTATTGCGGACAGTCAGCGAGTATCGGGCTTTAGGACGCGATCTCGTCCGATCGCGCCTTGGGCGCCGCCCGCGGGCTCAAGAAAAACGGAGATCCGTTCAGGACAGCCAGGCACCGGCGGCGGCTAAGTCATCGCCGCCGGCGAGCTGTCCGCGGCGTCTCGGCTCAACGCTTCGGCGCCGGACGATGCCTGCGCCCTGCTGAGGTCGGAACCGTTGCGATCGCGCGCAAGAGTCAGGACAAGCCCGCTGAGCCGATCGCGCGGCAAGCGCGAGCAGCAAGGCTGCACTGGGCTTGAAGCCGATCAGCGAGCGCCCCCCGCGCATGCTCCACGCGATCATTTCTTGTCGTCTTTGACCTCTTCGAACTCGGCGTCAACCACATCGTCGGCGCTGCCGCTGGAGCCGCCCGCCGAGCCACTGCCGGCGCCGGCACTGGAACTGGGCCCCGGACCCTCGCCGGCGCCGCCGCCCTGCGTCTGCGAATAGAGGCGCTCTGCCATCTTCGCGGAGGCGTCGCCAAGATTCTTGGTGAGAGAATCGATGCGCTCCTTGTCCTCGCCCTTCATGGCCTCTTCGAGTTCCTTGATCGCGCTCTCGATGCCGTCCTTCTCGCCCGGCTCGAGCTTGTCGTCGCCCAACTGCGTGATCGACTTGCGCGTGGCGTGGATCATGGTGTCAGCGTGGTTGCGTGCGGCGACCAGCTCGTGGAACTTGCGGTCGTCTTCCGCATGCGCCTCGGCATCTTTGACCATGCGATCGATCTCGTCGTCCGCCAGGCCGGAGCTGGCCTTGATGATGATCGACTGCTCCTTACCGGTTGCCTTGTCCTTGGCCGACACGTTCAGGATGCCGTTGGCATCGATATCGAACTTGACCTCGACCTGCGGCACGCCGCGCGGCGCCGGCGGGATGTCGGACAGATCGAACCGACCCAGCGACTTGTTGTCCTGCGCCCGCTCGCGCTCACCCTGGAGCACGTGCACGGTCACCGCCGTTTGATTGTCATCGGCGGTCGAGAACACCTGGCCGGCGGATGTCGGGATGGTGGTGTTCTTCTCGATCAGCTTGGTCATGACGCCGCCCAGGGTCTCGATGCCGAGCGATAGCGGCGTGACGTCGAGCAGCAGCACGTCTTTGACCTCGCCGCCGAGCACGCCACCCTGGATGGCGGCACCGATGGCCACCGCCTCGTCCGGGTTCACGTCCTTGCGCGGCGCCTTGCCGAAGAACGACTGCGCCTTCTCCTGCACCTTGGGCATGCGTGTCTGACCGCCGACCAGGATCACCTCGTCGATCTCGCCCGCGGTGACGCCGGCATCCTTCAGCGCGATGCGGCACGGCTCGATCGTGCGCTCGATCAGGTCCTCGACCAGCGACTCGAGCTTGGCCCGCGTCAGCTTGACGTTCAGATGCTTGGGCCCATGCTGATCGGCCGTGATGTAGGGCAGATTGATGTCGGTCTGCTGGCTCGAGCTGAGTTCGATCTTGGCCTTTTCGGCGGCCTCCTTCAGGCGCTGCAGCGCGAGCGGATCATTGTGCAGATCGACGCCCTGATCCCGCTTGTACTCGGCCGCCAGGAACTCGATGATGCGCAAGTCGAAGTCTTCACCGCCGAGGAAGGTGTCACCGTTGGTCGACAGCACCTCGAACTGGTGCTCGCCCTCGATCTCGGCGATCTCGATAATGGAGATGTCAAAGGTTCCGCCGCCGAGGTCGTAGACGGCGATCTTCTGATCACCGCGGCGCTTGTCCATGCCATAGGCGAGCGCCGCCGCGGTGGGCTCGTTGATGATGCGCTTGACCTCCAGGCCGGCAATGCGGCCGGAGTCTTTGGTGGCCTGGCGCTGCGAGTCGTTGAAGTAGGCCGGCACGGTAATGACCGCCTCGGTGACGGTCTCGCCGAGATAGTCCTCGGCGGTCTTCTTCATCTTCTGCAGCACCTTCGCCGAGATCTCCGGCGGCGCCATCTTCTTGCCGTTGACCTCGACCCAGGCATCACCGTTGTCGGCGCGAACGATGCTGTAAGGCACCATGTCCTTGTCCTTGGCGACCACCTGATCATCGAACCGACGACCGATCAGTCGCTTGATCGCGAACAGGGTGTTGTTGGGATTGGTCACCGCCTGCCGCTTGGCAGACTGACCGACCAAGACCTCGCCATCGCTGCCGAAGGCGACGATGCTCGGGGTGGTGCGATCGCCCTCGGCATTCTCGATGACCTTGGGCTTATCGCCTTCCATCACCGCGACGCAAGAATTGGTGGTGCCGAGATCGATGCCGATGATCTTTCCCATGATATTTCTCCACTGCAAATTCGTTAGTAAACCGATAACAGGCTCGCGCGTGCGGCCCTGGACCGACCCTGCCCCAGCCTGACCAAATTGGTCGAGACGTGGGGCAAAACCTTGTGATTCTCAAGCCTACTGCCGACCCAGAAACGGAAAACCGGCCGTCGCGCCGCCGCGGACAGGGCGCGCGGCCGGCGTTGCCCGACCGAAGCACGCGCCGCGCGCAGCCCGGTCACGCCGCGCTAAGCCGATTTCGAAACCATCACCATCGCCGGGCGCACCAGGCGACCGTTCAGAAGGTAGCCGCTCTGAATCACCGCGGTGACGGTGTTCGGCGGCAGATCAGCACGCGGCTGAATCGACATGGCCTGATGGTATTCCGGGTTGAACGGCTCGCCCTCGGGGTACACGCGCTCGACGCCAAATTTGGCCATGACATCGCCGAGCTGCTTCAGTGTCAGCTCGGTCCCCTCAAGCAGCCTGGCGACGTCCGCGTCGGGCTCACGCGCGGCGGCGAATCCAAGCTCCAGGCTGTCGCGCACCAACAGCAATTCTTTGACAAACCCCTCCAGCGCGAACTTGTGCGCGTTCTCCAGCTCCTTCGCCTGGCGCCGTTTCATGTTCTCCATCTCGGCACGCGTGCGCAGCAGCTGGTCGTGCGTCTGATCGGCCTTGGCACGAGCGTCCTCGAGCAACATGGTCAGCTCGGACGCATCGCCAGCAGCGGGGGGGTCATCGGCGGCCGGCCGCTGCGCCTGTGCGGCGTCCTCGCCCGATATCGCATCGGCCCGGTGGTCGGCCCAAGCACCGGGCTGGGCGTCATCCGCGGCCGAATTCCAGGCATCTGGCGCATCACCCGGACGCACCTCGCCTTGTTCCTGCTGGTGTGGATCCTTTGTCATCTGTTACCTCTCCAGGGACGATTCGAAAGCGCGGGGCCAAGCCGCCGCCTCGCGATCTCTGTCGCATGAATTACTGTTGTCTCAAGGCCGCCGCGAGCAGCTTCGCGGTGACGTCGACCACCGGGATCACGCGCTGATAGTCCATCCGCGTCGGCCCGATCACGCCGAGCACACCGAGGATCTGATCCTCGACCCGGTAGGTCGTGGTGACCAGGCTGCAGCTATCCAGCAGCGCGTAGCCCGACTCGTAACCGACGAAGATCTGCACACCGTCCGCCGCGATACAGCGGTCGAGCAGATCCAAGATCTGACGCTTTTCGTTGAAGGCGTCGAACAGCGACTTCAACCGCTCGACGTTGGCCAATTCCTCGAATTCCATCAGATTGGTCTGCCCGGCGATGAGCAGATCGTCCTTGTGCTCGGCGAACGCCACCACACGCTGTGCCATCGAGATGGCGCGCATCATGAGTTCATCCATGTTGCGGTGGGTGAGCTTCAAGTCATCGACTAGACGCCGACGAACGTCGCGCATGTCCTGGCCGGTGAACATCTCGGTGAGATAGTTCGACGCCTGGACCAACTGCGCCGGCGTGCAGGGCTTCTCGGTATGGATGATGCGGTTGTGCACCTCGCCCTCGCCAGTGACGAGGATGGCCAGCACGCGAGTCCCGGACAGCGGCAGAAACTCGATCTGACGAAACAGATCGCGCTCGTGCCGCGGCACCATGACGATGCCCGCCAGATGGGTCACGCCCGACAACAGGCGCGATGCGGTCTCGATCAGCGCCTTGGAGTCCCCCGGCGACTCGCCCGGGAGACTAAAGCTCGAGCGCAGCGAGTCGATGTCGGCGTCGGCCAAGGGCGAGATGGTCAGCAGGCTGTCGATGAACAATCGGTAGCCCGACACCGTGGGTACGCGCCCGGAGGACGTGTGCGGCGAGGACACGAGCCCCATGTCCTCGAGGTCTGCCATGACATTGCGAATCGTTGCCGGACTTAGATCGAGGCCGGCATCCTTGGCCAGCGTGCGCGAACCGACGGGCTGACCATCGCGGATGTGGCGCTCGATCAGGGCCTTGAGAAAATGCAGCGCGCGCTCGCTGATCTCGCCGCCGCCTTTCAGCGCGACGGTCGCATCGCCAGCTCGGGTGGTGCCGCTCACGTCAGTCACAGAGACCCTAAAAGTGTCATCAACAATCACTATCGGCAGCCTGTTAGCACTCTAAGCCAAAGAGTGCTAAGCCCGATCAATCTAGGGCGTATGCCTGGCAGTGTCAAGCGCTGGGCGAGGCCGACAGCGTGCGCGCGGCAAGGCCGTGTTTGAAAGCGAACGCTTCGTTCATCGCGCCGGAGGCGACGCGCCTGCGCTCGGGGCAGCGATGCGTGCGAGGCGCCGGCGGCCGCAGTTGGCGGCACGATGGCCGCATGCTAACGTTCCTGCAGACAACAACGACGGCGGCCGATGGCCCGGGTTCTCAATAACGGCATGGCAGCGTTTCAAACGGCAGGCATCATCGGCAAACAGCAAGATGACGCACGTATCGCGGCCACCATCGGCCGACTCGCATCGCATCTGCGCCGGCGCGGACTGAAGATTCACTATGAGCAGGAGACCGCGCACTCTGTCGGTCTGGACGACGGTCTCCCGCTGGCCGAGCTCGGCCGGCACTGCGATCTCATCGTGGTCGTCGGCGGCGACGGCACGCTGTTGCACGCGGCGCGCGAGACGGCCGGACAGGATGTGCCGCTGGTGGGCATCAATCTTGGACGGCTCGGCTTCTTGGTCGATGTGTCCCCGAACGATCTCGAACAGGCACTGGACGGCATCCTGGGCGGCGAGTTCGATGTCGACCACCGCGCGCTGCTCGACGCCCGCATCAACGGCGCCACCGGCCGCGCCGTCAACGACGTCGTCGTGCACAAATGGAATTCGGTGCGCATGATCGAATTCGAGACCTATATCGACGGGCAGTTCGTTAACGCCCAGCGCTCCGACGGCATCATCGTGTCCACCCCCACCGGTTCGACCGCCTATGCCCTGTCCGGCGGCGGCCCCCTGATCCACCCCAGCCTAGACGCCTTGCTGTTGGTACCCATCTGCCCGCACACGCTGAGCAATCGGCCGCTCGTCGTGGCGGGCGACAGTTGTATCGAGATACACATCTGTGACGACGAGATAGACCAGGTGCGTCTGACCTGCGACGGCCGCATCGACCTGCCGATGGCCGACCGCGCGCCGATACGCATCACGCGCAGCACGCATCGCGTGCGCCTGCTGCACCCGCGCGGCCACGATCACTACGGCATCCTGCGGGCAAAGCTCGGCTGGGGCGGACATACGCGCGCGGACACCCCATGCTGACCCATATCCTGATCAATGACCTGGTCATCGTCAGCGCCCTGGAGCTGGACCTGGGAGCCGGCATGACGGCGCTGACCGGCGAAACCGGCGCCGGCAAGTCCATCCTGATCGATGCGCTCGGGCTGGTGCTCGGCGACAAGGCCGACGCGTCCATGATCCGCATCGGCAGCGCGCGCGCCGAGGTCAGCGCCGGCTTCGATCTTGGACACTGCGACGAGGCACGGGCCTGGCTCGCGGAGCAGGCAATGGATGACGGCGATGACTGTCTGATCCGCCGCGTGCTGGTGCGCGGCGGCCGCGCCCGGGCCTTTATCAACGGCCAATCGGCGAGCGGTACCCAGCTGCGCGAACTCGGCGACTTACTGGTCGACATCCACGGCCAGCACGCCCACCAGTCGCTGCTGCGGCCGGCGGCTCAGCGCAGCCTGCTGGACGGCTACGGCGGCCATCAGGCAATCACCGCCGAGGTCGGCGAACTCTATCGGCAGTTCAAGGATCTCGACGGCCGCTGGCGTCTATTGACCAGCGCGCGCGACGAGCGGGCATCGCGCATCGAGCTGCTGCGCTTTCAGGTCGACGAGCTGGACGATCTCGCGCTCACCGACGGCGAATTGGAGTGCCTGGACGGCGAGCAGCGCCGGCTCGCGAACCTCGGCAGCCTACAGGCGACGGCCGCGGCGCTGGTGGAGCTTCTCTATGAGGGCGAAGGCGCGCTGCGCGACCAGCTCGGCCATGCGGAGAGCGAGCTGGCGGGTCTGGCGCGCATCGACGATCAGCTCGGCGACACGCGCGAGCTGATCGCGGGCGCCACCTTACAGGTGCAGGAGGCGGCCACGAACCTGCGCCGTTACCTCGACGGCCTCGACCTGGACCCGGCCCGGCTGGCCGAGGTCGAGCTGCGGCTGAGCCGGCTGCACGACATGGCGCGAAAATACCGCGTGCTGCCGGCCGAGCTGCCCGGCACGCTGGCGCGCCTGAAAGCCGAGCTGTGTGAGCTCGAGCAGGCGGATCAGTCCATCGGCAGCCTCGGCGATGAGCGCGACGCCGCCCGCGCAAGCTTGCTGGCGCGCGCCGAGGCACTGAGCGCCGAGCGCCGGGCGGCCGCACAACGTCTGAGCGACACGGTGAGCGCTGCAATGCAGGAGCTGGGAATGACCGGCGGGCGCTTCGCGGTCGAAGTGACCACTGGCGATGCCGAGCAGATCGGCGGCGGCGGTCTCGACAGCATCGCCTTCCAGGTCAGCGCCAATCCGGGCCAGCCGCTGCGGCCGCTGGCCAAGGTCGCCTCGGGCGGGGAGCTGTCGCGCATCAGCCTCGCCATTCAAGTGGCAACGGCCGAGGTCGGGCGCATCCCGACGCTGGTCTTCGACGAAGTCGATGTCGGCATCGGCGGCGGCGTCGCCGAGATCGTCGGCCGCCTGCTGCGCCGCCTCGGCGAAGCGCGCCAAGTCCTCTGCGTCACCCATTTGCCGCAGGTGGCGGCCCAGGCAAACCAGCAACTCAAGGTGCAGAAGCAGGCGGTCGACGGCGAGACCTTCACCGAGATCGAATCGCTCGCCGCCGCGCAGCGGGTCGACGAGATCGCCCGCATGCTCGGCGGCACCGAAATCACGGCAACGACCCGCGCACACGCCCGCGAGATGCTTGGCACGGCGACTGGAGCCGAACCTTCGCAGCCTGTAGGCTAGCGAAGAAGTATCGAGGCGCGAGTCGCGAGGCCATCCGTACATCGGGCAAAGATTTCGGCGCGAGACGCACATCGACAGATTCGACAGCCATCGCGGCAATGAAGCAACGGCAGTCGTGTTTCACCCGCTTCCTGATGCATCCCCGGCGGCGACAAGATGATCCCCAGCGACCAGCCTCTCTATATCGTTCTGATCAGCGTCCACGGCCTGATCCGCGGCAGCAATCTCGAACTCGGGCGCGATGCCGACACCGGCGGGCAAACCCTCTATGTGGTGGAACTCGCCCGCGCGCTGGCCGCACGTGACGATGTCGACCGCGTCGACCTGTTCACGCGACTGGTGGACGACCACCATGTCAGCGCCGACTACGCGAAGCCACTCGAGGACATCGGCAACGGTGCACGCATCGTACGCATCAACGCCGGCCCGCCGGGTTATCTACCCAAGGAGCAGCTCTGGGACCATCTGGATGCGTTCTCCGACAGCATGCTGAGCTTTCTGCGCGAGGCCGATAAGCTGCCGAACCTGATCCATAGCCACTACGCCGACGCCGGTTATGTCGGCTCGCGGCTGTCGGCGCAGCTCGGCGTCCCGTTGGTCCATACCGGCCACTCCCTGGGCCGAGTCAAGCGCCAGCGACTGCTGGCATCGGGCATTAAGCAAGAGAGCATCGACGCCCGTTACCAGATGAACCGGCGAATCGACGCCGAGGAGGAGACGCTCGGCGCCGCCAGCCTGGTGGTCACCAGCACCACCCAGGAGATCGAGGAGCAATACGGGCTCTACGATCACTACCAGCCCGAACGCATGTCCGTCATTCCTCCGGGCACCGATCTGAAGCGTTTTCATCCGGCCGACGGCAGCGAGCAGAAGGCCGGAATCAAGAAGGAGCTGGAACGCTTCCTGAACTCACCCAAGAAACCCATCATCCTGGCACTGTCGCGTCCGGACGAACGTAAGAACATCGGTACGCTGATCGAGGCCTTCGGCGAGTCGAAGGAACTCCAGCGCAGCGCCAATCTGGTCATCGTCGCCGGCAACCGCGACGACATCCACGACCTCGACAGCGGCGCCCAGCAAGTGCTGACCGACATCCTGCTGTTGATCGACCTGTACGACCTGTACGGCCGGGCGGCCTACCCGAAACACCACGGCTCGGACGACGTGCCCTTGCTGTATCAGATCGCAGCGGCTTCACGCGGCGTGTTTATCAACCCGGCATTGACGGAGCCGTTCGGGCTGACGCTGATCGAGGCCGCCGCCAGCGGGCTGCCTATCGTCGCGACCGAGGACGGTGGCCCGACCGACATCATCAGTCATTGTCGCAACGGCATTCTGATCGATCCGCTCGACAAGCAAGACATTACCAAGGCGCTTCTGAAGGTGATCAGCGACGCCGCCGGCTGGCGCCGGATGGCCAAGAACGGCCTCGCCGGCGTCAAGGAGCACTATTCCTGGGAGGCGCATGCCGAGAGCTACATGGAGGCCATCGCGCCGCTGCTGGAAAAGGTGCAGCCGCCGCCGCGGGCGCCGGTCTCACGCCGGCCGCTGCTCTATCACGACCGCGCCATCTTCACCGACCTGGATCAGAATCTGCTGGGCGACCCAGACTCACTGGCGGATTTCATCCGCATCGTCCGCGAGAATCGCAAGTGCACCAGCTTCGGCATCGCGACTGGCCGACGGCTGGACTCGGCTCTGGCCATCATGCGCCGCTACGGCATCCCGCGCCCCGATGTACTGATCACGGCGCTCGGCACCGAGATCTACTATTCGCCACAACTGACGCATGACTACGCCTGGACCCGGCACATCGACTATCTGTGGCATCCGCGCCGCGTACGCGATGCGCTCGCCGACCTACCCGGCATCAAGAGACAGCCGAACAGCGAACAGAGCCGGTTCAAGGTCAGCTTCTATATCGACCCGGGGCATGCACCCAGCCTCGAGGAGATCTCGAGCCTGCTGCATCAGGCCGACCTCAGCGTGCATCTGAACCTGTCCTTCGGGCAGTTTCTCGATGTGGTGCCGGCGCGTGCGTCCAAGGGGCTCGCGCTGCGGTATGTGGTCGACCAATGGGGGATTCCGTTAGAGCACTGCCTGGCCGCCGGCGGTTCGGGTGCCGATGAGGACATGATGCGCGGCAACACACTGGCGGTCGTGGTCGCCAACCGGCACCATGAAGAACTCTCGCAGCTCACCGACACCGCGAGCATCTACTTCGCCGAGAAACCCTATGCCGCCGGACTCCTCGAGGCCATAGACCATTACCGTTTCTTTGATGCCTGCCAGGTGCCCATCGATCCGAGCCTGGTGCCGAGCACCGATGTAACCCAGGATGGCGGCACCGATACCCAGACGACAATCGCGGAGACGCAGACATGACGAACACTGGACGCCGAGTCCTCATTTGCACCGACCTCGACCGCACCTTGCTGCCGAACGGCTCGCAGCCCGAATCGCCGGCCGCACGGCCACGCTTCAGTGCCCTGGCCGCGCACCCGGAAGTGCGCACCGCCTATGTCACCGGCCGTCACCGGGAACTGGTGCACGAGGCAATCGAAGAGTTCGGCGTGCCCGTGCCGGACTTCTTGATCGGCGACGTCGGCACCAGTATCTACCGCGTCCAGAACGGCGACTGGAGCCCATGGCAGGAATGGGGCGAGCACATCGGACACAGCTGGTCCGGGCAGGGAGCGGATGTGCTCGCGGCGCTTCTCCATGGCATCGACGGTCTGTTGATGCAGGAGCCGGCCAAGCAGGGGCCCTACAAGCTCAGCTACTACACGCCCCAGGACTGGGACCGCGGCGCGCTATTGCCGCAGATCGAGGCACGGCTGCAAGACAATGGCATTTCCGCCAATCTCATCTGGAGCCTCGACGAACATAGCGGTACCGGCCTGCTCGACGTGCTGCCGGCCACCGCAAGCAAGGACTCCGCCATCGAGTTCCTGATGCAGCGCGAGGGCTTCGCTCATGCGGACACGGTCTGCTCCGGCGACAGCGGCAACGATCTCGCCATGCTCACCGGTGAGCTGCAAGCGGTGTTGGTCGCCAATGCCACTGCCGACGTCCGCGCCGATGCCGCCGCCTTGGTCGACGCCGCCGGACTCGGTCACCTGCTCTACCAGGCGCAGGGCGACTTCCACGGCATGAACGGCTTTTACGCCGCCGGCATCCTCGAAGGCGTCGCACACTACCTGCCGGAAACAGTGGATTGGTGGAAGGGAGGAGAGTAACTAGAATCAATGAGCGACGACAGTTTGGAACCAATGCTGACGGCCGCGGAGGCGCGCGTGCTCGGTGCGCTGATGGAGAAACAGCGCGCGACGCCCGATCAGTATCCGCTGACGTTGAACGCCCTGGTCAACGCCTGTAATCAGAAGAGCAGCCGTCATCCGGTCATGCGCATGGAGCCCGGCGAGGTCGGTCATACCGTCAACGCATTGCGCGACCGTGGTCTGATCCACGCCAGTTTCAGCGGCCGCACCGAGCGCTACGACCACAAGCTGGCCGGCACCTTCATGCTCGACCGCCGCCAACAGGCCCTACTCTGTGTGCTGATGCTGCGCGGTCCGCAGACCCCAGGCGAGCTGCGCACCAATAGCGCCCGGCTGGCGGACTTCAACGACCTCGGCGCGGTGCAAACGGCGCTGACGGAGATGGAGCAGCACAACCCGCCTCTGGTGCGCGAGCTTCCGCGCCAGGCCGGCATGCGTGAGCAGCGCTTCGCGCATCTGCTCTGCGGAGAGCCCAAGATCGAGCAGCAGGCGCCTGACGCCGCGTCGGCCCGCTCAAGCAAGTCATCATCGGCGCTCGAAGCACGTGTCGAGCAGCTTGAGTCAGAGGTCTCGGCGCTGCGCGACGAGATCGCGGCGATGCGTCAGGCGCTGGAATAGGCGCGAGCGCGGCACCCGGGGAGAGACACCCCCAGTCGCCGCGAGGCATGGCTCCCACCGGCCAGCGGCCAGCACCAATAACCCGCCGGGTGTACCGCCAACGGCGATCCTAGTGGGCTCGCGGCGCCTTTGTCCGGCTTGCGCTCGCCAGGGCAAAGCCGAGCAGTATCGAGACGAAGGTCGGGCCGAAAGGCTGGTCGAGCAGCAATGCCGCCGCGAAGCCCAGCAGGTAGCCCAGCAGGCCTATCGCGGCGGACAAGAGCAGCGTCCAGCGCCAGCCGGTCGCGATGCGAAATGCGATCCAAGCAGGCACCAGCACCAACGCGAAGGCGGCCATCAGCCCGATGCTGGCGGTTGCGACGGCCATGCCGGTTGCCGCGAGCAGGTCGAAACCCAGGTGCCAGCGTCGCGACGGCAATCGGTTGGCCAGCTCGTGCTGCGGCAGGAGGCGTGCGCGCAGCAGTCGCGGCGTTAGCCAGGGCAGCGCCAGGGCGCAGAGCAGCACCAGGAAGACGGCGGCGCCAAGATCCATTGGACCGGCGAAATAGAGCTGCCCCTCGACCAGCGCTTGCCCCAACTGCTCGCCATGTCCGGAGTTGGCAGCGACAAGCATTAGCACCGCCCAGCCACCGAGGATCATGAAGCCGAAGGCGGTATTGCCGCTGACCATGCCAAAGCCCTTGGCGAAGGCGCCGCCGCCAGCGGCGACGAGCCCGCCGAAGAGCACGGGCAGCCCGATCGAAAGCCCCAGCAGCGCACCGGCTGCGGCCAGGTGCGCAAAGCCGAGCGCCGCAAGCCATTCGTCCCTGAGCATCAAGAGCGCGCCCAGCACGGGCAAGACACAGGCCAGCAACAGGCCCACCGCAAGCGGCAGGCGGAAGATCGGATCAGTGAGCGCGGTCAGGTCCATCGGCGGCAGCCAAGGTTGCGAGCGCCCCGTCGTGATCCGAGCTCGTGGAGAGCTCCAACACGCGCGTGCAATGGGCGTCGAGGAAGGCCCGTTCGTGACTCACCAGCAGCACGGCGCGGTCCGCGGCGCGCGCCGCAAGCATCTGCGCGAGCAGGGCCATGTGGGTCGGGTCCAAATTGTTGGTGGGCTCGTCCAGCAGCACCAGCCGGCCAGGCCCGGCCAACGCCGCCCAGACGCACAGCAACTGGTGCTGCCCCCCGCTCAGGCGGTCGAGCCGCTGCGGCAGGAGCCGCACCAGGGTCTCGGGCAAAGCGCCAGCGTCAGCATGGGCGCTCGGATCGGCACCGGCGATGGCGAGCAGCTCCCTGCCGGTGACCGGCAAGGGTGCGAAACGCACCGGTGCCTGCGGCTGCACCGCCAGCTCGATGCCGGGCGCCAAGTCTATGCTTCCGCCGAAACAGCGCGCCTGCCCGGCGACGGCCGCGAGCAGCGTCGACTTGCCGCTGCCGTTGGCCCCCCAAAACCCGACGATGTCGCCCGCCGATACCCGCAGCGACACCGGCCCCACCACCGGCTGCGACCAGCCGGCAACGAGGCCGTTCAGGGACAACAACGGGGTCAATAGCGCGGCCGTTAGCGGCGGTTCGGCTTCAGTCGGCGCTGGCAACGGCGCTGACCCAGCGGTCGATGTGGCGCAAATAGCCGTTGCCGTCGGCATCCACCGGCGGCTCCAGTGGGAGCTCACGAACCGGCCACCCCAGCTCCCGGCCCAGCTTGCGCGGCCCCTTCGGCGATTGATAGGGCGCGTAGACAATGACACCTTCGCGCCCCCGCAGCTTGCCGGCCAAGTTCCGCAGAGCGCGCCCGCTCGGCGGCACCCCGGGCACCGGCTCGATGGTGCCGAGCAGCGGTACGTCGAAGCGCTCCAGCAGGTAGATGGCGTCGCGGTGGTAAAGCACCACGCCCGGTGCTTCCGCGAGTCGGGCCTGCCAATCCGGAACGCGACGCTCGACGGCAGCGGCGAAGCGCTCCGCGTTGCGGCGATAGGCGGTTGCATTGGCCGGGTCCAGCAGAGCCATCCGCCCGCCCAAGGTCTCCGCGACCTGCGCCATGCGCACGGGGTCCAGATCCACGTGCGGATTACCCGCCGGGTGCACATCACCCTGGGCGCGGTCCGCCGCGCCGCCGACGTCCAGCAGCGGCACCTGCGCCGCCGCCTCGAAGTAGCCCTCGCGCCCGGGGAGGATGTCGGGGTTCGCGGAGCTTGAGCTCGCCGCCGGCAACCAGCCCACCTCCAGCTCGGCACCCACGGCGACCACCAGGTCGGCACCGCGCAGCGCGCGGATCATGCTCGGCTTGGCCTGCAACATATGCAGATCCTGCTCCGGCCCGGAAAGCACCGTGAGATCGGCTTCAGGCGCCACGGCGCGCACCAGGGCGCCCATGCTCGTGCTGGTGGCGACCACGTCGAGCGCCAGCGCGGGGCCTGCGAGCACCGCGAGCAGGCCAAACAACCATCGTCTCATGCCGTTGCTCCTTCTGAGTTTGGGTTTGGACATGCGGTGCACCTCAGAACTTATGGGCGCCATGGCTGCCCAGGCTCATCAGGAACTGCATGTAGAAGGCGTTGAAGCGCTCGCGCTCGTCCTCCGTCACCAGGATGTCGTTATAGGCGTACTGGGCGCGCAGCTTCGAGAATTCGGACAGGGTCCAGGTGATGTCCGCCGTCCAGCGGTCCGAGCTGCCGAAACCCTCGTTGACCGCACCGGTGACCTTGTTGGTCAGGCCCAGCACGTCGTAGCGCAGTCCGGCCTTCCACTTCGGCAGGAAGCCGTAGGTCGCCTGGGCGTAGAGGCCGTCGGTGGTGTAGTTCCGGCTGCTGCCGATCTGCTCCGGATGGGCACTGGAGCGCACCTTCATGTATGAGAGGGAGCGCAGGTATTCGGCTTGGAAGGTGATATCGCCCTGCCCGTGGGCCCCGGCGCCGTCGTACTTGTAGACGAGGTCGAGCCCCCAGAGGTCTGCATTGCCGGCAAGTCCCGTCTCGTGCAGCTCTTCGGTGATGCCGTTGCCGTGGGCGTGCATATGGTCGTGGTCCGCGTCCTCATGCTCGTGATCCTCGTCGTGGGCGTGTCCTTCGTCGTGCTCATGGTCATGCCCGTGATCCGCCTCGTGCGCATGATCCTCTTCATGCGCATGCCCATGCTCATCTTCGTGCCCATGGTCATCTTCATGCTCGTGCGCCATCGCATGGGTATGCGTGCGTACCGCTTGCTGCTGATCCGCATGCGCGTAGGACACGCCAAACTGGAGCGCGTGCTTGCGACCGAGGTCCGGCGCGACCTTGGCGAATGCAGTGAAGAGTCGGGGGCCGTCCTGGGTCTGGCCGAGGTTCAGCGCCTCCTGCTCGGCGTCGCCGACGGTGGCGCCGAAGATCTCCTGGTTGCCCTGCAACGCCTCGCCGCCGATGAGGGCGTAGAAGGGCAGGTCGTCCGGCACCCAGGTGAGCTGCAAGCCCGTGTCCTGCAGGCCATGGAAGCCGAGGAGGTTCAGGTACGGCAGGTTCTGGTCTACGAAGTCCCACTGGTGCGGGTGCTGATCGTTGACGTAGCCGAAGCCACTGAGGAACTTACCCCCCTTTACTTTGAGACCGTACGGGAGCGACCGGGTCTCGAAGTAGGCCTCCTCGAGGGTGACGTCGCCGTCGCCACTGACGGTGACATAGGTCGCCGCATCGAAGTACGGGTCAACGGTCGCGCTGAAATAGAACTCGGCCGAGCGTAGGTTGAACCCCGGCTCTGCCACGGCATGCGCATGGCCGCCATCGCCATGATCGTGCGCATCGCCCCCCTCGCCATGATCATGGGCGAGGCTGCGCCCTGGCCAGAATGCCTCGCCCACCAGCGCGGCGCCATCACCTTCCGAAGTGTCGTCCTGGTAGTAGTTGCCGTCCAGGATCACCGAGATCTGTGGATTGAAGGCGCTGCCGGAGGTGACGGCGTCGAACACCCCGCCGCGCTTGGTCGCCGAGCCCGCGCCAGCGCTCGCCTGGCCTTGCGACCGCAACACCCGCGGCGCGGTCATCGGCAGCGACAGCGCATCGGCACCGGCCGCCTGGCGCGCGACCCGGGCGGTCTGCTCGGCGTCGGACAGGCGCGACTCCAGCGCCTGGATACGGTCTTCATATTGGCTGCGCATGGCCTCGAGTTCCGCGCGCAACGCGTCGATGTCGGCGTCGCCGGCGGCAGCCGCGGCGACCGGGGACAGTAGGGCACCCAGAAAGGCGCCCGGCAACAGTGATTGGTTCATTCGTGCACTCCGATAGACGAACAGACGACGACCCGCGACCCTATGAGGTCGTCGGGCAACCAAGCCGTAGGCAGGGCTCAGTAACCGTCAGTTGGCGGCGGCGCACGCGCGCGATGCGCGTTGAAGATCGTTCGAAGTGGGGGGCGTGCGATTGCGAACAGTGGCAATCGGAGCGGGCCGAGGCAGTCCGTGAAATCGAGCACTGCCGTGTTGAGCACCGCACCGAGCGGGGCACCGGCCAGGCAGATCTCGCACTGTTCCTCGTCCACATGCCCGAGGTGCTCGACGTCGTGGAGCCACAGCAGCGTCTGCGCCAGCACCAAGAGGCAGGCCAGAAGGAGGCACCCGGACGCCGCAAGACGGGAGTGGGAACTGGACGGGCGGGGCTGAGCAACACAGCGGGACACGAGTCGACCGAGACCTTGGGCAAGCTGTTTGGCAGAATGTTATATAATAACAAACGAAGGTGTTGCTTGTTGCAGATCAAATACAAACCGCGAAGCACGATACTGACGGTCTTCGGATTCTTCTTTATCTCCGGCTTTTGCGCCCTGCTGCTGCAGGTGGATGCGGGAGCTAGCGCTGCTCTTCGGCGCCACCGCTCAGGCCGCGGTAGCCACCCCGGCGGCCTTGGTTCTCGGCCTTGCCGTACGCCGCGCCCGCAGGGGACAGCGGAGTCGCCGCATCGCCCGGCCGCTCCAGGGCCATGCGCTGCGGGAAGCCGGCGTCCTGGTGGTATCGCTGGACTATTTCCTTCTCGCAAAGGCCTCCGCGACCACAGACGGCGCGCTCTGCGACAAACGGGTATCGACCGAGCCAGGGCTGCTGGTGCTCGTCAAGCTGCTGCTCGTGCTGGTATTCTTGTCGCCGACGTCTCCTCCTTGGCTGCTTGGCTCGCGCGACGGAGATGGGCCCTCGTGCCAATGCCACCGTTGTCCCGATGGTATCGGTGCTGCTGTGCGCGTCAGCGCTGCTTGTAGCGGCGACACCACACGCCTTGGCTCGACGTATGGGCAGCTTGGACTCCCTAAGCGCCCAGCGCTGGAAGCGCTGCGCGCCGAGCGGGACGAGGCGATGCAGCGTCGCACCGAGGGCCTGCCAGACGGCTGATTGAAGATCGCGCGGACTCGGCTTGACCGCACGCAACGCGATCTGCCGCGCCGGCGTCTATCCTTCCCAGGGCATTCATGGAATCCGCTCGGAATCGGCGGTGTCTTGCCGTCGTAACCCTCGACGGGGCGCCTTCCGAAGCGGCGCTGCCGATGCCAGCGGCCACCGCGTAGTGAATGCCCGAAACAAACATGCAAGCGGAGTGAGCCCAATGACCGAGCCCTGCCAGACCCATCTAGATCACGACCACGAACACGGCCCCGGCTGCGGTCACCAGACCGTCCGCCATGGTGACCACCTCGACTACCTGCATGACGGCCATTTGCACCACCCGCACGAGATGGATGGCAAGGTGCACTACGATGAGCACGTGATCGAGGTCAGCGAGACCAACCCCGACGGCTGCGAGCGGCGCATCGCCGACTGCCAAGCGAGCGGCCATGTGCACGGCCCAGACTGCGGGCACGAGGCCATCCCCCACGGAGACCACGTGGACTACATCGTTGGCGGGCGCCTGCATCATCCGCACGGCGACCATTGCGACGATCATGGTCCGGTGAGCCTGACCTGAGTGAGGGTCAGACAGCGCCCAACCTGTAGCACCGCCTTCTGGTCTCAGCCGTCCTTAGGCGATTTCTGTCAAATCTCATACCAGCTGACTTGTCTTGACGCCCGCCTTCTGTGTCGCACCGCCAGTCACATAGCCCGGCTATGCTCCTGGCAGCGCTTCTTGAAGGCGAGCCTCAATCCGGCGCCATCTGGTATGAGATCTTCCGGCAATCGCCTTCTATGTCTCGTCTGGACTGCGGCCAGACCTCAATAAAGGTGCCGAGGCAGCTCCTCGGATGAGAGAGCGAGTGCGCGACGCCGCCGAGGAAGCCGCCGCCATCGACAAACACATGCGTGAGAGACGGATGCGCTAGGGCAATCGTGCTAACCAACGCCGGCAATACGGCAGCGGCCTGGCCGCTCGCGGCAGCCAGTGTCCGGCTGCTCATCCAGCGCCGAGCTGCCGAAACAAAAAATAGCCGCCCACCGCGGCAACCAGACCGCCGCCGACGCGGATCAGGCGGTCACCGGCGGGCCAGCGGTTGGCAGCGCCGATGACGATGCCGCACAGATGCAGCGCTCCGGTGGCGGCGACAAACCCACTCGCGTAGAGAATCGGAACGCCGAAATCCGGCAGCGCCGTGCCGTGGGCATGACCATGGAAGACGGCAAAGATTGCCACCAATGGCAGAGCGACCCAGAGCGGCGGCCGCACCTTGAACGCCACCATCAAGCCAAGCAGCAGACCCGACAGCGCAATCCCGGTTTCGACTTGCGGCAGTGCAAACCCGGTGACACCGAGCACGCCGCCGACCGCCATTATCAGTGGAAAGGCGATCGGCAGCAGCCAGATCGCCGGCGCACCGAGCTGCGCGCCCCAGAGGCCGACCGCTACCATCGCGACGACATGGTCGATTCCGGAGACCGGGTGCAGCAGCCCGGAGACGAGTCCGCCATCGCCGGCGCGGCTGGACTCGACGTGGGCGGCAACGATCCGCGGCCAAAGCCACAGCAGGGCCGCGGCGAACAAGCCAATGGACCACCAGCGCGACTTCGGCAGCCGGCATCGCCGCCACTGTCGATCAACAAGACGCATTCTGGACTGGCGTCAGAACAGCGCCGAAACGGTCAGGATCAGCCGGTAGCGTTCGGTTCCCTCGCCGCCCTGCTGCTCGTCCTGCTCGTTCAGATCCTTCCAGAGGACCGACTTGTAGCCCAGACCGACACTGACTCGATCCCAGTACAGACGCACACCTGGGAGCCCGTAGATCATGTCACCGCCGGTGGCCAGCTCGGATTCGCCATTGGTGCGGTCGCGCCCTAGATGCAGGTAGTGCGCCTCGATCGCCAGGTCGAGCCGCAAGCGGCGCTCGACGTTGGTGTAGAGACGGTAGACCAAGGAACTGTTTGCCCGCAGTTCTTCGCCGAACCGCGTCCGATTGCCGTCGGAGTAGCGATACTCTTGGAAGCCGATGTAGGACAACTCCTGATTGAAGGTGAGCTTGGTGCCGATCATCTTGGTCGCGGTCAGACCCAGTGCGTAGGCTGGATTGCCGAAGCCGGTCGACTTGCCAGGGTCGATCTCGCCGTTGCGGTCGCGCAGGTTCGGGTTGCCCGTCGGCAGTGAAAAGCCGCCGAATAGCGTGAAATGCCAGTCCTCCAGGTCGTCCAAACTTTCGTTCTCTGGGATCAGACGCAGCCCCTGGTCGTACTTGAAGCCGAACTGTCCGAAGAGATTGACGTCGGCAAAGCCATGGGTGTCGAAACCGCCGTCCTCGTCCACCTTGCTGTGATAGGGCAAAAAGACGTAACCGGACAGCCAGGACTGGAACCCGTACCCGATGCCGAGCATCCAGTAGTTGGCGTAATCGCTTTCCGGGTTTTTCGGGTCCGGATCGAAGGTCTTGTATTTGGCATGATCGAGCTTGGCGTAGAGCAATGTGCTGCCCTTTGGCAAGGTAGCCGAGGTCGCCATCTCGATGGGTGCACCGGGGCCTTCCAGCGCCGCCGCGCCGAGACCGGCCACGCCATGATGGGCAGCGGCCTTGCCGCTGCCGAGCGCCAGCAAGGCCAGCGCAATGATCCTCCGCCCGTTGCGTGCTCGGCCGAGTGCGCGGTTCCTCATGGCTGGCGCCCTCTAGGCAGTTCGAAGATAAGGGCCGCGGAGCGCACCAGCTTGTCAGTGCCGGGCTCCGTGGAAGGCTCGTCGATACTGGCGGAGATGACCTGGGTGCCGCCGTGACGAAGACGGATGTTGATCCGCCCATCGCGGCCCGTCATGCCACGTGTACTGCCGTCGTAGGCGACTGCGACACCCTCACGCGGTTGCCTCTTCCAGGTCACCTGCAGGCGCAGCTTATCGCCGGGGTGAAGTCGCCGCGGATCATCGCGGCTGACCAATTCCAGCCCGTCAGACAGCGGACGCTCCAGCGCCGGCATCCAGGTTTCGATCAGCTTCACGCCCTCGATTGCCTGCCAGCTCCGAAGCGCACCCTTGACCTCGTTGCGCGGCTGGTTCTTCGTGCCGAGCAGGGTCTGCGTCCAATGCCCGGAGTCGGCCTCGACCAGCACCGCCGCACATGGCCCGGAGATGCGCAGCGGATAAACCGCTTCGGGTGTCACGCGTTTGGTCCGGCCCGACGCGGTGACACAAAGGACACGCTGAACGATGGCGGAATCATAGGGTACGATCGCCTCGCCCTTGTGCTGCGAAAAGCGATGACCACGAAAGAGCAGATAATCCGAGCCGTCGGCCTCGAGCCAGTAGTCGTGCGCGGCGGCAGCCGAGGTGAGCAATAGTAGACCGACCGCAACGACGGATAGCAAAGGGCGTCTCATGCGCGACCTCGCCGAATATGACGTTTTTATTTTTCGTCATACTAGCCTTGGCGTCGCCGTGAACGCAACCCGTTCGTAACGGTCCAGAGGAAACGAGGAATGCGCGAGTTCGAGATGCTAGGCTTTGGCGATGACACCAAGCAATCGATATAGACGCGAAACGGAGCACCATGCGATGGGTCCGCCCAAGATCGACAGGAGAACCATGATGCAGACAAGAACAGAGCCTAGTCGTAACCGCGGCGCCGCCGTCGCGGCGCTGGTCGCCGTGTCGCTGGCCGGCTGCTCGCCGCAGGTCGGCTCGATCGAAGCGAGCGGCGATGTGCCGGAGGCCAGCGGTTGGCGCAGCGAGCTGGTGACAGGCGGACTGGTCCATCCCTGGTCCATCGCCTGGCTTCCGGACGGCTCGGCGCTGATCACCGAGCGACCGGGCAGACTGCGTCTGCTCAGCGACGATGGCCGGCTCGACCCGGAACCGATCAGTGGCCTACCCAAAGTGTGCACCGACTGCGGCCAGGGTGGACTGCTGGATGTCGCACTGCATCCCGACTTCGCGCAAAACCGGCTGGTCTACCTGACCTTCGCCGAGGGCACCCGCGATGCGAACCGCACTGCACTGGCGAGAGGGCGGCTCGACGGCAAGCGGCTGCGCGATGTCGAGGTGGTCTTCCGCAATGCCGACAGCAAATCCGGCGGTCAGCACTTCGGTTCGCGCCTGGTCTGGCTCGCCGACAAGACCTTGCTGATGAGTATCGGTGACGGCGGCAATCCGCCGACGGCCTTCGACGGCGACGTCATCCGCAAGCAGGCGCAGAACCTCGGCACCCACTTCGGTAAGGTCGTGCGCCTGACCGAGGATGGCGGGACGCCGCCGGACAATCCCTTTGTCGACGAGCCCGGCGCCAAACCCGAGATCTACAGCTACGGTCACCGGAATATCCAGGGCATGGTGCGCGACGCGGCCAGCGGGCAAGTCTGGGCCAACGAGCACGGCTCACGCGGCGGCGACGAGCTGAATCGGATCGAGGCCGGCAACAACTACGGCTGGCCCGAGGTCACCTACAGCATGGAATATTCCGGACCGCGCATCTCAGATGAAACCAGCCGTCCCGGCGTCACCCAGCCGGTTGTGGTGTGGACGCCGTCGAAGGCGCCGAGCGGCTTGGCCGTCTATACGGGCCCGGAGTTTCCCGCCTGGCAGGGCGACCTGTTCAGCGGCGCACTCAAATTCCAAGAGGTGCGATGGCTCGACCTCGAGGGTGGGCGCATCGTCGGCGAACAGAAGCTCAGCATTGGCCAACGCGTGCGCGACGTCCGCCAGGGCCCGGACGGGGGCCTCTACGTATTGACTGATGAGGCAGACGGGCAACTACTGCGGATCGTGCCGGATTAAGCTGCTTGAGGCCGGAGGAGTTGTTTGGATGCCTCAGGTCTAGGTCGACTCAAAGGCTAGAGTAGAGAGAGCACCGCGTACCGAGCACCGAGGGCTGAGGTCAGCCGCCTGGCATTGTGCCCTCGGCTAACGCGGCGGAACTACCGCCGAACTGCGCCACCAACTCCAGCATGGCGCGCGCCTTGATGGCGATCTCGTCCCACTCGGCCTCGCAGCGCGAGTCGGCCACTAGACCGCCGCCAGCCAAGAAGGTCAGGCGCGCCTCGCCACGCGGCCCTCCGACAGCCGCGCCCTCGACCGACAAGGTTCGGATGGCGATGTTGCTGTCCATGGCGCCGTCGAAGCCCAGGTAGCCGATACTGCCGCAATAGACGCCGCGCGCCTCGCCCTCAAGCTCATCAATGATCTGCATGGCCCGCAGTTTGGGCGCACCGGTGATGGAACCGCCCGGAAAGCAGCAGCGCAGCAAGGTCAAGGCATCGGCATCCGACCGCAGGCGGCCGTTCACCGTGCTGACCAGATGGTGCACGCCGGCGAAGGACTCCACATCGAAGAGACGCGGTACCTGCACGCTGCCGAGCGCGCAGCAACGGCCGAGGTCGTTCCTCAGCAGGTCCACGATCATGAGGTTCTCGGCGCGGTCCTTGAGGCTTGCAGCAAGCGCGGCGGCCAGCGCGCGGTCGCGCACTGGGTCACTGTCGCGGCGCATCGTGCCCTTGATCGGATCGGTGGCGACCGCGCCGTCGCGCACCGCCAGGAATCGCTCAGGTGAAGCGCTCAACACGACCATGCCCGGCGTGTTCAGATAGGCGGCGAAGGGCGCTGGGTTGATCGCGCGCAGGTGCAGGTAGGCTCGCCACGGATCGCCGCGTACCGGCGCGGAAAAGCGACGCGCCAGGTTAACCTGATAGCAATCTCCGGCCTGGATATAGCGCTGGGCTCGGTCGAAACGCTCGCGGTAGGCGGCGCGATCGAGATTGCTGGTCAACTCACCGACGACAGCGAACGGGCCGGGTTCCACCGCTGAGCGAAGCCGCGTGCCTTGTCCGGTGCCGGCCAAGGCCGCCGCGCGCAGCCGCAGACGGCCCGGATGCCCCTGCGCGCTCAGGCCCGATGCCGCCCAGCCGACCAGCCGCGTGCTCTGCTCGACATGGTCGGTTACCAGCGCCCAGTCATAGATGCCAACGGCCATCTGCGGCCGCTCAATAGGCAGCGCGGACCTCAGGCCAAGCCGCTCGAAGCGGCGCGCGAGATCATAACCGTACCAGCCGATGGCACCGCCGATGAAGGGCAGCGCAGGGTGCGCCGCCCGAACCGGACCGAGCGCCTCTCGCAAGACGTCGAGCGGGTCGGCATCGCTATGGCGGATTCCGCGGGCGGAGTGCAAGCGGGTGAGCGGGCCATTGCTGGTGAGCGTGACTCGCGGGAGAGCGACCAGGATATCGAAGCGTCCACCCCCGGCGCCGCCGGCACCGCTGTCGAGCAACATCGACCAGGGCTCGGCGGCGATCTCGGCAAAGGCCTCGGCACTGTCGCGCCGGTACGGCAAGGATTCGACAAAGAGGCGCGGCGTTTCGCTGTCGCAGACGGCGGATGACCTCTGTCTACAGGCTGCCGCGGCCCCTGAGCCCCCGGCCGCCTGAGCCCCCGGCGAGGCCGGCATCGGCCAGGACTCGCTAGCCAACGCGAATGTGCTGGTAGATGTCGAGATAACGCTGCGCCGGCCGGCCCCAGGAATTGTCCATGCGCATGCCGTTCAGGCGCAGCTGGCGGAAGTAGTCCGGGTGTTGCTTCCAGAGACCGATCGCGCGCCCAAGGGCGGACTCCAGTCCGGCATAGGTCGGATCATCGAAGACGTAGCCATTGCGCTCGGCGAACGGGCGATCGCTGTAATTTGCGTCGAACACCGTGTCGGCCAGACCGCCGACCCGCCGCGCCACCGGCACACAGCCATACTTCATAGCAATCATCTGCGTCAGCCCGCAGGGCTCATAGAGGCTGGGGATCAGGATGAGGTCGGCGCCTGCATAGATCAGGTGTGCCAATTCCTCGTCGTAACCCACCTCTAGATGGCAGTCGGCGTTGCCATCCATGTCTTGCTGGATACGCTCAAAGTCGGCATGCACGGCGGGGTCCATCGCGCTGCCCAGCAGCACGACCTGGCAGCCCTGCTCCAGTGCGTAGAAGATGCCGTGACGAATCAATTCAACGCCCTTTTGCCGCTCAAGCCGGGTAACGACGGCGACCAGCGGCTTGCGCGTGTCCGCAAGGCCGGTGCGCTCGCGCAGCGCAACCCGGCAGTCCGCCTTTCGCTCCAGGTCATCCGGACCAAAGTGACAGGGGATCAGCGGGTCGGTCAGCGGGTTCCAGGTCGCGTAATCGATGCCGTTCAATACACCGCCGAACTTGTGGTCGTGACGCCGCAGCACCTCTTGCAGACCGACGCCTTGCTCGGTGTGCTGGATCTCCCAAGCGTAGCGCGGCGATACCGTGGTGACGAAGTTCGAGAACACGATCCCGCCCTTCAGCAGGTTGACCTCATTGGGATTGCCCGCGTCCTGGAGCCGGTCCGGGGTCATCAACCGGCTCACGTCGAGACCGTTCATGTGCAGCACTTGGGGGCCCGTCCACCCCTGATAGCCAAGGTTATGCAGCGAGAAGCAAACCCGTGTAGCGTCCATGCCGAGCCGGGCATAGATCTCGAACAACAAGACAGGTATCAGACCCGTCTGCCAGTCGTTGCAATGGATGATGTCCGGGCGCCTGCCGCTCTTGAACAGAAATTCCATCAATGCCCGCGAAAAGAACGCAAAGCGCTCGTGATCATCGGACTCGCCGTAGATCCGCCCACGGTTGAAGAACGCATGCTCGGAATGCGATTCGATGAAGAAGCAGCTCAGACCATCGACCTCGCCATGCTCAACGTCGCAACGGATCTGGCGGTCATAAAACGGCACCCACAGATCCGTGAATACCCTTTGCAAGCCTTGCACATGGTCGAGGCGCATGCTGTCGTACTTGGGCAGAACGATCTCCACCGATTGACCGCGAAGCGCCAGCTCGCGCGATAGGCCGTGCGCGAAGTCGCCGAGTCCACCGGCCTTGGCAACGGGTGCACACTCTGGGCTGGCCATGATGATCTGCATGCAGCTATCCTGGATTGGATGTCTAGTCAATTGAGTGCTGCCGAGCCTCGACGGACGGTCCGGGCACCGCGGCTACTGGGATACCGGCTTAGCCATTTGCTTGAATCCATTCTCTGGGCTCTGCTCGGACCGCAGCGGGAACCGGCTCAGATGTCGGACTCGCCATCTTCGCGCTCGCGGGCGACCACCGGCAGTTCGGGCAAGCCAGATAACAAGGTCATGACCAAGTCCGGATCATCGATTGGCAGTCGAAAAACAAAGCGCCCGCCGCTGCCGATCTGATACCGATGGCCGCCGAGGTCCAGAAACGCGCCCGGTGCGCCGCTTCCGGAAACCACCAGTTCGGCATGGATCTCGGCACCGTCATCCGCGTGCGCACGACGTATCGGTCCGCTGCCGGCCCGAATTCGACCAGACGGCCCATCGATTCCCGGGGCCTCCACGACGCCATCGGCTCCATCGACCTCATGGCCAATTGCCTGCTCGACCGTCGTCGGCACAGTCGTGTCCCCGCTGCTCACAGGGTCCGGCATCCGATCGAATTGGCCCTCCGAACCGATGCCGGCGTCGACCCGATCGAATACAGATTGGTCCGAAGCTTGATCCGCCAGGGCACGAAAGGCCTCTAGGCGGGGTTCTACTCGGCCGATCACATCCGCGGCCGGGCGAGCCTGACGCACGTCCATCGCGGGTAACAGTGGCGGCTCGACATCCGCTGTCGGCGACGCATGCAGAAAAGCAGCCCCAACCGGTCTGGCCGCCTGCAGGCGATTGGAGCGCGCCACGAGCACCCAACCGCCAGTGGGACTGATCAAGCCGATCTCCGCCATCAGCAATCCTTCGCCGCCTTGATCATAGCGTGCGACACCATCAGCCCCGGCCTCGTCCGCCGGCAAGGGCGCGTCGGCAATCATCAGGGCCTTGCCGCCATCATCCACTTTCAGCAGGCGTAATTGCGCCATCGGCGACGCTGCGTTGCCAAAGACCGCCCGGGCGTGCTCGAGTGCCTCGGGTTGCAGGTGCCAGCGTAGATCCAGACCGCCGCTTTCCGTTTGGTACAGCACGAAACGGGTAACGTCCGAGGTTTCCGGAAACGCCCTCGAGTCCGGCTCGCCGGTCGCTGCGATCAGCGTCCGATCATTTGGCGGCTCGGCCAGCGAATCGCCAGACAGGTTCTCTACGTCCGGCACAGGCACCGGACCCCGCTCAATCGGCACGCCCGCACCCCCATCCCGCGGCATCCGCGGACGGCTTGCTCAATATCGACTCCCGGGTGAATGCGGCAAGACAGTGGTCGCGATCATCGAATCGGTAACAAACGGCGGACAAGCCTGTAATTGTGCCTGATCATATGGGGAAAAGACCATCGGCGCGGCACCGACAGTGCGGCCAAAGCCGTTTGTTCGGTCCAGCCCCGACGGTCGCAGCAGCAAGCTCACACGGGTGGCATGGCGGCTGTCGATGGAAACGCCGAGCCGCCATCGCGGACGCCGGCTCCCGGCGGATAACGCCGGCCGGGCCATTAGAGCCGCTAGGCGCTAGGAGCCATGCCTGCCAATTGCCCTTCCTAGCCGCTAGCCGCTAGCCGCTAAACCGTAAATCGACCCTCGCGGAGCATCTGCGCTTCCATGATCTCGAGCTCGCGTGCACCGGACACCACAACCTGCGGATCGGGGACAAAGTCAAGCCCCGGGTCCAGGCGGTCATATGGCACGGCGTTGAGAATGACCTTAATCGCGTTCAATCGCGCCTTCATCTTGTTGTTGGAGCGGATGATGGTCCAGGGCGCCCAGGAGGTATGGGTCCGGCGCAACATCTCGTATTTCTGGTGCGTGAAGTCGTCCCATCGGTCCTGTGCCTGCACATCGATCTCGGAGAGTTTCCATTGGCGCAGCGTATCGGTCTTACGGCGATCGAATCGTCTCGCCTGCTCGTCCTTGGTGACACTGAAGTAGAGCTTGACGAGAATCGTGCCTTGCCGAACAAGGTCCTTTTCGAAGCCCGTAACGCCATACATGAAGTTGTCATACTCTTCCTGCGTGCAGAAGCCGAACACGGGCTCCACCATGGCGCGGTTGTACCAGCTGCGGTCGAACAAGACCTGCTCACCCCCGTGCGGGAACTGCTCGACATAGCGCTGAAAGAACCATTGGGTGCGCTGGTGCTCCGTAGGCCGACCAAGCGCGACGACGCGATAGTGCTTTTCATTCATGTAGCGCGTGACGCGACGAATCGTCCCGCCCTTGCCGGCGGCATCGCGCCCCTCGAACAGAATGATCATGCGCTTCTTAGTCGCCTCCAGGTGCTTCTGCATCCGGATCAACTCCGCCTGAAACGGCTTCAACGCCTGCTCGGCACGACGCTTGATCACGGCGCCGCGCGTCTCCTTCTTGACCTTCGCCAGCCGGCTGCGCATCTCGACATGTTCGGTCAGCAGTTGCTCCAGCGGCATGCGCTTGCCGTCTACCTGGACCCATTGGTCTGCCTGTTCTTCCGGGCCTTCCGCCCCTGATCGGTCGACCGACGCCTGGATGCGCTCTTGATCCGATGCCATAAGTACCGCTCTCCGATAGGTTTGTTGCCCTGCGCATCGTACCACGGCAGGCATGCGCCGCCGGCAGCAGCAGAGCTCAGAATTGGCGGCCGCGGTCGACCTGGCGATAAACCGCGATCCAGCCCAAGGCCGCGGCTGCGGCGGCCGTAACGAAGGTTGCAGTGGCCCCGGCGCTCGACCAGAGCGCACCGCTGACCAGACTGCCGGCGGCCCCGCCGACACCGAAGCCAACGCTGTTGTACAGTGCCTGTCCACGCCCCTGGGTGCGGCCGGGGAAGTAATGGTGCGCCAAGTGGATGGCGGCGGCATGAAAGCTGCCGAAGCTCGCCGCGTGCAGGCTTTGCGCCAGGATCTGAACCGCGGGCAGCTTGATAAAGAACCCGATCAGCAGCCAGCGAACCACCGCCAAGGCGAGGCTGATCAGCAGCATCCGACGGGCACCGAAGCGCTCGAGCAGCCAATGCATGCGCAGAAAGACAATGACCTCGATCGTGACACCCAGTGCCCATAAGGCGCCGACAGCGGTGCTGCTGTAGCCGTTGGACTCCAGATAGATCGAATAGAAGGCGTAATAGGCGCCATGGCTCGCCTGCATCAGCAGACAGGCGACGAGGAAGTAGATGATCTCCGGGCGGCGGAGCAGACCGCGCAGCGAGAGCTGGACCGGATGCGTGCCGTCCTGGTCGCGGTCAGGGATCAGCAGACAGCTCACCCAAACGCCAACGAACAGCACCAGCACCACGGCGGGAACGACCTGCCTGCCGGACGGTCCGGCGCCATCGCTGGCCTGGTCGAGCCACCAGCCGATAATGCCGACGCTCAAAATGAATCCGACGCTGCCCCAGACCCGCACGCTGGCATAGCGGTTGGCGCGTGCGCCAAGGTGATTGAAGGTCACCGACTCCATCAGCGGCAGCGGCGCATTCCAGAAAAAGCTGAACGCCGCCATTACCAGCGCCATGGACCAGAACCCCTCGGCCCAGAACACGCCGGCGAAACAGACAACGGCCAACGCCGAGCCCAGACGCACAATCGGCATACGTCGGCCGGCACGGTCGGCGAGCAGGCCCCAAACGTTGGGCGCGACGATCTTGGTGCCCATCAAGATGGCCATCAGCACCCCGATAGCGGCCGGCGCGAAGCCCCGCTCCAACAGGTAGGGCCCCCAGAACGGCACCAACGCACCGAGCGCGCCGAAATGGAAGAAGTAGTAGCTGGAGAGTCGAGCGTAGGGCATTGATCATCTCAACGAGACTAGGCCGCTGACCGACGAGCGCGGGGGCTGGTCGCTGGAATGTCGCGGCCAACACGAGAACCAGGAGCTAGGAGCCGGTGGAGGGTGCGCAACCTCGACCCTCGGCGCTAGGCACTCGGCCCTGTTACAGCGGCCATCGGGATACCCACCCCGGCCTCAACGAGGGCAAAGCGCAGTCGAAGCGAAAAGCTCAGTCCGACTAACCGGGACCGGCGGCAGCGGAGGCGGGAACGCTAGCCGACTCCCGCGGGCACCGCGGTCAGAGGCGGGATCACCTGCGCATTCTGGGCGCGCTGGCGCAGCAGATGATCGGCCAGCACCAGGGCCAGCATGGCCTCGGCGATCGGCGTCGCGCGGATGCCGACGCAAGGATCATGGCGACCCTTGGTGATCACCTCGGCGGCCTTCCCGTGCAAATCCAGGGTGCGTCCCGGCAGCCGAATACTGGAGGTCGGCTTCAGCGCCAGGCGTGCAACGACGTTTTGCCCGGTCGAGATACCGCCGAGCACGCCGCCGGCATTGTTGCTGAGAAAGCCCTCAGGCGTGATCTCATCGCGGTGCTCGGTACCCTTCTGCGCAATGCTGGCGAAACCGGCACCGATCTCGACGCCCTTGACGGCGTTGATGCTCATCAGCGCATGTGCGATGTCGGCATCTAGCCGGTCGAAGATGGGCTCGCCCAGTCCGGGCGGCACGGCCTCGGCGACCACCGTCACCTCGGCGCCGATGGAGTCACCCTCCTTGCGCAGCGCATCCATGAAGGCCTCCAGCTCGGGCACGCGCGCGGTGACCGGGCAGAAGAACGGGTTGCGCTCCACCTCGGCCCAATCGAAGCCCTGCTCGCCGGGGCTGGCGGTGGCGATGTCGCCGAGCCGGGAGAGGAAGCCGCGCACCTGCACGCCCGCGAGTTCGCGCAGACAGACCTTGGCGACGCCGCCGGCGGCAACGCGCACCGCGGTCTCGCGGGCCGACGAGCGACCGCCGCCGCGATAGTCGCGCACACCGTACTTCATGGTGTAGCTGTAGTCGGCATGGCCAGGTCGGAACTTGGCGGCGATCTCGGCATAGTCCTTCGAGCGCTGATCCTCGTTCTGGATGATCAGGCCGATCGGCGCCCCGGTGGTAAGCCCTTCGAACACGCCGGAAAGGATCTGCACCCGATCGGACTCGCGGCGCTGCGTGGTATGACGCGATTGCCCGGGCTTGCGCCGGTCCAGGTCGCGTTGCAAGTCCGCCTCGGACAAGGGCAGGCCGGGCGGGCAGCCATCGACGATGCCACCGATCGCCGGTCCATGACTCTCACCGAAACCGGTGAAGACGAAAGACCTGCCAATGCTGTTTCCTGACATCGAAGTAACGGGGAGCGGTATCGAGTAACGAGGAGCGGTAAACGCTATACAGCGGCCAAGAGAGTGGGCGCGAACAGAAACCTCACGGATCGCCTCCCCGCTAGATACTCGTCACTCGCAACTCTCATTCAGTAGGCCGGAGGTGGAACCGTGTCCGCCTCGGTCAGCCAGGCGTTGCCCTTGGCCAGCACCTCTCGGGTCAGCGTGCTGGTCGCCTGGTGCAGCAGGACGCCGTTGATGATGTAGTTGTAGCGCGAGGACAGGTAGTCGAACTCGGCCTGGAACAGCGCGCGCTGCGCGTTCAGCACGTCGACCTGGGTACGGGTGCCGACCTCGAGCCCCGCCTGAGTTGATTCGAGCGAGCTGCGCGCCGAGACGATCGCGGCCTGGCGCGCGTTGACGTCGCTGATGCTGGACAGAATTCCGCGGAAGGCGTCCTTGACCTGATTGATGACAGCGCGCCGCTGCTGGTCGAGCCGGTCCTGCGCGGCGCGAAAGTTATGCCCGGCCTGGCGCGTGCGCGAGGCCACTGCGCCGCCTTGATAGATCGGAATGTTCACATTCAACCCGACAAACCCGGTGTCGCTATCGGTATTGAATCGGGCGCCCGAGCGCGCGACATCGTATCCCGCTTGCATATCGACGCTTGGATAGTAGCCGGAGCGCTCGATCTCGATGTCCTTGCGCGCCGCCTCGGCGGCCTGCTTGGCGGCGACGATGCCAAAGTTATTGGCCAGCGCGGTCTCCGCCCAGACGTTGATGTCGTTCGGCTCCGGCGGCGCCAGCGGCAGTCGGTCGCCGAGGCGCGCGAGCGGCACCGATACCGGGCCGATGATACGGCGCAGCGCCTCCCAGGCATTGTTCAGGTCATTCTCGGCCGTGATGAGGTTCGCACGTGAGCGGTCGAACGCGGCCTGACTGTCGTTGACGTCTGTGATCGCGACCAGCCCGACCTCGAAGCGTTGCTGCGACTGCTCGAGCTGACGCTCGTCCGCCGCGACCAGCGCCTGGCCGACACGCACCGCGTCGGCCGCCCGCAATACCTCGAAGTAGGCTCGCGTGGTGCGCACCATCAGCTCGATCTCGGCATCACGGTACTGCGCCGTCGCCTGCGCAATGGTGTTGTCGGACTGGCTGAGCCGCACCCAGTCGCCGCGGTTGTAGACAGATTGCGACACCACCGCGGCGGCACCATAGGTATCAAAGCTGTCGCTGCGGCTGAAGCTGCCAAGTGTCGAATTGCCGCTGGACTCGACATTCTGGTAGGTCAGGTCGCCGGTGACGCCGAAGTTGGGCAAGAGCAGCGCGCGCGCCTGCGGCTTGACCTCACGGGTTGCATACAGGATCTGCTCCGCCTCACGCAAGGTCGGATCGCTGTTGACCGCCAAGTCGTAAATGGCGATCAGGTCTTCCGCAGAGGCAAGGGTCGGAAGTGCGATACAGACGGCGAGCGCGAGGGCCGAAAGCGGCTGAGTCATCATGCGATAGTTCCGTCGGGGCCAATGGCTGTTTGACATGCCGGCATGCCAAAGCGGCGTAGTATAGGTGACGATGTCCAATCGCCACAATCGGGACACCGCCGGCAACATCCCGCCATATCCTGGCAGAAGCGCTGGAAAACAATAATTATCAAGCCAATATGACCGAATCGGAGGCAACTCCCGAGACCGCTTAGGCAAAAATACAACGCCGGGAACACATGCAGGACTCGACGAAACAACTCCCCGCCAATGTCGCGTATCGCTGGACCGACCTGATCAAAATGGTCGCCACGCACCGCCGTGAACTGGTCCTGGCAAACGTCATCGCCGTGCTCGGTACGCTGGCGGCGGTGCCGGTGCCCTTGTTGATGCCGATCCTGGTGGATGAGGTCCTGCTGCAACAGCCGGGCGCGGCCGTGGCAGCAATCGATCGGGTCTTCCCAAGCGCCTGGCATGGACCGGTGCTCTACATCCTCGCGGTGCTCGCGCTAACGATCGTGCTGCGCCTGACCTCGGTGACGCTCGGCGTCTGGCAGACACGCGAGTTCACGATCATCGCCAAGGACTTGATCTATCGTATGCGGCGCGACCTGCTGTTGCGCCTGCGGCGCGTCTCGATGGCCGAGTACGAGACGCTGGGCAGCGGCACCGTTGCCTCACACCTGGTGACCGACCTGCACGCGATCGACCAGTTCGTTGGCAGCGCCGTCTCCAAATTCATCGTCGCCGCGCTCAGCATCGCCGGCACCGCGGCGGTGCTGCTATGGATGCACTGGCAACTCGGGTTGTTCATCCTGCTGCTGAACCCGTTCGTGGTCTACGTCACCATCGTCTTCGGCCGCCGAATCAAGGAGATGAAGCGGCGCGAGAACAGCGCCTATGCGACCTTCCAAGAGAGCCTGTCCGAAACCTTGGACGCGATCCAGCAGATCCGCGCCAGCAACCGCGAGCAGTTCTACATCGGACGCAGCATCGACAGCGCAGACGCCATCCGTCGCTTCAGTTGCGCCTTCACCTGGAAGAGCGACGCCGCCAACCGGCTGTCATTCATGGTCTTTCTGCTGGGCTTCGATCTGTTTCGCACCGTCAGCATGCTGATGGTGGTGTTCTCCGATCTCAGCATCGGCGAGATGCTGGCGGTGTTCGCCTACCTCTGGTTCATGATGGGGCCGGTGCAGGATGTGCTGAATGTGCAATACGCCTTCCACAGCGCGCAGGCGGCGCTGAATCGCATCAACAGCCTGACCCAGATGCCGCTCGAGCCGCGTTTCCCCCACCACCGCGACCCCTTCGCGGGCAAGCGCACGGTCGGCGTCGCCTTCGAGCAGGTCAGCTTCGCCTATGGCGACGGACCACCGGTGCTCGATCAGGTCTCGTTCTCGGTCGCGCCCGGTGAGAAGGTGGCCGTCGTCGGCGCCAGCGGTGGCGGCAAGACGACCCTGGTCCAGGTGCTGCTCGGGCTGTATCCGCCGCGTTCGGGACGCATCCTGTTCGACGGCGAGCCCGTGAACGAGATCGGCATGGAGGTGGTACGGGACAACGTCGCCACCGTGCTCCAGAGTCCGGCGCTGTTCAACGACACCGTCAGGATGAACCTGACGCTGGGCCGTGACCTGCCGGACACGGCACTCTGGAGCGCCCTGCGCGTCGCGCAGTTGGCGGACATCGTCGCCGACCTGGAGCGGGGCCTGGACACGGTCGTCGGGCGCGGCGGCGTGCGCCTGTCCGGCGGCCAGCGTCAGCGCCTGGCCGTGGCCCGCATGGTGCTGGCCGATCCAAAGGTCGTCATCCTGGACGAGGCGACCTCGGCGCTGGACAGCGAAACAGAAGGCCGGCTGCATCAGGCCTTGGAGACCTTCCTGGCTGGGCGCACCACCTTGATCATCGCTCACCGCCTGAGCGCCGTGCGCCAGGCCGACCGTGTACTAGTGCTAGAGCACGGCCGCGTTGCCGAGGAGGGCCGCCACGAGGATCTGATCGATGCGGCCGGACCCTACGCGAACCTCTACGCCGCGCAGGCGAGCTGACTGACACCTACCCAGATGATCGGGGCGAATCACATGGCCGAACCACAAGCCGCGGGCGACCCCAGCAGAAGGAACGGCGCCCTCGGCGCGGGGATGCAAGCGTCAGCCATGCATCCGTCAGGCCGCGGTGGGGGCGCCGCTGCTGCGAGCAACGCCATGCCGTCGAGCCCTCGACCGACGGGGCGCATCGTCCAAAGCGCATTCAAACCGGCGTGGTGGCTGCCCGGCGCCCACCTGCAAACCATCGGGCCGACGCTGGCCCGGCCGCGGCCGCAACCGGCGTTGATCCGCCGCCGGATCGAACTCGCCGATGGCGACTTCATCGACCTCGCGGTCGGCGATAGCGACGGCGAGCGCGTGCTGATCGTGCATGGACTCGAGGGCGACCTGAACTCGCACTATGCGGGCTCGCTGGTCGGGCGACTCGCCAGAGAGGGCTTCCGGCCGGTGTTCATGCATCTGCGCGGGTGCAGCGGCGAGCCGAACCGGCTCGATCGCTCCTATCACTCCGGCGCCAGCGAAGATCTCGCCGAAGTCTTATCGGCGCTGGCCGCCGATCCTGAGGGGCCGCCGGCGGCGGCCGTCGGCTTCTCGCTCGGCGCCAATCTGCTGCTGAAATACCTTGGCGAGCGCGACCAGCCGCTGCTCCGCCATGCACTGGCGGTGTCGGTCCCCTTCGTGCTGCGCGACGCCATGCTGCGCCTCGACATCGGGCTGTCGCGTGTCTACCGGCGTTATCTGATCACGCGTCTGAAGGCGGCCTATGAGCACAAATTTAGCGCTCGGCCATCGCCGCTCGAGGTCGAACTCGATGCGATCAATGGCTTCAACGCCTTCGACGACCGCATCACAGCCCCCTTGAGCGGCTTCGCCGGCGTCTATGATTACTACAACCGGGCCAGCTGCCGCCAGTTTCTGCCAAGCATCCGCACACCGACTCTGATCATCCAGGCACTGGATGATCCCTTCATGTTCCCGAGCACGGTGCCCTTCGAGCACGAACTCGGCCCGGGCGTGACGCTGGAGCTGGCGCGCCGCGGCGGCCATGTCGGCTTCATCGCCGGCCATCTCCCCTGGCGACCGCGGTACTGGCTGGAGGAGCGCATCATCGCGCATCTGCGCGACGCCATCCCAGCGCGGACGGTCGCGCTCGCACCGACCGCTGAGCCGGCCGCCGAACCAATGGCCGAATTGGCCGCCCAGCCGGTCTCCGCCGTTCAGGCGCCGAGCGCCGAGCGCAGCTCCGCCCACAGCAAGCGATAGGCAGCCGACGCGGGATCGGACGGCGCGTAGGCCGGCAGCGGCATCCGGTGCAGGCCCATGCGCTCCACCTCCGGCGCTAGCGGGACCACCGAATCCAACAACTGTGGATACTCGCCGGCAAGCCGTTGCATGGTCTCGGTGTGCAGAACGCGATCGCAATCGACCATCGAGAAGAACGGCAGGATGCGCAACTTGCCGTGACCATCGTCTGCCGTCAGAAAGTCGCTCAGCTGGGCCAGCGTCCGAGCCGACAGCGTGCTCGGGATCAGCGGTACGAGCAGGGCGTGGGCCGCGCGGAAGACATTCTCGGACATCAGCGAGATGCTGGGCGGGCAGTCGAGGAAGACCAGGTCGTATTCCCGGCGTAGCGGTTTCAGTAGCCGCTCGAGCTGGCGCACCGGTTTCTTTTCGCCCTCCAGCAGAATATCCATGTTGCGGTAAGAGAAGTCCGCCGGCAGCAGGTCCAGCAGCTCGAAATCGGTCCCCTTGATGACGTCGTCGAGTTCGCGCCGGCCGCTCAGCAGTGCCCGACCTCCGCCCTTCACCTTGGGCCTGACGCGAAAGTAGTAGCTGGTCGCGCCCTGGGGATCGAGATCCCAGACCAGCGTGCGGTTACCGGCCGCGGCCGACAGATAGGCCAAATTGACCGCGGTCGAGGTCTTACCGACGCCGCCCTTGATGCTGTAGACACCGACGATCTTCAATTGACCGCCTCCTTGCCAGACACATCGATGGGCGGCGACATCACCCGCTGCCTGTCGCCGGCGCCGCCGCTCGCGGCCCCACTGCCGTTGTCGGAAGCCCCGACAGAAGCGGCATCGCCACCGGCCTTGAATAAGGCTCGAAAGCGTTTGCCGTTGGCCTTGTTGTCGAAGCCGGCGAAGATCTGCGCGAACTCCCGACGCGCCTGCTCCTGCCCCTGCAACAGATTGCTGGTGAGTGCCCCCATCGCCAACAGCACACCGGTATTGGCGGCATGCTCCGCACGCATGAGTTCGGCTGTCTCGCGCAAGTGATTGGCCTGGACCTCCAGATCCTGAAAACCGCCCAGGTTCTCGAGCAGCAGCTTGGTCTGCTTGATCAACGCGCGCACCTCGTCAGCCGGATACAGGCTTTGGAAGAACTCCATCATGTAGCGCAGTTTCTTGCAGCTCTTGCGCAGCTCGTGAAGAGCTTCGGCCGGCGATGCGTCATTAATGCAGCGGCCTTCCTCGAGCAGACGCTTGAATAATCGCCAAATGCGCTGATCCGCGAGCGCCTTGATAGGCAAGGCGGCATGCGGTTCGGCCGTCGCGCGGGGCAGCGGCGACTCGAGGAAGGCCCGCCAGTCGCGCATCAGAGACCCGAACCGGGGCGAGTCCAGTGCCTCCACCAAGCGGCGCTGCTCACCGTCGTAGTGAGCGCTAAGCCAGGCGCGCAAAGGCTCCAGATCGTCGCGCATGGCAGGGGGCAAACGACCGCGGAGCGACGGAAAACCGAGTAGATGCACATCCAGGTCGCGCACTGGCCCGGTAATCTGCTGGATCCAGGCGAACCCGGCCTTGAAGTCCTCGACGATACGCGGTGCGAAGACACCCTTGATTTGACTCAGCGCCGAGCGCGTGCGCCGCGTGGCAACACGCAGATCGTGCAGGAATTCCGGGTCCAGGTTGCGGCGGCTGCCGTCGATATTCGCCTCCAGGGTATCCAGCAGACCGAGCAGGATACCCTTGGTGGCGGCATCGGCCCGCTGGCTCGGGTCGAGCTGATAGTCGAGCTGCGATGAGTAGGTCCCCGGTCGCCGACCGGTCGCGGCAAGCGCCTCCAGCACCAGCGGCGCCTGTTCCGGCTCGAGCGTCAGGACCTCGGACAAGGCCGAGGCCGTCGCGGCAAGCTCGGCATCATAGCCGCGGACCGGCAGCAACAGCAGACGTGCGGGCAGCGCGTCCTGTCGTCCGCGGGCGACCACAGCCAGCGTATTGTGCTCGACGACGATCCGCGCGACCGTCTTATCGTCCTCGTTGAGCACACGTAAAGTCTGCGAGCGCGTATCGATCTCCACCATCGGCAGCAGCCGGCGGATGCCGAGGACTGGGGCCAGCAATTGCTGCACCGCACCAGGCGGCAGCTCGCTAGCGAAGCCCGGGTCGCTGGAGATCGCCTGACGGGCGAGCGCGGCGCCCTGATTGGCAAGATCGAGCCAAATCAGCTCGCGAACGGCTTGTTGACTGAGGTCTGGTCCCCGATTTGAATCCAGATCCGGACCCTGGTGCGGAGTTTGGTCGAGGCCGGGTTGCTGGCCGAGCCGCAGCCCGGCCGGCGGCACATGCCCATCGGCACAATCCTCCAGCGCGGCCCCCGCGTGGTACAGACTCCAATCGAAGCTATCGAGGAACCGCCGCCGCGACGCGACTGAAGGGTCAAGTTCGCAGTGCAGACGGCTACGGATACTGGCCAGGGTAGACGCCGCATCGGCGCCCCGCGGCAGCAGAAAACTCATCGGGCCGGTGATCATTGCAGGTGTTGTGGAGGAAATCCGCAGTGTTAAATCATTAGTTGTCGTTATCGGCTGGGGAAATTCGACGGGCCCAGATCATTCGCCAGTGCCTGGATCTGAAGCGATTCACCCCGAAGGGATTATGTCAGAGTTGTTACAACCGATGAAATCGCTTTTTCTACAATGGGATAACGCGGGAAGATGAACGTCGGCAATACAATGGCGGCGAGATCGCTGCCGTCGACCTGCGTAACCCTTGGGGAAAACCCAGGCTTTCAATTCCGCGAAACGGTCACGACAATGAAAGACGTTGCCGATGACGGGGTTTCACCGAACACAAATGCATGCCTGCCTCGGAACCGCCCCAGCACGAGGCCTGACCTCGTCGCAGGACCGCGATAGCGATTGAAACGCAGCGCGTTTAGGACGGGCCAGCGCTTCCCGGATGGGTTCGTTGTCGCCAGACCGCTCCAGGCGACGCCGTTACGGCAACCTACAGCCAGAGGTGACAGCATGAGCAAACTCGACCAACTCAAGACCATGACCACCGTGGTCGCCGACACCGGCGACTTCGAGGCCATCGCCGAGTACAAACCCCAGGACGCCACCACCAATCCGTCGCTGCTCTACAAGGCAGCACAGATGACGCAGTACCGCGACCTGGTCGAGGACGCGGTGACCTTCGGTAAGGACAAGGGTGTCGATGGCGACGCGCAAGCCCGCTGGACCATGGACAAGCTCGCCGTGAACTTTGGCGCCGAGATCCTGAAGATCGTGCCGGGGCGCGTTTCCACCGAGATCGACGCGCGACTGTCGTTCGACACCGAGGCCACCATCGCTCGCGCCGACGGCCTGATCGCGCTCTACGACGAGATCGGCATCGACGCCCGCGAGCGCGTGCTGTTCAAGATCGCGTCCACCTGGGAGGGTATCCGCGCCGCGGAGCAGCTTGAGCGGCGCGGCATCCACTGCAATCTGACCCTGTTGTTCGGCTTCGCGCAGGCGGTGGCCGCCGCGGAGGCGGGCGCCACGCTGATCTCGCCCTTCGTCGGGCGCATCCTCGATTGGCACAAGAACGCCGAGAACGCGGTCGGTTATCCGGCCGATGAGGATCCGGGCGTGCAATCCGTCACGCGCATCTTCAACTACTTCAAGCGCCACGGCTACGACACCATCGTCATGGGCGCGAGCTTTCGCAATGTCGACGAGATCCTGGAACTGGCGGGCTGCGACTACCTGACCATCGCACCAAAGCTATTGGCCGAGCTCGCCGAGACGGACGGTGATCTGCCGCGCAAGCTCGACGCCGAGGCCGCACGCGGCATGGACATCCCGACCGAAAGCTTCGACGAGCAACGCTTCCGCTGGGACCTGAACGAAGACGCGATGGCGACCGAAAAGCTGGCCGAGGGCATCCGCCTGTTCGCTGAAGATACACGGCGGCTGGAAGAATTCACTCGCGAGATCTGCCGCACCTGCTGAGCGGCTCGCCCCGACCAGGTCCATCGACCAGGCCCGGCACCGACCAACCCCGCCCGCGAGGCAGCCCGGATGTCGCCGGGCGCCCCGCCTGCTATTTCGCCGTACGCGCGACCGCACGCAGAATTCGCTCGTTATCCGCGCCGCCTGTGCTTATCATTTACCTACCACCCGCGCGGATAATGCGCACGCCACGCCGGCCCCTCATCCGGGCCGCTCTCCAGGATTCAGTCGTCGATGTCATTACCCCCGACTTCCAAATCCTCGCGCCGCGACTGCGGCAACAGCCAGCCTCGCTCCTGCCGCGCCCCAATGTCCGTTGCCTCTCCGCCCGATGAAACCCGGGAGACGCTGTGAGACGCTCGCTTGGCATCCTCATTCCGCTGCTGATCGCATTGCTGACAATCGCCCTGTGGGCGATGTTGAACCGCCCGACGGTCGAGCCGCCCTGGCCGACGCGCATCCAGGGCTACTCGTTTTCGCCGATGCGCGCCGACGATGACCCGACCCGACAGATCTATCCCTCGATCAGCGAGGTCGATGAAGACCTCGCCCTGCTGCACGGCGAAGCGCACGCGATCCGGACCTACACGCTCGACGGCCCCATGCAGCAGGTGCCGCGACTGGCAGCCGCGCATGGGCTCAATGTCACGCTCGGCGCCTGGATCGGCCCGGAGGCGGACGATAACCAGGCCGAACTCGAGCGGCTGACCGCGATCCTGCGCCAGTGGAATAAGAACATCGTGCGTGTCATGGTCGGCAACGAGACCATTCTGCGCGGCGATGTCTCGGTTAAGGAGCTCGGCGGCTACTTGGATCGCATCCGCCGCATCACCGATATCCCGGTCGGCACCGCGGAGCCTTGGCACATCTGGCTCACCAACCCGGGCCTGGCAAAGCACGTCGACTTCATCGCCGTGCATCTGCTGCCTTACTGGGAGGGTCTGCCGATCGACAAGGCCGTGGACTTCTCGTTCGAGAAGCTCGAGCTGGTGCGCGAGGCCTTTCCGGGCAAGGAAGTCATCGTCGGCGAGGTCGGCTGGCCGAGCAACGGCCGGCGCAATCGCGGCGCCGAGGCGAATCAGGCCAACCAAAGCACCTTCCTGCGGCGTTTCCTGGCGCGCGCCGAGGCCGAAGGACTCACCTACTATGTGATGGAGGCATTCGACCAACCCTGGAAGGTCAAGATCGAGGGCGGCATCGGCTCTTACTGGGGCATCTACAATGCCGAGCGTGACCCTAAACTGACACTGACCCAGCCGGTCGTGCGCATCCCGGACTGGCAGGAACTGGCCGCGTTATCGGTCGGTATGGCGGTGCTGCTGCTGGTGCTGTTGTATCGGGACAGCGCCACGCTGTCGTCATCAGGAAAGGGCTTCCTGGCGCTAATAACCTATGCCCTTTCGACCGCGGCGGTCTGGCTGGTATATGACTACACACGCCAGTACATGACGCCGGCCACCGCCATCGTCGGCGTGCTGCTGCTGATCGGCGGTTTCGGCGTTTTGGTGCTACTCTCGGCGGAGGCGCACGAGTGGGCAGAGTCCCTTTGGCTGAAGCGCTGGCGCCGCGCCTTCCCCCGCCACGATGTGCCGGACGCATGGCTGCCGATGGTATCGGTGCAGGTTCCGGCCTACAACGAGCCGCCGGAATTGCTGATCGAAACGTTGGACGCCTTGGCGACGCTCGACTACCCGAGCTTCGAGGTCCTGGTTATCGACAACAACACCAAGGACCCGGCCGTCTGGCAGCCGGTGCGCGACCACTGTGAGCTGCTGAACAGCCGGCACCCCGGCCGGTTCCGCTTCTTTCACGTCGAACCGCTGGCCGGATTCAAGGCCGGCGCGCTGAACTTCGCGCTGCGTGAGACCGACCCGCGTGCCGGCATCGTCGCCGTCATTGATGCCGACTACATCGTTACGCGGCGCTGGCTGCGAGACCTGGTACCGGCCTTCCTCGATGACGAGGTCGGCATCGTGCAGGCACCGCAGGACTACCGCGACGGCCACGAGAGCATGTTCAAGGCCATGTGTCTCGCCGAGTACCGCGGCTTCTTCCACATCGGCATGGTCACCCGCAACGAGCGCAACGCCATCATCCAGCATGGCACCATGACCATGATCCGGCGCAAGCCCTTGGATGAGGTCAACGGCTGGGCCGAATGGTGCATCACCGAGGACGCGGAACTCGGCCTGCGCCTGTTCGAGACGGGCTACAAGGCGCTCTACATCCCGGCTACCTATGGCCGCGGACTGATGCCGGACACCTTCGCCGACTTCAAGAAGCAGCGCCTGCGCTGGGCCTATGGCGCAGTGCGTATCCTGCTCGCACACCGGCGCGAGCTGCTCGGGCTGCGTCGCACCAAGCTGGATGCCGGCCAGCGCTGGCACTTTCTGGCCGGCTGGCTGCCCTGGTACGCGGACGGCTTTAACCTGTTGTTCAATTTTGCCGCGCTCGCCTGGAGCGTCGCAATGGTCGCGGCGCCAGACATCATCACACCGCCTTACATCACCATCGCGCTGATCCCTTTGGTGCTGTTCGCGTTCAAGATGATCAAGAGCCTGGCGCTCTACCGGCGCCGGGTTGCCGCAACCTGGCGCCAGAGTTTCGGTGCCGGCCTGGCCGGGCTGGCGCTGTCACACACCATCGCGCGCGCTATGTGGGCGGGTGTCGTCTCCGGCCGGCTCGGTTTCTTCCGTACACCGAAGCTCGCCGGCACCAGCACGCTGCTCCGGGTGCTCGGCGACGCGCGCGAGGAAGTATTGCTGATGCTCGCGTTCTGGCTCGGCGCCTTTGCGGTCCTGCAGCGCGAAGACGCCTATATGCTCGACGTCCGGGTCTGGGCCGCGGTGCTGCTGGTGCAGTCGGTGCCCTACTTCGCGTCGCTGGTGATGTCGTTGATCAGCGCCATGCCTCGGCTGCCGGCAAGCCTGATAGGACCGCTGGCGGAGATGGAGGACGGAGCCCGGCCCGCCGATACGACGCCCAGCGCCGCTCGCGCATCCGCGAACATCTCCCCCTCGGCCGCGCGCACCGCGGACAGCTGAACTGACAGGTCCAGTGAGAGCGCCGCCCCGGCGCGATGATCGCAGCGGCTCCAGGCCCGACCGCCAAATCGCGGCGAGGGCGCGACCCCACTATTGGTCTGCGGCTCGGCATCGAGCTGAGCCGCATGTCCGCGACCGATCAACGCGCTTCCGAACACCCATTGAGCCCCGCTGAGCGACAAGGAGCAAGACCAACCGTGTTCATCGACGCCCGAACACTCGACGACGGCAGCCGCCTCGACGCCGACCTGGCGATCATCGGTGCCGGCCCGGCCGGCATCAGCATTGCCCGCGCTTTCGCCGGCAGCCAAACACAGGTCTGCCTGATCGAATCCGGCGGCCTAAGCTTCGACGCCGCCACGCAAGACCTCTATCAGGGCACTAATGCCGGCATCGAGTATCCGCTGATCGCCAACCGACTGCGCTTCTTCGGCGGCAGCTCCAACCACTGGGGCGGCTATTGCCGCTCGCTCGACCCGATCGACTTCGAGCCGCGCGACTGGGTGCCGCTGAGCGGCTGGCCCTTCGGTCGCGAGGCGCTCGACCCCTACTGGGAGGCGGCGAGCGCGGCCGCCGAGGTCGCACCGGCGCGCTACGAGGATACCGACTATTGGGCCGCACAGACCGGCGAACCCCTGGTCGACTGGCGCGCGGGCCGCATCATGAACCGCTTTTTCCAGTTCAGCCCGCCGACCCGTTTCGGCGAGCGCTACCGCACCGAGCTGGAGCGGGCGCCCAACGTCAGCGTGCTGCTGAACGCCAACGTCTGCAAGATCGCGGCGACCAGGTCCGCTCAGTCGGTGGACGGGCTCGACATCCGCACCCTCACCGGCCTCCGCCACGCTGTGCGCGCACGGCGTTATGTACTCGCCGCGGGCGCCATCGAGAATGCGCGCCTGCTGCTGCTGTCGAACGACGTGCTGCCGGCCGGCCTCGGCAATCAGCACGACATGGTGGGGCGCTGCTTCATGGAGCACCCTCACCTCGGCGGCTTTGCCGAGCTGGTGATCGCCGACCTCAGGCGGCTACAACCGATCTACCGTGATCGACTGATCTTCGACGGTCGCCCGGCCAAGGTCGCCTTCGTGCCGGCACCGGACTACCTGCGGCGCGAGCGTCTGCTGTCGGCATCATTCACGATGTCGGTCGCAGGCGAGTACTGGCAGGACCGCGCGCCGAGCAATGCCATGGGCGAGGCCCACCGCGATATGCTGCAGGCCGCACGGCCATTCATTGCCGACGGCCGCGGCGCGATCCGTGCCGACGACCCGAGCTTCAGCGGTGTCTGGATGGGCATCGGCTGCGCCTGCGAGCAGGCGCCAAACCTCGACAGCCGCGTGCTGCTCGGCGACGAAACCGACGCGCTCGGTCTGCGTCGCACCCGCCTCGACTGGCGGCTGACGGCACAAGACCGCCGCAGCCTAGTCGCCAATATCGAATCACTGGGGCAGGAGTTCGCCGCCGCCGGCATCGGCCGGATGGTCGTCAATCTGCCGGACAACGATCAATGGGAGCCAGTTGTCTCAGGCGGCAGCCACCATATGGGCACCACCCGCATCAGCGATGACCCGCGCCTCGGCGTCGCCGACCGCAACTGCCGCGTGCACGGCATCGACAACCTATGGATCGCCGGCTCGTCGCTATTCCCGACCTGCGGCTCGGCCAACCCGACCCTGAACCTCCTTGCACTGGCCTATCGGCTGGTGGATCACCTGAAGGGGCTGCCGGCATGAGCAGACAGCAACACAACCACCGCGGCGGCAGCGCGCTGACACGCCGGCAGTTCATCGCGGCCGCACTCAGCCTGACCGCCGGCGGGCTGTCTATGTCGCTGGCGGAAGCCACCGCGGCGCGCGGCAGTGAATCGAACGCACCGCTTTCGGCCTCGGCCGACATGCTCGAGGTGCTCTCCGACCCAGCGGCCTCCGCGCGCTTCGGCAGGGCCTATCTCGCCGAGCATCCTGCCGAGGCCGATGTGAAGGTGCTGATCGAGCAACTAAGCGCCGCCGTCGGCAGCCGACGCGGCACTGTGCCGACCGACCCGGACGCACTGACCGCCGCATTGGTCGCGGTGATCGAACATGAGTATGCGACGCTGCCGCCCAGGCGCATCGGCGGCTGGCTGCTGGCGCCCAGCGAGGCCCGGCTGTATGCGCTCGCTGCACTGGCGGGCGCTCCATCCGGTGTCTAACAGCCAACCGCAGCGGCCTCCCAGCAACAGGCAATCCGAACAACAGTCCGAGCGCGCCGCACCCGAGCGCCGACCAGGCGCGCCTAACGCGCACCCGGCAAGCATGTCCGCCTGCACCGCCGCGCCGCGAACTCGGGCCTGGACGCGCGGCGGCATGGTCGCCCTGCTGGCGCTGATCGCGGCGATCACCAGCGCCCGGTTGCTCGGCCTGGACCAACTGCTGCTCTGGCATGATGAGGTCTACACCCTGCTGCGCGTGTTCGGACACCCGGCCGAGCAGGGCTGGGCGGTGCTGTTCAACGGCACCGTCATGACACCGGACCAGGTGCTCGTCTTCCAGCGGCCCGACCCGGCGCGCGGCCTTGCCGACACCTGGCGCGAGCTGATCGGGCACCCGGAGCACGCACCCTTGTATTACCTGCTCGGCTGGTTGGCCACGCGGCTACCGCTGGAGCCGATCATCGCGCTGCGCGGCACCGCGGCGCTCTTTGGACTGCTGCTGCCCGCCGCCGCCTTCTGGTTGATGCGCGAGTTGTTCGGACGCGGGCCGATCCCCTGGGTCGCGGCGCTGATTATCGCCAGCTCGCCGCTGCATCTGCTGTACGCGCAAGAGGCCCGCCAGTACGCGCTCTGGACCCTGCTGATCCTGGCATCGAGCGCGGCGCTGGTGCGCGCGCTGCGCGAGCGCCGGCCGCGCGATTGGTGGCTGTACGGCGGCCTATTGGCGCTTGGCCTCTACACCCACCTGCTGTTCGCGCTGATGTTGGCGGTGCACGCGGCCTATGGCTGGCTGGCCGCGGCGCACCGATCCGGTAACCTGCTGCGCCCACGCGACCTGCCGCTGCGGCCCTGGCTGTTTGCCGCCGGCACGGCATCGGTGCTGTTTCTGCCCTGGGTGGCCGTCGTCCTGCTCGGGCTCGACAAGGCCATGGACTATACGGGCTGGATGAACCGGCCCGCCGGAGCCGCGGCGAATCTGCTCGCCTGGGGGCAGTTCCTGGTTCGAACGGTGCTGGACGTCTGGCCGGAACAACCGCCGGCGCGAGCCCTGGCATTGCTGCTGCCGATGGCCGCCAGCCTACTGTATTACCTGCGCCAGGCGCCGCGCCCGGCAGTCTGGCTGCTGCCGCTGATCGCGCTCACCTATCTCGGCGTCGTACTGGGTCCGGACCTGCTGCTCGGCGGCGTGCGCTCCCTCCATGGCCGTTACGGGCTGCCGGCGTTGCTCGCGGCGCAGTTAATGATCGCTTGGACGCTCGGCGCTCTAGTGCAACGCCGGGGTGCCGGCCGAATCGTCTCCGCCGGGGCGCTGGCGATGCTGGTCTGCCTCGGTCTCGCCTCGCAGCTGCGCATCGGCCAGGCCGACACCTGGTGGACCAAGAACCCAAACCTCAGCGCGCTGACGCCGCGCGCCGTGCAGACGCTGAACGCGCAGCCGCGGCCCTTCCTAGCGGCCGGTGCAAACGGCCTCGCGCTCGGTCAACTCCTGTCGGTTGCGCATCGGCTCGACGACCACGTCCGCGTCCTCGGCTTCCGCCGCCAGACACCTCCGAGCACGCTGCCGGCGGATCTCGAGCAGGTCCTGCTGCTAATCCCGACCAAACCACTGCTCGCCGCCCTGGGCCCGGGCTTCGTCATCGAGCCCTGGGGCGACGGCGAGAACTGGGCGCTGGCGACGGCGAGCTTGGACCAATCGCATGCTCGGCCCGGCTCATCGTCGACGCCCTAGTTGCGACGCTATGGCTTTGCGCGCCTCGTGCCTCGCGCGGGCGAACGGTGACGAAGACCGCGGCCGACTGCGCGCCGGTCGCCCAATCGCGCAGCTGGACTACCGCGTGCTGGAGCAACTTGCCGGCACCACGCCGTTCCGTAACTTCCCGCCGGAGGTCTCGATACCGCGGCGGGTAGACGTAGGCGCCTTCGCCGAGGACGTGGCAATCCGAGAGCGCTCCCGGTTGCACCTGGGCGACCAACCGGTCTATGAGTTGCGCACCCTCGTCGAGCAGTCCGGCGTGCATGTCTTCTACGGCAGCCTGCCGTCACGGCTCGCGGGCCTTTACGCCTTCGTGCCGGACCTCGGCTACTGCATCATGGTGAACCGCAAGCACCCGCCCGAGCGTCGCCGCTGGACGCTGTCCCACGAATACGCGCACTTTCTCGCCGACCGGCACAAGCCCGGCGTGGACTACGTTCAAGAGCCCAAGCGCAAACCGCTGTCCGAGCGCTTTGCCGATGCCTTCGCGGCGAGTTTCCTGATGCCGGAGACGGCCATGCGCCGCTACTTTCTCGCCGTCACCGAGCGCACCAGCGATTTCCGGACCGCCGACCTGAGCCGCCTCGCGCACCACTTTTACGTCTCCGTGCACACGGCGGCGCTGCGCCTGGAAGACCTGGACCTGCTTGGCCGCGGCACCTGGGACGCCTTGACGGAGCGCGGATTCAAGCCCGGCGCGGCGCGCCAGTTACTCGGATTGCCGAGCCGCCCGAACCCCGGAGGATCCCTTCCCGGAGCGTTACCGGTACCTCGCCGTGCAGGCGTATCTGCAGGAGGCCATCAGCGAAGGCCAGCTCGCCCGCTTTCTGCGCACGAACCGAGCGAGTGACGGCGCGGGAGATCGTCGACGCTACGCTGACCTCCAAGGACCTCGATGAACAAGGACACCAGCGGTCTGTGCAGATGCCGAAGCAGCTCTCGCTGTTCGACCTGGCGTCGTGACGCAGGCGGCAAGCACGGCAGACGCGGTCGCACTCGACGCCTGCTGCCTCATCAAGCTTGCCGCCGCCGACGCGCTCGACCCCTGGTTCGGCGACCTCGGGCTAGCTTGGAAGCTGCCCGAGGCGGTTCTTAACGAGGCCCTATTCCTGCGCGTCGCCCCCGATGCCGTTGCCAGTGGCCCCGGCTGGGAACACGGCGATAACGCGCGCGAACCCATCCTGCTCGGGCAGTACATCGACAGCGGACTACTGACAGTAGTCCGGCCTGAAACCGATGCCGAACTCGCCGGCTACGTCGCCCTCGCCCGGGAACTGGACGATGGCGAAGCCATGGCGCTTGCCGTCGCGCAGACCCGCGGGTGGCAGGTCGCCACCGACGACCGCAAGGCGATTCGGCTCGCTCCCGAGGCGGGCATATCGGTGCGTTCGACGCCGGCGATTGTGAATCGGTGGGTGGATAGGTCCACGCCTTCTCCGGCCGAGATCAGATCCGCACTAGTCGCAATCCGGGACCGCGCCAGATTCCTGCCGAGCCCGCGCGATCCGCTTTGCGATTGGTGGATGGCGCTGCTGGCGGATTAGGCAGGTTGCGGCGACGCCGATCTGCACCGGGATTTCAGTGCGGCTGCCCGCAAAGCCGGCCAGCTATCAGCCACCAAACTCAAGCTGTCGCAGTTCCGCGAAATGTGACCCGTCTCCGATTTCCCGCACTAGATTCGCGATTTGATCGTGCAGAACAGCTCGAGAACAGCCCGATTCCGCCTCGATCCGCGACTGGATATTCGTCGTTCCGATAACTATGGCTCAGACTTGACGCTGCGTCCCAGCTCGCGAATTACCATTTCGCGCCAACTGGCCGCAACGGCTATGTCAGTTTAGGCTGTGTGACTTAGGATCGTCGCTGAAGGCCGCTTGTTCTCTTTAGAGTCGGCGTCAGCAACATGCGGCGCCCCGCCACGCTTTGCGGCCACAGTGATGTTGGATGGAGGGCGTATGCCGATGGAGATGCCGCCACCTCGTTATCGAATCGGGCTAACGCATGCCTGAGAATAGCCAACCCGGTAGCGAGATGACGCCTGTCGCCTGCCATGAGTGCGACCTGCTGCAGCTGCTGCCCGACCTTTCGGCTGGCGGCAAGGCAAGCTGTTCTCGCTGCGGTTGCACGCTCGCAACCCGCCCCGTCGACCCGATCGAACGCCCTCTCGCGCTCGGCATCGCTGCCTTGCTGGTGTTGGTCGTAGCCAATACGTCGCCGTTGATGGGGCTGTCCGCCGTGGGTCGGCATGCGAGCACAACGATCATCGGCGGCGCCTACCAGATGTGGCTCGAGGGGCAGGAGGTGACTGCCGTGATCGTGGCCTTTTGCGCGGTCATCGCCCCCGCCGGCTATCTGTTGTGCCTATTGATCGTGCTGTTCGCGGTGCGTCGACCACCCGCGCCAAGCTGGGTCGGCGGCATGCTGCGCTGGGCCGAGCGCGCGCGGCCTTGGGCGATGACCGAGGTGATGATGCTCGGCATCATGGTGGCGCTGATCAAGATCGCGGACCTGGCCAAGGTGGAGGCCGGCATCGGAATGTATGCGGTCGGCGTGTTGATGCTGCTCTTTCCCGCGATCCTGAGTAGCGTCGATACCGAGGAGCTGTGGGCGAGAGTGGCCTGGCACGAATCCGAACCAGAAGCCGACCCCGCTACCGAACGGGAACGCATATCCCGGCAAACACCTGATGTGATAGGCAGCTCAGAACGCCACCCCGGCGAGCCCCCATCCGAACGAGCCCCTTGATGACGGCAGCACCCCTCACCGCGATCAAGGCCGGACTAGTGTCCTGTGAGACCTGCGGACTCTTGACGCAACCGGCGAGCCTGGCCGAGCCCGGGTTCTGTCCCCGCTGTGGAAGCGAGCTCGAATCACGCCGTCACCGCTCCATCGAGCGGACCTGGGCGCTCGTCATTGCTGCTGCAATCTGCTACATCCCGGCAAACATGCTGCCGGTGCTCGGCACCACCACGCTCGGGTCGACCGAGTACGACACCATCATGGGCGGCGTGGTGTTCCTCTTTACCTCCGGGTCCTGGCCGCTGGCGCTGATCGTCTTGATCGCGAGCGTGATGGTTCCGCTCGGTAAGTTGGTCGCGCTAGGCTATTTGCTGATCACGGTCCAGCGGGGCTCGATACAGGGCGGCAGGCAGCGAACCCGGCTCTACCGCATGGTGGAGCTTGTCGGCCGCTGGTCGATGCTGGATGTCTTCGTCGACACCTTCACGGTCGCGCTGGTGCAACTGAACCCACTGATGTCCGTGCACCCCGGCCCTGGCGTGCTGTTTTTCGCCGCCGTGGTGGTACTGACGATGATCGCCGCGAGCACCTTTGATCCCCGCCTCATTTGGGATGCCACTTCGGAAGCCGGTTCTGAACCGGCCCCACTCAAAGAGAACGGTCCGCAACAGGAGTCCAACCTTGGCTGAAGTCATCGACGGCCAGCAACTGCCGCGCGCAACCCTGACGCCCAAACGGCGTGGCCGGCTCTCGGCGGTTTGGCTCATTCCGCTCTTTGCCGCCCTGGTCGCGGTCGGCATCGCGGTCAATCGGATACTGAACGAGGGACCGACAATCAGCATCCTGTTCAAAACCGCCGAGGGCGTCGAGGCCGGCAAGACCTTCATCAAGTACAAGGATGTCAAGATCGGCGAGGTCTCCGCGGTGGAGCTGCACGACAACTTCTCCAAGGTGCTGGTCACCGCGAAGATCGACAAACATGCCGAGGACCTGATGGTGAAGGACGCCAGTTTCTGGGTGGTTCAGCCGCGGGTCACGCTGAGCGGCGTCTCCGGTCTGGGCACGCTGTTGTCGGGCAACTACATCGGCTTCGAGCAGGGCAAGTCCAAGGAGAGACACCGCCGCTTTACCGGGCTCGAGGTCGCGCCGGTGATCACGACCGATCAACCGGGCCGTCAGTTTGCGCTGACGGCCGACGATCTGGGCTCGCTCGGGATCGGCTCGCCAGTCTATTTTCGTCGTCTCCAGGTCGGGCAGGTCATCGCCTACAAGCTTGCCGCCAACGGCGAGTCAGTCGAGTTCCAGGTCTTCGTCAACGCCCCCTACGACCGCTTCATCAGCGCGGAGACACGCTTTTGGAATGCCAGCGGCCTGGATGTCTCGCTCGGCGCGGATGGCGTCGATGTGCGCACCCAGTCACTGGTGTCGGTGCTGATCGGCGGGGTTGCCTTCGAGACGCCGACCTTCGTCGCTGAAGGCGAGCCCGCGGCCGCAGACAGCACATTCGCCCTGTTCGCGGACCGGGCCACCGCGATGAAGCAACCGCAGGCCATCGCAAGACGCTACATCCTCTATTTCAACGACTCCCTGCGAGGATTGTCCGTCGGTGCCCCGGTCACGCTGCTCGGTCTGCAGGCCGGCGAGGTCACCGACGTCGGCTTTGAGATGGACCCCGAGACCCTGGTGCTGCGTGGCCGCGTCGAGTTTGTCGCCTATCCGGAGCGGCTCGTCGCACGTCTGCGCACCGCGGAGGCCGCGAAGACGCAGCAGGTGGTCGGCAACGAGCAGCAAAGCCACGCCTTCTTGCAACGGCTGATCGAAGAGCGCGGACTGCGCGGCCAATTGCGCAGCGGCAGCCTGATCACAGGGCAACTCTACGTCGCCTTCGACTACGTTCCGGATGCCCCCAAGGTCAAGATCGACTGGAGCGCACCGATACCGGTGATCCCGACCGTCCCAAGCACCCTGCCCAATCTCGAGGACAAGGTGACGGGCATTCTGGACAAGGTCGACAAGATCCCATTCGAGGCGATCGGCACAGAGGTCCAACAGGTCTTGGCGACCATTGACAACGCGATCAAGGACATCGACAAGGCGGTAGATCACATCGACACCGACGTCACCCCGGAGCTGAAGTCCGCTCTCGTCGAGTTCCGACGCGCCTTGGCCTCCGCCGACCGCGTGTTGAAGAACACCGATGCCACTTTGCTAGGGCCGGATGCCCCCGTTCAGATCGAGTTGAGCAATGCCTTGCAAGAGGTGTCACGCGCCGCCCGTGCGGTGCGCGTGCTTGCCGACTACCTCGAACGCAACCCGGACGCGCTGATTCGCGGCAAGGGCAAGATGCCCTGATCCTCGGTTCGAGACCTGCTCACGCGAAGACGCGGACTGATCGATAACACATTGAAATCCTCTCGCATACTTCGCGGCTTCGCGTGGGAACTGCTTTCTCTTGGCCGTAGGACCGGCCCCGTCTTACGGCGCTGCGCGAGGCCAAGACCCAGCGCTGTGTTGCGCGGACAACCGGGTCCTTTAACGCGACGCCAGACTCCAACGCCTCCTTTCCCATCTAACCGACGATAATCCGCCATGCCTCAAATCACCCGTTTCGGCCCCGGAAAAGCCTCGGATAACACGGGTGCCGGTGGCGTCACCTGGTTCGATATCGACATGGCCGTCGACGCCAATCGCGAATGGCTGGTGGCCTGGCAAGAGATCAACGAGCAGACTAGAACGGCCTTGTTGGAGCCGGTGCGTTTCAACCACTACGAACAAGTCCCTGACGGCACATTGCTAAGCATCAAGATGCTTCGTCCCGGGCAGACGGATGATGTCACCGACCTCGCCGACTTGAAGCTGCTGATTGGCTCGACCAGGGCGGTTACGGTGCGATCCGGAACGATCGTCGCCGTGGACCAGTTACGACAGCACCTGTTGTCGGACAAGACGCTGGTGACGGCGGTGGATCTGTTGGGATTTCTGGTGTCGGCGATGACCAACCGGATGGAAGCGGTCATTTACGATCTGACGCAAGACATCGATGACGTCGAGGATGCATTACTCGACGGCAATACGGTGCCACCCCCGCAGTCGCTGAGCGAGCTGCGACGCCGAATCTTCCGCACCCGACGGCAAGTGAATGGCACGCAGCAGGTGCTTGCTCCGATGACCACCGATCCCGCCCTGGCGCTGGATGCAGACGATCGTGAAACGCTTAACAGAGCGTCGAGTCATGTGGCCCGCTACTTGGGGAGTCTGGATGAATGCCGCACGCGGGTGGAGATGCTGGAGGACCAGATCGAGGAGCAACGCTCGGACACCATGACCCGTTCCAGCCTCAATCTGAGCATCGTCGCCACCGTGTTCCTGCCGCTGAGCTTCATCACCGGCCTGCTCGGGATGAACGTCGGCGGCATCCCCGACGAGCATAACCCGCTTGGTTTCTGGCTGGTGACGGGGTTGTCTATCGTCATTTCCGTGGTCGCTTGGCACTGGCTGCGTCGCAAGACGTACGATCGCTATCTGCCTCAGACAAGTGATGGCCAGAAAGCAATTGAGCGATCGATGGAGCCCCGTTCAATCAATGACTCAGGGTTGACGCCCGCCGTCAAGGAGGTAACCGAGGGTCCTAGCAAGCACCTTGACACCCTTCCCGACACCGAACTCGGGCGTCAAAACCAGCCAGATGGGAAGAACGTTCACAAACATCGCACTTTCTCCCGCAGCAAGCTTGTTAGCGTTCATGTCTTTGCACTGCTGCTGGCACTTGTGCTGTTCCTTTTTCACGTTGTGATCATCATCGATGTCGCTGGCGAGTTGATTCATCGCGAGGCATGGATGTCGGCGCATTTTGGTCAATATGCTGGCAAGGTCGCCCTGCTTGGCAGCTTTTTTGTTTTGTTCGCGGCTCACATGGCGGAATCCGCGGCATGGGGCCTGTTTCTGCGGGGGGCGCGGCTCATACAGAGCGTGACGGAAGGCATCTACTTCACGGCCGCTTCGATCACGACGCTCGGTTACGGCGACGTCGTACTGAAATATCCTTGGCGACATCTCGGGACATTGATCGCGATCACGGGGGTGCTGATGTTTGGCTGTTCGACGGCGTTCTTGTTCCTGGTCTTACAGGAAGTCTGGAAAATACACATCTAGGCAGCAAAGCGTATCAGATGCTCCGGCAATCGCCCTAGAAACTCAGGCTCAGAGCAGTGCCCAGCTTGTAGTAGTTGTAATCGACGGGTACGGAAAAATCCACGTAGACGGCGTAGCCGCTGAGCGAGACTTGCTTGGTGATCGGCAGGTCGAAGAGCAGGTCGATCTCCAACGAATCGGCATCGACGGCGTTATTTCGGCCGATGCCAATGGCTGGGCTCAGCGTCAGCTGGCCGAGCTTCGCCGACCCGTTCAGGTAGAACTCGTAGGCGTTGTTGAGGTCGTTCAGCGGATAGAGGTTGTCCTCCACGAGCGGGTCGAAGACGTCGAACAGGCCGGCGGTGAGGTCGATGCGGCCGTTGCCGAGCCAATAGACGCCGCCACCGGCCGAGAATCGCTCACCGACCACTCCGGTATGCACGCGGGCGGACCAGACATCTTCGTACTCGGGCTCGATCCGGCTCGGCACCAGGTTGTGGTGATAGGCCAGAATCAGCTCAGTGTCCCAACGCCGCTTGCCGCGTGCCGGCGGCAGATGTAGCGACAGGTCCAAGGTCGAGCCGACCACGGCCATAACCCCTTGCTGCCAGTTGACGAACGGCGATGCCTTGAACCGGCGGCCGACGGCCAAGTCCGCGACCTGCGCGGCGACAAAGACGGCCCCGGCGCCATCGTTAGCCTTGTCGACGTTCTGCCAGCCCGTGATGCCGCGGGCCTCATAGCCGGTCTCAGAATACTTGATCCAGTGGTTCAGCGCGGCGACATGGATCGTGGCGCCCCTGGTTAGGGGCAGGTTCAGGGGCAGGTTCAGCCCGAGGCCCTGCTGGCTGTCGCCGTCGAGGACCGGGTTACCGGGAAAGGCACGCCGGCCCAAGGTCGCAGACAGTTCACTGGTGTCGGAATCGAAGTCGAGATAGAACTCACGCAGGTCCGTCGGCACCGTGAAGACCTGCTCGAAGTCGCCCGGCTGTTGGCTCCAGAGGTCGACGATGCCTAACCCGGTGGCACCGGCGCCGAGCCCGTGCCAGCGCGGCGTCGTTGCCGTAGCCTCGAAGAAGCCCCAGGCCAGCCCGGCATCGGGTCCATTCTGGTCGAGCGTCGTATGCACCCCGGCGCCGACCTTGCCGGAGAGTTCGCCGTTGTCGAGCATGGGCCAACGCCCATCGTCGGCGACGCTCGAGCCTAGGGCACACCAGAGTCCGCCGACGAGCACGAATTGAAAATACGCGTTCGGCATCGGCAGCTTCGGGGACAGGGCAGTTTCGGGAACAGCATACTAAGCTCGATTCGCGTCTGAGTCGGCGTCGTACCGCCATCCGCGGTGGCGCCGAAAACGTTGCTTGGAGTTGGCCGCGTCGTGCTCGATCACGGATGACCATTCTACGCCAAATGGACTCGCCGGCCGTGTCAGTTCGGGCGATGTGGGGTAGGATCTAGGCTGAACAGTTTCCCATAGCCTCAATTTCAACCGTCTATTGTGCGTCGCCGTTGAATAGCTGGCAGACGCTATAGCCATCGAGATTCCGCTGTCGTCACCGGGGTTTTTTCAACCTTGGCACGGATGAATGACAGGGCGTATGCCGATAGCGATGCGGCACTGGCTGCGGTTCCATTACTCTAAGAGCGATAAGGGCAGAAACGCGTCTGATGACGCTGAAAGACGCAGAGGGAAAACTCAACGTCTTGCTCCTAGCCATCACCTCCTAGCCATCACCTCGGCTACCCGACGGCCTTGTGTCGGTCATGCCGCCATTCCATCCGATTGCGCGGCTTCCGTAAACCACTGAGATGAAAACCCTTCGCGTTCTTGCCTGGCTGCTGCTGTCGGTGTTTCTGCTGGTGGTGGGCGCCGTCGGCTTTCTGCCGTTCTATCTGCAGACCCACAAGGCGGACCTGGAGGCCGCGGCGGCTGATGCCCTTGGGCGGCCGGTCGCGATCGACGGCCTGAAGTTGGGCTGGTTATCGCATCCACGGCCGGGCCTGTCGATCGTGCTGAACGGGCTGCGGGTGTCGAATCCGGAGTGGGACACCGACCAAGACGCTGGGGCCGCACCTGCTGGAGGCCAGAGCGGGTCGATGTGACATGGCAGCTGAGCGCCCTGTTGCACCGACAGGTCCGCATCGACCAACTGGTGATCCGTGGTGCGCACTTGATGCTGCAGAAGACCGCCGATGGCCGCGACAACTGGCAACTCGGCAAAGACAAGGACAAAGGCAAGGGCCCTAGCAAGATCAGCCTTCGGATTCCGACGGTGCAGCTGATCGATTCGCAGATCACCCTCGCGTCCCCGAAGGCGCCGGTGCGACGCGCCGACATCACGCGGCTTCAGCTTGACGGGCTGGGCGCAGAACCCTTGGTCCTCCAGGCGGAGCTATCAATCAATGATACGCCGCTGACAGTGAGCGCTCGCGCCGGTGCCGCGGATGCGCCGGCCGGCGCCCGCTGGCCCTTCCAGCTACAGGCGCAGAGCGGCGAGACCCGCGTCGAGCTCAATGGCAGCGCACCCGCCCCGTTCGCGACCACCGGGCTGGACGCCAAACTCCAGATGCAGGGGCCGACGATCGTACCGCTCGGGAAGATCGCCGGGGTCAATGGGCTGCCGCCGGGGCCCTTTCAGCTCAAGACGAACCTGAGCTGGGACGGCAAGACCTTTGAGGCCAGTAAGATCACCGGATCATCGCAGGCGCATGTCCTTCCCGCGCCGCTGACCATCAGCGATGGTGCGATCAGCGTCCCCTTGCATGACCCCTGGTCCGTGCAAGTGACGGGCAAGCTCGGCGACCAGCCGGCGACGCTGCAACTGACACCGGTCGCCGTGCCTAGGGGCGACACCCAGACTCCGAAGTCCCAGACCGCCGGCGCCCTGAAAATCGAGGCAACGCTCGCCGACGGCCGCTTCGACGGCGAACTGCGGCCGGCATCGGGTGATACCCGGGCGTTGCTCAGCGGCAAGCTCAAGGCCGGGGCGATCACCTTGCCGGAAGGCACGCAGGCGAAAGCGCCCAAGCCCGATGCAAAAGCAACCTCGGCGCCCGCGCCAACCAAGACCAAGGCGAACACCAAGGTGCCTGAGGCTCCGACCTGGGCCGACAGTCCGCTGCCGTTCTCATCGCTGACCCGGCTCGACGCGGACCTGGATCTCGCCGTCGAGGCCCTGACCTTGCAGCGGATCACCCTGCGCGGACTGCAGGCCCAGGCCAAACTCAGCGATGGCCGGCTCCAGCTCGACGGGGTCAGGCTCACGCTACCCGGATTGACCGTCAGCGGCCAGGCAGTCGTGGACGCCGGCCCCAAGGTCCCCGCGCTCCAACTCAAGCTGAACACGGACCGCATCGACTTGCCACAGGCCCTGTCGATGCTGGCCCAGGGCCCGAAGCTGGGCGGCAGCATCGACGGTTTGAGTCTGGAGGCCACGGCCAGCGGCGCGACGCCGGCGACACTGATCCGCGCCCTGAGCGGCACCCTGGAGGCCAAATCCGTCCAGCTGCTGCCGCCCGCCAAGCCGGGTCAAAAGGCCACGGCAATCGATCTCACCAGCCCCAGCCTGCACGTCGACGCCGGCCAGGCGGTGAGCTTCAAGACCGGCTTGGCGCGGGCCAGTCAGGACCAAAAGAGACAGGCCATGGACCTCACACTGACCGGCGGGCCGCTGGCCGACCTGCTGCCCGGCGGGCGGTCCTGGCCTCAGGTCGACGTCGTTGCCCAGACCCGCATCGACCAGCAGCGGCTCAGCATCCGCGGCCACGTGGGGCCGCTCGCGGCCATCCGCACCGGCCGCGACCTGACGCTCGACTTTAGCCTGTCCGACGAGACCGACCTCAGCGGCACCCTGACCGGCACCCTCGCCCGCCTCAATGACCTGACGGGGAGCCAACTCCAGGCGCAGGTCAGCGGAACGAGCCTGGCGGCATTGCACCCCGGGCTGCCCGCGCAAGCCTTCTCGGCGAAGGCGCGCCTGCGGGGGCAGGCCAAACAGCTCGAGTTGCTCGACATCGAGGCCAGCAGCGGCAGCAGTGATCTCGCCGGAGAGGTGCGCATCGGCCTCGGCAAGCCTTTGCGCATCGACGCGGATCTAAACGCTAAAACGCTGGACCTCAGCCCATTCCTGGCCCGGAAATCAGACTCGAAAACGGCTCCCGCTGGGGCAGACACGTCCACCCGCGCGGACGCCGGCAACGCCCAGACGCTGCCGTTGGATAATCTGAAAGCCCTCGACGGCTCGCTCAAGCTGAGCGCAGGTAAGGTCGAGTTCAGCGACTTCGCCGTCGACCAAGGCACGCTCGATGTCAAGCTCGACGCCGGGCATCTCGTCCTGTCCGCCAATGCCGCCGAGGGCGGCCTGTCACTAGATCTGGAATTGCGGCCCGGCCAAACCGACTGGCAGTTCGACTTGCACCACAAGGGCAAGCTCAACCTGGGTCGGCTGATGAAGTCGAAGAATCAACAGGCACTCTCCAGCGTACCCGTCGCCGTCGAGATCCGCATGAACGCTGTCGGTGCCTCGGTGCCTGCACTGCTGGGCTCTGCCGATGGGCGCATCGAGCTGGTCTTGGGTGCTGGGCAGATCGACCGAAGGGCATCCAAGCTGCCGTTCGGGGGCGTTATGGTCAAGCTGCTCGACACCGTCAATCCGACCCAACTCAGCGCGATCCGCGTCCGCAAGGACCTCCTCAGCCTCCAATGCGCGGTGCTGCAGTTCGATATCGCCGACGGCATCGCCACCAGCAAGCACGGGCTGGCGCTGCAAACCGACAAGCTCAATGTGCTCGGCGGCGGTGCCATCAAGCTTGAGACTGAAGAGATCGAACTGCGCTTTAAGACCGTCAAGCGCACCGGGGTCGGCCTCAGCCTGCTCGGCGTCGCCGATAGCTTTGTCATCATCGACGGCACGCTGAGGCACCCACGCGCCAGAATCGACAAGGGCGATCTACTCATCGACGGTGCCGCCGCCTGGGCCACCGGCGGCCTGAGTCTGGTGGCCGACCAGCTCGTCCAACGCCTGACCGCCTTCGGCAGCCCCTGCGAGAAGGTGCTGCGGCGGGATGCGTCGGACCCACAACCCTGAGCTGGCCTTTGCGGTCCGAAACCCAACGATGGCGGCGTTGTAGACGAACAGGAGCTTCATCGTGCGTGCTCGGGCTGCTCAGCGGACCGATCGCTCGGGCGTGTCGGCCACCAGCGGCAGCCGCAGCAGGGCCAGCGGGCGCTGCCAGGCGTCATCGCCGTAGCGGCCGATGCCGAAGCGGATGGCCTGCGGATCGGCGCGGCGGCGGAAGCTGCCGAGCAGCTGATCCCAGAAGGAGAACAAGGTGCCGTAGTTGGAATCGGTCTCGGCTCGGACCTCCGAGTGGTGTACCCGATGCATCGACGGCGGCACGACCACCCGGCCGAGCGCTCGATCAAGGCGCGACGGGATCGCGACGTTGCTGTGGTGGAACAGGATCACGGCGATCATCACCGCCTTGTAGACGATGAACACCCCCAGCGTCATACCGAGCAGTACCAGCACGACGGCATTGGCCAGGCTGGAGATCAGAATCTCGCCGGGATGGAAGCGCAACGCGGTGGTGGTGTCCATGGCTGGATCGGTGTGATGGACCCGATGCAGCCGCCAGAGCAGGTCGATGCGGTGGTTGGCGCGGTGCCAAAGGTACATCCACAGGTCGAACAGGACGAAGACGGCCAGCGCACCGCCGACCGGGCCGAAGCCCAGCAGGTGACGCAGCCCGACGCCCGCGGCGTCTGCCCAGGCCATGGCCAGCACCAGCAGCGGCGCCATCAGCGTGCCGACCAGGCCGCTGATCAGCCCGAGTCCAATGTTGCGCGCACCATGACGCCAGCGCCGACCAGACGCGGTGTAGAACGGCCGCAGCCCTTCGAGCAGGAACAGCAAAGGCAGCACGACGAGCCCGACCCAGACATCCGCGGTCATCCCTCGCCCCCGCTGCCGGGCTGGACCTCGTAGACGGCGGCCAATCGCCGCGGCGGCGTGCCGAGCAGGAAGCGCAGCATGCGCAGCGCATTGCCGAGCTGCTGGCGTACGATGCCGTTGGCGCGGTAGCGGGCGGCCGAGGTAGTCACGGCCAGACGCAGCTTGACGACGCCTGAGTTGCGCCGCAGCCGACGCGCCAGCTCGACGTCTTCGAACAGCGGCCAGTCGGGCATGCCGCCGACGGCATCGAAGGCGCCGCGGCGCACGACCATGGCCTGGTCGCCGAAGGTGCTCCAGACGGTCTCGTAGCGGGAGAACCAGCCGTAGAGCGCCAACAGCCAGTGGTGCTGGTCGAACCGCAGCCGAAAGCAGGTCATCTGCACGCGCGGATCGACGAAGGCGTCTTCGATAGCCGCGAGGGCACCGTCCGGCAGCTCGGTGTCGTCGTGCAGGAACATCAGCAGCTCGCCCCTGGCCCCGGCTGCACCGGCGCTGCATTGGGTGCCGCGACCGCGGCGGGCCCGGGTTAGGCCGACACCCGAGGGCGCCTTGCCCGCGCCGGCGTCGGCGGGCAGGTCGTCGGGCTCGACGACCACGATCTCCGCGGTCGGCAGCAGCCGGCGGGTGCGCTCGATACGGTCGAGCAGCGCGGTGTCGAGGCGGCGTGTTGGGATGATGACGGACAGGGTCGGCATGGCGATGGGGCCGGTAGCTGGGAGGTGAGCGGCGGTTGCCTTCGATGCGGGAGAAAGCCCCACCTCAGGCCGCGACGACACCAGTCGCCCTGGGCGAGCCCGGAACAGACCAAGTCTGGACGCAGCGAATGCGGTTCAACCCGACCCGGGGAAGAGGTTTCGTCGCCGTGGGACTCAGATCGCCAGGCTGCATGCAAGCTGCGAGAGGTTCAGCAACCCGCCTTGGCAATGCGCGAGCATGGTCCGAAAGCGCCGCAGCGTCGTCGCCGGAATATGCGGGCCGAGCTGCGCCAACTCGCGCAACCCGATGACCTCGGCCCCGTCCGCAACCGGATAGCGCTCACTGCCCTAGTAGACGCAGTATGGGCGCTCCGGCGCCAGATCACCGACGGCGATGCGGAAGCCACGGGGCTCAGCTTCGGCGCGCGGCCGAGCTTGATCTCGACGGCCCAGCGCCGGCCTCGTGGCAGGTCGAACACCAAGTCGATCTCGGCGCCGGCGGAGTGCGTTGGATCGATCAGGCAGACAACTCATGGCTGCAGAGAGAGGCCGCACGGCTTCAGTTGTCGATGGAGAAGATGGTGCGACGGGAAGCGCTACAAGTCCTCTTTGGTTCAAGCGGAAACCTGTCTGCTGCTGTTCCAGCACCAGGTCGAACTCAATCCCGTCCGCTCCGAAATGGTGGCCTATCCCACCCAAGACCGCTAGTCCGGGTGAGTTGCCTTTCTGATTTAATGAAGCGTGGCTCCTTTTTCCCTCCTTTGCCCCCTGAGCTGCACGCTTGGCAACTCTAAGAGGTATCTGTGCATCAACTCGTCGATAACGGCGGGCTAGACGATCGATAGCAGGGAGCGATGGACCGTATCGGTCGGCGTCGGCGTCGGCAAATTCCTCAACATCGGTAAGCAGTCTGCTAATATTATTTTCCAGGGCGTATCGAAAGTCGGGCGCCCGAACAAAACGCCGAGCTGGGCGTTGAACTTCCAGTTCGCGCTGCTCTTTCCATAACTACAAAAGAGATCAACAAATGGCAGAAATCATCACCGCCGTGTATCCATCGGCAGGCACCCTCACCAATGTGCGTAATGACCTGGTCTCAGTGGGCATCCCGCAGGAGAAGATCCGCGTCGACCACGACAAGAAGCAGGTCCAGGTGATGGGCCCGACGACGGCCGAGGCCGAGATTGAGGAAATTCTGAAGCGACATTCACCTACCGAAATCCACACAAGCTGACCCCGCATCGGGGCACATCACCAACCGCGAGAGCGCGCAAGTTCAGGCCGAACAGGCTTGACGCGCGGCTCTCGATAGCCGCATCGCACTGAAGCAGTCCTGAGAGCAACCCGACAGGAGACCCGCAATGACCGACATCGAAAATATCGAGATGGAGCGCTATCACCGGGAGATCGTCGAGGACCTTCGGCACATGTTGAAAAAATACAGCCGCATCATGGAGTGGGATGTACCCGACGCGGTAGACGAGGGCGCCACGCGTAAGCTGATCCTCCAGTCGCTGCGGGACGCCCTCGCCGAGGTTGAAGCCGAAGGCTGACGGCGCTGGACAGGGTGCTGCAAGCATCCGCCAAACGGGCGATCAGGATCGTCGAGAAGCCGCTAACGCCGCCGGCTTGCACGCCACCCGGTAGGGATCGGTCCAGTCCACCGCTGGAATGCCCGCGTATGCATGCAGAGTCCGCATATCCAAGGATTTCGCCAATATCGGTAACCGCCGTCCGCGTGTTCTCCAGTAACTGACACCCCGGTTCCCGGCGCGCTTCCCCGCGTTGCTGATGGAAGATGGTTCCCGCCGCTGCCAATTTCCGATTCAGCGTACGACGGTGCACGCCAATTCGTTCTGCTGTCGCACTGACCGAGCATCTCGGCGCACTGACCATGGTCCCTGCCATTCGGCGAATCCGCTCCCCCCGACGTCGCCCTAGGATGCCGCTTGAGTTCGTGTACGCACTCCTCTACCAGAGGATTCCTGGCCCCGGAACTTCGCGAAACTTCGACATCCCTCTGGAGCTGGAGCGGCCTGAGCGGCGCTTGGCCGTGATCGCCGCCGCCAATGAGCAGCTACCTACCAGATATCTTTGACCGGCACGCGCAAGCCCGGTAACAGCACTGGCGAGATGACCTCGGTGGGGTCGGGTCGCAGAATCAACCGGTATCCGTCGGTCCCTGGCTCTCTGTAGATCTCCAGTCGCTGATGCTGCAAGTCCACCAGCCAGACCTCCGGAACGCCGTGGGCTGCATATAGGGGCACCTTGACCTCTTGGTCGTAGCGCAGCGAGCTGTCGCAGATCTCGATCACCAGCAGCGTGTCGTTCCGCGTCGGATTGGCACGCTCGTAGAAGTCATCGCGCGGGCGCAACAACATGAGGTCCGGTTCGGGCTCCGAATGGGGCGGCAGAGTGAGGGGATTCTGCACGGCAACCAGCGCTTCGTCTCCAACGCGCCGGTTAAGCAACCGATTCAAGCGATTGTTCTTGCCGGCGTGATCGGGCTTGATAGGGGGCATTGCGCGCAGCTCTCCTTCGATCAGCTCGACGCGATCGTTTTCGTCGAAGATCCCGTTGTCGATCATTTGATGGTACGCGTCTACACCCAGCCGAAAGACAGGGCGTGCATCTGCGAGGGTTGGCTGCGCTTTGGCGACAGGCATGGTAGAACCTTTGGTCGACATGCAGGGAGACGAACGGACGACTGCGCGATTTACGTCGCGTCGTACCAATCAATTACCCCCGCAACAGTATCAGATGAACAGAGGCGTCGCAGCTTGTGCGGTCGTCGGAAGCTGCACAAAGCTCTTCCGGAACGCGCAAGACCTCAGCCCGTTGAACGGGCGACCTGTCTCGTACACTGACGAGAGGTTGTCTGTCTCCGTGTGATGGTGACGACGCTCCGGCGTCGTCATGCCTCCCTCGGCGCTCCATTGCCGTGTCGTCCGCAAGCTGGCGGTTGTTGCTGTTCGCAAGCCAGGGGCACGGGCCGCTGGAGCGGCCGGCAGCCCGTCACGACGCTAAAGCGTCGTGACGATCAAGTGCGCATGAACCCACGCAACCGACCCCTTCGGCGGTAACCATGCGGCCGGCGCCGCGCGAGCATTGCCAGGCGCGCTTGTCTCGACCCGCGCACCAGCGTAAAGCTGTCGGCCAACCTGGCCCAAGTGCGCGCCACCCTTCATTAGCTCCTCCCGCTTCCGGGAAAGATCGAGCCGCAGGAGCCCAGTCTGCCGATTTGGCGCGAAATGGTAGCTCGTGACTTCGGCTGATCCGGCAAAATCCTGCGCGGGTCTCTGGAATCTGAACGTGCCAACTTTGGACGGATTCAATGGTACCAACGACAGGATACATTTCGGAGATCAAGTGGAACAGCAGCTCCAGGCCATTGTGACAGTGCTGTCGCTGGTGAATCCCGCAATCTGTGGGGTGATGTTCGCCCAAGCCGCGGCAGGGCGCTCAGGGCGCGAGCAGTTGGTGGACGCGACGAAGGCCGCGGCGGCCATCCTCGCAATCCTGCTGGGTGCGGCCCTTGCCGGGACGCGGGTGCTAGACCTGTTTGGCGTGTCGCTGGACGCCTTCATGGTTGCCGGCGGAGGCGTGCTCGCCTGGATGGGCTTCTCGATGCTCAGCGGCAAGGCGTCAATTGCCTCGCCACCGACCGCGGCCGCGGATTCAACACCTTCGCTGACGCCCCTGATCCTGTTCGCGGCCAGTCCGGGGACCATTACGGGAGTCATTACCATCGCTGCAGCTCACACGCGATTGCAGCTCCCGACCACGGCCTTGATCGCCATCGGCGTCGCGGTCGCGACGACCTGGCTGGTCATGATGTTGACAGCGGTGCTCGCTGGCCGACGTCAGGGTGGCGGCTTTCTGCGGGATACGATAACGCGTTTAATGGGGCTCCTTGTGCTGTCGATGGGTGTCCAGTTCGCGCTGACCGGATTCCGGTCCTTCACGGTCTGATAGGGCAAAGTCATCATATATCAACACTGGTAACCCTCAGGAGCACCGGCAATGAAGTCGACCCTCACGCGAACGAGCCGACGCATGATCGGCCTATACTGCCTGTTATCTTTGCTCTGGCTGTCCGGCTGCGGTGATCAGGTCATCATTGAAGGGATCAACGCCGAAACAGGCAAACCCGTCAGCGGGGAGGCCGCGGAGGTCCAAGACCTGGGCGATGGCAGCAGCAACGACGGTGGCCCGGTGGACGCGGAAGCGGACCTCTACGAGGCGGCCATCACGGACGAGCCAAACCTGGGCCCCAATGCCCCTGGCTACATTCCCTAAGCAACGGTTCACTTATAACCTGCACAACTCTATCTATTGGTGGGCGGAGCGCAATCGGGGTCGCTATCGGAATCGGAATCGGGGTGCGAGGCGTTGTTCGCGGACGACAACAATCAGCAGAAGGTATTGCTCGATCGAATTATGGTCATGCTGACGAAGCTCGGACAGCGTGGCTACGCGGTCCGCGAGGAGCTTGGCGAATACCGGGCCGGCCAGTTCGATACCGATATCGATTAGCTGGCTAACGACACCCAAGCCGATAAGCTGTTTAACTTATTCTTGCAACGTTACTAAACAAAGCATATCGGGAGCCCTTCAACATGACGACCCGGCCTTTACTGTTTCTCGTACTCGCCACCCTGCTGGCCAGTCATACAGTTGCCGCCGACAACGGTCCCGGCGCCCATGCACGCGGCGGTTTCGATGCGGCAACCGGTGTCTATACCGTGGTCAGCGGCGATACGCTCGGCGCCATCGCCGCCCGCTTCGGCATGTCGCTGGCCCAAATCGACCAGCAGAATGACTTGTCGACGAACCAGATCCAGGTGGGGCAGAAGCTGGTGGTCGCTCCGCCCAGCATGGACGGACCATGGGGTGGCAATACGGGAGGCGACAATCCACCAGTCGACAATCCAACAGCCCAAGCGACTCAGGAATCGACGCCGGCAGCAGCCGCGGTTTCACCGGACCTGCCTCCCGACCCTTGGCCCCGCAAGGTCCAGGCGCTCGGTCGCACTCTGTTGGTCTATCAACCGCAGGTCGAGAGTTGGGATGACAACCAGCTGAAACTGCGCAGCGCGGTTGCGATCAAGTCCACAGATTACGGGGAAGACGCCTTCGGCGTGATCCAAGCCCAAGCGCGCACCCAGGTAGACCGGGAACAGCGGATGGTGGTGCTCCAAGACCTCGCCATCACCAAGGCGGACTTCCCGACCCTCCCCGAACTTGCGAACACCCTGGCCACCGATGTGAGCAAGGAGTTCGGCAGTCAGCTGCGCATCATCCCGCTGGATAGGCTCGAGGCCTCCTTGGGCATCGCCAAGGCCGATCCCGGGGGTGCGGTCGCCGTGCGGAATCCAGTGCCGCGTGTGATCGTCAGCCAACGACCCGCGATTTTGGTACCCATTCAGGGCAGCCCGGTACTGAAGCCGGCGGCGGATTCAGATACCCCGAGTACAGCGGATCATCAATACCAGGGCGGTGATTCTGACTACCGGCGAGAACGACCCCTACTATCTCCATCTGCTCGACGGCTGGGTGACCGCCCCTACCCTCGCAGGGCCCTGGGTGCACGCCGAGATCACCCCAGCGGGAATCGACGCCGTTGCCAGCCAACTCGCCGCGCGCGGCGAGGCGGACCTGCTCAACGGCAATCCCAGCACCCCAACGGTCGATCTGCTGGCGGCAGGCATCCCGGACGTCTATGTGAGCCAGACGCCGACCGAGCTGATCGTCTTCAAGGGGCAGCCGGATCTGGTACCGATCGACGGCACCGCGCTGCTGCGCGCGAAGAACACCAGCGCCGATGTCTTCGTCGATACCGACAACAACAACTACTACGCCCTGATGGCCGGGCGCTGGTATCGCGCCGCCGAGCTCAACGGGCCCTGGGCCTTTGTGGCCAGCACGGACCTGCCCGCGGATTTCAAGCAGATCCCGCCGGATAGCCCGGCTGGGGTGGTGCTGTCCACGGTCGCCGGCACGCCCCAGGCGCGCGAGGCGGTCATCGCCAATAGCATTCCGCAGACCGCAACCATCGCCCGAACTGGCAGCGACGGCCCGGTGTTCACGGCCAAGTTCGACGGTCCGCCCACCATCGGTCTCCTCAAGGGGACGGATCTGGAATACGCGGTCAATAGCGAGACGCCGATCATCCGGGTCGACGGCGAGACCTACTATGCGTTGCAAGACGGCGTCTGGTTTCAATCACCGTCATTCGACGGCCCCTGGGCGCTCTCCACCGCGGTGCCCGATGCCATCTACCAGATACCGCCGAGCTCGCCGCTGCATTACGTCACTTACGTGCGCATCTACGACAGTACCCCGGAGGCGATCTACGAGGGCTATACGCCGGGCTATCTCGGGACTGTCCAGACCGACGACGGCGTCGTGGTCTATGGCACCGGCTACGACTACCAGCCCTGGATCGGCGATGCCTGGTATGCCGCCCCGGAGACCTTCGGCCTGGCCGCGCAGCCGGTGTACAACCCCGCCGTCGGCTATGCCTTTGGCTTCGGTCTCGGGCTCGCCACGGCCGCAATGGCGGAGCCCTATTGGGGCGGCGCCTACTATCGCCCCTACGACATGGGCTACGGCTGCTGCGGCCTCACCAGCGCCAACGTCTACCGGCAGTGGGGGAATACCGTCGCAGCGGGCACGCGTACCTGGTACGACAGCGCGGACGGCACCCTGGGCACGGCCGCCAGAGGCGATTATACGAACTGGCGGACCGGCACTAGCGGACGCTACGCCGCTGGTCGCAGCTACAACCCCTACACCGGCGTCGCCCAACGAGGCTATGGACGGACCTTCGATACCGCGGGCGGCGTCGACGGCGCAGTGGCTCGCGGCGGGCGCTACAACCCAGCGACGGGCGTCAGATCCTATGGCTCCAGGATGGCCGCTAGCGGCCCCGAAGGAGGCTACGTTTCTCGCGATACCGAACGCGCCAGCGGCCCGCTCGGCGGCACTGCCGCGGCACACCAGACCACCTTCAGCAACCCGCGCACTGGCGAGACACGCACCCTCGACACCGCCCGAGTCGGCAATAATCTCTATGCCGGTGCGGACGGCAATGTCTACCGCAGCACCAGCGATGGCTGGCAGCGGCACGACGACGGCGGCTGGCAGGATGCCGGCGATGCCGGCTGGGCCGATCGCGAGCAGCAAGCGCGCTCCCTTGGGGACGACCGCCTGAACAGCGCCTTCGCTTCGGACGACAGGTTCGGCGGCGACGGTCTCGGCGATGGTGACTTGGACAACCGATTCGGCGGAGGAGGAGTCGGCGGCGGTGATCTGGGTGCTGGTCTGGGGGGTGGCGATCTCGGCGGTCGATTCGGGGATGGTGGTCTTGCGGGGAATCGCTTCGGTGGCGGTGGCTTTGGCGGCCGGTTTGGTGGCGGCGGCTTTGGCGGTCGCTTCCATGGCCGACGATGATTTGCGCAGCGAGTCTGAATCCGCGCGTGGCTCGACCTTTGCGATCCGTCAATCCATTCTTTATCAAGCTCTTATCATGAGAACAAACCAAATGAACAAGCAAACTCCAGAAATCCAGCCCAATCGCGCTAGCGCTGCAAAGGTACGTCGCCTATTGCTTGCCGTGACGGTGGTCGCAACCATCGGCGGCTGCGCCGGTGGCATCCAGGAAGACCCGTCCGGGGCCAACGCGGTGACGGTCAAGCCCGGTCAGACCGCCAACTGCGCAACGTCGCCCTGCCAGATCAGTCTCGTGATGCCTGCCGGCAGCGGCAGCTACGAGGTCACCGGCAACAGCGTCACAATCGGCACCTACCCGGCGGGGGAAACGGTCAATCTCGGCAACTACTTCGAATCCCAAGCCCTGGAGGTCATAGGGGCCGGTGTGCCTAAGGCCTATGTCTACATCGATCAGCTTTGACATTCCGCGGATTGCATTGCCTAGCCATGTTCGAGAGGAGCACGCAATGAAACTTATCGCGTTGACCGTCCTATGTCTGCTTCCGCTGTTTGCCTGGGCAGAAGACGGACCCAGTGCGTTGCAGAGCCTGGATCTGTCCGGTACGCAATCCGGCCCGGGATGTGTATCAGCGTGCGAGGCGACCTTGGCGGCATGCAAGCAATTCTGTCGGGATAGCACCGCGCGGGGCGACGTCAGGCACTTCGATGAGCCGGATGTGCCGGTATCGGCCTGCATCAGCGACTGCGAGACCGAGGCGTCGATCTGCAAGAAGGACTGCTGACGCTTTGGCAAGGTCTCAGAACCTAACACCCGCGAAGCGGGCTCTGACGCAACCGGCGATTTGTTCGCCATTCAACCAATAGGAATCGAAATCGTATGCAACTCGAACAACCCACAGACCGCCAACAGCAAATCGCGACTGCTCTTAAGGGCGCCGGTGCAGCCCTCTCCCTATCCCTGATCCTTGCGTTTGGCATAGCGCAGGCCGCCGACACCGGACCGCGCCCCCACGCTCAGGGCAAATACGATACCGTCAGCGCGACCTACCTGGTGGTCGAGGGCGACGATCTATTCGCCATCAGCCAGCGCTTCGAGGTTCCGATGGATACGCTCAAGGCCAATAACAAGATGACCTCGAGCGACGTCAAGATCGGACAGAAGCTGAAGATCGGCGGGGCCGCGACCCACAGCGCGGCGACGAAAAAGCCCGTATCGAAGATGACCTGCGAAGACTTCCTCGTCTTGGATGAGTCGTTCCAGCCTGAGGCGGTGTCGATGGCCGTCGCCTATGGCAGCAATGGTGAGCCCGAAGCGGAAGCGCTCGCCGTGGAGGGGGTGGAAACAGTGACCCCGTACATCGTCGAGGAATGCAAGAAGGCGCCGAAGGAGAGCTTCTGGAGAAAGGCGAAAGCGGAATACAAGAAGATGTTCTAGCCCGTAGGCTGGGTTGAGGTACGAAACCCAGCATCGCTGGTATCGTAAGCCTGCGAAACGCTGGGGTTCGTAAGCTCAGCCCAGCCAAACTCGTGCTCTGGTTTCGGGGTCCACTTTAAGGCGATTTCTGTCAACAAACATACCGCCTGACCGTGTTATGAAAATGGTCGTAATGAAGTTCGGGTAGGTCGAATTTTCCGCTCCGACACCCCGACGGGCTTGGGCCATCTCGCTTCTTGGGTTTATGGTTTTTCTCGGTGGCTGCACTCAGTTGGATCCGAAGCCGGTGCAGGCCGGGCGCAACGACTACAACAAGGTCCTGGCGCGCTCAGATCAGGAGGAACAGCTAATGAACCTGGTCCGCATGCGCTATGCGGACAACCCCTTGATGCTCGACGTCAGCAGCATTTCTACGTCCTTTGAGTGGTCTCAGGACCTATCCGCCGTCGGGAGTGCGTTTGACTCGGCTGAGTCGGACAGCGGTGTCGGCGTTGGCGGTAGTCTCGGGTACCGCGAGATGCCGACCGTGACCTACACGCCTTTGGGCGGAGCGGACTTCGTGCGCAACGTCATGACGCCGGTGCCGCTCGACTCGTTCTTACTGTTGGGAAATTCGGCCTGGAGCATCGAGCGCCTGTCGCGGGTGATGGTCAATAGCATGAATGGTTTGAGCAACGCCCGTCGGGCGTCCGGCCCCACGCCCTTCGAAGCCCCCGACTATCAGGAGTTTAAGCGCGCTGCCGAGCTATTTCGCGCCTTGCAGCTAAGCGGTTTGGCCATAGAAGGTTACGCAAAGCGGGGAAGCCAGGAAATCCCCGTGATTCGATTTGAGCCTGGCTTTCGGGAAACGGCCGAGACCAAGGAGTTGGCCAGTCTTATTGGACTGCGGCCGGGGCAGCCTTTTGCCACCCTCGACACCTTCTCAAGGCGGCCGCGACCCGACGCGGTCGGGCTGGAGATGGGTTCTCTTGCCGGCATCATGTTCTTTCTCTCCCACGCGGTGGAGGTGCCGAAGAAAGACCTAGAGGCTGGGCGGGTGGCAATTACCCGTCAAGCGGACGGGCGAGCGTTTGACTGGTCGGCCGTGCTTGGCGATCTGCTCGTCATCAAATCGGCGTCCAAAGAACCTACGAATGCGGCATGGGCCATGTTTTATCGCGGCAGTTGGTTCTACATCGATGACGCCGACGTCCAATCGAAGTACACCTTCATGCTGCTGACCAAACTCACCGCAATTCAAGCCGGCGAGATCGAGCGCACCGCGCCAGTCCTTACCTTGCCGGTGGGCGGTTAACTGTTGGACTAACTCGTATTAAACCGCGCACCAACGTAGAACTGTTGTCGGCCAACCTGACCCAAGTGTGAGCGACAATCTGTCTTAACCTTCTCCCGCTCCGAGGCTGGATTGAGCTGCAGAAGCCGAGTCTGTTCATTTGGCGCGAAATGGTAGCTCGCGACCTCGGCTGATCCGGCATAATCCGCCGCGCGTGTCTAGAGATTTCCTGATCCTTTAGAGGAACGACTGGTGAGCCGACCACCGGTTGCGCTACGCCAAGGCCGCCAGGCCGTTCGACGGACAATCACCGGGAAAGATGTCTACGGAACGCATGCCGTTCGGGCACCAACGCGGATGGCGGCGCAAGGCACTCGATTGGCGTTGCCAAGGGGATTCCCAAGCAATGCCCTGGTCGGCGCGCTCGTCACAAACCTTCATGACCCGGTAGCGGGTCGAAACTGTCAGGAAATGTATAGCGATAAAGAAAGCAGCAATTGCACTTTCCCTGGGCGCGGGCCTTGGCATTCTGTTGTCGGTGGGCGCCGCGAGCGCGGACAAGATTAAAGATGTCACCTGCGATCAGTTCCTCGCCATGGACGAATCGCAACAGGACGACATCGTCTATTGGATGAGCGGCATCGAGGCGGCAGCGTCCAAGAAAGAGGTCGGCGCCGAGGATCTCGAAGTCGGCTATGACGCGTTCGGCCAACCGGTTGCAGCGGTCGTGACGGCGTGCGAGGGCGACAAAGAGGCCTCGCTGTGGACGAAGATCAAAGAGCACTTCTAATGATTTAGGCGGCGCGCTCGCGGGCGAAACTGCGAGCGCGCCGACTGGCAGAACCGAGGTCAGGTCCAGTTGCTGTTTGCAACATTGCGCCAATCACTTGCCGCGAATTGAGCATGGCGATTGACTGCCTGTGTGGCGCAAGACAGCGCCCGCGACGCGGGCTATGACGCAACCGGCAAGCTGGTCGCTGGTCGCCATCAAAAGAAGTGGACGCGAATACGTGTCGGCTTGAGATGCCGCCTTTTCAAGCGCTTAGGCGCTTGACAATGAAAGACCATCCATCCTGTATAAGCTCGCACGGGAATTAAGAATCATGACCTACAGAAAACGATTCGGCATCGCCCCTGGTTCAAAGGTGGACTTGAGCAAGATCGATGCGGGGTTCAAAGATCAGCACGAAACGCATCAGGATGCGCTGGCGGAAATCGAAGCGCATAACCAGAAGCTGCACGATCTGCAATACCTGATGTACGCGGAGGGCAAGCAATCCCTACTGATCGTGCTACAGGGGCGCGATGCCGCCGGTAAGGATGGCACGATCAACCACGTACTCGGGGCGATGAATCCACAGGGCTGTTCCGTCACGGGTTTCAAGGTCCCGTCCAAGGAGGAGTCCGCCCATGATTTCCTGTGGCGCTATCACCAGCACACGCCGGGCAAGGGGCAAGTGGCTATCTTCAACCGTTCCCACTATGAAGATGTTCTGGTGCAACGCGTGCACGGAATGGTTCCGCGCCCGGTCTGGTCCAAGCGCTACGCACACATCAACGCCTTCGAGCAGATGCTCGCCGACAATGGCACACATATCCTGAAGTTCTATCTCCACATCGATAGCGACGAACAACTCCGGCGCTTCAAGCAGCGCATCGATGATCCGGCGCGGCATTGGAAAATCAGCGAGGGTGACTATGCCGAACGCCCGTTTTGGGATGCCTACACCAGCGCGTTCGAGGATGCGCTCGGCAAATGCAGCACCGAGCAAGCGCCCTGGTTTGTCATCCCGTCCAACCACAAGTGGTTCCGGAACCTGGCGATTTCGAAAATCGTCGTGGAGACGCTTGAGTCGCTGAAGATGTCGTTCCCCGCGCCCTCGGTGGATATGGGAGAGATCATGAGCAAGTACCACAGCATGGCAGAACAAGCGGGCCTCGCTGATCCAGATGCTTCGGTCGAGACGGGAAGCGACGGCGCCAAGAAGAAAAAGAAAAAGAGAAAAAGCAAGAAGGACAAGTAGCGCGAAAACGAATACCCCTGGTTGCAGCCCATTGCTGGCGGCCGCGCTTTCTGTTTCCAACACGGTGTTGACACATTGTCTACGGGCGCGCAGTGGTGCCGTCCAACCGCGTACGCCATTAAGGTTGAACCGTGGCCACCCACGGGCTCAAGAGCGAGGAACGAACATGAACGATGCAAAGGCCGTGGGCAACCCGGCGTCGGCAGGCGGACTGGTCGATCTGGACAAGCGACCAGTCGCCGAGGTCCTGGCAGCACTGGACGTGAAGGCAGACAAGGGATTGAGCAAGGCGGAGGCGGAACAACGACTGGTCCAGTACGGACCAAACGCCCTGGTCGAAAAGAAACAGGGGCTGCTCGCCAAGCTACTAGGCCCTTTCACCGGGCCTATCGCCTACATGATCGAGGCTGCCGCGGTGGTCTCCGCCTTCCTCGGGCGCTGGGACGACTTCGCCGTCATCTTCGGCCTGCTGGTCTTCAATGCAGCCCTGGAGTTCTGGCAGGACCGCAAGGCATCCTCCGCGCTGGCCGCACTCAAGAACAGCCTGGCGCCGGAGGCCACCGCGCTGCGTGAAGGTCAATGGCAGACCGTGCAGGCCGCGAACTTGGTGCCGGGCGACGTCGTCAAGATACGACTGGGCGTGATCGTCCCGGCCGACCTGCGCCTGATCGGAGGCGACCATGCCGCCATCGACCAGGCAGCACTGACCGGCGAATCACTGCCGGCTGACAAGAAGGTCGGTGACGCGGCCTATTCCGGCAGTGTGGTCAAAGAGGGCGAGATGGAGGGTGTCGTCATCGCCACCGGCTCCAACACCTTTTTTGGGCGCACCGCTCAGCTGGTAGCCGGCGCCGGGTCGGTCAGCCATGCCCAGACCGCGATGTTCCAGATCGCCAACTTCTTGATCATCGTCGCGGTGGTGCTGGCGCTGATTATGGTCGGGTTCGATGTCTGGCGCGACATCGTGATACAGGACGATTGGAAGTGGGACGACGCGCTCAACATCCTGCAGTTCGTGTTGATTCTGCTGGTGGCGTCCATTCCGGTCGCGATGCCGGCCGTGTTCTCGATCACCATGGCCTTGGGGGCGCTCGCGCTGTCGAAGGAGAAGGCGATCGTCTCCAAGCTCTCAGCGATCGAGGAGATGGCGGGCGTCGACATCCTCTGCTCCGACAAGACGGGCACCCTGACCAAAAACGTCCTGACCCTGGCCGACCCGATCCTGTTCACCAGCACCGATCCGCAGGAGGTGGTGCTGGCGGGCGCCCTGGCGTCGAAGATCGAGGACCGCGACGCCATCGACACCGCCGTGATCGGCGCGCTACAGGATCAAGACGCCCTCTCCGCCTACAAACAGGTCAAGTACAAGCCATTCGACCCGGTCGGCAAGCGCACCCAGGCCGAGGTTTCGGCGCCCGACGGCAAGACTATGCTCGTGTCCAAGGGGGCACCGCAAGTGATCGCCGCATTGGCCACACTGGACGATGGAGAGGCTGCGAAGGTCAAGCAGGTGGTCGAGGACCTTGGCACCAAGGGCTATCGCGCTCTAGGCGTCGCTCGCTCCGACGACGAGGGCAAGACCTGGAGCCTGCTCGGCATCCTGCCGATGTTCGACCCGCCGCGGGACGATTCCAAGACCACCATTGATGAGGCCGCTATCAAGGGCGTACGGGTCAAGATGGTCACCGGCGACGATACCGCCATCGCCCGGGAAACCGCTCGCCAGCTCGGCCTGGGAACCAACATCATCCCGGCGGCGGAAGCCTTCCCCAAAGACATGGACCCCAACAACGTCCCGCCGGACATCGCCGAGGCCATCGAGCGGGCGGACGGGTTCGCGCGGGTGTTTCCGGAGCACAAGTACGCCATTGTTAAGGCGTTACAGGATCGCGGCCATCTAGTGGCCATGACCGGAGACGGCGTCAACGACGCGCCGGCACTGAAACAGGCGGACTGCGGCACCGCCGTATCCGGGGCCACCGACGCGGCTCGCGGCGCGGCGGCCTTGATCCTGACAGCGCCGGGCTTGTCGGTCATCAACAGCGCGATCGACGAGGCACGGCGCATTTTCGGCCGGATCAACAGCTACACCATCTACCGCGTGGCGCTGACCATGGACATCATGTTCCTGGTCGTGCTGTCCACGCTGCTGCTGGAGTTCACGCCGCTGACCGCGATCATGATCGTTGTCCTGGCCGTCCTCGACGATGCGCCGATCATGGCCATCGCCTATGACAACACCGAGGTGGCACCGCAACCGATCCGCTGGAAGATGCGACGTGTGCTTGGGGTGGCCTCGGTGCTCGGCTTTTTCTCCGTGGTGCAGTCATTCGGCCTGCTACTGATCGGTTTCGAGATCCTGAGCAGCGAATCGGAACAAGCCTTGTTCCAACTCTTCACTAAGCCCGAGCTGCAATCAGTGATGTTCCTGCAGATCGTGCTCGGCGGCCACTTCCTGCTCTACAACACGCGTACCGCGCGCTGGTTCTTCCTGCCGCCGTTCCCGAGCCTCCCGCTCAATGCCGCACTCTGGGCAACCAACATTCTCGCAATCCTGATGTGCGCCTACGGCTGGCTGGTGCCCAAGCTGTCGTGGACTACCATCGGTTGGGTTCTGGCCTACACCCTGGTCTGGGTGTTCCTGATGGACATTATCAAGCGGGCTACCTATGCCCTGGCCGATCACAAGACCGGGTGGCAGGCGAAGCAGCGGCGCACGATCAACCAGCCGCTCGGCGCGAGCGATACCAAGGTCCCCGCGGCCGGCGCCGAAGCCGCGTCGTCGTAAGATTGGTCAGGCGCGCCGGGGCTTGCGGTCTTCAGACCATCGCAGGGATGCGAGCATGCGCTTTAGCTCGGCAGGTATCTTCCGCGTTCACTACCCTTACGCGAGGCCGATGATTTGTCCATTACCCTGATCGTTTTTCTGGTGGTCTACCTCGGCATGATTCTGGGCAGGTTGCCCGGGCTGAAGATGGACCGCGCCTCGGTTGCGCTCGGCGGCGCAGTCGTCCTGCTCGCTCTCGGCGAGTTGGATCAGGCGGCCGCCATCGCCACCATCGACTTCGGGACGCTGGGCATGCTGTTCGGACTGATGCTGGTTTCGGTGCAGCTTCAGACGGCTGGCCTCTACGCGGCACTCTCAGGTCTTGTGGCGCGAATCCAAGCCTCGCAGGTCATGCTGCTGGGCCTCCTGATCGCGTTGGTGGGGGTGCTGTCGGCCTTCCTCACCAACGACGTGGTCGCGGTTGCGATGACCCCGGTGGTGCTGGCGATCGCACTGCGCCGCGGCATGAATCCGGTGCCATTCTTGCTCGCGATCGCGCTTGCCGCCAATGCCGGCTCGGTCGCGACCATTATCGGCAGCCCGCAGAACATGCTGATCGCGCAGCGGCTGGATCTGGGTTTCTCCGGGTATCTGGTGTATGCACTGGTCCCGGCGCTGCTGTCGCTGCTGGTGGTCTGGGCAGTGCTGGCCCTGATCTATCGCGGTCGCTGGGCGCTGCAACCCGGTGATGCGCCGCAGCCCGATGCCTTACCTGATCCCTCCTTCGATCGATGGGAGACGATCAAGGGTCTGTTGGTGTTGTTGTTTTTCCTGTACTCCTTCGTGTTCACCGAATGGGACCGGGGCATGGTCGCGACCGTCGGTGGCGTGCTGATGCTGTTCAACGCCCGCTTCATGGCGCGGCCAATGCTCGAGCGCGTGGACTGGGACCTTCTGATCCTGTTCGTGGGGCTTTTCATCGTCAACGGCGCCTTCGCCAAGGCCGGTTTGGCGACGGACCTGGTGACTTGGCTGCGGACAATGGGTATCGACTTGCAGGACTCGGGCGTCTTGTTTGCGGTCACGGCCGTGCTGAGTGATATCACCTCCAACGTGCCGACCGTGATGCTGCTGCTCCCCTTTGCCGGACAAGACCCCCTGGCCGGGCCGCTGATGGCGCTCGCCAGCGGCCTCGCCAGCAACCTGATTATCATCGGCAGTCTCGCCAACATCATCGTCGTCGATGCGGCGGCCGCGAAGGGCCTTAAGATTTCGTTCTGGAGCTTCGCCAAGGTCGGCCTGCCCGTCTCCGTTGTGACTCTGGCCATCGCCTATCTGTGGGTCAGGCTCGTGGTTGCGCACTGACGACGTAGGCAAACTTGGCTCATCTGCAAGTATTCGGCGCCCCCAAGCAATTCAAGATCGGCATTGTCAGGAATGGGTGTGCCCCTGGATTGCACGTTAGGCGGAGGCTCATAACCATGCGAGCACCCGCCCCCGACCGACGATCAACAGCAGGCTTAGGGCGAATCCGATCACCAACAAACCGACCACGATTCTGCCAAACGCCGAGCATCGCCGACGGCAGCATGAGCACGGCGATGACAGCGAGGCCATCGATTCCCCCGAGCGCGAAGATCATCAACGGCTAGACCACGAAGCCACCCGCACCCAGACCGCTTCGCGTGAAGCCAAGCAGGAAAGCCGCCGACAGCGCCACGGCCACCGCAAGCCCGGGAATAGGCTGCTCGAGAAAGGTACTCGTTCACGGGGGAATGGCTGGGGGCTGGTCTTTCCTTTTGACTTTGGCTAGCCAATGGGGGTGGCGTCAACGGCGTCCCATTTCCTAGCGAGTTTCGACGCCGGCGCGGACACAGCCAGTAGGCGACCGAGACAAAGCGGCAGTTGGAGGTTATTGACCAGCGGCTCCGAGTTCGTAGGCTGGGTTGATCTTGTGAAACCCGGCCTTTCAGTGGCTTACAAGACCGCCGTCACTGAGTTTTGCACCGCAACCCAGCCTACCCCGACTTCGACTATTCGGCCTGGATTTCGGCGAAAACCAGGCCGTTTGCTCTTGCAAGTGCCTGATTCGGTTGACCTTGGGTTTACGAAAGCGCGTGTAGTGCCGACCTCGGTCGTTGTTCGGATGCGGTTTTTTGCCGACACTATCGGCATGTTCTTGCGCTCGAAAAATCGTTTCAAGGACGGCAAACAGCACCGCTACTGGAGCATCGTCGAGAACCGTCGCGTTGCCGACGGGCGTGTGGTGCAGCGCCAGGTGCTCTACCTCGGCGAGATCAACGATTCGCAGAAGGGGCGCACGTTGTTCGGTGTGCGCTTCGATGTCTTGCTCTACGACCTGACCAGCACCTACTTCGAGTCCGAGCCTCCGCAGCACGGCAAACGCAAATACGGCTACAGCCGCGACAAGCGTCCCGATTGCGTGCAGGTCGTCATCGCCTTGATCGTGACCCCGGACGGCTTGCCGTTGGCCTACGAGGTCTTGCCGGGCAATACCAGCGACAAGACCACGCTGGAGGACTTCCTCGCCAAGATCGAGGATCAGTATGGCAAGGCCGAGCGGGTTTGGATCATGGACCGCGGCATCCCCACCGAAGACAGCCTCGCGGTCATGCGCGCCGACGACACGCCGGTACGCTACCTCGTCGGCACCCCCAAGGGACGGCTGAGCAAGCTGGAGAAGGCGTTTCTCGCCAAACCGTGGGCGCAGGTGCGCGAGCGCGTCGACGTCAAGCTACTTGAGCAGGAGGGGAGGTGTACATCTTCGCGCGCAGTCACGCACGCATGCACAAGGAGCGGGCCATGCGCCGACGTCGACTGAAACGGTTGTGCCAACGCCTCGGCGAACTGCAAGGCATGATGCGCTCGCGTGACGAGCTTCTGCTCAAGATCGGAGCGGCCAAGAAAGAGGCCGGTCGCGCCTACGGCCTGGTCGATATCCAACTGCCCAAGCCCGATGAGCCGGTCAATGCCAAGACCTTCACTTTCACCATCAATCGCAAGAAGCTGCACCAAGTGCGCCGCCGCGAGGGCCGCTACCTCCTGCGCTCCAACCTCTGCGGCGAGGACCCCGCCAAGCTCTGGGAGTACTACATCCAACTCACCGAGGTCGAACAGGCGTTCAAAGAGCTCAAGAGCGATCTGAACATCCGCCCCATCTACCATCAAAACGCGACGATCGCATTAAGGCGTACATCTTTGTCGCTTTCCTCGCCTACTGCTTGCAAGTCACCCTCAAGCAACGCCTGCGGGTCTTGGCGCCCGGCCTGAGCCCGCGTGCCGCGATCGAGAAGTTCGCCGCCATCCAGATGGTCGATGTTCACCTGCCCACCACCGACGCGCGGACACTCACCCTCAGCCGCTACACCGAGCCCGACAAGGACCAGCTGTTGTTGCTCCAACAACTGCGCATGACGCTTCCCGAACAACCACCACCGAGGATTTCATCCAGCTCACGCGCCCTGACCGCCTGACCGACCTGTAGTGCCGACCTTTTGGCTCCCGAAACAGAGAATCAACAACTTACCGCGCCTTTTCGGTCGAATAGGCGAAGACGGGGTACGGGCTGGAAGCCCAGATCAGCTGAGTCGAGCGTATCGACACAGGCGGCAGGGCGGGCTAGGCCGAGCGCAGGTCCGAGATCGAGACCGACAGCGGCATCATCGAGCAGGTCCGTGGCCTTTGCCAATCCTTGTCGCGCGGTGGCGGCCATGCCCGCCTTGATTCCGGGCCGATCATTGCAATTGCAGAACCGGGCTCCGAGCATGCAGTGATGATGCGGCGTCGCCTGATTGATCGGCTCGAATTCCAGCTCGCCCGCTTCCCTGCCGTTGCGCTGCTCGGGCCGCGGCAGGTGGGAAAGGCCCACGCTGGCCCGACGCCTGCGCCCAGGGGCTCCGGCGCACTACCTGTACCTGGAGAATCCGGCGGATCTCGCCAAGCTCGCGTATTTCGGCGACGACGCTGCGGCGCTTTTGGACCATGCTTGCGCATTGCCAGTGCGGGTTGCTGAACCTCGCGCAGCTTGCTAGCAGCCTGGGCGTCGACGGCAAGCCCGTCGCCGGTTATCTCGATCTGATGGTGGACCTGCTCCTGGTGCGACGGCTGCCGCCGCTGCACGCCAACCTCGGCAAACGGCTGATGTAACGTCCGAAGGTGTATCTGCGCGACAGCGGTCTGCTGCATGCGCTGCTGCGCATCGACGAGCGCGAGCAACTGCTCGGCCACCCGGTCTGCGGCATGAGCTTGGATCTGCGCCTTTTCCCGCGCCTCCAACTCGCCGAGCCGTTGGCTGGCCGCGAGCCCGTCGCTAGCGTCGTTCAGCTTCGCCTTGAGCTGCTCGTTTCGGTTGGCCGTGTTCGCCGCCGCCAATGAGCAGCTACCTACCAGATATCTTTGACCGGCACGCGCAAGCCCGGTAACAGCACTGGCGAGATGACCTCGGTGGGGTCGGGTCGCAGAATCAACCGGTATCCGTCGGTCCCTGGCTCTCTGTAGATCTCCAGTCGCTGATGCTGCAAGTCCACCAGCCAGACCTCCGGAACGCCGTGGGCTGCATATAGGGGCACCTTGACCTCTTGGTCGTAGCGCAGCGAGCTGTCGCAGATCTCGATCACCAGCAGCGTGTCGTTCCGCGTCGGATTGGCACGCTCGTAGAAGTCATCGCGCGGGCGCAACAACATGAGGTCCGGTTCGGGCTCCGAATGGGGCGGCAGAGTGAGGGGATTCTGCACGGCAACCAGCGCTTCGTCTCCAACGCGCCGGTTAAGCAGCCGATTCAAGCGATTGTTCTTGCCGGCGTGATCGGGCTTGATAGGGGGCATTGCGCGCAGCTCTCCTTCGATCAGCTCGACGCGATCGTTTTCGTCGAAGATCCCGTTGTCGATCATTTGATGGTACGCGTCCACGCCCAATCGAAAGACAGGGCGTGCATCTGCGAGGGTTGGCTGCGCTTTGGCGACAGGCATGGTAGAACCTTTGGTCGACATGCAGGGAGACGAACGGACGACTGCGCGATTTACGTCGCGTCGTACCAATCAATTACCCCCGCAACAGTATCAGATGAACAGAGGCGTCGCAGCCTGGAAGCCTAGGCGATTGCCGCGGCATCGCTGAGCGTGCTCACGACAGCGCCGAAGGCATTGCCGTGGGCATCTCGATGCTCCAGCCGCCCCGGGCGCAGCGGTAGTCGCGAGGTGTCATGCCGGTGAGTCGCTTGAACGCCCTGCAAAAATGCGATGCGTTCTCGTAGCCGGCGGCAAACGCGATGTCGGCGATGTTCAGGCCGGAATCGGCCATCAGGTCCGATGCGATCAAGAAACGCGCATCTTGGACAATGGCGGAATAGGTCGTGCGGCTTTGCGCCAGCCGACGCTGCAAGGTGCGCTCGCTCATGCCGACGATCTCGGCCGCCAGCGACAGCGGCGGATGACCCTGCACGAGATAGGGACGGATGAGCGCGCGTAGGGCGGTCACGAAGTCCCAGGCGTCGCCCAAGCCGGAAGGCGCTCGCGCGGGGGACGTCTGACCCTTGACGTTATCCGAACTCGACCGGCGGTCTATGGAGGTCCGCGCGATATCGGCCGCCGCGACCAGTACCGAACAGTACCGCTGACCGGTCAGGATGCGGGCGTTGCCGAAGGCCTCCAGCGTGGCCTCCGAGGGCCGCCCGCGCGAGACAAAGGTAATCTCGGCCGGGCACCAATCGGGGCTGACTGCACTGCGCACAATGTCGATGACCCCCGCGATCGCCTTCGACTCGACGAAGCCGACAAGAGGACTGTTCTGAAACCCCTGTACCTCGCAGACCACGCGCAGCTCCTCGACACCTTCACGGCGGATGTCAATCCGCAAAGCGCTGCTTTCCCGATGCACCTGATTGGATAGGGCCTCGACCCGAGAAAGCCCAGTGGAAGCCCCGATCACTGTTCGTTGCACATCGGCATGGAGGGTACTGAGTGAAGCCGCGCGGCCCGCCAGGAAGCCAAGCTCCATGATCCCAACCTCACGCCTCGACCACCAAAGCCAGTCGAGGGCACGTGGCAGGCTGACGTACTCGTTGGGCGTTTCCTCAATCGACACAGGGAGTCGCGAGCGCTCCAACTCGCGCTCGACCGGCATACCAAGGCCTCGGAGGACGCTGATGTAGTCAATCAGATGCTGCGCGCGGACAACGGGGATATTCATGTCGCTGTCTCTGTGATGGGCACAAACGGGGACGATCCCCACGGATTGGAAGGTCCAGGGGACTGAAAAGACGGTGGCAGTATCAGGAACTCTTTTGGCGCCTAAGCCAGAGCACGGATCGCGGGTGCGAGTGTCTTTGCTCCGCGCCTTGGGGATAGAGCGAGGCGCCGCAAGCAGATGATGATCCCGGGCCCGACCGCCGGACTCTCCGCCGGCGATCGGACCCGTCAGGATCGGTTTACCAGACCTGGCCGGGGTTATTCTCGAGCTGCTGCATGACCCGCTCCGTGGCCTTCTGCAGGCTCAGCGAGTCTGCCCGTTGGCGCGGCGGCCATTCCTGCAGGCTCTTCATGTGCTCGGCGATAATCCCCTGTGCCGGCACCAGGGTCCACATCTTCTGCGCTAAGAACTTGCGGCCCATATAGCCCCATTCGTGGGAAAGGGGGTCGAAGCGTTCCATGGGGTCCATGCGCAGGTTGAACAGATAGGGCGCCGACGGATAAACAATGGGGTCCCACCACAGCCCGTTCTCCTTGACCCCGAACAGCATCTTCCAATCGCCCACGCGCACGCCGGTGAGCGTCGCCTCGTCGTAATAGAAGTAGTCCTTACGGGCGGATTTGTCCGTCTTGCCGGTCCACAGATCAAGGTTGTCGTAGCCGTCCAGGTGGACCTTGTAGGTCATGTCGCCCATCTCCGCGCCCTCAAGCAGCTTTGCCTTGAGGTCCGGTTCGCCCGCGGCCGCGGCCAGCGTGACGAACAGGTCTTCGTGGCTCTGGATGGCGTTGGAGACGCTGCCGGCAGGGATCTGGCCGGGCCAGCGGACCATCATCGGCACGCGCACGCCGCCCTCCCAGGTCGTGCCCTTCTCGCCGCGGAAGGGCGAATAGCCGCCATCCGGCCAAAACATCAGCTCGTAGCCGTTATCCGTCGAGTAGATCACGATGGTGTTGTCGGCAACACCCAGGTCGTCGAGCTTTTTCAGCAACTGGCCGATCTCCTGGTCGTGCTGGATCATGCCGGCGCGATAAACATCGTTCTCGGGACGCCCCTCGTCGACGGCCTTCTGCATGTACTCCGTGGGTACGTGGGTCCAGATGTGCATCCGGGTGGGGTTGAACCAGACGAAGAAGGGCTTGTCTTCCTTGACGCTGCTCTCGATGAAGGTCTCGGCCGCCTGCAGGAACTCACCGTCCACGGTCTTCATGCGCTCGCGCGTGAGCGCACCGGTGTCCTCACAGCGCTGCTTGCCCATCGGGCCAAACTTGGGGTCCTCGGTGGGGTCGTCGGTGTCCGTCGCCCAGCAATGCAGGACGCCTCGCGGGCCGAACTTCTTTGTGAACTCGGGATTCTTCACCCCTGGGTAGTCGAGCTGCTCGGGCTCTTCCTCCGCGTTCAGGTGATAGAGGTTGCCGTAGAACTCATCGAACCCGTGCACGGTCGGCAGGAACTCGTTGCGGTCGCCCAGGTGGTTCTTGCCGAACTGCCCGGTCGTATAGCCAAGGGGTTTGAGGACCTCGGCCAGCGTGGGGTCTTCCTTCTGCAGGCCCAGCTTCGAGCCGGGGATGCCGATGGTCGTCAGACCGGTGCGCACCGGCAATTGCCCGGTGATGAACGCGGCCCGTCCGGCGGTGCAGCTCGGGTGCGCGTAGTGGTCGGTGAACAGCATGCCCTCTTTGGCGATGCGGTCGATGTTCGGCGTGTGGCCCATCATGCCGTGGGTAGTAGGCGCCGACATTCCACATGCCGATATCGTCGCCGAAGATGACGAGGATATTGGGCTTGTCGGCCGCCGCCATGGCGCCGGGCATCCAGGCCGACAACGCAATCAGCGGAACGAACTTCAGCAGGGTCTTTTTCATTGTTTCTCCGGTCAAGGTTATGGGCAAGTGATTGGCGGCCGCTGTGGGAAGTTAGCGGCGCCGCGAATTAAGGTTGCAAGAATTAAGTTCAGACAGCTTGTCGGCTTGGGTGTGGCTAGCCATCTAATCGCTATCGGTATCGGTATCGCGTATCGGCCTGACTGCCCCGGTATTCGCCAAGCTCCTCGCGGACCGCGTAGCCACGCTGTCCAAGCTTCGTCAGCATGGCCGCAATACGATCGAGCAGTGCCTTCTGCTGATTGTTGTCGTCCGCGGACAACGCCTCGCACACTTGCAGCACGTCCTGAATCGCAGCGCACTCCAGCGCCGAACCTCGTGCGATCTCAAAATACCGGCGTCGATCCCCGTTCGTCGCTTTGCCGTTACCCTCGGCAATGTTCAGCGCAATCGCTTGCGATGCGCGCAGGAGTTGATCCTTCGCGTTGCGGTGTCCTTTCAGCTTCCCGCAATACCGGTAGGCCCAACCGACATACTCGATGGCCGCACGGTATACGTCGAGCTTCTCGTGGCCGAATGCCATATGGCGTTTTTTCTCTTGATTCCGGTTCCGGTTCCGGTTCCAGTGCCGATTCCGATAGCGATCCCGATCCCGATCCCGACCCCGATTGCGCTCCGCCCGTCAATAGATAGGGTTGTGCAGGTTGTTGGTGAACCCTTCCTAAGAACGCTACTCCGCACCGCCCCTGAGCTGCGCCAGCAGCGTGCTGACCTGCCCGGACGGGTCCGGGAAGCGGGCGAGGTAGCGCTCCGCCCAGGCGATGGTGGCGTCCCGGTCGCCGGCCTTGGCGTTGAGGCTCACCAGCGCGAGCGCGATGTCGGCGTCGTTGGGGTGGCGGTCGGTGGCTGCCGTGAGGGTGGCGATGGCCGCGCGCGGGTCGCCG
>CAVPHF010000042.1:0-74370 GCA_963704155.1 uncultured Gammaproteobacteria bacterium
AACAGACCATCATCAGACGCTACTGCCTCCATTCGCCCTCGCCTTTCTCCCAGGCCTCATGAACAGCCCGGGCGAGCAGAAGTACAGGATGTAGTCCAGCCCCTCGGGCATCACGGCCTGGTCGCCTGGAATCTGCGCCCGGCACTGCGCGGCATCGACGGTCTCCGGCGGCGGCTCACGGTGCGGCCTCGGCGGGTGCCGTGGCCCCGGAGGGCGTCTGGCGGGTCGCCTCTTCGACTCCGGCGCTGGCGGAGGACTGATCGCGCTTTTCGGCTCATGGTGCTTCTCTCTCATCGGATGCGTTTGTCGTCTCGAAATCCTCCGCTTGCCACCCGGTCATCCCGCCCAGCACATGAGCGACCTGCTGATGTCCACGGGCCTTCAGTACGCTCGCCGCAACCGAGGAGCGATAGCCGCTGCCGCAGATGACGGCGATGGGCCGCTGCGCTTGGATGCTGGCAAGCAGATCGTCCACCCGCCGGGTCAACTCGGCCCCGGTGAGATGCAGGGCGCCGGGGATGTCCGCCTGCCATTCGGCCGGCTGGCGCACGTCCAGCAGCAGCAGGTCCGACTGCTCGTGCAATTCGCGGCGAAGGTCGCGCACTGTCCACTGGGGCAGTACGTCGATCGGCTTGCCGGCCGTGCGCCAGGTGAGCATGCCACCCGCGAGCCAACCCCTCGGCAGCGGATAGCCGATGCGCAGGTAGCTGCCAGCAGACCTTCCAGAGGTCGTCGGGCGCGATCCAGCACGAGCACCAGGTCCTGCTCCGGCGGCAGCACACTGCCGGCCCAGGTGGCGAAGCTCGACGCCGATGCCGACGTTGATGGCGCCGGGGATGTGCGCGGCAAAGGCCTCGGGCGAGCGGCAGTCCAGCACCATGGCGCCGTCGCGACGGGCGCGCTCGAAGGCGTCCAGATCCAGCGGCGGCGGGTTCGCCAGCACGCCGAGCAAGGGTGGACCCTCGGTGTTCAGTTGGCGCATGCGCGGCCAGTAGGCGGCACCGCGGGCAGGTCCGTTTAGGTCCATGCACTGGCTGACGAACTCGTCCTTCGCGGACAGACTCGCCAACAGCCGATTCAAGCGCCGCTCATAGCCGATGGTGGTGGACAGACGGCTGCCGATGTGGCCGCCACACAGAGAGCCGGCGACGTGGGTTGGATAGACCTCGACGTAGTCCGGCAGCGGCAGGATCTTCCGTTGCAGGGTCTCGCAGAACGCCTTGGCGCGACGCGGCGGGTCGCCTCGTCGCCGCCGAGCAGGTCTGGACGCGCCAGGTCGCCGACCAACAGTGCGCCGCCGGACATCAGCAAAGCCGGCTCCTCGCCGCGGGATCGGTCGGTCACAAGCAGGCTCACGTGCTCCGGCGTGTGCCCGGGCGTGTGCATCAGCTCGAAACGCACCTCGCCCATGTCCAAAAGCTCGCGATCGCCCATGGCGCGCACCGGGTAACCGAGCTGGGCGCGGGCACCGGCCAGCAGCTGCACGTCGGCGCGCGCCGGCAGCTCGCAAATCCCGGACAGGTAGTCGTTGTGCTGATGGGTGTCGCAGGCGTATCGAATGCGCAGGCCCTGCTCCCGGGCCGCGGAAAAATAGGTCTCCACATCGCGGCGCACGTCGAGCACCAAGGCCTCGCCGGTATCTTCCGATCCGACCAGGTAGGACGCATGTCCCAGACTCTCGAGATAGAATTGCTTGAAAATCATTGCCCCTCCCCTCGGGTGCTGCTAGTCGGGTGCTGCTAGCCGGTTGACCCCCCGATGCGCAAGAGCTGAGCAAGAGACGGACCAATGCCCGCGGACACCGTGTTCCGTACCAACCCAGACCGGAATTTGGCTGGCACATAAGGCGGACGGACACGCGGATGCCGCTCTTTTCGTCCTGGCAGCAGGTGGTTCCGGCCGACGCATGTCGTTGATCGTTTAGAGCCCGCCCGAGATGTGGCTATCGCCGATATTGCCCATGTGACCCGTCGTCACCACCAGACCGTGCAAAGCTAAGCTTCCTCCGGATGACGGCAGTCGGCAAACCCCTATCAGCTCCCCCGCCGCGGATTGCTCGAGAAGCTCTAGGCTCAGCCACCGGGCCTGGTGCATTTGCACCGTCGGCGGGGCATAGGCCCCCGCCAGAGCGATCATTCAGGGCCTGTCCAGACTCCACACAAGGAATCGAGTCTGTGCATGAGGTGGCGAGCGCGACCTGCTGATCGATGAATGCTCGACCGCCGAGTTTGATCGTTGGGGCGCACGCCAACGCCGGCGAATGGGGCCTGCGCACTGGCCGGAAGCATGCCAGCTTGCCTGCAAGCCGCCTTTGCCGCTTTGGTCTGGGCACAGAGGCATGGCCAGCCCCTGGTGCTTGCATCGCTGCACTTGGCACTCGCGTTGCTCGAACCTCGTTGACGAGTGCCGAGGTCGAACAGTAGCAGCGAAGGAGGAGCGCTGGACATCGTCGCCCTGGGCCTCGACCGGCACTTGCCACGCGGCACCGAGACTGCCATCCGCAAACCACGTCAACCACATATTCAAAGGCGACCGACCATGCCGACCAAACATCAACTGCCCGATCTGCCTTATCCCAGCGACGCGCTGGCGCCGCACATATCCGCCGAAACCCTGTCTCTGCACCACGGCAAGCACCACGCCACCTATGTCGACAAGTTGAATGGGCTCATCGACGACACTCCGTTCGCCGATGCGAGACTCAGCGAGATCGTCGTCGAAGCCGAAGGCGGCATCTTCAACAACGGCGCACAGGCTTGGAACCACGCCTTCTACTGGCATTCCCTAGAGCCCCGACGGTGGCGGTGATCCCGAAGGTGCGCTGGCCGAGCAGATCGGCCGCGACTTCGGTTCGACCGATGCCCTGCGCGAGCAATTCTCCGAGGCGCTGACCACGCTGTTCGGCTCGGGCTGGGTGTGGCTCGCACTGGACGCCAGCGACAAGCTCGTGATCGAGAGCCGCAGCAACGCAGGCAACCCCCTGCGTGACGGCATGCTGCCGATCCTGACCTGCGACATGTGGGAACACGCCTACTACGTGGATTACCGCAACCGCAAGAAGGAGTACGTGGACACCTTTTGGAAGCTGGTGAACTGGGAATTTGTCGCTCAGAACCTCACCCGCAAGCAACCCTTCGATGTCTAACTGGCATAGTCGCTGCGTGCTCGGACAATCGAGGACCGGCCTCGACCGGTCTCGCAAAATCGCACGATGTAGTCTTCGACACGACTTGAGAGGTAAACTCTAATGAAATCAAATCAGACGCTTATCGCGGTAATCGGTGTTGCCCTGTTGATGGCGGGTTTCGCGGCCGCGCGGGATCGCTCGCCCGATCCCGCCGACGCCGGGCAGAACGCTGGGGCAGCCCCTGCGCAAAGGCAGCCCCCGCGCAAACGGCAGCCCCCGCGCAAACGGATGAGACGGGCATCGTCGAAAAGACCGTCGAAACAGCCCAAGACGGCGTCAGCGCGGTCGGAGACGGCCTGGAGACGGCTGCCGAAGCGACGGAAAACGTCGTGGAAGACGTCGTGGAAGCGGCACAAGAAGGGGCGGACGCAGCACAGGATGCCGCGGCCGCATACTTTGGCGAAAAGCCTGCGGAGCAATCGGCCGCCGCGACATCGGCCGCCGCGACATCGGATGCTGAAACGGGCCAATAGCAACCGAAGGCGCAGAGCCGACCGCATGCCGGGCCGCAACAGCCGCGCATCCACCGACTAAGCGTCCGATATGACCGCGATACTCTCCCTGCTACTGGTGGTAACCCTGTCGATCGTAGTGACCCGCGTCGCCGCCGTGGCGCTGCGCCACACCGGTCTAGCACGCCAGACGGCGCGCTTCCAAGCGCGCTCGGCCTTCTCCGGCGCCGGCTTCACGACCGACGAGTCGGAGCAGGTGGTCAACCACCCGGTACGTCGGCGCATCGTGCTGACGCTGATGCTGCTTGGCAACGCCGGTATCGTCACCGCTGTGTCGTCGCTGATCCTCGCCTTCGTCGCGAGCGGGGACGGCGGCGGCCTGGACCTGACCTACAAGATCCTGCTGCTGGTGGGCGGACTGGTGGTGCTCTGGGCGCTGGCCAGCAGCCGTTGGGTCGATCGCCTGCTCTCACGATTGGTCGACCGGGCGCTACGGCGCTTCACGCGTCTCGACGTGCAGGACTACGAGGGCCTGCTACACCTCGCCGGCGACTACCGCATCCTGGAGATGCCGGTCGAGCCGGACAGCTGGATGGAAAATCGGCCGCTCAGCGAGTTGCGCCCGGCCGACGAGGGTGTCTTGGTGCTTGGTATTCTGACCAGCGGGGGCGAATGGATCGGCACACCCGCCGGCGACACCCGCCCCGCGGGCGGAGACACGCTGGTGGTCTATGGGCGCACCCAGGCGATCCGCGAACTCACCGAGCGGCGCGCCGGAGACGAGGACGCGCACCGGCAGGCGGTTGCGGACCAGGATCGCATCGCCACGCGAGAGCGCCGCCATAGCCACCAAGAGACCGCGGCAGAGCAATGACGCGATCCTGCTGTCCGTCGACGACATTCAGATGCGGAATGGTTAGCAGTATCCCGGCGTTGAGGCCGGTAAGCAGATTGGCGACTTTTTGTGGGTCCAGAACGCAAAGGTGCGGTGGTTGGTCGTTAGAAGTCGTCCAGCAACAGCCCCTGGGACCGCAGCCAACAGTGTTCCAGCCGCGGCATCACCCAGCAGTCGACCTCAGTTGGCCAGCCCACCAGCCAGGCCGGGCCTGCTTCAAGAATGTCCTGGTAGGCGGGGGGATCGATCCAGCGCGCACCCTGCCCTGTCCCCCAACGACGGAGCAGGTCGACCTGTCCGCTGTAGGGTGGCGCAAACACGAAACGCACCGGATCACCGTCGTCTCCCGTCTCCAAGGTCTCTTGCAGGGCCCTCGCCGCGGCCGTCCAATCCACGGTCCCGGCGAAGGCATCCAGTTGCCGCTCTGACAGCCGGCGCAGGTCGGCCTCGGCGCGGGCGGGCGCATCGTCTTCATGCCGGCGCCTTCCAAACAAGCGCTTGAGCGAAATCCAGTGCGCCCGAGCGGCCCGCGTCGCCGGGGTCTGGGGCAGTCGGTAGTCCGCAACGGGAACCAGCTCCCAGACGCCTGCATCCTGTTCCGGACAGGGCCCATGAGCGTCGTCAGCTTGCGTCGTCATTGCGTCGTCAAAAAGGGAGCGCGGCGGTCATCGTTAAGTCGAGGCTGTGGGGAGGTTCTGGGAATTGATCGTAGGTTGGTTGCTTGACCAGCTCGACAGGAAGACAGCGATGATGAAGACGTGAATGCTACCAGAGGCCCGACACTGCTGGAACGTTGTTCAATCCCGACACGACCACACAGTGATGAAGACTCTCGCCGTCAACGGCCCAAGCCTATCCCTGTTGGGACTGGCGCTGCTGTTCCTGTTTCCGAATTGGATCATGCTGTCGAACCTGCTCTTCGGCGGCTTCTTCCATGAGGTCGTGGCCACATACGGGGAGGTGCGTCCGCTGCCGGTCATGTTCGGCGAGAGTTGGCCGTTCGCCTTGGTCTACGGTGGCATCGCCGCGGCACAGATGCTCTTGTTCTTTCGCATGATCGCGTTGTCGTTGCCGATCCAGACTGCCAAAGCGGCGATCACGACGCCTGGGTCTGAGGCGAGGCCTCATTCGCGCGTGCGCTACGGCCCGTCGTCCCGGGGCCGATGGCGCGCGAAGGCGCGATAGGCCAAGACCCAGAAGGTCACGAACATGAATACCGCGACGGCGAGCAGGATCAGGCCTACCACGGCGAGGTCTGGGTCCAGCAGCGGCGCGGCGACCAGAAATGCGCCCCCGACCAACGCGAATGCCAGGCTGTAGGCGAAGGTGGGCTGGCCGCAGCAAAGGCGTGCCTTGCGCCACCAGGGCAGACTGCGCCACCCGGGAACAGGCCGGAGGCGACGAACATGCTCTTTTCGTTTCATCGCTCACTCCGTGATGGTGTCGTCGGTTTCCATATTTTCCATGTAGACGCGCGCCTCTTCTCCAGGGTCCGGCAGGCCTGCGATCTTCCAGGCCTCAATGAGCCCGCCGAACAACTTGTCGACACAACCGGATACCAAATCCAACTCGCGGCAGAGATGGCGCTGCACCGGCAGTTCTCCCTCCGCGAGCCAGCCTGCGCGCAGGCGCTCGATGATGCGCCAGTGCGCAATGGAAAGTTCGGCGACGCCGAGGCACTGGGCCAGCCGCGCGGCCAGGTGCGCGTCCCAGTGCGCCGGGTCGGTCAGGAATCCGTTGGCGTCCAACGAGGCCAAGCGGCTGTCGTCTCGGTCATTCATGACATGCCTCCCGATATGGAGTGACCGGCGGTTCACGCCGGACTTACTGGAGATCCATGCAACCTCCACACCAGTCCATCGCGAGCGCCCTACACCGCAGAGTTCGTGTAGTTCCGGCAAGCGTGCGTGACCGCTTGACCGTGGGGTGAATAGGATGTCGCCGGTGCAAAGCAACCGCCGGAGGCCCCATGAGTAAAGAGACCGTATCGCTGTCGACCCCGAGTCCGACCCAGCCCCAGACATGGACCTTGGAAGAGGTCGCAGGCCATTTTGAGCATTGGCGCCGGGACAAGAAGAAAGGGGAGCGGATTCCCGATCAGCTGTGGTCGGAGGCGATCGCGCTGATCGCGGACTATGGGCTCTCGCAGGTCACGCGCCGGCTGCGCCTCAGCGGTCGGGATCTGAATAAACGGCGCGGTCTGCCCGGCAGTGGCCGACGACGGGCGCGGCCTGTCGAGGCGCCGGCAACATTCGTCGAGCTCGCGCCTGAAGTGGTTGTGCAAGCGCAGCGGCGGCAGTTCACTGCGGGTTGCCTGGAGCTGATCCGCCCCGACGGGCTGCGACTGCGCATCGAGCCCGGTGACGCGCTGGCGGTGAGTGCCTGCTGAAAATTCCACGGCAACCAATCTGCGGGATGGGCAAACACCGCCGATCGGTTATCCAGCAAGGCGCTCAAGTAGTCGATTGGATTGACCCCGTTGAGCCGACAGGTCTCGATCAGGCTGCTCAGCACGTCGCCGACAAAGGCGCCATGTTGATTCTTGTAGAACAGGCTGTTGTTGCGGTAGCGCACGCTGAGCTTCAGCGCCTGCTCGGCGAGATTGTTATCGAGCGGCGCACCGGGGATACGCAGAAACCCCGTCAGCGCTTGCCAGCGCTTGAGCATGTAGTTCAATGCCTGGCCCAGGCGGCTGTTGGGCTCGACCTGCTTGTCGGCGAACTGCTGCTGCATCCAGCCCTTGAGCGCATCCATCACTGGGGCGCTGTGGGTCTGATGAGCGCTCAGGCGTTGCGTCGGGCTGAGCTCGGCTTTGGTGCACTGAGCCTCCTGGTGATACACCGTGGCGATGGCGGTGATCACGTGCGCGCATTGGCTCGGGAAGAAGTCCTTGATGTCGACGAACTGACGGCGCGCATGCACCAGACAGTTCAGGTCCACCACCCGTTCGCAACGACGCTTGGGCGTATTGGCCGCCAGCGCATCGGACATCCACAACATCGGTGCCAGCGCGGGATCGCGCAACGCCAACAGGTCGTCGAGATTCTTCCCGGCATGCTGGCGACCGGTGAAGAACAGGCAGATCGTCTGCTCCCCCACGCAGCGCAGCACCGAGGTGTAGATCGCCTGGCGCACCGGCGCGGGCTCGGTCTGGTTGTCCTTGATCAACGACACCACGCGTGCGCCGGTGTCGTCCTGAAACACCAAGGGCTGCTGAGCGGCGAGCCACAGCAGGTGGTTGTAGACCCGGTAGCCGACGTCGGCGACCGGCTCGACCCGATCCCCATTGTGGGTCCCATTGGGTTGCATCGGGCAACGGCAGGCCGAGCATCTGTTGCAGCGCTTCGATGCGCCGGATGGGGGATCAGGCACGGCAGACCCAAATGATAATGCGCGACTGCCAGCATCACCTTGAGGCGGGTGTCATAGCGCTCGGGGCTGACCCCAGGCGGCAGATGCGCAGGCGTTCAATGCCCCGCAGGCGCTGCAGCGCAGGCGCTCAAGGTCATAGCGCGTCACCGCCACCAACGGCTGTCCGGTGAAACGCAGGCGCACCAACGGTGCCATGGCGTACAGCCGACCGCGTTCGCAGGCCGGGCAACGCGCGCCGGGAACCAGCTCGTCATGGGCACAGAACTGCACCTCGGCGCCGGGGTAGTCCGCCACCCCTAAACGACCATGACCCGGTGGCGGCGGCTTGTCCGGTTTGCCGGCTGTGCCTGGGTCGACGGCGCTGGTATCCGTCGTGGTCTTGGCATCGCTGTCGCTGGTCGGGGCCTTGCCTGCCTGTCCCTCAGCATCGCCGCCTACGGCAACGCCCGGTGGAGCGTTCGGCGGATCGTTCGACGGATCTGGGGGCGGATCTGGGGGCGGCTCATCAGACGGCTTGCGTGACGCCTTCTCGGTGGGCTTGCCGAACAGCAGACGCTTGAGCTTTGCCAGACTGATGCGGGTCTCCAGCAGCGTGTGCTGCAACCACACCAAGGTGCGCAGCAACGGCGCGACGCGCCGTTGGTCGGCGGCGTCGAGTTGGCCCTGTTCGGCCAGCGCGATCAACCGCTCGACCTCGCTCGCCTCGATCTGCTCGGGCCTGGATTGCGACATGGGCGGTTGCTCGGCTAGCGGCAGAGCCGTGCGCGACAGTCCGCCACCAGCGGGTACAGCCACACCGTCTTCACCGGTACCTGGCCGAGGCGGTGATCGCCGAGCTTGCCGCGGCCTTGGGTGTCGCCGACGTACAACCAGTTCGCCGCCTGGTAGCAGGTGGCGTTGAAGCGATCGGCCTCGACGAAGGTCTCCAGCAGCAGCGCACGATAGCCGTAACGTGCCTGCCAGTGCCCCGGCAACGTGCGCGCCGCCAACCCCAGCAGCTTGCTGGCCAGATGCGGCACGCGAATCCAGGGCAGAATCAGAAACCGGGCGTTGTTGACCACCGCGCCCAAGTTGCGCTGGCGTTGTTCGCTGCTCCAGCCGATCCACTCATCACGCGGGGCGGTCTGCCAGGCCGCCGCGCCGAAGCCAAGCACCGCCACCAGCCGTTCGCCGGCGTAGGCGAAGTAGCGCAGCTGCGCCCCCGGCAGCGGCTTGTAGCCGAGGTAGTGGTAACGGTCGATGAGTTCGTTCCACAACGCGCTGCCAGCACGCTCGACCGGTTCCAGGCGCACCGTCCCGAGCGCGCTCAATGGGGCTTCGATCAGTGCGCCGGGCTCGCCCTGCGGCGTGCGCCGGGCATAGGCGCGCATCGGCTCGAACTGTCGTTGCGGCGCTGGCAACTCGATCAGCCCTTCGCGATACAGCCGCAGCAGCGCCACCCGGCAGCTCATGTCCTTCAAGCTGCCGTCGGCCTTGCGCCAGTCGAGCGCCTCGCACACCCGGTAGCTCAATTGCTGGCGGCTGGCCCCGGCATGCGCCCGCAGGATGCCGCGCACTTGCTCGAGCGCCGCGGCGTCGAACACCCGTCCGCTGTAGCGTTTCCTGATCGCTATTGCGTCCATGCGCACGTTGTACCCAATCCGTTCTTTCGTGTCCCGCAGAACTCCTTTGCTCAGCCATTCGTTCAGCTTATCGGCTGATGGCTCCCCTATCGTTGATCTTCACGGATGAAACGCCGAGTGCCACGCGCGATCGCCGGAACTACACAACCTAGAAAGAGCGGTTGAACGGTCGTCAGGGTGCGTCCCGCGTGCCTGATCTCAAACTGGCCAGCAAGGCACAACGACACGGAATAGCCATTCTATTCCAGGGAGTTGTAACGCAGCTGGGCGCCGCGCGGGGCGTGCCCTGGCGGCCGTCGCGCGGCTCACCCTAAGGGTGGCTCCCGCGTTGCTGCGGAACTGCAATAATCTCCTACGCTTACCTGTATGACGAAGCGGTCAACTGCTCTTGCTAGGTTTAAGCGCCGTCGATCCCATCGGTCTCGTGGGGACAAGCGGCACGGGCGGGATCAAGCAATTGCACAAGCTCCGCCTCCGGCAGCCCGCTCTGCTGTCGGGCCACGTCGATGATCGCGCGGCCCTCGGCCAGCGCGGTGCGCGCGATCCCCCCGGCCAGGTCGTAGCCGATGCGCGGCGTCAGCGCCGTGACCAGCATAAGGTTGCGCCGCGCCCGTTCGCCGAGGGTGGCGATGTCGACCTCGAAACGGGCGATTGCCTGGGTCTCAAGGGAGCGGGCGGCGCCGGTCAGCAGCGCAAGTTGCTGCATGAGATTGAAGCCGGTCAAAGGCAACATGGTGGCGAGTTGAAAGCGGTTGTCCTGCGCCGCCAGGGCGACAGCGACGTCCAGTCCGACGACTTGCACGCAGGCCATACCGACCGCTTCCGGCACCACCGGATTGACCTTGCCTGGCATGATGCTGCTACCCGGCTGCAGCTCCGGCAGGTGGATCTCCCCCAGGCCCGCGATGGGGCCGCTGTTCATCCAGCGCAGGTCGGTGGCGATTTTCATGCGAACTCCCGGGCGCGGGCGTCGATGGCCTCGCGGAGCGAATCCAGGGCGTCGGTCAGGGCCTGGAGTTGTTGGGCGGCAGCCACGTGAATGACGGTCGGGATGACGTCGTTGCTGCTCTGACCACGGTTGACGTCGTCGTTGGGATGGACCGGTCGGCCCAGCCGGCGCCCGGCGAGCGTCGCGATCACCTCATTCGCGTTCATGTTGGTGCTGGTGCCGGAGCCGGTCTGGAGCACGTCTACCGGAAACTGATCGTCGTAGCGGCCGTCCGCCACGCCTTGCGCCGCCGCGTCGATCGCCTGCGACAGATCCGTCGACAGCAGCCCCAGAGCCCCGTTGACCTGAGCGGCACAGGCCTTGAACAGCCCGAGCGCACGCAGGAAAGCACGCGGGAACCGCCAGCCGCTGATCCCGAAGGGGGTCGGCTGGGTCATCGGCTGGGTCATCGGACGGCCTCCTGGTCACTCGCTCGCTATACCTGAGGCCCAGCCTGCGCTTCGGAGAGGACGACATTTCCGTCGGGCTTTGCAATCGTCACTTGCACATCGCCCAGGTAGGCACCGGATGGGGCGGCAAACTCGAGTCGCACAACAGGTGCGGGCATGCCTACCCTGCTGGAGCGTCGCTTTCGGCTGCCCAACGGAATGTCATTCGGCAGGCTAGGCACCGAGCATCCTCACCTGTTTGTCGCCGCTCGCTGATGACGGGTCGGGTCGCAGGCGCGCTTTCCGCAGTTCGTCCTCCCAGACCGCTAGGTAGAGCGTCTCGTTGCGCCGGTCCATCCAATCGATACACTCGCGTGGCACGAGGCATCGACTGCTCGAGCGCGCCCGAGCCGCGATGCCGTCGCTGCTGTCAGGACCGGACTCGACCGCAGTACATGCGTGGGCAGATCCAGCTCCAAGTCGCCGCTCGCCTCGTCTAGGTCCGCGACCGAATCGGTGCTGACCAAGACGCCGCGATTGGGCGCCCAGGCGTCGGCATCGGCGACGAGAAAGCGCACCATCCATTGATCGGTGTCCAGCATCAGGTCCAAGAGCCCAATGGCAGTGCCGTCGAGCGTGCGCAGTTTCGAGTCAAGCAACTGCGTGGCCGTGAAATAGCTGTTGGTCATGCGATGCCTCCATTCAGAGATCTCCGACGCGCTGCCCGCGCCAGGCTGAGGCCCGATACGATGACGAGCCTGGTCTTGGGGTCGATGATTTCAATACCAGCAGAACACGTGCCAAGCACAGGCAGAACACGTGCCAAGCACAGGCAGAACACGCGCCAAACTTAGACGGCGTGGTGACCTGCACCGCGCCGATCCATGCCGCCGCGGGGAAGGCGATGTTCGACGACTACCTGCGCGCGCGGGCGGCGCGGCATTTCAACCGCTGCCTGGGGCAAAGCGCCCACCCGCAGAATGGCGGTTGGCCTGGTTCAATTCGGGGTTCGTGTCGACGTCGTCGATCACGTCGGATCAGCTCCCTTGCTGCTCAACGCCGAGTACGTCCTCGACCCGCTTGACACCGTCGATTGCGGCAGCCACCGCGGCGGCCTCTGCCTTGTCCGCCGCCGTCGGCACCTGCCCTGAGAGCGTCACGACGCCGTCCTGCGTGCTGACGTCGATGCGCTCAGCGTCCACGGTGCGATCGAAACGCAAGGACGCCGCGACGCGGGCTGTTAGCCAGGCGTCCGACAATCCCTCGGCGGCGGACGTCATCGCGGCACCGACCTCGTCGCCGATGCCGGCGTCCGGATCGACCGTCAGATGATTCTCGACTTGCGCCACGCCGGTGGTGCGCCGGGCGATCTGCTCGGCGAGCTGCTTGGTCTGCTGCGCGCGTACTGTGCCGGTCAGGATCAGATGGTCGCCGCTGGTTGTCACAGCCACGCGCAGCCCGTCGACGGGCTCCCGCCACAGCAACTGCAGCTTGACCCGTGCGGTGGTGTTGGCCTCATCCACGATGCGGTAAATGGGGTTGGCGCTCGGTACCGCCTCCCCCGACGGTTCCACTTGCAGGCGGTCGTCCACATTGTCGATGCCGCTCAGATCACGGGCCAGGCGGACGGCGAGCTCACGCTCCGCCGGGCTGTCCAGAACACCCGAGAGCGTCACGGTGTCACCTTCGACATCGACGTCGATATCAAAAGGGTTGAGATGTTCGTTCAGGCTATAAGTGGTAATGAGCCGAGCCTCGGCCCAGAGGTCGGAGCCCGGTGGCGCTTCAACGCCGGTGTGCTCGGGCGACGCGTCGGGCAGTGCCGTGAGCGGCTCCTGCAACCTGTTCTGCCCTGCCTCATCGGACTGCGCGGTAGCGCCACCCCCACTTGCTAGCAGAAAAACGGCGAGGGCCGGAGGTAGCACCGAAGTTATCAGCCGGCGGCTGATGCGTTCCGGAGATGGACGCCCGTCGGGCAATTGAAACTGGCTGGGTAGATGCCTCGTGGGTGGAATCATGTGGGGTCTCCGATGGCCGGCGCATCCTGCGCATTAACGGGCGCGGACCGACCTGAGCCGTGGCCAGGCCCCGCCCAAAGAAGGCACCCAAAGAGAGCGCAGAGAAGAAGGCGTTTCTGTTAGGCAATCTAACGTTCACGGCACGGTGCCACCCCGCGAGATGAAGCCTTTGTTTCATCGTGAGCAACTGCTGCGCCACCCTCCTGGCCATGCAAGCCGACGATGCGGACTCGCAAATGCATGCGGACCCGCGGACCGACCGCTGCCCGACTCTTGCTGTTGCTCCCAGTGACGAGCAAGGTGACGAGCAAGCCGCAAGCGCGCCGCGACGGACTGAGCCGGCGGCGCCCAATCCGGGCAGCCGCGCCCTAACATCGGAAACCGGACATCGGAATCGAGACTCATCATGGCCATGAAGCTGACATCCCCCGCCTTCGCTACCGGCGGCAGTATCCCGGACCGTTACACCAAGTCCGGCGCCGACGACTGTTTTCCTCCATCAGGCAGCGGCCGCCAGTGCCAGCGCCTCGCGCTCGATCTGCTCGCCAGACAGACGGTGGCGCTCCAGCAGTTCCTCCGGCGTACCGGAGTGGGGCTCGCCGGCGACGCCCAGGTGGAAGACGCGGCCGAGGCGGCCCACCTGAGCGGACACCGCGTCGCCCAAACCGCTGTCACGATTGTGGTCCTCGACCACCAAGATGGTACCGGTGGCCTCGATGGCCGCCTGTAGCGTTGCGACGTCCAACGGCTTGACGCTGTAGGCGTCGATGACGCGAGTCGTAATGCCCTGCTGGCGCAGCCGGTCTGCGGCCTCCAGCGCCGAGTGCACCGTGATGCCGGCGGCGACCAGGGTCAGCACGTCATCGTCGCTGGCCCCGAAGGACTTGCTGCCGCCGATGTGGAATTCCTCGTCAGCCTCGTAGATGACCGGCGTCTTGCCGCGCGTGGTGCGCAAATAGACGATGCCGTCGTGCGCGAAGCCAGCCTCGGTCAACCGGGCGGCACTGACCGCGTCGCAGGGATAGAGCACCGTGGTTGCGTCCAGGGCGCGAAACAGGGCGATGTCCTCAAGCCCCATCTGCGAGGCGCCGTCCTGGCCGATGGACACGCCGGCGTGGCTGCCGCAGATCAGCATATGCGGCGCGTGCGAGTGCACCGCCATGCGGATGAAGTCGTGCGCGCGGGTCACAAAGGCGGCAAAGGTGGCGACACAGGGCCGCTTTCCGCTCGCCGCTAGGCCCAAGGCCACGCCGAACAGGTTCTGTTCGGCGATCTGCCCTTGCACGAACCGCTCCGGCAACTGGTTGGCGAAGCCTTCGGTCTTGGTGGAGTTCTGCACGTCGCCGTCCAGCACGACGAGGTCGCCGTCGCGTGCGCCGAGCTGCAACAGGGCCTCGCCGAAGGCGCTGCGCGTGGCCACGTCGTCGCCGACGGCCCAGGGCAGCGCATGCTGGGAAGACGTCTGTGCGACCGCCGGGTCCGCTTTCCCAAAGGCCGTGTCGACGCCCATGGTCTCGGCCACCGGCCACACCGGCATCGGGACCCGCCTCGGCTCCACCGGCATGCAGGGTTCATCGGGCGCAGCGATCTCGGCCAGCGCCGGGTCGAGCTGCTCCGCGTCCAACGCCTTGCCGTGCCAGCCCTCGGCACCCTCCAAGAAGGAGACACCCTTGCCTTTGACAGTTCGGGCGATGATGGCGGTGGGGCCGGGTTCGCGTGTTGCCGCCAGTGCGGCGAGGATGTCCGCGTAGTCGTGGCCATCGATCTCGATGGTGCGCCAGCCGAAGGCCTCGAAGCGGTCCGCGAGCACGGCGCTGTCGTGGCCGTAGGGCGCCGGACCACTTTGCTCCAGGCCGTTCATGTCAACGATGGCGACGACCCGCTCCAGCTTATGGTCAGCGGCGAACTGGGCCGCCTCCCAGACGCTGCCCTCGGAACACTCGCCGTCGCCGAGCAGGCAGAAGTGCCGCGCCTCGATGCCATCCAGCCGGTCCGCGATGGCCATGCCGTTGACGGCGGCGAGGCCCTGGCCAAGCGAGCCCGTGGCGACCGGCACCCAGGGGTTGAGCGGGGTCGGGTGGCCTTCCAGATCGCTGTCGAGCTGGCGCAGGGTCATCGGGTCATCGTCGATGGCGCCGGCCTCGTGCAGCACCGCCCAGAGGATGGGCGCGGCATGACCCTTGGACAGCAGGAAGCGGTCCTGGTCCCGTGCCGGGCCCCGCTCCGACGCGGGACCGGCCCAGGGATGCCCCGGATCCCAACGCATCTCGTGGAAGAACAAGGCGGCGACAAGGTCGGCGCAGGACAGGCAGGAGGTGGCATGGCCAGAACCCGCGGCGGTGGTCATGCGCAGCACCGCGGCGCGCAGCCGAGCGGCCACGGCGGCCAGCGGCCCGGCCTCGTCGACGGTCATGAGCCGGCGGGCACGCTCGGCGAGGCCCTTGAGCAGTCCGTCGTAGGGGTCGTCGAACTTCTGCACGCCCGCACCGACCAGTTCATCCGCGACGGACTCCAGTTCTACGCCGAGTAAGCGCTCCGCTTGTTCGATGGTCGGCGCGGCGTCTGGCTCGGCGTCGTCGGACAGGGTAGCGGCGACGCGGCCGTGGTCGTCGAAGGCATCGGCGGTGGCCTCCGGCATCGTCGAGACGGTGTAGGGGCCGATCAGCGGCTCGATATAGTGCACGTCAGACAGGTTCGGGTCCTTGACACCGGTGCTGGCCCAGAGCAGCCGTTGCGGTTGCGCGCCGTGCTCGGCGAGATGCAGCCAACGCTCGGTGGACAGGACCTCGCGCAAGCGCCTGTACGCGCGGCGGGCGGCGGCGATGGCGGTCTGGCCGAGCAGGGATTCGGCCTCGGTGCGGAGCTCGTCGTTCACCTCAGGATAGGCGCGGCGGCGCAACCGTGCGTCCACGGACACATCGATGCGACTCAGGAAGAAGCTCGCCACCGAACCGATGTTGCGCACGTCGAGGCCTTCACGCAGACGCCGCTCCAGTGCCTGCAGATGGGCCTGCACCGTCGCCTCGTAGGCATGCTGGCCGAACAGCAGCGTTATGTTGACGTTGATGCCCTCGAACAGCAGCGTCTCGATGGCCGGAATGCCCTGGCTGGTGCTGGGCACCTTGATGAGTAGGTTTGGTCGGCCGACGGCATCCCACAGCCGCCGCGCCTCGGCGATGGTGCCGTCGGTGTCGTGGGCAAGATGCGGCGAGACCTCCAGACTGACACAGCCGTCGATGCCGACGCCGTCGTTCATGCTCTCCTGCCAGCGCGGCAGGAACAGGTCGCAGGCGTCGCGCACGTCGTCGACGGCAAGTCGCTCGTAGAGCGCGCGGATGTCGATCTCGGCGTCGCCGGGCCTGGTCGTTTTCCTGGCCACGCGGATGCGCTCGTCGTAAGCGGCCCGATCCGCCGGCGAATCGCCGAGCATCGCCTTGGCGAAGATGGCGGGATTGGATGTGACGCCGGAGAGCCCCTGCTCGCGAATGCGCTGGGCGAGGCTGCCGTCGTCGAGCATCCGCCGCGACAGGCTATCGAGCCAGTAGCACTGACCCTGGTTGTGCAGTTGAGCCAGAGGGCTGAGTGGTTGGCTGATGGCCATGGGTACCTCCGTTCGCTATCTCTGGTGGATGTCTTGAGGAGTCGCTGTTCGAGCCCGCGACCCACTTGTTCACCAGGGTGCAAGGCGCGGGCCAGCGGCAGCCAGCATGCCGCGCAGCCCGCACCCAGTGTTCCGATGTCGAGCCGGCGAGCAGCCCCAGGCCGGCGCCATCGCGACTGCGCCACGCGCGCCAATCAGCGTCGGCACCGCAGACCGGTGTTATTGAACCAATGGCTGGTTGATAGCGACCAGCCCGGCGCGCTCCAGCTGGCTCCAGAGCACGCCCGGTGCCCGGTTCGAGTAAACGCGGCGATGGGCATCGGCCTTGCATTGCTCGCAATCGCAGCTGTGATGTATTGCTCGCAGCTCGTAATCGCGGCGGTGATCGGGATCGCCCGGGTGCACACACCACCGCCGCACGCCGGCGATTCGTCATTTCCCAAACTGATCTCAGCAGCAGATCCAGCGCCAACGGAGACTCCAATGACCTATCCAATCCTCGAACCCATCTTTGCCCTCATCGCCGGCGTTCTGATCCTCGTACGGCCGTCGCTCCTCAACTACATCGTTGCCATCTATCTCATCGTCGTCGGGATCCTCGGCCTCGTCGGCTATGCGGGTGTCGTCGGTACCTGATGCGCCAAGGGCAGCACGCTACGGCGAGCTGTTGCGCCGATAAGAGGGCTGCGACATGCGGCGAGCAGGCCACCAGCGAGGTCCGGGAGCGCCTGTCGCGGGTACGCGACGCCCTGTCCTGACGCCCGGAGAAGCAAGACGACCGTTGGGTCGAGAAATAGGCTGCCAATGGACGCCTTAGATATCTGGCCACTCTATGCCGAGTCCGTGCGCACCGCCGTCGGCTTCTTCTGGAAGGCGGGCTGGGCCTTCATTCTCGGATACGCCATCAGTGCGATGATTCAGGTGTTCGTGCCAAAGGCACGCCTGACGCGCTACATGGGCGACGCAGACGCGCGCAGCGTGGCCCTGGCGACGGTGTTCGGTTCTGCATCCTCTTCATGCTCGTTCGCAGCACTGGCCGCAGCACGATCCCTGGTGTTGAAGGGCGCGCATTTCGTGGCGGCGGTGGCGTTCATGTTCGCGTCCACCAATCTCGTGATCGAGCTTGGCATCCTGATTCTGATCTTCCTCGGCTGGCAATTCCTCGCCGCGGAGATCGTCGGCGGTCTAGTGCTCATCGGCATCAGCACGCTCCTGATCCGACTGACCTATCCGACGCGCTGGCTGCGCGCTGCGCGCGATCGCGTCGAGGAGCAAGCCGAATCCGAGGAGGGGGACTTCGACTGGCGCCAGCGCATCCGCTCGCGCGATGGCTGGGAGATGGTGGGTGCCCGCTTTGTCATGGACTGGCAGATGGTGTGGAAGGAGATCTTGATCGGTTTCACCATCGCCGGCTTCGTCGCCGTGCTGGTGCCCGCCAGCTGGTGGTCCGCGCTGTTCCTCGTGGACGCAGCCGAGACCCTGCCGGCCTGGGTCGTCCGGCTGGAGAACGCAGCCCTGGCGCCCTTCGTCGCCGCGGCCACCTTCATCGGGTCCATGGGCAATATTCCGCTCGCAACAGTTCTAAATGCCAATGGCGTGCTGTTCGCAGGCGTCATGGGCTTCATCTACTCGGACCTGATGGTGCCGCCGCTGGTGGCCATTAACGCCAAGTACTACGGTTGGCGCGTGGCCCTATACATTGCCGGAATCATGTACCTCAGCATTGTCGCCACGGCGCTGATACTCGACGGCCTGTTCACGCTGCTGGGCATTGTGCCGCAGAGCAGTCAGCGCGTGGCGGAGGTCGTGCAGTTCAGCATCGACTACACCTTCTGGTTGAACCTTGCCTTTATCGGGGTCGCGGCGGTGCTTGTCTGGCTGTGGCGGCAACAAATTGCGCGCCACGGCCAAATGCATCACGAGATGCAGCACGACGGACCGCTCAAGACCGGCGCTGCCTTAATCGCCGCATTGCTCGTCGTCGGCGGGCTCGGCACGCTCGCTTACCTCGGCAGCAGCAACAGCGTCGCTTAATCCACGCATTACGACCAACCCGCCCTCGCATCATCGGCGTTTTTTCGAACTAGAATCACAGAACAGGTGCACATCCGGGTGCTGCGAAGGTTTGCCCGCGGCGGGCTGATCGACCATCTCGCACACATCGGCAGCGACAGCGAGCCCCATCGCGGCGGTTCGCCACTCGGTTTCCCGACGTCGCTCCAGCAACGGCGGACCCGTCCTAACCCGTTTTCGGATCAGGCCAACGTTCACCACCAGGACCAGTCACCCATGACCCTCATCGCCTCCCTGCTCGCCATCGCCCTGCTGCTGCTCATTGGCAGGCATCGCCCTGGTTGCGCGCCGTCTCGTCCCGCCGGACGTCAAGCTCACCGCCGTCCGCCCCGAGCGCCTGCGCGCTGGCGAGCAACGCCTGAAGGTCGGCCTCCGACTACTCAATCCCAACCCGCTGCCGCTGCCGGTGCTGTCGCTGACCTACCGGCTCTGGCTCGAAGACCTGCCCATCGCCGCCGGCCGGGGCAAGCTGGCCCGGCCCGTCCCGGCTCGCGGCAGCGCCGACATGGAGGTACTGGTCAGCGCCGACGCCCGCAAGCTCGCCGGCACCCTCCCCCGCCTGGCCCTCAAGCCCCAGCCCTGGCGCTACCGCCTCGAAGGCACCGTCGCCGTGCTGCCGCGGCTGAATCTTCCCTACCGCCAGGAAGGCCGCATCGACCTTGCCGGCATGCTGCGCCTGGCCGCGACGCTTCGCTGAGCCGGCCTGCACGCAGCCGGGCCCGAACACCTGGAAACCGCGGTTGCGACCCAGTCGACTCGAGCGAAATCCGAGGGAGATCGGTTGACCGCGCTGTGCAACAAGGAAATTCCAAATTCGTCTCGGATTTTTGCCACCGGTCGACGACATCGCTTTGAAGAGGAAGGTCAAGTGACCCCGCAAATGTCGGGCTTGGCTTTGCCTCCGGACCGGGCCATCTCATGAGCATCGCTGTTGGCGCAACAGCTCGACATCCGGAGGCCAGACATGATGAAGGTAAAGAGCGCACTGATCCTTACCGGTCTGCTCGGCGCAGGCTCCGCCGTCGCCGCGATCGGAGCCGGACGCATTCTAGGCTGGGGCGGCGATGCCGCCCAGACCAGCGCGGCGACCATGCGAAACACCGCGGCCATCTCCGACGCCGGCGTGGATAGGGACGCGTCGCTCTACACAGAGGCGCTCGCAGCAACATCGGCGCTGCGGGGTGGTCCGATTACGTCCGCGGTCGGTCGACCCGTATCCGTGGAATTCGCCGCCAGTCTGCTGCGGGCCGCCAGCTTCGGCCCCGCTCCTAAGACGCCGGCGCAGTGGACATTGTTCCTGCCCACGGACGCGGCCTTCGCCCCACTCGCAGGCGCGCCGCTCGACCAGCTGGTGCACCACCCCAACGCGATGCTCGCCGTGCTGGACCGCCATCTGGTGGCCAGCACGGTGACGCTCGACGACCTTCGCCGCGGTGAAACGGTGAGCACGCTCGGCGGAAAGCCCGTCGAAGTGATCGGCGGTGAGACGCCCCGTGTCAACGGTGCCAACGTGCTCGCCGAACACCGCCTCGGCAACGGTCGTGTCCTCATCGTCGACGCCCTGCTTTGAGCAACCCTCTAATGACGACACACACGACCGGCGGTCTCGGTGCGCTCTTCGGCGGCTTCAGGGCGCGGCGCGAGCCCCCCGAGACCGTCTCTCACGTCGACCTCGATCGCCTGCTCGGCACCTGGTTCGAGGTCGCACGGCTGCCGAGCCTGGAGTCGGATGCCCCTTGGCAGCGCAGCGTCAACGTTACCGCCACTTACGCGAAACGCGCCGACGGTCCTGTCACCGTGCAGACCGTGGCGTACAACGCCAAGGCGCGGATGCGGCGCAACGAGGTCAACGGCACGGTGCATCCTGCAGACGCAACGGGCGCCAAACTGATTCTGAGATTCTACAAGCTCATCCGCGGAGACCTTTGGGTCATTGGTCTCGATCCCGACTACCGCTGGGCCTTGATGGGCACGCCGAGCCGAAAGCGGCTGTGGCTGATCGCCCGAGCACCGCGCATCGAGCCGGCCGACTTCGAACGAGCGATGGCGATCGCAGCGGCGCAGGGCTACGATTCGGCAGCCGTCGTTCCGACCCAGCAGGAGGCGCTTACACCTGGCCTCGGGTGATTCATTCGGACTCGCGGTGCTCACCGTGCTCCTGGTCGCGTCCTGGTCCTGGAGGGGGTTCTGCCCTTCTACAGCCGTCGCGAGCACCGCGTTCGCCACGGCCTACGCAACGGAACCTTGGCCGCCACGAGCGGCGCCATCGGCGCGGCACTGGCACTGCGCGCCATCTTTGCGATCGTGACCGGCCTGATCGAGCACGGCGCCGATGCCGGCTACCTGGATTCTGTCCGCGGCGTGCACTGCATCAGTGACCCGGACGTCAGACGACCAGAGCGCCGGCAAGCCCTGGCGGCGCTGGCGCGATTCTCCGAGCAGTTCATGCAACGGTGACCGGACGGCCCCCGCCGCAGTGGAAAGTTCGAATGCCGGCATCGGCCGCAGCGCCGCGACTTCCTCGACCTCGTCACTCGGTTGGACAGAGCAGCCGCCTCCTAGGCGTCAGGTCACAGATTCGCATCCTGTCGAGGGCACCATCCTCACCGGGCTCGCCGATCCTCTTGTCCGACGACCTCCATCTTGAACGCATGGTCAGCGTTCATCGCCCCGAGGACCTCCTTGGCTTGCCGGGCCTCATCGTCGCTGACTCGCCGCACGTCTAGCACGTAGCGTCGACCGGCGCGCGTGACGATGCGGACGGTCGTTCCTTCCCAGCGGATTGACTCGAGCATGTCCTCGTCATCCAGTATGTCCTCGTGCGAGATGCTGACCCCGCGTTCGTCGGGCTCGAGAATAAACTCGAATTTGGGCGTACGAAGCAGCGTGAGGCTGATCACATCGACGGGGTCGGTCCGTCCTGCAATGGCGAACGAGACGATCAGGTCATCGCCGGATTCAGTAGTAATGAACTCGACCGTTTCCATCTTCTCGCATACCCTCGAGGTGAAAGGCGATAGCCTCCTTGATTTCCATTTCGACCTCCTCGACCGAGGCGCCCGTCGCAACGCAGCCGGGAAGATCTGGGACGTAGTCGGATGCTTGAATTGGCGATGGCTTCCCCTGGCAGCAACCAAATACCACCCGTCATCTTTGAGCATCGCCCGGACCTCGAAGATCTTGATCAATTACTCAAGTTTGCCTATCACCAAAGTCTTGGTTTGGACGGAACTGATGTTTATGGCGTCACGTTAAGATTGGCGCCCCGCCGAGCCTCTCGTTGGGCAAATTCATTCTCTAGCGGTCATGTCACCTAAGCCTGGCCTCTTTTCCCTCGAAGCCCGCTCGAAGCCTACTCGGCGCTCAATCAGGGGTTCACCGCCCGTGTCCAATAGCAGCTCGGTGTAGAGGTGACTCAGAGGCCAATGGCCCGCAAAGCGGACCGTACGTGCGCCGACCTCCCTAGTATCCGCTGTGCGGACCATCCGCTGGGTGGTCAGACTTATGTTCAAGGCCGGCAGCTGCACCAGACCGACAGTTAAACAGCGTCGTTCCATTGGACCACCAGAGCGGGCTCTTCCTCATCTCTGATGTATAGGAGCGGGTTGCCTTTAATACCTTGTTTTCGCAAGGTGTCCATCACGTCGGTCACGGTAAGAGGTTGGGCATAGTCCATACCATGCATGGATACGAACTTGTTCGCTAGCCCGTGCAGAGTCGTTTGCACCCTGGATGTAGGGGAGCTCTTCGCTCGATCGGACATTGCAGTCCAGACTGCTAAGGAGTAGATATCTCCGGGGAAGACAATACCTATACCCTTGAGCTTGGTGACGTGTATCTCATCCCTGTCGTATTTGCTGGTTTTCGCTCTCGGCTTTGTCATTTCTTGCCATGATTGGTCGGTATGGGGCTCATTCCGCGACAGGCCACCGATATCAGCTTCTGCTTTCGAGACAAGGGCGCAGATTTTGTTGACGGAGACTGTCGGCGCTTCTGGGCGTTTGGCTGCAGGCTGTCGTTACGCGATCCTTTTTATTGAGACACTTGGCCGATAAACGTCTTCTGTCGTCCGCACCTTGCAGCGGAATGTATGCTGGGCAATCGCGCCGTGTTGATGAAACTCACGCTTTAGTTTAGCCGTAACCTCGATGAGGATTATCTCATTTTCCGAAATAGGCACGTCGCTGTTCAATAACTTCCAATAAAAGCTCCACGGGGTTCGTCCCTCAAGGAACAAACGTGTCTCCACTGCATCGGGCAGCTCGGGCAGTTCGCGTTCAATTTTCTTCTTGATATGATACTTGATTGTATCAATTGCGTTTGCAGATAACCCAGCTGAGGCATCGAGTCTTTTCATTATTGAAGCACGGGGAAAGACAGTCTGTCAGTGATCGCCACGGTCGGCGCTTGGCTTGGGAAAGTCATCCCACGCCGGCAGAACGTGCAAATTTTCTGTCGGCAATCGGAAAGATTGTGGTCTGCCGGCCTCTCGCCACCCATCCAAGCCACCCTACTACCCCGAACTCTCAGTCGACAGCTCCGCCTGTCGCAAGACGAGCTGCGTCGCGCCTTCGGCAAGGTCCGGCGGGTAGCCGTACTTGGCCAGCAGCCGGCGCACGTTGCGCCGCAAGCTCGCCCGCACCGACTCGCGCTGGGTCCAGTCGAGCTTGGGCATCTTCTTGACCATCTCGGTGAGCTCCCGCGCCATCAGCCGCAACGTGTCGCTCTGCATCGCTTCGCGGGCCGATGCGTTCTCCGCCAGCGCGTCGTAGAACGCGGTCTCCTCGCTGCTCAGGCCGAGCTCCTCGCCGTGCTTCTGGGCGTCGCGCAGGTGCTTCGCCAGGTCGATCAGGCGCGCGATCATCTCCGCGGTGCTGATCGCCTTGTTCGTGTAGCGCAGCATGGCGTCTTCGAGCGCCTCGCGGAACTTCTTGCTCTGGACCAGATTCGTGCGCTCGGTGATGCGGATCTGATCGTTCAGCAACTTGCGCAGCGTCTCCAGGGCCAGGTTCTTCTGCTCCAGCGCCGCCACCCGGCCGAGGAACTCGTCGCTCAGGATGTCGAGCCGGGCTTCTTCCAGGCCGGCGACCGCGAACAGGTCGATGACTTCGTCGGCATCGACCGCGCCGCCGATGACCTGGCGCACGGCCGCGTCGATGTCGCGCTGGCGCGCCTGGCCCGCGCCACCGCCGCTATCGTCGGCCAGGCGCTTGCGGATCATGGCCACCGCGCGCTGGAAGAAGGCCAGATGCGGCGTGATGGCTTCGGTCTCCGGGCGCGGCACCGCCAGCGCGAAGGCCGCTGACAGCTCCTTGACCAGCGTGCGGAGGCGTTTCCAGCCGTCGTTCTGCCCGAACACATGGTCGATGGCGCGCAGGTACACCGGCAGGACGGCTTCGGGCTCCGCGTCGAGCGCCTGCTCGTAGTCGCAGCCATGAAAGAAGCCGCGCAGCTTCTCGAACGCGGCCTGCATCGCCGGCACCGCCTCGTCCTGCACCTTGCGGACGGCCTCGCCCGTGCCACCGGCCTGGGTGTAGGTGGCCAGCGCATCGGCCAACTGGTCGGCCAGCCCCAGCAGGTCCACGATCAAGCCGCCGGGCTTGTCGCCATAGACGCGGTTCACCCGCGCGATGGCCTGCATCAGGTTGTGCCCGGCCAGCGGCTTGTCCAGGTACATCGTGTGCGCCGGCGGGCAGTCGAAACCGGTCAGCCACATGTCGCAGACGATCACCAGCCGCAGATCGTCGTCCGGGGCCTTGAAGCGCTCGGCCAGCCGCTTGCGCGCCGCCTTGGTGCGCACGTGGCTGCGCAGCGGCTCCGGGTCGTCGGCCGTTCCGGTCACGACCACCTTCATCGCGCCGCGTTCGTCGTCGGGGTCGTGCCAGTCCGGGACGCAGCACGCGGATTGCCTCGTAGAGCCGCGCGGCGATGTCGCGGCTCATGGTGACGACCATCGCCTTGCCTTCCATGGCGGCGCGGCGCTTCTCCCAGTGCTCGACGATGAAGGCCGCCAGGCGTTCGATACGCTCCGGGGCGCCGACCAGCGACTCCAGCGGCACGCGGATGCGGTCCTCCGCCGCGTCCCCGCTGCGGTCGGCGTTGACGACGTACTCGATTTCGTCCTCGGCGACGCGCGCGCCTTCGTCGTCCACCTTCAGCTTGATGATGCGCGACTCGTAGTAGAGCGGCCGGGTGGCGCCGTCCTCCACCGCCTGGCGGATGTCGTAGACGTCCGCGTACTCGCCGAAGACGTGGATCGTGTTCTTGTCGTCGCGCTCCAGCGGCGTGCCGGTGAAGCCGACGAAGGTGGCGTTGGGCAGCGCCTCGCGCATCCAGCGCGCGCCGCCCTCGACGAAGCCGTACTGGCTGCGGTGCGCCTCGTCGGCCATCACCACCACGTTGGCGCGCTCCGAGATCACGCCGTGCGCCTCGGCGAACTTCTGAATCGTGGTGAACACCACGCCGCCCGCCGCGCGGTCGAGCAGGCCTTGCAGGTGCTCCCGGCTCTCGGCCTGGACCGGCGCCTGCCGCAGCAGCGCGCGCCCGGCGGCGAAGGTCTCGAAGAGCTGGTCGTCGAGATCGTTGCGGTCGGTGATCATGATGATCGTCGGGTTGGTCAGGCGCGGCTCGCGGATCAGCGCGCCGGCCAGCATCAGCATGGTCAGCGACTTGCCCGAGCCTTGGGTGTGCCAGATCACGCCGCCGCGACCGTCGCCCTCACCCGACGGGCGGCCGCAGGCTCGCCAGCACGCTGGCCCGTGCCTTGCGCACCGCGCGGAACTGGTGGTAGCCGGCGATCTTCTTGGCGATCTCGCCGCGCTCGTCCTCCTCGAAGGTGACGCAAGTGCGGAGGTAGTCCACCAGCGCCCGCGGCTCGAACAATCCGCGGATCAGCGCCTCCAGCGTCGGCGCGCCGCCGCCCTCGTCGTCCAGCGGCCGCCAGGGCATGAAGCGGCTGCGCCCGCTGGTGATCGAACCGATGCGGGTCAGCATGCCGTCCGACACCGCCAGCAACAGGTTCGGTACGAACAGGTCCGGCGCGGTCTGCCTGTAGCGACCGAGCTGGTCGATGGCGACGCCGAGGTCGGCCTGGGTGTCGGTTGGATCCTTCAGCTCGATGACCGCGATCGGCAGACCGTTCAGGAACACCATCAGGTCCGGGCGGATGATCTTGCCCGATGCCCCGGCGACGGTGAGCTGGCGCACCACCAGCAGCTCGTTAGCTGCCGGATTGTCGAAGTCGATCAGGCGCGCGCGCCCGCCGCGGGTCTCGCCGGTCTTCGTGTCGCGGTATTCGACCTCGACGCCATCGGTGAGCAGCGCATGGAACCAGCGGTTGTTCTGGATCAGCGTCGGGTGCGGCGGCCGCGACAGGATGCGTACCACCTCCTCGACGGTGTCGTGCGGCAGATCCGGGTTCGAGGCGATGCAGCGCCGCCCCGAGGCGACCTTTCAGCAGGAGCTCGGTCGAACCGCCGCGCTCCCCCGCGTCGTCGATCTCGACGCCACGCTTGGTGGCCGCGCCAATCGTTCCGAAGTAGACCGCGGCGACGTCCTCGACGAGCTGCTCGGTCGGCTGCGAAGGGCTCATGGCTGCAACCATTCCGTCACCGGGCGCGACAGGAAGGCTTCCAGCTCGATCCCATCGCCGCCCACCAGCATGGTGCGATCGGGCGCGAACGCCTCGACGAAGGCGGCCATGCCGGCCAGGGCATCGCGCCGGCGACCGCTCTTCACCTCGATTGCCAGCAGACGCTTGCCGTCGCGAACCACGAAGTCGACTTCCCGATTCTTTTCGCGCCAGTAGAACAACTCGCACGCGCCGCGCTGGGCGGCGTTGGCCAAGTGCGCGCCGACCGCCGATTCAACCAACCGCCCATAGAAGGACTGGTCGGCTCGGGCCTCTTCGGGAGACAGTCCTTCCACCGCGGTCATCAGAGCCGTGTTCAGAACCTGCAGCTTGGGGCTGGACGCGCGCCGGCGCACCGCCTGGCCGGCAAACTTCTGCAGGCCGGTCAGCATCCCCGCCGCCGCTAGCAGATCGAGATAGTGGGCCAGCGTGGTCGTGTTACCGGCGTCCTGCAACTGGCCGAGCATCTTGGTGTAGGACAGGGTCTGCCCGGAGTATCGGCAGCCCAGCTCAAACAGGCGACGCAGCAGTGCCGGCTTGTCCACGCGGGTTAGCAGCAGCACGTCACGCGAGATGCTTGTTTCCACAAGCGAATCGAGGACGTAGCGCCGCCAGCGTGCCGGTTCGGCAATCAGTGGCGCAGCGCCAGGGTAACCGCCGAAATACAGATAGTCCGCAAGCGAGAAATCAAAGGCCGCGCGCATCTCATTGAACGACCAGTGCGGCAGATGCAGGGTCTCGAAGCGGCCGGCAAGGCTCTCGGTGAGCCCGCGCTCGATCAGCAACGGCGCCGAGCCCAGCAGCACCACCTGCAATGGCCGACGCCGGCGCGTGTCCTCGTCCCACAGATGTTTGACGGTTTCCGACCACTGCTCGACCTTCTGCACCTCGTCGATCACCAGCAAGCCGCCATCGGCGCCGGCTTCCAGTCGCGCCGCCTCCCACTGCTGCCGCAGCCATGCACCATCGCGAAGCGTCGGCTCATCGGCACTGACAAACCGTACTGGGCGCTGCCACCGCTCGGTTACCTGCTGAACCAGCGTGGTCTTGCCGACCTGTCGTGCACCAGTCACCACCTGCAAATGACGCCGAGGCTCTGCCAGCCTTCGGGACAGTTCGGCAGCCTGAGGACGCTGGTAGTCGTTCTCGATTTTTACGCTTTTCATTGAGTATTTTTACTCAACACAATGCGTAGTGCAAGCGCCCCTTTGGCATCATGCATCGACGCCGATGCCCCGGCGACGCTGAGCTGGCGGACTACCAGCAGGTCGTTCCTCTCGGGGTGCTCGAAATCGACGAGCCGTGCCCTTCCGCCGCGGGTCTCGCCGGTCCCATCCCCAATGCGAGCGTCGCGGTATTCGACCTCGACCCCATCGGTGAGCAGCGCATGGAACCAGCGGTTGTTCTGGGTCAGCGTCGGGTGCGGTGGTCGCGACAGGATGCGCACCACCTCCTCGACGGTGTGGTGCGGCAGATCCGGGTTGAGGCGATGAAGCGCCGCCCCGAGGCGGCCTTTCAGCACGACGTCGATCGGACCGCCGCGTTCCCCCGCGTCGTCGATCTCGACGCCGCGCTTGGTGGCGGCGCCGATCGCACCGAAGTAGGCGATGGCGACGTCCTCGACCACGGATTCGTTCAACGCAAAGGCGCGAGGACGCGAAGGCGCAAAGCTTTCTGTTTCTTCTTTGCGACCTGGCGCCACTGCGTCTTTGCGTTGGTCTTCGTTCATAGCCCATTCACCACCCGATGAATGCCGTTCTTGAGCATGCGCTCGCCGAAGTTGATGACCAGTCCCAGTTTCATTCCGGTCAACCGCAGGTAGGTGAGGACTTGCGCTTCGAAAATGGCGTTGTATTGCGCAGTCGCCTTGCATTCGACGATGACCAGACCGCCAACAATGACATCGATGCGCAGCGGCGACGCGAGGGTCTGGCCCTTGTAGGGGATCGGCAAGGATACCTGGCGTTGGACAGACAGGCCGCGCTGAGCGAGTTCCCAGACCAGCGCTTCTTCGTAGACGCTTTCCAGCAGACCGGGACCGCCAAGGGTGCGGTGGACCTCGATCGCGGCTTCGACGAGGTGGCGGCTGATTTCGTTCTCGGTCATAGCAGGCCATCCGGATCTAACGCAAAGACGCAAGGTCGCGAAGGCGCAACGTAGATCTTGTTGACTTCTCTTTGCGGCCTGGCGTCTCTGCGCCTTTGCGTTGAATGCTCTAAAGGCTCGTTCTCTGTCATAGACGGCCGTCCGGATCTAACGCAAAGACGCGAGGTCGCGAAGGCGGGCATCGGCCATGATCCCGGCCAGCATGCCGCCTACGTGAGAAGTTGGGTTCAGATCCTGAAGGAGGACCCGAAAGAGATCCTTCGGGCTTCCAGGGATGCGGATAAGATCACCGGGTACGTGCTGGACCTGGAGAGGGATCGAATGCCGGCGAACGTGGAGAAGCTGCCGCAGATCGAGCGGTGGTCCAGGCCGGAGTCGGCACAACAGGCGCTCGCCGAGGCGAAGCAAGCCCTCAAAGGTCGCGCCACGGCCGAGGAGCGGGAACGGTAGGCCGACTTCATGGGCCTGACATGGAGTAGAGTTTTGTTCCGGTATCAGGAAAATCTTAAGTGCAGTCCGCTCTCGCGGATGGAGGTTATTGATGAGCCAGCTGATCCTTGATGTCCCTGACGATTCTCTGCTGTCGCTCAAGCTGTCCGATGAAGCTGCGGCGGCCGAGATCCGTTTGGCTGCATCCGTGAAGCTCTATGAGCTCGGACGGTTGTCATCCGGGGCTGCGGCGCGTCTCGCCGGTATTCCGCGGGTGCTGTTCCTGAGCAAACTCGCCGACTATGGCGTCGACACCTTCCGCCTCACTGAAGACGAGTTGGAGCGTCAGACATCCCTTGCCTGACGTCATCTGTAATACCTCGCCGTTCCAGTATTTGCACCAGATCGGGCATTTGGAGCTCTTGCCGAAACTGGTCTCGCGGATCGTTGTTCCGACCGCCGTTGCGGACGAACTGGCCGAGGGGCGGCGTCGAGGCCTTGATCTCCCTATCCCGGAAGATCTGCCGTGGGTCGATATGCGTACGCCGTCGAGCGAACAGGTCGTGCGTCTGGTCGCGGATCTCGGTCCCGGTGAAACCGGGGTTCTGTTCCTGGCGCTGGAGCGTACCGATGCAGTCGTGATCTTGGATGATGCCTTGGCAAGGCGTCATGCTGAGATGCTTGGGATCTCATTGACGGGGACGCTGGGAGTCCTGCTGGACGCCAAGCGCCGCGGGTTGGTGTTGGCGTTGACTCCGCTGATCGACGATCTCCAGCGCTTGGGCTTCCGGCTCAGCGACCGCACCCGCCAAGCTGTCTTGCGCAAGGCCGCAGAGCTGTAGCCTCATTGTTCTCAAGGCTGTGCGTCAACGGGGTTAGACCCACAGGGTAGGTTCAGAAATTGGTGTTTGTGGGTGTAGAAACGGATCATGCTCCAGACATCCACAGTGCAGATCACCACGGAGATGCTCTCCCTCGTCGCCGAGATCGACGAGTTCAAGGGGGCGTGGCGAGCTCTGGGTACCTTGGCGGTCGGGTCAGAGGGGCCGAAGCCCCGTCTGCCCACAGAACCGTGCGTACGGGTCCGTACACGGCTCCTCACGCAAGGCGTATCCACCGGTCGACGTCAAACCAATGCGGTAGCTTCTTGTCGGAGCGAATTGCCTGTCCTTGCACGGCGATGAACCAGTCGTTGGGGTATGCCTTGGTCACCGCGCGGGTGTTGGACAAGGCCCAGCGACCGCGGTGGGAGTACACCGCCGCTGCCGCCTGACGGCGCGGCACGCCGCGCTTGATCAGTTTGCGATAGAGATTGCGCTGGTTCTTTTGTTGGTCGATCAAGCGCGCGCGCAGTCGTCGCCGAATGTGGGCTTCGATCTTGCGCAACTGCGCCGGATAGTTGGTCAGGGCGAAGTAGCTCGCCCAGCCGACGTACCAGCTGTTGATCCGCTCGATGCTGTCTTCCAGCCTCAGATGGGTGCCGCGCGGGGTCACCTCCTTGACCCGGGCCATCGCCGCTTGCAGGGCCTTGTGGGCAATCGCAATGGTTTCGCCCACGATGGTGAAGCCGAGGAATTTGACCCGATCGGATCGGGCCACTTGGCTCTTCTCGCGGTTGACCACCAGTTTGAGTCTCGTCTCGATGTATCCGCCGATGCTTGTCATCACCCGCTCGGCCGCCTTCGGCGTCTTCACGAAGATGTTGCGTCGAGTCGCCCCGGGGAACCGCCCCCCGAGGCGCTCACAGAACCGGACGTGAACGTCTCCGCTCATCCGGCTCCTCCTATCCAGCCTGCCCGTAGAGCAAGCGCCAGTGGGCAAACAGTCCGGGCTGGCGGCGCGCGATGCGGCGCAGCCAGTGCTCGGCCCGCCGTCGATGGCGGCGCAGGCGTTTGAACTTGCGTGTCGCCCATCGGGCCAATTTGCGATCAATGTGTTGTAGGGTCGGGTAGAGCGCCGACTTGTAGAAGGCGCCGTAGTAGTTGACCCAACCGCGGATGACCGCATTGAACATCCGTGCCAGATCGTCAAGGTCCTTGTCGCTGCGCAGTTGCAGCCGCCAGCTTCTGACCTCTTGGCGAATCGCCTTCGCCGCCTTGTTGCTGATCGCCGGGCTGAAGTTGATGAAGTACTTGCCCCAGCGGTTCTTCGATCGGCGTGGGCGAAAGGTATAGCCCAGAAAATCGAAGCGGGTGCAGGGATACTCCAGACGCCGATCGTCATCCTTGCAGTAGACGATCTTGGTCTTCTCCGGATGGAGCTCCAGTCGACACTCGGCAAATCGCCGCTCCAGCGCGGCCTTGAGGTCTTCGGCCTCCTCCCTGGTCCGGCAGTGGCACAGCGCATCGTCCGCGTACCGCTCAAAAGGGATCTGCGGGTAGGTGCGCTGCATCCATCCGTCGAAGGTGTAGTGCAGGAAGAGGTTGGCCAGCAGCGGACTGACGACACCGCCTTGCGGCGTGCCGCGCTCGCGCGACTGCAGGCTCCCGTTGGGCATCTGCACCTCGGCGCGCAACCACCGCTCAATGTAGAGCAGCACCCAGTTGTCCTGGCTGTGGTGGCGCACCGCTCGCATCATGAGGTCCCAGTCAATGTTGTCGAAAAACCCCTTGATATCGAGATCGACGACCCAGTCGTAGCGCCAGCAGCGCTGGCGCGCCTGGCCAATGGCTTGGTGGGCACTCTTACCGGGCCGGTAGCCGTAGGAGTCGGGATGGAACAGCTTCTCCAACTCCGGCTCCAGGGCTTGCTTGACGACCGTTTGGGCGATCCGGTCCGCCACCGTGGGCACGCCTAGACCGCGGACTCCGCCGTCGGCCTTGGGAATCTCCACCCGCTTGACCGGTGGGGGCATCCAGCTCCCGGACGCCAGTCGGTTCCAGAGCTTGTAAAGGTTGTTCTCCAGATCCTCGGCAAACTCGGCTAACGACTGCGCGTCCACGCCCGCCCCTCCTTGGTTGGCTTTGACGCGTTTGTAGGCTTCCCACACCTGACGTTTGGTGATGGGAAATGGCTTTGCCTGATTCAACGAGGTCCTCCCATCGCTGGTTGCCTCATCGTTTCAGGCCGGATAGGGCAACCCCTTCGCTCCAGCCCCATTACAGGACCTTCCTCACTACTACAGGTTGCTCCGTCCCTGTACCCCGCATCGGTACTCACACGCTCGGGGGGCTTCCCCTTGCGTGGCTCCCTTAACATCGAGGTGACAGGTTCCCACGTTCCGCACAAGAGCCTGGACCGCGTTCTCGCCGCCTTCATGCCGGACGCCGCCTGGGCAGTAGACAGGTTGCCCCCAGGCTCTTCCCGAGGTAACGACTCCCCCTCGGTTTTGACGTCGTTCCTACGCTTTCGACACGTCATCAGCGGTTCACTTACGTTCGACTCCACGGTCCGTACCTGACCGGGTCGCGCCCGGCCTTTTCCCAGCTCGCGCACCACCACGCCTCTTGAGCGCAGCAGCAGTGGGTGGTTTGAAGCCTCCGCCTGCACGGCGGCTTCGGGGGGCCTTCCCCCATCTCTTGTGCAGCATGGCTGCACGGAGGGCTTGCGCCCTCCAGTACGCCTTCGTGGCGCACAGTCATCGGCGAACCGGCAAAACGCAAGGCCGCGTCGCTCCAGCTCCCGATCCAGCTCGTCGAGGACGATGTTGCTGAGTAGGGGGCTCAACGGGCTGCCTTGCACGGTCCCTTCCGTGGTCGGGCTCATCAGGCCATTGGCGAGAACGCCACTGCGCAGGGTCATCCCGATCAGGCGCAGGATGCGCTTGTCCGCAACGTGTTCCCCAACGCGGGCGATCAAGCGGTCGTGGTGGATTCGGTCGAAGAACTGCGCCAAATCCAGATCCGCAACGTAGGGCTAGCCGTCCCGGCCACGATCTCACGTGCCGCTTCCACCGCTTGGCGTTGGTTCCGCCCAGGGCGGAAGCCGTAGCTGTGAACGGAGAACGTTGGCTCGAAGATCGGCTCCAACAGGTGCTTGAGAGTCGCTTGCACGACCCGGTCACGCACCGTGGGCACCCCGAGATTGCGGGTGCCGCGCCCACCGGGCTTGGGGATTTCCACCCGCCGCACCGGTGAGGGTTTGTAGGTCCAGCTCTCCAGCTCCGCTGTCAGCCGGCCCAGCTCTTCGTCGAGGCATGCTTCGAATGCGGCAATGGTCACTCCGTCCACGCCGGGGCTTCCCTTGTTCTTTCGCACGCTCTGAAAACCGCCGCGCAGCCGCTCGACTGCACAGAGCTCCTCGAAGAGTCTTCGCTCGTCGGTCCATAGGTTCAGTTGATACATGGCACTCTCTTTGCGCACGGCCTTCGGCGATCTGCACCGGTGTCGTCATGGCGATGTCTACGTCTCGCCCAGACGCCGGCTCCTCTGTGGGCTGATCTCGACCGCACGGTCTCTCATGCTCTCCAAAACCGCTTACGTGTTCCGCCCTTCACCTCCGCCATCCCTGCCGCTGACCCGATGTTTTACCCTCCGCTACGTCACCGCAGCTTCATCGGCACCGGGCTTTACGATTACTACGGCTTCGTCTGCAGGCCCCCGTCCCATCACGTGTCACGTCTCCGCGCCGCTTAGGGCTTAAGGTGTCGTCGTTACACCGACCCGGAATCGGCGGCCTTTCACCGGGTAAGCTAGTCGCCTCTGTCTTCGCCCACCTGCCTTCTCTACCTACAGGGGCTTACGGGAAGCGGATCGGGCTTCGGTGGTCCGGGGCACCTCGCCCACCCCTGTCTGCCTCAGCAAAGGTTCGCTTTCGCTCAGGTGACGAATTTGGCTCCGGCTTCCTTCAGATCCCTCATTGGCTCCCGTACGGTAGCCTCCCCGCAGTTACTCCTCTTCCTTGCGGTGCGCACGGAAGTTTCTTCGGGCACCCTTGCCTTCGCCTACATGTTCCCCGCTCCCGGGGCCACGGCTGGATTTCCACCAGCTAGCCGACTAGCATGCCGGTCACACACGTGACGTCCGCGTCGCGCGCCTTATGGAAGGCGATCATCTGCTGCAGGTCCATGCGGTAGACGTGGTCAGCGCCGAGCACGAGCACAAACTCCGGATGCTGGTGCTCGATGAGTTCGATGTTCTGCGCCACCGCGTCCGCGGTACCGGAGAACCAGGCCGGACCGCTCAGCATCTGCGGCGGCACCACGGTCACGAAGTGGTCCGGGAATAGCGGCGACAAGGTCCAGGCCTTGCGAATGTGCTCGATCAGCGACTGGGACTTGTACTGGACCAACAGGTAGATCGTATAGATACCGGAGTTGACCAGGTTGCTGAGTACGAAATCGACGATCCGATAGCGCGAGCCGAATGGCACGGCCGGCTTCGACCGCTTCTCGGTCAACGGCATCAGCCGGGAGCCGTGGCCGCCGGCCATGACCATCGCCATGACGTTGCTGGGGCAAATGATGCGTTCTGGCTGATTCGGCATGACAGACCTCCGGGTGGCTGGCAGCACGGCGTGCTCTCAAGCATTTTCGTTGTTTTTATGGAAATCACTCATACAAGCCAGGACCGCATGAATCGGGCTAATGCGTGGGCTGTCGTCAGCGTCGGTCAGCAAGTGCCTCGATGAGAATCCGGTCCGGTTCAGTCACTGCGCGGATCATCGACAACGCCCTGACCGGGTCGGAGACCGCCATCGGGCGCTGCAAGCGCTTCCCCGTGCTGGAGGACGGTGCCTACGGCGCAGCGCGCTTAAGCGCGCGTTATGCACCACCTGCAGGTGCAAATGAACCAGGAACCAGCGGGTCGCGGCGAGCCCTCCGCTCTGATCGGCTTGGCCGACGCGCGCGCCGTCGGCATCACTTTTGCTTACTAGACTGTGTTTGAGTACGACCGGAAGTCGCAGACCGGCAATCACGTTCGAGGCAGCCGCCCGACATTCCCGCCCCGCAGGGAACCCCGGTGCTGGATGATCCCAACACGGGATCGGATTGCGTACACCAGGATTGCGTACACCAGGATTGCGTACACCAAAAGAGGCGCGAACACCCAAGGGGCGCGAACAACCAAGGTCCGATTCACTGGCGAGAACGGGAGGAAGCAACATGGCTGCATCCAAACTCTGGCTCTTGGTAGCAGACGCCGGGCGCGCGGCGGTCTATGAGACCGATGCGCCCCGCGGCCCGCTGCGTGAGGTCCAAGATTTCATCGATCCAAACAACCGCCTGCCCGAACAGGAGCTGGCCCGGGACCGGCCCGGGCGCACCTTCGACTCCAGTGGCGCCGGCCGCCACGCGATGGAGCCCCATACGCCCCCGGCGCAGGTGGAGACCGAGCGTTTTGCCGGGGTCCTTGCGGACGCGGTCGAAACAGGCTTGCATCAAACTGGGCCAATCGCTGTGCGTCGCTTCGTTCTCTCTCGACATGCTGAGCAAAAAAAATCGGCGCTCGATTGAGCCCTGACGAGCAGGCGCAACTGACGAGCATCCGCGAAAGCGTGGCGGACGCGCTCGCCGAAGTTCGGCGAATCACGACACCCGGTGTCGGCACCCTCATTCGTGTCATCTGGCCTCGCGCTGGTTCTTCCTGATACAGGGCGCGCCCAAACCGCCGCCCTTTGCTACCGCACGACGCCATCGCCTGCGGATCGCGCCCGGCCGGGAGACGGTCCTTCATGACGACGGTGCGCCATGAGTTCGAGGATGATCCTTAGCTGCGCTGGCTTGGTCAGATGATGGTCGATGCCAGCGGCGCGCGACTTGTCGACATCGCTGTCCTGACCGTACCCCGAGACGGCGATCAGCAGCGCATCGGCGGTCTGCGGACGGGCGCGCAGCGCAGTGGCCAGCGCATACCCATCCATGTCCGGTAGGCCGATGTCGAGGATGACCACCTCGGGCGCGAAGTCGTCGGCAATGGTCAGCGCCTGCGCCGCCGTCTGCGCCTGGCGCACCTCATGGCCGATCAGATCCAACGCCAGCATCAGGCTTTCGGCGATATCGGCGACGTCATCGACGACGAGGATGCGGCGCGACTGCGCGTTGGTGTCGGCGCCGTTGCTCGGGGCCGGCTCCTGCCGATCGGGCGCCGCTGCCGGCGCACTGAGCTCGGCCTCCTCTTCGGTTCGGTGCTGCGCCCTGCCGGCCAACGGCAGACGCACCGTCATTTCGGTGCCCTTGCCCGGACCTTCGCTGCGCGCTTCGACCTGACCGCCGTGCAGCTCGACGAGTCGTCGGACCAGCGTTAGACCGAGCCCGAGTCCGGCCGGAGCGCGATCGGGACAGTGCGCACCCTGCACGAACAGGTCGAAGATCTCGGTCTGCATCTGCGGCGCCAGCCCGATACCGGTATCGCGGATGCTGACCACGGCGTCGCCTTGGTCACGGCGGCTGCTGACGGTTATCTCGCCGCCGGTGGGTGTGTACTTGATGGCATTGTGCAGCAGATTGGTGAACACCTGCTCGACGCGCACTGCGTCGGCCTCCAGGAGCAGAGGTTCGGGGGCCTGATCGGCGATCAGCCGATGGCCGGCGGCGTCGATGGCCTGGCGCAGGTCCGCGATGGCGCCGCGCAGCGGCTCGCGCAGACCGATGCGTTGCAGCTGCAGCTCGATGCGCCCGGACTTGATTCGGGCCACGTCGAGTAGGTCATCGATGAGACGTGTCAGATGTTGCACCTGACGCTCCATCATCGCTCGCACACGCTCGACCTCGGGGTCCGACGGCAGGATGCGCCGGACCAGTTCCATGGCCGTGCGCAGCGGCGCCAACGGGTTACGCAGCTCATGACCGAGGGTGGCCAGGAATTCGTCCTTGCGCCGGTCCTCGGCGTGCAATGTCTCCTCCGCGGCCTTGCGGCTGGTGATGTCACGATTCATACCGACCCAGCCGCGGACCCTGCCCGCCTCGTCACGCAACGGCACGGCGCGCACATGCGTCCAGCGCCAGCCGCCGTCGACATGCCGGAGCCGGAACTCGGTGGTGAACGGCCGCTCGTCGGCCACACAACGCCTCCAGCTCTCCAGCACGGCGGCGCGATCCTCCGGATGCACGGCCTGGGCCCAGCCCTCGCCGAACTGCTGTTCGCGGGTCTGGCCGGAGAAGCTGCACCACGACGGTGAGTCCTCGACCACCTGGCCGGCGGCATCGGTGGTCCAGACGATCTGCGCCGAGGCCGTGACCAGGGCGCGGAAGCGTTCCTCGCTGTCGCGCAGCGCCAGTTCGGCGTTCTTGAGTTGGGTGATCTCGACCAGGGTAATGACGATGCCCTGGATCTGGTCGGAAGCCGAGCGGTACGGCAGCACCCGCGCCAGATACCAGGCGCCGTCCTCGCCGTGCACCTCACGCTGAACCGGCTTCAGCGTCTCGAACACGCTGCGGGCGTCCTCTTCCAGCTGCTCGTAGGCGACCAGGCGGCGCAGGTCGGTCAGCGGCCGGCCGCGGTCGCGGGTGCGGATATGAAACAGCTTGCTGGCCTGGGGCGTCACCCGCAGGATGCGCAGGTCGCGGTCCAGGAACAGCGTTGCGATGTCGGTCGCGGCCATCAGGTTGTTCAGGTCGGCGGTGAGCTGGCTCAGCTCCTCGACCTTGTGGCGGTTCTCCTGGTTGACCGTCTGCAACTCCTCGTTCATCGACTGCAGCTCCTCCTTGCTGGTCTCCAGCTCTTCCATCGTCGAGCGCAGCTCTTCGTTGGTAGATTGCAGCTCCTCGTTGGCCGCCAGCATCTCCTCCTGGGAGGTCTCGTACTGCTCGATCACGGCGCGCAGGTGCTCCTTGGTCCGATCGAGCTCGGAGCGCTCCTCCGCGCTGACGGTTCCCGCCAGCGTCACGGGCCCGTCGCCGGCTTCCAGTTCGTCGAAGATGATCAGACTCAGACCGCCGAGTTCGACATCCTGCGACGGGCGCACGTGCAGCACGACCCGCCGCGCCTCGCCGTCCAGCGTGATCGCTATTGGATCGGTGCGCACGGGTGCCTGCCGTTCTTCGGCGGCATGCAGCGCGGCGCGCAGCTCGACGCGCAATGCTTCATGCACCAGCTTGAAGACACTGGCCGACGGCTCGCCGCCCGGCACGCGCAGGTAGCGCCCCGCGCGCTCGGAACTGTGCACGATCGCGGAAGAACTGTGTGACGGTGATCAGCAGTTCTTCCGCCAGCAGGTGCGCCTCGCCCGCGTCCCGACGCAACAGGTCCAGGTAGTCGCTGAGCTGCTCCTCATGATGGAGCTGCATGCGGCGGCGGATGCGTCGCAGCACGGTCGATTGCTTATAGCGGGAGAAGTCCTGCCCGGTGCGGGCGCGCACCTGGGCGAACACGTGCTCGAGCGCCTGGCGGTCCGCTTCCGACTGCTCCTTGATGTCCTCGACCAGGTCGATCCGCGGGCAGGTGCGCATGAAGCGTAAAATATGCGCCGGCATCTCGCGCACCGGCAGGACCAGATCGATCAGTCCGGTCGCGATCGCGCTCTCGGGCATGCCGTCGAACTGGGCCTCCGCCGGCTCCTGGGCGATGGTCAGTCCACCGTGTTCCTTGACCAGCGCGATGCCGACGCTGCCGTCGGCGCCGCTGCCCGAGAGCACGACGCCGACGGCATGCTCGGCATGGGTCTTGGCAAGGGTCTCGAAGAAGTGATCGATGGGCGCTCGATGGCGACGCTGGGTCTCGAGGTCGGTGACCCGCAGGTGGCTGTCGATCTTAGCCATATTGTGTCCGGGTGGAATGACGTAGACGTTGTCCGGCTCGACGACCATGTCCTCGGTGACCTGTTGCACCGGCATGCCGACAAAGGGCTGCAGCAGGTCCGCGAGCAGGCTCGGCTGCTCGGGCGTCAGATGGACGACGACCACATAGGCAAGGCCGCTGTCTCCCGGCGTGCGGGAGAAGAACTGCTTCAGCGCATCGAGGCCGCCAGCGGAGGCGCCGATGCCGACGAGGGCCGTCTGTGGCTTCGAGTCTTGTGCGCCGGTCATGTGCTGATCCTCAGGCTGCGCGATTGACGACTCCGGTTCTGGCGCAAGCACCTCGGCTGGTTGGGGCGCCAACTGTTTGCAGAGGCGCCAAGTTCTCTGGCGACAACGCGTTTGCACGCTCGAGGGCCGAGCGCCAAGGGCCTGGGGGCGACATGCGACGATGGGGCCGGACAGCGGCCTCGGCGCTCGGCGCAACGCACGGGATGATTGAGGGAAGCGCAGTACGCTCGCCCGCCTGAGGCATCGCGTAGCTAACGTTCATGGCGCAGTGCCACCCCGCAAGATTAAGCGCTTGTTTAATCGTAACGAGTCTAGACGTGTTAGGCGCGGACAGCCAAATCGGCGCCGCCGGTCCGGGACCATCGGCCCCCGTGATCTGTACACAGCAGACAATTCGAACCGGGTGCGGCATGGCGCTTGCGGATCAGCAGCCTGACACGGACGCGTGAAATCCACCACCCCATGGTGGAAATAGACCAGCGATCTGCCCAGCATGCGGCCCCCGAGTCTGACAAGTCGAGGACATCGCCAGCGCGCACGGGTGGCGCCACGGCGGCCTTGATTCAACCTAGAAACGGCAGTTGACCGCTAAGCGCCCAACACAAACACTTGTTTTCAGGCCACTAACACGGTTGCCGCGGGCTCACCTCGTAGGTGAAGGGCGCTACGACCCCCAGGGCACGCACCCTGGGGGCCGTCCAACTGCCGTTTCTAGGTTCAAAGTCTGCTTCAGCCACACGGCCTGGACGCGCTTATGATCGGCGCCGGCACGGCTTTTGCTGCATTAACCGCGACCAGTTGACGGCACTGGAGTTCGCCGCCGCGTGGCGTGGTCAGCGACGCTGCCACAACGGGAAATCGAGTAAAGGCCCAGCGCGCGCCGTGGAGCCGGCGCCGCGGGGCTGACGATGTCACCGGTGGCTCCGACGCCCGCAGCGAGATGCAACAAGCGAGATGCAACACGGGGCGGCAGCGATCCACCGACGGCAGGCAACACGGAGATGACATAACCATGCAAACCTTGTCGCGATCCTTGTCGCTCGGGCGCCTTCACGACGCTGAACCCGCGCCGGCGGCGCCGGCACTGACCCGCGGTCGCTGCACCGCGCCGGCCGTGCTGCAGGACCTGGCCGCACAGGCCGATGTGAGTTTCGACGGCGAGCGGCCCTGGGACATCCAGGTGCACGACCCGGCCTTCTATCACCGTGTGCTGCACGCGGGCGCCCTTGGTCTTGGCGAAAGCTATATGGATGGCCTCTGGGACGCCGAACAGCTCGACGAGACCCTGACGCGCGTGCTGGCTGCGAACGCCGATCAGGCGCTCGACGATGCCGGCTCGTGGCGGTTGCGGATACGCGTCGCGCTGGCGCTGCTGCGCACGCGGCTTATCAACCGTCAGGCGGGCCGTCGCGCCTTCGAGGTCGGCGAGCGCCACTACGACGCCGGCAACGACCTGTACCGGCTGATGCTCGATCCGACCATGAGCTACAGCTGCGGCTACTGGGCCGCGGCCGATGACCTGGACGGTGCCCAACGCGCCAAGCTCGAACTCATCTGCGACAAGCTCGCCCTCTCGCCCGGCCAAAGCGTGCTCGACGTCGGCTGCGGCTGGGGTGGATTCGCCGAGGCAGCTACCGCTCCGTGCGTTGACGCGGGTCCCAGTCCAAAGTTGCAACCACGATAGGAGAAAATCACCATGAAGATCACTCAAACCGCACTCACATTCACGGCCGTCGGCGTCGCCGCGGTTTTGCTCTGGGGCTGCGACAAGCAGTCGGAGCAAACCAGCAGCCCAGACGTCGGCGCAAAGATCGACCAGGCGGCCGAGGCCACTGGCGAGGCCGCCAGCGCGATCCGGCAGAAGACGGCCGAGACGGCCCAACAGGCCGCCGAGCAGGTCGAAGAGACCGCCGACCAGGCCGCAGAGCAAACGCGAGAGGCCGTTGAGCAGGCCGGCGACCGCATCGAGTCCGCCACCGACCGGTAAGCATTCGATTTGGGGTTTGCCACCGTCCCCTGGGGCAATTGCACCAGTGCCGACCGGCTAGGGCGGGAGCAGACCTCATCATCGTCGGTCGGCTCTGGAGATCAGAGGGTGTCGGTCTTCGCCGCCATGACAAAGTCATTGCGGTAGAGTCCTCCGATCTTGTGCGACCACCAGGTAACGACGACCTGCCCCCACTCGGTGGTCAGCTTTGGATGGTGCCCCTGCGCCTCGGCCAGTTCGCCGACCTGATTGGTAAAGGCGAGGGCTTGCGCGAAGTCGGGGAAGTCGAAGCCCCGTTCCAACTGCGGAATTCCATCCCGAGTTTCGACGGACCAGTCCGGTATATCCTGGATCAACGAATTGATCTCTTCGTCTGTCAACTTGGGCGCATCGGCGCGGCAGGCATCGCAGTTCTCTTGACTTAACTTCGTCATGTTAGTCCTCCTGTTGAGCGAGAGGTCGCACTGGCGAGCCTAGCCATCGGGCTGTGGGTCGGTGCTCGGCCTCCGCGTTGGTCGGTACCTCAGAGCCACTCAAGATCTCTGCCAATGGCACGCCTGCCAATTGGCATGTCAATTGCCGCTTTTCTACTTTTGAGATGTCGATCGGGACCTTCTCGGTCCAGGATGGGTCGGCGCCGACGGGAGGGGGACGAATGTTGACGACATTCGCAATACTTCGCAATACAAAGGGCCGCGCGGCGGCGCGAGGCGGATCGTGTATCGGACAACCTGGCTCGATCATCCTGGTTCGCCGTTTTTACGCTCTCGGTGCTCGCACTGGCCCTCCCCTTCCCGGCGGCAGCCGCTTCCTGGAGCGGCACACGAAAGGACGGCAGCGAGGTGCGGGTGGATCCGCGCACCAACCGGCCGACAGTGACCATTGATGGTCGGGAGACTCCGGACGCGGTTCGATTGCCGCCGATGCCGAAAATCACCTTAGGCCGAGGCCCGCTCCGCCTCGACAGCATGCTCGACAGCATGGAGGATCTGGTCGACAAACAGGGGGATGTCTCCTGGGTGACGGGAGGTGATGAGGTTTCCGTCGACGACGACGCCGTCATCTCGATAGTTCGCGCCGGCATCCTTGAGCTCGCTAGCGACGGATTCGTAGCAGGTCATTTGACGCCCACGCACGCGCTCGGCTGAGATCAGAATCTGCGGCCCGTGACAGATGGCCGCCACGGGCTTGTCCGCGTCCATGAAGTCGCGCGCAAGATCGAGCACGCGCTCGGACTGGCGCAGCTCGGCTGGGGCCTTGCCGCCTGGCAGCAAGAGCAGGTCGTAATCGCCAGTCCTGGCGTCCGCGACGCCCAACGTCGCCTGAACCTCGGCGCCCTTCTTGCCGGTGATGGTGCCGGGCGCCACGGAAGCGATGTCGACCTCGACTCCAGCCGCGGTCAATGCCGCCACTGGATGGATCAGTTCACTGTCTTCGAAGTTGTTTGCGCTGATGGTCAGTGCACGCATGGCGATGCTCCTCAGATTAAGTTTTGGAACCACACTTCGATACTGGCACGCAGCAGATCTCGGGCCATACCCTAAGGTATCGAATCCGATACCTCGACAAGCGAGGCTCCGCCGCAGGCCCGGCCTCGTCAGAACCGCATCAGGCAAGGATCCAGCGAGAAAGCTCGAATGCCATATGGCTCGGCTCGTCAGGGTGTAATGCACCGTCGCCGGTGCAAGAGAACCGGACCGAGATGGGAGGTCAGGCAAGCCGACCCAGCCCCTGCCACCTGGCCGGTGGCTGGTCGCTGGTCGCTGGTCGCTGGTCGCTGGTCGCTGGTCGCTGAATGATGTCGGCCACTGGCACAGCGCGTGCGTCAAACCCGATCAACACTCAAGCACAGGGTCGCGCAGACCGAGGAGGTCATCATGTTGAGAAGCCTAAGCAAGCTCGAAGGCTACAAGCTGCTCGCCGAGGATGGGGACATCGGTCGCTGTAGCGACTTCCTGGTCGATGATGAGCAGTGGGGGGTGCGCTACATGGTCGCTGATACGGGTCAGTGGCTGCCTGGGCGCAAGGTGTTGGTCTCGCCAGTCCTCATGAAGCAGCCGCAGTGGGAGACGAGCGAGATCCCGGTGCGGCTGACCACCCAGCAAATCGAGCAGAGCCCACCACTAGACGATGAGGCTCCGGTGTCTCGACGCTACGAGCAGGCCTACCACGATTTCTTCGCAACGAGCTACTACTGGATGGGTGGCGAACTCTGGGGGACTGGCGCCAACCCTGCGATGCCGATCCCGCCGCCCCCGAGGAGCACAGACCTGCCGGAGCCGCCCGACGTGGATCTCGAGCAAACGCATCTCCGCTCGGTCAACGAGCTGCTCAAGTATGACCTCGAGGCCATTGACGGAGCGGCCGGCCACGCCCATGACTTCATCGTCGATGACGAGCGCTGGGCCGCTCGCTATCTGGTCCTGGACACCTCGCGGCTCCCCTTCTCCAAGAAGCTGCTGATTGCAATCGATTGGATCAGCGAGGTCAGCTGGGTCGACCGCCAAATCAAGCTCAACGTCACGACCACGCAGTTAGAGGGCGCACCGGAATTCGATCCCAACGCCGCCATCAATCCGGAGCAAGAGGTCGTCCTCTACGACTACTACGGCCGACCCCGCGCTCACCGGTCAGAAGTCAAATGAGATATCAGCTTGAAACACCTCTTGGATGCTTCATCCCGATCATCATTCATGGCTATCATAAGAGGATGATGATAAGAAGCCGCGGGCATCGGCGGCTTCGAGCGCCCAGCGTGGCGCTCCTGGCATCCCCCGCCAGCTCGCGTCACCGCGGGCTAAGCCACTTCATACCAGCCCGCCAACACATCGCGGGCGCCCACCAACAGGAGGACGCTTCATGCGGCAATCCGCGCGCATCAACCTGCGGCCGTTTCTACCCCTTTTGCTGGCTCTGCTGTACCTGCCCGCCGCCGTCGCTGCGCTGCCGGAGGCCGCCGTCCGGGCGCAGACCCTGATCGATGTGAACCCGTTGCTCAGCGGTTACGGCGTCCGAGTGGTCGGCGAGGACGGGCGGCTGCGGCTGGAAGGGTCCGTCGCCCATGCGTCGGACCAAGCACTCGCCGCGGCCCTGTGCGCGCTGGTCGCGGATGGGGCCGCCATCGACAACGCGCTGGATCTGGCTGCCGCGGTGCCCAAGGCGCCGGGCGGTCTGTTCGGCGACGACGAGGACCTGACCACCGCGGCGATGCTGCGCCAGACGCTGGAGTGGCAGACGGATACCGCCGGACTCGACATCGCTGTCGCAGCCCCCAGCATTGAGGTCCAGGCCCTGGAGGGAAAGGTGATCCTCAGCGGTACCGTCACGTCGTCGGCCGAGCGCAGTGTCGCCGATACCCTAGCCGAGCGGGTCCCCGGCGTCACGGCGGTGGACTCCCGTCTCATCATCGAGCGCCCCCTGTGACCGGACTGCCGTCGGCTCTGCCGCGCGGTCGTGCTGCGTACCATCGACGTTTAACAAGTCGCCATCGGTCGTGGCGCCGCCCACCGTGGTCGGGGAGCTTGCGGCAGCACTCGCGCAACGCATCTATCAGCGCTCAACTTGCCGAGCCAGTCGAGTTCCCGGCTGCGTTTCGAGTTTTGGATCGCCATGGTACAGCGGGAAACCGATGGATATCGACCAAGCAAGAACCTTTCTGGCCATCGCTGCGCATGGCAGCTTCCTCGAGGCGGCCAAGCGACTCCATGTGACCCAATCCACGGTTAGCGCCCGCGTCCTGAAGCTAGAGGCCGACCTCGGCGCCTCGCTCTTCGTGCGCAACCGTTCCGGGGCGAGCCTGACGCCTGCGGGACGCCGGTTCATTTCTCACGCGAAGACATTGGTGCTGACGGTCGAGCAGGCGCGCCACGACGCCGGGCTTCCGGATCGCTATCGTGGCAGCATTCGCATCGGTGGGCGTATCGCGCTTTGGGATGGATTCCTGCCGCGCTGGGTCGGCTGGATTCGTCAAGGGGTGCAACCCGCGGCACCAGGGCGCTGATAATCGCACTGAACATCGTCTACGACGAGCATGAGGAGCGCGGCTTCTTTACCCTGAACCTGTTTGCCTTCGGGCTCACGCTGTTCCTGATCCAGGTACTTGCCCCGGCCATCGTCATCACCCTGGCGGTGCCTGTGGTACTGAATCTGGTGAGCCTGGGCAGCCTGCCGGATTCAGACAAGCGCGCGACCTCTAGCCGATAACGGTCTAGCCGGTCAAATCTCTTCTTTCACCTGTGCATAGGTGATCAGAGCAAACAGGCCGGTTCCGCCGACAATATTTCCAAATAGCGCCGGCAGGAGTCCCGCCAACAGCGCCTTTGTCCAGGTAAGGTCCCCTGCAAGCGCGAGCAGAAACCACTCGGTTGACCCCGCAACCACATGGGTCAATCCCCCAAGGGCGATCATGTAGGTGATCAAGAAGATGACCCAGAATTCGCTGCCTTTGGCGCTTGGAATCAACCAGACGATGGACGCCACCATAAACCCCGCGGGTATCGCGTAGAGCAATGTCTGCGCCGCGGAATACGCGAGCAAATGTTGGGAGATCACGAGCGATGCCGCTAGGTGTTCCGGCGGCAGAATGCCGCCCTTGGCGACAACCAGCGCCGACGCCAGGCTACCGATCATATTAGCCGCGAAGACGATGCCCCAAAGCCTAGCCGCGCGCGTGAAGTTGCGACGACTGAACTCGGTCAGCACCGGCAGCACCACGGTGATCGTGTTCTCTGTGAAGAGCTGCAGGCGCCCGAGGATGACGATCACAAAACCGACCGTGTATCCAACGCTTTCGAAGATCACCCCGAGTGGACGCTCCGGCATTGCGCTATGAAGAAACGCGGTGCAATAGACCGAGAGGCTGAGGGCAATGCCCGCCGCGATCCCAGACCAAAACAGCGAGTTCACCGGGCGCAGCAGCTCTTCTTCACCTTGCCGTCGCACCACTTCGAATATTTGCGGCGAGCGCAGGCTCGAGCGTTCCGACACTTCGTGTTTTTCGTCGTGGCTGAGTCCGCCGTTTTCGGTGTTCGTTTGCATGTCACCTGCCCCGCTTTGAACTAGAACCAGAGGCCGACCGCATTTCGGCATCGCTCGGCAGACCCTAGCTAGCTGAGATCATCGGCCTCCGGGCGTCTCCAAGCACCTGCAAAATCGGGGCCGAGCACGAAGACGGACACGCTGATCCGATCCGCGAGATCCGCGACGTGATCGACCCCAAGGGCCGCGCGCGGAATCAGGACCTGATCACCGACAGACCCGGACGCACCTTCGACAGCGGAGGTCACGGTCGCCACGTCATGGAACCGCCCACAGATCCGATCGAGAACGAGGCGATCGGCTTCGCCAAGCGCTTCGCCGCGCAGTTGGACGAGGGCCGACTTGACGATTGCTATCAGCATCTCGGTCTGATCGCACCGCCGACATTCCTCGGTCAGCTGCGCAAGAGCCTGTCGAAAGACACCGCGCGGCGCGTCGTCCTCGAACTCGACAAGGATCTCAGTCGCGACGATGCCGGTGCCCTGCGGGAGCACCTGCCGGAGCGGCTATTCGATGAACTCGGCTAACGGTCATGGCGCAGCGCCACCCCGCAAGATGAAGCGATTGTTTCATCGTAACGTTCATGGCACGGTGCCACCCCGCGACATGAAGCCTTTGTTTCATCGTAATGGTCAAGGATTGTCGTCAAGGGTTGGGCGGGTACGGTCGGTCGTTGCCGTAGTCGATGTTCCGATCGTTTCCCATGACTGACCTTTGGCTGCGAGGCCAAGACGACTCGCCACCGCAGAGCAAGCGCTGCACCGCCGCTTCGCGCTCATCATCGAGGTCGCGCAGCATCAAGCCGACGACCCGGCGACCACTGTAAACGACCGACGCCGGGAGCCGGACGATATGCTCGACGTCCGGCCCTGGGACAGGTATGAGCACATCGACGGGCCCGCTTCGCGGACAGGCGTCGCGGGTTCGGATCAGCAAACCGACCCGAGTGATGTTGAAGGCCGTGCCGGACGCGACCCTATCGCCGCGAAAATGCATGTGTACGGGAATCTCGACTGACACGCAGCCTTCGAACGCAAGGGGAAAATGGTGCATTGGAGTCTTCGTCGGCCCAGCGGTTCACGGGCCCGCGAGCCGCCGCGAGCACCGGACGAGGGGCCGATAGAAGCACCTGGGGCTCTCGCCCCAGGCCTGTCGACTCTGGACGAAGAGGACAATTTCGACCCTACTTGCGGCTCCTGGAGTCGTCGACTGTGGATTCTTCACGATCTCCTAGGGGGCTGCGCCGCCGCGCCCGCGGAAGAAGAAGAAAATCGCCATGACACTGCCTACGAGAAAGAGTAGCCAGGCGATATTGGTTGCTGCTCCGGCGATACCGGACAGGCCGAGAAGGCCCGCGATGATTGCCACGACGAGAAAAATCAACGCATATTGAATCATTGGTCTGTCCTCACCATCGGGTTTGGGTTATTGGTTGACGACACTGCCGATAGCAACCGAAGTGCTCGGGAGCTTCCATGAGTGGCGATATCGCCCTCGCTACAAGTCAAAGCAAAGCGGAGGCCAAGATCGTCCAACCCAGAGTCCATCATGCATTTTGCAGGACCAACAACCCCGTCGGTATTCCATGCCGGCCACCTCCTCGACGCAGGTGACGCCCACCGCCTGCGGCCGTTGCAACGACACACCGGTGAATGCTGATTAGACCACGATGAAATGGATAATCTGAGCCAGCAGTGGGGCGCGCGAGGCCAGCGGAGATCGAGTGGGCGAAGCTCAAAATCATGGGGCGAATAGAGAGGCTATCTCCGTAGGATGCGCGCCAAGCGGCTCGGCCACTTGTTTGAGCAGATCGGTACCGAGACCGGGTAAGGTCGCGATGCAAGACGGCCAAGGTGGAGATGTCGAGGAAAGGCTATGATTTTGATACTGGTGGATTTCAACAACTGAAGTTTGGTTTGCCGGTGCGATTGACGCAGTGGTCCCAACTGCGGCCCCGCAACCGGCGCAAAACAGCCGATAACGTGAGCGTTGTGATTGGCAGCGAAATTGCTTGCTACAGCCATTGAGGCCATGGACATGCAGGGGTTCCCCAAAGTGTTCCGCGGCCGACTACAAGCCTTCCAGAGACAAGGAGAAGATCTCCCATGAAAAACAAATTCACGATCGGCCTGGCCGTTGTTGTCGTCATCCTGATCGTCTTTCTCTGGCTCCGCTGGGGCCCGGATTCCTGGGACGTGCAGATCACCGGCGTGACCGGCGACGGTCGTGACGTACAGTACCGAATCGAAACGGTCCACTCGGGTACCGCCGAGACGATGATCTTCCGCAACGAGGACGCTGGATTCTTGCCGCCATACTTCAAGTTCGATTCCGCGGACCTGCAGTCGATCGCGAGCCGAATCGCACGGGAATGCCCGCAGGAACCCGTCACGGTGCACGGCTACAGTCTGCGCATCGCCTTCCTCGACATGTTTCCGAATGCCACCGCGATCGATGCGCCACAGCGTTGCCTTGATGCGCCATCCGACACAGGCGCCGCCCAAGCTGATCGGAGGTAATCATGCCAAGCAAGACTCAAAACGGGCCTGGTAACTCGATCAAGAATGACGACCAATACGAGGCATTGCGGGACAAGGGGATGAGCAAGGAGAAGGCTGCCCGCATCGCCAACAGCGACAGCGCGCGCACCGGCAGAAAGGGCGGGAAGGCGCCACCCTACGAGGAGTGGACCAAGGCCGACCTGTACGAGAAGGCTCAGGAGGTCGGTATCGACGGGCGATCGACAATGGACAAGGACGAGCTGATCGCGGCGCTGCGCGACCATTAGCCGATCGCCGACAGGAAGCGCCTGTGCTGCCCGGTTCGACGGTGCCAAATCAGTTGAAATCCACCATGCCTGCCGAAATCCGCGGATGTATTTCAACCTGTCTCAACTCCATCTATCCGCCACTCTACCCGATGACCATCAGGTCGCCGCCATTCAGCCGGTTCGCAATGCCGTCGACGAGCGCGACCGCCGGTGCCGCCGTCCGGTTGTAGCCGGCGCTGGCCAACTCCGCGAGGTACTAGTCGGCGGGATCGTTAACCTGGAGGTGGTCAGTGCCAGCACTCGGTACCGGCACTTGGCATAAGAGCTGCCGATTGGCACAAGAGCTGCTAGAGCTTTATTGAGGATGGCGCTGGGTCGGAATGACGGCATCCGGTATCACTGGATCAGCCAAAGCGGTCCAATCGACACATCCTTGACAAGGGACGCCGATGCATCGGGCGACGCCCACCGGACAGCTACCGCTTCTGCCTAGATGGCCGATCCGAACAGCTGCTGGCGGACAACGTCCGTCCAATGCCAGATCCATTCGGGTGGCCCGCATCGACGACCGTATCCATCACCAAATGACAGCGAGGTATTCGCAATGAATTGGGACGAAGTGAAGGGGAAGTGGACCGAACTGCAGGGTAACGCCAAGGTGCGTTGGGCCAAGCTGACCGACGACGACCTGTTGGCCGTCGAAGGAGAAAAAGACAAGCTGGTCGGCAAGATCCAGGAACGCTACGGCGTGGCCAAGGAAGAGGCTGAGCGCCAGGTCGACGAGCACAACTGGAGCTAGGTCGCAACTCTTTCAGAAGGGCTGACCCCACAGGCAGTGCCGAGGCGCTCAGGACGAGCGCAACCGGGCCAGCACGTCGGTCAGCGCCTCGATGCCGACCGGCTTGGTCAGATGGGCATCGAAGCCCGCCTCGTCCGACCGCTGCTTGTCGGACGGCCGTCCGTAGCCGGACACCGCGACCAACGCGATTCCAGCGGTCGCGGCGTCCGCCCTCAGGGCACGCGCCACCTCGAAACCGCTCATGGCATCGGGCAGCCCGAGGTCGCAGAGGATCACGTCGGGCGCGAACTCCCTGGCCAGCTCGATGCCCCGCGGACCGTTATAGGCCTCGGCAGTCTCGTGACCGACGGCCCGCAGCACCTCGCTCAGCATCTGTGCGACATCCTCGTTGTCCTCGATGACCAGGATGCGCAGCGCTTGCGTCGGCGCATCGGCCTCCGTCACCTCGGCGGTGGCGGGAGGGCTCGCCAGCGGCAGTCGTGCGATAAACTCGGCCCCCAGACCGGCACCCTCGCTGCGCGCCTCGACGGAGCCACCGTGAAGCTCGACCAGCGACTTGACCAACGCTAGCCCCAGACCCAAGCCCGCCGCAAGCACGGTCGATGGTCTGCGTGCTTTGCCAGAAGGCGGCGAACACATGGGGCAGATGCTCCGGCACGATCCCGGCGCCGGTGTCGCGCACGCGCAGCACCGCGACCGCGGCGTCGCGCTCCAGTGCAAGCCCGACCGACCCGCCCTGGGCCGAAAACTTGACGGCGTTCGAGAGCAGATTGTCGATCACCTGGGTCAGACGCACCCGATCGCCGTCGATCCAGACCGGCTCCGACGGCAGATCTTGCGAGAACTCCAGCGTCTCTGTGTTCAGACGCCTGGCGAGATCGTCGGCGGTCTCGCGGCAGATCTCCGAGAGATCGACCAGGGCCCGCTCAAGCACGATCTTGCCGCGCATGACGCGCGACACGTCCAGCAGGCCGTCGAGGAGCTTGGCCATATGTGTCGTCTGGCGGTCGAGCACGTCGCGGGTGTGCCTGAGCACCGGATCCGTGCCGGTACTGATGTTGAGCAGTTCCGACGCGCTGCGCAGGGCCGCCAGCGGGTTGCGCAGCTCGTGTCCGAGCATGGCGAGGAACTCGTCCTTCTGCTGATCCGCCTGCACCAGCCGCTGCTCTGCGTCGCGCTGCTCCGTCACGTCCGTGTTGGTGCCGAACCAGCGCACCACCTCCCCTTGGGCGTTCCTGATGGGCAAGGCGCGCGAGAGGAACCAGCGGTACCCGCCGTCGGCCCCGCGCAGCGGGAAGGTGTCCTCCCAGACCTCGCCGCGTTCGAAGCAGGCAGTCAGCTTCTCGATCACGCGCTCGACGTGATCGGGATGATGGAGCTTGCGCCAGCCCCAGCCCTCGACCTCCTTGAGCGACGTACCGGTGTAGTCGTACCAGCGCTTGTTGAACCAGAAGATCGACCCCGAGCTGTCCGCCATCCAGGCGAGCTGGGCGATGTTGTCGGCCAGGGTGCGAAAGCGCTCCTCGCTCTCCTGCAGCGCCAGATCCATCTCCTTGCGGCTGGTGATGTCGGCGCTCGTGCCGACGAAGCCGTGGAACTTCCCGTCGGCGGTAAGACGCGGGCGACCCCAAGACTCGATCCAGCGCCAGCGCCCATGCCGGTCCTTGACCCGCGCCTCCCGATGAAACGGACGATGCGCCTCCACGCACGCATAGAACTCGCGGTTGTACGCATCGGCGTCATCGGGGTGCAGCAGCATCTGCCAACGTCCGCCCTTCATCTCCTCGGGGGTGACGCCGAAGAACTCGCAGAAGGTCGCATTGACGTATTCCTGCTGGCCCAGCGCGTCGTGCACCCACACGATCAGCGGCAAACCGTCGGTCATCTCTCGGAAGCGCTGCTCGCTCTCGCGCACGGCCGCCTCGGTCTGCTTGAGATCGGTGATGTCGAGCATCAGGCCGAGCACGTGGCGCACCCGGCCGCCGGTGTCGCGCTCGAGCGCCTGCGCGATGGTGCGCACCCAGACCCAGTGCCCTGCCCTGTGGCGCATACGCGCCTCCACCTGATAGCGCTCGCAGCGGCCCTCGATGAAGTCCGCGTAGCTCTGCTCGACGCGCTCTCGATCGTCGGGATGGACCATCTCCTCCACCAGCCAAGTGAGAAATTCCTGGTAGTGCGGCAGCTCCTCCTGGCGATACCCGAGGATGCGCGCCCATTGGTCGCTGTAATAGGTGGACTCGTCGAACGGCACGCGGTGCTCGTAGATGCCGCCGCGTGCGGTCTCCCAGGCCAGCTCGAGCCGGCGGCTCTTCGCCTCCAGCCGCGCGTTGGCCGTGCGCAGCTCGGTCACGTCGGATAAGGTGCTCAGATCATCGTGCGCCTGCTCAAGCTGCTCGACCTTCTCGCGCAGTTGGGCGTTGACCGTGGTGAGCTCCTCGTTGAGCGAGCGCAGCTCCTCGGTGGTGGCCTCCAGCCCCCTGTTGGCGGAATGGAGTTCCTCGTTCATCGACATGGGATGATGTAGATGGTGTTCGGGCGCAGCTCGACGCCCTGATCGGCGTCGGTGACGGTCATCTCGGTGCAGGCCGCGAGCAGTGCGGCCAGCAGGCTCTTGTGGTTTGGGTCCAGATGCTGCACCAGCAGGAACGCCATGCCGGTATCGCCGGGCAGCGCCGCGAGCAGCTGCTTGAAGGCGTCCAGTCCACCGGCCGATGCGCCCACGCCAACGACCAGACGGGGTTGCTGTGTTGGATCTGTCATACGGCGTGACTCGCTGCCGGTGCCGATATGGCTGAAAACTTTCGTGGCACTAATGATACCCGTGCCGGGAATCTCTCGCACCAGATGACGCCGGATTGAGCTGCCGTTGCTTCTCGCGCTGATCGCCGGCTTGTTCTCCTTTGTACCGACCTTCGGTCCAATGGCGTCGGCGGTGCCGGCGGTGTTGGTCGGACTGTCGGCGGGTCCCCAGCAGGCGCTCTGGGTGGCGCTGCTCTATCTTGGCGTGCAGATGTTCGAGAGCTACGGCATCACACCGCTGATCCAACGCCGCGTCGTGCGCATCCCGCCGGCTTTGCTGGTGCTGTTCCAGTTGATGATGGCGTCGCTACGGCGTGGGCCAGGATGCGGGTCCGGCGCTCGGCCGGGCTCGACTGTCGTTGCGTCGACACCGGGCGCGCCATCCGCCCTCCCCCGAGGCTCCACCGCGGCTGGCGCCAGCACCGCTAGGGCGCGCGGCAAGAGCTCATAGCGCAGCGGCGTCTTTAGTCGTAGTCGCTCTCCGTCGTTTAGTACCGTCACTTTGTGATGCCCCCAGGTGTCGAGGGCAAGGCTGCTAGCGCGGTAGTGAAAGAGCCGCGGATCCTCGGGCCAAGACCCGCTGAGCAACCGCCAAACCAGCCGCGGCCATTCATACAGAGGGCCCGCGCGCACGCCATAGACGCCAAGCTCGCCCGTGTCGAGCCGCGGGCGGCGGGGCACTGGGCGCAAGTCGGCCAGCACGGGGTTGTTGGAGACGACCAGCGCCCGCGTCCTGAAATTCAGCGTTTCGCCGTGTGCCGAGAGTCGGACCCGCTTCGACGGGTAGTTCCGCAGCAGTCGCAGGGTTTCAACCGCCATGCGACCGCCCAGCCGCAACGCGCCGCTGCCGCGGGCCTCCTCGCGCACCCGTGCCAGCGTGGTGGTCATGCCCAACATCGAAGCACACAAAAATGGCTCACCGTTGACGCGCCCCACGTCGATGCGCAACACCCTTGGCGCCGCAGTCCCGCCCGCAAGGGCGTCAACCGCCGCATCCGGCAGCAGCGGGATGCTCAGATCGCGCGCCAACAAATTGGCCGTGCCTAGCGGCACGATACCGAGCGCCGCGGTGCCGCCGAGCATCAGGCTCGCGACCGCGAGCACGGTGCCGTCTCCGCCCAGCACGAACACGCGGTCAACGCCCTCGTGCAGCAGCCGTTGCAGACTGGCCTTCCAGGCCGGCACCGTGCCTCGACGGCTCGCCGTGGCGCCCGCTGCGAAGTCGATGTACTCAGAGCGACTCGCATCCGCCCGGATACGGCTCAGCAGCCGTCGGGCATGCGCGTCGACCTGCTCGGCGCCGGCACCGGCGCGGCGATTGGCGACAACAACAGCGTGATACATGCTTGGGTAGTCCTAACTCGCAGATCTTTACGCAGGTCGACTGGGGCGCTGATCTTCTGCGCGTTGCCTGGCACAAAGCAAGGCTTGCGCCATGTCGGTAGGGGCCGTCGCAACGCAACGCGCGATACCTTGGACGAGCGGTTCGGGGACCTTGCGCCGCGCCGCAGGCGCATTGCACCACAAGCGGTTGAAATGCCAAGGTGCGCCCAGCGGGCACAGCCTGCCCTCGGCCATGGTCGACCTCGGGTCCAAAGCGGAGCGGGAGCGGTGGTATGTCATTTGCTTGGCGCATGATGACAGTCTTGAGCAAACCGCCGGACCAAATCCATCATCCACGACCTACGGTCGTTCGCGGAGCGACTCGTCAAGGTCCGGGAGACCAGCCGGGCGAGACTCTCCGCGACGCTCGGGGGCAACCAAGACCGGAAGCGCTGGCCGAGGATCGTCGACGCCGCGAGTCCCGCCAATCGGTCGATGTCATCCGATCACGCTTCGCGCTGCTCACTCCCAGGGAACGGGAGGTCATGATGCTTGCGCTCCAGGGCACCTCGAACAAGGACATTGCCCGCACCCTCTCGATCAGCCGGCGGACCGTGGAGAACCATCGTGCCAACGTCATGAAAAAGATGCGCGCCGGTAGCTTCGCGGCCTTGTGCAAGCTGGCCGCCATCTGCCAGCGATACGATGCTCCGGAAGCGGCGGACTGAGTATTCTTCCTAATTTTCAATCGGGTTGTCGGCAGCTAGGCTCAAGTGTTCGGGGCCGAACAAGCGGGACGCAACACCGCGAACAAGTGGTTCCGACAGCCTGCTGACTAGCGAGGCCAAACACTGACGTCGTGAAACAAAGGCCCGTCTCGAGCACTACCGCAATGGCATCGCTTGAAGAGGCCCACTGGGCTTGGACGAGCTGGCCGAGGCCGCCGTGCTGGAACTGCTGCGGCACGAGCCAGATCCGCCGCTCAATATTGGTGACCGTCCGCCGGCACCCGCCGACCGCGCCACAGCGGCACGCATCCCGAACCGACCTCGATAGGACGGAGGCGCTGCACCGACAATCAGGAACCGTTCGGCGCGTCACTGGTTCCTGGTCGCTCGCCGAACCCGATCGCCGGAGGCGGTGGATTCGCACCGATTGGCGGTGGCTATGCCCCACCTCGTGCGAGGTTGACGGCGTAGCCAGCGCGGACGATGCAGCTAGATTGGCCAGCCCGGCGCACGGCGCGCGTTCGCAACTCGACCGAGGCGGGCTGACAACGGATGAGAAGATCGCCTTGCTGCGCGAACGCGAGCAGGACGTTCGCGAACTGATGGTGGCCGAGGAAGAGAACATGCGAGGTGATCAAGCCAGTGACCAAGTCCTGGGCGATGCGCTCGGCGACATCCGCGCCGCGCTGGCGAGCCTGGGTGCCGACCGCCGAGCAGCCGCCGCGCCGACCAAACACGGCTGAGGCTGTTTGCCGTCCGCAACCAAGAGCAATAGACCACGGGTGCTCTGCCGGCGGCACGACAGGCGGGCGCACCGATGATCAAGGGCGGCGGCAATGCCGGCACTCCGCTATGGGAGGGCCGCCTGCCCCTCCTGACCAACAATCTGGCGGAAGTTGACGGCCACTTGCAGATCCTCGACCGAACGATGCCGCTGCCGATCCTTCTGCTGTTCATCGCCGCCGCCACGGCGGTCGTCTGGCTAGGCAGCGACCGGCTGGAGCAGGCCTCAATGCGGCTTGCCGGGCACTATGGGCTTCCACCGGTGGTGCAGGGCGGCCTCATTGCCGCGGTCGGCTCCAGCTTTCCGGAACTCGCCGGCACCGTGCTATCGACGCTTGTACACGGTGAATTCGAGCTCGGCATCGGCATCATCGTCGGCTCCGCCATCTTCAATATTCTGGTGATCCCCGGTGTCTCGGGGCTTGCCGGCGGTCGCTTGGAACCGGACTGGAAGCTGGTCTACCGCGATGCGCAGTTCTACATTACCTCGGTAGCGGTCCTGCTGCTGACCTTCTCGTTGGCCGTCATCTACCGCCCGGTCACCGGCGCGACCCTCTCCGGCGAATTGACCCGATGGCTGGCGCTGATCCCGGTCGCGTTGTACGGACTCTACCTATTCCTGCTCTGGCAGGAGACGACCGAGTATCGCGCGCCCGATGCCGGGGCCAAAGAGGCCCCCACTCACCGCAACGATCCCGTTGCGACGAACCCCGCACGCGAGTGGCTGCGCCTCGGACTTGGGCTGATTCTGATCCTGTTAGGCGTCGAGGTACTCCTGCGCGCGGTGATCGAGCTGGGCGAACGCTTCGACACGCCCAGTTTCCTGTGGGGACTCACCGTGTTGGCAGCGGCGACGAGCCTGCCGGACCTCTTCGTGAGCCTGCGCGCCGCGCGCCGCCGGGAAGGCACCGTGAGCCTGGCGAACGTGCTGGGCAGCAACATCTTCGACCTGCTGATCGCGATCCCCGCCGGCGTCTTGATCGCCGGCAGCGCCACCGTGGACTATGCGGCGGCGGCGCCCATGATGGGAGCACTGACGCTCGCCACCATCGTCCTCTTTGCACTGTTGCGCACCGACATGGCCCTGACCCGTCGCGAGTGTCTGGCACTGCTGCTGCTCTATGTCGTGTTCGTCGTCTGGATCGGACTGGAGACCGCCGGCGTCACCAGCCTGGTGGCGTAGATCGATACGGCTTCAGCGCCTATCCGCGTCGCGGGCAAGCGCATGGGCGATGACGCTATCGCCGGCCTTGGTAGCGGTGGACCCCTGTCCCCCGGCAACGATATTCTCTAGTGAACCGGGAACTGACCCGCCCTGCCCGTCTCGCCGACGTCGCTTACCTCGCGCCGGCCCTCTCTGTCGGTCGGTTGAGGCGTGATCGCCGCGGGATGACGTGCCGACAGCACCCTGGCGCGACTCACGAGCGGTCCATGTGGAAGCTCGCCAACAGCGGCAAATGGTCCGATGCAATCCGGGTCAGGTCCGTTCGGACCGAGCTGCATTGCTCAAGCCTGCACCCGCGGTACCAGATGCGGTCCAATGCCAGCAGGGGCCAGCGCGCCGGGAAGGTGGCAAAGGACGGCACCTGTTGGAGCAGCTGATCGATCGGCAACAGGCGGCGGCTTTGTCGGCGCCATTCGTTGAAATCGCCAAGCAGCACGATCGGCTCCGGGCAGCCGGCGAGGTCGCGCGAAGGCTCAATGCGCCGCGCGATATCAATGATCTGTGCGCGCCGCTCGGCCCGGCCCAGCCCAAGGTGTGTAGCGATGCAACGCAGAACCGCCGATGGCTGGTTGCCTTGCCGGGGTCCGGGTCGGGATCGGCCGACATCCAGACGGACATCGATCAGGCCGCGTGGCTCACGCCCCGGTTGGCTAAGCTCCACTCGGATGCATTGGCGGACCGGCAAACGGCTCAACAGCAGGTTGCCGTAGCTATGGCTGCGCGCAATGATCGTCGGCCCCGGTAGCGCCTCGTAGCCGTGCGACGCCAGCGCGTGCAACAGGTGAAACGCGCTCGACGCGGCTGCCGATTGGGTTGGCGTCTCGACCTCCTGCAACGCGACCACATCCGCATCGAGCGCGAGAATGGCCTGGACAATGCGGCGGACATCCCGACGCCGGTCGCCGCCGATGCAGCGATGGATGTTCCACGTTGCCAAGCTCACTGGGGGCGCACCGAAGGGCGCACCGGGGGGCGCATCGCGGGACGCACCGCTGGACCGGCGTCAGGCATCGGCACGCAACCAGCGGCGGCTGAACCAAGCCAGCCCGCCCAGCGCCAACAGCCCGACCAGCAGCAGGGCGACGGCGCGCAGGTCCGCCTGCCGCAGCAGCGACAGCAGGCCTTCGGCAAACAGCGTCATTGCAATCACGGCAGGCGCCATGCCAATCACGGTGCCGATCAGGAAGTCTCTGAGACGCAGATGCGCCGCGCCAACGAAGAGGTTGAGCACGGCGAATGGCGCCACCGGCACAATGCGCACGGTGATCATCGTCAGGATGCCGTGCTTGGCGAGCCGCCGGCTTAGACGCTCCAGCCCACCGCCGGAAAGCCGCTCAACGGCACCACGACCGGTATGGGCGCCGATGCCGTAGCCCGCCAGCGCGGACAGCGTCGATCCCGTCAATGCAACAGCTGCCCCGGTGATGGGACCAAACACCAGAGCGGTCGCGAGGATCAACAAGGTCACAGGGACCGCGACCAGACTGGCCACGACGAAACCAGCCAAGGCGGCCAATGGCCCCCACCAGGTTCCGTTCAAGCCCTGCACAGATGCGGCAATGGTGTCGGGGTTCAGCCATTCGCCGGCGGGTGTCCAGCGCCAGACCACCGCCATCACCAGGAGCAGCGCGACGAGTCCGACGCCGACGATCAAACGCCAACGCAGGTAGGGCTTTTGCTCCTCTCCGCCGACCATGAGGTCGGCGACCAGGTCCGGATGCAAGGGCCGGTCCGGGTCGATCAGCCGCTCGTCTGGTAGCTGGCGATTCCACTCCGGATCGGCTCCGCCAGCCAGGTCGGCCAGCCGCGGTGTTCCGTCTACTAATGCAGCATCGCCGTATTCCGCCCGCAGCGACTCCACGGCCGCGATCAGACCGCCGCCGTGCGCCGCCGCCTCCTGCTCGGCACGGGCAACCGCATCGGCCGGCGCCGACATCAGTATGCCGAGCAGCTGCTGGCGCAGACCACGCACCGCATTGATGTCCGACTCCGCCTCGACCACCAGGCAGAGGTCGCACTCGCTGTCTAGCCCCATCGACCGATTGCTGAGGTTCGACGACGCCACCCGCAACACCCGGTCGTCGGCAATCATCAACTTCGCGTGCACCATCATGCAGCCGCTCTCGAGTCCCGCGACATCGGGGTAGTAGACGCGCAGTCGGCCGTGGTCATCGGCGTCGCGCAGCCGCGCCAACAACCGTGCGCGAAGGATATCCATGGTGTGCTGTTCGAACCAATGGCCCGTTTCGCGGGGCAGCACGATGACGATGTCGGGGCCCTGCGCGCGTTGCAGGGAGCGACAGAGGGCGTCGCCGATGATCCGCGACGTCAGGTACTGATTTTCGATGTAGAGCAGTGTCCGCGCGCTGTCGATCGTGTCGAGATAGAGTCGCTCGACCTCCCGTACGGGCTCTCGGCCATCAAAGCCTGGCAGTGTTCTAGCGATGCCGACCCGTTGATCACGCAGCAACACCGGCAGGTCGTCGGGCCAGGGATCGTTCTCTACCGCGCGCCCGTCCCCCGGCTCTAGCGCGAGTCCGTCGAACGCGGGCCCGTCGGCCCAGCGCCATCGGTCGGTGAATTGCCCCATTAGTGCCGAGGCGGCGTCACCGTCGACCAGCATGTGCAGATCGTGATAAGGGGGATAGGGATCGCCGTCGGGGTCGGACCGCCGCGGCTCAGCGGCCGCATGGGCCGTGGTGTCCCAACGCCACTTACTGAGATCCATACCGCCGCAAAAGGCAATGCGGCCGTCGATGACGACGATCTTTTGGTGTTGGCTGGCCGCAAACGGATGGGCGCTGTCCATGACGAAGTGCAGCCGCGGATGTCGGGGCCAGGGATGCTTCCCGAGCAAGGCGGGCTCGCGCTCGAACGCATAGATGGGGGCGTGCTTCCAAAGCAGAATGAACACTTGCAGCCGCGGCCGGCGCTCAAGCAACGCGATCAGCAGATCGCTCAATACCGTTGGCAACCCATCGGCCGGCACTGGCTCCGGCCTCTGGCGCCTGATCCCGATCATCCTCGACGCGGACCAGTTCCAAGCGACTATGAATGTCCCAGGCACTGATGGCGATGAATCGGCGCGCCTTAATGCAAGACGCCCGCATGGCGCCGAAGTACGACTCGCCGTCGATCAGCACCGACAACCGCTTGGCGCGCTCGACGCGCCAGCAATTCCGCCCCGGCTGCAGCAGCGATGCCAAGGCCGCCGATGCCGGCGACGCGGGCGGCTGCTGATCCTGGCGTTTCGACATGTCAAGACCTCGCTAGCAATTCGGCAAGACAACGGCGCGATGAGCGCGGGTCGGACCGCCTCACACACGCCCGGTGAAGACGATGACGCCAAGGCCGATGCCATAGAAGACCAGCACCAGCAGACTCTCGAAGCCGATGTTCGCAACGCCTCGGCGCTCACGACGAATCAGCCCGAGCAGCAGGGTCGCGGTGAGCAGGATGGTCAGGCTGATGACGAATAGCGGTTGATCGCTGACGGCGTGATAGATCGAGCCGGGCCGGTAGGCGACGTCCGACAGCGCGAGAAACAAGACATCGAAGGTATTGCCGCCGATGATCCCGCCCACGGCCAAGGTCAGGGCGCCTTGCCGCACCGCGGCGACCGCGGTTACCAGCTCCGGCAGTGAGGTGACGACCGATGTGAACAAAGAGCCGACCAGACTCTCCGACAAACCGGTTATGCGCACCAACGCGATGCCGGAGAGTCCCACCGCATAGCCCGCGATGCCGACCAATACCACCGCCCCGGCAAACCGTATCCAGAGTCCGGACTGCTCCGAGCGCTCGACGGGCTCGGCGTCTGGCTTGTCCTCAAGCGTTTCGCGGGTTTGCACCGGACGCCAAGCCGGCTGATCCCGGGTCAGCGAGGCCAGGCGCAGCCCGAACGCATAGAACAGCAGCAGCAGCACCGACGCCGGGTGGACACCAAGAACCGAGAACGGCGGACTGCTCGCGGCCATCAGCGGCAGCGCGAGCAGCGCACAGAGCAAGGCGCCGTTGATCAGATTGGGCAACGAGGCGGCGGCATGCTCGAGATTGGCAGGACGATGGAACATATCGGCGACGACCAGAAAGACCGTCTGCACGGCAATGCCGCCGACCGCGTTGCTGACCGCGAGGTCCGGCTTGCCGGCCGCGGCGGCCGTGATGGACACGACGATGCCCGAAATCGACGTAGTGGCCCCGAGCAGGACTGCTCCAAACACCGCCTCGCCGAGGCCGGTCAGGTCCGCGAGGCGGTCGGCGATGCGCGCCATCCGGGTACCGACCACGGCAATGATCGCGCTGCTTGCGACGAAGACGATGAGGGTCAGGGCCAAGGGCCATTGTTCAGGTGAAGGCATGGTCTGGATGGAAACTCCTCGGATACCGACGGCTGGAGCGTAGGAACACCGCCGCTTGCACTTGCAGGGGTCGAGTCAAGCCAGAGCTGGACTGACCAAGGGGCCAAGCCGTCGGCGCGCTGATTCAGTTGTCATCGGCGGCGGTGTCGGACGAGTTGCCGCGAAATGCCCGCGGGATCGGCGCCAGCGACGGAACCTTCAAATGCAGCGCCGCCTTGGCCAGCAGGTTGGCGCTGACCGGGGCCGACATGAAGAGAAACACGGCCACCAGCAGTTCGTGCAGGGCCAAGCCGTCGTTCTTGGTACTGAAGTACAGCGTCGACGCCGCGAGCATGGCACCAACGCCGAGGGTGGTCGACTTGGTCGGGCCATGCAGCCGCGTGAAGAAGTCCGGCAACCGCGCGAGGCCAATGGAGCCGATCAGCGCAAAAGCGCCGCCGAGCAGCACGAGCAAGGAGACAAGAACCTCGATCAGCATCATTCGATCACCTTTCCGCGCATCAAGTATCGGCACACCGCGACAGTGGCGAGAAAGCCGAGCAGCGCAAGCACCAGCGCCGATTCAAAATAGGACAGGCTGTCGAAGTGGATGCCGAGCAGGACCAACAGCGCGATGCTGTCGACGTAGAGCGTATCCAGTGCCAGGACGCGGTCGGCCAACCGCGGGCCCGCGGAGCAGCCGCCACAGGTTCAACAGCAGGGCAAGACCGACCATCAGCAGCGCCGCCGAGGTGGCGAATTCGAGCATCATTGGAACATCTCCAGCAGAGGGTCTTCATAGCGGTGCTTCAGTTCGCGGCAAAGCGCTTGCGCCTGCTCGGGGCAATCACCGCCGTCCATCCTGTGAATCAACAGGACGCGGCCCGACTGCTCCGGCGTTCGTCTCAGATCCGCCGCCAAGGTACCCGGCGTCAGGGAGATGGTGCTCATGAGCAGATAGACGGCAAACGGGTCGACGAGGGTCAGCCGATACTCGACGAAGCCGGGGCGCACGCGCCGCCGGGGATTCAGCACCAGCAAGGCGACACTGAAGTTCGCGACAACGATGTCGACGCAGAGCCGAACCAGATAGGGAAACAACAGCCATGGCCGACGTGGGCGTCGGCGTTGCGGCCAAAACCTTCCGGTCATTGCGGTGATGGAAACAGCGAGCACCGCACCGAACAGGATCTGTCCCGGCGCGACACTGCCCACGAGCAACAACCAGAGCGCGAGCAGCGACAAGGCGCTGAGGGGAAACTGCATCCATCGCGTCATGGTTGAAGACCCTCTGTCCGAGCCGAGACCGCTTGTGACGTCGGCACCAGGGCCGCGACCGCGGCAACATAGTCGCTGTTGTCCAGGGTCTGGCGCGCGGTCGCCAGCGTGAACGCCGTCAATGGGCCGGCAAACAGCATCAGCAACGGGCTCGCCGAAAGCAGGCCGATGGTGGCCACCAGCGCGCCGCGTTCCAATCCCCCTGCCGATCCCACGGCCGATCTAACGGCCGACGAGGACCGAGCGATGGCCGTCGGCCGAGCTCGCTCGCTACCTCGCCCACGCCAGAGCAACAACACCCCGGCACGGGACAGGCCGAGTAGCACCAGCATGCTGGACCCGAGCACGGCCCCCCAGACCCACGGCCAGGTAGCGGAGTCGTTCAGGGGCGCGGCATCCTTGACCGCGTCCAAGATCAGGACCTTACCGAGGAAGCCGCTGAGCGGAGGCAGACCGGCGATGGCAAGCGCGCCGAGCAGGAACAAGGGGGCCAACACCGCGGCCGACGGCGGTCGATCGCCGATGACCAGCCGCCCGCCCTGCGCGCGGCCCGCGGCCACCAGATCGGCGAGCAGGAACAAGCCACCGGTGATCAGCGTCGTGTGGATCAGGTAGTAGAGCGCCGCTCCAAGCCCGTCGCTGGTCCCCGGTGCAATACCCGCCAGCAGCGTTCCAATCGACACCATCACCAGATACGCGATCATCGGGCGCAGACTCGCACTGGCCATGACGCCGAGGCTGCCCGCGGCAATGGTCAGCACGGCCGCCAGGGTTAGGATCAGCCCCAGCGGTGCGAGGATGGGTTGGCCGGGACCGACGGCGGCCAACAGGATGAGCAGACGCAACAGGGCATAGACGCCGACCTTGGTCAGAATCGCGAACAGCACCGCAACCGGTGCAGCAGCAGCCGCATAGGCAGGCACCATCCAGGCATGCAGCGGCAGCAACGCCGCCTTAAGCGCGAACACCGCGACCAACAGCATGCCACCGGCGCCGGCCAGCGCCGCATCGGCCGGCGCCAGACTTGCAAGCTCGCTGGCCAGATGCGCCATATTGAGGCTGCCGGCCGCGGCATAGATCATCGCCGCTCCCATCAGAAACAGCGATGATCCGATCAGATTCAGCACAACGTACTGCAAGGTGGCACGGGTCCGCGCCGCCCCGCCGCCGTGCAGCAGCAGGCCGTAGGATGCGATCAACAACACCTCGAAAAACACAAACAGATTGAACAGGTCTCCAGTCAGGAAGGCACCGGCCAGCCCGAACAACTGAAACTGAAACAGGGCATGAAAGTGGCGACCGCGGGCATCGCTGCCGTCGGTCGCGGACAGCAGCGAGGCGACTGCGAGCAGCCCGGTCAGCGTTAGCATCAGCGCCGACAATCGGTCGCAGACCAAGACGATGCCGTAGGGCGCGGGCCAATCGCCGATCAGCGTCGCGGTGACGCCGCCCTGGATGCTCTGTGCCAGCAGCCCGAGGGCCGTGGTCAGAAAGATCAGGGCGCCGCCGATGCCGATTGCGCGTTGCAGGTTGATCGGTAGCCGCGAGCCCAGCAGCAGCAATGCGCCCAGGCTCAAGGGCACAAGCAGCGGAACCAGCAACACCGTGCTCATTGCTCTTCCTCGCCTCGGCGCGCGTCCACCCGGTCGGAGCCCAGATCGTTCAGCGCCCGGAGCGCGAGCATCAGCACGAAGGCGGTCATGGCGAAACCGATCACGATCGCGGTCAACACCAATGCCTGCGGCAGCGGGTCGGTATAGGGCGGGCCGGTACCGATCAGCGGCGCCTGGTTGACGGACAGTCCACCGGACGCGAACACGAAGAGATTGACAGCATAGGACAACAGCAGCAGGCCGAGCACGACGGAGTAGCTCCGCGCGCGCAGCAGCAGATAGACGCCGCACCCCGTCAATAGGCCGATCGATGCGGCAACCAACCATTCCATCACAGGGCCTCCGCGGGGCGACCGGGCGGCGCCGCGGTCGCGCCGGGATCGGCCAGTCCGATCACCGAGCACATCACCGGGCACATCAACGGCCGCGTCGCCGGACGCGCCCATGGTCCCGCCAAGGCGCCCCAAGGTCTCCAGGATCAGCAGCAAGGTGCCGGTGACGACCAACAGCACGCCGACATCGAACGCGAGCGTGCTGGAGAGCTTCAGCTCGCCGAACAGGGGCAGCGACCAGTGGACCGACGCACTGGTCAGAAACGGTCGACCGAACAAGAGTGCACCCGCCCCGGTGCCAAGCGCGAGCCATAGCCCGGCGCCGATCATGCGAAGCGTATCCGGATGGAAACGCGCGCTGGTCCAAGCCAAGCCGTTGGCGAGCTGCTGCATGATCAGCGCGGCACCGGCGATCAGGCCGGCGACGAAGCCACCGCCGGGGGCGTTGTGCCCGCGCAGCAGCAGGAAGACCGCAATCATCAAGGCCGCCGGCAACAGCGGTCGCGCGACGGCGGCCAAGGTCAGCGGCCAAGGCTCGTCGACGAAGCCGAGCCCATCGGCCGAGCGCGACTCGAACTCGCGCCTGGGGACAGCGAGTTTCATGCCCTGGACCATGGCGGCGACGCCGGTCGCCGCCACCGCCAGCACCGTGATCTCGCCGAGGGTGTCCAGCGCACGAAAGTCCACCAGAATGGCGTTGACCAGGTTCTCGGCGCCGGCGAGGGGCTCCGCGACCTCCACATACCAGTCCGAGATCGACGGCCGCGGACGCAACAGCATGACCGCGGCCATCGCCGCGCTGCCGAGCCCGGCGACCGCGGCCAGCGCCAGATCCCGCATGCGACGCCCCCGCGACGGCTTGATGCGGTGACCGCGCGGAAGCAGCACCAGCACCAACAACAACAGCAGGGTCGTGACGATCTCCACCGCGAGTTGGGTCAACGCCAGATCCGGCGCCGAGAAGTGCACGAACGCCAGGCTGATCACCAATCCCACGACGCCCGTTAGCAGCAGGGCACGCAAGCGGTCGCCGCGATACAGCACGACAGCAACCGTTGCGACAAACAGGATCAGGGCCGCGACAAGACTCGGCAGATCCAGCGGCGTCGGCGGCGGGGCCGTCCACTGCATCGACGACGACGGCACGGCCGCAAACCAACCGAACGCGGTCAGTGCCGTCGCCGTCGCCACCAACCAGGCAACGTTGCGCGGCAACGACAGGGACTCGAGCCGCTGCCGGGCGCGGTGCGCGAGCCCGAGGAGCGCTGCGCTCAGGTGCTGAAAGGCGCGTTCTCCACGGGCCGGGGGGAACCAGCGCTGATGCGCCGCGAATAGGGGTCGACGCAGCAGATACAGCAGCGTGCCGCCGCCGAGCGCCGCCAGGCTCATGACAAAGGCCGGCGACCAGCCCTGCCAGATCGACAGATGGTACTCGGGAACGAAGCCGAGCATGCCGCGCACGCCGACGCTGAGCACAGGTCCCACCGTCTGCTCCGGGAAGACGCCGACCAGCAGGCAGATAGCCACCAACAGCGCGATGGGCAGCCGCATCCCGAGCGCCGGTTCCCGCGGTGGCCGCGAGAGACCCCGCGCAGCCGGGTCGAACCTGCGGCCAAAGAAGCAGTCGTGAATGAAGCGCAGCGAATAGGCGACGGAGAACATGCCGCCCACGACCGCACCCGCCGGCATCAGCCAATGCAATAGCGTCGGCGCGGTGGTGATCGGGTCGCTGTGCAATGTCGCGGCGAAGAACATCTCCTTACTGAGGAAACCGTTCAGCAGCGGCACACCCGCCATGGCGGCGGCCGCCACCATCGCCAGCGTCGCGGTCATCGGCAGGAACAGGAATAACCCGCCCAAGCGACGCATGTCGCGGCTGCCGGCCTCGTGGTCGATAATCCCGGCGGTCATGAACAACGATGCCTTGAACACAGCATGGTTGAGGATGTGGAACAGGCCGGCGACGGCGCCCAGCGGCGTGCCCAGGCCGAACAGGAAGGTCATCAGACCCAGATGGCTGATGGTCGAGTAGGCGAGCAATCCCTTTACGTCGTGCTTGAACAGCGCGACATAGGCGCCGAACACGAAGGTCGCGAGGCCGATGCCGCCGACCAATACAAACCAGAGACCGCCGTCCGCGAAGACCGGAAACAGACGCGCGAGCAAAAACACACCGGCCTTGACCATGGTGGCGGAGTGCAAGTAGGCCGAGACCGGGGTCGGCGCGGCCATCGCCGCCGGCAGCCAGAAGTGAAACGGCACCTGCGCGGACTTGGTGAAGGCCCCAAGCAGAATCAACAGCAAAATCGGCACATGCAGCGGGTGGTCGCGGACGCTCTCGCCAGCGGCCAGTACCTCGCCGAGGGACAGGCTACCGACAACGCTGCCCAGCAACAGGAACCCTGCCAGCAGGGCGAGGCCTCCGGCGGCCGTCACCAGCAACGCCATGCGGGCGCCGCGGCGGGCGCCAGCGGTGGCGGGGTCGTAGCCGATCAACAAGAACGAGGCGACGCTGGTGAGTTCCCAGAACAACAACAGCAACAACAGGTTGTCCGCTATCACAATGCCGAGCATCGCCGCCTGGAACAGCAGCAGCAGCGCATAGAAGCGTCCCCGGCTGGCATTGGTCGGCAGGTAGTAACGGGCGTAGAGATCGACCAGCAGCCCCATGCCCAGAATCAACAGGGTAAAGACCAGGCTCAGACCGTCGAATCGGAGCCCCAGGTCCAGGCCGATGGCCGGCACCCAAGACAGTCGTTGCACGACGATGTCCCCGGCGATCACGGCGGGCAACTGGGCCAGCACCACGCCGAGCGAGAGGGTGCTTGCGGTAGCCGCAACCAGCGACGGCGAACGCCGCCAGCGTCGCCCCGCGAGCGAGGCCGCAAAGGCACCCAGCAACGGCAACACAACAATGGCGATAAGCGGCATAGCAGTACCTGCATGGCCGGACGGCAAGATCGGCTGCCTCCAGCAAGGGCATTTCCACAAGGGAATGAGACGGACTGAACGGACGTCGTCTCAAGTCGATGCACATACGGCGAAGCAAACCTCAAGCCAATCTTGTTGCGAAGCGGTCAACTGCTCTTTCTAGCGACACTTCGTCTCAGACCGAAGAGTCGTGGTCATCGGTATCGTTCAGATGCCCCGCCCAGCTGTTCATATCCACCAATCCGCCCTGCCGTGCCCGAACGATTACGCCGGTGGACAGGACAACACCCTTGGTTCATAGCACCAGTCCCAGCGGGTACCTATCGGATGGTCGCCAGCGGCGACGGGCGCCGCTGTCGCTGCGGCAGCGCCGAGCAACAGAGAGTCCGGCTTCTCCCGAAATGCTGGTACAGAACCTGCTTTGATCATGGCTGACGCGCTTGCGCTTCCGAAGTGTCGTTGCGCGTCGCACGTCAAATACAGCCAAGGGAGAGAACTCTAATGAGTAATCAGCACCAGACCCAGACCAATCAGGACGCCAATCAGGGTGAAGGCAATCGAGAGGCCGCCCGACGATACAACGAATCGACTCGGGAGCACATTCGCTCCGCCGACGTCGAGCAGGAGGCCCGAGACGCCGCCGAGCAGGACCCCAAGGAGGCGGCGCGCAATGAAGCCGCCGGCCGTGCCAGGGCACGAGAGAATGATCCTGAGGTGACACGGGATTATGCGAGGCCGAGCCAGGATTGACCGATACCGATGATCACGCATCAAAGGTCTGAGGCGAAGCCTCGCTAGATCAATGGCGGCAACCCAACCGCCGGCGTCTGCGGCCAGGTCGCGCATCCAATAACCCGAGGGGCCATGACACGAGCCGTCGATTCATTGATGCGCGCCGTACGCCCGGCGGTTGTCCTCAACATGCTCGGGCGCTTGCTGCTGACGCTGGCGGTCCTGGCCGTGGTGCCGGCGCTGGTCTCGCTGTTGGACCGCGACGCCGTGCTTCTGTGGCGACTGAGCACAGTCAGCGCCCTGCTCGCGTTGCTCGGCTGGCCGCTGTCGCGCATGCACAGCGACGGCGATATCCAGTGGAACGAGGCACTCGCGATCACCGGTCTGGCCTTCGTCATCGCCCCCATGATCATGGTTTGGCCGCTGATGGGCCTCGGCATCGAGCCTATCGATGCCTGGTTCGAGACCGTCTCCGGCGTCACCACCACGGGCCTGACCACACTGCGGGACATGGCGGAGCGGCCGCTGGACTTCCTATTCCTGCGGGCATGGATGCAATGGTACGGTGGCCTGGGTATCGCCGCGCTGACCGTTGCTCTGATCATGCGACACCACGCCGGTGCACGCCGACTGCTCGAGACGACCGGTGAATCGCTCAGCCACGCCAGCGCACGCACGCACGCCCGGCGGGTGTTCGCGGTCTACCTGACGCTGACGTTGATCGCGGTCGGGGCGGTCTGGGCAAGCGGTCTCCCAGCCTTTTCTGGGCTGATCCATGGACTGGCGGCGGTCGGCACGGGCGGATTTGCCAACTCTGACCAAAACATCGCCCCCCTGCCGATGGCCAGCGTTGCCGTGCTCTCCGCCGTCTGCGTGGCCGCCGCCGTCAGCCTGCCGCTGTACGCGCGGCTTCGCGCCCGCGGCCCCCGTGCGCTGTTCTCCGAACCCGAGGTGCGCGCCCTGCTTTGGGCGATCCTGATCACCTCCGCTGGTCTCGCGGCCATCGCCGTCGCGTCGAGTCCTGCGACATCCGAGGACGTGAACTGGATGGAGACGACCGCCGACGCACTGGTTCTCGGCGTCTCGGCACAGACCAATACAGGGTTCAGTACCACCGACGTTGCCGCGCTCCCGGCGTCCGCGCAGCTGATGCTGATGGTTTCCATGGCAACCGGCGGCTGCACCGGTTCGACCGCGGGCGGCATCAAGCTCATCCGCCTGCTCATCCTGCTGCGGCTGATCCAGGTCGGGCTGCAGCGCACGGCAACCAGCGAGCGGGCCGTGCTGGACGTGCGCGTCGGCGGCGATCGGGTACAACCGGACATGATCGCCGGCGCCCTGCAGCTGCTTGGGCTCTGGGCGCTGGTCCTATTGGCATCGTGGATGATCTTTCTGCTGCATGGGCAGCCCCCCATGGCCAGTCTGTTCGAGGTGGTCTCGGCGACGTCGAACACCGGCCTCTCCGCCGGGCTTACCGGTCCGGAACTGACCCCGTTGCTAAAGCTGGTACTCACCGCGGATATGCTGCTCGGTCGCGTCGAGATACTGGCGCTGCTGGTCGTACTCTACCCATCTACCTGGCTCGGACGGAGGCGCGCATTGTCATGAGAATTGCATTCATCGGCACCAGTTCACTCACCCTTTCGGTCGCATACGCGCTGCTCGACGAGGGGCACGAGGTCGTGATCATTGAGCGCGACCAAGTCCGCATCGATGAGCTCTCCGAGCATCTGGAAGCGGGCTTCATCCATGGCGACGGAACCTCGCCCGATGTCCTCGCTGATGCGGAGCCGGAGAACACCGACGTTCTGTTCTGCCTTCAACAGAGCGATCAAACCAATATCTTGGCGGCCCTGATCGGGCGTTCGCTGGGCTTCAAGCGTGTCGTGCCGCGGGTGAACAACCCCCAGTTCCAGCGCATCGGCCACGAGCTTGGACTCGAAGACAGCATCATGCCCAACCGTGCGGTCGCCTCTCACCTCAAGGACATGCTGAGAGGTGAAAAGTCGCTGGAACTGTCCTCATTGATCCGTGGCGATGCGATGGTGTTCGATTTCACTGCCGAAGACGAGGACGCGGTTGCCATCGACGAGCTGCCGCTGCCGGAGCGCTGTCGGATCATCTGCATCTATCGCGACGACGCCTTTTTGCTGCCCGAGCAGGTTTCGCGACTGGAATCCGGAGACGAGGTGCTCTTGATCGCCCATCGGGACAAGCTCGACGCGCTCCGCGAGCGGTGGGGTGCCGAGGGCAAGAACGCCGCGTCCTGAGTGCGCTACAACAGCGCAGCTTTGGCACTTGTTCGGCATGACCTTTCCCATGCGAGCCAGTTACGCAGTCCGTAGCTCATTGAGTTAAAGTGCGTTTCGGAGGCGCTTTGCATCTTGCCCACGCGCACCCAGGACTACCTGCCCTCGCTATGCTCTCCGTGGCTGGCAGCGGCAGCAGTTTGCCCCAGATCGCGCCGCATCCTATAGCATTCGAAGCCGACCCCGTCGCGCACGCTGTGCTCGACGGCCACCTGCTTGAAACCCACCCGCTCGAACACCGGTCGGCTGAGCAGGCTGGCCTCGGCGGACCAGTGGCCGTCTGACGGTGACGGACAGCGATCCAGTGCAGTGCGCAACAATAGGCTCCCCGTCCCTCGCCGCGCATGACTCGGATGCACGTAGAGCGACGCGATATGCCCATTTCGCGCGACGCCGCAGAACCCGATGGGCTCATCATCGTGCGTCGCCAGGATGGTCAAGGGATGAAGAATGAAATCCCTGAACGCCGGGGCCTGCGCATATCCAGACCAGACGGCGATCTGCTCGGAGTTGTAATGCCCGGGCGCCAATCCCCGCACCGCTGTCGCATACAGGTCGCGCAGCTGCGCGATGTCCCCCGAATCGGCGATGCGCAAAGCGATATCCAAGCCAGCCATCATCGGGTAGAGCAGCCGGGCAGACTCGAAACCCAACGCTCGTCCTGAGCGCGCATCCGGTTCGACCAATCGGGGGCGCCAAGGCTGAGAGCAACACGAACTCCATCACCAACAAGGCGACGGCGACTGTGGTTACCCACGGCCGTGTCGCTGCTGGAACTGTCGCACCGCAGCTGTGTTGCACTCATTCGTGTTTGCCGGATTCTTGTGGCCCTTCGTAGCGAATGATCCAGTCAGCAAGCCCGGCCTCTTCGGCGTAGAAGTACGCCACCGGCACGTCAAGGACCCGTCCAAGCGCTGCAAGCGTGCCGTAATCCGGCGTGTGGCGACCACGCTCGTACTGGTTGACCCGGGCGCTGGCACTACTGGGGTCCATGCCAGCGCGGATGCCGAGGGTGCGCTGCGACAGGCCGACGCGAACACGCGCCTCTTTCAGCCGCTCCGGAACCGGACAGATGTTCATTCTCTCGCCCATGGCGGGACCTCGCGTCCACGTGGGCTAAGAGATTCTTGATATTTCTTCTTTTCTGGATACTCAGGAATGCTTAGTATGTGGTAAGCACCCCCGATTACTCGCTCTTTGAAACCGAACCAGCTATCTATCTCCCGATCAGCAAGACGAGGCCTTGGGCCGATACTATGGCGGTGAGCGCATACAGTCGATCATCGACGCCTATGGCCTGGACTGTATCCCAGGCACCTTCCTGCGAGGTTTTCCGCGGATCAGTCTCGACCGACTCTGTCCGCACTGCGGTGTGCAGATGGAGGTACAGCGCGCGTGTCGAGGGCGAGGAATCGGCCTTGGCGCGACACAGGGAATCCCTACGTGCCCTGAGTGCCATCATATCGACCGCCCCCATTGCCAGTGCCAATCCTGTAAGACAAAGCGCGGTATGCGCCGCGACAAGCCGCGTAACCAGATGCCGTCCGCGACTCACTCAATCCTTGCGGTAGCCTGGGAGGAAGCCTGTACGTCACGGCCCGAGCCGGAGGATCTCACTGTACGCCAAGCGGTCTACCTGCTGGCGGCTGCCCGCGGCGGCCTCGATCGCGCACATGAAAAGCTGCCGTCCGTGCGCACGCTCAGTGGCCGAATTGCTCCGGGACTCGATCTCACCCGTGAGCTCATGCGCAGGCTCGCTGACCCCAAGTTGATCACGGTGGACCCAGGAGCAGCCATCGTCGGCGATTCGACGGACTTACGCCATTATCTGACCCTCTACTTTGATGCAGTGCATTGGCGCCTTGCGTTGGGTGTTGATGGCAAGGAGAACCGCAGGTACCTTGATGGCCTGATGGATCTCGCCACCACCCGATGAAGTATTGACGCCCAAGGTGAGGATCTCGCAGATATCTGGTTTGAGGCAATACTTGATGAGTGTGCGACGCATCTCGAGGGACAACTCGCGCACTTTGGTCTTGAGCCAACTGTAACGTTGACGTTACGTGAAACATTGGCGAGTTTGATAGCCCACCTCAGCGGCAGGGAGGTGATTGCCGCGACCTGGTCAGCCTGCAAGAGCGCCGCCGCGGAGCGCCACGCTGGTCGTGGTCCGGTTGATCCGAGCGTTGCTGTCGCAGCACATCTGCGTTCACTTTTCGACGGTTTCGTTGAGGGTCGTTTGACGCCGTTCGGCTACGATCGCAGCCGCCACCACCCGATTTCGACCCTCGCAGAGTTGCTCGTCGGGTCAGTCTGTGGTCTCGGAGCAGATTGCTTGCGCGCCGTGCCTTCGCATGAAAGCCTAGCCATACGCCACGGTAGAGCACCGCTTGGCTACTCATCCGCGATTTGAGGCCGAAGATTTGACCAAACGGCACCGCCCGACGACAACTCAAACCGAAGGCGAACTGGTTTCGGCAGCATCAGGTGTGCTGCTGCGAAAGGACGATCAGGCGTTGCTAGCGCAGTACTTCAACACCCGACATGCCGATTCCACCTTGCGTGCCTACCGTTCCGACTGGGCGATCTTCAGCGCATGGTGCGTCGACAGGGGATTGCAGGCCTTGCCGGCGACATCCGAGGCAATCGCGACCTTTCTCGCGTCCGAGGCCGATTGCGGCTTGAAAGTCAGCACGATACGTCGGCGAGTGGCCGCCATACGCCTCGCTCATCGACTGTGTGACCACGATGCCCCAACGAGTTCGGAGTTGGTCCGCGGAACCCTCAGAGGCATCGCCAGAACACATGGTTCTGCGCCCCAACAGAAGGCCCCCGCCCTCGCTGAACTCGTGCGCGCCATGGTCGATTCTCTCGATTGTGACCGGCTACAAGGGCTTCGGGATCGGTTAATTCTAACGCTCGGCTTCGGCGGCGCTTTTCGGCGATCCGAACTCGCCGCCCTACGAGTCGAAGACCTGGAAGAAACGGCCGGTGGGCTCCGGGTCCACATCCGCCAATCGAAGACCGATGCCGAGGGCAGCGGTCAGATCGTTCCAGTCATCCGCGGGGATGCGTACTGCCCCGTGAGAGCAGTACGCGAGTGGCTCGCAGCAGCAGGCATTCAGGAGGGATCGGTATACCGACGCATGTATCGCGGGGATCGTGTTGCCGAGACGGCCCTGAGCGATCACAGCATTGCCTCGGTCGTCAAGCGCTGCGCCCTCGCGGTGGGCCTGGACCCTGCCGAATACGCCGGACACAGCCTACGGTCAGGGTTCATGACATCAGCGGTCCTGGCAAAGGCGAGCCTGTTCAAACTGATGGAAGTCTCGCGGCATAAAGACCCCAAGACTGTGATGGTCTACGTGCGCCGCAGCAGTGAGTTTGAGGATCATGCAGGGGATGGCCTATTGTAGGCAATGTCGCCTTGATGCCGTTTGACCACAGGTCCAATCCACCACTTTGAATAAGGCGATTTCCACTAAATCTCATACCATTGAATGCCATAGTGTCAGTACATTGTGAACTGGGTATCTGACAGCGATAATAATGATTTCGGAGTTGACATCGATTTGCGCGCTTGCTGCCGGACATCGTGAGGACACCTCAAGCTGGCACTCTCGAAGATGTTGACCGAGAATCGGGGTACGTTCCAAGCGGAAATCGCGGTGAACTACTACGCAGGCAACGCCCGGCAAGCCGAGACAGTGTTTGGGTGGAGCCGTGCGCTATGTGCGTTGCCCAAAGCACCAAAGTCGACGAACACGCAGGTAAATGAACCCTGTGAACGACCTATCGCACACACTTTCGCTCGCAGCACCCGATTCCCTGCAACCTACAACAGCCTGCGCTCGATCTTGCAAGGGCGTGACTTAGTCGGTCTCCACGGAAGCGAAGTATTCGTTACGCGCGTCCCGTCGCCCGCATCGTGGCGCAGCCTGCTGTCATCCACTACGTCGGCGTTGCCACTTGGCCAACCTTATACCCGAGCATCCCCCCCACAACGGCGCGCCAAATTCATGAGGGCGTGTCCAATGCTGTGGCCAGTCTCTGTCTGTGTGGAATGCCCGCCTCATGGCCAGTAACTGAGACGATCTCTTGTCTGCGTTAACCATCCCCGGCCATTGCAAGTGCATATCCCCGAGCAACGCCCGGACCCGTTCCTTAGCGTCGTTTCTCGGCCAGATCCAAAACTCGGTGGATCCTCCCCGCCCGAGAATAGCGAAATGGGGTCGAGCACAGCGCAACAGGAATCGGGAAGTTTCCGCGAGATTACAGGGTGTGCGCCTCAAATCGCCCGCGAACTCCGGCTCGTTAAGCAGGCAATCGACTATGCGCAACGAGAAATGCGCTGTCAGCGCGACAATTCTCTCCGCAAGCAATACCAGATCAGCGTCCGGGTCCCGTCGACACAAAACGTCATGAAGAACCTCTACTGGAGCAACGCCGAGCCCTGTCTCGCCCACGCCAAACGCGCTGTTGCGAAGCACCGCCACCCATAAGGAACGCAGATCGTCTCTCGCTTTCTTATCATGCGATTCGCTCCGAAAAACACCTTCGGACGTTGCTCGAGCGAGCGTGCGCAATCCCCGGCAAATAATCGTTGACACGATGGAGCGATGATGGTTCCTACGCCCGACAAGGACCGCTCCTAACCTCTGCTCCAACCGTGGCCCCTGATCCAAAATCGCGGAAAGAGCGCCAAGCCGATTTGCCGC
>CAVPHF010000043.1:0-347142 GCA_963704155.1 uncultured Gammaproteobacteria bacterium
GCTCGCCGGGCGGGTGCAGGAGATCATGGTCAACGAAGGCGATTTCGTGGAGGTGGGCCAGCCGCTGGCGCAGATGCGCATCGCGGTGCTCGACGCGCAGCATGACGAGGCCATGGCGCTGTCCCGTCAGGCCGTCACCGCCGTTGCTAGTGCTAAGGCGCAGGTCGCGGTGCGCGAGAGCGATACGCTCGCCGCGCAGGCCCTGGTGGGGCAGCGCGAGAGCGAGCTGGATGCGGCGCAGCGGCGCTATGCGCGTTCCGAGACGCTGTCCGGCAAGGGGATGACCACCCGCCAGGTGCTCGATGACGACCGCGCCAGCGTGCATGGCGCCGAGGCCACGCTGGCCGGTGCGGAGGCCCAGGTGACCGCCACGCAGGCGGCGATCACGGCCGCGCAGGCCGCGGTCGTCGGCGCGCAATTCCGGCGTCGAGGCGAGCGAGGCGACGGTTGCCCGCGTCGAGGCCGATATCGAGGACAGTCTGCTCAAGTCCCCGCGCGCCGGGCGCGTGCAGTACCGCATCGCGCAGCCGGGCGAGGTGCTGGCCAGCGGTGGCAAGGTGCTCAACCTGGTCGACCTGAGTGATGTCTATATGACCTTCTTCCTGCCCGAGACGGTGGTCGGTCGGGTGGCGCTGGGCAGCGAGGTGCATATCGTGCTCGATGCCGCGCCGCAGTACGTGATTCCGGCGCGGGTGTCCTATGTCGCCAGCACGGCCCAGTTCACGCCCAAGACGGTGGAGACGGCCAGCGAGCGGCAGAAGCTGATGTTTCGCGTCAAGGCACAGATCGACCCTGCGCTGCTGCAAAGGCACTTGAAGCTGGTCAAGACCGGCCTGCCGGGTATGGCCTGGCTCAAGCTCGATGCGCAGGCGGCGTGGCCGGCTGATCTGGCGATCAAGGTTCCCGGATTGAGCGCCAGCACGAACGCGCTTCCCCTGATCGATCCACCGGGACGGGATGCGCCCGCACCAGTGGCCAGTCTGGTCGACGTCAGTCTGCGCTACGGCAAGGTCGTGGCGCTGGACGACATCAGCCTGGAGATCCCAGCCGGGCGCATGGTCGGACTGCTCGGCCCGGACGGCGTGGGCAAGTCGAGCCTGCTGGCGCTGCTCGCCGGGGCGCGTGCCGTGCAGCAGGGCAGCGTGGCGTGCCCTGGCCGGTGACATGGGCAGCCGCCGTCATCGTCGGCGCGTCTGTCCGCATATCGCCTACATGCCCCAGGGCCTGGGCAAGAACCTCTATCCGACCCTGTCGGTGGAGGAGAACCTGCAGTTCTTCGGCCGGCTGTTCGGCCACCAGGCCGCCGAGCGCCGCCGCCGCATCGACGAGCTCACCCGCGACACCGGCCTGACTCCGTTCCTGGCGCGCCCGGCCGGCAAGCTCTCCGGCGGCATGAAACAGAAGCTCGCCCTGTGCTGCGCCCTGATCCACGACCCGGACCTGTTGATCCTGGATGAGCCGACCACCGGTGTGGACCCGCTCGCCCGCGCCCAGTTCTGGGACCTGATCGCGCGCATCCGCTCCTTCGACTCGGCTCAGGACAGGCCCGAGCGCCCCGGCATGAGCGTGATCGTGGCCACCGCCTACATGGACGAGGCCCAAGGCTTCGACTGGCTGGTGGCCATGAACGCCGGTCGCGTGCTGGCCACCGGCACGCCGGCCGAGCTGCTTGCGCGCACCGGGACCGACTCGCTCGACGCTGCCTTCATCGCACTGCTGCCGGAGGCGCTGCAGCAGGGCCACCAGGCGGTCAGCATCCCGCCGCTGGTCGCTGGCGACCAGACCGAGATCGCCATCGCGGCCAAGGACCTGACCAAGCGCTTCGGTGATTTCACCGCGGTCGATCATGTCAATCTTGCCATCCGCCGCGGCGAGATCTTCGGCTTCATCGGCTCCAACGGCTGCGGCAAGTCCACCACCATGAAGATGCTGACCGGCCTGCTGCCGGCCAGCGAGGGCAGTGCATCGCTGTTCGGCGCCCCGGTCGACCCCAAGGACATCGCCACTCGCCGGCGCGTGGGCTACATGTCGCAGGCGTTCTCGCTCTACTCGCGAGCTGACGGTGCGCCAGAATCTGGTGCTGCACGCGCGCCTGTTCCAATTGCCGCCGGCCACTATCCCGGCGCGGGTGGCGGAGATGGTCCGCCGCTTCGGCCTGGAGGCGTCGGTGGACGCACTGCCCGACCGGCTGCCGCTGGGTATCCGCCAGCGCCTGTCGCTGGCGGTTGCCATGGTGCATCGACCGGAACTGCTGATCCTGGACGAGCCGACCTCGGGCGTGGACCCCATCGCGCGCGACAGCCTGTGGCAACTGATGATCGATCTGGCCCGCAATGACCAGGTCACGATCTTCATCTCCACCCATTTCATGAACGAGGCCGGGCGTTGCGACCGCATCGCGCTGATGCACGCCGGGCGCGTGCTCGTCACCGGTGTCCCCGCCGAACTGGTGCGCAAACGCGGCGTTGACACACTCGAGCAGGCCTTTATCGGCTACCTGGAAGATGCCGGCGCGTCTGGCGCGGCACCGTCCGCGGACGTGGCGCAGGCGCCGCCCCCCGTCGTGCCGAGCGCCCCGCCCAAGCGCGGGTTCCCCTTCAGCCTGGGCCGCGCCTGGAGCTACAGCCTGCGCGAGACACTCGAACTGCAACGCGACCCGATGCGCGCCACCATGGCGCTGCTGGGCACGGCCATCCTGATGTTTGTCTTCGGCTACGGGATCAGCCTGGATGTGGAGGACCTCAGCTACGCGGTGCTCGACCGGGACCAGACCGGGTTGAGCCGCAACTACGCGCTGAACCTGGCGGGCTCGCGCTACTTCATCGAACATGCGCCGATCACAGATGACGCGGACCTGGACCGGCGCATGCGCGCTGGCGAGCTCGCGCTGGCAATCGAGATCCCCCACGGCTTCGCCCGCGACCTGGCGCGCGGGCATCAGGTGCAGATCGGCGCCTGGGTGGACGGCGCCATGCCGGTGCGCGCCGAGACCGTGCGCGGCTATGTGCTGGGCATGCACCAGGGCTGGCTGCAAGACCAGGCGACGCACCGGCTCGGTCAGGACGCAGCAGCCGGCCCGGCCACAATCGCAACGCGCTTTCGCTACAACCCCGACGTCAGGAGCCTGCCGGCGATGGTGCCGGCGGTCATCCCGATGCTCCTGCTGATGATCCCGGCGATGCTGACCGCGCTGTCGGTGGTGCGCGAGAAGGAGCTCGGCTCGATCATCAATCTCTACGTCACCCCGGTCACCCGCAGCGAGTTCCTGCTCGGCAAGCAGTTGCCCTATGTGGTGCTGGCGATGCTGAACTTCGCCCTGATGACGCTGTTGGCGGTCACGGTCTTCGGCGTGCCGGTCAAGGGCAGCCTGCTGGCACTGACGGCGGGGGCGCTGCTCTTCGTCATCTTCTCGACCGGCTTCGGCCTGTTCGCATCTACCTTTACCCGCAGCCAGATCGCGGCGATGTTCGTGGCCATGATCGGCACCATCATCCCGGCCGTGCAGTTCGCCGGGATGCTCAACCCGGTGTCCTCGCTCGAAGGGGTGGGCTATCTCATCGGCCAGGTCTACCCGGCCACGTACTTCCTGACCATCAGCCGCGGTGTCTTCAACAAGGGGTTGGACTTCGTCGGCCTCGAACCCGCGTTCTGGCCGCTGGCACTGGCCGTGCCGGTGATCCTGGGGCTGTCGATCCTCCTGTTGAAGAAGCAGGAGACCTGAGCATGTCGCATGCCGCGACGATCTACCGGCTGGGGATCAAGGAGCTGTGGAGCCTGGCGCGCGACCCGATGATGCTGGTGTTGATTGCCTACACCTTCACGGTGTCGATCTATGTCGCGGCCACGGCGATGCCGGAGACCCTGCACAAGGCGCCGATCGCCATCGTCGATGAGGATGCCTCGCCGCTCTCGATCCGCATCGCCACCGCCTTCTACCCGCCGCGCTTCAATCCCCCGGCGATGATCCCGCTGGACCGCATCGATACGGGCATGGATGCCGGGGACTACACCTTCGTGCTGGACATTCCGCCCGACTTCCAGCGCGATGTGCTGGCCGGTCGCTCGCCAGCGATCCAGCTCAACGTCGATGCCACGCGCATGAGCCAGGCCTTCACCGGCAGCAGCTATGTCCAGCAGATGGTGTTGGGCGAGGTCAACGAATTCGTCCAGCGTTACCGCGCCAGCCCCGAATGGCCGGTGGAGCTGGCCCTGCGCGCACGCTTCAATCCCAACCTGGAGCAGTCCTGGTTCGGCGCCCTGATGGAGATCATCAACAACGTCACCATGCTGTCGGTCATCCTGACCGGCGCGGCACTGATCCGCGAGCGCGAGCACGGCACCATCGACCACCTGCTGGCCATGCCGGTGACGCCCGCCGAGATCATGCTGTCAAAGGTCTGGTCGATGGGCCTGGTGGTGCTGCTGGCCGCGACCATTGCGCTGGTGTTCGTCGTGCAGGGCATCCTGCGGGTGCCGATCGCGGGCTCGTTGGCGCTGTTCCTGGTCGCCGCCGCGCTGCATCTCTTCGCCACGACATCGATGGCCATCTTCATGGCCACGCTGGCGCGCTCGATGCCGCAGTTCGGCATGCTCGCGGTGCTGGTCCTGCTGCCGCTGCAATTGCTCTCGGGCAACTCGACCCCGCGCGAGAGCATGCCGGAGCTGGTGCAGAACCTGATGCTCGCCGCCCCCACCACCCACTTCGTCGCAGCCAGCCAGGCCATCCTGTTCCGCGGTGCCGGCCTTGCTGTCGTCTGGCCGCAGTTCCTCACATTGGTCCTGATCGGCGCGGTGCTCTTCACCATCGCGCTCAATCGCTTTCGCAGGACCATCAGTCAGATGGCGTAATGTGGACATGATGATCAAGGGTCGGCATGGGATCGTCTGGCGCTGCGGACGGATTCGGCAGCGGGGCGAGGCTGTATTCTCATTGACTGGAGAACTGACCATGAACGATCGTACTGCGCGATGAAGACATACCTCGACTGCTATCCCTGCTTCCTGCGTCAGGCATTGAGCGCGGCTCGCCGCGCCCACGCCTCGGTGGAACTGCAGCGACATATCCTGCTGGAAACCATGGACCAGATCCGCGCCCTGCCGGCGGACGCAACGCCGCCGGTGATGGCGGAGCGTATCCACCGGATGGTCCGACACCTCACCGACACGCCAGACCCCTATGGTCAAAGCAAGCGGGACGCCACGGCGCAAGCCATGACAATGCTCCCCGCATTGCGCGAACGCGTGCGAACCGCCCCGGACCCGCTGGAGACCGCCGTGCGCATCGCCATCGCCGGAAATATCATCGACGATGGCGCGGCGGAGGAATACGACCTGCAATCGACGCTGGCGCGGGTGCTTGCACAGCCCTTTGCCATCGACGGCATGGCTCGGCTGCGCCAGGCGTTGAGTGAGGTCGACACCATCCTCTATCTGGCCGACAACGCCGGTGAAACGGTCTTTGATCGCGTCCTGATCGAGACCATCGCCCTGCCGGTGACCTATGTCGTCAAGGCGGGTCCGGTCATCAACGATGCGACCCGTGAGGACGCCCTGGCCGCGGGTCTGGATGCGGTCAGCCGGATCATTGATAACGGTGCGGATGCGCCTGGCACCCTGCTGGATCGCTGCTCCCCGGCGTTTCGAGACCAATTCGCGCAAGCGCCGCTGATCATTGCCAAAGGGCAAGCGAACTACGAGACACTCAGTGAGGTCCGGGCGCCGGTATTCTTTCTCCTCCAGGCCAAGTGTCCGGTTATTGCCGACGATTTGGGCGTACCCGTCGGCGGTGTGGTGCTGAAGGCGCCCGTCAGCATGAGCCGATGGGTCCACGAGCAGGGTGAGGTGCGGTCATGATCGGGGCGTTATCGTGGTGTCTGGCCCAGAGTCGGGCGGCCCGCAACGGTGCCGCGACACAGGCCGCCGCGCGCGATGGATGCCGCGGGACTCCGGACATGAAGGTCTGCCTCGTCCGCCATGGCGAGACCGCCGGTCGCTCACCGGCCAGCACATCGGGTTGACCGACCTCGCCTGGACGCCGCACGCCGAGGATGACCCGATCCTGCCGCTGGTCGTTCGAACCAAGGCTGACTGCGCCATTGTCCGGAGTACTTCGATGATCCGTTTTCGATTACTCACTGCCTTCATCTTCTGCCTGGTTTGGAGTCATGCCATGGCCATCGACGAGCCGCCATACACCGTCGTGCGCGCGAACGACGTCTTTGAAGTCCGTCGCTATGAGCCGTATCTGGTGGCGGAAACCCAAGTCGATGCGGCTGCCAAGGAGGCCGGGAACCGGGGCTTTCGCATCCTGGCCGGATACATCTTCGGCGGGAACAAAGGCTCACGCCGCATCGAGATGACCGCTCCGGTCGCGCAGACGCCGACAAAGATCGCGATGACGGCACCGGTGGCGCAAAGCGCCAGCGCTGGTGGTTACCTCATCCAGTTCGCGATGCCCGGAGAATGGACGCTGGAGACCCTGCCGGAGCCGACTGACTCGCGCGTGACGCTCCGCGCGATGCCGGCTAGAACCATCGCCGTCATTCGCTACTCTGGTACCTGGTCACAGCGCAGCTATGAGGAACACTTGAAGACGCTGCAAGACGCCCTTGCACAGAGCGGCCTTACCTGGCATGGCGAGCCCATGTGGGCTCGCTATGATCCGCCCTGGAAGCCCTGGTTCTTGCGACGAAATGAGATCTGGCTTGAGCTCGATTCCTGATCTTTTTGAGCTCGCGCGCGAAACTGGAGCCCACCGCCAAAGGCGGTGGCTTGGCTGTTGCGAGTTAGTTGTTGCCCGGTGTTGTCGCATCCTGAACGCTATCGCCGGCCTCTTCCACCTTCTGACCCGCGCCTTCTACGGCATTGTCAATGGTTTCGCCGGCATTCTCTGCCGGGCCTTTCTGCTGCTCGCAACCGGGCAGTGCGACAAACAACGTCCCTATCACCAACGCGGTACTGACGATTTCGATTAATTTCACGATGACTGCCTCTATTTGGACGGGATTTTGGGTTCTGTACCGGCAACCCATGCCGGAACAGGGTTCTCTGGGCCAAGACCGCACGGCCGTTGCGCATGGCGGGGTGCTGCATCGGGCCGTCGTCGGCACTTGGACCCAGACGACTCAACGATACGGACAATCAGGGGCGCCGTCCGTCTGCTAACGTACATAGCTGCCAATCTTTTCGCCGTCACCACCGCAAGAAAGCGGCAGACCCCCCTGTGCTATGACCTTGCTTCTTTCGTGCGCTGCTCGAAGGCAGCCGTGCCGGACGCCGCAGGCAAGAGATTTTCCCCTTCCTTCAATGGTCTTGCCTCCCGTGCCTGCTCCTCGATGACGCTCGATTCGCTGTATAAGCCTGCTTCCGCTTTCGTCGACACCACGTCGAGGTCTTGGTGCCGCGACTCGGCGGGGAGCCGCTTTGCGGTTGCTGCACCCTGCTCGGGCGTCGGTTTCTCGGCGCGCATGGTCACGGGGACACCTTGAGGGAAGACAACCTCTCGGGCCTCGTCCGGCATCTCGATGCCGTGATTCTGAAAGGCGAGCTTCACCAGCCGGATGACCGAAGAGCGCACCTTCAGCCAGCTGTGCTCGCGCCCGTTGAGCCAAAAGTAGACGCGCAGATTCACCGTTGCGCTGCCGAGGCTGTCCGCCAGTACCGAGGGCTCCGGGTCGTTCAGCACGGCTGGGTGGTCCGCCAGCACCTTGCGCGCGATCTCCTGGGCCTCGTTGATCGCATCGTCGTAGCCGATGCCGACGACAAAGTCCTCGCGCCGGTTGGCGTTGGTCGTGAAGTTGCTGAGGATGCTCTTGTAAACGCTGGCATTTGGTATCTGCGCGAGGTTGCCGTCGAGGGTCATCAAGATGGTTGTGCGCATGTTTAACTGCTGCACATAACCGGTCACGCCGGAGATCTCGACCAGGTCGCCGGTCTCGAATGGCCGCTGGATGCTCAGGAAGATGCTGGACAGGAAGTTCTCGGTGATATCGCGGAAGGCGATACCGAGGACCAGGCCGATCAGACCGGTACCTCCGACCAGCGTCAATGCCAGTTGCGTCAGGCCGGAGACCCTGAGAATGAGATAGACGCCACAGAGGACAACGAACCCGCCTGCCGCACGCGCGATCACATTCTGCAGGAGTTTGGTCCGAACCCTTTGGCGGAGTAATGCTCGGACGCCTCGTGTCGCCAACACAGCGGTCCCCACCGACAGTGCCAGGATGAGCAGTCCGAAAAGCAGGAACGGCATCGCGCGGATGAAGTCGCGCCAGAGTGCAGAGATACCGCTGGACGTCTGGCGGAAATCCCAAGCCGACGGTTGGGGCACCTCAATCCGGTTGGCGACGGCGACGACGTCCTGCGTATTGCGTGCGAGATCCCCAGCCCATTTTCTAAGCTCATCGGACTCCACCTGACCGCTGAGAAAGACGACGCCTTCCTCGACCCGGACCTGCGGGTCGGTGAACCAGTCGGTGGCGTCCAACACGGTTTGGAGCCGCTTGCGGATCTCTTCGTCTTGCGCGACGGGTTTGACATCCACCTTCGCGGGTGCCAGCGAGAGCTCTTCTTTTGCGGGGCTGATGGGTTTGTGCGGCTCGTTTCCCGTGGCGACCGGCTCTTGCGCCACGACCGAGGAGATGACCCCCGAAGAGATGACCGCGAGGTACAGGCATCCGAGCAAGACCGCCTGCACACATAACCTCATCCCGCGGCAAAGCCCATGGCGCTGTCATCCCGGCCACATCCAGTCGCGGATCTCCGGTAGATCCTGCCCGTGTTTTTCGATGTACTGCGTGTGCTCGATCAGCTTGTCTTGCAGCTGTTGCTTCAGGTCGATGCCAGCGGCGCCGATCTGCGGGAGGCGGTCGATCGTGTCCATGACGAGGTGGAAGCGGTCCAGATCGTTCAGCACGCGCATGTCGAAGGGCGTGGTGATGGTGCCCTCTTCCTTGTAGCCGCGGACATGGAAGTTGGCGTGATTGGTGCGCCGGTAGGTCAGCCGGTGGATCAGCCAGGGGTAGCCATGGAACGCAAAGATGACCGGCTTGTTCGTCGTAAACAGCGCGTCGAAATCGGCGTCGCTCAAGCCGTGGGGGTGCTCGCTGGGCGTCTCCAGCTTGAACAGGTCGACGACGTTGACCACGCGGATCTTCAGCTCGGGCAGGTACCTGCGCAGGATCGAGACGGCGGCGAGGGTCTCCAGCGTGGGCACATCGCCACAGCAGGCCATGACCACGTCGGGGGCCGCGTCCTGGTCGTTGCCCTCGTCGTTACTGGCCCAGCGCCAGATACCGACGCCTGCGCTGCAGTGCTTGGCGGCGGCGTCCATGGACAACCACTGCGGCGCCTGATACTTGCCGGCGATCACCACGTTGACGTAGTGGCGGCTGCGCAGGCAGTGGTCCCAGACCGACAACAGACAGTTGGCGTCCGGTGGCAGATAGACGCGCACGATGGAGGCCTTCTTGTTCACCACATGGTCGATGAAGCCCGGGTCCTGATGGGTAAAGCCGTTGTGCATCTGCTGCCAGACGTGCGAGGCCAGCAGGTAGTTCAGCGAGGCAATCTTGCGGCGCCACGGCAGACCCAAGGTCACCTTCAGCCACTTTGCATGCTGGTTGAACATCGAGTCGATGATGTGGACGAACGCCTCGTAGCTGTTGAACAGGCCGTGGCGACCGGTGAGCAGGTAACCCTCGAGCCAGCCCTGGCACTGATGTTCGCTCAGCATCTCCATGACCCGTCCCTCCCGCGCGAGGAATTCGTCGTTGTCCCAGGTGCGGGCGTCCCACTGTCGGTTGGTCACCTCGAACACGGCGTTCAAGCGGTTGGACAGGGTCTCGTCGGGACCGAAGATACGGAAATTGCGTTGTGCCTGATTGGCTTTGGCGACATCGCGCAGGAAGACGCCAAGCTCGTGGGTGTCGGCGGCCGTGACGCTACCAGGCGACGGAACCTTCACCGCATAGTCGCGAAAGTCCGGTATGACCAGGTCGCGCAGCAGCAGACCGCCGTTGGCGTGGGGATTGGCACCCATGCGACGCTCGCCCTCGGGGGCCAGCTCGGCCAGCTCCGGTCGCAGTCGGCCCTGCCCATCGAACAACTCCTCCGGCCGGTAGCTCTTGAGCCAGTCTTCCAGCAGTTGCAGGTGCTCGGGGTGGTCCGCGTCCACGGCAATGGGCACCTGATGCGCGCGGAAGCTGCCTTCAATGGGAAGACCATCGACCCACTTCGGGCCGGTCCAGCCTTTCGGGGAATTGAGGTGGACATAGATGAAGTTCTGCCCCGGCGTCGTCCCCCAGTGCCCGAGCAGCATGTGCTTCACATCGGCGAGCATCAGTGGCCGCTTCAAGAGCGGGTTGTCGAGGAGATAGATTTGCGCGACCGACAGATAGTTGGCGGCACGCCAGTAGGCGTCCATCTTATCGAGCAGTTCGGGTGTGAGGGGGCCGGCGGTCATAGCGGAACGTCCTGGGTTGAGGCGAGAGGGAGGGCGCCGGAGTCGATTCGATGTCATTCCGCCCGGCGGATGACGGGCTCACGAATGCCTTGTTTTCTCCTAGCAATCTGTTCCTGGATGGCCGGGATGTCGATCTGGTGCTGGGCGAGCTCCTGGTCGATGTGCTCAAGCTCGGCGCGGTCGCGTTCGTCCTGCGTCCGCCTGAAGGTCAGGGCAATCTTTCGGCGTTCGCGGATCAAAGCCTTCACCTGCGAAGCGCGCGCCGCCACGGATTCCGCGATCCGACGCGTCAGCGGATGGATTTGGTGCGCTTGAGCAGGCGTGCTGCTTGTGCTCATCTGGACTCTCCTCATGCGGTATGGAGTTTCACCTCGACGGCGTGTTCCTGGCGGTCGTCGATCAACGGGATCGCCAAGCCGGTTTGCTCGATGCCGTCCGCTGTCACCGGCGACCGATCCCGGCACGGCCACGGCATCGAAGATCCGGCGCGCCCGTGGGGCGTGGGGTCGATCACGCCGCCGACGGGTTGGCAACTCACTAATCGCCTGTCGGGACTTCCCGAGTGAACGTCAATGACGGGGGTGCTGGGGAAGGTCCATCAAGCTCTCGCCTGGTGCTGCAAGCACGAATTGGCGCCCGCCGCCGGGGCCGCCGGCCTTCCGGTCAGGATTCAGGTAGGCGGTGCCCATCCAGCCCCGTTCCAGGGCCTGCGTGCTCTGTCCATAGGAACGCACGACGACGGTCTCGCCCGGCTGCACGCGGGAAGCCGCGCGTATGACCGAGAGGACTTCCATGCGATACGAGACGTCGAAGCGGTCCCCATCGCCTTGCTGTACCTGCGCGTCCAGCACCTTCACCTCGAGCACGTCCGCGGCGTCCGGCGCCGCCCAGGCCTGCCCCCAGAGGATGATGAGTAGCCCCAGCGCCAGCGCGGCTATGGTGGCGTACCGAATTGAGTAAGTCCTGCACATAACGATTCCTCCACTTGTTGATCACGCACCCGGCGGATTGCCGGAATATCCACGCACTCGACGGATGGGCGCGGCTTCGACATCGGTTCACCGCAACCAACGCCGTCACACAGCGGCGCCCGGATCAGGTCGCCAGCGAATAGCCCACTATTTGTTCCAGTAGAAATCCATCGTCGATTGGCCGGAGCCATCGAGATGCACCATCTTGCGCTGGGTCTGGTCTTCGCCTCTCACCCGGTGGGGGTGACCTCCACGCGGTAGTCACCGGGCGGCAGTTGCGCGTAGAACCAGGGGCCATTGGATTCGACGCTCAGAACCGGAGCGTTGTTCGCATCCAGAACGGTCACCTGCACCGCCGAGAGATACTCACCGCTGCCCTGGGTCGCGAACATCAGGTGCAGGTTGAACTGGCTGGACAGGGCCTGGAGATCGCTCCGTTCGCTCTCGCCCACGCCGCCCGAGGCGTAGCTGATCCCGCCGTCAGTTTTGATCTGCGGAGATCCCGCATGCGACTCCGACCCCGGCGGCGCCACGCTCGCGCGGCTGGACGTTTCCGTGGGTTGCATCGGCGGGTTCGCCTGGTCGGCCGGGCGAATGGCCCACTCCCCCGACGTGTCAGCCACCGGGAGTTGCGCGCCCACCGGCGCCATCACGCCCGTAGCCAGGAGCAGCCCCATGGCCATGACACTGCCATTTGGTCTGGTTTTCATTTCGATGTCCTTTGTATTGATGCGGTGATTCACGCCTGACGCGTCCCACGGACGCCCCGGTTCAGCCCTTCTGCAACAGACTGCGCAGGTCGGTGATCGCGGCATTGACCCGCGAGATATAGGAGGCGCTCACCAGCGAATGATTCGCCATTGGCCCGTAGCCGGTGCCGTTGAGAATCAGCGGGCTCCAGATGACGTTCTGGGTGTTTCTCAGTTCGCGGGTGATCTGCTCCAGGGAGACCACGGCATTCTTGTCCTCGAGCACGGCGGCGAAGTCGATCTCCATCGCCTGCAGCGCATGCAGTAGGGCCCAGGTATAGCCGCGCGCCTCGAAGAAGATGTCGTCGATCTTGAGCCAAGGGGTCTTGGTCTGCGTCTGAACCGGGGCCGGTGTCGACTGACTGGCGTTGGGATCGCCGGCCAGGGCCGTATCGAGATGGGCCTGACCGACCGCATAGGACAAGCGCTGCGCCAAGCTGCCGAGGCGTTTCTCGACCACTTCGAGATAGGTGGTCAGATTGTCGGCGCGGGCGAAGAACTGCGCATGTGTCGCACCGGTGTCGGAGAGGCTCTGGCTATAGCGATAGAGGGCATCGATACCGGCGCGATACTCCGACTCGGTGGAGGGCAGCAGCCAGGAGTCCGATTGGTAGTTGGACTGGGGCTGCGCGATTTCCAAATCCTTGTTCTCAACCGACTGGGACTGGGCGCGGCTGAAGTCGTTGCGCAGGGCGTTGAGCAGATCGCGCCACGCGGTCAAGGCGCCGAATTCCCAGTTGGGCATGTTGTCCAGGAGCAAGCCCGGGGGGCTGACATCGTTTGTCAGATAGCCACCGGGCTTGTCGAGTAGGGTCTCGCCGATGCGGATCGCGGTGGCCGTGGTGGCCGTCCCGGTCACCAGTTGGCTCTCGTCGTGATTCACCAACGACAGTGCCTGTTCGCGCACGTCATACATACCCGGCGAGCGCGACCAATAGAAGCCCAGAATGATGACGACGATCAGATAGGTGATCACAAACAGCCCGGCGGTCCACCAGATGCCCTTTTCCTTCCAGGTGCTGGGCTTGTAGTAGGTGGCGACCTTGGCGGCCTTCTTGGTCAGCACCTGCCTTTTCGATAAGGTCTCAGTAGTCATGGCATTCTCCTAGTGATCCCGGCAGCCTTGATGGCGTGCATGGGGTTCCCTCTCCAATCGCGAAAACGTCACTCGCCGAGCAGCTAGCCGATTCGGAGCTGCGACAACGGCGGCATCAGCCCGAAGACGGACAACAGCCACAGAATCACGGCGATCACGACGACCACATTCAAGATCTTCTTGATGGTGCCATCCATCGGGATGTAGTTATTGATCAACCAGAGGATCAGTCCGACGACGACTAACGTGACGACTAATGTAATCAGCGGCATGGTGTTTCTCCTGTCAGGCGATTTGAGCATTGGGTACGCACTCACAGTAGTCCCCGCCATGGCGAGCGTCTGTTCGCTAGCACACACAGCAATGTGTCTTCGGCAAAGAACTTCGTCGCCTTTCGGACGGGGCCTTGCGCAACCGGCAGCGAGGGTCTCGACTGCGCGCCCTATGTTTGCCAGCGCACAGACTGAAGGATTCTTTGAGCGTATTGCTCAGCCATCCGGCTAATCTGCTGACGACCTTTACCCCTGTGCCGTCGGTTGTTCGTCCATCGCTGATCAACGAGGAGAACGCGCGTGCAACCCGAGTCCGAAAAGACACCCGACCACTTTGCCAATCGGCTCCTGTCCGCGCTGCCCAAGCGTGATCAACGACAGATTCTGTCGCACTGCGCCTGCGTCGAGTTGCGGCGTGGCGAGGTGATCAGCGAGCCCGGCGACCGGATCCGCGACGTCTATTTCCCAACCGGCAGCTTCGTGTCCCTGGTGACCCCGCCCGTGGATCACGCCGGTCTGGGGGTGCGGTTGGTCGGTAATGAAGGCATGATCGGGACCCCCCTCATCCTGCGTGTCAAGGTCACGCAGATCCGCATCTTGGTCCAGGGCGCGGGTCCGGCGTGGCGCCTGTCCAGTGAAGGATTCGGCGAGGCGCTGCACCAGAGCAACGCGCTACAGATAAGGCTCCACCGCTATCTCGATGTGCTGATGAACCAGAGCACGCAGATGCTTGCCTGCACCCGTTTCCACCTGGTGGAGGCGCGCCTCGCCCGCTGGCTTTTGATGACCCAGGATCGGGCGCATTGCGACCACTTCCATGTCACCCATGAGCTGCTAGCCCTGTTGTTGGGGGTGCGTCGCGTGGGCATCACCAAGGCGGCGAGTGCGCTGCAAGCGCGCAAGCTGATCCACTACCGGCGCGGGGATGTCACCGTGCTCGACCGCGCCGGTCTGGTCGGCGCTGCCTGCGGCTGTTACGAGGCAGCGAAGGCGCTCTATGACCAGAGCCTGAGCTGATGCCATGGCGCGCGGTGCGCGCAAGCCGGGCATCAACCAAAACGAGCATCCACTGAGCCGACTGAACGAACACGATGACCCTTCCAGACGGTTTCCACCATGACGGCTAAGCCTCGAGGACCAGGCGAATCGCCCGCATGAAGTCGGCGGACCTGTTCGTCTCGCTCACCACCACCGCCATCTTCTCCATGCTGTCAGTCATGGACAATGGTGCCTGTGCCGAAATCGCGCTGGCCAGCGACGACGGCATCGTCGCAATCGCTGTCTTCGTAGGGGGCGGCACGTTGCTGAATTGGACCCTGGTGCAGAGCGCGGGCCATGCCCGCCAACGAGCTGCACATCACCCAGGAGCTGATCGCCAATATGCCGGGCGTGCGGCGATAGGGCGTGAGCGAGCTGCCGGACGGTTGCAGCGCACCGGATTAATCCTCTACCGCCGGAGCCAGCATCGCGGTGCTGATCCACATCAGACGAGGAGAACCTCCACTTCAGATGAGGAGAACCGCACAGCAACTGATCTTCCAGCTCAGCAACCCTCTGTCGGTCCAAGTCCAATGCCGCGACACAGTTCACCTGGAAGCTCGCGCAGGCATCCGTTTCCGTTCGCGGTTTCCCCGACATATCAACCCCTCGGTGACTCAGAAATCCGCCGCGGCCAAGACGTACGCAAAGGAGCCTTTCTTTCCGCGCGCATAGACTTTCTCGGCGACCGCCTGGATCCGTTTATGCGCTGCATCGAACGCCTCGAGAAATCCGGCTTCGGCGTTGCCCATCTCCGGGCAGAGCTTTTTGAGAACGTCCGCCCCCACGAAGAAGGAGATCTCGATCACGTTGTCGTATCCCCAGAATTCGACACGGTTCTTCGATACGTCGAAACTGCAGCTTGGGTTCGGAAAGTTCAGCATGGGATGTCGGATTCGGCCATCAGGGCTTTGTCTTGTTCGCTCATTACGATCTCCTCGATTTATGGGGTTTTGGAGAGCCCGATATTATTGGCTGATACCTCGCTGCAGGACCGGGAAGGCGAACGTCTTTTCGAAAGCTACCTTCTTACTGATCGTGCGACTCGACATCGGCCTCTCCTGGTTGCTGGACTATCCGTCGAATCGGACGTGCCTTCATGTCTATGACATTCTGATGCTAGTGTCGCCCAATGTCTGTGCGCCAGCGTACATCGTTCGTCAGTTGGGCTCTGCCAGATGAGCGTTCTGGCCGATTGCGGCACAGGCATCGCTTCGAGCAACATCGGAGCTTGTGCCATGAAACACATGAGCCTGCGCAAGACCTCGAGCGCTGGCCTATTCCTCGTCGGAGCGATCCCGGCCGCCGGCGCATTGGCCCAGGCGCCACAAGGCGCGTACAGTCCGGGTTACGGCATGACGCCCGGCATGATGAGTGGCCCCTGCCCCGGATGCGGATGCGGATGCGGAAGCGATCGCGGCTACGGTCGGGGCTCGGGCATGAATCCCTGCACCCTGGGTGGTTAGGGTCCGCGATCCAGTTTCAATCGGACAAGATAACGTCATGCGTCGCCCGAGGCGCGAGTAGCGGGGGTCGGCATGCGCCAAAGCACGGAACAGGACAACCCTTTAGCCAATCGCGGCCTGGTCGTCGCGGTGCGCGGCAGCGTCGTCGATATGCGCTTCGAGGCGCATCTGCCCGCGATCTATCGCCTGCTGCACGCGGGCTCGGAAGGCCAGATCCGCATTGAGGTGCTGACGCAGTTGGATGCCCAGCATGTGCGCGGAATCGCCCTGACACCGACGCAGGGGCTCGCGCGCGGCATGGAGGTGGACGACAGCGGCGGGCCGCTGATGGCGCCGGTGGGCAAGGCATCCTCGGGCGCATGTTCGACGTGTTCGGCAATGCAATCGATCGCCAGCCGCCGCCCATCGATATCCAGTGGCGCTCCGTGCATAACGCCCCGCCAGCCCTGGCGCGGCGCTCCACCCAGTCCGAGGTCTTCGAGACCGGGATCAAGCTCATCGATGTGCTGGTTCCGCTGGAGCGCGGCGGCAAGGCGGGGCTGTTCGGCGGGGCGGGTGTCGGCAAGACCGTGCTGCTCACCGAGATGATCCACAACATGATCGGGCATCACGCCGGCGTCAGCCTCTTTTGCGGCATCGGCGAGCGTTGCCGCGAAGGCGAGGAGCTCTATCGCGAGATGAAGGACGCCGGCGTCCTGCCGAACATGGTCATGGTCTTCGGCCAGATGAACGAACCGCCCGGCAGCCGTTTCCGCGTCGGCCATGCGGCGCTGACCATGGCCGAGTATTTTCGCGACGACGAACAGCGCGACGTGCTGCTGCTGATCGACAATATCTTCCGCTTCATCCAGGCCGGCATGGAGGTGTCCGGCCTCATGGGTCAGATGCCCTCGCGCCTGGGCTATCAGCCGACCATGGGCACCGAACTGTCGGGGCTGGAGGAGCGCATCGCCAACACCGATGCCGGCGCCATCACCTCCATCCAGGCCGTCTATGTGCCGGCGGACGACTTCACCGACCCGGCCGCGGTGCATACCTTCTCGCATCTCTCCGCCTCTATCGTGCTCTCGCGCAAACGCGCCGGCGAAGGGCTTTATCCGGCCATCGACCCGCTGCAGTCGAGCTCGCGGATGGCCACGCCGGGCATCGTCGGCGAGCGGCATTACGCCCTGGCACAGGAGATCCGGCGCACCCTCGCCCAGTATGCGGAGTTGAAAGACATTATCGCCATGCTCGGCCTGGAGCAGCTCTCGCCGGAGGACCGCAACCTGGTCGCCCGCGCCCGCCGGCTGGAACGCTTTCTCACTCAGCCCTTTTTCACCACCGAGCGCTTCACCGGCCTGACCGGCAAGCTGGTTAGCCTCGCGGAGGCGTTCGATGGTTGCGAGCGGATTTGGACGATGAGTTCAAGGACGTCCCGAGGGTGCGCTTTATATGATTGGGGGGGTGGATGAGGCGGAGGGGGAAGGCGAAGGACAACAAGGACATCAGAGACGACAAGGACAAGGAGAAGACGGCATGAAACTGAAGGTTCTGTTGCCGTTTCGCGTCTTTGTAGAGGTGGCTGAGGTGATGCGCATCGTCGCCGAGACGCCGAATGGTTCCTTTGGACTCCTGCCACACCGATTAGATGGTGTGGCGGCCCTCGCCCCTGGGATTCTGATCTACGAAACCGAGGCCGAGGGCGAGGTCTACCTTGCCGTGGATGCCGGGGTGCTGGTCAAGACCGGCGCCAAGGTGCTGGTGTCCGTGCGTCGGGCGATCCGCGGCACCGACCTCGGCCAATTGCACGCGACGGTGGAGCGGGATTTTCTGGTCCTGGATGAGCACGAGCAGCAGATGCGTGCTGTGATGGCAAAGCTGGAATCCGGATTTCTGCACCGATTCGTGAGTCTGCAACATGAATGAGCCTCCGGATAGAAAGCCCTCCGACACGGCTCCGACCCTCGCCGGACAGATCGGCGACAAGGCCGCGCGCAAGCTCAAGGCACGGCGTAACCCCACGCCGGGGGTCTGGTTCGGCCTCGGCATGATGGGGCTGATCGGCTGGTCGGTGGTGGTGCCGACGCTGCTCGGCGCGGCGCTTGGCCTCTGGCTCGACAAGCAGCATCCGGGCACCCATTCCTGGACGCTGGCGCTGCTGGTGGCCGGGCTCACGCTCGGCTGTTTCAATGCCTGGCATTGGGTCGCCAAGGAAGAGCGGGCGATGCGCGAAGAGCAGGAGGATGGCGATGAATGACTCGCTGAGCCCATTGTTGAAACTGCTGCCGGAACTGTTGCTGGCAGGGGCCGTCGGCCTGATGCTCGGGGCGATCTTCTTCGGCGGCCTCTGGTGGACGCTGCGCAAGAGCCTCAAGTCCCCGCGGCCTGCGCTGTGGATTCTGGGCAGCCTGTTGGCGCGGATGAGCCTGCTGCTGGTCGGGCTGTACCTGGTCTCCGACGCTCAGTGGCAACGCCTGCTGGCCGGTCTCGTGGGCGTCATCTGCGCGCGTTTTATCGTCCTGCGGCTCACCGGCCCAGCCGACCCCAAATCAGACCGTCGCGACGGAGGCCAGACATGCGCCTGAGCCCCGACGAGATCATCTTCTGGCAATACGGCTTGCTCAAGCTCAACGCGACCATCGTCTTCACCTGGGCGCTGATGCTGGTGCTGGTGGTCGGCTCGCTGCTGGTCACGCGCAAGCTGTCGCGGGATCTCAGCCGTTCCCGCTGGCAGAACCTGCTGGAGATCCTCGTCACCGGCATCGAAAAGCAGATCCTGGAGGTCGGCCTGCGCGACGCGCGGACCTATCTCGGCTTTCTCGGCACGCCTGTTTCTGTTCGTCGCCGCGGCCAGCCTGGCCACCATCATTCCGGGCTATGAGCCGCCGACGGGCTCGCTCTCCACCACGACGGCGCTGGCGCTGTGCGTGCTGGTGGCCGTGCCCTTCTTCGGCATCGCGGAACAGGGACTCGGCGGCTATCTCAAGTCCTACATGGAGCCGACCTTCATGATGCTGCCGTTCAACCTCATCAGCGAGGTCTCCCGCACCCTGGCCCTGGCGGTGCGTTTGTTCGGCAACATGATGAGCGGGGCGATGATCATCGCCATCCTGCTCACGATCACACCCTTCATTTTTCCGATCCTCATGACGGCGCTCGGACTGCTCACCGGCCTGGTGCAGGCGTACATCTTCAGCATCCTGGCCGCGGTCTATATCGCTGCCGCCACGCGCACGCGCAAGCCAAAGCCGCAGTCCGCACCCGAGCCATGAGATCACTCATGCAACCATCCGAGGACATACCATGGACAGTTTGACCCTGATCGCGGTGATCTCGATCGTCATCGCCGGCCTCACCACCGGCTTCGGCACCATGGGGCCGGCCCTGGCGGAAGGCCGGGCGGTAGCGACCGCACTGACGGCGCTGGCCCAGCAACCCGACGCCTCGGCCACTATCACCCGCACCCTGTTCGTCGGTCTGGCGATGATCGAGTCTACGGCCATCTACTGCTTCGTAGTCTCGATGATCCTCATCTTCGCCAACCCCTTCTGGAACCTCGCCATCGCCCAGGTCGCAGGCAAGTAGGCCATGCTCATCGACTGGTTCACCGTGGGCGCGCAGGTGATCAATTTTCTGGTCCTGGTGTGGTTGCTGAAGCGCTTTCTGTATCGCCCGATCCTCGACGCCATCGACGCGCGCGAGCAGCGAATCGCCACGGAACTGGCGGACGCCGACGCGAAACGCGCCGAGGCCCGGCAGGAGCGCGAGACCTTCCAGCACAAGAACGAAGCGTTCGACCAGCAGCGTGCGGCGCTCCTTGCCCAGGCAACGGAAGCGGCGAAGGCCGAACGCGATCGTCTGCTGGACGAGGCCCGGCAGGCCGCCGACGCCTTGCGCGCCAAGCGGCAGGAGGCGTTGCGCCAGGAGGCCGATCAGCTCAATCAGGCCCTCCGGCGTCGAACTCAGCAGGAGGTCTTCGCGATTGCGCGCAAGACGCTGAGCGATCTCGCTGGGGCAAGTCTGGAAGAGCGTCTAGTGGCGGTGTTAATCGACCGCTTGCAAGCAATGGACGCCGAGGCACACGCCGTGTTTGCCGAGGCGCTGGAGACGGCGTCCGCCCCGGTGCGGGTGCGTAGTGCGTTTGAGTTGTCCGCGGCGCAGCGGGCGGCGGTTCAGGAGGCGCTCAACAGCGTTTTTGCAACTGAGATTCCGATCCAGTTCAGCGCTGGGCCGGATCTGGTTGGCGGGATCGAGGTAACCGCGAATGGTCAACAGATTGGTTGGAGCATTGCGGATTATTTGAGGTCGCTGGAGCAGGGGGTTGGGGATCTGCTCAACGAGCATAGCGGGGTTTCAAGGACTGAATGACTACAAAGATTTCAACGACTACAAAGACTTGAATGACAACAAAGACAATCGAGTCTAGCGGTCCTTGATGTCCTTGGAGTCTTTGAAGTCCTTTAGTCCTTAAAGTCCCCAAGAGCCAGCCATGCCAGAAACCCTCTCCCCCCTCTTCGACCAAACCTTCAGCGCCATCAGCCAGGCAAGAGACACCTTCACGCCTCAACTCAAACCCCACGAGATCGGCACCATCACCACCGTCTCCACCGGTATCGCCAAGGTCTCCGGTCTGCCCAGCGTCGGCTTCGAAGAGCTGCTGGCATTTCCCGGCGAGGTATTCGGCATCGCCTTCAATCTGGACCCGGACGAACTCGGCGTCGTGCTGCTCGGCGACTACTGGCAACTGCATGCCGGCGATGCGGTCGAGCGCACCGGCCGGGTCATGGACGTGGCGGTCGGCGATGGCCTGCTGGGGCGTGTCATCGACCCGCTCGGCCGACCGCTCGATGGACTAGGACCGGTGATCACCAGCAAGCGCCTGCCGATCGAACGCCCCGCCGCGGCCATCATGGACCGCGCGCCCGTCACCGTCCCCCTGCAGACTGGGCTCAAGGTCATCGACGCACTCATCCCGATCGGGCGCGGTCAGCGCGAGCTGATCCTCGGTGATCGCCAGACCGGCAAGACCGCGATTGCGATCGACAGCATCCTCAACCAGCGCGGCCAGGATGTGCTATGCGTTTATTGCGCCATCGGCCAGCGCGCGTCCGCCACCGCTAAGACGCTGGCGACCTTGCGGGAACAGGGCGCGCTGGACTACACCCTGGTGGTCCTGACCGAGGGCAACGACGCGCCGGGGCTCACCTACATCGCCCCCTATGCCGCGACAAGCATCGCCGAGCACTTCATGGAGCAGGGCCGCGATGTGCTGATCGTCTATGACGACCTCACCCACCATGCGCGCGCCTATCGCGAGCTGTCGCTGTTGCTGCGCCGCCCGCCCGGTCGCGAGGCCTTCCCCGGCGACATCTTCTACATCCACTCGCGTCTGCTGGAGCGCGCCACGCACCTGCGCGAGGACCTTGGTGGGGGCTCGCTCACCGCGCTGCCCATCATCGAGACCGAGGCGCAGAACCTCTCCGCCTATATCCCGACCAATCTCATCTCCATCACCGACGGGCAGATCTACCTCTCGCCGACACTGTTCGAATTGGGCGTGCTGCCCGCGGTCGATGTCGGCCAATCCGTCTCGCGCGTCGGCGGCAAGGCCCAACTGGCGGCCTATCGAGCGGTGGCCGGCGATCTGAAGCTCGCCTACGCCCAGTTCGAGGAACTCGAGACCTTTGCCCGCTTCGGTGCCCGTGTGGATGAAGACACCCGCAGCCGCATCGCGCATGGCCGGCGCATCCGCGCTTGCCTGAAGCAGCAGGAATTCGACCCGGTGTCCATGCCCGCGCAGATCGCCATCCTGCTGGCCTTGACCGCCGGGCTCTTCGACGCGGTGCCGCTTGCGCGCATGCCCGACGCCGAGCGGGCGGTACAGGAGGCGGCGGCGGAGATCCCAGAAGACGTCATTGGGCGGTTGGTGAGCGCCGATGCGCTGAGCGATTCGGATCGTCTGACCATCGTCGAGGTCGGACGCAGGGCGCTTGCCGGGCTCCAGCCCGAACCTGACTCAGAGCCCAAGGAGCGCGGTTAGCGCGGATGGACGGCGACGGAATCCGAACTAAGCTTGAATAACCAGACACACGGAGCGTCTGCATCACGGTAGGATCGCCGAGCATGATCACGAAACTCCGCCATGGGTGGCAATCGATCCGGCTGACGCGGGTGCGTAAAGCCCTGATCGCGGTGCCGCTGTCGTTCGTCCGGACCAACCAAAGCTGAAGGAGATGAGGAGAACCGCATGCAGATCCAAATCAACACCGGTCGTCATATCGAAGGGCAGGAGCGCCTAAGCAATTGGGCAGGTGGCGTCGTGGAGCAGGCGCTGAGTCGAGTCGGCGATCACATCACGCGCGTGGAGGTCCATCTCAGCGACGAAAACGGCCACAGGAGCGGCCAGCACGACCAGCAATGTGTGATGGAAGCCCGTCTCGAAGGCCACCAGCCCATCGCCGTGACACACCAGGCCGCGACCATGGACCAGGCCGTCAACGGTGCCGCGGAGAAGTTGACCAGCGCAATCAAGACGATCATCGGGCGGCAGCGCGATCAGCACCGTCGCCAAGCCGAACCGCTCCCGGCGGAGGCGCCACCGCCGGACGATCTGTGAGCGACACCACCGCCAGTCTGCGCCGCAAGCTCAAGAGCGCCGGTGACCTCCAATCCGTCGTCCGCACCATGAAGTCGATGGCGGCGTCGAGTATCGTCCAGTATGAGCAATCGGTGCGCGCTTTGGGTGACTACGCGCGCACCGTGGAACTGGGTTTGAGCGTCTGCTTCCGGGGCATCGGCAACGCGGACGCGCTGATTGGCGCGCACAAAGGCGCGGATGCGCGCCTGCTTGGCGCGGTCGTGTTCGGCTCCGATCAGGGGCTTGTCGGCCAGTTCAACGATCTGGTGGCCGATCATGCGGTGAAGACGCTGCAAGGGCTGACTAATTCGCCGAGCGATCAATCACGGAGCCAGTTGCAGGTTTGGGCGGTCGGCGAGCGCGTGCAGGCGCGTTTGGCGGACGCGGGATTGCCTGTGGTCGGTCTCTTCAACGTGCCGAGTTCGGTCGCGGGCATTACTCCGCTGATCGGAGAGATTCTATTGGACACCGAGACGCACCAGCGTCACGGCGAATTCAGCGCGCTCTACCTCTTCTACAACAGACCCACCTCCGCACCGGTCTATACGCCCGTCGATCAGCGACTGCTCCCATTGGACGATGCCTGGCGGCGTGCGCTTGCCGAACGCGCCTGGCCGACGAACAACCTGCCCGAGGTAATCGCAGGCGACACCGGAGCCGATACTGAAGCCGATACTGGGACCTTGCGGGCGCTCATCCGCGAGTATGTGTTCGTCTCACTCTTCCGCGCCTGCGCCGAATCCTTGGCGAGCGAGAACGCCAGCCGACTCGCCGCCATGCAGCGCGCCGACAAGAACATCGAAGACCTATTGGAGACGCTGAACGGGACCTTTCACCGACTGCGCCAGCGAGGCATCGACGAGGAGCTTTTCGATGTCATCGCCGGCTTCGAGGCGCTCGCCGGTCAGCCGCGGCCTGCGGAAAAGCGATGATCCAACCATCTTGACAGGAGTGAAGCGACCATGTTGATCACATTCAAAACCAAGGCATTCGCCAGCATCACGATGTTCGGCGATGTCGCCATCGCATTGCTCAAACTGATGGGGCATAGCGGAAGCGTGCCCGGCGCCCTGATGGCCGAGGATGTGCCGGCTTCACTGGCTCACCTGAAGGCAGCGGTCCAGGCGCACCCGGACGAGGCCCTGGACCCACCCAACGCCACTGCGAATGATGGGGAGGAAGGCGAGCACGTCAGCCTTGCCCATCGGGCATTGCCCCTGATCGAGCTGCTTACGGCTGCCGCCGCCGAGCACGAAAATGTGATGTGGGACGTCTGATCGGGTGGAGCCGGCGAGCGGCCGCCGCGCACGAACGGCCCGCCGACACTGGACAACGCGTCTTAAGTTCGCCAGCGCACTGAAGCCGCGGCCCGTTGGGCGTAGCTTTCCTATCACCGGCTGCGATCGTCGGCGGACAGAGACCTCGCAGGCGCAGCGTCGCGCCCACTCGAGGTCGCCGCGCGCGCCCCAAACGCGATAAGCGGCTCCGGTACCGGTCGCCGCCGACATGCCTGGGTTCGGCCCCTCGGGCAACCATGACAACTGGGCTGGCTGACGGTAACGCAACCGCAACGGATGAGACAAACACACAACAGGTGATGAAGATGAAAAAGCTTGTAGCACTGATTTTGCTGGTCGCGATTGGCGGATTGGCCGGCTGCAACACCATCGAGGGCGCCGGCAAGGATATGCAAAGCGGCGGAGAAGCCGTCAGCGACGCGGCCCGCGACGTCAAGAAAGAGATGTGAAGCGCTCGCGGTGCTCATCGGCGCGGCGCTCGGGACGACATCGTGGGCCGTTGGGGCGAGCGTGCGGCACTAGCGCCGCTACCGACGCTAACTCTGGGGCTCGGCGCAAGCCTTTCTCTCTCCAGTTTGGCAAATCGGAGGTACACCATCGACTTTCCCTGAGCACGCCGGAACGGCGGAGCCTTGAGGGACGCACCGCCAAAGGCGGTGGCTTGGCTGTTACGAGTTAGTTGTTGCCCGGTGTTGTCGCGTCCTGAACGCTATCGCCGGCCTGTTCCACCTTTTGACCTGCGCCTTCTATGGCATTGTCAATGGTTTCGCCGGCATTCTCTGCGGGGCCTTTCTGCTGCTCGCAACCGGACAGTGCGCCAAGCAACGCCCCCATTACTAATGCTGTGCTGACGATGACGACTAATTTCACGATGACTGCCTCCAGTTGGACGGGATTTTGAGCTCTGCACCGGCAACCCGTGTCGGCACAGGGTTCTCTGGGCCAAGACCGCACGGCCGTAGCGCATGGCGGGGTGCCGCCATGGGGCCGTCGTCGGCAGTTGAACCCAGACGGCTCAACGATACGGACAATCAGGGGCGGCGTCCGTCTGCTAACGTACATAGCCGCCAATCTTTGTCCCGTCACTGCAAGCGAGACCTCTCCTTTTGCGAGGGTGATGGGTTTGTGCGGCTCGCTTCCCGTGCCGACCGGCTCCGGCGCCACGACCGAGGCGATGACCCCGTGGTCCAGGAATCCGAGCAAGACAGCCTGCACACACAAGCTAATACCGCGGCAGCACCATGGCGCTGTCATCCCTGCCAGCTCCAGTTTCGGATCTCCGGCAGAACCTGGCCGTGCGTGGCCATGTAGTGCTTGTGCTCGATCAGTTTGTCCTGGACCAGTTGCTTCAGGTACGCCCCTTGGTGCGCAAGTGCGATAGACGACGAACCCAATGGTAGAGACAAGATGTACAGGGGCGAGCGTTTCAACAGCATTTCCCATCTGGTCGGCGCGGTGCTGGCGCTGATCGGAACCGCCGTGCTGGTGTCACTTGCCGGCGCCCACGGCGGGTCGATGCGTATCGTGAGCTACAGTGTCTACGGGCTCACCTTGATCCTGCTGTATCTCTTCTCGACCCTCTACCATAGCCTGCGCGGGCAGACGAAACGGGTGTTTCGGGTGTTGGACCACCACGCGATCTACCTATTGATCGCAGGCACCTATACGCCCTTCTGCCTGTTGGCTCTTGGCGGCGCGATCGGCTGGTGGCTGTTTGGCGCGATCTGGGGGCTGGCCCTGCTGGGTATCGTCATCGATACGCTACGCGGCAAGGGCGGGGGCATCCTGTCGGCGGTCGTCTATTTGATCATGGGCTGGCTGATCGTGCTCGCCCTCGATCCCATCATTGCTGCCTTGCCTGCAGCCGGCTTCCGACTGCTCGTGGCGGGTGGCCTCTTCTACAGCGTCGGCGTGATCTTCTACGCGCTGGGTAGCGCCCGGCCCTGGTGCCACGGCATCTGGCACCTGTTCGTCCTGGCCGGAGGCGTCAGCCACTATTTCGCGATTCTGCTCTACCTCTAACCGGGCAGGATATCGTTCATTGGCCACGCACCAGGACTTGCCGGCAGTGGTCCAGCAACTCCGACATCGGCTTTCAGATGAAACGACTTGGTTCAGTGCGAACCTCGGCGGTCTTTCGACATTCACCCGTCCGTCACCTCGTCGGTCCAAACCTTGAAACTGGCCAGCGTGTTTGGCCCGAAGGCGTTGCTGATAGCGACGTCGGCGGCATCGCGACCGCGGGCGATCAACACACGTCCGATGCGCGGCATATTGTTGCGGGCGTCGAATGTATACCAATGGCCGTCAAGATAGGCCTCGAACCAACCGGCGAAATCCATCGGCCCGTAGGGCGGCGGTATGCCGATGTCGCCGAGGTAACCGGTGCAATAACGGGCGGGGATATTCATGCAGCGACAGAACGCGATGGCGAGGTGTGCATAGTCACGGCAAACGCCGGTCCGCTCCTGAAACGCCTCGTAGGCGGTCTTGGTGGGGCGCGCATGCTCGTAGCCAAAGGTAATATGTCGGTGGACGTAGTCGCAGATCGCCTGGACGCGCGCCCATCCGGTCGGTGTCTTTCCAAACAGCTGCCAGGCCGTCTCGGACAGCCGATCGGTCTCGCAATAGCGGCTTCCCAGCAGGAACAACAGGGTCTCATCCGGGAGCGTTTCAACCGGCGTCTGCCTCGCGGATGGAACAACCACATCCGGCAGGCCTGTATCCCGGACGAGCGCATCGGTTGACAGCCTGACCTGCCCTTTGGGAGCGACGATACGACTGCACCAGTTGCCATAGCTGTCGCGATAGGCGGTGAGCGGAACGGGCGGGTCGGCGACCAGGTGGTCGGGCACGATGATGTCGGAGACGCGCGAGTAGTGCACGCTCAAAGTCAGCATCATTGGGGTCGGCTGTGGGCAGTCGTAGATCAGCTCGTAGCCGATACGGATCTTCATGCATGGACTCCTGGGGCTGCGCGTGCTATTCGGGGCAGGCGCTGGTGGTTTGGGTTGTTGGCGTCGGGTCGGCCAGGTTGGATTCGCCGCAGCGCGGTTCGCACACGCTCTACAGAGCGATTCGACGATCGCCTTACCAGTCCAGATTGGGCAGAGCCTTGAACACCTGCCGCGTGCCCTCCGTCCATTGCTTGGAGAGTGTGCCGAAGTAGGCGTCCCCCTCGTCGAAGCGGCGGCGCATCCGTATTGCAAGGCTGTCACATTCATAGCAGATCAAATCGATCGGCATACCCACGGACAAATTACTGCGCATCGTTGACTCAAATGAGACAAGGACACACTTTGCGGCATCGTTGAGCGAGGTCGAGCGGGTAATGACCCGATCGATGATCGGCTTTCCGTACTTGGTTTCCCCGGTTTGTAGGTAAGGCGTCTCCACGCTGGCCTCGATGAAGTTGCCCTCCGCATAGATCCGAAAGAGACGCGGCGGCTCGCCCGCAATCTGGCCGCCAAGTATGAACGAGGCGTTGAAGCCGACATCACTCGCTGCCAAGTGCTTTCCGTCGCGCCGATCGACGTCCCGCATGGCGTCCGACACCAGCAGCGCGGCATCGAACATGGACTCCGCGCTCCAGAGATTGGCCACCCCTTCCCTGGCGCTGCGCTGCTTCAACAGGCCGATGACGGCCTGGGTTCCGGCCAGGTTGCCCGAACTCAACAGCACGAAGACCCGGTCACCGGCGCGTTCAAACACGCTCATCTTGCAGAAGCTCGCAAAGTTGTCGACCCCGGCATGGGTGCGCGAGTCCGACGCCAGGACCAATCCGGCGTCGAGCATAATGCCGACACAATAGGTCATGGCGAAACCTCTCTGTTCCTCGTGTTCTGCACAGCCATCCTCACTCGGATTTCGGTTGTCCGTCGTTCCACATCCAGTCTCCAATCTCCAATCTCCGGCAGATCCCGGCCATATTTGGCGATGTAGCGCTTGTGCTCGATCAGCTTGTCCTGGACCAGTTGCTTCAGGTACGCCCCCTTGGTGCCCAAGTGCGGCAGGCGATCGACCACGTCCTGCACCAGGCCGGTCGTCATGGCTGAGTGTCCAGCGTTGAGGCGGGACGGAGGGCCCGGATATCGATTCAATGTCGACCTGATTGCAATCAGAGCGTTGCATCACGCGGCGAGCGGTCGGCTGCCAGATTCAGAGTCATGGGAAGCGCGCGTCGCATCAGAGTCCGCGTCTCGACCCGTCAGCGGATGGATCTCGTCTGCTGGAACAGGCGTGCCGCTTCCCCTATTTGTTCCAGTAGAAATCCATCTTCGACTGGTTGGAGCCATCAAGTTGCGCCGCCTTGTGCTGGGTCTGGTCGTCGCCTCTCTGGCCGGTGGGGGTGACTTCGACGCTGTAGTCGCCGGGTGGCAGCTGGGCATAGAACCAGGGGCCGTTGGATTCGGCAGTTAGCACCCTGCCCTTCTGCGCATCCATAATGTTCACTCGCACCGCCGACAGATACTCGCCGCTGTCTTGAGTCGCGAACATCAGGTGCAGGTTGAACCGGCTGGACAGGGCCTGGAGTTCCCTCCGTTCGCTCTCGCCGACGCCGCCCGAGACGTAGCGAACGCCGCCGTCGCTCTGGATCTCCAAGGATCCGGCGTCCGACGACGGCACGCTCGGGCTGACGGCGGCATCCGGGGATTGCATCAGCGGGTCGGCCTCGTCGGCGGGGCGAATGGCCCAGCTCTGCGAGGCGTCCGCCAACTGCATCGCCGCACCGCTGAGGCTCGGTCGCGCCGAGGCCGCAGGCGTCGGCTGCGCGCCGACTGGCACGAGCACGCCGGCGCCCAGGAGCAGTCCCATTGCGACCACACTGGAACGCTGGAGAATTGAACGCTGGAGACTTGTCATGTCGATGACCTCTTGAATGGATTCGGTGATTCACGCGGGAGGCGTCCGGCGGACGCCTCGGTTCAGCCCTTCTGCAACAGACTCCGCGGGTCGGTGATCGCGGCATTCACCCGCGAGATATAGGAGGCACTCACCAGCGAATGATTCCGGTCACTAGTCTGCTCTCGTCGTGATTCACCAACGACAGGGCCTGTTCGCGCACGTCATACATCTCAGGCGAGCGCGACCAATAGAACCCCAGGATGATGACGACAATCAGATAGGTGATCAGAAACAGCCCGGCGGTTGGCCGCTCCGCTCGCCCGACGGCACTGCGGTCGTTCTTGACGACTTCAAAATAGTGGCCACCGGCGAGCCTGATGCGGCTGCTCAGGCGACCAATGCCATGGGCCTTGACCTGACCCGGTCGCCGGCCGCGAGGACTACCCGAGGTTTCCACCGACTCGCGCCACTGTTAGCTCGCATTCCGTTCCTGAGCCGGTCGGTGTCCCCGAGCCCGCGGGCGTCCCTCCCCGGTTCTAATATCCCGTCGATACCCTTTGAGTAGCGTCCGGAAATGCGTCGTCGTTGCTAGACGTAGCCCAGCAGGAACAGAACCAGCAAGATGATCAGGATGGCCCCGATCACGCCGCTGGGTGCATAGCCCCAACCGCGACTATGCGGCCAGGTTGGAATGACCCCCAACAGGATCAGAATCAGAACGACGAGTAAGATGGTGCCAAGTGACATGGTCGTACTCCCAATCGCGAGAACGCGTTAAACGAACTGCCTTTCGGCGGGCCGCCTGCCTAGACGCCTTTGTACTCCTCGGCAAAGCGCGTCTTAGCTGTCTTTCTTGATCTCCGCCGCCACATCCTCGATCTCCGCCTCGACATCACCAACGCCTGCCTGGATCTTGCCGGCGTTCTTTTGGAGCCTTCCTTCCAATTCCAGCTCTTCGTTGCCGACGACATGGCCGGCGACCTCTTTCACTTTGCCCTTGGCTTCTTCGTAGTGGCCTTTGATCTGTTCTTTGTTCATCTGTCTGTCCTATCAATGAATTGAGTCACCATCCCAGCGCGGAATGTGATTTCCCATCGCTGTTAGGTGAACAATACCTGCACGGCGGATGGCGGTCTGTTCGGCAACGCACATAGACGAAGAATTTTCTCTTCGTGCGCTACCGAACAGACGACCCCGGACGCTTGGGTCAATCTCTTGGTGAAGGGCTTGGTGAAGTGAGATTCAACGACAGTCATTTGGCGGCTGGGACGAGCGCGAGGCCGGAGGCGCGGGGCGCTCGCCGGTTTCCAGCCCCAGCCTGAGTCCAAGCCCGAACCCGAACCCGACCCCAAACCAAGACCGAGGTGCAAGGCTAGCGCGGCTGGATTGCGACGGAATCCAGGCTAAGCTTAAGGCGGCAGGCGCACGCGCCAGCAACATCATGAAAGGATCGCCGAGCATGATCACGAAACTCCGCCATGGGTGGCAATCGATGCGCTCGAGCTTCTGGTTCGTCCCCGCCCTGATGGTGGTGGATACCGTGGTGCTGGCGATCCTCCTGATCACCCTGGACACGAGCCTCGATTTGCAGCTGGCCGGGCGCTGGCCGCTGCTCTTCGACGCCGGCGCGGCCGGCGCCCGCGGACTGCTGACGACCGTCGCCAGCTCCATGATCACGGTCGCCGGGCTGGTGTTCTCGATCACCCTCGTGGCCCTTTCGCTGACCTCCAGCCAGTACAGCTCGCGCGTCATTCGCAACTTCATGCGCGACCGCGTCAACCAGTGGGTACTCGGCGTCTTCCTCGGCATCTTCGCCTACTGCCTGGTGGTCCTGCGCACGATTCGCGAGGGTAACGAAGGCGCCTTCGTCCCGACGCTTGCGGTCCTGGTCGGCCTGATGCTCGCCTTCGTCGGCATCGCGGTGCTGATCCACTTCATCCATCACATCGCGACCAGCATCCAGGCGTCGAGCATCGTTGCCACGGCCGCGCAGGAGACCCTCGCCGCCGTGCATCATCTGTTTCCCGATGCGTTGGGAGAGGATGACGATGAGAACGCCGACGGCGACCTGGCGAGCGTGCTCGGCAGGCAGCCCTGGTTGGCGGTTGCGGCCGGCAAGACCGGCTACGTCGAGGGCCTGGACATGGACGCACTGCTGGACATCGCCCGGACCTTGGAAACCCCCCTGCGGATGGAGCATGGCGTCGGCGATTTCGTCGTTGCGGGCACACCCTTGGTCTCGCTGCTCGATCCGGGTGACCTGGACGAGGCGAAGACGGCCAGACTGAACGCGGCCTACGTCATCAGTCGCCAGCGCACGGTGGAGCAGGATGTCGCCTTCGGCATCCGCCAGATCGTCGACGTCGCCATCAAGGCCCTATCACCCGGCATCAACGACACCACGACCGCGGTGATGTGCGTGGACTATCTGGCCGCGATCCTGACCGAACTCGCGACGCGCCGAGTCGGGACTCCGCACGCGTTGGAACAGGGTGAAGTGCGGGTCTTCGGCCGCGGGCCGAGCTTCGAGAGCCTATCGAACGAGGCCTTCGACCAGATCCGGGAGAACGCCGAAGGCAATGTCGCCGTCCTGCTGCGGCTGCTGGGCGCGCTGCACACCATCGCCGGAGTGACCACCAGCCCGCACCGGCGCCGGGTGCTCCGACAAAAAGTCGATGAGATCGCCGAGGCGGCCGAGCGCAGCATTGCCTCGCCGCATGACCGCGACCGGCTCGCCAATCGGCTGACGCGGGTGCGCGAAGCCCTGGTCGCGGCACCGGTGTCGTTCGTTGGGACAAACCAGGACTGAAAACCGAGGAATATCGCTTCGGCGCCGCTGAGCCGGCGGTGAAGGTCCTCTTCATCGTGATCGCCGTTCTCTGGCTCTTCTGGGATGCCGATTCCTGGGACGTTCAGGTCTCGGGCGTGACCGGCGATGGTTGGAACATCCAGTATCGTATCGAGACCGTCCATACAAACACTGCTGACACGCTCATTCTCGTGATCCCGGTTTCTCTCTGTCTCCGTGGCGAGCTGATTTCGCTACGACCTCCAGATTCTCCAATAATCCCTGAGTTCGTCGGCTAGGCTGTCTGGCTCCCGGGCGTACAGTCGGGCGCCGAGTAGACGTGCTTCGGAGCGTAGCTCTCCCTGGCGGCGTTGGGCGAGACAGGCCAACGTCTGCGTATCCCCTTCGAGGTCGCAACCCTCGCGTTCGAGGGTATCGATGAGGACGCTCAGGTCGTGATCATCGCCGAGTACGTCGGAGAGCCGCGACAGCTCGTCGATCCTGGCCTCGGTCACCTTGGGCCAAACCTTGCGCAGGAGCCGCATGTGGTACCAATGATCCTTGACGCGTTTGCGCCATTCATGGAACCGCTCGTCCGACGGCTGATAGAAAGCCGTTTGCATCGCCTTTCGGCCCTTCGAGTACAGCCGCTCAAGACCGGGACCGACGGCGGCGAAGCCGTTGCTGGAGAGCTTCCAGTCAGCGGAGCCCGTAGCGGCTTCGCGCACCCCTTCTGCCACCGCGCGCGCGATCTCTTCGATGTCCGACACCTCTTCGGCGATCTGCCGGCGACGCTTCACGAGCGCGTCGCGCAGCGGAGCGATCGGCGAACCCTCGCCGACACTCGGGAAGCGCTCTGCCAAGGCATCGAAGGTCTCGATCATGGCCTCGGCGTCGCGTACCGAGGAAAGCCGGTTCTTGGCATCGCGAAACCAGCGGTTCTCGCGCCGGTAACGGCGCTTGCCCAGCGGCTCGCGCAGCAGTCGCAAAAGGCTACGGATCTTCTTTAAGGACTTGCGGGCGTTGTGCACACCGTCATTGATGTCCTGATTCTCGCCCGAGAGTTCAGCCGCGGCCTTCTCGCATTGTTCGCGGACGATCCGCCGGGCTCCATCGGGGACACTTTCTTTTCGCCGGAAACTGTAGGACATAGGCGGGACCTCTTTAAGGGATTCACCGGTGGTCGGTCAATGCGTGGTATCCACTCGCCGACGCGGTCCGGCGAGTGCCTCGAAGCCGGCGATGACATAGAACGGCTCCTCGTGGATGCCGCCCGGGTGCAAACGCGTGAATGTCCCCTGCAGCGTTTCCAGCAACTCGTCGATGTTCTTGTCGACGCGCTGCATCGCGGCAAGTCGGCTGCTTCGTACGTCGACCCCCTTGATGGACTGCGTCTATACAAAGGTTGATGCGTTTCATGGCAAAAACGCATTTCGGCAGCGCCCAACTGAACCAGTGCGATCGTGTCTTTATAGGCGCAGTGGCGATCGCTATCGGTGCGCTGCCGCACATAAGCGACTTGGCGGACCACCTTTCCTTGCGTCGGGTAGGCGTGGATCCAGAGGCCGCCGCATGTGACTGCTTTGGGCCGATGGACGCGATGTATGACCAGGTATTGCGCAATGATCGGCATCCTGCATGAACGACCGACCCGCTATGCCAACCGCGGGAGCCCCCAACCGTCGCTTTGTCGCGGGTCTGCTACCTCATGCCGTCGGAACCGCGCTTGCCCGTTAGCGGAAACCCTGGACCTTTGTGGGCGCGCACCCGTCTGCCGAGGAAACGAGTGCGGCCCAGCCATTTGTACGCTATCGTACAGCTAGCGGCCCTGACCGCTTGATGTTGGTGGCCGCGCGAGTCAGGTCCCACGTCTATGGCAATGCAATCGCGAAGCGACTCATGACCATCGCGTCCACTCCCGCGTCTCCACGCCAGAATCATCTGCTCGACTCCTTGCCCGAGGCCGAGTATGAGCACCTATGCGCTCACCTGGAGCTGGTCCCGCTGCCGCTTGGGATGGCCCTCTACGAGTCTGGCGAGGGATTGAGTCATGTCTATTTCCCCACCGACGCCATCGTCTCCCTGTTGTACGTCATGGAGAACGGCGCGTCCGCCGAGATCGCCGTGGTCGGCAACGAAGGAATCGTCGGCATCGCCCTTTTCATGGGCGGCGAGACGGTGCCGAACCGGGCCGTGGTGCAGAGCGCGGGCCATGCCTATCGTCTCAAGGGGCCGGTGCTCAAGCGCGAATTTGCCGGCTTCGAGGGACGCCGGCACGGGGTTTTACACCCCCTGCTGCTGCGCTACACCATGGCGCTGTTGACGCAGATGGCACAAACCGCCGTCTGCAATCGACACCATACGATCGACCAACAGCTGTGCCGCTGGCTTCTCCTCAGCCTCGACCGGTTGCCCTCGAACCAGCTGCACATGACCCAGGAGCTGATTGCCAACATGCTGGGGGTGCGGCGCGAGGGCGTCACCGAGGCCGCCGGACGATTGCAGAGTGCTGGGTTGATCCACTACAGCCGGGGCCACATCACCGTGTTGGACCGACCGGGACTAGAGGCTCGGGTCTGTGAGTGCTATCAGGTGGTGCGCCAAGAATTCCTTCGCCTGCTCCCGGAACGGGAGATACCCTGATTGGTGAAGACGCCTTCTTTGTGCGCTACCAAACCAACCGCACCGGAACTTTCGATCTAGTCGCATCGGATCACCGTGCAACTTCGCTTGCGAGGCGATCCCTAGGACGCGATCGTCATCCTGCACTCGTGCCCCTCGCCCCTCTCAAAGACTCCCAAGGTAGGTGTAGCCCACCAATCCGGCCAGGCAGCGACATTGGTCATGACCTGCCGACCTCATCGACGATCAGCTCGGCGATGCTTGCCGGGTCTTCCTCGTGGGCCAGGTGGCCATAGCCGCCGATGATGCGCAGGCGCGCGCCCGGCATCAGCTGCTTGACGCGCTCGGCCTCCTCAGGCGGCACGGTCTTGTCGTTGGCGAAGGCGACCAGCACCAGTTCCGGTTCCAGGCGCGGAAGATCCTCCTGCAATGGCGCCAGATCCCAGTTCGCCATCATGTTCAGCGCGGCCGCCAGATGACCGGGGCTTGAGATCAGCAACCGATACAAGTCCACCGCCTCGGGGGGCAAAGATGATCCGGTGCCGTCGACCAGGCGCTGCACGCCCTTGGGGTCCTTCTTGGCGCCATTTGCAAAGAAGCGCGGCAGGAAGGAATTGCGCGCCATCAGCTTGGCGGCGGGCGAGAACCACTTGCCAGGGAGACCACGCAGCGGCAGCAGCGCGCCGCTCAGGCTGATCAACAGACGGGGACGGACCAGGCCGTCGAGACACATGCGCGCCAGGATCGCCGCGCCGGCGGAATGGCCGACCACCAGCTCGGGCCGCAGATCCAGCCGCCGCACCAGGGCGCCGACGCCGTCCGCCATGCACGGCAGGCAGAGCGCCTTGGGAGCGGGCGTCGCCGTGAAACCATGGCCCGGCAGGTCTGGCGCGACCACCGTGAACCGCTCCGCCAGCAGCGGCAGCAGACCACCCCAGGAATGCGTCGCCGCCGAGGTGCCGTGCAGCATCAGCATCACCGGCCCACTGCCGGCGACCTGCACATGCCAGGTCAGGCCGCCGGCTTCGACGAAGCGGCTCGCGTCGCGATTGGGCCAACTAACGCCATCCGTCTGCCAAACCAGCTTATCGTTGAGGACCTTTGCGGAGGTCATTGTCCATGCTCCCGGTCTATCGCGGCGTCGCCCTCGACGCGGTTCAACGCTGCTCCTACGACACGGCCTGCACAGCGCCCGACAGGGCAGCCGCATTCGCATGCGGCAGCGGTAGGTAGACCGCGCCCATCTCACGCGCCAGCTTCTCCGCATCGGGCCGCGGACGCGGTGACATATCGACCACCAACGCCTTGAGTTCCGCCGTGCGGAAGGCCCGCGCGGAGGCAACCGCGTCCTCGGTGGCCTGGGCGCGGCCGCCGATACCCTCGCGGGTGACATTGGCACGGCCGTCGGTGAGCACGACCACCACCGGCGTGCCGCCGCGGCGCTGAACGCCGTCCGCGAGTTCCACCGCGGCATCGATGCCGGCCGCGAGCGGCGTGCCGCCACCCCCCGGCAGCCCAGCCAGCCCGCGTTTAGCACGGACCAGCGAGCGCGTGGGCGGCAGCAGCAGCTCGGCGCGCGGTCCGCGGAAGGCGATCATCGCGACACGATCACGGCGCACGTAACAATCCGCCAGCAACAGTTCGATGGCGCCCTTGGCCTCGGCCAAACGGTGCAATGCAGCGGACCCGGAGGCGTCGACGACGAAGATGGTGGTGGTCTCAGAGCGCTGGCGGTAACGGGTGACACGAAAGTCGTCATGACGCACCTCGACCAGGATGTCGACGCCTTTCCCGGCACGCATCCGCTCCTCGCGCCGCAACCGTTGCCAGGGCGCCGCCGCGCGCAGGGTCTCGATGACGCTCATGCGTGCACCAGCGCCGGGCTCGCCACGGCGCGTACCGGCAGGCCGGCCACGCAGTGAACCGCTCTGGGTGGCGCCTGACTTGCCGCTGGTGCGGCTGCGGCTGCGCATGGCGCCCATTTGCAGCATCGCCAGCAGGTTGGCCGGAATGGCCGCCTCGGCAGACTCCAGCACCACGTCTTCCAGCGGCTTGTCGATCTCCTGTTCGGGGCTCTGGTTCTCCGGGTTGTCGTCCTGATTCTCTTCCGGCGGTGGCGGCGGCTCTTCCTCCTCGGGGGGCTGATCGTCCGGAGGCATCGGCAGCCGGGTCGCGCGCGGAGCCAGAACCAGCCGTGCGGCCGCGCTGACATCCTCTGCCGCGATCGCGTCGCGACCGGCCAGCGCGGCGGCCGCGCGCGCCACCCGCAAGGCCGCAAGTGATGACCGCAGCGAGTCGACACCGAGCGCCAGCGCCGTGCCGCAGACGGCCTCCAGGACCTGCTCACTGAAGCCGATGTCGGGAAGCAGAGCGCGGGCGGCGCGAATCTCGTCGGCATCGTAGTCGGCGGCCAGCGCCTCGCGCAGCGCAATGCCGTTAAGGTCGAGCAGGACCGCGAAGCGGTCGATCAGCGTTGTCGGCACCTGCTCTTCGTCGTTGGCGCCCTCGTCCAATGCAATGACGCCAAAGCGTGCCGGCGAGCGGGCGGTGATGCCATCGCGCTCTACCAGCACTTCTCCATTGTCCAGCGCCGCGCTCACATGCGCCGCGGTGGAACGGGCCACGCGCTCGGCCATGGCCAGCAGTACGACACCGCCATCGGACTCGGCCAGCAAGCCGCGCTCGGCGACCGGGCGACCGGCACGCAAGGTCGCCGCCAGGTCCAGCCCGCCGAGCAGGCGGCCATCTGAAATATGCAGCGGCACGCGGCGCACCGGCACCGTCGGCGGCAGCAGTTCCCGAAGCAGGTCCAGCCAAAGCTCGCGCACCGGACCCGGCAGCGCACGCAGCGAGATGCCGCCACTGCCAATGGGGTCGACGGCGAACAGCGCCGCGGCCAGACAGGCATCGTCCCAGCGCGAGATCTGCGGTTTGCCCACCGGCGGCGGCTGCTGCGGCTGAACCGGCGCCTGCCGGAGCTCGAGCCCGAGCCGGGAGCCGGAGCCTTCACCCGGATCCGGCGCGGCAGAGGCGGAGATGCAGCCGTCGCCGTCGATCATGCGGCGGACGGCTCCGCGCCGAACAGTTCTTCGATGGCGCGCTCGACTCGTGTCGTCGAGCCGGCGTCGTCGAGCACGTTGCGTCGCAGCCGATGGCGCAGGGCCGGTGGCGCAACGCGTCGCAGATGCTCCTCGGCAACGGCATCGTCGCCCTGCAGCGCGGCTAGCGCGCGCGCGGCGCGGATCAGTGTCAGTTCGCCGCGTAGTCCGTCGGTGCCGAGCTTCATACAGAGTTCCGAGGCGCTCTGCAAGGTCGAGTCCGGCACCTCGACGTTCGCAACCCGTTCCTTGGCGGACATGATCTGGCGGCGGATCTTGGAGTCCTTACGCTTCCATTTGTCAATGAAGGCAGCCGGATCGCGCTCGAACTCATCACGCAGCCGGACTACCTTCATGCGGCTCTGGAGATCCTGCGGCGTCGTTACTTCCACGGACAGGCCGAAGCGGTCGAGCAACTGCGGTCGCAGCTCGCCCTCTTCCGGGTTGCCGCTGCCGACCAACACGAAGCGCGCCGGATGGCGCACGCTGAGCCCCTCGCGCTCGACCACGTTCTCGCCGCTCGCGGCGACGTCCAGCAGCGCATCGACCAGATGGTCTTCGAGCAGATTGGCCTCGTCGATGTACAGAAAGCCACGGTGTGCGCGGGCCAGCAAACCGGGCTCGAAGCGTTTCTCGCCGCGCGTCAGCGCACTCTCGAGGTCGAGTGCGCCGATCACGCGGTCTTCGGTGGCGCCGAGCGGCAGATCGACGACAGGAACCGCCGACTTGCGCACCTTGAACTTGCCGGTCTTGGCCTTGTGCGCCCGGCAGGCGTCACAGAGCGCCGCCTCGGCGCCATCGGGGTCGCAGTTATAGACGCAGTTCTCGACCACCCGCATGGCCGGCAGCAACGCGGCCAGCGCACGGATGGCGGTGGACTTGCCGGTGCCGCGGTCGCCGAACACCAGCACGCCGCCGATGCTCTGATCGGTCGCGGCGATCAGTATGGCGAGCTTCATCTCGTCTTGGGCGACAATGGCGGAAAACGGAAATGCGACCGGCATGATCAGCTCTTCCTCTCGCGACTCGGTCGCGTCGTTGTGGTGGATGGGCTTGCCTGGATCGACCCGATTGCGATCCGACGCGTCAGAGCGCCGTGGCGGGCACTGCGTATCAAGGCGTTATCGATCGACTGGCTGGAGTGTCTGGACTGGCATCGACTCGAGCGGGACTGAGGGAACTCTCCGCGCTGCCCAAGTGGCAGGCGCCAGGGGGTCATCGCGGCCAAGCGGCAAACTATCCCCCCTGGCTTTCAAAGGTCAAGCCGAACGAGGGCTTTTGTTGCGCCAGCGCAGAACAGCAGCGGTGCCGATGCCGGCGGACCTGGCGATTGCGCGGGCGCAGATGAGGTGCCCGCTGGCCGATCAGTCGCGCCCATGCCCGGCGTCGGGTTGGAAGACCAGCCGCCCAGCGAGCAGCGTGAACCTCACCCGACCCTGCATCTCGACACCGGTAAACGGCGTGTTGTGGCCGCGGCTGATCAGGGTCTCGGGGCCGGGAATCCAGCACGCCTGCGGATCGAACAGACAGATGTCCGCCGTCGCTCCGATATCGAGCCGGCCAAAGGGCACACCGAGGATCTCCGCCGGGTTGCAGGTCAGGCAAGCCAGCGCCGCGCTCAACTCCAGCGCGCCCTCACGCACAAGCGCCAGGGTCAGCGGCAGCAGCGTCTCCAGCGCGGACAAGCCTGGTTCGGTCTGCGGAAAGGGGTCGAGCTTGGCATCCGGCTCATGCGGCTGATGATCGGAGCAGATGGCGGCGATCTCGCCAGCGGCGATCGCGGCGCGTAACGCGTCGCGGTCGGCCGCTGTGCGCAGCGGCGGAATCACATGGGCATGGGCGTTGAAACCGAGCAGATCCTGCTCGGTCAGGAACAACTGATGCGCCGCCACATCGGCGCTGGCGCGCACGCCGCGGGCGCGCGCCTCGGCCAGCATCTGTGTTGCCCGCGCCGTGGACAGGCCGCGGAAGTGCACGCGCGTGCCGGTCTGCTCGGCCAGCGCCAGATCGCGCGCGACGGCAACGGTCTCGGCGGCCTCCGGAATGCCAGGCAGGCCCATGCGTGTGCTGACCAGGCCCTCATGAACGAGACCGCCCTCGCTCAGGTAGGCGTCTGCCGGGTGCAGAAAGGCGGTCAGCCCATAGGTGCCCGCGTACTCGAGCGCGCGCCGCTGCACGCGGGTGTTGCGAATCGGCCGGTCGGCATTACTGACCACTGGGCACCCAGCCTGAGACAGCGCCGCCATCTCGCTGAGTTGCTCGCCCTCTAGGCCCCGGGTCAGCGCACCGGCGGGAAGCACGCGCGCAAAGCCGCGTTCCCCGGCGGTCTGCATGATGAGCTGCGCCACCGCCGGCGTGTCGACCGGCGGTTGGGTGTCCGGCGGGCAGCACAGGGTGGTGATGCCGGCTGCCGCCGCCGCCCGCGTCTCGCTGGCGATGGTCGCCTTCTGCTCCAGGCCCGGTTGGCGCATACGCGCGCACAGATCGACCAGCCCGGGGCAGACCACTAGACCGGCGGCCTCGATGACGCTGTCCGCGACGAATCCGGCCGGCGCCGCGCCGAGCGCCAAGACGCGTCCGCCCTGGATATGCAGATCGGTCAGTGCATCGATCCGATTCGCGGGGTCGATCACGCGCCCGCCGCGGATGCTGAGCCGCGTCGCCTTAGCCAAGAGGGACCGCCTTCGATATGTTCCCAGCGGCGAGCTGCGCCGACGGATTCGTACCCAGATTCTGAGTCCCGATGCACATCGACATCACCGCCATGCGCACCGCTAACCCGTTGCTGACCTGCTCCAGTATCACCGACTGCGCGCCGTCGGCGACCCTGGAGTCCATCTCAACGCCGCGGTTGATCGGGCCCGGGTGCATGACGATGGCATCTGCCTTGGCCTCGCGCAGCCGCTTTTCGGTGAGGCCGAACAGATGAAAGTACTCGTGCTCGCTCGGCAGGAAACCGCCGTCCATGCGCTCGCGCTGCAGGCGCAGCAGGATGATGACGTCGGCGTCGCGGATGCCCTCGCGCAGATCGTGGAAGACGCGCACGCCGAGCGCCTCCTCTGCGCGCGTCGGGATCAGCGTGCGCGGGGCGATGATGCGTATCTCGGCGGCGCCGAGCGTATTCAGGGCCGCGATCTGCGAGCGGGCCACCCGCGAGTGCAGTACATCCCCGACCAGAGCGACGGTAAGCGGCTCGAAGCTGCCCTTGTGCCGCCAAATGGTGAACATGTCGAGCATGCCCTGCGTCGGATGCGAGTGTCGGCCGTCGCCGGCGTTGATGACGCTGACATGCGGTGCGGCATGGGCCGCGATGAAGTGCGCGGCGCCGCTGTCGGCATGGCGGACGACGAACATATCGACGTGCATCGCCTCGAGGTTGCGCAGGGTATCCAGCAGCGTCTCGCCCTTGGCGGTGGCGGAGGTGCTGATGTTGAGATTGAGCACGTCCGCCGACAGCCGCTTGGCGGCCAGCTCGAAGGTGGTCCGGGTGCGGGTGCTGTTCTCGAAGAACAGGTTCGCGACGATCTTGCCGCGGCATAGGGGCACCTTCTTGACCGCTTGCCGGGCAACGCCGAGAAAACCCTCGGCACGCTCCAGTATCTCGGTGAGCAGCGCCCGGTCGAGCCCTTCGATGGTCAAAAAGTGCTTCAGGTTGCCGTCGGCGTCGAGCTGCGGGTTGGGTTGCGCCATACTCAGTGCCCTGCCGGATCCTCGCCGCCTACTCCGGCGCTATCCGCAACGCCATCTGCGGCACCGCGACGACGCTCGCTCGGCACCTTGGCGTGCAAGAGGACGAGGGGCTCGGGTCCACTGAGTTTGATCTCTTCGCCCGGACCGAGCAGCGTTTCCAGACCGACTACATTGGGGTTGATGGGCAGTTCGCGGCCGTCCCGATCTGCCAGGATCGCGAGCACGACCGAGGCCGGTCGGCCATAGTCGAACAGCACGTTCAGCGCGGCGCGAATGGTGCGCCCCGATTGCAGCACATCGTCGACCAAACAGATATGGCGGTCGTCAACCGGCTCCGGCAGGTGCGATGGACGCACATGCGGGTGCAGGCCGATGCGGGTGAAGTCGTCACGATAGAATGAAATGTCGAGATGCCCGAGCGGGTCCGGCAGGCCGAGCAGTGCGTGCAGACGCTCTGCCACCCAGACTCCGCCGGTGTGGATGCCGATCATCAGCGGACGCTGAATGCCGCGAGCGGCGAACAGCGACTTCAGGTCGGCGCCCATGCGGTCGATGGCCGCATCGATCGCCTCGGCATCCTTGAAGATGTCAGTCGTGCTCATTGAGCCAGGTTTCCAGGATAAGCTTGGCGGCGAGCGCATCGACCAGGTCCGGCTGGCGCTCCAGAACACGGACGCCCGACTGCCCCTGCCGCAAATAATGCCCCTCGGCTTCCAGCGTGGTGAGCCGCTCGTCGACCAGGTGTACGGTGAGACCGAAGCGGCCTTCCAACTGACGGGCGAAGCGGCGGATTCGGTCGGTCCAATCCTCCTCCGTGTCGTCCATGCGAAAGGGTAACCCGACCACCGCCGCGTCCGGCTGCCAATCGCGGACGATGGCCTCGATGCGGTCCCAATCCGGCTTCTGTCCACGATTGCGCACGGTCACCAAGGGCGTAGCGGTCGCCGAGATCGTCTGACCGACCGCGATACCGATCTTCTTGGTACCAAAGTCGAACCCCAGCAGCGTCGCCACGGCAGCTTGCCCGTTGATTGCGGCGCGCGACGCTCAGGCGTGCCCGGCCTCGCCGCTCAGCAGGTTCATATCCACGCCGAGCAGCTGGGCCGCGGCCAGCCAGCGCTGGGCGGGAGACATGGAGAACATGATGCCGGCGTCGGCCGGCCCGTTGAGCCAAGCGTTGGCGCTCAGTTCGTCCTCGAGCTGGCCGCCGCCCCAGCCGGCGTAGCCCAGCGCGATCAGGCGCTGCGCCGGGCCACGTCCGTCAGCGATGGCCTCCAGCACGTCCCGCGATGTGGTCACGCGGATATCGGGCGTGACGCTCAATGTCGAGTCGAAGTCGCTGGGGCCGGTGTGGATGACGAAGCCGCGGTCGGTCTGCACCGGCCCGCCCAGGTAGACATGGGCGTCCGCGACCCCCTCGGCACTGGACTCGATATCGAGCTGTTCGAGCACCTCACCCAGGCGAATGTCCATCGGGCGATTGATGACGATGCCCATGGCGCCCTGATCGGTATGCTCGCAGATATAGGTCACCGTTCGCGAAAAGTTCGGATCCTTGAGACCCGGCATCGCGATCAGGAAGTGGTTGGTGAGAGACGTGGCAAAACCCATGCGCATAGTATCCAGACCCCTCTGCCGCGAGGCAAGCGCCGCGACAGCCTCTCGCTGCCCCGCAGTCATTTGTCCCACCCGAGCCGATTGTTGCGCTGAAACTGCCAGGTCCGCGTGATATCGAGCACATCCGTCTCGGCCGCGATATCCGCTGGGAAGGGCGCGAACGGGGCGGCAAGTTCGACGATACGCATGGCCGCCTGGTCAAGAACCTCCTGACCCGACGAACGCAGGACGCGAATTCCCTCCAGGCTGCCATCGGCACGGACCGCGACATGCAGGATCAAGGCGCCATAGAGCCCGCGGCGCGCTGCCTCTTCCGGGTAGTTCAAATTGCCGATACGCTCCACCTTGCGCCGCCAGGCCTCCATATAGCTTGCATAGCGGTATTCGCGCGTGCTGGTGCTGATGGCCTTGCGCCGCGCGCGGCTCGCATAAGCGCTGGTCTGCGCATTGATGCGCGCCGTTAGCTGCGCGATCTCGGCGTTACGGCTGGCCAGGATGTCGGCGGCCGAGACCGCCTGCGGCAATTCCAGCGGCAGCGGCGTTTCGGGGGCATCGAGGATGTCGGGCACCCGCGACAGCGGTTCCGGTTCTAGTGCCGGTGCGCTCGGTGGGTCCGGGACCGGCTCCGGCATGGGCTCCGGCATGGGCATTGGCAGCGGTTCTGGCAGCGATTCGGCGATGGCCGCCGACGCGGACTCCGGCAACGGCTCGGGCGGCGCGTCGGCCGAGTCGATCTCGGAATCAGGCAGAAAATCCGGCTCGGGTGCTTCAAGTTCGGGCAGCGGCGTCGAGGTTTCGGCCGCTCGGTCGGCCTGAGCCGCCACCGCATCCGGCGCCGGCTGGTCGGCTGTGGAATGCTTGATCAGCATGACGTCGATGATAGTCAGGTCGGGCACGCGCGCGACCGGCAGCTCGAAACCAATGCCGAACAGCACCAGCGCATGCGCAACCGCGGCCAGCGTGAGCGCGAGCAACATCGCACGGGCATCACTGCCTGCACCGCGGGGGCGTGGCGCAGGGATCGGCGAATCGGCGATGCTGGTCATCGACGGCCGGAAGCCTCTTCACTCAGCATGTGTTCAGACGCCTTTCAGCGCGAGACCGGCGCCTCGATCAGCGGCGGGCCCAGCGCGATGTCGGCCCTGTCATCGAGCAGCTCGACCCTATCCGCCATTTCCGGATTCATGTGGATGGTGCCGGCATCGTCGATGAGCATCACGTACTCTATGCCCATGCGCCTTGCAATCTCATGCCAGCGCGGCAGACCGGCGACCATGATCGCGTTGGCCGCGGCTTGGGCAACGGCCGCCGACCCCCTGTGCATCACGGTCACTGCAAGCACGGAGTCGGCCGGATAACCGTTGCGCGGATCGATGACATGGTGATAGGTCTTGCCATCATGGATGAAGTTGCGTGCGTAGGCACCGCTGGAGAAGACGCTGGCATCGCCACTGACCTGAATGATGCCGAGCACGCCGGTGCCGGTGACGCGGCGAATCGGGATGCGCCACGCGCGACCGGCGCGATCACCGATCGCACGCAGGTCGCCGCCGGCATTGATCAGCGCGCTGCGGATACCGCGGGCACGCAGATTGTCGATGGCCAGGTCCATTGCGTAGCCGACCGCGATGCCGCTGAAATCGAGCTTCACCGCGGGATTGTCGCTCTGCAGCATGATGCCGTCCTGATACAGATCGGCCATGGTCGGCACCGCCTTGACCAGCCGATGTATCGCTTGCGCCGAAGGCGGCGGCCGGCATTCGGGCTCTTCGGTATGAAAACCCCAGAGCGACTGCAGATGGCCGATGGCTGGATTGAATAGATCGTCGCTCTGCGCGGCCAGGACCTGGCTCTTTAGAATCACCGGCAGCAGCGACGGCGGCGCCGCGAACGGCTCGCCGGTCGCAAGCAATTCATTGACACGGACCATCGGACCCGGCTCCCAGGCATGCAGCGCGCGATCGATGAAGCGGAAGTCCTGCTCCACCTCGGCCGCGGCGGCCTTGGCCTCGTCGCGCAGCGTTCCGACAATACTCAGATCCACGGCGGAGTCGAAGGCAAAGAACTGGATGGTGTAGACCGGCGTATCGGCGCCGCGGCAGCCGATGACCAAGGCCGGCAGCAAGAGTAGGATCGGCAGTGTGCGCGAGAGCCGGCCGGCCATCGACGCGTCAATGCGCATCGACGCGACCTCTTATCAGCTTCGCGATCGCGTCCATCAGGTCACCCGCTATGTCGGTGCCGCAATCGCGATCGATCTCCCGAATACAGGTCGGGCTGGTGATATTGATCTCGGTGAGCCAGTCGCCGATGACATCCAAACCGGCAAAGAGCACGCCGCGCGCACGCAGCTCAGGACCCACCTGCTCGGCGATCCAGCGCTCGCGCGCGGACAACGGACGGGTTTCGGCGCGGGCGCCAGCAGCCAGATTGCCACGTGAGTCGCCCCCCGACGGGATCCTTGCCAACACATGTGGAACCGGCACGCCGTCGACCAACAGCACACGCTTGTCGCCGTCGACGATCTCAGGGATATGCCGCTGGGCCATGCAGAAGCGCAGGCCGTGGTCGGTCAAGGTCTCGATGATCACGCCGGTGTTGGGGTCGCCCTGGCGGACGCGGAAGATCGAGCGCCCGCCCATGCCATCGAGCGGTTTCATCACGATGTCGCCATGCTCGGCGAGAAACCCGCGCAGCACATCGGCGCGGCGCGTGACCGTCAGCGGCGGGCAGCACTGCGGAAAATAGGCCGCAAACATCTTCTCATTGGCATCGCGCAACATCTCCGGGTCATTCACCACCAGGCAGCCCGCCTCGCGGGCCAGCTCCAACAGATAGGTGGCATAGACATATTCCATGTCGAACGGCGGATCCTTGCGCATCAGCACGGCATCGAGCCGGTGGAGCGGCGCCTCAACCGGCTCGCCTAAGGTGAACCAGTCCATAGGATGGTCGCGCACCTCGACAGGGCGCATCCGCGCATGGACCTGCTGGCCGATCAGATAGAGATCGCCCAGCTCCATGTAGCGCACTGCCCAGCCGCGCCGTTGCGCCGCCAGCATCATTGCGAAGGTGCTGTCTTTCTTGCTATTTATGGACCCTATCGGGTCCATGATCACGCCAAGGTTGAGCATCATCCAGGCAGTGTAACTCAGGCGCCTGGGGCTGTCAGCGTGATGACGAACGCTGTGCGGCCAGCAAAAGAAACCCCGGCGTTCGGGGGAGGACACCGGGGTAACCATTCCCGGCCGTGGAGGCCGGGACAAGGCCCGATGAGAGGGGGAACCCACCGGACCAACGCCCGTAGGCGCTTGTAATATTGGAGTATAGACGGCGATTCAAGTTCCGCCGGAAAATCCAGTTTCTAGCGCCTAGTGCAGCAGGGTAGCAGTCGCGGGGCCGTTATTGGCCGTCAGCAGCCGAAGACGCACTCGCCGTCCTCACCCGTCGCCCCTCTCTTTATGGCAGAGTCACCTGCACAAATTCCGACGGCCGCAGGATCTCGTCCGGCCGGCTGGCGAAGATCAGGTCCAGCTCATAGACAGCGCCGTCGGGATCGATGCGCACAGCCTCGACGCCGAGGCTGTAGATCTGCGCGTCGCGGGGACGGCCTCGCACCAGCACCCTGGCCGGCTGGCCGGGTCGATAGCGGCGCAGCACGTCCGAGGTGACCAGCACCCGCGCCAGCATCCGGTCGGTGGGGGCTACCGCCACCAAGGGTGCCTGTTGCAGGGTTTTGTAGATGACGGCACCGTCGTAGGCATTGCGTGCGACGACGATGCCGTCGAAGGGCGCGCGCAGCTCGGTGCGCTCCAGCATCACGTCAGCGGCCGCCTGCAGGGCCTTGGCGGATTCATGCTCGGCCACCGCGACCGCTTGGTTCAGCTCGGCGTCCTTGAGCTCTTCGATGGCGATCAGGCCGCGATCGTAGAGTTCCTGTGCACGCCCCAGCTCGCGCCCGGCATCCTCCAGCGCGACCGCGCTGCGGGCGACACGGGCCTTGGCCTGTAGCGCACCGGCGGTGGCCTCGCGCTGATCCATACGCAACAGCAGCTCACCCTTGTCGACGTGTTGGCCGGTGGTCACGAAGACTTGCTCGACAACGCCATTCTCAATGGCGCGCATCTCGACCTTGTGCAGCCATTCCAACCGACCACTGACCTGCACCGCGGCGGCGTCGGCAGCAACGACGATCAACAGCAGCACGGCGGCCTTGGCCGAAACAGTTGAAAGGGGACGGCGGACGGTCAGCTTCATCGTGATACTTTTCGCGCGTGGGAGCTTGGCTGGGGGCTGGGGCTGTCGGCTGGATTTCTTGACTCGAGTCTCGGTCCTGGAGCCGACGCGGCTTGAGGGATTCAGGGGCTGGAGAGGCCAGGGGCGGTTGCTTGTCGCAACTCTGCCTTTCGTCAGGGCAACGACTGCCCCTGCAGTGCCTTCAGCTCCGCGCGGGTCAGCGCTCGGCAGAGTGCCACCTGCTCCTCGTCTCGTCGCGCCTTGGTCTGTTGGCTCATCGAGAATCCAAGGTCGGCCTTGACCTCCAGCTCGTACATGGTGCGGCTCTCGTCCAGCTTCAGATCGCGCCAGTTCGACTCGGTCTTGGCTTGCTCGGCGATCACGCGCAGCAGTTCAAGACGCGTCAGCAGTTCCAGCGCCTGCTGGCGAACCTCCATCTCGATCAACGCGCGCTCGGCAGACGAGCGTTCGGTCATCAGTTGGCCGATATGTGGGTTCTTCTCCAATGCGGTGGTCACCACCGCCTCAAGCTCCGGCAGCGCCTCGTCCGGCAAGGCCAGATCCGGTGTCACCAGGTCTCGCGGCAACTCCGTTGGCCGGCCGAGCGCCTGTGCCAGCAGCGAGCGGCTGACGCGCTGCGCCGCCTCGCTGGCCGCCCGCTGGCGGCGGATCAATTGGTAGCCCGCTTCCAGTTCCGCGACCTTCAGCGGCGAGAACTGTCCGAGTTCTTCGCGCGCCGCGGCGCGGTCGAACTGAATGTAGGCGACCGCAAGCGCTTCGTTATCGCGCGCATAGCTGAGGTCTGCCAGCAAGACGTCATAGAAGCGCTGCATGATCTCGAGGCGCTGCGCAACTTCGCTCGCCATCCACCGCGACCAGGCGACGTCACGGTCGTCGTCTCGTCCGCGCGTGCCGGTGAATGCCAGCTCATGGCAGCCGAGGAACAGCGGTTGGCGGCGCGCCGGGGCCAACCACCCCGCATCGGCCGCCAGCCTCGGGTGGTCGGCGGCGAAGGCGAGCGCCTGCTCGAGACTGAGCGGGCTCGGGACTCCCGGCTCGTCCGCGGTCGCTGGGCCAATTGCGCCGGCGATCAGTAACAACAGGAAAAGCGCCGCCGCCGGCTGTCGTCCTCGGCCCCGCCTTCGGCAGCGCTCGATTCTAGCAGCCGTGGAGCAGTCGGATCGGGAACTGGCGAAGCGCGTTGCGACGGTTGTGTTCAGGTGCATGATCAGATGCGAAGTCAAAACTGCCAGAGCCTGCGGCCTAGAGACCACCGACGCGGACATAGATCAAGCAGCCGGCCTCGGAAAAGGGTCTGTGCCGGCTGAGGTGCGGGCTGCGGATCCAGGTGCCGCGCGGATAGCGGCCATGCTCGTCGGCAAACTCACCGTCGAGGACGAGGATCTCCTCTCCGCCCCAGTGGGTATGGCTCTGGAAGTAGGTCCCCGGCGCCCATCGGACCAGAGCGACATTCTCCGGATAGCCGGCCTGGGCGTAAAGCGGTCGCACACTCAGCCCATCCACCAGGCCGGGTCGCCAACCGTCGGCAGCACGCGTGTCCTCGACCAGCCGGGGGCGGTCAGCACCCGGATACTGCCGCAGACGGACGAACAGTGTGCAGCCCGACGCCGAGCGCGGCGAATGCCGGCTGTCATGCGGGTTCATCAGGAAGGTTCCGGCCGGATAGTCGCCCTGCTCGTCGGAGAATACGCCGTCCAATACCAGGATCTCTTCGCCTTCAGGATGGGCGTGCTCCGGGAAAGCACCGCCAGCCGCATAGCGTACCAGGCTGGTCACGGGCCCGAACTCCCCACCCTTCCGATACAAAGGCTTACGCCAGACGCTACCGCTCGGACTCGGCTCCCAGCGCATTTGGGCGGACTCGATCACCACCCGCTGGTCGAGGTCGGCATTGACGTCGACGGGGTGTTCAGACGGTTGAGGCAGTGAAGCGCTCACATGCGCTGGGGTATCAATCATTGGAGTTCGTCGGACGTGAAAATGGCCGGCCACCAATCCAAGCCCTCGGCCGGACGCCTGGATATTCGGCGAATTGGGGTGCGCAGATCAATACAGTTCAATGCCCTTTGGCTGCCCTTTGGCTTTTGGCGATTCCTGGCAATCGCCAAAGTGCAATTCCATCAGAATCTACTCTTGCGAAATCATCTCAGGTAGGCGAGGATTTTACCTGTTTTCGCTCAGAATAACTGTTGAGGCCATGTGAGTATCATGAACGAGCCGCCGCACACCCGAACCCCCTTGCTCGCACGCCTTGTCAGCCAACAGGGGTCGGCAACCAATGTATTCACCAGCGGCGTCATTTGGGTGCTTGCCGCCTCGGCCCTGCTGGCCCTCGGCGGTTGCGGTGGCGGCGGGTCGAATGTACGCGACGATGGCGTCTCGAAGGTCTCCTACGACAGCAGCGGCCCGTTCCCAGTGCCGGAGGAGATCCAGCCTAACGTCGACTTCTGGCGGCACGTCTATGGTGTCTGGGGCCGCGGCCAAGTCGCCTTCCACGACAACGAGTACATGGGCGTGGTCTACGAGGTCGCGCGGCTGCCCGGCACGGTTCAGGAAGGCTACACCAACGAGCAGAAGGCGTGGGTGAAGTCCCGCGAGGCGATGTACCGGGACCGCTTGCGCTCGCTCGAGACCAAGGTGAGACAGCGCGAGCCGCTAACGGCCACGGACAAGGAATTGCTCGCCAAGATCGAACAGGGTGCCGGCAAGGGCGCGGTCTACGGCGCCGAGGATCGGCTACGCAGCCAGCGCGGCGTGCGCGAGCGCTTCAAACGCGGGCTGGAGATCAGCGGCCGCTATGATCCGCGTTTCCGCGAGATCATGCGTGCCCAAGGCGTGCCGGAGGATCTCGCCTACCTGCCTCACGTGGAGTCGTCGTTCCAGACCCATGCGCGCTCCAGCGTAGGCGCCGCCGGTATCTGGCAGTTCATGCCGGCCACGGGTCGCGACTACGGCATGCGCGTCGACAGGACCATCGACGAGCGGCTCGACCCGATCACCTGCGCCGACGGCGCCGCGCGCTATCTCTCTGCGGCTCACCGCAAGCTCGGCAGCTGGCCGCTGGCGATCACCTCCTACAACCATGGCAAGGGTGGCATGGCCAATGCCAAGGCCCAGTACGGCGACAACATCGGCAAGATCGTGAGACAGTACAACGGCCGTGCCTTTGGGTTCGCGTCGCGCAACTTCTATGCCTCTTTCGTCGCAGCGCGCGAGGTGGCCGATCATCCGGGGCGCTACTTCCCGGAAGGGGTAAGTTACGACGCACCCTGGTCCTACGAGCGTCTGGTGCTGCGCAGCCCGATGCCAGCAAAGCACGTGGCAAGTCATTATGGTGTTTCCACCGCGAGCCTTGCCGATGCAAACCTGCACTGGCGCGAACGGGCGGTCGATAGCCGTTCGCATTTGCCGGCCGGGAGCACGGTCTGGCTGCCGGCCGGGACCACGCGTCGCGTCGCAGCGCATCCGCCCGCGTATCGAGCACCGATCAGCGTGCCGTCGACCGCGACCCTGGTTGCCCGGAACGACAAGGGCGCGGCAAAAAAGCCGGCAACCAGGCCGGCCAAGACGGCAAGCGTAACCTTGGCCAGCAGCACCAAGGCAGCGGCCGCCGCGACCAAGCCCGCTTCGAAGTATCACCTGGTGAAACCGGATGAGACCCTCTACCGGGTTGCACTCAACAACGGCATCTCGGTGGAACAGCTGCGCAAGTTCAACCGTCTCGGTCCGAAAGACAACAAGATCCGCGTCGGCCAAAAACTCAAGGTATATTGATGTTGTTGGCAAACGGCTGGCCGCGAAAGCGCGAATACGCCCAGACGCCGAGGACGATGAACCAGATGTTGAGCAGGTTCTTTCCGAACAGCCCGAAGCCGAGCACCAGGAACAGCGCCGCTACGGCGGCACCAGTCATCTTGGCACGCGCCAGGTAGTAGACCAGACAGGCACTTAGCGTCAGCAATCCGGCGCTCACCAGTGCGGCGCCGATACCGCCGACCCCCATGTAATCAGTCAGCAGGCTGTCGGGCGACATTAGGATCGCGCCAAGTCCGTGCCATATCTCGCTCGGGCTGTCGACCAAGAAGCCGAAGAGCACGAACGCGAGCGCATAGGACGCGATGATGAGCAGGATCAGGCCATCGCTGGCCGGTCTCGGTCCATCGCCGTCAAGCGGCTCCTCGCGATCGATTGTCATCTCAATGGATCCTCCGGCCGAGCATCACCGCCACTGCGCACTGCTTGCGGCGAACTCTTGCAGCGGGTGCAAACGCCTACCGCACGCTTAAGAGACGCTAATTCATTGGGCTTGCTGGATTGGGCTTCCTGGCCAAGAATCAGCACGGCATCCTGGCCCCACGGGAAGCGCTGAGTCGTTCGGGCCTTACCAAGCACTCGTTTGCAGCCTGCCAGATCTTCATCTGGCGCGTCCAGTTCAAGCATCGCTCCAATGATCGACACCAGCGGCTGTCGGCTCTGCTCCAGGCTGGTCACACGGGCTCTCGGCACCACAAACGGCCTATTGGGAGCGGCGACCCTGATCATGAGATGACCCGCTACTCGCGCGCCAGCCGCCTGGGGCAAGGCTGCCTCGTCACCGGCCTGTTCATGTTGGCAACGCGCGCATTGGGCGAGGATTGATGTGCGCGCTGATCCAGGTTCCCGGCGTACTCGCACCCTCAGAGGGCCCAGTCCCGCGCCGAGGATTCCGACGCATAGATCGCCGCCGGCTCCTCGATCGCCCAGCGAATCGCCTCGGCGGTGGCCTTGCCGATTCCGGGAACGGCGGCGAGGTCGCGGGCTGGCGCGGCAATGACGGCCTCGATACTGCCGAAGCGCTCAATCAGCCGCTTGGCACGCATCGGGCCGATACCGGGGAGCCCTTGCAGGATATGACTCTGCACCCGCGGCTTGGCGCGCGGGCGCTGGCCGTGCCGGGGCAACGCGCCGCTGGATTGAGCGCGGCCCTGGCGGGCGGCCAACAGTATCAACCCGGCAGACTCCTCGGGGTCGATTGCGCGGAGCAACGGCAAGCCAAGGAACAGGCTGAGCGTGATCAGCGCCCCTTGAATCGCCTCGCGGCGCATTCGGCTGTCGGTGAGCGCCTGGGAGCGGCCTTCGAGGATCATCGCTGCGCGCTCCGGCGCATTGGCGAGACGCAGGGCCTGAGCAAATAGACGTCCGTCTTTGATGGACTCCACCAGATCAGGCAGCGTCTTGCGCTCGATCAGCAGCCAGTCATCGACGCGGTAATCACCCACCGGCAGACGCTCGACCTGGAGGCGAACAGCGGGATCTCGGCGCAGTTCCGGAAGCACCGCGCCGGCGCGCTCGCGGTCATCGGCGATGATGTTGAAGCTCTGTGCCATCGCCTCCACCCCGGGGTCGCACGTTTTCTTCAGGCAATTGCCGGAAGCCGCACCAGAACGGCAAGCCCGCCTTTCTGGCGACTGCTGAAGTCGAGGCTACCGCCATAGGCGTCGATCACGTCCCGGGCGATCGCCAGACCGAGGCCGCTGCCTTGTTTGCGCTGATCCAAGCGCAGGCCGCGCTCGCAGAGCCGCGGCAGCTCCTCCGGCGCTACACCAGGACCGTCATCGGCAATGCGAATGACGATGCGAGGCCCGGTCTCGACGCGGATTCGCACCTGCGTGCTCGCCCATTTCGCGGCATTCTCCAGCAGGTTGCCGAGCAGTTCCAGCAGATCGTCGGGCATCATCGCGGCAATGGCAGGCGCCGGCGCATCCACCGTCCAATCGAGGCGCATGCCGTCCGGCGTGCGTTGCAGCGTGTTCAGCAAGCGCCGCAGCGCGTCACCGACATCGGCGCGCGCCTGATGCGTCTGCGCACCTGAGCGCACGCGGGCACGCACGAGTTCACGATCGACCCGCCGGCGCATGGTCTCGGCCAGTTGTTCCAAGTCGGCCGCCAGCGCGTTATCTCCGCGCGCGCGCAGACGCTCGGCATCGGCACCGAGGGCGCTCAGCGGCGTCTTCAGTCCATGCGCCAGATCGGCAGTCCAGGCGCGCGCGCGCTCAACCGCCTGCTCGCGCGCCGCGAGCAGCGCGTTGACCTCGCTGACCAGCGGCATGACCTCATCCGGGAAGTCGCCGGGCAGGCGCCGCTCGGCACCTGAGCGGATGAGATTGACACCGCGCCGAACGGCCTCGAGCGGCGCGAGTCCAGCGCGAATTTGTACCCAGGTCGCGGCCCCGAGCAGCAGCGCGATGACGCCGAGGTAGGGCAGCATGTCGGCGGCGAAGGCATCGCGCGTTGCGGTCAGCTCCGCGCGGTCGATGGCCGTCAGCAGACGCAGCGCCCGCTGGCCGTCAACGCCGTCGACCAGGATGGCGCGCTCGCGCACCAGCAGTGTCTGACCGCCCGGACCGAGTAGCCGGTGAGCATGGACGGCACCAGGCTCGAGCAGATCCGGCGGCAAGCGGATCTGCGTATCCCAGAGCGAGCGCGAGCGCAGCAGCCCGGTCTTGAACGACGCGCTGTCCTCTGTTGCACCGACACCCTTGTCGTCGATCTGCCAGTAGAGCCCGCTCAACGGCTTGAGGAAGCGCGGGTCGGCCGGCGACGGGTCGACATGGACCTGCCCATCGGCGCCGATCCGAACCGCGGCCGCGAGCAGGTTCAGCTGGCCGGTCAGCTCGGCGCCGATGCGACGCTCCACGTGGCGCTCGAACAGCACCACCAAAGCGACGGCGGCTACCAAGAGCGCCAGCGCGATGGAGCCGAGCGCGGCAACCGCAAGCCGAACACGCAGCGACCGGCGCGTCAACTGTCGTCCGCCTCCGGCTCGATCAGATAACCGAAGCCGCGCCTGGTCTGAATTAGGCCGCCGCCGAGCTTGCGGCGCACGCGACCGACAAGCACCTCGACCGCGTTCGACTCGCGCTCGAAATCCTGTGCGTAGAGCTGCTCGGTCAGCTCCAGCTGCGGGATCACGCGCCCGGCGTGCTGCATCAGATAGGCCACCAGACGGTACTCCTGCGGCGACAGGTGGATCGGCACACCATCGCGGCTCACCTGCATCCGGCGCGTGTCCAGCATGAATCCGCCGATGCTCAGCACCGGCGACGCCTGACCGGCTGAACGACGCACCAGCGCGCGCAGCCGCGCCAGCAATTCCTCCATGCGAAACGGCTTTGGGAGGTAGTCGTCGGCACCGGCATCGATCCCTTCCACACGTTCGTGCCAGTCGCCTCGCGCGGTCAGGATAAGCACCGGGAAGCGCTGCCCGGCCGAGCGCCAGCGGCGCAGCACCGATAACCCGTCCATACCCGGAAGGCCCAGGTCCAATATCACGGCGGACCAGGTCTCGGTGTCACCGCGGAACCAGGCATCCTCGCCATCCGCGACATGCTCAGCCACGAAACCGGCGGCATCCAGCGCCTTGACCACCCCTTCCGCCAGGCGCGCGTCATCTTCCACCAACAGTATCCGCATCAGTCATGTCCCTGTTCGATCGGGCGGGCAGTCGCCGCATCCACTAATACCTCTAGCAGACGTCCGTTTGTCGCGATGATCTTGAGCTCGTAGACCCAGCGACCGTGCTCACGCTCCAGCTCCACCTCGACGACGTCGCCGGGCACCGCGACCGCCACCGCGGCCAGGATCTCTGACATTGGGCGAACCTCTCCGCGCAGCAGGGCCGCGCGCGCGCGATCGTGATCCGGAGGATCAGCCGCAACCACTGCCGCGCCGAGCAGGGCTGCGGCAGTCATGGAAGCGAAGACCGCGAGTTTGGCATTCATCTGGGTGGTCCTCGTGGTTTGGATGCTCGGCCTCGACAGAGGCCCGCGCCATTGCGGGGACAAACCGCATGGCAGGCTTGGGTCCGGCTCCAATCGATGGCGGTCCGATACGCCGCAATCCTGGACCACGAAACCTGACAGAACGCTGACGGCCATGCACAGGGATCGGTCAGCACCCGCCCGGTAGTCTCTCCCGCAACCGTCGCAATGCCATTCCCGTGATCGTATCGGCTCCGGAACGGCATCAGCACGGCAGCGACACCGAACGATTGAACTGAATTAGGAGCACAGATCCATGAATCTACAGAGCATCGCACAAACGGCTGCCGCCGACGGCGCCGTCCAGCACCCGGATACAATCAAGCAGATCAGGGTCTGGGACCCATTGGTGCGGATCTTTCACTGGTCGTTGGTAGCCGCCTTCGCGACCGCCTTCATTGTCGAGGACGATCTGCTCGGCGTGCACGTCTGGGCCGGCTATCTGGTGCTGGCGCTGATCGCTGTGCGTCTGGTCTGGGGCTTCATCGGTAGCCGCCATGCCCGCTTCACGGACTTCGTGCGCGGCCCACGACAAGTATTCGGCTACCTCGGCGACGCGATTCGCTTCAACGCCAAACGTTACCTTGGACACAACCCGGCCGGCGGCGCCATGGTCGTCGCGCTCCTGCTGCTGGTTGCACTGACGGGCATCAGCGGGATGGCGCTCTACGGCGGCCAGGAGCTGTCCGGCCCGCTGGCACCGCTGATGCAGGGCATGCCGGCGTCCTGGGCCGATGGGCTGGAGGAGACACATGAGCTGTTGGCGAACCTGACGCTGGCCTTCATCGTCGCGCACGTCTTGGGCGTGCTGTTCTCGAGCCTGTCGCACCAGGAGAACCTGATCCGTTCCATGTTCACCGGCCGCAAGCGCGGCGTCTGAGGAGGACCTCCACCATGCGCAAACCAAACACCAACGCCCCGCGTTCGCGGCCACTGACCAGCATGCTCGCCGGCCTGCTGGTCAGCCTGACCGCGACTAACGCACCGCCGCTGATGGCCGCCGACGGCGCCGCCGCTTGGGTCAAGACCTATGCGCAGACGGACGGCTCGCCGGCGCGCAGCTGCGCGAGCTGCCACACCGCGGATCTGACCCAGCCAGGCAATCACGCCAAGACCGGCAAGCGCATCGAGCCGCTGGCGCCATCGATCAACCCGCAGCGCCTGACCGACCCCAACAAGGTCGAGAAGTGGCTGCTGCGCAACTGCCGCTGGACCCTAGGCCGCGAATGCAGTACTGCCGAGAAGGCGGAATTCATCAGCTATATCAAGAGCCAATAGCGCTCAACACCTGAACGGAGAAACCATCATGAACACATCGATTCGCGGCACCGCCATGGTCGCCGTCAGCCTGCTGGCCCTCGCCGCCGCCGGGCTAGCCCTGGGCGATTCCGATGACGATCACGACGAACGCCGAGGCCGCGGCGGCTGGATAGAGCCCGGCAAGGACGTAAGGCCCGTGACCAACGCCAGCTACACGGAAGAATGCGGGGCCTGCCACATGCCCTATCAGCCCGGTCTACTGTCGGCAGCAGACTGGCGGCGCATCATGGATAAGGATGCACTTGCCGACCACTACGGCGACGATGCGTCGCTTTCGGCCGCAATTCGTAACGAACTCGCATCTTACTTGGACGCCAACAGCGCCGACCAGGCCGGCGGTTCGCGCTCGCGTGCCTTCTCGAAAGGCAGCTCCGTGGCCGACGGACTGCCGCGCATCACCGAGACGCGCTACTTCCGCAATGAGCACCATGAGATCCCGCGGCGCATGGTCGTGGACAACGCGGATGTCGGCAGCTTCAGCAACTGCAACGCCTGTCATCAGGGCGCCGATGAAGGGGTCTACAACGAACACCGGGTGCGCATCCCCGGCTTCGGCCCCTGGGACGATTGAGTCCGCCCCGGCGGCTAGCGCAGGTTCTGCTTGAACGCGGGCACCTCGGCATTGCGCGCATGCGAGAAGTTGGCGAAGGTGATTTTGCCGGCGACCAGGGAGACGCCACGGAAATTCGCATCGTTGACGTCCGCATGGCGCAGGACCGCGCCGTGCAGCTCGGCGCCGTCGACGATGTCGTCGCGCAGATCGGCGCCGGCCAGGCTGTCGGCCACGACCACCCGCAGAAGCTGCCCAGTCGCTCTGTGTCTGATCTCGGTCATGATCGCCGCCTTGGTTTGCCCCGTTAATCTCAAGGCGGCCGGTCATGAAGGGCAGATCCGGCCATGCCGGGTTGACACAAATCATAACTGGGCGGGAATGCGGCGGCAGTCAACGCCAGCCCTGAGCGACCGAAACCTTGCTTCGGTCGATCTCGGGCTGCTCTCGGCCGATTGAAGCGTCGTACTTTCGTCAGCCCGTTGCCGCAGTTCGGAAAACAGAAAGGCTTACTACCGGTCGGTCACGGAGTTCGCTCGACGGCATGATCGACGATATGATCGCCGTTAGTTTCCTCGAACCTTTTTGTTCTCTGCTGTTCGCCGTGCCTCCCTGCCTCCGTGTCAGTCGAAAGACCGTCGTTGACCGCATCAGCCCGGCGCCTAACGGATCGGCAATGGTGCGACCTAGCGTCTCACGCCAAGCGTAAACACGAGGACGCGCAGGCTCCTGCCGGATTGCGCCTCGCGACGACGGCGTCCCAAGCTTAACCCGGCCCGAAACACACCGAAACCGACCAACTCCAACCGGAGCCTTAGCTATGCGGATCAGAGTCTGGGATCTACCAACCCGTGCCTTCCACTGGCTGCTGTTCGTCACCGTCAGCGCATCACTATTGACCGGCCTGGAAGGTGGCAACTGGATGGTCTGGCACGGCCGGCTCGGCCTCCTGATACTGGGGTTGTTGGTGTTCCGGCTGGTCTGGGGCCTGCTCGGCTCGACCTATGCGCGGTTCGCGGACTTCGCGCCGACGCCAAGCCGGATTTCGGCCTATCTGCGCGGCCGCTGGCAGGGCTTGGGGCACAACCCGCTCGGCGCCTTATCAGTATTCGCGCTGCTCGCGTTGCTGCTGTGGCAAGCCGGAAGCGGCCTGTTCAGTAACGACGACATTGCCTTCGAAGGCCCACTGCACGACCTGGTCACCAAGTCGACCAGCGATTGGTTGAGCAGCTTACACCGCCAGGGGCTGTGGCTGATCGTCGGACTGGTGACGCTGCACATACTCGCAGCGCTGTTTTACACCTTCGTCCGCGGAAACAACCTGATCAAGCCGATGATTACCGGCTACAAGGAATCCGCCGATCCGGATGCGCGTCGCGCGCGCGGCGGCCCGCTCTGGGCGCTGCTGCTGGCGCTGGCGATTGCCGGCGTGACGGTCTGGATAGCCGATGGCGGACTCTTGCCGCCACCACCGCCGCCGGTCGTCCCCGCCTGGTGATGGTGGCCGATTGGATCAGGCGTGTTCGGACGCCTGATTCCGCCGGCCGGGCTTGGCTTGGTTGCCGAGCCTATCCATTGGCGGCTGTCGGATGGGCATCGGGTCATTCCTTGACCCGAAAGATCCTTAGGCGATTGCCGTGGACTTATTCCTGGCGGAATTTGTCATGGCAGGCCTTGCAGGACTTACCGAGTTCGCCGAATGCCTCTTTGACCTCTGCCGGATCGCCCATGGCGGCGACCTCCGCCATGTTGTTGGCCGCCTCGACAAAGGCGGTGGCGACGCGACCAACCTCCTCGGGCTCGGTGAACAGGGCCGGCTCCACGCGCGTCTTGACGTCGCCGATGTCCTTGTCGGTACCAGGACCGTAGAGCGCGCCCATGCCGGAGTTGGCGATGCCGGCGATGGCATTGGCGGCTGCCGACACCTGGGTCTGATTGAAGTCACCCTCTAGGTTGGCCTTGATCTTACCCATGTTCCAGGACATGAAGGTATAGCCGGCCTGACGGGTCAGGATCTGCTCTTCCGGCTTCAGGTCGGCAGCGACGACCACGCCTGCCAACCCGCCAGCCAACCCGAGGGCGAGACAAGAAGCGACGGTGGTGCGAAGGATTCGATGCATGCGTTGTACTCCAAATTGACGGTGATTAAGAGGCGTGCAATGGTAACCAACCCTAGCGGCCATTGCATCCGTTCCTTCCCGCTCCGGCAGCCTCAAGCCGTTGTTTGAAGTTGAGAACTATTTGCCCGTAGGACTGTCGGCCGCCGCGCATGAACTCGTGCCCACACGGGTGCGACACGCACAACCGGCGCGCACTAAGGCGATTCCTGATCCCACCTCATCCCAGCCGGCTGGATGGCTCTTCGACAACGGTCAGGACGCGGATCGCATCGGTGCCGCCGGCGCTCCGCGTGTGTCCCCAGGTGGCGATCAGCACGTCGCCGGGGCGCACAAGGTGCCGTTCCAGCGCAACGCGCATCGCCAGCGTGATCTTCGCGTCATCGCTGATACCGGCCTCGTAGAGGACTGGCACCACGCCCCAGTTCAGCGACAGCCGACGCGCGACCGTCAGTGATGCGGTCACTGCCAGGATCGGACACTCCGGCCGATGCTTGGAGATCAGCCTCGACGTGAAGCCGGTTTCGGTTAGACTCAGGATGGCCGCCGCGTCGAGCTGCACCGCCATGCGCACGGCCGAGTGCGCGACCGCCTCGGTGACGACATTGGACGGGTGCGGCAGTGTCTGCTGCAGCCAGCCGTACTCGCGCAGCGACGCCTCGGCGCGCACCGCCAGTTCCGCCATCATACGGACCGCCTCGACCGGATAGGCGCCGGCCGCGGTCTCGCCCGACAGCATGATCGCCGAGCTGCCGTCGAGGATGGCATTGGCGACATCGCTGGCCTCGGCACGCGTGGGCTTAGGATTGCGCTCCATCGACGCCAGCATCTGCGTGGCGGTGATCACCGGCTTGCCGTTGCTGACCGTGGTGCGGATGATCTTCTTCTGCGTGCTCGGCACATCCGCCAGCGGCAGCTCGACGCCGAGGTCGCCGCGGGCCACCATGACGCCGTCGGCGGCCTGCACGATCTCTAGCAGATTGGCGACGCCGGCACGATTCTCGATCTTGGCGATGATCGGGATCTCGACCCCGGCCTCTGCCAGCATCTCGCGCATGCGACGCACCTCATCCGCGGTCTGGATGAAGGACGCCGCGATGTACTCGACATCGTTGTCAGCGGCGAAGCTGAGTTCGCGGATGACGTCATCGCGGTGCTCCGGGTCCACCGCCGTCACCGACAGTTGCGTGCCTGGCAGATTCACGCCCTTGCTGGCCCCGAGCCAGCCGCCGACCACCACCCGGCAACGCACCTCGAGGTCGGTGGTGGCGAGCACCTGGAGTTCCATCGCGCCATCGTCGAGCAGCACAGCCTCGCCCGGATTGACCTCGCGCGGCAGCCGCTGATAGGTCACCGACACCCCACGGGCATCGCCCACGCGCGCGTCCGTGAACAGCGAGAAGGGCTCGCCCGAGATCAATTCGACCGCGCTCTCCGCGAGCGGCCCGGTGCGGATCTCGATGCCGCGCGTATCGATCATGATCGCCACCGGCACACCGACCGCATCGGCCGCGGCGCGGATGCGCGTCAGCCGCGCCTTGTGCTCATCGAAGCTGCCATGCGACAGATTCAGCCGCGCCACACTCATGCCGGCGCGCAGCATCGCCTCCAGCGTCTCTGGGGCATCGCTGGCCGGGCCAACGGTGGCGACAATCTTGGTTCGGCGGGTGCGGGCACGGTTGGGCATAAGAGCGATTCCGTCGGATTACAGCAAAAATGTTCTTGGCCGGCTCAACGCGCATATCGATCTCGCACGGCGGGCGGCTCACTTGGAGTCGAGTTCGGCGCAGTCAAGTCCCGCAAGGGGCTGCGATATAGCGAAGGACCTCTGTAGCAACGCCCCCGTTCGGCCTTCGGCACTCCGCTTTCAATGCGCCTCGTCCCAGTTGTCGCCGACGCCGATGTCGACGATCAGCGGCACCGCGAGTTCGGCGGCGCCCTGCATGATGTCTCTGATCCGTTCGCCGGCCGAGTCGACGGCATCGGTCGCGACCTCGAACACCAGCTCGTCGTGCACCTGCATGATCATGCGCACCGGCGGGCGATCGTTCTGGATCCAATCATCGACGCGGATCATGGCACGCTTGATGATGTCGGCGGCGGTGCCCTGCATCGGTGCGTTGATGGCCGTGCGCTCGGCCGCGCTACGCAATTGGTTGTTGCTGTGGTTGATATTGGTCAGATAGAGCCGGCGGCCGAACAGGGTCTCGACATAACGGTCGGCGCGCGCCTGGGCACGGATGCTGTCCATAAAGGTACGCACGCCCGGATAGCGGGCGAAGTAGAGATCGACGTACTGCTGCGCCTCGCCGCGCTCGATGCCGAGCTGACGCGCCAGTCCGAACGCGGACATGCCATAGATGAGGCCAAAGTTGATGGCCTTGGCCGAGCGTCGCTGCTCGGAACTGACCTCTTCCAAAGGCAGGCCGAGGATCTCGGCGGCGGTGGCGCGGTGGATGTCTTCGCCCGCGCTGAAGGCGGCGAGCAGGCGCTCGTCGCCGGAGAGGTGCGCCATGATGCGCAGCTCGATCTGGGAATAGTCCGCCGCCAGCATACGATAGCCCGGTTCCGGCACAAAGGCGCGGCGGATGCGCCGTCCCTCGTCGCTGCGGATCGGGATGTTCTGCAGGTTTGGGTCGGACGACGACAAACGCCCCGTGGCGGCGACCGCCTGGTGATAGCTCGTATGCACGCGCCCGGTCTGCGGATTGACCATCTGCGGGAGCTTGTCGGTGTAAGTGGAGCGGAGCTTGGACAGGCCGCGGTGCTCGAGGATGATGCCGGGCAGTTCATGGCCGTCATCGGCCAGCTTCTCCAACACCGCCTCGGACGTGGACGGCTGGCCCTTCGGTGTCTTTGCCACCACGGGCAGTTTCAGCTCGTCGAAGAAGATGGCGCCGATCTGCTTTGGCGAGCCCATGTTGAATTTGCGCCCGGCGCTTGCATAGGCCTGCTCCTCAAGCTCGCTGATGCGCCGCGCTAGGTCCTGGCTCTGAGACCGCAGCTCGTCGCCGTCGATGCGCACTCCGGTGCGTTCGACGCGTGACAAGACCGGCACCAGCGGTAGCTCGATGTCTTGATACACCTGCTGCAGCGACGCGACGGCCTCGATCTTCGGCCACAAGGCTTGGTGCAGGCGCAGCGTGACGTCGGCATCCTCGGCGGCATAGGGAAACGCCTGTTCCAGCGGTATCTGATTAAAGCTGAGCTGCTTGGCACCCTTGCCGGCAATGTCCTCGAAGTGGATGGTGTCTTGATCCAGATACTTCTTCGCCAGCGAGTCCATGTCGTGCCGGGTCGCGGTGCTGTCGAGCACGTAGCTCTGCAGCATGGTGTCATGGGCGATGCCAGTCATCGCGATGCCATGGTTGGCGCACACGCTAATGTCGTATTTCAGGTTCTGCCCGAGCTTGGGCCGCCGCGGGTCTTCCAGCAAGGGTTTCAGCTTCGCCAGCACCTGGTCACGGCCGAGCTGATCCGGCGCGCCCGGGTAGTCATGGGCAACTGGAACATAGGCGGACTCGATGGAGCCATCGAGTGACGCTATCGCAAAGGAGACGCCGACGACCTCGGCGCGCATGTAGTCGAGGCTCGTGGTCTCGGTATCGAAGGCGAACAGATCGGCCTTGGAGAGTCGCGCGATCCATGCCTCCAAGGACTGCTCGTCGAGGATCAGCTGGTACTCGTTCGATCGCTCGACCTGTTCGGCAGTGCTCTCCCCGTTCTCGGCGCCGGCCTGATCCAGGCTGGCCAGCAGCCGTCGCGACTCGATGCGCTCGTACCAGTCGCGCAGCGTGTCGACGTCCGGCTCTTTGGGCTCGAGATCGCGCGGTGCGAAGTCGAGCGCGACATCACGCTTGATCGTCGTCAGCTCACGTGACAGCGGCAGTTGCGCCAGGCTCTCGCGCAGGTGCTCGCCGATCTTGCCCTTGATCCGGTCGGCGTTCTCGATGACGCCGTCCAGACTGCCGTACTCGCCGATCCACTTGGCGGCCGTCTTCGGGCCGCACTTGGGCACACCCGGGATATTGTCGATGCTGTCGCCCATTAGGCTCAGATAATCGACGATGCGCCGCGGCGGCACGCCGAACTTCGCCTCGACGCCGGCCGGGTCGAGCACGCTGTCGGACATGGTATTGACCAGCGTGACATGCGCGTCGACCAGCTGCGCCATGTCCTTGTCGCCGGTGGACACAAGGGTGCGAATACCCTCGGCGGCGGCGCGCGTGGCCAGCGTGCCGATGACGTCATCGGCCTCGACATCCGGCACCACCAGCAGCGGCAGTCCCATGGCGCGGATGATCTCCTTCAGCGGCTCTAGCTGCTCGCGCAGGTCCTCGGGCATCGCCGGCCGGTTAGCCTTGTAGTCGGGGTAGAGCGCGTCGCGGAAGGTCGGACCAGGGGCGTCAAAGACGACACCGATGTAGTCCGGGCGCTGCTCGTCGATCAGCTTGCGCAGCATGTTCAGCACGCCCACTAGCGCGCCCGTGGCCTCGCCGCGCGAATTGGTCAGCTTCGGTAAGGCATGATAGGCGCGGAACAGGTAACCGGAGGCGTCGACGATAACGAAGGGATAGCGCTCTTGCATTCGCTGTCGTAGCGTTGGATGTAAAACCGCCACGTTAGCATGGGCCGGCACCAGCCCGCAGCGGTTAGGTTCGCGGCCCGTTGGTGGACCCCTGGCGGACCCCCTACCCGACAGGAGCAGCGGCCAAGCGCCGGGAGCCGAGACAGAAATCGCCTAAATCATCTGAAAATCCCAACTCGGACGCGGAATCGACGGAAAATCGCGGCTATTGTTTCAAGCTACTCCGCTTCTCAAGACGCCGTGAGATACCAAGACGATATCTGAGAAACCATGTACCAGCTCGCTCATCTCGTCGTCCGCCAACTTCAGCCGCCCAGATCGTTACGGGCGCCGTTGCCGGGGCCCTTATTGGCGGCCCTGCTGATCGCGCTTGCCTCGACCGCGGCCGCGCAGACCGCCGCTGATGACGACGCTGGCGCGACTCAGGATGCACAAGTCGACTACAGTTGGCTGGACAATCCGCAGCTGCTGGTCACGAGCGCAAAGGTCGATTCGACGACGCGGATACTGGAGATCGAAGGGGAGCATTTCGGCAGTGCCCGACTGCCGTCGGTGACGCTAGGCAATCAGCGGTTGACCGTACGAAAAGCCACCCAAACCCAGATTGAAGCCGGGCCCTTGCCGCCGGGTATCGGCCCAGGCAGCTACAGACTGCGCGTGGTGGCCGGCGATGATCGATCGCGGTTTGATGTCTACAGCTTGGAGATCGGGAGCGAGCCGGTGGCGCCACAGCCGATCCCGCCCGACGGCGGCTCGACTCGGCTGAGCATTATCGATTCGGCCGGCGACGTCGGCTGGTCACCGTCCATTGCCATCGGCGCGGATGGACTGCCTGTGATTGCCTACCTCGATTACTCGAACCAGGAACTGAGGGTTGCTCACTGCGACGATGCAGACTGCAACGACCCCAGCCTCACCGTGATCGACCCCGGGGTCAAGGTGGGCTGGTCGATCTCGATGGCCATCGGCGCTAACGGCATGCCCATCATCGCCTACTTCGATAACGCCAAACGCCATTTGAAGACCGCCTACTGCGAGACCCCCGGTTGCCATCGGGCGCGGATCTCGGTGCTGGACGACGCCGGCGATGCCGGCAAGTTCCTCAGCATCACCGTTCCGCCGGACGGGCTGCCGGTGATCAGTTACTACGAGCTCAGCCATCGCGACCTGTTGGTTGCATTATGCCGCGAGCCCAGCTGCGACAGCGCCGCGCTGCGCGCCATCGACAGCGCCGGCGAGGTCGGCTGGCACAACTCAATCGCGATCGGCAATGACGGCAACCCGGTGATGAGCTACTTCGATTCGACGCGCCGCGACCTCAAGGTGGCGCATTGTCTCGACCGCGCTTGCGGCGAGGTCGACCATGCGGCGGTCGATCTCGGCGGCGTCGGTATGGGCAGTGCGCTGATCGTTGGTCAAGACGGTCTGCCGTTCATCGCTTACTGGGACTTTCTCAATGACGATCTGAAGGCCGCCCATTGCACCGACGCCGGCTGTAACAGCGCCCGGCTGTCGCGTGTCGACACCCTGGGCTCGGTCGGCTCCAACCCGGCGGTGGTGCTCGGCGTCGACGGGTTGCCGGTCATCGCGTATCACGACCACACCAACAGCGACCTCAAGGCCGCCCATTGCAGCGACCCGTCATGTGCTTCGGCGGAGGCCGCAACCGTCGATTCGGCGGGCTCGGTGGGTTGGCACATTGCCGTTGTTATCAGCCGAGACGGCCTGCCGCTGATCGCCTACTACGACGAGACCAATGGCGATCTCAAGCTGGCACGCTGCGGGGACATCGCCTGCAGCCAACCGAAGGCGCCGACACGCCGTTTTTGACGGAGCACAGAGGAAACCAAGGTGGGTGCGTCGAGGTTGCAGCGGCGCAGAGTGAGCACCGCTAGAGTCGAAAATCACCCCACAACGCCTGAATCGCGGCGATGGCGGCAAGCGGCGCGGTCTCGGTGCGCATGATCCGCGGCCCCAGCGTCACTGCAACGAACCCCCGCGCTCGCGCGGCGTCACGCTCCTTGGGTGCCAGACCGCCCTCGGGACCTACCAGCAGCGTCAAGCAACCGTCGGGGGACGGCAGCGATGAGATTGGCTGACTGGCACGGTGATCGAGCAGCAGCCCACCCGCCGGTGCGTCGGCGAGCCAATTCGACACGGGTTGCGGCTCTGCCAACTCAGGCAGTCGCCGCCGGCCGCTCTGCTCACAGGCCCCGATCACCAGGCCACGCCAATGCTGCACGCGCTTGTCCAGCCGTGCGTCGCGCAGGCGCACGACACTGCGCTCTGTGAACACGGGCACCAGCGCGCTGACGCCCAGTTCTACGGCCTTCTGCAACGCAAGGTCCATGCGCTCGCCCCTCGAGACACCGATGGCCAGCCTGATGTCCAGTACCGCTGGCGGCTCGACTTCACCGGCGTGCTCAATGCGAACCCTCGCCGCCCCGCGGGCAACGGTTTCGATGACTCCGCGATAGTCCTGTCCGTTGCCATTGAACAAGACCAAGGGGTCGCCACCGCCGAGCCGGAGCACTTGACCGAGGTGTTTCGATGCTGCCGCCTCCAGCGTCAGCACGGCCCCTTCGAAGAGCGGCTGTGGCGTGTAGATGCGGGGAATGCGCACGCGCCGACGCGCTTAAGCCCGCTTCGAGTGGGCTGTTTCAGCAAGCACGAGCGACAGCGCGATCAGCGCCCAGCCAAACGCAAGCAGAAGGCCGCCGACCGGCGTCACGGCACCCCAGGCACTTTGATCGGTCAGCACCAGCGTGAACAGGCTGCCCGAGAAAACCAGGGTTCCGATGCCAAGGCACCAAGCGGCCGCCGAGGCGAGCAGGCGGGTTCGGCGCTGGGCATCAAACTGGCGAGCCGCCAGGCCAAGTGCCAGCAGCGTTGTCGCATGCCAGCCAAGATAATGGGCCGCCGTGGACCAGACCTCCAGGCGCTCAGCGCTCACCCGCCCCTCAAGGCCGTGGGCGCCGAAGGCACCGAGCAGCACGGCGGCCATGCCGAACAGGGCACCGACAACGGTGAGCCAGGATAGCCTCATGTATCTCTCCGATTCGGTCATTGAAATTGCTCTTTAGAGCGGTCCTATGCCGGCGGCGGCAAATGGTATTTTGACACCCCGTGTGGCCGCCCCTATGCTCGGGCCGCTGCGATAAGGCGAGTGCCGGAAGGCCGGCAGCGCTTCTGCAAAGATAGGCCAGGAGGTCGAGCATTATGCCAACTTTCGTGCGCACCGATAAATGCGACGGCTGCAAGGGCCAGGACAGGGCCGCCTGCGCCTACATCTGCCCGCACGACCTGATGAAGCTGGACAAGGACGGCTCCGAGACCGGCTGGACGATGATGGCATTCAACCAAGAACCGGAGCGGTGCTCGGAATGCTACGCCTGCGTGAAGATCTGCCCGCAGCAGGCAATCGAATGCCGTCACTCTGCCGACATCGTGCCAATGGGCGCATCCGTGCAGCCAGAGCGCGACAGCGACTCCATCGTTTGGACAATCAACTTCCGCAACGGGGACACGAAGCGCTTCCAGTACCCGAGACGCACCACCGCCGAGGGCTCCATCGACCCTTACGGCTCCAAGCCGGCCGCGGATATCGCCAAGATCGACGAGCCCGGCTTCTTCACGCGCGGCGGCGTGCAGAAACCCGGCGACCCGAGCGAACTGATCCGCAAGTGAGATGATCGGCAACCAAGCTGGACGGCCACCGAGCGTTCTCGTTCGAGAGTCTAGCCGCGAGCGCATGGCTCCTCCGCAACAAGTCCCAAACCCGAAGAGTATTAGAGGCAGGAGAGATGGCAGGGGAATTTGGTAACCCCGAGATCGTGGAAGAAGAGGTCGACATCCTCATCATCGGCGGCGGTATGGCCGCTTGCGGCGCGGCGTACGAGATCGGCCCCTGGCTGGAAAAAGCCAAGGCGCAGGGCGTGGACCTGAAGGTGAAGCTGGTGGACAAGGCCGCCCTGGTCGGCTCCGGCCCCGGCTCGAGTCCCGGCTCCGGCGCCGTGGCGCCGGGACTGTCTGCCACCAATACCTACCTCGGCGATCACGACCCGGCCGACTATGCGCGCATGGTGTCCAACGACCTTATGGGCATTACCCGCGACGATCTCACCTACGACCTCGGCCGTCACGTCGACGACTCGGTGCAGCTGTTCGAGGAGTGGGGCCTGCCGATCTGGAAGCAGCCCGGCGACGAGGACAAGCCGCTGGCCGAGGGCGGCAGGCCGGTGCGCTCCGGCGAGTGGCAGATCATGATCCACGGCGAGTCCTATCAGGCGATCGTCGCCGAGGCCGCGAAGAAGGCCCTGGGCACCGAGCGCATCCAAGAGCACGTCTTCATCGTCAAGTTGCTCAGCGACGCCAAGGATCACAACCGCGTCGCCGGCGCGGTGGGTTTCTCGGTGCGCGAGCACAAGCTGTACCTGTACAGGTTCCAGGCCTGCTTGCTGGTCGCCGGCGGTTGCGTGGATATCTTCAGTTCACGGTCGGCTGGTGAGGGCGCTGGAGGCAGCCGGCAACAGGGCTCGAACGCCGGCAGCAGCTACGCGATGGCCGCCGAGGCCGGCGCCGAGCTGACCATGATGGAGGGCCGCTTCGTGCCCGTGCGCTTCAAGGACGGTTTCGGGCCCGTCGGCACTTGGTCCCTACTGTTTAAGGCCAAGGCGACCAATGGCTCCGGTGAGGTCTACATGGAGACCAACAAGGCGTTGCTGGACGACTTCCCGCCCTATGCTCAGGCCAAGGTGCCGGCGTCGTGCCTGCACAGCCATCTGATGATGAAGGAGATCCGCGAGGGCCGTGGTCCGATCTACATGGACACCGTGAGCGCGCTGGAGAAGCTTGCCGAGAACATGACGCCGAAGGAGATCAAACAGATGGAGGCCGAGGCCTGGGAGGACTTTCTCGACGAGTGCATTGCCCAAGCCGGTGCGTGGGCGGGTGAGAACATCGAGCCGCAGAAAAAGAATTCCGAGTTGGTGCCGGCCGAGCCTTGCCTGCTCGGCTCGCACGCTGGCGGCTGCGGTATCTGGGTCTCGGGCCCGGACGACTTAGGCGCGCCGACCAGCGAAGACCACCCGGACGCGGACAACATCCCTGAGCACCTACCCTCGGGTTGGAGCTGGGGCTACCGCGGCATGACGACCGTCAGCGGCCTGTTCACGGCCGGCGACGGCGTCGGCGCCTCCGGCCACAAGTTCTCCTCCGGGTCCCATGCCGAGGGCCGTATCGCGGCAAAGGCGATGGTCAAGTTCTGCATGGACAACAAGGACCAAAAACCCGATCTGGACGCCTCGGTGGACGCCTTGGCGGAAGCGATCTACAAGCCGGTGCGCAACTACCTGGAGCACAAGGACTACAGCACCGCCATCGACCTGAACCCGCACTACATCACACCGAAGATGCTGCAGTTGCGGCTGCAGAGGATCATGGACGACTACGTGGGCGGCGTCTCCAGCCTTTACCAGACCAACGCCAAGATGTTGGAAGTCGCGGAGCTGAAGCTGGAGATGCTCAAGGAAGACGCCGAGAAGATGCGCGCCAAAGACCTGCACGAGCTGCTGCGAGCCTGGGAGAATCATCACCGCATCCTCAGCGCCGAGGCCCACCTGAAGCACATACAGTTCCGAGAGGAGAGCCGCTATCCCGGCTTCTACTACCGGACCGATCACAACGTCATCGACGATGAGCACTGGAAGTGCTTCGTCAACTCGGTCTACGACAAGGAAACCAAGAGCTGGACCTGCTTCAAGCGTGCCCACGTCGATCTGGTCGACAAGTCTAAGCCGGTCAAGTGAGCCATTCGACTTCTTGAAGCATTGGTAAGGACGCGCGGCGATGCACGTGCCACCGCCTCGTCCGGCTACTGACATCCCGAGCTATTTGACCGCGGCCTTCGCCCAGTGGCTGGTGGAGCAAGGGCGGTCTGTCGCGTGAATCGATACCGACACGCTGAACCCGACCCTGCTCCAGTACGCGCCGCTGAAGGCGATGCATCTGAAGCTGTCCCAAAGCACCCCAGAAGTCACCATGTGATCGACCCGCGGGCCTTGGATACCCTGGTGGGGATCGTGGCCGAGGCGCCGGACGACGGCCAGGTGGTGGTCGACGTGGGCAGCAACGGCTTCGAGACGCTGATGGCCTACGAGGTGGAGAACGGGGTCTTTGCCCTGCTCCAGGAGTTGGGCCACCGGGTCGTGGTGCAGACGGTGATCGCCGGCGGGCCGGATGCCGAGGAGACGGTGAAGGGGACCATGGCGCTGCTGGCGGCGACGGACGTGCCGCTGATCCTGTGGCTGAACGAGCATCTCGGGCCGCTGGAGATTCGGTCCGAAAATGGGGTCCGCCCCATCGCGGAGGCGTCGTTCCTGCACGAGGCCCGGGACCGGATGCTCGGGACCATCCTGCTGCCGGCCCGGACCAAGGCCACCTTCGGCAAGGACACCGAGGAGATGCTGCGTCAGCGGCTGACCTTCGCCGAGGCCATCGAGCAGTTCGATCTGATGCCGCGCACGCGCATCAAGCGGATTCGCGATGAGCTGTGGGCGCAGTTGGATGCCCTGCCCCTCGACGGCGACGAGGACGAGCGCGATGGCGCGAGCGGGGCCAGCGCCTCGGCGTGAACGAGCAGGATGACCTGATCGGGGACATGATCGCGGAGGTCGCCCGCTCCCACGGCGTGGCGATCTCGCGCGATGATCCGATCGTGGCCGTGGTGTTGCTGAATCAGATCGTCTTGCGGCGGTATTTGGAGGAGACCGTCGCGCCGGCCGCCGATGCTATCCGGGAAGCGACCAGCAAGGCCGTCAGACAGATCGAGCAGTTCGCCGAGGCGCAGGCGACCTGGCTGGAGCAGGTCTCGCTCAAGGATCGAGCGTCGTTTCTGGAGGAACAGAAGGCGCTGCATGATGCCTGGAAGACGGAGGTGGAGCTCCTTATCAGGGGACAGAACACCACGCTCCGGCAGGTCGTGGTTCAGGCGGCGGCATTGCTGCGGCCTCAAGGGCCGGGCGTGGGCTCCACGACCACGACCACAGGCCCACCACAAGCGGTAACGGTACCAGCGACGTGTGGGCAGGCCATTCCCTGGGTTTGGATCTCGGCGGCGGCGCTGATACTCGCCGCTGCGTGCGGCGGCCACCGCGTATGGACGTGAGGCGGCCGATGATCCGAGCGCCCGTGATGAGATCGCCACACCCTTGGGCGCGCCGGCCCGCAACGTACGCTCTCCGGCCCGCTATCTCTGGGTCATGCTCCTGGCCCGGCTGTTCGAATCGATGCCGCTGACCTGCCCCAACTGCGGCGCGGACATGCGTATCATCGCTTTCGTGACCGAGGCCGCCCCGGTGCAGCGGATCCTCGCACATATCGCCGAGCCCAACGAACCTCCGCCGATTGCCCCGGCCCGCGGACCGCCCGGTTGGGACGATGATGTCGGGCCGATGCCGGACTGGGACATCCTCCAACAGCCCGAGCCCGACGTCGAGTTTGATCAGCGCGTCTCCTGGTAGCCGCCTTCTTCTGCCACAGAGGGTGCCGGCGCCCCTGATCTCACGCCTGCCCGCCGCGCCTCAAATCTCCTCCCAAACCCCGCCGGAGCGCGCTTCGACGCTTGAGAGAGGTTCGCACCACGCTCGCTTGAGCCTTGACCAGCCCTCTAGCCCTGGCTAGCCTCTCATCCTGACGCCGCCTCGGGCTCGCAGAGGCGCTTGACTTTCCTATCCTTCCAAGCTCCACCATGCGTGCCTCCACCAGCCCGTCGAACGGGGCGCGGATGCGGGTGTGCGCCAAGTCGATACGCAAACGCTCCAGCTCGGCCTCGGCCGCGGCCAGCGCTGCCTGAGCCGCCTTGACCTGGGTGCGCGCCTGCATGCCCTTGCTGCCGAGCTTCTCGGACGCCGACAGGTCCAGACGCCGGCTCGCCACCTCGGCCTCGGCCCGAGCGATCTGTGCCTCGCGATCCTCCAAGGCCAGTTCGACCAGGACCTCCCCCGCGGACAGGCGCGCACCCTTGTCGACCGGCAGCGCCGTCACCAGCCCGCCGGTCTGGGCACGGAGCTCGACCCGCCGACGCGGTTCCAACTGGCCCTGGATCAACACCTCTTTGGTGACGCGCTCCGCGTTCAGTTCTGCCACCCGAACCCGCGTCGGCTGCGGCTCGGCCGCCGGGGACGGGGCGGTGCCAGGGACATCGGTGCGCGCCGCGCCAACCAGCGAGCCACTGAGCATCCAGGCAGCCACCGCGCCGAGCAGACCAATGGAAGCTAGGTTGACCGTTTCATCGTCACGCTCCAGTTGAGGTTCAAGGTCTTGATCATCGTTGCGACCACCGCGGGACGGTCCGCACAGCGGACCCTACAGCGACGGCGCTCCTGGTAGTCCCCGCTCGATTTCGGAAACGACTACGGCTACGACAACGGATATTCGTCTCAGGGGCGGCCGCTCAGACCCGCCATCATGAACTCCGTAGCAGCCGCGACCACCGCCTGATCATCGCCCAGCGAACACCAGTCGCTTCCGGCCCAGATCAGCGAGACCGCTCCCTTGAAGCAGGCATGCAGACCCAGCATCACCTGATCCACGGGCCGGCGCTGAAACTGCCCCGTCGCCATGCCGGTCTCGATGATCGGCGCCGCCCAAGCATGAAAGGCCCGGTCCAATTCCAGAAAGTCGTCACGCCAGGCGGGATCCGCGCGCTCCTTGAAGTCGATCCGCTCGCAGTACTCCACCACATAGCGGTACTCGCCATGGGCAATGTGGTAGCGCAGCGCCCGCTCCACCGCGTCTCGCAGCTGTTCCAGCGGGCTGTCGCCGGTCATCTCCTCGCGGAGCATGGGCAACAGACCGCGATAGAAGCGCATCATGAGACGGAACAGCAGTTCGTCCTTGCTCGCAAAGTGCTTGTAGACGGTGCCCTTGCCCACCTCCGCCCGCTCCGCGATCTGCTCCACCGTCACCGACTCCCAACGCGGCGTCGAGCACAGCTCCAGCGACGCGGTCAGGATGTCCTGTTCACGGCGCTCAAACTGCCGTTGCTTGCGATCTTGCAGGGCCATGGCCGCATCCGTTTGTGACTGATCGTCATATTATGACCAGCGGTCACTTTTCAAGCAAGCGTTTGAGTTATCCATCGAGAGGCCCTAAACCTGGCGGCTTTCGAAGTTCTCGGTGATATGATGTCGGCATCTGATATCAGAGGCCAAGCCCATGCGCACCATTATCGACCTGCCCGACGAACAGATCGAACCGCTGAAAACCCTGGCGAACTCGCTCAACGTCTCTCGCGCCGAGTTGATCCGGCGCGCGGTTGCCGACTATCTGCGCCGGTTCGAAGCGCCCGCGGACGACACGGCCTTCGGCATCTGGAAGCAGCGCGGCGAAGACGGACTCGCCTACCAGGAGCGGATGCGCTCGGAATGGGACCGGTGAAGGCGCTGTTCGATACCAACATCTTGATCGACTACCTGAACGGTGTTGTCGCCGCGCGGGACGAGATCGGCCGCTACCAACGTCCGAGTATCAGCCTGATTACATGGATGGAGGTGCTGGTGGGCACGGCGTCCGACCAGAGCGCGCCGGTACGCACCTTTCTGCGCCGCTTCGAGTGTATCGGTATCGATTCTGCCGTCGCCGAGTGCGCCGTCGAGCTGCGGCAAGCCAAGCGCCTCAAGCTGCCGGATGCCATCATCCGCGCCACGGCCATGCAGCACAGTGCGCTGCTGGTGACCCGCAACACCAAGGACTTCCCGGACGACGAGCCCGGCATCCGTGTGCCGTACTCGCTCTAGCTGCGCGAGATCAAGCAGCGCAAGATCGACTGCACGCGGCGGCTCTTCGCGCCGATCGCAACCGAAAAAGCCGCTTAGTCACATGCCAGCCAAACGAAAACCCGCCAAAAAAGACTCCACCGCTAACCTCGGTTTCGAGGCCAAGCTGTGGCTCACCGCCGACAAGCTCCGAAACAACATGGACGCGGCGGAATACAAGCACGTCGTCCTCGGCCTCATCTTCCTCAAATTCCTCACCCGCTTCGCCAGCGCCGAGGGCAAGAACGGAGGCCAGTTCTACACCCCGTCCTGCGTCGTGCGCTGTCTCGTCGAGATGCTCGAACCCTACAAAGGCCGCATCTACGACCCCTGCTGCGGCTCCGGCGGCATGTTCGTGCAGTCGGAAAGGTTCGTCGAATCCGAATTACGGTGCCGAACTACGGTTAATTACGGTTAATTACGGTGACACTTTACCATTTGCATCACTTTTAGCCCGGTAGTGTGCGGTGAGGTACAAACCGCGCCGAGCCACAGACGTAATTGGCGCGGTTCGCTCTCGCTCACCGCACGACGCGCATTGTTACCGGCCGGAGTGGCGCGGTCAGCGCTCGTAATGATACCGGCATTGGATGACGGTCACGGCGGCGTCGTCGAAGGCGTAGACGAGGCGATGCTCTTCGTTGATGCGCCGGGACCAGTAGCCTTGGTAGTCGAAGCGCAGCGGCTCTGGCTTGCCGATGCCGGTGGTGGGCTCATGGCAGGCGGCGAGGCAGAGCTGGATAATCCGCTTGAGCCTCTTGGGGTCCTTTTCGGCCCACCAGCGAAGATCTTCCAGGCCGGTCTCAGTCCAGGTAAGCCGCAACATCGATTTCGACCGTCTCGCCGGCGCGGTGCTGGGCCATGCCGCGTTGCAGCCGCTCGGCGTTGGCCGGGTGACGCACCAGGTGCAGGGTCTCGACCATGCTGGCGTAGTCATCCGCGTCTAGCAGCACGACACCCTTGCCACCGGACCGGTGGATGGTGACGGGCTCGCGGTCGTCGTTGACATGATCCAGCACGTTCTTGAGGTTGGCGCGCAACTCTGTCGTCGTAAGGGATTGCATGGGTTTGGTCCGCTCTGTACGCGAAGGCGTACAGCATAGCGTTTCGGTGGATGGTTGCCCAGCGGTTCGACGCGCGTCAGCCGATACCGAGCTCGCCCTGTGGCTGGATGGCCACGTGGTGATCGCCTGATGGTATTTCGCGGAACGCGGCGTCGGTTCCGCCATGTGCCGCTCACGACGATATCGATTCAGGGTGCTAGGTTGATTCGGAGCGCGAGTTCCGTGGACAGTTTACTTAAACTATTCTCAATTTGTGTTCGCCGTTCGCGCTCGAGCGCCTGGAGCTGATCGACGCCGAACGTGTCGTCTATCGCTTGCCCAAGCCCCAGCGCGATGGCACTACGGCGCTGACGCTCACGCCGCTGGAGCTGATCGACCATCTCGCGGCACTCATCCCGCCGCCCAGGCGGCACCGCCATCGCTACCACGGCGTGCTCGCACCCAACTCGCCGCTGCGTGCGGCGGCCACCGCGTATGGACGTGAGGCGGCCGATGATCCGAGCGCCCGTGATGAGATCGCCACACCCTCGGGCGCGCCGGCCCGCAACGTACGCTCTCCGGCCCGCTATCTCTGGGTCATGCTCCTGGCCCGGCTGTTCGAATCGATGCCGCTGACCTGCCCCAACTGCGGCGCGGACATGCGTATCATCGCTTTCGTGACCGAGGCCGCCCCGGTGCAGCGGATCCTCGCACATATCGCCGAGCCCAACGAACCTCCGCCGATTGCCCCGGCCCGCGGACCGCCCGGTTGGGACGATGATGTCGGGCCGATGCCGGACTGGGACATCCTCCAACAGCCCGAGCCCGACGTCGAGTTTGATCAGCGCGTCTCCTGGTAGCCGCCTTCTTCTGCCACAGAGGGTGCCGGCGCCCCTGATCTCACGCCTGCCCGCCGCGCCTCAAATCTCCTCCCAAACCCCGCCGGAGCGCGCTTCGACGCTTGAGAGAGGTTCGCACCACGCTCGCTTGAGCCTTGACCAGCCCTCTAGCCCTGGCTAGCCTCTCATCCTGACGCCGCCTCGGGCTCGCAGAGGCGCTTGACTTTCCTATCCTTTGACCACCCATTCCGACAACATACCGGAAACCGGTCACGATCCAGCAGAATCAGCGGTCGAGGTCACGTTCGATTGGAATCACTGGTCACGATGCGTCGGAATACGCACGGATCGAGCGACGGCTTGACCTGAGCGACGTCTGATCCCATCGAGTGCTCGGCACCGGCCGGCTCACCAGCACCGGTGGCCTACTGGGAGCGCCGGCTTCCACCCGGCTCGCCGCGCGCCCGGCTCAATGCCGGGCACGCGGCTTCAATGAATCCACCTGCGCATCAGAGCTTTGCAGACCCAGCAAGCGGAAATCATGAGCAGCGCTTGCAAGGAGAGCCTGGCTTGAGCCTTAGCGCCCAGCGGTGGCGCCTTTCCCCCTCGGGCGCAATGCTTCGAGCTGAGCGTGAACGGGCGCAATGACCCAAGAGCCGCGGAGGTGGCCGAGTGCAATCGACCTACGTCGACCACGAGAACGACGCCTACCGGGTGGCGGGAACCCGAATATCGCTGGATTCGCTGATCTACGCCTACCTGAATGGCCATACGGCGGAAGCGATTGCCCAGGCTTTCCCCTTGTTAACCCTGGAGCAGGTATACGGAGCGCTCGCCTACTATCTGGCGCACCGGGAGACGATCAACGCCTATCTGCGGCAGGCATCCGAAGACTTCGAGCGCCTTCGCCAAGCTGCCCAGGATTCGGACCCCATGTGGTATTGCAAGATCCAAGAGGCTCGCCGTTCGGCGGCCTGAGCCTCGGATTCGTCCATGATCCGCTTCCAGGCCGATGCCGATCTCAACCAGGGGATCCTGCTTGCCACAATACGCCGGCTCCCAGGCCTCGACTTCCAATCGGCGACCGAGGCCGGCCTAGCAGGCCTGACCGATCCGCAGGTGCTGTCCCTTTCCGCCGATCAGGATCGAATCCTCGTCACCCATGACATGCGGACCATGCCCCATCACTTCGCGAGCTTTATCCAGCAGCACCGCAGCCCAGGCGTTATCGTCGTACCACAGTCCATGGGATACGCACGGGCGGCGGATGAACTGTTGCTCATTGCATCCGCAACCGAGATGGCCGAGGGGGTGAACCGAATCGTCTTCTTGCCGCTATAGCGAGTCCGTCGAATTTTTCGCGGATTCGAGTATTTCCAATTATCGTGGTACGTCCCCTATTTCCGCGCCGAGGAGACGGTGAAGGGGACCATAGCGCTGCTGGCGGCGACGGACGTGCCGCTGATCCTGTGGCTGAACGAGCATCTCGGGCCGCTGGAGCTTCAGGGCCGCCCCATTGTGGAGGCGTCCTTCCTGCATGAGGCGCGGAACCGGATGCTCGGGACCATCCTGCTGCCGGCCCGGACCAAGGCCACCTTCGGCAAGGACACCGAGGAGATGCTCCGCCAGCGCCTCACCTTCGCCGAGGCCATCGAGCAGTTCGATCTGATGCCGCGCACGCGCATCAAGCGGATTCGCGATGAGCTGTGGGCGCAGTTGGATGCCCTGCCCCTTGACGGCGCCGAGGGCGCGAGCAGGGCCAGCGCCTCGGCGTGAACGAGCAAGACGACCTGATCGGGGACATGATCGCGGAGGTCGCCCGCTGCCACGGGGTGGCGATCTCGCGCGATGATCCGATCGTGGCCGTGGTGCTGCTGAATCAGATCGTCTTGCGGCGGTATTTGGAGGAGACCGTCGCGCCGGCCGCCGACGCTATCCGGGAAGCGACCAACGAGGCCGTCAGACAGATCGAGCAGTTCGCCGAGGCGCAAGCGACTTGGCTGGAGCAGGTCTCGCTGAAAGACCGGGCATCATTTCTGGACGAGCAAAAGTCGCTGCACGATGCCTGGAAAGCGGACATGGAGGCGCTTGTCGAGGGGCAGAACGCAGCGCTGCAACAAGTGGTGGTGCAAACGGTCGCCCTGTTGAGGAATCAGGGTCCAGCCGCAGGACCAGCTCGGGCATCGCCACCCGCCCCGCTACAGGCCCAGGCTTCGGCGCCAACCCGGATCGGCACCCCTTGGGCCTAGATCTGGGCCGGGATGCTGTTGGGAACGGGGGGTAACGCTCGCGGGATCGTAGGAAAAAGGAGGCCATGCCGCTGGGCAACCTGAAGCCGAGCGGGCAAACAACTGCCAGATCGCGGCACAAACCCAAGCTCTTCTATTTATGGTAGGTTCCAGGTATGCCAATGGACCTGCGCTTCCCGAAGCTGCATGCGGACATCGACCAACCGACCATCCTGGAAGGATTTATCGAGAGCCGCCACTGGACCGCGACCCAACTCGGCAAGAAGGTGCAGGCGGCACGCATATCGCCCGTAACCTGACGACTCCGGAGTATCAATCATGGCCAACGCCGAGCTTGTCTACGAGCATCTCAAAAAGCTACCCGAATCTACCGTCGCAGAGGTATTGGACTTCGTGGAATTCCTGGAACAGAAGCAGCGTCTATCCGGCCATGCAGAGCACCCGGGGGGCGAGATGGCCAAGGGACCGCGCCAGCCGGGCTCGGCGCGGGGACAGGTGCACATGGCCCCCGATTTCGATGCGCCCCTGGAAGACTTCAAGGACTATCAATGACCCTGTTACTCGACACCCATGCCTTTCTATGGTGGGTGAATGGCGAACCGATCCCCTCTCGCGCCGCGGATCTCCTGTCCGCAAGGGAGCACGACATCCTGTTCAGCGCCGCCAGTGCGTGGGAAATGACCATCAAGGCGAGCATCGGCAAGCTGGCCCTGCCGGAGCCGGTGGCGGGCTTTGTCCAGAAGAACTTGGCGTAACGGATTCCGTTGGATTGGGATCGAGCCCGCGGCGCTGTCTGTCTTACAAGACCTGAAATTCCATCACCGCGACCCCTTCGACCGGCTGCTGATTTCCCAAGCGATTGCACTGCGGTGTCCGCTCCTGAGCGCGGACCCCCTATTCAGCTCCTATCCGGTCGAATGCGTTTGGCAATGACCGGCAGTCCGTTAACCCTTGTGATACCCGGCACGACGGAATAGACGCACCGGACGAGGCGACGTGATCTTGGTGGTTCCAAGGTTCTCCAGTGGAGCCGGTCGCATCTTGCCCATGTCATCCTGCTCCCTCCAGCCCCACCGCCTGGCAGCCTTGGAGCGCACAGGCAAAAGTCAAGACCCTGGTGACCCTCGACAGGGGCAAAAGGCAAGACCAGACCCCGTTGGCTCGAGACCCCGTTGGCTCGGACAAGCGCTTCGCGCCTTGCTGAGAACGCATGGTGCCGAGGGATTAGACCATCAGAACCCGTCGGGTAAACGCGAACCACACGCACCCGCCGGGCTCGTGGCGCAGATGACGGAATTACACTTTCTCGCTGCTTTCTGCGGGCGCGTCGAGCCCCAGCAGTGGCCTTCACCTCTCGCAGCGCCTGGGGCTAGGAACTTCGTCACGTCGGGGCGAACGAGCCGCCGCGTGGGCGCGATGGGGTCAACGTAGAGTGACTCAGGGCTTCGTCATACCGTGTGACTAGGTCGACGTTTCTGAGATGGCCAGGTCCTCGGACTAGAACGGGGGACCTGCCTCGGCAGCCTCCGGCCTTCTGCCCCGATGTCAGCTCGCGAGCGCTGAGCTGACGTCGGTGGCCTTTGCCTGGATAGCCGGTAACGACCCATTCCGGAAGTAAGCGCCGTTTCCGAGAGATGTATCGTTTCGGCGACACCCAACCGAAAGGAGCGGCCGGTCGCGACCCGATTCCTTCAGCCGCTAACGACTGCCCGCTCTGCCCCTTACGGGCCGTTGAGTCCCAGTTTCGAACGCTCGACCTGAGCGACTAATGTCGCTTAACCGGATGAAACGCAGCGTTTCTGCCCGCGAACGAAACGCCTATTCCCATTCCAGCTCCTCGTACACCCGCTGCGCATTGCGGCCCTTGAGCGCATCGTAGTTTGCGAGGTGGCCGAATCTCGATTGGTCCACCGTGCCGACGTCCTCAATGCCCCCGCCCTGTTCCATAAGATCCAGCAAGGCTTGCCGCAAGAACACAAGATAGTCATAGCTATCGTCGGTGGCCTTGGCAATGTCGGCCGGATCGCCATGTCCCGGGACCACCGCCTTGGGCTCCAGCGCCGCCAGGGCCTCGAACGCCGAAATCCAGGCTTTGTGCTCCGACTGTGGGCCAATGCTCAGCATGCGGTCCATGTAGACGATGTCACCGCTGAATAAGATTTTTCGTTCTGGCAGCCAGACGAAGCTGTCACCCGGCGTGTGTGCGGGGCCGGGATGCCGAACTTCCAGACGGGTCTCACCGACGGTCAGTATCGTCGCCTCCGAAAAGGTCTCGTCGGCGTACACTGGCTTCGTGCCTTCGAGACCGTCTGGACCGACCAGATTGGCCAGCGCGATGAGCTGGTCGCGTGATCGCCTCTTTTGGTCCGCCACGGCCTCTTCGCTCGCGATGATGCGGGCGCCTCGGGCCTGGAAATAAGCGTTTCCCAGCCAGCGGTGGTCTTGTCCGCCGGTATTGATCACTACCTTGACCGGCTTGTCGGTGATCTTGCGAATAGCCGCATCAATCATCTTCGCCCCCTTGTAGGAGCCGCCAGGATCGATGAGCACTACGCCGTCGTCGGTGACCACGACGCCAAAGTTAGCGTTGTTGCCGAGATTCTCGGCGTTACGATTGGTGAGCGGGCCAACCAGCGCGAAGACGTTCTCCGCAAGCTCGTGGGTCTTCAGCACCTCGCCGGCGTGGGAGGTCCCCCCGAAGAGAGACATCGCGACGAGGGTGCCGGCGAGACCGCTCAGTAGCGAGGCCATTCCGGCCCTGTAGCGAGGTCCGTCAATCCCGAAATGCGCTCCGCTAGTCTGCATCGATAGTTCCCCTCAGGTAACGCAGCCGTGTTGGCGATGACAGGTCGGCGCGCTCGATCCAAACGAGGTGCAGGTCGCCTCCCGGGTCGATCGTCACCGCGGGGCTGCCTTGGTAGCCATCACCTGAGGCCCCGGGAACCAAAAGGTCGTCACTCCAACCGGACCCGGAATTCCAAGAGACCAGCACGTCCCCTGGCTCGTTTGGATTTGCCCATTCCTCACGGGTATCATCCCAGGTGGCGACGAATCCCGGCTTACCGCCTGCAACAGACGCATGCCACTGCGCCACCGCATCACCGAGCGCATCCTGGACCCGCTGGTTTGGCCCGAAGGTGCGACCGCCGTCATCGCTCCTCGCACCCCAGACGGCATAACCAGACTTCGCATCGCGCTTGTCCAACCACACAGCCCGAGCCGTTCCGCTATCGTCAACGGCCAGGGAGACGCGCATCACGCCGGTGCCGAGTCCGACGGGTTGCCCGTTGTTGCGAGACGGCGCGAAGTGCTGGTTCAGCTGCCGTGCTGGCGCGAATGACTGTCCGCGGTCACGCCAGGAGTGAAACAATCGGGTATGCCCCGCGCGGCGATCCTCCCAAGCGATAAGCAACCGCCCGTCTGCTGCCCACGCCGCGGCCGGATAGCCTTGATGTGGATGATCGGTGATCGGGGACACCGGCAGCGCGGGTGCCGCCAAGATGACCTTGCCCTGCTCGACCCCTAGCTCGGCCGCCTCGACCAGTTGACCGCCCTGTTGCTGGCGTGCCCAAAGTGCCGCGATACGCCCTGAGTCATCACTGGCCAAGGCCACCTGACGGCTGCCCTTTTCACCCAGCATGCGCACCGGCCCTAGTCCCTCGGCATTGATGACACGTGCCGCGACGGCGCCATCTTGCTCCCAGGCTGCCAGCCAGCGGCCCTCGCCGATCGTGCTGATGGCGGGCTCGTAGGCCTCCGCGCCGTCACTCAACTGCTCGGTGCGCGAGAACGACGCGGCCGAATGCGGTTTGACCGCCACATAGACTTGCGGCGCGCCAGTGCGGTCGTCTTCCCAGACGAGCGCGACTTCGACGTTCGATGCTGCTACATGCGTCCGACCGGCGCCATCGAGGTGGTGAAAATGCGGCCGCTCACTGTCGCCAGCCACGGTGACCGGCTCGTCAAAGGTCCACGGCGAGGCGGATACGAGAGGGGGCAAGCAGAGCGCGCCTGTTAACAGCGCGCCGCGTATCATGATTGACTCGCCTTAAAGTCAGCGAACGTTTGCTGCTTGAAGTGGCCGTCCTTGACGTAGGCGTCGAGCAACAAAAAGTCTTCGGCGCTGTGATATCCCGGAAGGCGCGCCACTGGCTCGCCGTCTGGTTGCAGGAAGTAGAAGAAGGGTGTGCCGAATACCTTGAGCCGCGCACCCAACTCCATCTCGGTGATGCGCTCGCCGCTCGGCATGCGTAAGCGGTTGCCGCTCTCGGAGTCGACATAGGTGAGCACATAGTTTGCCTCGTAGGCTGCTTTCACCCGGGGATCAGAGAGGCTTTCGCGATTTGTCTTATCGCAGGACGGGCAACCCTGGCGTCCGAAATACACGAAGAGGTTGCGCTGATCCTGCTGGGCGAGCGTCCACGCCTGATCAAACGGAAGAAACTGCCAGTCCTTCGGCGGATCCGCCGCCAAATACGCGGGCCATCCAACGAGCATCGACGCCATCAGTGACGCGCCGGCAGTGGCCAAAGCGGAAGCAATGCGTCTCATCTGGTCTCCTCCTGTTGGGGACATGTTCATTCGCTATCGCGCCTTAGCGGATCGGGCCTATCAGGAGCTGGTCTTTGAGCGACAATGCCGGTCGGCCTCGGACTCGTCACCAATCGCTTTCCTGCTCTCGCCAAAACCGACTTCCGACAGTCCGAAATGAGTTGACGTCCAGGCAACGACGGCTGCGACGAAGCCTGGAGACATCTGCAGCCGGCTTCATCTCATATAAGGCGGGACATACTCCTCAATCTCGCCACTGGCCAAATACGGAAGCGTCACGGTCTGGTAGTAATCCTCTCCCCGTGCAAACCAGCGGTCCCAGGAATCGATCCATTCCCGCGGCATTTGCTCAGGCAGCCAGAATCGCTCCGGAATCGCCTCGGACGGCGTCGCATCGGGGCTGACCGTGACGTCCGCGGTGACCACGCCAGCACCGTCCTCCAACGCGCGCCGCGCAAGCACTTTGCCGCTTGCGTCGGCGATCATGGCCTCACCGAGGTACACCGACCGATAGGGGACATCGGGAAGCTCCGGACTCTCATAGCCGACAAAGGATCCTGCGTGGGCGGCATGCACGACCGGGACGCCCAACATGCGCGCGAGCCTCGGCGGTGCCTCCATCAACATCTCCAGATTCACCGCGCGCAGCGGGTGATCGGGACCCGCTTCCTCGGGCAAGGTCCACCAGGTGGAACCGGCGAGCAGCAACTGCACCTTTCCTCGGAGTCGTCGAGCTGTGCCTGAACGAATCATCTCCCAGCATAGTGCAGTCCCCAAGGGTCCGAGCGGTGTCGGTAAGACACCATCATCGTTCCCCTTCTCGTAGTAGCAGGTCTCCCAGTAGGTCGGAAAATCCTTATCATGGCGAAACGTCTTACCGTCCGGCATCGCCAGGAGAAACGTGTTGAATACACGTCCCTCGTCCTCGGCAAGGAACGAACCGCCGACGATGGTGTTGTCTTGGCGGGCCAGGTCCTTCAGCAACTGCGCTGGGGCACCGTCCAAGGGGCGGATCGCCTTGATGATGTCTTCGTGAAAGGCGGCGGCGGAAGTAAACATCTCCGGAAGCATGATCAATGTTGCCTGCTTTGCGGCGGCTTCTCTGATCAACTGCTCCGCCTGCGCCAGATTCGCGTCGACGGCACCGAGTTGCGGCTCCATCTGGATCGCCGCCACCTTGAGTGTTTCGGCTCCAGCCGAATCCGACTCTGGGGTTGCAGAAGACGCGACGAGTGGACGCTGGCCCAAGAATAGCGCGCTCGCTGCAAGCCACTTGCAGAATCGTCTTCGCCGAATCGATGAGACGAACGTTTCGTCCTGAGAACCGGCGATCGATATTGGCTCTGGTTGCATCCGAATATCTCCAATTCTGAGTCGGGGTTCCCCAAGCGCAAAGCTTAGTAGAATGGTCAGGATTTGCTAGCCGGACCGTCTTTCGTCGGGCTGGACGAGTATGAGAATTTCGCGGTTGGTTGCGAGGTGCCTTGTCGTCTGGCAAACAGCGGCCGCAGTCAGCATCGAGCCATCGGTGTGGATCGGCCAGTGTTCGGGCGGCGGGTTGGACTGACTCTCGCAGTCGATGATCAACACGAAGGTGCGTCGCCTTCTGGCAACAACAGGGGTTACAGACCGGTTCCTCAATGCCTGTTGATGGCCGGGAGCGGTCATTGGCAGAAGGACGGCGAGTTTTCTCTAATCGGACTCAATGGCCAGTCTCGATGGCGAGTCTATGATCATCCGACGATGGACACCCGCCCGATCCCGCGAGATAGGGACCACCTCAGGGACGTACAGCTCTAGCGCTGGTCGGGGGACCGTCCCTCCGATCCAGGGCCGCAGCTCGCGGCGAACTTCAGCGAGACTGCTACGGCGCCGGTGTTGGATGAAATCGATGATGGACCCGTTGTCCGTATCGTCGCGCACCGAGAAGTAGATCCAGTGCTGGTCCTCGCCGCGAGCGATGACGACCTTGTCGCCAACGGGGTCGCGCATGACGGCCGAGTTGCGCGAGCTTGCGCGCTTGTCGAGCTGGTAGCCCTGGCTAGCGGCGTACTCGGTGAGATTGATCGCTGTCTTGAAGCGCTCCAGCTCGTCTCGGTAGCCGGCGCTATAGTCGCTCAGGGATTTTTTCGCATGCGAAAAACTCACCCATCCCCTCCCCCGCCGGTTTGCTCCAGGACCGTCGCGACCGCGGCCTGCTCTTCCGGATCGGTGACAGTGGCGTTGGTGTCGAGCCAGGACGCGGCAGCTTGGACGGCCCAAAGCGGGGCCTTCGCCGCGGTGGCCCATTGCTCTAGGGCGGACCCTGGCGGAGGTCGGCGCGGGTCCGAAATGCCTCGCTCGACCGCAAAGGTTGTCAACAGGGCCGCGGATTCGGCTGGCGAGCGCTGGCTGTGGAAACGGAACGCGGAGATCACCCGCCGGCGCGTTTCGTTCGGGATCGGGGTCATTGGGTTCGGCGTGATGCCAACGGCACCACGTTATCGGAGGTGACCGCGTCGATCAGACTGCGGGCCAGCTGAAGATAGGTTGGCGGCGATGCAAGGATGCCCTCGCGCAGCCCCGGAAGGGCCGTGATAAATCCCGCGTGCAAGTCCTCAATGGGCTCGGAACGAGCGCTCCACTCTTTGGAGATCGCTTCCCGCAGGCGCTGATGTGCAGACACGAGATCCGAGAACATGACATCGATAGGGGTATGCTCGCCCATGGCACGGCGACGCAGGTCATTGTCCAACTCCTCGATGTTGCCGTCGGCAAGGATGTTAGGAGCGGGAGAGCAACCACCGGCGCCAAAACGCGCCAAGGCAAGCAAGTAGATAACGGATGCCTCCAGCCGAGTCGAATCGGGAGCAAGACTCGGCCCGAGGAGCCCCATGGATGCTGGAAGCGTTTCTCCATGGCCGCCTCCCCTGCCCTCTCCTCGCGGCGCTCCGGATCATTCGCCAACTCGGCGGCGTCGGCCAATCGTTCGACGACGGCTCGCGCCTTTTGAAGAACCCCGCGCTGTTGATTGGAGAGATATCCGCTCTTGGCGATCGCGCCCAGGGCATCGATGACATCGCGATATCCGAGGTGCTTCTCCTGCTGGGGTTCATGACCATCGCCTGGGGTTTGCCGTGCGATCAATTCCGCGATCTGAAGCTCGGTCAGCTCATCGTCTCCGCTGATCTGGATAGCCCCCTGGCAACTGCTCCCTACCCCGGCCCTGCGATCACAGGTCCAGGCACGTCCGTAAGCCGAGCTTTCCAGGTGCATGAGACCTCCGCATTCGGGACACGTCGGGATGCCGTCCGTCATGGGCGTGGCCCTCCCCTGCCCTGGCAAGCGAAGCCATGCTCGGCGAACACCCAAGCGAGGACGCCCTGGCGGGAGGGTGCTTCACCGCATTGAACCTTGATCTTGGTGCCTTGGAGCATGGTGACGTCGGGTCCCCGTTCTTTGGCCCGGCATGGAAGCCGGGCCGCGCGCTCAGGTCAGGTTCTGCCGGATGCGTTCAAGCTCCAGCAGGCTTGCAAACCCAATCCGCAACTCCCCAGGCTTTTCAGACCCAGGTGCCTCTACCGTCACGGGCAAACCAAGCGTGGTCTGTAAGGCGCGCGCGATCTCCGCATAGGCGTCATCGTCCTTTTCTAGCGCGGCATCGCTCTTGCGCTTGGGTTTCCACGCCTTGGGTCGTGGCGGCGCCGTTTCATCGGGATGGGTTGCTTGAGAGTCCGATTCCGAGTCTTCGGCCGTGACAGGCGTGGTGCCGATACCGGTCTCCGCCGATGTCGCCGGAGCCCCGCCCGCCTCTGCAGTTGTCGTTCCCTCGCCCTTTGCCGTCGGCGTGATCGGATCAGTCGCTTCCGGCACCGATGGCTTGTCAGGGCGCGCGGGTTCGGACTTCCGCCCTTTCGCCCGATCTAGGGCCTCGCGCACCATGGCAAGCGATCAGCATGTAGCGGCCAGCGACCTCGGGGTGCAGGGAGACGATCAGCGGCTCAATGACACCCTGAGCCTGTCACCGATGCGGCCAGCGTCTCCAGGCGCAGGTCGTCGAAAACGCGAAACTCCGGAAAATTTCGCATGCGAAATAATGCACGGTCCTAGATGCCAAAAACAACCTTGCATATCTAAAACGAAACTTTTAATTTGCAACGATGATACCCCGCGCTGCCCGCCCGAAGATCGAAGCTGCCTTGACACGCCAGGCCGCGGTAGCCCTCATCGGCCCACGCCAGGTCGGCAAGACGACCCTCGCCCACGAGATCGCCGGAACCCGGCCATCGATCTACCTGGACCTCGAAGCCACGTCGGACAGGGACAAGCTCTCCGACCCGGTGCTCTTCCTGGACAGACATGCCGGCAAGCTCGTCATTCTCGACGAGATCCACCGGGTCCCTGCCCTGTTCGAGGCACTCCGCGGGATCATCGACGCAGGCCGACGTACCGGCCATCGAACCGGGCGCTTCCTCATCCTGGGATCGGCAACCATCGACCTGTTACGCCAGTCCGGAGAAAGCTTGGCCGGGCGAATCACCTATGTCGACCTCGCTCCGCTGACAGTCGACGAAATCGATGCCGGCGACCTCCAGCGGCTTTGGCTGCGCGGCGGGTTCCCCGATAGCTTTTTGGCAGCCACGGACGGTGACAGCCTCGAGCTACGCGAGAGCTTCGTCCGCACCTACCTGGAGCGCGATGTGCCGATGTTCGGACCGCGTATCCCGGCAGAGACCCTGAGGCGTCTATGGACCATGCTGGCACACAACCAAGGCACCCTGCTCAACGCATCCAGCTTGGCATCCGGCCTGAGCGTCTCAGCTCCGACCGTTACCAGCTACATTGACCTGCTGGTGGATCTGCTCCTGGTGCGTCGGCTACCGCCGTTCCATGCGAACGTCGGCAAACGTCTGGTCAAATCCCCGAAGACCTATGTCCGGGACAGCGGTCTGACACATGCACTACTCAACATCGAGACCTTCGAGGATCTGCTCGGGCACCCCGTGTCCGGCCCGAGCTGGGAGGGCTTCGTCATCGAGAACCTGATCACGGCCGCGCCAACTCGAGCGCAGTCCAGCTTCTACCGAACGGCCGCTGGCGCCGAGATCGATCTAGTCCTGGAGCTCGGCGGCAAACGGGGGACCTGGGCAATCGAGATCAAGCGCGGCCTCGCGACCAAGCCTCAGCGTGGCTTCTACAATGCGGTCGAGGACATCCAGCCAGCCAAGGCCTTCGTCGTGCATGCAGACGAGGACCGTTACCCGATATCGGCGAGCGTCGAGGCGGTCGGGCTGCGGGAGATGATTGAGTTGTTGAATGGCTCATCGACCAAGAACAGCTGATGCGGCAGCCGGAGCTGCCGCGCCGGCCAGATAGAGTAGGGTCGAGCACCCTGAGCATCGGTTGGACCCTGCGAAATTTTCGCATGTGAAAGTTCACGCCCGATCGCGGCGCCTCAAACGCTTGTCCTATAGCGCGCCGAGGCGCGATTCGGGGCGGCTCGCGTGCCCGAGGCCGGCCCCTTCCAGCTAGACGGACACCCCACAGGCGCCAAGCTGCCGGCGCACGATGGGATCGGTGCGGTTTTTCGACGTCGCGGCCTTCATGAATACCACTACGCGGTCGATGTCTCGAACGACGCCGAGCAGGGTGGCTGGGTCCGGGTAGCGATCCTTCAGCGATTCGAAGGCCATCTCCATCAGCGGCTCGTCGGCGCGGGAGATGCCCACCGCATAGGCTGCCGCACAGGCGATCCCCGGGTGGCGGTGATGCACGCGGCTCGCAAAGCCGCGCCAGGACTGCCGCCAGCCCTCCCACTCCAACTCAGAGACGCCGGCCTTGCTGGTGCGTAGGAACAGGATCAGCTTGACGAACTCGGCCTGCCAGGGCCAGTCCGGCAGGCCCGCGCCGGTGCGCAGCCGGTCGATGGCCTTGGCGTGGTAGCGCCGGCAATGCTCGCATTGATAGTACAGCGAAAGCGCAAAGGCGATGTACTCCCGTTCCAGCTCATCCAGGGTGAAGGGGTCTGACTCCCCCGGCGAACCCGAGAAGGTGTGTGCATGCAGCTCGTTCAGCACATCATTGAACGATTGGCCCTGGATCGACTCTCGGACGGCTCGCGCGGTCACTATTCGCACCTCGATTACAGCATTGGTGAAACATTAGTATCCGGCGATATTCTGGGCTGCTTTGGCCATATGCAAGTTGTCCCGGGTCAGCAGAAGGCGCTGTTTCGCTCCGCAAACCCAGGCTAGCTCAGCCGGCCGCGGCGCCGTTTGACCCCTGCGGCGGCCTGAAGGCCGCGCTGATTGATTGCAGATCTTGGTTTGGTACACCCTGCCGCCCTAAATGCTGGCTTGAATGCTGCCCCATCGGCAATGTGTCCGCCCGTGGCCGTCTGGACCAGGCTAGACGGCCTGGCTACTGCTTCTCTTCGGCCGTTGCATCCCGCACCGACAGAATCTTCACCTGGTAGATGACCTCCCTGCCACAGAGCGGATTGTTGCCATCAAAGGTGATCGTGTCGCCTTCGATCTTGGTTACCAGAAAACTCTTCATTTTACCGAGCGTGTTCTCCATCAGAATCTGGCTGCCAAGCTGGCGATACTCGCGCGGCACGACAGCAACTTTTTCGGTGATGACGAGCGACTCGTCTCTCGGACCATAGAGTTCGTTGCAGTCGACCAGCAGATCGACCCGTTCGCCTTGCGCCTTGCCTTCGAGTTCCCGCGTGAGCGTCGGCGCCAATATCTCATTTACTCCGTGTACGTAGCTGAGTGGGCGCACGACTTCGGTTAACACGTCGCCGGTCTTGCTGTCGCGCACGAGGTAGGTGAGTTCAACGTATTTGCCGTCTGCAATGGTCTTTGTGTCGGTTTCGGTCACGTAGATCTCCGGAACTAGGGAAGATACGAGCAGCGAAGGGATTTGGGCCGGAACGGCCGAGGTCAAGGCAGCCAATCGAGACGCTTTGGTGAGGAGCCTTTCGACACGGCAGCAGGGCCATGTTCGACGGCGCATCTCAGGTTGAAAGACGCGCGAATTATCCCAATAGGCTTCGTCTAAAACAGCGCCGCAGCCAAAATTTGCTCGCGGCGATAGCATGCCGGCCAGTCCGTACAAGCAGGTGTCTCCTTTTGCCGACAAAACCCCTGGTGATCGAAAACGACGCCATCTCTGATCTTGCGCTGGACGTCACACAGGCGCTCCTTGCCAGAGGCGCCGAGACGCAGTCGATCATGGAGGACCAATCAGGCCCCTTAGCGTTGGCGCGTGCCCTATCCGATTTCTTCCAGGTAAGCGGGGCTCTGGAGACTGGAGCCGCCCTGCTGGAGCAAGACGAACTTGACGAGTTCTGCGCCTACGGACTCGATTTGCTTGACCGTCTCGCCTTCCTGGTTCGAAAGGTCGAGATCATGGACAAGCGAGACACGGTTGCGCGCATGTTTGCCTCAATGGGGGTTTGGATGGCCCGGCGCGGTGCGACCATCGACAACCTCGAGGGGACCGCCGACGGTTTCGGCATGATCGTCAACGGCACCAGCGCAACTGCTGATCTGGCTGCATTGTGCGCGCTCATGGAGGAAGTGATCGAGGCGGCGTCGGTGAGACTACGGCTGGACGAGGACCGCGCTGACGCCTGGCGTCCTTGGCGCGTCATTAATCTCAACGCCGGGATCGCCGCAACCCGATCGCTTGATCCGGAGCTGATGGAGCGGACGTTCGAAAAAATGGGCCGACGGCTGCCCTACGACATGCCCGGCTTCCTGGCCGACGGCATGCGTCAAACGGCGTTCCAGAACGTACCAGAGGCGGTTGGCGAGGTGCTACGCAGATACATGGAGAAGTGGCCGGCCGCCGCGCCTCACTAGAATCCCTTTTCAGCGCAACACCGTGCCGATGATCAAAGCCCATTCTCAACGTCTGCTGCAGCCGTACTCAGCGCAAGTACAGATTGCCGAATCCGAACATGCGCGAGCGCTATCGATGGATGGTGATTTATGGGAGTTCCAGTTCATCTATGCGACAGGTCGGGGCGGCACGGCTAGCAATGGTCGGCAGCAGGGCCGCTTCATCAGGGCGGCGCATATCAGGCAGTCCGATCTCGAAAGGGTGATTGCAAACCCTTGTTCCGACGATGGCGAAGTGGACGAGCGCATACTCGACCTAGCAAGGTTCTTGCTTGAAGCTCGTCTGCCTTTCGAAGCGGCTGATCGGTATGAATACTGGCTCCTTGACCCAAAAGACAAGTCGCCGCTCGCTCTGATTTTCTCGTGCGTCGACGCGTCGGAGATGGCGTCATTTCCAAAACTGACGGACTGGACCGCCCTCCCCGCCGCTGTCATGCCGATCGAAACCAGCGAGGCTGAGCGCAGCAATGCATACGGGCCCGTGAATTATCGACTGGAACGCTGTGTCGCAGAGCGCGCGGGAACGAAACCGAGAGCGCAATGGTTTACGCGGCGACACAGCGAAAGCGAGGTCTTTCCACCCTTCCTGGTGCGCGAAGACTGGGAAAGTGAAGAGCATATGGATCTTTGTCAACGCTATCTGCATCGCCAAGCTCCGCGGTTGTTGATGCTGCACGGGGTGAGTCGGGAGGAGCGGCTGAGAATGGAACTCGCCGCAAAGGCAAACGCGCTCGACGTGGCCCGCTTCTATCCCCTTTATCCGGAAATTGCCGATCAAGACGGCATGGATAGAGTTCGGATTGAAGCCAGACTTCGGATAGCAGCTGGGGAAACCGCGTACGCGATGGGACGTCGAGACGGCGTCCTGTACCAGTGATGGTTTCGTCGTCTAGCTTACAACCTGGCTCTGCTGCCTTGGCAAGACCCTGCAAACCCCTGGACAACGCCAATTCGAAGGTCTGTTTTCGGTCGAACCACGCGCTAGGCGATGAACAAGATCGCGCGCCGTCGCAGAATACACCGGAAATATCGCACTAAAACGAGACCGCAACATAAGAGTTTGCCTTTCCGCTTTCCTGCCGCCACGACGGGGAGCGTCGGGACGGGCAGACATTCCCGTGCGCCGCACCGAATCCTTGTCACTACTGTTGGATCGCCCTCGGACCCCCAAACGACCGCGGCAAACTTCAGCCGCAGATAGCGCAAGCTAGGCTGGCGAGCCGTCCGACGCGGCGATTTCGGCCCGCGTTGTCGCCTGATCGAGGCTGCGTCGTCGCGCGTTGCACCGGCTGAGGAGTCCAACCAGCAGGATCATTAGCTACGGTTATGGCGCCCGAAAATGTATGAGTCGCACAGCATGTACTGAAACGCTTATACTGATTTTTGCTGTCGCCGAGTCGCCGGGCAGAGCTGCTACAGAATCTTATCCCGGTGGAGCGGTCGAATATATGCTGCTTCAGCACAGCCGGTTGACCTTACGCGAGGATAGATCGCGTCAGGTTTCCCTTGTTCTAGTCGCGCTCACCGAGAAAAGTGGAGTCACCATCCAATGATCACAAGTAACCCTTTCGCGGTTCTGGCCGCGGACCTTCCGCTTGACCCAGGGGTCATGCAGGCCTACGTCGTCCTGATGGTCCTTCTGGTCATCGGCGGCACCTTGCTCGATGTCGTACACAAAAAGAGCGCAAAGTACTTCTTCGAGAAGGGCCAGTCACTGAAAAAGATCGCCAAGCGCGAAGTCGGTGCTGGAGAGAAGGTCGGTATCGCCGTCAGTACGCTGGCAAACGAGGTGCTGACCTCAAGCGAATTCGCGAATCCCGAGCGCCGGGTTTCACACCTGTTCACGATGTACGGCTTCATCGTCTTCGTGGTCGCCACGGCGGTCATGATCTTCGGCCTGCCCGTTGCCGAAGGCGAAGGCTCCGGCCTGATGGCCCTCCTCTGGCACCTGGGCGCCCTCTCGATCTGCATCGGCGCGTCCTGGTTCTGGTTTAAGATCCGCGTCGACGTGCGCTCCGAGGGTAACGAGTGGCACAACGTGCACCAGTCCGACCTCTTTGTCGTCTCCCTCATACTGATGGCGGCCTTGGCGCTGGTCTGGTCATTCTTACAGGCGGCCACCGGCGCGACCTCGGTGCTGAGCATCATCGCCTTCATCAGCTTCATCGCCGCATCGACCACATTGTTCAGCACCATCCTGTGGTCGAAGTTCGCACACATGTTCTTCAAGCCCGCGGCCGCGTTTCAAAAGAAAGTCGCGGTGGCAGACGGTTCGCGCGACAAGCTGCCCGATATTCCTGACCTGTCCAGTGCCGAGTGCAAGGAACGGTACCCGGATATCCCCGAGTACATGGGCGACAACCCGCCGAACATGGGACTCGGCATCAAGCGCGAAGCGCCGAACCACTACTGATCGTGAGTCGCTGACACAAGTCACCCACTCACGTCACTAAGAGGAATTCAATATGCCAACTTTCGTCTACATGACCCGCTGTGACGGTTGCGGCCAGTGTGTCGACATCTGCCCGTCGGATATCATGCACATTGATCCGGTGGTGCGTCGCGCCTACAACATCGAGCCGAACATGTGCTGGGAGTGCTACTCCTGCGTCAAGGCTTGTCCGCATAACGCGATCGACGTGCGCGGCTATGCCGACTTTGCGCCGCTCGGTCACTCGGTGCGGGTGCAGCGTGACGAGGAAAAGGGCGTCATCGCCTGGCGGATCATCTTCCGCAACGGCGAGAAGGATATGAACCTGCTGGCGCCGATCACGACCAAGCCCTGGGGTAAGTCCATTCCGCAGCTGGCAGACGTGCCGCCTCCGAGCGATGAAATGCGCGACAGCCAATACCTGTTCAACGAGCCGAAATACATTCGCTTCGATGATGGCGGTCTGCACACACTCGAATCCAACAAGCTCCAACTAAAAACAGGGGTGTACGAATAATGGCTTACAAGACAATCGTTGAGGATGGCATCGACATCCTGGTGTGCGGTGCAGGCTTAGGCGGCACTGGCGCGGCGTTCGAGGCCCGCTACTGGGGCAAAGACAAGAAGATCGTCGTCGCCGAGAAGGCGAACATCGATCGTTCCGGTGCCGTCGCGCAGGGCCTATACGCCATCAACTGCTACATGGGCACCCGTTTCGGTGAGAATAACCCCGAAGACCACGTTCGCTATGCCCGCATCGACCTGATGGGTATGGTCCGCGAGGACCTGCTGTTCGATATGGCCCGTCATGTGGACTCGACCGTGCACCAGTTCGAGGAATGGGGCCTGCCGCTGATGCGCAACCCCAAGACCGGTGCCTACCAGCGCGAGGGGCGCTGGCAGATCATGATCCACGGCGAATCCTACAAGCCGATCGTCGCCGAGGCGGCAAAGAAGTCCGCCGACAAGGTCTTCAACCGCGTCTGCGTCACCCACCTCCTAATGGACGAATCCAAGGAGAATCGCGTCGCGGGTGCCGTTGGCTTCAATGTACGCACCGGCAACTACCACGTCTTCAAGTCCAAGGCGGTCGTCGTTGCTGCCGGTGGCGCATCCAACATCTTCAAGCCGCGCTCGGTTGGTGAAGGCGCTGGTCGCGTCTGGTATGCCCCCTGGTCCTCTGGCTCCGCCTACGGCCTGATGATCGGCGCCGGAGCGAAGATGACGCAGATGGAGAACCGCATCGTTCTCGCGCGCTTCAAGGACGGCTACGGTCCGGTCGGGGCCTACTTCCTTCATCTGAAGACCTACACCCAAAACGGTATGGGTGAGGAGTACGAGTCCAAGTGGTTCCCGGCGCTGGAGGAGATGGTCGGTAAGCGTTACCTGGACCTCGAGGCGTCGCACGTTTCGCATCGCCCGATCCCCACCTGCCTGCGCAATCATGCGTTCATCAATGAGGTCGCCGCCGGACGCGGTCCGATCCACATGGTGACGATGGAGGCGTTTCAGGACCCGCATCTGGAAGAGATCGGCTGGCACAACTTCTTGGGCATGACCGTCGGCCAGGCCGTGTTGTGGGCCGCGACCGACGTCAACCCGAAGTACGAGAATCCCGAGCTGACGACCTCCGAGCCCTACGTGATGGGTTCTCACGCCACTGGTTGCGGCGCCTGGTGTTCCGGGCCCGAGGACGTGTCCCCGGATGAGTATTTCTGGGGCTACAACCGGATGACCACCGTCGAAGGTCTGTTCGGTGCCGGTGACGCGGTGGGTGGTACGCCGCACGCGTTCTCGTCCGGTTCGTTCACCGAGGGACGGCTCGCCGCCAAGGCTGCCTGCAAGTACATCGACGACGGTAAGGCCGAGGGCATTCGCGTCTCCGATGCGCAGATCAACCGTCGCAAGGAAGAAGTCTACAAGCCGATGGAGCACTACAAGATCTATCGGAACGAGATCACCGGCGGTTCGGTCAACCCGAACTACATCAACCCGCGTCAGGGCCTGGATCGTCTGCAGAAGCTGATGGACGAGTATTGCGGCGGCGTCACGGTCAACTACATGACCAACGAGAAGCTGCTGAACATCGGCCTGAAAAAGCTCAAGCTCTTGGAAGAGGACCTTGAAAAGGTTGCTGCGGAGAACATCCATGAGCTGCTCCGCGCCTGGGAGCTGAAGCATCGCCATCTCACATCCGAGTCCGTCATGCATCACACGCTGTTCCGTAAGGAAACGCGCTGGCCGGGGTATTACTACCGCGGTGACGCGATGAAGGTGGACGACGACAACTGGCATGTGCTGACGGTGTCCCGCCGTGATCCGGAGACCGGCGAATACACCATGGAGAAGGCGCCTTGCTATCACCTGATCGAGGACAAGCCCGAGGCTCAGGCCGCTTAGACGGTCCATGAAACCGGGGGCCCCTACACTGGGGCCCCTCGCCTTCTGCTGCTGAAACCACGTTTCGAAGCCCGCGCTGGAGCAGGCCTCACACGCGGTGACGCTGACTCCCGGAAATAATTACCCCGGCTCGTAAATATTGCGATGTCAAATGAACATCCTTGATAAGTCAGACGAAGAAATTCTTGAGATCGCTCACCCCCTGTGGGACGAGCTGATTAAATTCTCGAACAAGGGTCAGTACGGAAAGTTTATCAGGAAGTTCTCGTACGAGTTACTGCTCGGCTTGAACGAGGTCGAACTCGGCAAGCAGTTTGCTCACAGCACACTCTCCAGAAACCTCGTGGAAGAGCGGGATTTTCTCGGTCTCATCAGACGCGGAGAACATGTGACCGCGCTCTATCGCGTGCGGAGCACTGAGAAGGAAGGAGAGTGGCTGGGAAGAATGGTTCTCGGCTACGAGAAGGGTGAAGTCCGTATTTTCGCCGCATCGATTTTCTAACGGTATGGCAGCAACAATCCAACAGGGTATGTACGTCGAGCTGACCTACAAGGTCATCGACACCAAGACCGGTCATGTTCTGACCGCGGTCGATTTTCCCCTGGGCTATGTCCATGGCGTGAACGAGGTGCTTTCGTCTCAAGTCATGGCAGAACTAGAGGGGAAAACGGTTAACGATAGAATCTCAGTCGAGTTGGACGGCAACAAGCTGTTTGGTCCCAGGGACGAGTCTTTGGTCATTACCGACTACATCGAGAACGTGCCCGAAGCCTATAGAGAAATCGGCACCAGCATCGTGATGGAGAACGAGCAAGGAAAGACAATGACCTTCCTGGTCACGAGGATGGACGAAAAGACCTTGACGATCGACGGAAACAACCCTTTGTGCGGTCGGCAGGTGGAGTTTGCGCTGGAGATACTGACCGTCAGGGAAGCGACGGAAGCCGAGACAGCGGCCGGAGGAAAGGTTGAAGCACGCCCCGAGCTTCAAGGCGTAAGACCTGTGCCGCTTTAGGCAACGACTGTATGCTCCGCGCTCGAACCTTCAGCATAAGACGCCTCCGGGAACAAGGTGATTGATCATGCAGCTAAACCTCGATTCGACGCTATTCGAAGAGCAACAGATGCTGTTGGTCGGCGCGTTGGTCCAGAGCATCAGGGTCAAGCTGCAAGAAGCCGGCATGACCGGCAACAAACTGGAAGACACCACGGCGAGCATCGCCTTCAGCGTTGCCAGTACGATCGATGACACCTCGGCGATCGAGGTCGACGGGACTGAGGTACACCCGTACCTGACGTTTCGCACGTCAGACGGTGAGTTGACTCATTGCGGCGAGAATTCGTATACGCACGAATTCGTATACGAGACCTTGCGAAGCATGGAGGAAAAGGGCGTCGTCTGATACACAAACGGGGGGCGCGCTTTATCATTGGCGTGTTCCATTAAGCCCACAGTGGCATGTCGAGAGAAGGTGACTGTATGAGCCAGCAACCCAAGAGCAGACCAAAAGTTCCAGAAGGCAAGGCGCGTTTCTTCAAGACCAAGCAAATGGAGCCCAATGAGAAGGGATTCGTTGGGTATCAGACGAACTGGGACACACTCCAGAAAGAGGTCGAGTACAAGACCCCGAAACGACCCTGAGCCCCTGATGAGGTCGCAGCTTGACTTGCTTGCTGCGACCTCAGCGCCCGACGAATAGCCATAGTTGCAGGCCACCCGGCCGCCTTGAAGGGCCACGCGCAACGCCCGAAAATATTCCGCCCGAAAATATCCGCCAGTCCGCCTCAGTGACAATGCGACAGGTGCGCTGACAAAACCGCCCCAGCTACCACCCTAGTTACCACCGAGTAGCCCGGCACCGAAAGCCGGCCGCCAGCGTCCGTGCCGGACTAGGCAGGTCGGCTCGCGAGGCTCAACGGAGCCGCTCAGCAGGAGTGGTAGTAGTAGTCTGGCAGTCCGGCGATACGGCAGGCCTGCTTGCAGCCGCCGTTCGGGAACAGACTCTCGAGGTTCTTCCGGGTGCAGGTGACATGCTTGGAGACCTCGTGACCGATCTCGCGAACGATGACCTTCGGCGAAGGCGGCATGTCGTGGAAGGCGAAATACTCGCGCACGAAATTGATCACCGACCAGTGGCAGTCAGTCAGTGCCAACCCTTCCTCCTCGGCCAACGCCACGGCCAAGTCGTTGTCCCAGTCGTAAAAACTTGCCAAGTGCCCCTTATTATTGAAGAGGACCTCGCGGCCGGCGATCTGGACAGCAGTCATCTGTGTACTCCTCCACCCTTAGGTGGCGATCTTCTGTGGAACGGGAAACGGTGACCCGAGTGGAATCCTGGCGGGCCCCGGCTCCTCTATTGGTTTATTAGCTAGTCCTTGAACAGGGCATTTCGCCTGTGTCAAGGAAATATAGCGCGATAACGAGAACTCGTGTGTCGAAAAAATAGACCTGGATCAGCCAATGGCGAATTCGCCTACCAACTCGACGCGCCCTCGGCCACGCCCTTGAGCATATCGGCTACTTCGCGCATCACCGCGCTGCGCGCAGTCTCGGCGTCGGAGATCAGCCGGTGCACGACATGGGTCGTCCCGGGCTGGTCGGGCAGCGTGTAGACCGAGACGATGAACGGGCAGTTGACGATGCGGTTCGGATCCTCCGCGGTCATCTTGCGCGAAAGCACCGCGCTGCAGAACTCCACTGAATGGGCGTTCTTGTAGATCTGCTCGTCCATTCCGAGATCCTTGCCGGTTCGCTCGAGCATCTCGTCCATGTGCATGACGTTGTTGATGTACATGCCGCGCTCTTCGATCGCAAGCTTGAGCGCATCCATCACGTCCTCAAAGCTGCTGTCGCTCTCGTAGACGACGTATTCGTCCGCCATCAAGCTGAAGCTGGCTAGGGTGATGACGATGCACGCGGCGCCGGCGCGCCACAAGGACTGGCTGATCATTCGCCGAACTCCTCTCCGGTGGTGATTGCGTAGGACCATCGCAGCGGCGGCCGCGACGGAATTCGAGGCAGGCGCAAGATAAAGATTGCGGCCGCGCCCTGTGATATGACCGGCCACTGCCCGATGTGCAGCGCGCGGCCTGGTCAGCCAACACAAATGAACACAAATTCCGCCGCGCGCGGCGGAACGATGGCGATCGCGAGATCGGCTTGTGTCAGTGCTGTGCTGTCAGTACTGATCCATTGGCCGGAACGCGGGCGCTGATGGCCAGCCCTCGGCCGAACCGGCTGCTCCAGGCGCGGCCGAGGGCATCTGCGGCGCCGCTTGGCGGCTCTCTAGCTGCTCGATGCGCCGCTGCAACGCCTCGATCTGTTGATCCTTGGCATCGGAGGCGCTTTCGGCGGCCGCGGGTGCCGTCGGAGCAGCGTAGCCGGGCGCGATCCCAGGGGCATAGCCGCCAGGGGCATAGCCACCGTAAGGCCCGCCGCCATAGCCATAGCCTGGCGCGCCATAGCCGCCGTAACCGGGGAACCCATAGCCGCCATAGCCCGGCCCGCCCCACGGGCCGCCGTAGGGACCATAGCCGTCATAGGGACCATCGTAGTAGTCGTCATCGTTATTGCCGCCCATCCAGCGACCAGGATTGAACATATCGCCAAAGTTGATGGCGTGCGCGACGGGCGCAAGGGTAACGGCGGCGGCCAGCGCCAGCGATGTGGTGACGGTACGCAGTGTCATTGCCACGATGGGTTGTCCTCTATCGATATTGTTCTTTCGGTGTTGGTCAGGCGGTCGCACCCCAATGACGCCCCGATGACGTTGGGCGCACGAATACGAGAGGTCGCGGACCGCGATCCAAAGAATACTACAGTGGCGAGCGCTTGGCAGCCGTGCGAACCTTGCGCGGCGCCGGTTTAGGCTTTAGTCACCGTGCGCGTGGGCGTCGCCCGACGCATGACCATGATGATGGTGACCATGACCGTCCGTATGCACATGATCGTGCGCATGGTGGTGGTGATGCGCGGCAACGCCGGCACCCTCGGGTTCATGCAGCAACGCGCCATCCGACTGGATTGCCGGATGGAGTGTCTGCCCTCGTTCGACCCGCAGACGCTGTGCCGACACCTCGGCACGCAGCCAGTCCAACCAAGGCCCGATGCCCTCGGTGCCGCGACGAGCGGAGAGATGCTCGAACGGCGCCGTACTGGCGAGATTGCGCAGGAAACCCTCGGCGCGCGCCGGGTCGAAGTCATCCAGGTATGCCAGCAGATCGGCCTTGGTCAACAGCACGATATCCGCGGCGCGGAAGATGACCGGATACTTGGCCGGCTTGTCGTCGCCCTCGGGCACCGACAGCAAGGTCACATTGCGGTGCTGGCCCAAATCGAAGCTGGCCGGGCACACCAGGTTGCCGACATTCTCGATGAATAGGATGTCGATATCCCGGAGGTCGAGCCGATGCAGCGCGTCGTGCACCATGTGCGCGTCCAGATGACAGGCGCTCCCGGTGGCAATTTGGATAGCCTCGACTCCCTGCGCCCGGATACGCTCGGCATCGTTCTCGGTTTCCAGGTCGCCCTCGATGACGGCGATGCGCAGATCGTTTCCGATAGCGCGGATGGTCGCCTCGAGCAGACTCGTCTTACCGGCCCCCGGAGACGACATCAGGTTCACGGCGAGCACGCCATGGCTGTCGAAGTGGAAGCGGTTGTGTGATGCCTGCAGATCGTTTTCGCTGAGCAGGCTCTTCAGCACCTCGACGGCCGCTCGCCCGTCGCTGGTCTTGGCATGTTTGCCGTCCGCGCGCACCAGGTGTTCGTTGCCCGGCGTAATATTGCAGCCGCAGGTCTCGCACATGATCCTCTCCGATTGGTCAACGGTCGCTGGCAGACCTAACTGTTCAATGGTGGCAGCGAAGGGTTACCACGAAGTCCGCGAGCCGGCGCTTTGGCCTCCGAACTCCGCTCCATCCGCAGTGCCCGCCGCCCTCGGCCCTTCGCCCAACTATAACAGCCCACCGGAAACAGACTACCCAACGCCCTCTGGTGGCAATCCGGCGTCCGGAATGCGCAGCTCCAAGTTGGCCAGCAGCATCTCGTCTCCGGCGATCAGACTGGTACGGTAACCGCCGCAGTCCGCGCACAGCAAGCGGTTCGGCTGCGCATCGGTCTCGGCGCCGCAATCGTTGCAGCGCACCCGCACCTGTGCCGGCTCGATGTCGAGTACCGCATGTTCGGCAATGGTACCCGCCGCCGCCAGCGGATAGGCATTGGCGAGCAACGGCCCCTCTACCCCGGACAAGGGCCCGATACGCAACAGGATGCGCTCGACACGGTCGGCCCCATGCTCGCGCGCGATGCGCTCGACCTGGTCGAGCAGCGACAGACAGACAGAGAGTTCATGCATGCATTGACCTCGCCAGCTGGCGGTCGTGGTCGGTCAGCGACGTCGCGGCATGCGGCGACACTGTGGTTGTTTAGAGGAGGGCCGAGGGCCGAGCGCCGAGCGCCGAATTACGCGGGCCCTTGGCCCTTGGCCCTTGGCCCTTGGCCCTTGGCCAGTATCAGCACCAATACGCCAGTCACACAAAGCACGCTAGACGCCATACCGCGCCGCAACATGCGCTAGAACACAACCCCGACACCGCCACCGCTCCAGCCGCTGCCGGCGCCGACCCCGATGCTGATCCAAGGCCGTGTGCGCGCCGCCGCGTCAGCGCCGCGGTTTGGCCAGAGCATCGGGTTGGCATCCTCCAGCACCGGGAACCGATAATCGGCATCGCCGATGCGGCCTTCGCTCGTCGCGATGATGCGGCCGCTGGCCGTGATCTCACGGCCAGCCCTGAGATCCGCGGTCTCACGATAGCCGGGGCTGCGCACGATGAAGCGTCCCAGCGGCTCATCGCCGGTGCGTGGCCGTCCGCACGCATCGAGCGGGTAGGCGAGCACCTCCAGATCAGTGGAGTCGGCCAGATTGCGGCTACTGATCAAGGTGCCACCCCAGGTCATCGGCTGGCCGATAAAGGCATCGCTGGCCGCGGCAACCGCCGGCGTAACCAAACGATCGCCGACTGGTTTTCGGCAGGCGCTCGGACTGCTCGCGCAACCCGACACCACGAGCCCAAGCAACAGCGCCGGGAGCAGCAGACAAAGACCGCGATTGGCATAGCTGGGCATCATGGGAACCGCCTTCTGAACACCTAGCGATTGTAGCTCGGCGACAAGCCGAGCAGGAGGAGGACGGCAGCAGTAAAAAAAGGCCCGGCGCCATTGGCCGTGAACCCTGCACTACCAGGGGCCATACCAGGGGCGGTAAAACGGGCCATAGACCGGACCGTACCAGGGACCAAAGCCACCGTATCCATAGCCCCAGGGGTAGCCATAGGGATAAGGCCCGGGAAGCGGGTCCGGCTCCGGCCAGAGATAGCGGCTGTCGGCAGCAACTACCGGATACTGGTACGGAAACTCGCCGACATCGCGCGTGACAAGTTCCACAACCGGGCCAACGGCCGTCAACAGGCGCTCTGCCGGGTACTCGGCCGGGTCGACGAAACCGCTCAGCCGGGCAATAAAACGCCCCGCACCCTGCGCCTCGGCAAGAGGCTCGCCGTCGTTGCCCAGCGGCCTGGCGAGCACCTCGATCTCTGTGCTGTCGGCCAGATTTCGCACCGCCAGGATACTGCCGCCCCAACGCACGCGCTGGCCCAGATGCGCCTCCGGTGACTGCTGCACCTCGCGAACCGTCGGCGCCTTGGGTATCGGGTCGCGGACCGCTGGCGGCACGGTCGATGCGCAGCCGCCAGCTATCAGCACAGCGATAAGGATGTGGACCATTCGCGGCACCCGCAAGAACGCCACCGAACGCGCTCCAGTCCTGCCGCGCCTAAGCGCTCTTTGATCCATTATTGCCAACCGCACCTTGGCCTTCGCGACTAAATGCTCGCAATCCGATTCATCTCGGTATCACAGCACAGTTGAGCGGTGTATGCATTGCCCAGCCGCAACACCTGAGTCTAGGCGCCGATGGTCGTGTCGTCGCAAAAGCAGCGCAGAAAGGTCGGAGTTTCGCGTCATGTTTTCGGTGCTCCGGTGCTATCGATAAAGGCAGATGCGCAATCGGTGCGCATTGGCAAACCTCGATCGCAACGCGAACGGAGCGAAACTCATGAAAGCGAAGCTACCAAAAGTCCAACTGTTGATGTTCACGATCCTGTCGACGCTGTCGGCGGGGCCATTATCAGCCGCGCCGACGAGCGCGGCCCTAACCGATGCCGCGGGGCCGTTGATTGATTCCGCACGGCTGCAGACCATCGCCTGCGAGCCTGGAGTCGTAGTGCTCGATGTCCGCAGTGAGAAGATCGACGGCCAGTCGAGCGCCGACTACGCCCGCGGACATGTTCCGTGCGCCATCCACAGTGACTATGTCGAGGGCGGGTGGCGCGCCAAGGTGGATGGCGTGCCGGGCATGTTGCCGTCGGTGCAGCAGCTCGAGGCGCTGATTGGCGGGCTCGGTATCGACAACGACAGCCAGGTAGTGATCGCCCCGCTGGGAGTAGATGCCAAGAGCATGGCCGGCGCCGCTCGGGTCTATTGGACCTTCAAGGTGCTGGGGCATGATCGGGTATCCATCCTCGACGGCGGCACCGAGGGCTACGCCGCGGACCCGTCGCGTCCGCTGGAGCAGGGGGAACGTACCCCGGAGCCGAGGGCATTTACGGCGCAGCTGCGCCCGGAGATGCTGGTGTCCGAGCAGGAGTTCGCCCGCGCGGCGCAGACGGATGGGCTGCTGGTGGACTATCGGCGCCAGGATGAGTTCTCCGGGCTGAACCGCAACGCCAAGACCGCGCGCGCGGGCACCGTGGCCAATGCGCGCAACATCCCGCTGGAGTGGCTGACCCGCGACAACGGTGGCTATCTGCGCTCGCGTCAGTCGCTCGAACAGGTCTATGGCCTGGCGGGCGTGCCATTGGACGCGGAGCAGATCGCGTTCTGCAACACCGGGCACAACTCCAGCCTGGGTTGGTTCGCGGCCCATGAGATCCTCGGCAACCAGTCCGTGCGGCTGTACGACGGGTCCATGGCGCAATGGAGCCGCAATGCCGCACTGCCGATGTCGCGCCCGGTCGCCGTGACCGACTGAGGAGTGCGGCGAGGCCGCGGAGCGACGTTGCTCAATCTCCGCATTCCTTCCCGCGGGCCAAGCGAGCCTAGCGCTCAGGGCCGGGGCTGGGGGCTGCGGGCTGGGGGCCGATGTAACGCGCGTTTGGGCCACGGTGGCGCTAGGCCCCAGGCGCTTGGCCCTCGGCCTTTGGACCGCGGACAGCGGTCTGTCATTCGATGCCCGCCTTGCGCAGATCGCCGATCAGGCGTTCCTGATACTTCGGGTCGCGAATGGGGTAGACGGTCTTGACGTACTCCAGCGTGAAGCCCGGATTCAGGGCCATCAGCTCGGCCGCCTCCCATTGTGCCTCTTCGATGCGGCCCGACCCGGCATAGGCCGCCGCCAGCCATAGCCGCAGCATCTGATAGGTCGGGTTCATCGGAATGGCCGGCTCCAGGTCGGCGATGGCGCTCGGATAATCGCCCAGGGAGTAATGCAGCGCGCCACGCACTAGACGGTATATCGACGGCAGCGTCGGATTGAGCCGCACCGCACGCTCCATCTCGTCCAACCCCTCGGCCGGTCGTCCGGCGTAGTGCAACACGAAGGCAAGCAAGGCATAGGCGTCGGCATAGCCGGGCGACAATGCGATGGCCTGCTCGGCCTGACGGACGGCCTCGGCATAATCTCTGCGGTAGAGGGTGATCTGGCTGCGGACAAAGTAGATCTGCGGCACCTTGGGGTCCAGTTTTGCGGCCTGGTCGATCAAGGCGGCGGCCCGCTCCATCGCCCCCCGCGCGCTGGGTTCCCAACCATCGACCGCGTCGCGGGAGTAAGCCAAGGCCAAGGCCGCATAGGCCCGCGCGAACCCGGGATCCAGCTCGATGGCGCGGCGATAGTGATCCTTGGCGAGTTCGTTATCCTGAAACGAGCGCCGACCATAGTGATCGTTGCCTTGCAACAGCTCGTCGTAGGCCGCGACGCTGGCCTCATGGTTGCGCGCCAGGCGCCGTTGGTCGGCCGGGGCCAGCTCGACCTGTAGCGCGGAGACGATCTGAGCCGTCAACTCGTCCTGGATGCGAAAGACGTCGGTGAGCCGACGGTCGTAACGCTCGGCCCACAGGGTGCGCCCGTCATGGCTGTCGATCAAACGGACATTCAGCCGCAGTTGGTCGCCCTCCCGGCGCAGATTGCCCCGCAGCAGAAAACGCACGCCGAGCGAGCGGCCGATGGTGCCCGCCGGTTCCGTGCTGTCCTGATAGGCAAACGCCGAGTTGCGGGCGACCACCAACAGACCGGAGACCTTGGATAGGTCGGTGATCAGGTCTTCGGTGATGCCGTTGGCAAAGTAGTCCTGGGAGGGATCATCGGTCGGATTGTCGAACGGCAGCACGGCGATCGAGACGCGCTGCGCTGACTCCGACACTTGCTCCTTTACACCTGGCGGCGACCGAACGAGATAAACGGCGATCAACGCAACCAGCAGCAACAGGGCCAGCAGACCTGCCGTCGGCACAGGTGCGCGGCGGCGGTGTTTCGCCGCGCTCGGCGCGCGTTCGGTTGTTACCGGATCGGTGGTCTCCGGGATGGGGCTCTGCCCGACATCGGGTTCATCGACAGGTCCGACATCCGCGATCAACCGGTAGCCATGTTTGGAGATGGTCTCGATGATGCGCGGCGCCCGGGAGTCGTCGCCAAGGGCACGTCGCAATTTGATGACGGCGTTGGTGACCGCGTCGTAGCCCACCACCATGCCAGTCCAGACGCCGGATTCCAGGTCGTCGCGCGACACCACCCGGCCGCGATGGCGGGCCAGGTAGACGAGCACGCTCATCACCTTCGGTTCCAGTCGCACCTCGTCGCCGTCGCGCAGCAGTCGGTTGGCAGGCGCATCGACGATCCAGTCCGCGACCAGGAACGGCTCGTCGGGGCTCGGAGACCAGGGGAGGTCATCGTTTCCCATAGCAGGCAACTCTACACGCTGCGGCAGAAAAAGCGGCGGAAACACGATGGTCGTGGTTTCGGCGTGTTTCCGTCGAGATTTTCAGCGCGGCGAGGCCGAAGCTTAGGACAGGCCGAAGCGGGTCTGTTTTCAAGAACGACCCGAACGCCTCGGCCAGTGCGAAATCCTTGTCGAACATTCCGAAGAGGTCGATTATGAACAACAGCATCACGAAGTCCAACAGCAACGCCGTCTGCAACATATTCGTCCTGTCGTTGTTGCCGATTGCCGCAAGCGTGCAGGCCACCTGCATCAACGATGCACCGGAGATCGGCGATATCGGCCCAGGCTCCGAACTGGTGTGTCGACAACTCGAGGGTCGCTTCGCCAGCGCCGACCTGGTGGTCTTGGATCGGACCATCCGCTCGCCGACAGACGTCACTGTGCGCGTATCGGTCGACGGTACACCGGTGCGGATGCACTACGAACTGATCGGATACACCTGGCAGCTGAACGGCACCGAACACAGCATCGCGGATGGGCCGCCACCCCAGCAAACCCTGACCATGGGCGAATGAAGAGTGGGCAATCCAATCGGGGGACCCGCGTCGGGTCTTGCTTGTTGCCTCGCCCTCGCATCCGACCCCGGGGCCGCGAGCCAGCGTGCGGCTGGGGGCTCACTCTCGGTTCCACGATCGTCGGATTGGTCGGCCACATCCACTCGCCAAAACGCTCGGATCGGAAAAAGGCAATCACCGACGAAACCGATGTCGCCGCAGGCTGCCGCCGTGATGGGCCTGGACACAAACGTCCGTTTCAGCGACAGCACCAGCGTCAGAGGATTCGGCAGCAACATCGGCGCTGCTCGGCAGCAGATTCAGGTGCACGGGAGTTGGCATCGCGCAGTACATTCAGACGCGCAGTGGCTTTCCACGCTTGCGAGGCGCTCGCGCTGCTGGTAACGCATGCGTCGCGGGTTATGGGCCAGCATCGCTTGCAGCCGTTCCTGCCGCAAGTCCCTGATGTCGCGCACCGCCGCGTAGGGCCGGCCGAGCTAACGCCCGAACACTTCGTGCAGGCGTCGAGAAGTTTCTGCGCATACCGCAGTAAGATCAGGCCCAGCACCGGCATGAAGTAGTCGCTGGAGGTCAGCTTGGAGTTGGCGCGCAGGTTGTCGGCCGCGCTCGAGAGGCCGGTCTCCAGCTTGGCGATGCCCTGCCAGGCGTCGCCGGATTGGGGCCGACGCGCGGCCCGCACCCCGTTTTCTGCTTGTGCGGAAAGGACAGACTCTTGTGTGACGGGCGACTCCGTCTCTCGTTTGACGGGCGGCTCCATGGCGCTTTATGTTCCCTCGTTCGAGTGCGATGCGGTTGTTCTCGGTTGCTCTGAAGCGGCAATGCCGGCCGGCCATGTGGCGGAAGACAGGGCGGTCAACGCTTAAGCGTTGCCGGTTCTTACCGCGGGATTGATCCCCGGCCGGCTGGTCCGACATGAGCTCCCAAGTGATCACGATCGATCCGGAGTTGCACAGCGGCATGCCTGTGTTTGCCGGAACCCGTGTGCCGTTCCAGACGTTTGTCGACCAATCGAAGGCCGGCGACCCGCTGGAGCTCTTCCTTGACGACTTCCCCTCAGTCAGCCGCGAGCTGGCGATTGCGGTGCTAGAGGAGGCGAAGGCGTCGCTGCCGACCGATGCGCGTCCTGTTTGACGAGTACGTACCGCGTCGCCTGGCGCCGCTGCTGCCGGATATCCTGTCTGCGCTGACTGACTTCCCGGCCAGGAGGCTACGCAAGGTCGGCGCCTGACACACCTAGGTTGAGCCGTGCATGATGCTGCTCTCGCATGGTGTTTTGGAATCCCTCATCGGCGAGCCGTCTTCACTGGCTCCGCGAAAACCCTTGGCCGTGGCGGCGCCGGTCCGACAATACCGAGCGCTCTTCGGCTACCCGCACTGCCACCAGGTGATGGCATGAATCCGGGTGCCGCGCTGTAGAATCCCCGCATGAACAGCGCTTTGCCAAGGGTCAAGGACGAATCGGTGCGCGGATCGATCGATCCGCTGCTGCAAGCGCTCCCTGTTGCTCGATCTCGAAACCGGTGCGGACGGTGCCGTGCACAAGATCGGCGCCATCCGCGACGGGCGGGAGTTCCGTCGGCAGGGCGCCTTCGACCTGAATCGCGCGCTGGCCGACCTGCAAGGCTTCGCCGGCGACGCCGAGTTCATCGTCGGTCACAACCTGCTCGGCCACGATCTGCCGACGCTGCGAGCATTGGCGCCCGCCTTGGGTCTGCTTGGCCGGCGCATCATCGATACGCTGTATCTGTCCCCGTTGGCCTTTCCGCAGAATCCCTATCATCGGCTGGTCAAGGACTACAAGCTGGTGCGCGACAGCGTGGCCGATCCGGTGGCCGACTGCCGTCTGGCCGCGCAGATCCTAAGAGAGCAGTTCGACGAGCTGGCCAGGCGCGTGACCGCTGGCGAGGCCGACCTGATCGGCGTGTTCCAGTTCTGCTTTCGCGGCGCCACGCTGCTCGATGACAATCCCACCGGCGGGGACGGCATGGCCGCGGTCTTCCGGCTGCTGTCGGGCGAGCTGCCGACTGTCATGGGGGTGCGCGATACGCTGCTGACACGCTGGCAAGGCCGCGCCTGCACCACCGCCGCGCCGCGGCTGATCCTGGATCATCTCAGGGACGCGAATCTGCGCCCGGTCATTGCCTATGCCGCGGCTTGGCTGCAGGTGGCCGGCGGCGACTCGGTGCTGCCGCCCTGGGTGCGACATCGCTTTCCGGCGACGCGCGGGCTGCTGAAGGCCCTGCGTGAGACGCCTTGTGGCGACCCAGGCTGTCGCTGGTGCCGCGAGACGCACGACCCGGTGCGTCAGCTCAAGCGCTGGTTCGGCTTCGACGCCTTCCGCCCGGAGCCGGCCGCGGCGGACGGCGGCAGCCTGCAGCAGGCGGTGGCGACGGACGGCATCGCGGATCAGTCGCTGCTCGCGATCCTGCCCACCGGCGGCGGCAAGTCGCTGTGCTTTCAGTTGCCGGGGTTGGTGCGGCATTTCCGGCGCTGCACCCTGACCGTGGTCATCTCGCCGTTGCAGGCGCTGATGAAGGACCAGGTGGACAACCTGGTCAAGAAGACCGGCACCACCAGCGCCGCGGCCATCTACGGCATGCTGACGCCGCCGGAGCGCGGCGATGTGATGGAGCGCGTGCGCCTGGGCGATGTCGCCATCCTGTACATCTCCCCGGAGCAGCTGCGCAACCGCTCGGTCGGCAACCTGCTGGCCAGCCGCGAGATCGGCTGCTGGGTGTTCGACGAGGCCCACTGCCTGTCCAAGTGGGGCCACGACTTTCGCCCGGACTATCTCTACGCGGGGCGCTTTATCCGCACGCTGGCAGAGCGCCAGCAGGCCGAGATCCCGCCGGTGGCCTGTTTCACGGCCACCGCCAAGCCCGATGTCATCGCCGAGATCCTGGCCTATTTCCGCGACGAGCTGGGTCTGCACCTGCACGCCTACGAGGGCGGCGTCGAGCGCGACAACCTCGCCTTCGAGGTGCAGACGGTCAGCAAGCACGAAAAGGATGAACGCATCCACGCCATCCTCGCCGAGCATCTGACGCAATCCATCCCCGATGCGCCCGTTGATCCGGACCAGTCGGCCGGCGCCGCCGTGGTCTACGCCGCGCGCCGCAAGCGCACCGAGGAACTGGCGGACAGCCTGATGCGCCACGGCTGGGCCGTGGCCGCCTTTCACGCCGGCATCGACGCACCGGAGAAGAAGCGCATCCAGAATGCCTTCGTCGCCGGCGAGCTACAGGTCATCTGCGCCACCAATGCGTTCGGCATGGGCGTGGACAAGGAGGACGTGCGCGTCGTCATCCATGCCGACATCCCCGGCTCGCTGGAGAACTACATCCAGGAGGCGGGCCGAGCCGGGCGCGATCGCAAGCCGGCCCTGTGCGTCTTGCTGTACGACGAGCAGGACATCGAGGCCCAGTTCGGCCTGGAGGCCATGTCCGAGCTGAGCCGGCGCGACATCGCCGAGATCCTGCGCGGTCTGCGCCGGGCCAAGCGCGACCGAGAGGGCCGCGTGGTCGCCACCAGCGCGGAGCTGCTGCGCGACGAGCAGTTGCGCCTGGGCTTCGACACCGAGGCCCGCGACGCCGATACCCGCGTGCGCATCGCCATCGCCTGGCTGGAGCGCGCCGGCCTGGTGCAGCGCGACGACAACCGCACCGGCGTCTTCCAGGGGCGACCGGCGGTGCCGAGCCTGGAGGCGGCCGAGCAAAAGATACGCGGGCTGGGCTTGTCGAAGGCGCAGCAGGCACGCTGGCTGGCGATCATGGAGGTGATGCTCAATGCCGACCCGGACGAGGGCATCACCGCGGACGACCTGGCGCGCCTGCCGGCCTTCGCGCTTGAAGCCGGCGGCACGGCGCCAGCCTGGGATCGCGGCGAGACCCCGGGCCAGCGGGTGCTGCGCACCTTGCACGACATGGCCGGGGCCGGGCTGCTGAACAGCGGACCGCAGTTGACCGCCTTCGTGCGGCACAAGGTCAAGGACCACTCGGCGCTGATCCTGGAGCGGGTCGCACGACTGGAGCGGGCCATGCTCGATGCGCTGCGCGAACAGGAGCCGGACCCGGAATCGGGAGCCTGGCTGCCGCTGTCGCTGCGACGACTGAATCAGCACCTGCTCGACCAAGGCCAGCAGAGCAATCCGGAGACCCTACGCACGCTGCTGAAGGGGCTATCCCTGGACGGGCGCGGTCTGGCCGGCGCCCGCGGCAGCCTGGACCTGCGCCAGAGCGACCGCGACCACTACCGGGTCAAGCTGCATCGCGACTGGCCGACGCTGATCGCGACCGCCGAGCGCCGTCGCGCCGTCGCCGGGCTGATCCTGCGCACGCTGCTGGCCAAGCTGCCCGCGGACGCCGGCGCGTCATCGGATTTGCTGGTCAGTTTCGGCACCGACGAGCTGACCCGCGCGCTGCGCGACGACCTGACCCTATCGGCCGAGGTGCGCGACCCGCTGGCGGCCATGGAGCGCGGGCTGATGTTCCTGCACGAGCACGGCGCCATCATCCTGCACGGCGGCTTTGCGGTGTTCCGCTCGGCGATGACGGTGCAACTGCTGCCGGAGGCCAAGGGCCGACGCTACAGCAAGGCGCAGTACCAGCCCCTGGCCCAGCACTATGGCGAGCGGGTGTTCCAGATCCACGTCATGGATCAGTACGCCCGGCTCGGCGCGGAGAAGATCCGCCAGGCACTGGGTCTGGTCACGGCCTACTTCACGCTGGGCAAGGCCGCGTTCGTCAAACGCTTCTTCGCCGACCGCCGCGAGATGCTGACCCGCGCCACCACCGCCGAGTCCTTCCACGCCATCGTCGACGCCCTCGGCAACCCGGCCCAGACCGAGATCGTCGCCGCCCCGGAGGACGGCAACCGGCTGGTGCTGGCCGGCCCCGGCTCCGGCAAGACCCGCGTCATCGTGCATCGCTGCGCCTACCTGCTGCGGGTGTTGCGGGTACCGGCGCACCGCATCCTGGTGCTCTGCTTCAACCGCTCCGCGGCGCTGGAGCTGCGCCGCCGGCTCGCGGACCTGGTCGGCGACGACGCCCGCGGCGTCACGGTGCAGACCTATCACGGCTTCGCGATGCGCCTGACCGGCCATTCCTATGCGGAACGGCTCGCGAACGGGGCTGAGACCGGCCCCGACTTCGACGGCCTGATCGCCGAGGCCGTGGACCTGCTCGAAGGCCGCATCGAGCTGCCCGGCATCGAGCCCGACACCGCCCGCGACCGGCTGCTGGCGGGCTATCGGCACATCCTGGTCGACGAGTACCAGGACATCGACGCCGACCAGTACGGCCTGGTCGCGGCCATCGCCGGGCGCACCGCCGACGACGACAGCCTGACCCTGCTCGCGGTCGGCGACGACGACCAGAACATCTACGCCTTTCGCGGCGCCAGCGTCGACTACATCCGCCGCTTCCAGCAGGACTACGACGCCGAACTGCACTATCTGGTCGAGAACTACCGCTCCAGCGCGCACATCATCGCCGCCGCCAACGCGCTGATCGCCCACAACGGCGAGCGCATGAAACAGGACCACCCGATCCGCATCGACCGCCGCCGCAAGGCCCAGCCCGCGGGCGGGCGCTGGGCCGGGCTCGACGGACATGCCAAGGGCCGCGTGCTGCTGCTGCGCGTCGCCGACCCCGCGCATCAAGCCGCCGCGCTGGTCGCCCGCATCCAAGAATTGCAACGCCTGAGCGACGGCAGTTGGTCCGACTTCGCCGTGCTCGCGCGCCAGCGCGAACTGCTAGCGCCGATCCGTGCGCTGTGCGAGCACCGACAGATCCCGGTCAGATCTGCCCGGCGACCTGCCGGCGCTGCATCGCATCCGCGAGATCGACGCCTTTCTCGACCGCGCTCAAGCAGCGCCAGCGCGATCCGCTTGACCGCCGAGACGCTGACCGCGCTGCTACCGCAGCACCCAAGCCCCTGGCGCGACCTGCTGGCGAGCCTGATCGACGACTGGCGCGCCGAGGTCGGCGCAGCCGCCGTTCCCGCCGCCGAGATCGCCGAATTCTGCTGGGAGACCCTGGCCGAGCAGCGCCGCGAGCGCAGTCTCGGCAGCGGCGTGCTGTTGTCGACGCTGCACGGCGCCAAGGGCCTGGAGTTTCCGCATGTGCTGATCGCCGACGGCGGCTGGGGGCGCAACCCGACCGACGAAGACGAACGCCGCCTCTTCTACGTCGGCATGACGCGCGCCCGAGAGACGCTGACGCTCTTGGAACTGGCCACGGGCGATCGTCCGCACCTGCCGTTGCTCGACGGCGACTGGCTGCTGCGCTCGGAACCGGCGGTCGAGCCGCCACCGCCGGAGGTCATCGCACGACGCTACACGCGCCTGACCCCCGCCGATCTCGACCTCGGCTATGCCGGTCGTCAGGCGCCGGACGCGCCGATCCATCGCCAACTCGCCGCGCTGAACAGCGGCGACTTGCTGACCCCGCAGAACGACGGCGACCATCTGATGCTGTTGGATGCCGCCGGGGTTGCAGTCGCGCGCCTGTCAAAGCGCGCCGCATCGGTCTGGTGTCCACGCATCGAGACGATCGAAGCGATCCAAGTCGAAGCACTCATGCGCCGCGACCGCGCCCAGGACACCGAAGCCTTCGCCGGGCGCAGCCGCTGCGAGTACTGGGAGGTGCCGCTGGTAGAGATTCGCTGGCGCGCGCGGTGAGCCGGACTGGCGACGGGGCGCCTCAGCTACCTCTACGGCCGAATTTCGGTCGACCCCGATCTGTGCAATGGCAAGACTACGATTCGTGGCCTTCGGATCACCGTCGAGACGGTGCTCGGATTCTTGGGCGCTGGTGACTCCCGCGAGGAGATCCTGGAACAGTATCCATCCCTCGAGGGCGCCGACATCGATGCTTGTCTGCGTTTTGCCGCCGACACCCGTCTCTGCCGGTCCTGATCACGCATGTACCTTCGCAGCGGGAATTGCTGGTCTAAGTCGCCTAGGCTTGCCAAATTTTGCCATTGACGCTAACTTGCCAGCATGAGCACCATGAATATTTCCCTACCGGACTCGCTTAAGGCCTATGTCGATGAGCAGGTCGCTGGCCGCGGTTTCGGCACCAGCAGCGAGTACATGCGCGACCTGATTCGCCGGGATCGGGATCGGCGGCATTTGCGCGGACTCCTGCTGGACGGAGCCAACTCCGAGCCCGGCGGTGTCGCGGATGCCGCCTACTTCGAGGGCCTGCGCAAGCGCGTTCGCAAGGGTCGCGACCGTTGACCGGGAAGCCGGTCGTCCCGCGAAAGGTCGCGATTAGCGATGTCGACGAGATCATCGGCTACTACCTGGAGACCAGCCCGGAAGCGATCACCATCGGGTTCGTCGATGCGCTGGAATCGGCCTACGCCCAGATCGGCCTGAACCCTGCGATCGGTTCACCGCGATATGCCTACGAGCTTGAGTTGCCGGGTTTGCGATCCTGGCTGCTCAAGGGTTACCCGTACCTGATCTTCTACCTCGAATGCGACCATCTCATCGACGTCTGGCGCATCCTTCACAGCAGCCGGGACATCTCTCGATGGATGCAGGAGCCCGATGGGTCCGAGTGATATGACCTGAACGTCCGATGAAGAGCGTAATCAGTTCGCGGTACCTTACGGATAGGTAATCCAAGCCGCCCTGAGCGTCGAAGTGGGCTCGGGAGAGGACGATAGCGGAGGGTGGGATGCGTGGTCAACACCGAACAACGGGGCTGACGGGCGTTGGGCGCGGCGCGTGCGCGTGCGTGCCGGGGTGCTGGGGCTCGCATCTTCAGCGCAGCGCGCCGCCGGGAGACGAGGTGGGCCGCACCGTTTCCTGCGGGTGAGACGGCGGCTACCAGGCAACGCGCTGATCGAATTCGAAGTCCGGCTCGGGCTGTTGAAGGTAATCCCAGTCCGGCTCGGGAGCATCGTCCCAGGCGGGCGGCCCGCGTGCCGGGGTGATCGGCGGCGGACGCGGCTGCTCGCCAATGTGGTTGAGAATCTGCTCGACGGGCGCGGTCTCGGTGATGAACGCGATGATGCGCATATCCGCACCGCAGTTGGGACAGACCAGGGGCAGGGATTCGAACAGCCGGGTCAGCAGCATGACCCAGAGATAGCGCGCCGGGGAGCGCGTCTTGGAGGCCGGCGGCGGCGAACTGACCGCGGCCGGTGCGCCTGTTGCGTCCACCACCTCACGCCCGAAGGCGATGGCAGCCGCACGCAGCGGCGCGTTGGGCGCCAGCACGCCGTGGTAGCGATGGCGGTGCCGCCTGGGCGGCGGGATCAGCGCCGCGAGATGGTCGATCAGCTCCAGAGGAGGCGGGGTCTCACATTGCACATCTGCTGAACCTGTTCCATTCTTCTGTTCTTGGGGAAGCCGTCACAACCGAACCGGGAGCCCGAGCACGGCCAGACCCTTACGGCTGGAATTCGCCGGTGCGCTCTACCACGTCACGGCGCGGGACAACGAGCGGCGCAGCATCTTCCTCGGCAATGTGGACGACGACCGGGCGGCGTTCGTGGCTATCCTGTCCGTGACCTGCGAGCGCTTCCGGTGGATCTGCCATGCCTATTGTCTGATGACCAATCACTATCACTTGCTGGTCGAGACACCCGATGCCAATCTGTCGAAAGGGATGCGTCAGTTGAACGGCGTATATACCCAGCATGTCAACCGTACCCATCGCCGTGTTGGGCATCTGTTCCAGGGACGCTTCAAAGGCATCCTGGTCGAGCGTGACAGCTATTTGCTGGAGTTGGCCCGCTATGTGGTGCTGAACCCGGTGGGCGCCGGCATCGTGCAATGGTCCGGCGACTGGCCCTGGAGCAGCTCCGGGCGACGGCCGGCCAGGCGCCGGCACCGCCGTTTCTGGAGACCGACCGACTGCTGCGGGCGTTCGCGGATGATCGGGAGGGGGCGATCGACGCCTACCGCCGGTTCGTTGCCGAACGGATCGACGCCCCCGGTCCTTGGGGCGAGTTGAAAAATCAAATCTATCTCGGCTCCGAGACGTTCGTCGAACGCATGCAGGCGTCGATCGATCCCAAGCGACCGCTGCACGATATTCCGAAGCCCCAGCGTCGCGCATTGGCGAAATCCCTGGACGAATATGCTTAGCGTTATCCGGACCGGGATCGAGCGCTCGCCGCGGCCTACCGCAGCGGTGCCTGCAGCATGCAATCCATCGCGGAGGATTTCGGGATCAGCCGCATGACGGTGAGCCGGGCCGTGAAAAACAGTGAGTGAAGGGAAATCGGGGGGACAGGGGAAATACCACGAATTACGGCGACAGTTGACTAAATGCATTCAGTACGGGGAGAGGGTTACGGGTGAAAGGGTCAGTCTTGCCTTTTGGTTCGTTCGGTGGCCGAGGAACGACGGATGGGCTGAAGGCAAGGCTTGCCCCGGTCGTCCTCACTGCGGAAGCAGTCGATGCGAATGGGTCGGGCCGCATGCATCGATCGTCAGCAGGTGTCCGTTGCTGACGGCAGCAGCGCCTGCGCTTCAACCGCGGTGACGATTGCGAAGTTCCTGAAACTCCGAAGGTCGGTAAGATCTTTGTCGCCGGAGACGACCAGCTCGGCCATGCCGGCAAGCGCGGTTGCGAGCACGATATCGTCGTCCGAATCGCGCAATATGGTCGGCGGTATTCGTGCAGGGCGCACGATCTCCACCAGCGCCGCATAACCGTCAACCAGGCTCTCGACGGCGAGGTTGCGCGCTTGAAGTGCCGACGCAAACTTCGGTCGAGTCATCACGCCTTGAAGCTCGGCGATCAGCGCAACGCTGCTGATCAGGCTGATGCGCCCGTCCCGTGCCGCACCGATGAGTGCTCCGGGCGGTCCGCCCCAGACCAGGCCCGACAACGCGGTGTTGGTGTCAAGCACCAGCCGCACGGCGTTGCTCGGCGCGATAAGCGTCGATCTCGGCCTGAACCTCCTCGGCCGTCATCGGTGCCAGCGGTGCCTCGGCGAGCCGTTGCCGCGCGGCGTCCAGGCGTGCGAGACGGAGCTCCCGCAGGCGCTCCCGCAGCAGTCTTTCCAATGCCTCCGGGGCGAGCAGGCCCTCTTTAAGGGCGGATTGAGCGACCTCGTCGGGAAGAGAAATCTGTAAGCTCGTCATGGTGCTGAACCTCGCTCGGCTGGGCCTCGATTGTACGCAACAACTGCTGGCCGGAGCTATGCGCAAGTCTGGTGTATGGCCTCGCATAGCTGGGGTCTCGCAGGAGCTGGGGTCTCACATTGCACACCCCAAGACGAGGCACTATGCGTGTGGCAGGCGAATCTTTTCGGGAGTGCAACAATGGCGAGACCGCTGCGGCTGGAGTTTGCGGCGCCCTTTACCATGTGACGGACGCGGCAACGAACGGCGCAGCATCTTTCCGTTCTCGGCGACGCCGACGGCGACCGGGCGGCGTTTCTGGATGTGCTGGGCGCAACCTGCGAACGCTTCAACTGGCTGGTGCACGCCTACTGCCTGATGACGAACCATGACCACCTGTTGGTCGAGACGCCGGATGCGAATCTCTCCAAAGGCATGCGCCAGATGAACGGCGTTTTTGCTCAGTACGTCAACCGAACCCATACCCAGGTCGGTCATCTGTTTTAGGGGCGCTTCTTTAGGGGCGCTTCAAGGCCATTCTGGTGGCGCGTGACAGTGACCTACTGGAGCTGTCCCGGTACCTGGTGCTGAATCCGGTTCGCGCGGGGATGGTGGCGACGCCCGGCGATTGGCCATGGAGCAGCTATCGGGCGACGGTGGGAGAGGGGCCGTCGCCCGAGTTCCTGGAAACTGACGGCGTGTTGCGGACGTTTGCCGAAGATCGGACCGCGGCGGTAGCCGGCTACCGGCGCTTCGTCGCCGACGGCATCGGCGCCGCCAGCCCATGGCAGGCGCTCAAGAACCAGATCTATCTAGGCTCCGATCAGTTTGTGGAAAGCATGCAGGCGCGGATCGACCCAAATCGCGCCCTGCGGGAGGTCCCCAAGCGCCAGCGCCGTGCCCTGGCAAAGCCCCTGGCCGACTATGCCGCTCGCTGGCCAGATCGCGACCGCGCGATGGCCGAGGCGTACGACACGGGCGCCTACAGTATGCACGCCATCGCCGAACACTAGGGTGTCAGCCGAATGACCGTCAGTGGGGCTGTGAAGCGCCACGAAGATGAATCCGCGGCGCATAACGTTACATGTGCAACCTGACCGCTGCTTCATGACCCCTGCTATTGCCCCTGCTGTTTCGGCCGACTCGTGGCCGTCGAGTGACCGGTTTCAGCGAAGCCGTGTGCTGCCGGCCCGCGCCGGCCCGCAACACCTGATCTCTGGCGTGCTTGCCTTCGGCAAGCTCCGGGCCATGCTGCCGACCGCGGCTGGTCGAGTCCTTGGTCAGTTCCCCTGTCCCAACCGCGGTGTGACTAAGAGCCACAGCGCGTTCGTCACCGAGGCCGCTCCCGTCGAGCGGATTCTCACCTGCCCATCGGTGCGCCGCCACGCCCGCGGCTGATCGCGCCCGCTCGCGGACCGACAGCCCGGGATGATGTGCCCGAGCCGATGTCAGGCTGGGATCTCCTCGGCCAGCCCGAGCCCAATGTCGTGTTTGACCAGCCGGGGCTCAAAAAATACCGCCGTCGCTGGGTTTCGTACCTCAACCCAGCCTACGGGCTGCACTAGCGGAAACTGCCGTCGGCCTCCTATCGGACTGAATTGCCGTTTCTCTTGTTGGCAACCCCACCGTCAATCGTCGTCCTTTCCCGAGCGCGGATCGCATCAGCCTCAAGGGTGACCTCGACATCGAGCGCCTGCCCGCGAGCAAGTTCGCCAACGGGCATCGCTGGAGGTGCAGAGGCGGCGCTTTACTATTAACGAAATGGCCTTGTTGTGTTAATAGTGGAAGCGACTATTCACGTTCGTGAGAGTAACCGATGAACCGTGGACCCACGGGTCGCTACGAGATCACCTCGACCGCTGGCGAGACCGTGCGGGCCTTCGTGCCGGCACCGCTGCCGCCCGCGCCGGCGCTGGACCTCGGCGGCGGCCGCCAACGCCTGCTGGAGCGGGCGCTGCTCGCCTGTGGTCGGCTGGATGGCGTCACCGCCTTGTTGCCGGACCCGGACCTGTTTCTCTATGCCTACGTTCGCCGCGAGGCCGTGCTGTCGAGCCAGATCGAGGGCACCCAGTCGTCGCTGTCGGACCTCCTGCTGTTCGAGCTGGGCGAGGCGCCTGGGGTCCCTTTTCACGACGCCGTAGAGGTCACCATCCTTTCCTCGATGGCAACGGCCGCGTCGGGCGGTTATTGATCGCCCTGCTGCTGTTCGATGCCCAAGTGCTCGCGCAACCGCTGCTGTATCTCAGCCTCTACTTCAAGCAGCATCGCCCCGAGTACTACCGGCTGCTGGATACCGTGCGCCGCGACGGCGACTGGGAGACCTGGCTCGAATTCTTCCTCGACGGCGTTGCGACCACCGCCCAGTCCGCGGTGACCACCGCGCACCGGTTGCTCGGGCTGTTCCGCGATGATGCCGCTCGGGTCCAAGGTCTCGGCCGCGCGGCGGCCAACGCCCTGCGGGTCTTCGACGCGTTGCGCGAGCGCCCGCTCTCGACCTTGCCCGCGCTGACCGAGCACACCGGTGCGAGCTATCCGACCGTCGCCCGCGCGGTGGAGGCGCTGCAACGGCTCGGCATCGTCAGCGAGATCACGGGCCGCAAGCGCGAGCGGGTGTTCTCGTATCGACGTTATCTCGACATCCTTAACGAGGGCACCGAGCCGTTGTGACGTCGAGGGTGCTGGGTCAGTTCAGCACGGATCGCACCACCGTGATCGCGGGATACGCCGCGTTCGTCGCCGCCGGTGTCGATCGGCGGAAGGCCATGGCCGAGGCGTTTCAGGCCGGCACGATAGGGCTGCCAGAGCATCTTGAGCAGGATCACGGCGATGACGGCGTCGACGTTGACGCAGTAGACGTTCTCGCTGACGCCGTAGGAGGCCAGGGCCTTGACCAGCTCGTGGTAGAAGTCGTGGAAGATGTTGTAGGCCTGGTGCTGCTCGAACGACTCTGAAACAAAGACCTCGCGCGGGTCGTAGTCGACTTCCGTGCCCTTGAACACCGGGTGGTTGATACAGGGAACCTTGGCGTAGGAGAGGTTGCCAGCGGCCTTTGCCTTGGTCTTGTAGACCTTGTATTCCTGGGCGTAGTCGGCGGCTATGCGCGCCAGATCGATGCCGTGCTCGCGGTTGCCGGGGTCCGGCAGATCGGTGTCGCGGAAGCGCCCGAGCGAGAACTGGATGGCCTCGAAGCCGCTGCCGCCGTGGACGTAGCCGCAGTGGGTCAAGAAGCCGACGTAGGCTTTGTTGACCTGGACGCACTCAGGGGCCTCGGGACCGTCGGCGCTGACCGCGCCCTTGGCGCCCTGACTCGAGATGGTGCCAGGGCCGTTGCTGACGACCAGCCCGAGCAGGACCTGGAAGGCGAAGCGCTCGCCCACGCTCGGGCGCTTGGTCAGCAGGGCCAGATAGGCGGTCTCGGTGAATGACCAACTGCCGACCAACTCGGCGTTGGGCACGCCGCGGAAGTGGGTTGCGGTCTGCTCGGCCGGGTCGACGGTGGCGCCGAGTACGGCGCCCATGATGCGCAGGTGCCAGGGCAGATTGGCCATGGTCATCATCGAGATGCGCTTGTGCACCAGGGCCGGCCAGGCCAGGTGGCAGGCGATGGCGCCGAGCAGGGCGTCGCTGGACGGTGCCCGTCCGCTGTACTCGGCAAGCTCGACGAGCAGCCGTACGAAGATCGACTCGGCGCCGCGCTCGCGCATGCCGGCGAGGATGGCCAGCGCTGCGCAGAGCTGCGTGTTGGGGCTGCTGCCGGCCTCGCGGGCGGCGGCCGCTGCTGCCAGCATCGGCGTGCCGTGCAGATTCACGCAGGCGTTCAGGGCGATATTGGCCAGCGCGCGACCGTTGTCGTCCGGGAACTCGCTCAGCAGCGACAGGACCAGCTTGTCCTCGTAGCTGTGGGTGGCGAGATCGAGCACGCTATGGCCATGCAGCCGGGTGATCTGGGTCTGCGGGTCCATCATCGAGGCGCCGGAGGCGTCCTTCATCGACTCGCGCGGGGGCACCACGCCCACCTGCCGGTTGAATGCCTCGATCTGCTCACGGTAGGCCTCGATGGCGGGCACCGGGTCCAGGTCGAGCGCGTCGGGCAGCCTTAGTACCTCATTTCAGCATGACTTGCGGATACAAGTGCTTGAGCTTGATGCGCGCCTGTTCGTTGGTGAACTGCCAGTCCACGCCGGTTTGGGCGGCGTTGCGGGCATCGGCCCAAGCCTTGGCTTCACTGCGTAGGGTTTCGATTTTGTCGACGCGACGGGCAAGACATTGCGTGGTAAACACGCTCAGTTCAATTTCGGCCACGTCGAGCCAACTGCCGTGCTTGGGGGTGTAGTGGATTTCCAATCGCTCCAGCAGGCGACGAGCCTCAGCCGGCGCGAACGCCTTGTACAAGGAGCCCGGCGTGTGGGTATTGAGATTGTCCCAGATCAGCACGACGGTGTCCGCGTCGGGGTAGTCGACGTCGAGCAACTCCTTGAGCTCCTCTGCCAAGTCCATCGCGGTCTTGGTCTCGCGCACATTGACCTTGCGCCATCCCCTGAGCGGTTCGGTGAGCATGAAGTTGGTTGCGCTGTTTGCGCTCCAGTGCCGCATCAAGCCCTTGTTCGACAAAACGCTGGCGAATGCTGAACACCGAACGCGGGGCGCACTCGAACGCCTCGCCAGTTTGCTCGTCGCTCCAGTCAGGGCCGGCCGCGTCCACCTTTAGGAGCACGTTGGCAGGTTTGACCTTCTGCGCTGACGCCCGCCCCTTGCCGATCAAGGAAAGCAGCTGTTCGCGCTCTTCCGCGGACAATCGCACGATATATTTCTTGGCTATGAAGGATCGCGCCCCGAATCGGCAGGTCCGGACGGAGGCGGCATATCGATCCAGGCTGAACCGATCGGACCAGACTAAACTGGTCTTGATACCGTCTTTGGACTAGCGGCATTAGCAATGCCCTCCAACTACCCGCTCAAGCTAGGGTCCGTATTGCCCAAGCCGCCGCTTCAGCGTGGACAATGAGATGCCAAGCTCACGCGCCGCGGCGCTCTTGTTATGGCCATTGCGGATCAGTGCCTCCTCGATCATCTGCCGTTCTAGATCCCGCAGCTGTGACGGGGCATCCGATGCTGAAGCCAGCGCCTCCAACGGTTCGCCCGCCTGTTCCGGCGCCTCCCTGTCCGAGCTCGGCAACCGTAGGTGTTCCGGGCCAATCTCATCGTCGCGGCACAGCACGGCCGCGCGCTCGAGGACATTGCGCAGTTCGCGGACATTACCGGGCCAATGGTAGGCGGTCAGCGCCTCGAGCGCGGCTCTCGAGAGATTGCAGCGAAGACCGAGCTGCTTCGCGAAGTTACTCGCCAATAGCGGAATGTCTTCTTTGACCCTGCGCAGCGGCGGCACCGGGACGGTGATCACCGAAAGCCGGAAGAACAGGTCGGCGCGAAAGGCGTGCTCACCCACCATGGCATCGAGATCACGGTGCGTTGCCGCCAGCACGCGCACATCGACCGGCACCGGCTGGTCCGAGCCGACCGGAACCACCTCGCGGCTCTCCAACGCGCGCAGCAGACGCGGCTGAAGGTCGAGCGGCAGCTCGCCGATCTCGTCGATGAACAAGGTGCCGCCGTGCGCCCGCCGAAAGGCACCCTCGCGCGCGCCAGCCGCACCGGTAAAGGCCCCTTTGATATGGCCGAAGAGGTCGTTACGTACCATCTCCGGATCAGTGACGGACGCATCGAAGACCACCAAGGGCCCCGGCCTGCCGGACAACTCATGCAGAGTGCGCGCGACCACCTCTTTGCCGCTGCCCGACTCGCCGCGAATCAGCACGGTGGTCGGGCTGGGAGCGACCGCCTTCAGCAGACCATAGAGTTCGCGCATCGGCGCGCTCCCGCCCACCAGCGACCCGAGGCTTTGCTCACGGCCGACCTGATAGTGCCGCTCCTCGAACTGACGCGCGACCCGCAGCTTGGTCTTGCCAAGCGCGCAGGTCATCTCCGGCTTCAGATAGGCCTCGAGGACGCGCACGTCGTTGCAGAAGGTGCCGTTGGTCGAGTCCAGATCGCGAACCAGCAATCCCTGATTGGTGATGCGAATCTGCGCATGCCGTCGCGACACCGTCGGGTCCGTCAGCACCACGTCGTTGTCGGCCGCGGAGCCGAGCTGAATGCTCGGCAGCGTGACCTTGGTGCGCAGCCCGGCATCCGGTCCTTCGACGACCTCGAGCAGAATACATTCAAGCTCGATGCGGCGACTCTCCGCCGAGGCCGCTGGCACCATATGGGTCTGATCAGGTGCGTCGATGGGCATTGCTCGCTCTCCACATCAGCCTGCTCTCATTGCCGCCGCGAACGCAACGGAGCTCGGGGGATGCTCAACGCGCGGCCACGCCGGCAAAGGCGCTGCTCGGTGCTGACCGTCACGCGAATCGGTTCAACCTAGCGATGGCGGCTGGACAACCCGCGGGCCGGCATCCGCCCACGGCGAGGTCGCGACCGGATCGCCCAGGTCCGCGGCGATCAGCCGCTCACGCACCGCCAGCAGATGCTTGATCAGGGCAGGTTCCAGACGGCCGTAGGCGTCGGCATCGGGCTCCCGCTGGACCACCACGCCGAGCAGTTCGGTGATGGCATTGCCGATCGAGTTCTGGCTGATGGTCACCAGCAGACGGCCTTCCTCATTGCGGTAGATCAGCTGCTTGAACGCCGGTTCCCAGCGAATCGCGTTGGCATAGGCCGGGTCATGGATGCAGCGCTCGCGAACCGTCTTGGCGGTACCGATGAAGGCATTGTCAGACAGCAGCACTCGCTGCACCGCCAGCGGAAAGTGCAGGTCCGGCAGGATGTCCGCGTTGCGGGTCGAAACCTGGCTGAAGAAGCTGCGGTAGAAGTCCAGAAAGCCCTCGAGGATGGCGTCGTACTCCTGCCAGAAGCGGATGTCCGCCAGCGCATCGACACCGCCGACCACCTCCCAGCACGGCAGCCCCTCCGGGTAGCCGGTCAGCGCCAGCCGGGACGCGTCAGTCGAAACCGTGCGCAGCAGATGCAGGTCCAGTGCCTGGGCGAAGAACTCGCGGTAGACATCCCGCATGTGGGCCTGGAACAGACTATGCTGGCCGCCATCGGTGAGATTGGGGTTGGCGGCGTCGGCGAGCGCCGCATCGCGCAATGCCGGCATCGGGAACGCCATGAAGTGATTGTGCAGCATGCGGATGCTGGGGACGCCGGGAGAGGTCAGCGGCCAGGTGGCGTCCAGGCTCGCCTCGCCGGCCAGCACCAGCGTCTGTTCCGGGTCGGGCCAGTGTTCCAACATGTAGCCGATGATCACCGCGTTCATGCGGTTCCAGACACGCTTGACCCGTTCCGGCACTTGGGTGCGCCGCACCGGACGGCCGAGCGGATTCAAGATCCGCTTCGAGGTGTTGTAGATGATCGAGCAGTCGAAGGTGGCCGAATGACCGAGCGCCTTGCGATACAGAAGCAGGTCCTCGGGGTTGTCCAGCAGACCATTGTTGTCGACCAGATCGGACAGATTCTCGGTGCTGTTGAAGAACTCGTTCGGCTTCATGCCCTCGGGGACATCGAGTGGAATGGGGCGAAATGGTGTGACGATCTGGCGTGGACCGATCTGCATGGCGGGCTCCGATTGACTGCGCTGGAGGTCACGGCTCTACTGCTTGCGCAAGCGCACAGCTTACCGCCGCTTGCCGTTCGCGGCATCACCCATTGACCAAGAGCCCGAATACCGCATGCAGCCGCCGAAAGCACAACCTCTCCGCCAAGGCGTCATGCTCGACCTCGGCAGCATCGACGGCGGTGACCTGAACCTGTCGGCGCTCGATCGGGTCTGCGCAAGCTGGACCCGCTATGCCGCGACTCGGCCCGCCGAGACGGCCGCACGCATCGCTGATGCCGACCTGCTGGTCAGCAACAAGGTCGTCATCGGCGCCGAGCAGATGGACGCCGCTCCTGGGCTGCGGCTGATCTGCGTCGCCGCCACCGGCAGCAACAATGTCGATTTGGAGGCCGCGCGCGAGCGCGGCATCGCCGTGACCAACGTCACCGGCTATGCGACGCCGTCGGTCGTCCAGCACGTGCTGGCGATCATGCTCGGCTGGGCGACGCGGCTCTGGCAGCAGCAGGCGGCCGTACGCGCCGGCGAGTGGTCACGCAGTGAACACTTCTGCCTGCTTGAGCGCTCATTCGGCGGCCCGGTGCGCGAGCTGGCCGGGCGCCGGCTTGGGATCCTCGGCTACGGTGAGTTGGGCCGCGGTGTCGCCCGCGCCGCCGAGGTCTTTGGCATGCAGGTGTTGATTGCCGAGCGCACCGGCGCGGCGGCTGTCTCGGATACTGGGATTGGCTCAGGCTCGCATCTCGACCGCATTCCGCTGCATCAGCTGCTGCCGAGCGTCGACGTATTGTCGCTGCACTGCCCGCTGGCCGACAGCACACGCAATCTGATCGGCCCGAGTGAGCTCGCGTTGATGCACCCGGACGCGCTGCTGATCAACACCGCCCGAGGCGGCATCGTCGACGAGCACGCATTGGCCGCCGCCCTGCGCGCTGGCACCATCGGCGCCGCCGCCGTGGATACCCTGACCAGCGAACCGCCGCCGCCGGACCATCCGTTGCTGGCGGCCGACATCCCGAACCTGGTCGTCACACCCCACGCCGCCTGGGCCAGCCGTGAGTCGAGACAGCGGCTGGTTGATGGTGTGGCCGAGAACATCCGTGCCTTTATCGCCGGCGAGTCGCGCAACCGGGTCGCGTAAGGATGGCTCGCGGCTTCACTGTTCGTGAAGCGGCGGGCTTCATGATCTCTACTTCGGCAACCCTAGTTCGGCAACCAGGCGGTATCCAAGACCTGCTCTGGTGTCCATGGGCAGGTCTCAGAAAAGTCGGAGAGCCCGGTCTCGCCCGCGGCTTGCGCGGTGGCATCATCCCACAGGCCGGCCCACCACTCGGATTCTTCTAACTTCGGTCGCAGGCTCGGGGTCTCGTTCAGGCGTCGGGCGATTCCCCGTCGCTGGTTACGGATGGTGATCTCCCAGCTGGCTCCTCGGCGCCCTGGCTGCTTTTGCCACTTCAGGAGATGAGCCAAAAGGACGGCCATGCGGTCGGCCAACTCGCGCTGCTCGCTTTTGCCCACGTCCTCGATCTCCTCGGCCAGGTGCTGGATGTCTAGGAGTTCGAAGCGCCCTTCCCGCAGGTGGCGCGCCTGCTCCTCCGCCCAGGTGACCACGTCTTCGTCGTAGCGTGCGGGGTTGACCATGTTTGTCTCCGAGAGCAACTTTTTTACGTCTCGCTTGCTTTGCCCGAAGCATAGCCGAACGACAACGATTTCTCGTTGAAATCGTCACATACCATCGCGCAGCGGCACGAACCTTCGCTCGAGTTGCTGCGCGAGTCCGGCCAGACGGGCATCGATGGCGGCAGTCTGCCGCGCCCTGAGCGCACTGGCCAGCAGTGCGCGCTGCTCGCCGACGGCGGCCAGCAGGTCGGCGCGCATCTCGGCGCGAAAGCGGACCTCGTCGAGCTCGATCATGGCCTTGTCGACCGCGAACCAGGCGGCAGCGCCGGCACCGATGCCGCAGAGCACGGCCCAAGGCCCGCTGGGGGCGCAGAGGGCGGCGCCACCGAGGGCTGAGGCGAGGGTTGAGCCGCCCTTCTTGGCGGCGACCTTGCCAGCCAGCGCGGCGGCGGTCTGGAAGCTCTTTTTCGCCGCCAGCTTGGTGGTGACGGCAGCGGCGGTCTTCTTGGCCAGCAGCTTGGCGGTCAGCGCTCCAGCGGCGGCGCCCGCCCCAACGCCGATCGCGGTGCCGGCACGGGCCGCATCGCGGTGTAGATCCGCGAGTTCGCGGATGCCGCTTAAACTGGCGATCTCGACCGTGCAGGGGTTTTCGGTGGCGGCCTGTTCGATGCGGCTGCCCAGGCTGTCGGCCAGCAGAGCGATACGGTCCTCGGTGTCTGACTCCAATTCGGCGCCGAGGCGTTGCAGCGACTCGTCGAAACCCGTGTCGGTAAACAGCCGCGACTCAAGTTCCTCTGTCATCAGCGCGCCGAAGTCGCCGACCGCCATCGCCGCGAGGCGCTGGTATTCGCCGATAACGGTGAAGTACCAATCCAGATAGGCATCGATGCCCTGTTCAACACGTCCGAACAGCGTGTCCAGGTCCTCGTCGATGCGCCGATCCGCGGCGGCGATGGCGTCGCGCCGCACCTGTTGCAGGTGCTCGTTCAGCGTGCTCGACAGCGCCGCCAGCTCGGGGTCGGCGCGGCAGGGGTTGCTCCATGTGACGACCGCCCGCGCCTGCTGTTCGAGCGTCGACGGGTCGAAGCCCTGCAGCCTATGGACGGCATAGAGGTACGGTACCGCAAGCAGCAGAATGGTGTAGATGAAGGCGGTCGAGACGATGCCGGTCGAGCCGGCGTTAGTATCCGCGCGGGGGCGGGCATCGGCAGTCGCGGCGGTGGTGGTCAGGCGCTGCTCCACCAGCGTCAGCGTGCCGAGCAGCAGGCTCGTGAACAGCCAGGCGAACAGGCCGGCGCGGACTAGGAACAGTGTCCAGGCGGCGAGCTTTAGGGTCGGGTCGGGCAGGCTCGGGATGATCAGCTGCGAGGCGTGCCAGGACAGGGCCTGCACCGCGGCCAGCGCGCCGATGAGCCAGCCCGCGGTGTCACAGCGGGCCTGTGCCGCGGTCTCGGTGAAGGCGTCCTCGGCGACGCGGTGCCAGGGCATGCCGCGGCTGTCGGCGGCACCGCCAACGGCAAAGTCGATGGCGAGAAAGGCCGCTGCCAGTAACAGCAGATTCAACAGCAGCAGTGGCCAGCGGCGGGCGATGAGGCCGACCTTGTCGGTCTGCACCTCGGCGGCCAGGCGTCGCTGAACCGGCCCGACGGCTAAGGACAGCAGCAGCACATCCAGCGCCAGCACGGCCCAGTGTTCCGGCCGCAGCAGGGCGGCCATGGGCAGCAAGAGCGCCGTCAGCGCCAGCGCGAAGACCGCGGCGATGGCCTGGATGAGCCAGCCGCGGGAAAACCACCGCCGGACGCGGCTGTGTGAGTGCATCACGCCGCCGAGCCAGAGCCGGCGCGTGAACAGGGCATTGCCGGCGTGATAGGCCCAAATGGGCCAGGCCACCGGGACCGCGGCCAGCGGCAGCGCCCAGCAGGGCAGCCGAGTGCTGGCCAGTGTTGCGACGAACAGCAGCGTGGCCGCGAGGGCCAGGCTCAGCAGGTCGCGCAGTGGTCCTTGACGGCGCATGGTTGGACCCGCCAAGGTTCCCGGACTACGGCGGGCCTACCAGGGGATTGGCTCTCCATGGCGAAAGAAGCCGCCGTTGGGGCCGTTGTCCGGCAGCGTCGCGGCCCAGACGATCCCCTTCGCGCCTTCCTCGATGGAGAGCGCAGCGTTGGCACCGCCCATGTCGGTGCGCACCCAGCCCGGGCAGACCGAGTTGATCTTCACATTCGTCCCTTTCAGCTCGTCGGCGAAGATGCGCGTAACGGCATTCAGTGCCGTCTTGGAAAGCCGATAGCCGGGGCAGCCGCCGTTCATTTCGCTGAGCTGGCCCATGCCGGACGACACATTGACGACGCGTCCGTTGCCCTGCATCAACGGAATCAACTGCTGGCACAGACGCAGTGCCGATAGTGTGTTGGTCTCCAGCGCGCGCCGGATGATATCCAGATCGGCCTCGAAGATGCTCGACTCGGCGCTACCCGGGCTTGGGTCCGGAAAGATGCCGGCGTTATTCACGAGCACATCGATGCGGCCAAAGGCGGTCTTCAAGTCATCGCGCAGCCGGGTCACCGACACCGGATCATTGACGTCGAGCTGATGGAAGCGTAGATCCTTGCCTTCGCGCGCGAGCTGCTCTGCCGCCGCCGAACCTTCGGCCTCACGGCGCGCGGTGAGGACGACGCGATAATCCAATTCGGCGAGCTGACGGCAGGTCTCGAGTCCGAGACCGCGGTAGGCGCCGGTAACGACTGCGACGGGCGGTTGAGGCGGCATGGCGTTTCTCCGTTAACAAAGTGGCAAGGAGTTAGGGGCGAGAAGGAAAGTCAAGGTCGCAGAGCGCCACGGCGAAGCTGACCGGGGCAACGACGCAAGACGATCTGAGATTCGCGTCGAAGCAGCTCGGTCTTTCGGCCGTTCTCTACCTTGTCAGTCTCGACGTTTTCGGTCTCGAGCCTCTTAGTGCTTCGATGGACCACCGCTGGACCGGAGCGGCTCGGGATCGACGCCGAACTCCTGATCGGCCGCGTCAGCGAAGGCGCGTTCGGAATCGGGGCCGATCTCGAATTCGGCCTCGTAACGACTCTCGGTGCCATCATGCAGCGGGTCGGAGATGCGGTGGCTCTCGTCGAGCCAGTCGCCGAGATCGATCAGCCGGCAGCGGTCGCTGCAGAATGGGCGCCAAATCGATGCCGGCTCCCAGCGCACGCGCCGGTCGCAGGTGGGACAGTTGACGATCTTGGGCATGGTCGGGGTGCGATACGGGCGGCTCAGAAAACGCAGCAGGTTAGGTAAAACTCGACATCGTCTCGCACCTGCACCGGGCGGCCGACGCCGCTCGCCTGCATGAAACGAATACTGAACCGGTTCTTATGGCCACTGATCTCCGGGAACAAGGCCGATTCAGGCGCGAGCCCGACCCGCACCAGCTGCGCCGGCGCCTGCGCATCCAGGGCCTCTTGAAAGAATCCCGTCTCGGCGGTGAGCGGCCGCGGCCGCGCGCTGGTACGCGCCAAAGACAGCAACAGGCCCACGGCCTTGCTGACCGGCGACATCGGCTGCAGCCATTGCCGCAGGCGCTCGCTGCGACGCTCCGGCGACTGCGTCAGCATGTGGTGGTAGAACGGCAAATCGAAGCTGCAGGCACCGCCCGGGATGGTGCTGCGCTGCGCGATGGCCTTGAGGAAATCGTCCTCGCGCGCGGAGGCGCCGATCGATCCGTTCAGCTCGTGGATGCCACCGGCCGCATGCTCCAGGTCGGCAATGACGTCTTTCAATGCGGCCGGATCCACACCGGGTTGATTGCCGATGCGTACCAGCGTCGACAGATTGCGGTCGATCTCTTTCAAGAGTTCCGTCTTGATGTCGGCGCGGGCGGTGATGGCGAGTATATCGAGCAAGCCCTCGACGGCCGCACGGGTATCGCGCTGGTCCGTCTTGGGCGCGAAGTACTCGACCTTCTCGAACAGATGCTCCAGACGCAGAAAGGTGCGCATGCGCTCGTTCAGCGGGTGCTCGAAGATCAACAAATTCGACACGACAAGACTTCCTCCGGTCTGTAGCGCTCGGGCTGTGCGCCTTTGACTTGGCGCTGCGGCCAGGCCGCTGCGGCCGGACCATGGGCTGGGGGGCACTGATGCAGCTCGCCGCCGGCAACCTCGCACCGGGCGCCACGGTCAGGCTCTGGAGACCGCCGGAACCGATGCCGGCGACATAAGGCGATTTCCGTCAATCGCCTTGAGAGAGCGTCAGGATTGACGATTCGCTCGTGCGCTCAGCGCTAGATTCTCCGGCATTCGCCCGACCCGGTAAAGCGCGCAATCGGCGTCGCCGTGCGAGTGACGCTGACGGACGCCTATGCGGCATGGCTGGCTTATCGCCGGCCGGGCAGCGTCCGACGCAGCGATCGAAGCTCCCGCCAGGGCCAGCCGGCGCGTCTCTCGGCGAGACCGCCGCTCCCACCTGGGCACCGGTCCAGGCATGGCCAAAGTGCTAGACTTAGGCCCTTCGAGCCAGCCACACAGAGGCGGGGCACGCGAGCGACACCTGAACAAGACATTCGACGACGAGGGTTTCATGGCCGGACACAGTAAATGGGCCAACATCAAACACCGCAAGGCGGCCCAGGACAAGAAGCGCGGCAAGATGTGGACCAAGCTGATTCGCGAGGTCACCATCGCGGCGCGTGAGGGCGGCGGCGACCCGGGCACCAACCCGCGGTTGCGGCTGGCGATGGACAAGGCGTTCGGCGCCAACATGCCCAAGGACACTGTCGATCGCGCCATCAAGCGCGGCGCCGGCGCCGACGAAGGCGACAACTACGAGGAGATCCGCTACGAGGGCTACGGCCCCGGCGGGGTCGCGGTAATGGTCGACTGCATGACCGACAACCGTAATCGCACCGCCTCCGAGGTACGCCATGCATTCACCAAGCACGGCGGCAACCTCGGCACCGACGGCTCAGTGGCGTATCTCTTCACCAAGCAGGGCATCATCAGCTTCGAGCCCGGCACCGATGAGGACCAGGTCATGGAGGCGGCGCTTGAGGCCGGCGCCGAGGACGTTGTCGTCAACGACGACGGCTCGCTCGATGTCGTCACGGCGCCGGACGAGTTCAGCGCCGTGTGCGACAGGCTCGCCGAGGCCGGTTTCGATACCAGCGTCTCGGAGGTGACCTACAACGCCGCCACCCAGGCCGAGCTCGATCTGGACACGGCGCAAAAGCTGCAGAAGATGGTCGACGCGCTGGAAGACCTCGACGACGTGCAGGAGGTCTACAACAACGCCGACATCGCGGACGACATTCTCGAGCAGCTCGATGGCTGAGGGCGCACCCGCCGGCCCAACTGCCGCGCTCGCCCGACCCGCCAACGGCCGCTGAGCGGACCTCATCGTGCAGCTCCGCCCGCCTCGCGCGCTGCGCCATCGTATCCTCGGCATCGATCCCGGCTCCCGCAACACCGGCTTCGGCATCATCGACACCGACGGTCGGCACAGCGCACGCATTGCGAGCGGCTGCATCCGAGTCGGTCGACATGCCTGGCCGGAGCGGCTCGGCCTGATCTTCGATGCCGTCGCCGAGCTGATGGCCGAGCACCAGCCGCACGAGATGGCGGTCGAACAGCTCATCTTCGCGCGCGATCCAACCGCCGCGCTGAAGATCGGCCAGGCGCGCGGTGCCGTGCTCTGCGCCGGGCTGAAGGCCGGCGTCACCGTGCACGAATACAGCCCCAAGTCGGTCAAGCTGGCCGTGGTCGGCAGTGGCGGCGCCGAGAAGACACAGGTTCAGCATATGGTCCGCATTCTGCTCACATTGGAGCGCGCCCCAGGCGAGGACGAGGCCGACGCCCTCGCCATCGCGCTCTGTCACGCCCACTCGATGGGCATCCCGCAGCGCAAACGCGCGGCGGCCTCATGGCGGGACTTCCAGCCATGATCGGCCGGCTGAAGGGCGAGATCCTGGCCAAACATCCGCCGCAGGTGCTGATCGACGTCGGCGGCGTCGGCTATGAGGTCGAGGCGCCGATGTCGACCTTCTACGACCTGCCGCCGGTGGGCGAATCGGTCACACTGATCACACATCTGCTGGTGCGCGAGGACGCCCATGTGCTCTACGGCTTTCTGCGCGAGCACGACCGCGCGCTCTTTCGCAACCTGCTCAAGGTCACCGGCGTCGGCGCCAAGATGGCGCTCGCCATCCTGTCCGGCATGGACGCCCAGCGCTTCGCCCTGTGCATCGAGCAGGAAGACATCACCGCATTGAGCCGCCTTCCCGGCATCGGCAAGAAGACCGCCCAGCGGCTGGTTATGGAAATGAAGGATCGGGTCGGAGAGCTCGGCGGCGGCGCACCCGCGTCGATCGGCAGCCGAGCAACGCCGGCCGGCCCCGATGACGCCCTCAGCGATGCCGTCAGCGCATTGATTGCGCTCGGCTACCGGCCCGCCGATGCCAACCGCATGGCGCGCAGCGCGGCCGATGTCCAGGGTGCCGAGCTGACCTCCGAGGAGATCATCCGCGCCGCGCTGAAGGCCGTGAATCCGGTATAGAAGTGGCGAGGAGCGAGGTCATGTCCGAATCCAACCGCCTGATCAGCCCGACCGCCGCCGATGACGACGGTGCGCTGGACCGCGCGATCCGCCCGCGGCGGCTGGCGGACTACGTCGGCCAGCCGGCGGTTCGCGAGCAGATGGAGATCTTCATCGGTGCCGCCCGCGGCCGTGGCGAGGCGCTCGACCACACCCTGATCTTCGGCCCGCCTGGGCTCGGCAAGACCACGCTGGCGCACATCATCGCGCACGAGATGCAGGTCAACCTGCGCCAGACCTCGGGCCCGGTGCTCGAGAAGCCGGGCGATCTGGCCGCGCTGCTGACCAACCTGGAGTCCGGCGACGTGCTGTTCGTCGACGAGATCCATCGGCTCAGCCCGGTGGTCGAGGAGGTGCTCTACCCGGCGCTGGAGGACTTTCAGCTCGATATCATGATCGGCGACGGCCCTGCCGCACGCTCGATCAAGCTGGATCTGCCGCCGTTCACGCTGGTCGGCGCAACCACCCGCGCCGGGCTCCTGACATCGCCGCTGCGCGACCGCTTCGGCATCGTGCAGCGGCTGGAGTACTACTCCGCCGAGGATCTATGCCGCATCGTGCGCCGCTCGGCGCAGATCCTCGCCATCGACACCGAGGCCGACGGCGCCGGCGAGATCGCGCGCCGCTCGCGCGGCACGCCGCGCATCGCCAACCGGCTGCTGCGCCGCGTGCGCGACTTCGCGCAGGTCAAGGCCGGCGGCCAGATCACCCGCACGGTCGCCGATCAGGCGCTCGCCATGCTGAAGGTGGACGGACTGGGGTTCGACCACATGGACCGTCGACTGCTGCTGGCCGTGATCGAAAAGTTCGACGGCGGACCCGTCGGCGTCGAGAGTCTGGCCGCGGCAATCGGTGAGGAGCGCGGCACCATCGAAGACGTGCTCGAGCCCTTCCTGATCCAGCAAGGCTTTCTGATGCGCACGCCGCGCGGCCGGGTCGCCACCCGCACCGCCTTCCAGCACTTCGGCCTGCAGCCGCCGCCGCGCGACGACGCGCCGTTCACGCCCGATCTGTTCGAGACCGGCGGCGGCTGACCATTGCGCTACTGCGACCGGCCGGCATCCTCAAGGCGGGCCAATGCCGGCCAGCGCGCCGGGGCTTCGGGATTGCAGCCGACCGAGTCGCGTCAGATACAAGACACCGCCGTCACCGCGCCAGTGGCAATGACCGCTCCGGTGTCGGAGTCTTCCTGCCAGCAAAGACCGCCGGTGCCATTCTGGTAGACCCGCCATGTATAGCTTCCGCCGGTCCCGTAGTCGTAGTTTACGGTCTCCTCGCCGACGGCGCCGACGATGCCCCAGCTACCTACCGGCACTTGCGGGTCAACCGGGTCGGTTGGGCTGACGCCGATTTTTTGAAGTTCGCCGGGACTCGTGCCACAGTGGATCTCTTTCCAGTTCTCACCGCCGCCCGGGGAGTCTGCGTCAATCGAGTTGCCCGTGATGGCGTCGGTGAGCGTTGGGATGCTGGCACCTGTCAGACGTGTGGGATAGCCGAACCCTATGCAGCCGGCCGTAGCTGGGCAGACGCTGGTGCCGTCAGAGACGACGGGCCAGAATGCGACAGAATTGTTCCGATTTCTCCGGCCAATTAGGTTATCGGAGAGATCGACGACGTAGAAAAAGTTCCCGCTCTCAACCTCGGAGGTCCAATTCTGCCCCGAAACATAAGTCCCGACAATAGTCGAATTGCCTGCCAATTGCGGCTGGAGAAGCTGGTACTCGGCCCGAGTCGGCAAACGCCCGGTGCCGCCCAAAGCCGATGCTGCGTCCGTTGTCGCATTGCCGTGAGATGCAGTTCCCGTACCCGGACCCTGCACCCACCTCAGGTTATTGCCGTCGTCCAGAAAGCTACCGTCACCCAAATCGCAGAGCGGCTCCGCCCAAGCATTTCCGCCCAACAGCAAGCCACAGGTTCCGATCGTAACCATCGCAATCTTTGGGATCTGCAAGTTTCTTGTTCTCTCTCTGTTGAAACCACACTGAGCGATGCTAGCACGCGGGTTTGACGGTTTTCTATTGTCCCATGACGTCGATGAGGTTGTTCGCCGACCAACCGTCGGCGCATGACAAAGGCCGCCACACAAGTGCCTGTGATCACTTGCAGCCGAGGCGCGTCCGAGTTAATTGCCGAGCCGAAACAACGTTGAGCGACTCGCAGCGGGCCGCCGGGCAGAACGCCCGACTTGACCCAAATCAAGGATCGGCGCCGTGATCGCTGGCATCACTGAGGCACGGGCGACGTCGGCTGGGTCTGCCCACCCGGCAAGTCGCCGCCGATCAGGAGGCCTTTGCGATGGTTAACGTCAAAATCTACATGCGCGCGACCGGCGAGCCGCTGAAGCGCACGCCGGTGGTGTTGGAGCTGGACCCGGACGGCCGGCGTACGCCGGAGGTCGCGACCGACCGAAATGGCGAGGCGCACTTCGCTGCCGACGGCGACAGCGGTAAGGTGCTGGTGTCCGGCATCGAGCGCTACCACGGCCGGCTGGACGGCGACATCGAGATCGGCCTGTGGTCGATCACGGAGCCCGAGGACAGCTCGGCCGGCAACCTCGGCGAGTTCCCGAGCGGCAGCAATGCCTACGCAGACATGGACCACACGGACCATCGCGGTCGACGGCCGCCCGGTCGAGACCGACAGCGAGGGCTATCTGGTCAACCCGTCCGACTGGTCCGAGTCCTTCGCAAGGGCGCTCGCCGCCGAAGATGGGTTGACGCTAGACGCCCACCACTGGGCGGTGATCCGTTTTCTGCGCGAGCATTTCCGCCGGCACGGTATCCAGGCCTCGGTGCGCGACATGGTCAAGCACTTCCGCGCCGTTTGGGGGCCGGACGCGGGCGGCAGCGCGGCACTGCACCGGCTGTTCCCGCGCGGGGGCCCGCAGAAGCAGGGCAATCGTCTGGCCGGCCTGCTGCGGACCAAGGGCGAGCATTAAGGACCGCGACAAGACGAATGCCCCATGGAGTGGGCGAACGATGGCGAAGCCCACGGAGGCCGTTGGTGGATTTCGCTGCGCTCATCCACCCTACAGCTGCACTTCGGAAATCCCGAGGCCGTTCGTTGTCGTCGTCATCGAATCCGTAAGCGGCGTCGTGCCAATAGTCGATTTCGACGACGACAACGATCAGATCAGATCAGATCAGATCAGAGACGGTCTCGAAATTTCTGCATTGCCGCACTGGTTCAGGCGGCATGCTCGGCGACGAGTTCAGGGCCCAGATGCTCCCGCAGCCACTCTCGTATCTGATGGCTGGAGCGTGAGCCGCTGAAGCGTCCATGCTCCTCGCCGCCGTGAAACAGGATCACGGTCGGGAAGCCGCGCAGCCTGAAGTGGCCGGCGAGCTTCATATTGTCGCCCTCGTCGACCTCCACCTTGGCCAGTCCGATGCGCCCGCCGCACTCGTCGATCACGCGATGAAGGTGCGGTGCGAGGTGATGGCATGGCGCGCACCAGTCCGCCCAAAAATCGGCCAGGATGGGCCGCTCGTGGGAGGCATCGACCACCCGCGCCTGAAAATCGGCATGGTCGACCGAGAAGGCGTGGATGGTCTCGTCTTTGTGGCTATCAAACATAGGGCGTACCGCATGCACTGCTCGGCAAGGCGCCGGCTCCGAGAGTTTACAGCGCGCCGCAGATGCCGGCCAGTTGGCGGCCGCACGCTCGCACGGAGCTGCAGCCCCGGACTTCAGGCGTCGCTGGCGCGGCGGCCGGGAGCTTGGAGCAGACGGATCGCTTGCGTTATCGTATCCGGCCTGATCGGCCGGGTGGCGGCGCAACGCGCCGAATAGACCCTGATCCGAGCAAGACGCGTCCAGAATCCCTCGCCCAGAGACAAAGCGCCCGAATAAGCCATGACCGACATCCTGACGACCCGCTCGCCCTACCCGACGACCCGCATGCGCCGGATGCGCCGCGACGACTTCTCGCGGCGGATGATGCGTGAGACCGTGCTGACACCGGACGACTTCATCTATCCGGTGTTCGTGCTCGAGGGCAAGGGTGTGCGCGAGCCGGTGCCCTCGATGCCCGGCGTCGAGCGCATGAGCATCGACCTGCTGATCGAGGAGGCGCAGACCATTGCGGCGCTCGGCGTGCCGGCCATGGCGCTGTTCCCGGTGACGCCGATGGAGGCCAAATCGCTCGATGCGCGCGAGGCGTTCAACCCGGACGGCCTTGCCCAGCGCGCGGTGCGGGCGCTGAAGGACGCGCTGCCGGGACTGGGCGTCATGACCGATGTCGCGCTCGACCCCTTCACGACACACGGCCAGGACGGGCTGATCGACGAGTCCGGCTATGTGATGAACGACGCGACCGTCGAGGTGCTGGTCCAGCAGGCGGTGTCACACGCCGAGGCCGGCGCGGACATCGTCGCCCCCTCGGACATGATGGACGGGCGCATCGGCGCGGTGCGTGACGCGCTGGAGGCAGCAGGCCATATACACAGCCGCATCATGGCCTACTCGGCCAAGTACGCCTCGAGCTTCTACGGCCCGTTCCGCGATGCGGTTGGCTCGGCCGCCAATCTCGGCGGCGGCGACAAGTACACCTATCAGATGGACCCGGCCAACTCCGACGAGGCGCTGCACGAGATCGCGCTCGACCTGCACGAGGGCGCCGACATGGTGATGGTCAAGCCAGGCATGCCTTATCTGGACATCGTGCGTCGGGTCAAGGACCGCTTCGGCGCCCCGACCTTCGTCTATCAGGTCAGCGGCGAGTACTCGATGCTGAAGGCCGCCAGTCAGAACGGCTGGCTGAACGAGCGCGCCGTGGTGCTAGAGGCCCTGACAGGCATCAAGCGCGCGGGCGCCGACGGCATACTGACCTACTATGCCAAGGACGCGGCGCGCTGGCTGGGTGAGTGACGCAGCCGTCCGGAAGGACCGGCCTCAAGGAACAAAGCCCCTCGCGCCTAGCGACTTCCTCAATGACCGATCATTACGCCGTCATCGGCAACCCCATCGCGCACAGCAAGTCACCGGCCATTCATGCGGCCTTTGCGCATCAGACCGGGCAGCAGATGACGTATGGCCGCATACTGGGCGATCTGGACGACTTCGGCGGCGATGTGCGCCAATTCGTCGCAGAGGGCGGGCGCGGCCTGAACGTGACCCTGCCGTTCAAGGAGCAGGCGTTCGCGCTGCTGGGCGATCTAAGCCCAGGTGCGGCAGCCGCCGGGGCCGTCAACACCATTGTCGTGCTGGACGGCGGTCTGCTGCGCGGCGACAACACCGATGGGGCGGGACTGGTGCGCGACCTGACGGCCAACCACGGCTTCAGCTTCGCCGGCAAGCGTCTGCTGCTACTCGGCGCCGGCGGTGCCGCACGCGGCGTACTGCGCCCGCTGCTGGAGCAGAAACCGGCCGAGCTGGTCATCGCCAACCGCACGGCGGCCCGAGCCGCGGAACTGGCAGCTTCTGCCGGCGCGGCTGACAGGGTCAGCGGCGGCGGCCTGGATGGGCTGTCGGGGCAGCCGTTCGACCTCATCATCAACGCCACCTCCAGCGGGCTCGACGGCGCCGTGCCGCGGCTTCCCGAACAGTGCCTGGCCGAAGGCGGCTGGACCTACGATATGCTCTATGCCGACGAGCCAACGCCCTTCTGCCGCTGGGGCCAGGCGCGCGGCGCGGCGCGCGCGCTCGACGGTCTCGGCATGCTGGTCGAGCAGGCGGCGGAGTCCTTCGCGCTGTGGCGCGGGGTGCGGCCCGAGACCGCGCCGGTCATCGCAATGCTTCGCCGCGGCGACGCGCGCTGACGCCAGCCCCCGGCTTAGTTCGGCGGCAGGACCGCGCGACACACGTCTTTACAATCCAGGCGGACAAGTGGAAACAGACCATGGGAGAGGGACAATGAAGCTGACCGTGCTCGGCACCGGCCTGCTTGGCAGCGAGATCACGATCCGGCTCAAGGATCGGCACTTCGACCTCAGCGTCTGGAACCGCACGCGGGAGAGGGCCGCGCCGCTGGCGGCAATCGGTATCCAGTGCGCGGAGAGCGCCGCCGCAGCAATCGCCGGCGCCGACGCGACGCTTCTGTTGCTTGCGGATGCCGAGGCGATAGAGGAAACGCTGTTTCGCGGCGACACACCGAACGCGCTGCCTGGGCGCATCATCGTGCAGATGGGCACGATCGCGCCGAGTGAGAGCCGCAGCATCGCCAGCCGTGTAGCACGCGCCGGCGGCGAGTATCTGGAGGCGCCAGTGCTCGGCAGTCTGCCCGAAGCGCGCGCCGGAAGACTCATCGTGATGGCCGGCGGCGAACTCGACCTCTACCAACGCTGTCTGCCGATCTTCGAGGCACTGTCCAAGACGCCGCAGCGCATTGGCGAGGTCGGTCAGGGCGCGGCGCTGAAGTTGGCAATGAACCAGCTCATCGCCGGTCTCACCGCGAGCTTCTCCTTCAGTCTCGGGCTGGTGCGCAGCGAGGGTATCGATGTCGAGCAGTTCATGGAACTGCTGCGCCAGAGCGCACTCTATGCGCCGACCTTCGACAAGAAACTCGACAAGTACCTGAACCACGACTACGGCCGCGCCAACTTCCCATTGCAGCATCTATTGAAGGACGTCGCGCTGTTCCGCCGGGTGGCCGAGGCGAGCACGATCGACACCGCCCCCTTGGTGGCGTTGGAAGCCGCCCTGCTGCGCGCCGTTGCCGCCGGTCTCGGCCAGGCCGATTATTCGGCGCTTTACGAAACACTGGTCGAGGGCAGAGGACCAAAGCCGTCGCCCTGAGCGCGATGCCTTCGCCTTCGGCCTAGAACGCTTGCCTCCTAGCCACTCGCCACTCGCCACTCGCCAGTTCTCCATGATGGATCTCCCCTTCACCCACAAACCCGGTCGCCGCGAGCGACATCTTCGCCGCCGGCACCAGAACCCGCTGTTCAAATCGCCGGCCGAGGAGATCCCGCCAGAGATGCTGCTGGCGGCACAAAAGGCCGACCACGAGGAGATGCTGGCATTCCAGGAATCACTCCGGGTGCTGTTGAAGCAGGCCGTCGATCTGCCCGCCGACGCCGGCAGCGACGCCGTTCTGGGCCTGAAGGAGGCGCTGGAACGGCACTACGAGCAGGCCTGCGGATTGCCTGAGGATCACGCCAGCGAGAAGTCCGCAATCAAGCGGCTGATCGACGTCATCATGGGCACGGTCCGGCGTCATGCCGGCGCCGATCCGCTGGCCGAGCAGGAACTGGACGACGAGGAAACTGCACGGGCAATCCATTTCAGCCTGCTGGAGCAGCCGCTGGTGGCAGACATGCTGCACCCGCAGAGCCCGATCCAACCGCAGCAGCTGACGCCGTCACTGCTAAGCGCAAGTGCCGCCGAGATGGGCGCCGCCTGCGAGCTGTTCAGCGGCGAGCAGCTCGCCGCGATCATCGATGAGGCGGATGCCTTGTGCGAGCGTCTGCATCGGCTCGGCATCGATGCCGGCCATGCCGAGCTGATGCGCGCGCGGCTGAGGCAGGCGCTCGGCGGCGAAAACCTGCAGTGAGTCGACAATACTGCTCGCTGTCTCGCTTGCGTTATAAGGAATGTCCCTAATAATCCTCGACTGTGACTAGATCCTGCCCATGACGGGCTGGGGTCGGAATCTGAACAACCCACGGCTTCCGTCATCCCTGACGCGAGCCCAAGCAGTCGAGTCAGCGCAAGATGTTTCACGCCCACTCAAACCTGGCCACCAAGCCGCTGGCCGACACCGCCGGTCATCGCATCCCCATCGCCGCGCGCCGGCGCCTGTTCGCGGCGCTCGTCACCGGCACCGTGCTCGCCGCCACGGCGCTGATGATCTGGACCCTGTCGGCCGGCGGCTTCGATGTTGCCGATGCCGTTCTGACCCTGATGTTCGCTATAACGCTGCCCTGGACCGCGGTCGGTTTCTGGAATGCGGTGATCGGCCTGGTGATCATGCGCATCGCACCCGATCCAGCGCAGGCGGTCTGCCCACCGCTGGCCGATGCAGACGATCAGAGCCCCATCACCGCGAACACGGCCCTGCTCAGCTGTATCCGCAACGAGGACGCAGACAGCGTCGCGCGCAACCTGGACCTGATGATCGAGGCACTGGTGGACAGCGGCGTTGCCGACCGCTTTCAGGTATTCGTGCTAAGCGACTCGGACTGGCCCGAGGTCATCGCCGCCGAGGAGACGCGCATGGCCGAGCTTGCCGAGCGCTGGCACGGCGCCATGCAGGTCAGCTACCGCCGCCGCGAGCACAACCCCGGCTTCAAGGCGGGCAACATCCGGGACTTCTGCACGCGTTGGGGAGCCGATTTCGACTTCATGCTGGTGTTGGACGCCGACAGCCTGATGGCGGCCGATAGCATACTGCGCATGGTCCGCACTCTGCAGGCCAACCCGCGCCTGGGCATCCTGCAGACGCTGATGGTGGGACTGCCGTCGGCCAGCGCATTCGCGCGGCCCTTTCAGTTCGGCATGCGTCTCGGCATGAAGAGCTACAGCATCGGCAGCGCCTGGTGGCAGGCCGACGTTGGGCCTTACTGGGGCCACAACGCGCTGATCCGGGTCGCGCCCTTCACCGAGCACTGCGCGCTGCCGCGGCTGCCCGGCAATGGGCCGCTGGACGGCTGGGTACTGAGCCACGATCAGGTCGAGGCCGCACTGATGCGCCGTGCCGGCTACCAGGTCCGCGTCATGCCGAGCGACGGCGGTAGCTGGGAAGAGAATCCGACCACGCTGACCGAGTTCATCCGCCGCGATTTGCGCTGGTGCCAGGGCAACCTGCAGTATCTGAGACTGTTCGGCTTGCCAGGTCTGCACGCGGTCAGCCGCGCGCATCTGACCATGGCCATCCTGATGTTCATCGCCTCGCCCGCCTGGATCGGCCTCATGCTGATCGGCATGCTGCGCATGGCCCACGACAGCGGCCCGATGTACCTGCCGGTGCCCGGACAGATGCTGTTGCTGCTGATCATGGGCATGATTTTCGCGCCCAAGCTCGCCAGCATCATCGACGCGCTGGCCACTTCACAGGGTCGCCAGCGCTTCGGCGGTGCGCCGCGCCTGCTGCTCGGCAGCGCCGCGGAGATCCTGTTCTCGATGCTGATGGCGCCGATCATGGCCATCGCCCACACGGTCTTCATCGGCGGTCTGTTCTTCGGTCGCGCCGTGGTCTGGGGTGCGCAGCGCCGCGCCGTGCATTGGGTCAAGCCCAGCATCGCGCTTCGCCGGCTATGGCCGCAGACGCTGCTCGGCATCGCCGCGCTCGGCTGGTTCGCCGCCTACGGCTCGGTCGAGGCCGCGCTCTTCTCGCCCTTCTTCGTCGGCGCCCTGTTGGCGGTGCCGATCGCCGTGACCACCTCGCTGCCGCTGCTTGGCCTCTGGCTGGCCCGCATCGGGCTTTGGCGCATCCCGGACGAGATCGAGCCTGACCCCATGGTTCAGGCGCTGCACCTGCCGGCGCTGAGCGCCCTGAAGACAAAGCCCAGCGTGCGGCCGCGGCTTGGCGGCACCGCCGTCGAGCCAGCCGACTGAGAGGATGACGCCGCGCACCCTGCTCGGTGTCGCGCGCTCGCTTCGCCAGTACTACGGGCGCGAGCGCCGGCCTGGGCTGGACCGGATGCACGCGCGCTTCGCCGGCCGCGGCGATCTGGTGTTCGACATCGGCAGCCACGTCGGCGATCGCGTGGCGAGCTTTCGCCGCCTCGGCGCGCACGTGGTCGCCGTCGAGCCGCAGCCGGCCCCGGCCGCGGCCCTGCGTCTGCTTTACGGTCGCGACCCTGAAGTCGATATCGTGCAGGCGGCGGTGGGCGATAGCGAGGGCGAGCTGGAGCTCCATCTGAACCTGGACAACCCAACCGTGAGCACCGCGTCGACGGCATTCATCGCCGCCGCCGACGGCGCCGTCGGCTGGCAGGGACAACGATGGGAACGCAGCATTCGCGTCCGCCAGACGACACTGGACGCCCTGATCGAGCGCTTCGGCGAGCCGCGCTTCGTCAAGATCGACGTCGAGGGGTTCGAGGCACGGGTGCTGCGCGGTTTGAGCTGGCCGCTGGCCTCACTGTCGTTCGAATTCACGACCATTCAGCGAACGGTAGCCGACGCCGCACTCACCGAGTGCGAGCGGCTCGGCGCCTATCGCTACAATGCGGCACTCGGCGAGAGCCAGCGCCTGCTGCACGCCTGCTGGCTGGATGCCGACGGCATCGCCGCCTGGCTGCACCGTCTGCCGGATGCCGCCAACTCCGGCGATATCTATGCCGTTTCGAGCTAAAGACAAAGGGTCGCAATCCAAACGGCTTCGGCTTCGCCGATGAAACAAGGAACACCACGACAGTCCGACAGCCGGGCCTTCTGGGTCACCGGCCCAAACCAGGGCGAGATCCGCGACGAGAAGTTGCCGCCGCTGCCGGACGGCTGGGTGCGGGTACGCACCTGCTTCAGCGGCATCAGCCGCGGCACCGAGGGTCTGGTTTACCGAGGCGAGGTGCCGAGCAGTGAGCACCAACGCATGCGCGCGCCCTTTCAGGGCGGTGATCTACCGGCCCCGGTCAAGTACGGCTATATCAACGTCGGCGAGGTCGAGTTCGGGCCCGCTGAATTGGTCGGGCGGATGGTGTTCTGTCTTTACCCACATCAGACGCGTTGGCAGGTACCGGCGGACGCGGTACATCCGCTGCCCGAGCATCTACCGCCCGGGCGCGCCGTGCTGGCCGCGAACCTGGAGACCGCGATCAACGCCCTCTGGGACGCCGCGCCACGCCTGGGCGACCGCATCGGCGTGGTTGGCGGCGGCACCCTGGGCTGTCTGGCCGCCTGGCTCGCGGTTCAAATACCAGGCTGCCGCGTCGAGCTGATCGATGTCAACCCGCGACGCGCCGTCGTCGCCGATCGGCTCGGTGTGCCCTTCCGCGCGCCGGCGGACGCGACCCCCGATGCCGATCTGTTGATACATGCCAGCGGCGCGGCGGCAGGACTGTCGACGGCATTGGAACTGGCAGGATTCGAGGCGACGGTGCTGGAACTGAGCTGGTTTGGCAGCCAGCCGGTGACGCTGCCGCTCGGTCAGGCCTTTCATCAGCGCCGGCTGACGCTGCGCTCGTCGCAGGTCGGCAGTATCGCAACCGCCCAGCGCGCACGCTGGGACTTTCGCCGTCGGATGCAACTGGCGCTGTCGCTGCTCGGCGACGATAAGCTGGACGCGCTGATCACCGGGGAGGACCCGTTCGACGACCTGCCCCGCGTGCAGGCACGCCTCGCCGCCGACCCCGGCGATACACTGATGCACCGTATTCGCTACGATTGAGACGAAAACCATGTACAGCCTTTGCGTTCGCGATCACATCATGATCGCCCACAGCTTCCGCGGCGAGGTATTCGGCCCGGCGCAGCGCCTGCACGGGGCGACCTTCGTCGTGGACTGCGAATTCAGGCGACCGACGCTGGACGCCGACGGACTCGTGGTCGACATCGGCAAGGCGTCGATGGTGCTGCGCGATCTGCTCGCCGAGTTGGATTATCGCAACCTGGATGAGGTACCGGCCTTTGCCGGCAAGAACACCACCACCGAGTTCCTGGCCAAGGTCATCTTCGAGGGAATGGCGGCGCGTATCCGTGCCGGCGGACTCGGGGCGGGCGCCGGCGGTCTGACCGGGCTCCGGGTCAAGCTGTCGGAATCGCATCTGGCCTGGGCGGCCTATGAGGCGCCGCTGGATGCCTGAGGCGTCGCGGCGAGGACGCCGCTGCTACTGGGTTCGGCTGCTGGGCGCATGAACCGGCTGGATCTAGTGCTACCCGGCGATATCGACACCCCAACCGGCGGCTACATCTACGACCGGCGTATGGTCGACGGACTTCGCGCGCTGGGCTGGACGGTTCGGGTGCACGCGCTCGACGGCAGCTTCCCGCTGCCGACTACCGGTGCGTTAAGACAGGCTGACGCCCTGCTGGCCACAATCGCCGACGGTTCCCGCGTATTGATCGACGGGCTCGCGCTCGGCGCGATGCCTGATCAACTCTGCCGGCACGCTGAGCGACTGCGGCTGGTGGCGCTGGTGCACCACCCGCTGTCACGCGAGAGCGGACTCGACTCCGAACAGGCCGAGCGACTGCGGCGATCGGAAACGGCGGCGCTCGGGCATGTCAGACATGCCATCGTCACCAGCACCGCAACCGCGCGTCTACTCGGCGACTTCGGCGTCGACGGCGCCAAGGTCGACGTCGTTGAGCCCGGCACCGACCCGGCCCCGCTCGCGCCAGGTCCGATCAGCGAAGTCCCGACCCGACCACTGCACCTGCTGTCCGTCGGCAGCGTCACGCCGCGCAAGGGCCATCTGCTGCTGGTCAAGGCACTGTCCGACCTGGCCCACCTGGATTGGATGCTGACCTGCGCCGGCAGTCTGGACCGCAGCCCAGAGACTGCTGCCGCGCTTCGCAAGGCCATCGGCGCCGCCGGCCTCAGCAATCGGGTGCGGCTGCTCGGCGAGGTCGAAGACGCCACCCTCGGCATGCTCTACGCCAAAGCCGACCTGTTCGTGCTGCCCAGCCTGTTCGAGGGCTACGGCATGGCCTATGCCGAAGCGCTCGCACGCGGACTGCCGGTTGTTGGCACAAGCGCCGGCGCGATACCGGATACGGTGCCGGCAGATGCCGGTCTGCTGGTGGAGCCCGGCTCCGTCGTCGAGTTACGCGCGGCACTGCGTACGACTGCTGAGCGAGCCCGACCTGCGGCGACCGTTGGCGGCAGGCGCCCGGCGCGCGCGCGAGCGCCTGCCGACCTGGGCGCTGAGCGCGAAGCGCCTCGGCGAAGTACTCGCGCATGTCTGACTTCAGCGACCAATGGCTGGCCTTGCGCACAGCAGCGGACAGCCGCGCCCGCGCCGATCAACTGATTCGGAGATTGATGATCGACAGCGACGACTGTCTCGAAGTGATCGATCTCGGCTGCGGCACCGGTGCCAATCTGCGCCACCTGGCGCCGCTGCTGGCCGCGGCCGGGGCTGTCGAACAGCATTGGACCTGTGCCGACCATGCCGAGACGCTGCTCGCGCGTCTTGCAGCGCGCACCGCCGATTGGGCCGCGGCGCAAGGTCATCGCTTCACCGCCGATGACGGCAGCTTCCGCATTCGAGCAAGCGACTGGCACTGTCGGGTTCAGACAGAGACCATCGACCTCGCCGCCGGGTTGGCATCGGTCCCAATGCCGACAGGCGCTCTGGTGACGGCATCGGCCCTGCTCGACCTGGTCTCCGCGGCCTGGTTGGACGGGCTGCTCGCCCGCTGCCGCCAGGCGCAGTGCCGGCTGTTGTTCACACTCAGCTACGATGGTCGATGCGCCCTAGAGCCCGCGCACGCCGACGATGCCGCCGTGATCACATTGGTCAACCGCCATCAGCGCGGCGACAAGGGCTTCGGTCCAGCACTCGGCCCGGCCGCGGCCAGCCATGCAAAGGACAGTTGCAGCGCGCTCGGCTACCAAGCGCACACGGCCGACAGCGACTGGCGGATCGGACCTGATGAGGCCGATTTCCAGCAGGCGCTGGTCGACGGTTGGTATCGCGCAGCGCGGGAGGCCGCGCCGGAGTCGGATTCGGCGCTCGCCGCGCGGCTGACCGCCTGGCGGGAGGCGCGCGCCGGCTGGATCGACGCTGGACGCTCGCGGATCATCGTCGGACACCGTGACCTCGCGGCGGCACGGCCGGAACCTGTCGATGCCATCGACACCGCTACCCCTGAAACTGGATAACTGGGGTGGCGATAATTGGGGTGGCGATAGCCGCGGTGGCGCCGAGACGCCGATAACGCATGTTTCACCGCCACCGAGGCGATGGCACAATGGCCGGTCGCCGGTTCGATGCGGCCTAGACTCGTCGGACCCCAACCATTTCGAGCAATAGGCATGTCGAACAATCAAGAGGCCGTCGCTAAGCTCATCGTCCGCAATGCCGCGTTGGCCGATATCCCGGCCATCCGTGCACTGTTCAAGCACGCATACGCCGGCAGCGGTGTCAGCAGTTACACAGCGGCGATGCTGCGCGGACAGATCAACAAGTTTGCCGAGGGACAGTTCGTCGCCGAGTACGAGGGCCGCATCATCGGCTTCTGCTCCAGCTTCGTCATCAGCGGCGACATCGCGCTGAAGCCCCATAGCTGGAACTGGATCAGCGGCGGCGGCTACGCGACTCGGCATGACCCCAACGGCGACTATCTCTATGGCATGGAGGTCTGCGTCGATCCGGAATTCCGCGGCCTGCGCATCGGCCAGCGGCTCTACGACGAGCGCAAGAAGCTGGCGCAGTCCTGGGCGCTGAAGGGCATCATCTACGGCGGCCGGCTGCCGACCCTGGCCGATGCGCTGACCCGTTACGACAGCGTCGACGACTATGTCGAACAGGTCAAGGCCGGCCGCGAAAAGGACCCGGTGTTGACCTTCCAGTTGCGCAACGACTTCAAGGTCATCGGCCTGATGCCCGACTACTGGTCCGAGGACAGCCAGTCCTTGGGCTACGGTGTGCATCTGCTGTGGCGCAACCCGCAGGCCCCGGATGAGGAAGAAGAGGCGCGCGCCAAGCATTTCGGCGGGCGGCTGACCGATACGGTGCGGGTGGCGACCGTGCAGTATCAGCAGCGTCGCGTGACCTCGTTCGATGAATTCATCGATATGGTGCGCTATTTCGTCGACGTCACCGCCGACTATCGCGCCGACTTCTGCGTCTTCCCGGAGCTGTTCTCGCTTCAACTCTTGTCCATGGAAGACAAAGAGCTGTCGCCGGCGCAGGCCATCGAGGCGCTGACCCGCTATACCGAGCCGCTGAAGACCGCACTACGGGATATGGCCGTGCGCTACAACATCAACATCATCGGCGGCTCGCACCCAACCATGATGCCGAACGGGCGGGTCGAGAACATCTGCTATGTCTGCCTGCGCGACGGCGAGGTGCACGAGCAGGCCAAGATCCACCCGACGCCGAACGAGGTCTATTGGTGGAACATCGAGGGCGGCCACGAACTGGCCGCCATCAACACCGACTGCGGCCCCATCGGCGTGCTGATCTGCTACGACGCCGAGTTCCCGGAGCTGGCCCGGCACCTGGCCGATCAGGGCGCCAACCTGGTCTTCGTGCCCTTCTGCACCGACGAGCGCCAGTCCTATCTGCGCGTGCGCTACTGCTGCCAGGCACGCGCGGTCGAGAATCAGTGCTACGTGGTCATGTCGGGCAACTGCGGCAATCTGCCGAACGTCGCCAACATGGACATCCAGTATGCGCAGAGCTGCATCCTGACGCCCTGCGACTTCCCGTTCGCCCGTGACGGTATCGCCGCCGACACCACGCCCAATGTCGAGACCGTCGCCTTCGCCGACCTGCGCCTGGACGCACTACGCGAGGCCCGCTACGAGGGCACGGTGCAGAACCTCAAGGACCGCCGGCACGACCTCTACACCACCGTGTGGCGGGAAAAATGAGTGGCTAGGGGATAGGTCCGGGGGCCAAGGTCTTGGTGACCGTCGAAGACCCCCTCCCGCGAAACTCGCCCCTCGCCACGAGTCACTCTCCTCTAATGGACCTCATCTTCATGGTGTCGCCATGCTCGCTGCTGTCTCTCGCGGCGATGCATGCCAAGAGCCAGCTAATCGCGATGCTCGGGCAGGAGCTTAGGGTTGGCTGACTCCCGTGCCGTGCGGCAGCCGGCCACTCCGCGGCCATTCGGCGGCCCCTGGGGCTGGGTCGAGCGGCTCGGATTGGCCGCGCTGACCCTAAAGCTCTGCCTCGAGCACTATCTCGGCATCCTGCTCGGCCGCGAGCGGCTCGATCTGCCGGCGCTGACCGCGGCCTTGCGTCAGTCGGGTCTGTCCATCCTGCCCGCCATCACGCTGGTCACCGCCGCCGCTGGCGCCATCCTCGGCCGTCAGGCAACCTCGATGTTGGAGGACTTCAACTTTCCCACGCTGCTACTGCTGTCGATTAGCTACGCGGTGATCATGGAGTTGATCCCGTTGTTGGTGGGCATTATGGTGGCCGGGCGTGCCGGTGTCGCGCTGGCAGTCCGCCAGGCCACGCTGGTGGTGACCGGACAGATGGATGGGCTGCTCGTTAGCGGCGTCAACCCGATCAAGTTCACCACCGCACCGGTGCTGCTGGCGATGCTGCTGATGTCATTTGCGTTCGCGGTCTGGGGAAGCCTAATCACACTGGGCACCGCATTCCTGTGGCTGCTGGCAGCTTCCGATCTCCCCGCATCCGAGCTGGCCGATGCGCTGCGCATGGCTATCGCACCACGCGATCTGCTGGAGGCGATCGCCAAACCGCTGGTGTTTGCGATCACCATCGCGCTGATCGCGACCGTCAACGGCAGCAGTGCTGGACGCGATCCGGAGGGCATCGGCCAGGCCGCAACCCAGACCATGATCGGCGCGGTGACGACCATCCTGCTGATCGATCTGCTGTTCGTCCTGTTGCTTGGGAATTGATGCCGGATGGAGCCCGAAGCAGAGCACGCCGCCGCGGTGCAGTTGTCCGACCTGTTCCAGCACGTCGGCATCCACTGCGCGCTGTTCGGCGTATCCTTGCAGGTCGCGCGCGGCGAGGGGCTGTTGATCATCGGTCCGAACGGGGCCGGCAAGACGCTGCTGACGCGGCTGATCGTCGGTCTGGACTTGCCTTCCGCGGGCCGGGTCAGGCTGTTCGGACAGGATCTCGCGCGCATCGACGATAAGGCCATGGCCGCGCTGCGACAGCGCGTCGGCGTGGTGCTGCAGCGCGGGTCGCTGCTGGACGGGCTGACGGTGCTGGAGAACCTGCTGCTGCCGCTGCGCGCGAGCGGCATGGGCCGTGCCGACATGGCGCGTGCGGCGCGCCTGGTCATGACCCAGCTGTTGCTCGACGGCATGGAGAACCACCGGCCGCGCTCGCTGTCGCTCGGCCAGCGCCGCCGCGTTGAGCTGGCGCGCGCGCTGATCCATCATCCAGACCTGTTGATCTGGGATGGCCTCACCGACGGCCTCGACCCGTCCTCGGTGCGCGACATCTTCATGATCCTGCGCACACAACAGGAGGCGCGCGGACTGTCGGTCATCGCCACCGACAACTACACCATGGACGTGCTCGACGCCAACGACCGGGTAGCGGTGATCGACCGTGGCCGCCTGCTGTTCGACGGCAGCCGCGACGCGTTGCAGGCCGCCCTGTCGGAGCGTCTGGACCTACGTTATGTCGTCGAGGGGAACCCGGACTGAACCGATGAGCCGACTCGAACGTCTCTATTCACCGCCCGAAATCGGCGCGCCAGGCAAGCGCCAGGCGCGCGGCCGGCGCACCGACCTGCTGATGGCCGGAAGCTTCGTGCTGGCAATGGCAGCGGTGGTGGTTGCGGTGCTGGCACTACTGTCGCCGGGCCTGTTTGGCGGCTACGGCCTGCGCGCCTATTTTTTGGACGCCAACGGCCTCGATCGCGGTATGGAGGTGGTGCAGGAAGGCTTCGTCATCGGTCATGTGCTGTCGGTCGATCCGGTGTTCGCCGATTCTCCGGACCGCGGCGACTGTCCGCCATCGAGCACGCAGCGGGCCGCGGAGCTGCCCTGCTTCCGCGCCTCGCTGCGCGTACAGGACAGCTGGCCAGTGCCCGTGGACAGCACCGCCCGGCTCGCCTCCGCCGGGCTATTCAAGGGCAACGTCATCCGCATCGAGCCGGGGTTCGCGGCGGAGATACTGGACGCCGAGGACAACCGCATCGCAACGCTGCCGCCAAAACCGGATCTGGTCGCACAAGCGGTTGCGACCCTGGACAAGGCACAGCGCACCATCGATGAAACCATCCGCCCGACCCTGACGCAGATCCAACAGCGCGTCCAGGGACTGCTCGGGGCCGGCACCGCGAGCGAGGACGGCAGGCAAACGGCGGCGGCAGGAGACGCCGAATCAGAGCCAGGCCTAGGACCAGGCCCGATACCAGATGTCGGCCAGGGACTCGCCGAGGTGTTCGAGAGCCTAAAGGCACTGAGCAGCAACATCGAACAGAGTGTCGACCCCGAGAGCATCCGCGCCATCCTGGCCGCGGTCGAGCAACTGACCGGCAACCTGGCGACGGCCACCAACAGCCTGAACGATGGCGACGCCACGATCGGCGACGCGGTGCAGGGCTACACGGCGCTGGCCGGCGACATCCGCCGCCTCGTCAACAGCAGCGAGCCGAACATCCGCGCCTCGCTCGAAGACACCCAATACCTGCTGCAGGAGCTGTCCTCGGCGCTGACACCGATCCTTGCCAATGTCGAGACCGCCTCGCGCAACCTCGCGGCGCTCTCCGGCGATCTGCGCCAGGACCCGAAATCCTTGATTATGAGTGGCCCGAAGAAGGAGCCGTCGCCATGGTTCGAACGCTGACGGCGCTCGCCGCGCTCTCCGCCGCGCTGCTGCTCGCCGGCTGCGGCGGCGAACGCATCCGCGACATCTACTTCGGTCTGCAACCCGAGGTGGCGGCGCTGCAAAGCGCGGCGCCGATTCCAGGCACCCTTCGGGTTACCACCCTGTCAGCAAGCGGATTCATCGGCGGCAGACGCATCGTCTACCGCACCGACGAGGCTCCGCTGCAGGTGCAGCGTTACAACGAGTTCCTATGGGAACAAGTGCCGGCCCGGGCGATCGCTGATGCGCTGGTGGCCGCGTTGCGCGCTTCGCGAGGATTCGACAACGTCATTGTCGCCGGTGATCCGGCGCGCGCCGATTATCTGCTGACCGGCGAGCTGTTGCGCTTCGAGCATCGGCCGACCGACAGTCCCCCAGGTGTCATCGCCGAGTTCACGTTGGCGCTGGTCGATGCCAAGAGCCGCGAACTGCTGGTCTCGGCGACCTACAGCGGTTTCGAACCAACCGCAGCGCGGCCGTCGGGCCTGACGACACCGGAGGAAATGGTCACTGCCTTCGACCGGCTCACCGGGCGGCTGATCGGCGAGGTGCTGAGTGATGTGCAGAGATTGGCACACCACCGCTCATGATCCCGGTTCAGTTCCGCCCTGAGTTCAGCCCTTGGGCGCAAACGGCGCCTCATCGTCCGGCATGGCAGTGCTCCGTGAAGATCAGGCGCGGGCTTAGCACGGTCTGACGTGTTGTCTGAAGACAGCCATTCCATCGAGCCGCACGCGTCGGACCGCCCCGGATCACTTTCGCCGCCAGTCGATCCGTTCCGCGACCTGATGCCAGCGGCTGCACCCATGCCGATCGCAGCGGACCTGCTGCGCGTGCCGGGCGTGCCCGCGGGCTTCGAGCTGAGCGACGACGAACTGCATGCGCCGGAACCGATGGCGCGCTTTCATCGGCGCACCATTCAGTTGCTGGACTGCGCCGCCGGCGACGGCGACCGGCTCGTGCTGGTCGACAAGGCGATCCCGCACGCCCGCTTCGACCTGATGCTGAGCGAGGCCTCGCCGACTGACAAGCCAACGCCGGCGGACGTGCAGCCGGCCACCGGACAGGCACTCTGGCGCAGCGGGCTTGAGTTCGTCCGCTTCGTCTCCGCCGCCGAGCAACAGCAGGCGTTCGACCTGACCGGAGGCCAGCTGCACCTGGCGCTGAACTGCGATCCCAACACCCGCGACCGCGAGAGCGTGCAGGCCGCCAAGCAGTTCCACCTGCACCTGCTCTACTGGACCGCCGACGAGCTGGCGCCGCTGCGTCGGGCCGGACGGCTAGACGCCATCACAGACGGCCGTCTGCGGCGCCAGTTGCTGGACCCGCTGACGTTTGTTGGCGCACGCCTGATCACCGAGTCCATCGCCGACCTCGAGCTGGGCATCCCCGGCGCAGTGCTCCTGGAGAGCGACGATGCCGCGGTAACCTTGGGCCTCCGGCCGCCCGGCTGCGTGCTGCGCCTGCCGGGTTGGCAGGTGCTCGGGATGCCGGCGTTCGAGGACCTGATACGCAGGCTGCACAAACGGCTGCAGCGGACCGGTGCCGACCTGCTCGACACCTTCACCGGCAGGCGTAGCCCGCCAGAGCCCTGGCAGCGCCATCCGCTGCGCCCGCTGACCGAGATCGATGCACGCGCCGATGCCCTTGGCTTCTCGCCCGCCGTGCGCGCCGGACTGCACACCCTGGCGCGCGGGCTGCGCGACCTCAGCGCCCGGCAGGCCGCCGCCATGCGCCGCGCCGCACCGGCCGCCCGCCGCCATTGTATGGTGCTCAACCAGCCCTGCTACGCGCTGAACCTCTACACACCCAAGGCCAATGGCCCGGACTCAGGGCTGATCGAGGCCGGGCCGCTGTATCTGATCATCCAGACCAAGCTCTTCTCCGGCATCGGCGGCGCCGGACTATTGACGCTGAACGGCATACCGAGCGTGCGAGTCGTGCGCGGCTGCGGACGTTTCAGCGAGCGCGACTGGCACCGCAGGGCGGACTTTCAGCGCGCCTTCGCCGAGCACAATGCCGAGGCACTGCGGCCATTGCTGCGCGCTGGCAGCGCCAGCCCGCGTCGATTCCGCGACCTCGAACAGGGCTGGGTCTGAGATCGATGGACTTTGCCGCCTTCGCGCCCTTCTGGATCGTCTTCTCGCTGCTGTCGGCCTTTTTCCACGCCTCGCGGCTTGCCGTGACCAAGCACCTGAGCTTCAGCTTCTCGGCGCGCGCATTGACGCTGTACGTCAATCTGGCCAGCCTGGTCGTGACCCTGCCGCTGGTCATCTGGCACCACGACTTCCCGCTCCAAGAGCCCGTCTACGTCGGCGTGGTGCTGCTCGGCGGGCTGGTCTCAGGCGTCGGCGGCTGGGCCCTGAATGCCGCCATCCACCGCAGCGATGTGTCGCTGGTCGGCCCGGTGATGACCTTGACGCCGGGCTTCGCCGTCGTCATCGAATGGATCATCATCGGCGATCTGCCCGGCGGCCTCGGCCTGCTCGGGCTTGCGTTGCTGATCACCGGCGGCTATGTGCTGACCGTCGAGCGCGAGCAGACCAGCCCGCTCGCACCAATAACCCGTCTGCTCAGCGACCCCGGCAGCGTGCTGACGCTGACCGCCGCCTTCTGCTTCGCGGCGGCCTCGACGCTCGGGCGCGTCGGCATCCAGATGAGCGACCCGCTGTCCTTCGCGGTGATGGTCGCGATAATCAACCCGATCGTCTTGTTCACCCTATTCAGCATCCAGGACCACCGCTTCTACCGCGAGGCCTTCCCGACCCATCTGCGCCGGGAGATCCGTCCGCTGCTGCTGCTCGGCCTGCTGTTCGCGCTGATGCGCATCGCCGATCAGATCGCGCTGAGCCTGACGCTCGCCTCCTATGCCATGGCCGTCAAGCGCACCGCCGGCATCTTCTCGGTGCTGCTGGGCCACTGGTATTACGGCGAAGGCCACCTCGCCGCCCGCCTGGTCGGCAGCGCCGTCATGCTGATTGGGCTGGTGGTGTTGACGCAGTCCTGAGCCCATCGCGAACCTTCTATCGATTCAACGGCGATGTAGCCAAGGCCCGCAGATCTCGCAGCCGCTCGCGCAGCGTCTGCATCGGCTGGTCCGTGGCGGCCGCTTCCAGCGCTCGCACCGCGCTCGCTAGTTCATGGCACGCGTAAAGGCCGCACAACCCTTTCAGTTGATGCAGGGTCTCGCGGATGGCGGGTCGATCCCCGGCATCGACGCCGCAAGCGATTTGGTCAAACAGTCGCTCCAGCTCCGCCCGCAGCTGGCCGTCGAGGTCCGCCGCGGCATTCGGCAGACCGGACGCGCGCTCCATGACCGGCGGGGCGCTGACCGCGGGAGCACCCGCGGCTTCCAGCGCAGACTGCATGACGTGATCCAGCGCCGCTTCGGAAATTGGCTTGACGACCAGGCCGTCGAACGGCCAGTCCTGCCGGGCCGTTCGCTGCTGCGCAAAGACGTCGGCGCTGAGCGCGATGATCGGCGGACAAGGCCGCCCGGCAGCCGCGGCTCCTGTCTTGATCCGGCGTGTGGCCTCGATACCGTCCAGGTCAGGCATGTGGATGTCCATCAGGATCAGATCGAAACGCGTCTGACGCGCTGCCGCGATCGCCTCCGCCCCGGTGCTCGCCTCCTGAACATTGATCGCGCGTGCGCTCAGCAGGCGGCGCAGCAGCAACCGGTTGAAGGCATTGTCCTCGACCATCAAAACGCGCTTGCCGTCGAATGCCGGGCGTTTCTCCTCTTCGTCCGCGTCGACGCCCGCGGGCCCCGGCTCTAGCCCTAGCAACCTGCACAATCGCCGGTGGAGCCTTGCACGCCGGATCGGCTTCGTCGCCCAGTCGATGTCGTCGAAGGTCGAACAGACCGCCGATGCAGCGGCCGGGATCTCCCAGTCCTCGCGACCCAGCAGGATCATGACCGGCCCGGCATACTGCCGCCGAATCCGTCCGAGCAGACGCTGCAGGCCAGGTGCTTCGGTCTCTGCGGCCGCGAGCCCGAGCAGCAGCAGATCGAATGGCCCCGCGCCCTGCGCGTCGAGCGCCAGTAACGCGGTCAGGCGCTCCGGACTCGTGACCTTGTGCACCTGCATCGACCAGCCGATCAGCGCGGTGCGCAGCGCACGCAGCTGCGCCGGCTCGCGATCGTAGATGAGCACCTTGCGTCCCGCCAGTGGACTGTCCGGGACGCTAACGGAAGGTATTCCGGTGCCGGCATCGAGCGGTTCGAACGGAATCGCGACGTGAAAGCGGCTGCCGCGGCCCGGACGACTGTCGACCCCGATCACGCCGCCCACGCGCCTCACCAGGCGCTCGCAGATGACCAAGCCGAGACCGGTGCCGCCGAAACGGCGCGTAACCGAGCTGTCGGCTTGGACAAAGGGCTGGAACAGCCGCCCGCACTGCTCCGGCGTCAGCCCAATGCCGCTGTCGTCGACCGCCACCGTCAGCTCGCCATCGACATACCCGGCCTCGACTAGCACGTGGCCCGTGGGCGTGAACTTGATGGCATTGTGCAGCAGGTTCATGACGATCTGCGTCAGACGGTGTACGTCACCCTTGAGTGCGCGCGGAATGTCACGGTGCAGCACAAGGGCCAGCTCCAGCCCCTTTTCGTGCGCCGCCGGACTCAGCATGGCGACGATATCCTCCAGGCAGTCGCAGGGGTCGAACGGCAGCCGCTCCAGTTCCAGAGTACCTGACTCGAGCTTGGTGAAGCTGAGCACGTCGTCGATCACGCTCAGCAGTTGATTCGCCGCCAGATCGATGGTTCCGGTGAACTCCTCGATCCGGCGCGGATCGGAGTCGCCGCGCAACAGCCGGCTGAAGCCGATCACGGCGTTCAGTGGCGTGCGGATCTCATGACTCATCCGCGCCAGGAACTCGTTCTTCTCTCGTCCGGCCTCGAGCGCCGCTTCGCGCGCCGCCGTGAGCTCAGCGTTCTTTCGCGTCAGCTCATCGACGGTGCGCTGCAGCTCGCTGGTGGCAATGCCGACCTGCTCGCGCAGCGTCGCCTGCGAACGTTCCAGAGTCTCCGCCATCCGGTTGAAGTCGCTCGCCAGGTCGCCGATCTCGTCGTTGCCGACGGCAGCGATGCGAACCTGATCCTCGCCGTCACGACGACGCTTCATCGCATCGCTCAGTGCCAGCAGCGGGCGGCTGATACCGCTGCCGATACGCAGCGCGGCGGTCATACTGAGCACCAGACCGCCGACCACGATCAGCAAACTGGTCAGCAGTATTGCGCGCTGCCGAGTCTGAACGCTGGCCGACGATAGATGGATCTCGACCCAGCCGAGCGCCGGTGGAACCGCTGACGCCGCAATCGGATGATCGAAATCATCCACGCGAACACCGATGGTCCCAATCGGCGCCTTGTAGCATCCGCCGCCCTCATGGTGACCGGACCGGACACCACAGTGCACCAGCATCTGGTCACCCGCGTCGTAGACCGCGGTCCAGATGACGTCCGGATGGCGCAGAGCGGCATCACAAAGGTCTTGCAGCCGTGCCAAATCACGCGTAAGCAAAGCGAGCTCGGTCGCCATGGCGAGATTCGCGACGATGATGTCGCCTCGTTCGTGCAAGGCCTCGCGAGCATCGACCAGACGCGCATGCACCATATAGCCGCCGATCGCCAAGGCGATGACCACCAGCGGGACGACCGCCAAGGCGACGATGCGCGAGCGGACCCCGAACCGTCGCCGCGTTGGGCCGGGCACGCTGCTCACCGCGCCCCCTCCAGACGCCTTTGGACCCGTCGCGTCAGGCTCTCATCGGACGCGGGCTCGAGACCGAGCGCCGCGGCCACGCGGCCGTTGACCCTGACCTCGAACGCCCGTGCAGGGCCGGGTACCGGCAGCCGATGCGCGCGGTCACGGAAGAATGTCGACACCGTCTGGCCGGCCTGCCGTCCGATCTGCTCAGGCGTACTGAACACCGCGGCGGCTGCACCGGCGTCGACATAGGCGCGAGAAAACCCGATCACCGGCCGCTGCTCTCGGTAGGCCAGATGCAGCAGCCACTTCGCGGTTGAGGGCGTCAGCACGGCCGGGTCGTAGACCGGCAGGATCAGGTCGCTGCGCGCAACCAGGCGCTGGATGGAGCGAGCAGCCGCGCGCTCGTCATCGGCGATCTCGACGTCGAGCGTAAAGCCGGCGTCGCGCCCGTCGCGCCGGAGACCGTTCATCACTGGACGAAGGTCCGGCCCCGCCAAGATACCGGCACGGGTCGCGCCCGGCGACAGAAGGCGTGCGAGTTGCAGCTGTCGCGCGAGCGGCTGGTCGAGAAAGATCGCCGAGACATCTGCCGATGGCGATGTGCGCGCCAGCCGTTCGAACCCGACCTTGGGCACCATCGCGCACAGCAGCGGCGGCCTGCGCCGTTCCGACAGCATCCGCTCACAGGCGGCCAAACCAACCGCAACGCTAAGATCGGTGAAATCTTCGTTTCGCAGATCCTTAAGCTGCACGATGTTCAGATCCAGTCGATCGAGCGCGGGGTCGGACGCCAGCTCGGCGCGCACAGCCTCAGCGGCCCGACCGTAAAGATCCGCCGACCCGCTCAGCACCACCGTTACAGAGTCCGCGCTCGCCGGTGTTTGGAGCAATGAGAGCAAGAAACCGACAGCGCCCGCCCTGAGCGCACGCGCCAGGAGGAGGTCGAGCGGCATGCGCTTGCCCAGGGCAGACGGACGGCGAATCTCGGCACGGTATCGCGGAGACCTCGGCCGAACCGCCGCGTCATCGTGATAGGCATTGATCTGGCTCGTCCGTGTCGCCGACTGAAGCGCTACCCCAGTGTCACCGCCATGGACAGTACGCGGGATCACTCGGACTCGAAGTCGAATCCCTGCTGTTGCGCCAACATCACGGCCTCGGTGCGATTGTTGGCGCGGAGCTGACGCAGGAGACCGGCCACGTGCACCTTGACAGTATTGTCCGACAGTCCCAGCTCACGCGCGATCTGCTTGTTCGACCAGCCCCGTCCGAGCAGCTTCAGTACTTGCTGCTGGCGCGCGGTCAACCCGATGCAAGCAGTGCCGGGCTGAGTCATGTGCCCCGCCGGGGCCTGCGCGGGTTGGCAAACAGCAATCGTCAACTCCGCCGGAACGTAGACACCGCCGGCCAGCACCAACCGAAGCGCCGAGATCAGCAGATCGCGTGCGGACGCCTTCGACAGGTAGCCGGACGCGCCGCAGTCGAGCGACTTCTGTACATGCGCCGCCGAGTCACTGGCCGACAGCACGACCACGGGGACCGAGCCCGCAACGCCGCAGACACGGCTCAAGAGCTCGAACCCATTGGCGCCCGGCATGAACAGATCGAGCAGGATCAGATCGAGATCGGCCGCCGCGCCGAGCCGATCGATGACCTCAGTTGCGTCGGCCGCCTCGTAGACTCGCAACTGCGAGTCTAACCGGGACAGGGCATCGATCAGCCCGGTGCGCACCAGCGCGTGATCATCTGCAACCAAGACATTCAATACGGATAGCGCCTCCGCGACGCGCATGAATCAGGTCACTGTCCAAACCCACGCACCCGGCTCCAAACACTGCGCTCACTCGGCCGAATCGCGCGCTGATAGAGCTTTCAAAGTATAGCCACCTAAATTGAAGGCTTCGAGCACATCAGGGTTCTGGCATGACCCGCAAGGATTACCTCGTTTGGATTAAGCCGTTTGGATTAAGCCGAATACGCTATAGAAGAGTCCCCGTCAGGTGCCTAGGCTATTAACAGTCACCAGAATGTAATCGCCGGACGACCTGAGGTCGCGGCAAAGGGGATCCGACATGACCGGTTTGCTTTCCGACCGATGTAGGCAACTCCATCTCGCCAGTTTTTTCGCGTGCGCGTGCGGCCTCGGCATCTTCATCTCGACCTCGGCCGCCGTGTCGGCAGACGACACCGATGTCGCTGCAATCGAGCTTCGCCGGCTGCTCGAGCCGACAGGGGCCGAGATCGCCCAGGAGCAAAAGGGCCGAATCTACATCTACGAGGGGCTGCGCGACATAGATGTCGAGCGTGCGATGGACAGCGAATTCGACCGGATCGACCACATGATGTTCATTCGCGTCCGAAAAACCGATGCCGAGGGAAAGGTCGCGCGCGACCCGGAAACCGGCGAGGTCGAAGTCGAGGACGACGGCTGCTAGCGCCGCGATCGCCACGGATCCCAACCGCTGTGACAAATGTCATAGCAAGGCTGTCAGAAATTGTTGGGTCTAACGCACCGCTTCCGGTCTAGTCTTTGGTCATATTCTCCGATGGTAACGCTCAACTAATGGCCGTACTGGATTGGGAGCCGGAAGAACAATGACTATCGCAAAATCCCGCCAACCCCAATCGCGCGCACTGATCACGGGGTTCTTTCTCCTCTTCTTCAGCGCTGCAACCGCCGCGGCGGACGACCAATACCAGGCGCAACTTGCAGCCGCCGATCCGGGGCTGTCCGCGGAGGAACGCCAGCGCGAGTTCGCGCGACTCCTCGACATCGTCAATGCGGCGCGTGCCCCGATCCAGGACGCCGATCTGGCGCTTCAGCTCGACGAACACCCCGAAATTGGCCGCGCCGATGCCGACCTGGTCATCGTCGAGTTCTCGGACTTCCAGTGTACGCACTGCAGGCGCCACCTCGTGCAGACCATGCCGCGGGTCGTCTCCGAACTGGTCGACACCGGGAAAGTGCGCTACGTCTTCTTCGACTACCCCATCGAGGCGGCGCATCCGTTCGCCCATAAGGCAGCCAAAGCAGCGCGTTGCGCCGACGAGCAGGGACAGTACTGGGCCATGCGCCAGCAGCTGTTCCAGAACGCCAAGGCCGTGCAGCCGATCTTTTTAACGGATCACGTCGACGCGGTCGGCCTCGACGTCGCAGCCTTTGACGCGTGCATGGGTGCGGATCGACTCAGTGACGCCATTGCCGATGATCAGGCGCAGGCGATCGCGCTCAGCATCCGCGGCACGCCGACATTGCTTGTCGGCACCGCGTCCGATGATGGCAAGCGGATACAAGTCATCAAGCGGATTGTCGGGGCCGTCGATTATCCCGCGATCGCGCAAGTTGTCGACCAGTTGCTGGTCGATGTCCGCTGAGCGTCACGCAGATGCGGCCATCGAACACAACCGATCAATCAATCGATAAGCGTTTCTCCAAGGATTCCCTTTACCCCGGCTCGGCGACAGCAGCCCTGCTGATCCGCCGAGCCATCACCGCAACAATTTGGGCATACCGACGCCCGAATTGGAGTTCAACGACAATCGAACGAGAGGACTTCCCAATGCGTACATCCCCAATCGCCTGCAGCCTGCTGTTCGCCGCCTTTGGCGCCTTCTCCATTGCCTCCGCTGCCGAGGAGTCGGCGGCCACCTCGGGACAGGATCTGTTCAAGTTCCACGGCTGCGTTAACTGTCATGGCGCGGACGGCAAGACGCCGGTCAGCAAGCTGGTGCCCGAACTGGCGGGCAAACCGGCGGACGAACTGTATGACAAGGCGACCACAATCCTGAGCGGAAAGGGAACGACCGAAGAGTCCAAGCTGATGCACGCCGCCTTCTACTCGCCGTCGAACTGCGATGCCGCACCGACCGACGAGCAGGTCAAGGCCATTACCGCGTGGCTGGCAATGCAATAGAGCGATACCATCGACTCAATCGGCCCGGCGTTCCTATTGCTTCAACGACGGAGATTTCCAATGCGAGACAAACGCTTTGCCCTCCTGGCGTCCTTAGCAATGGTTGCCGGTGTGCCGATTGCCATGGCAGCGGCTCCGCTACCGACTGCCGTCGAAGATGCCGACTATCGGGTTCACGATGCCGACAAAGTTGCGCTTGGCCGGTTACTCATGTTCGACAAGATCCTCAGCGGAAACAGGAATATTTCGTGCGGCACTTGTCATCTCGAAGCTCCTCGACCGGGTCTTGGTCTGGACGTCGCGTAGGGCTCATCGTGATCTCCTGAAGTGCTGGGATGGCACTCCAGAAGGCCGGAAAATTATGTTGAGTTCATCCTAGGCTCTGCCGGCCTCAGCCCTTTGACTTCGGCCGCCGTCTCCGCCCTTAGATGTAAACTCTACATAAATACGACCTCTACATAACGGCCAGGAACGGACATAGCCAGAACGAAACGCAACCTCGCCGTGTCGCAGAAAGGGCACGCAGTTGATGGCGATTTCGCACCCTTGAAGATCCACTTCTTCACTCTCCGGTTCGCCGACCGTTGAGTACCGCTTCACGCTGGTAGCTGACATTCGTCACCCACGCCCGAGGAGGTTCCCGGCACGCGACCTTCCCGATCCGGGTGCGAGCTCACAACGGCAGCAATCCGACCGACATCGGACGTTCCAAGTGCTCTTTATCCGGCATTGACGTATACTACGCGAAATGCTGACCGTCGCCGAAACACCCTCGTTTACCCGTCTATGGCAGGACTACTGGACCGAAGAGGAGCGCGGCGAGTTCTGCGCTTGGATTTCGGCCAATCCAGAGGCCGGGGATGTGGTCCCGGGAACCGGCGGCGTGCGGAAGATTCGCTGGTCTCGGGCAGGGCGCGGGAAACGCGGCGGTGTCCGCGTCGTCTACTACAACCAGCTGGCCGAGGGCCGGGTGTGGCTATTGCTGATCTATGCCAAGAGCGCACGGGACAATCTGCCAGCCCATGTCCTCACTGCCGCTAGAGAGATGCTTGAACATGCCAAAGACTGAAGACGAGCTCCTCGAACGGGACGCCGGTCGCGATATCGGGACCGAGCTGCTCGAATCCCTTCGCGAGATGAAAGCCGGCGAAGCTGCGACCGTTCACAGCCCGGTGGCCATCGCACGCTACCGCGTGAAGATGTCTCAGAGCGAGTTTGCCAGGTTGCTCGGCGTCTCCGTGCGCACGCTCCAGGAGTGGGAGCAGGGTCGGCGCGAGCCGAGCGGGGCCGCCCTGTCGCTGATCCGGGTCGCGAACGAGCGCCCGGAAGTTCTCCGGGAGCTGTTTCTCGATCGGGTGGCCTGAAGGGAGAGCGGACCATCGGGCGTTATTCGACCCTGGTTCACCTGCCTTCTGGATCGCCAGCCGCAGTCATGCTGCCGTCGGCGCCATGCGCCAGGCGAGCACACGCTCGCGGATGCCGGTCCACTGCTGCTCCCCCTGCCGCACGACCACCACCGACCGACCCAGGCCGAGCAGCCGGGCGAGGTAGCGCCCGAACAGCCGGTGCGGGATCCCGTACAAGGCGCGGCGGCGGTTCTCCTTCAGCGGCTTCAGCCCCAGCTTGGCCGCAATAGGCCCGTCACGGCGGTCGTAGAGCTCGTAGTAGGCCCCGACGTGGAACAGCGCAACGTCCCCCGGGAAGCGGCCGCGCACCCAGGCATACTGCTGGCGAACGTTGGTGCACCGCGCCGGCGAGAAGCTGTTCATCGACTACTGCGGTCCCACGATGGCTCTCTATTGGACACACCGGACACAAGCCTTGATTGCCGGTACCGTAGCGCCCCATGCGGCTCTACGGGCAGACCTTCACCACCGAGATCCTTGACCGATTTTCCTTCGGTAGAATCGCCGAAAACCCTTGCCACTACTGGGCTAGACAGCAATGTTGGATTTCACGCGGGTGGCTACATCGTGATTGGCTCGCTCAATCTGACCGCTAATCCCGCCTTATTTTTCCGTGGCTTACGATGTAGGCAGTAAGCCATCTTCGATTTTTGTCCCAACTTGCTGATTCCGAGAAGGAACCGTCGCAAGGGCGTTTGGAAGATCCGTCAGAGGGTAGGCCGCGAGAGGCCGCAATGCGTCCTTTGCGGTCAGTCAACCAGTGAACCTCAATGGCAGCTGTGGGTCGTTTCCGGCCGATGGTGCTCGGTGCCGCGAGTGTCCGCTCCGCGCGTCGAAGCATCTCTAGCATCAGTAGCGCGAGCGACCGCTCCGGGCCAAGGCGGACAGTCACCAATTCAGATGGCCGCAGGTCCTGGGTCTACCCGGAAAATGGCGGCTGGTGACACGACTGTTGGGTCTACCCCCTGTGAGCGGCCACTCGACAGTCTGTCCGCGCAAGTTCGGGCAGGTCTGCACGGGCACGCACGGCGGCCGATTCAGCGACTAGCCAACGCCCGACTAGATCTCACCGGCGGACGGTAGTTCGGCAAAGATGCTGTTGCCCATCCATGCGGTGATCTCCCTTGTCAGAGTCTTCGGGCCAACCACCGTCAGGCTGCCCTCCGCCATGGCCTTCCTGTACGTGGTATCGCCCATCCAGATGCCTGCCATCACACGGACGCTGGTCGTGAAGTAAACATCCACGTCCTTGCCCGGATCAGTGACACAGATATCCACGTCCTGGCCTTTGACTAACAGCCACCAATCGGAGAGATCGTCGATGTCGGTGAACTTGAAACGCAACACGGTCTCCGGGCCGATCAGCTTCTCGGGCACGGTGCTGCGCTGCAGGTACAGCATCAACAGCTCGACGTCGTAGTCGCTCTCGGTCAGATGGTTGCGCGCCCAGCGCATCCCCCAATCACCGACTTGTCGGATGATCGGCAAGAGTTCCTTGCAGGACCCGCTCGGAAAGTATTCGTAACCCCGTTGACCCTGGATCTTCTTCCGCACGATCAATCCCTGCGACTCCAATCTGTAGTTGGTTACTCCGGAAACTGTAGTTGGATACTACAGGTTGCGAAGTGGTCGGCAAACCAGCGGTTCTCTAGGCTTTCACCAACGGACGAACAACCCGTCCGGAAACCCGAGAACGACGACCACCAAGCGGAGAAGACCAATGACAATTGCCACCATCTACAGCCCCGAGAATGCCCCGGAATCATCGGCCCCAATCCTCCAAGACCTCGAACAGACGCTCGGGTTCGTGCCGAACGTCTTCGGCGTACTGGCGGGCTCCCCGAGCGCACTGACGGCCTTCGCGACCATGAATGCGCAGTTCGCGGGCTCGACGCTGAGCGCAATCGAGCGCGAAGTCATCCAACTCACCGTCAGCGCGCAGAATCACTGCGGCTATTGCGTTGCCGGCCATACCGCGTTCGCCGCCATGCAGGGTGTCGATGAGTCGATCGTCACCGCCGTGCGCAACGGAGCACCGATACCCGACCAGCGGCTCGAGACGTTGAAGCGATTCACCGCGGCCCTGCTGCAACGGCAAGGGATGGTGACCGAGGCGCAGATCGAGCAGTTTCTCGCCGCGGGCTACACCCGGCAGCAGTTGCTCGAAGTCATCCTGGGTGTCTGCGCCAAGGTCTTCAGCAACCTGACCAGTAACGCCATCGGACTCCCTCTGGACGACGCCTTTGTGCCGCACGCCTGGCACGAGGACGCGACCAGCATCGTCGACCCGCCGGGGCCAAGGTGGCGGACGTGGGCTGCGGGCACGGTGCATCGTCGATCGTGATGGCACAGGCGTTCCCAAACGCGCGCTTCCACGGCTTCGACTCCCACCCGGCATCTATCGAGACCGCGCGCCAACGCGCCCAGGACGCGCACGTGGAGGGTCGCATCCGCTTCAAGGTCGCCGCCGCCAAGGGCTATCAGGAGCGGGACTTCGATCTGATCTGCTTCATGGACTGTTTACACGATATGGGCGACCCGCTGGGCGCGGCCCAGCATGCCCTACAAGCGCTCAAGGACGACGGTACCCTGCTGCTGGTCGAGCCGGCCGCGGGAAACGCCGTGGAGCACAACATCAACCCCGTCAGCCGTCTCTATTACGCGGCGTCGACCGCGGTCTGCACCCCGTGCTCCAAGTCACAAGAGGTGGGCTTGGCGTTGGGCGCGCAGGCCGGTGAGGCCCGATTGACGGCCCTGTTGCGTGAAGCCGGCTTCGGACAGGTCCGCCGGGCGACGCAAACGCCCTTCAATCTGATCATTGAGGCGAGGAAGTAGCAAGCGACAGGGTACGCTCTTCCGCAACAGGGGCTGTTGACGGCGACAGGGATGTCTCGACAGAGGCCCGTATGAGCGAGACCTCCGAGAAAGTCCAAGAACTGGCCTGACTTCCGCCGCTGCGCGTTCAGCGATGCTAGTTTGGTGATGCTCGTGGGGACCGACGATCCGTCAACGCGCGCTCTTGGCGCTCAGCGGCCTCAGGATGGAGCAGAAATCCCGTGTTGCCAAGTGCTGCAACGCGACTCCGCAGCAAAGCGGACGGTCTGAACACAAGGGCGGCTGCCGGCTCGGCTACAGGAGACGGTGGCGACCAGGCCATGCGCTGGTCAAACTCGACGTCCGGCTCGGGCTGGCGAAGGAGGTTCCAGTCCAGCACCAACATGGCAGGGACCTGCCTATTGGAGGGTCTGCCGGCGAAGCCGATCGGGGGCGTCAGTGACGACGGCGAAGACGCTCACAACGTCCGCTCGGCGTTGCATAGCCGCCGTTGTAGTCGGCAAAGCCAGTGTATGGATTGGGTCGGGACCTGCCGTCAGACGCCCGCTGGGGCGGCATCAGCAAAGGGACCGGTTGCTGACACATGACCGAACAGTATTGGAAACAACACGTCTTCATATGCCTTCCATGCCAATCTAATCCGCCTACCCTCTACGGCATGTCTCAGTCCGGTCCTTCACCCTGGCTCACCGGCGGAGCGATCGGCGTGTCGTCATCGACCCGGCCGTAGAAGGCGCTGACGGCTGCCAGCTCGTCTAATGCCAGATCCCGTAAACGCTCCCGCATCTTGTCAGGCTGAGGCATGCGCATCTCCGGGCGTTGATAGTCACGCAGCTGCACCATGAGATAGTCGGGCCATTGACCGGCGAGACGCGGTATCTCCTTGTCCTGATAACGGCCGCCGTCCTCGTGACACTCGGCGCACTGTTGGTCATGGATCCCCTTACCCGCGACAAAGAGGTCGTCCGGCACCATTGCGCCCGCATTGACCCAGTCACTGCGAGCGAAGTATGTCGCCATTTCTCGAATCTCAGCCAAACGATATCCTTTTGCGAGTCGCCCCATGATGGTCGAATCCCGTTCATCGAGCTTGAAGTTGCGCATCACCGAGAAGAAGTAGCGCTCGTCCATGCCGGCGATGCTCGGCACGGTCGGACCAAGGCTGTTACCGCCCGGGCCGTGACACCCATTGCAGTTCCAACTCAATGCGGTCGAATACTCGGTTGCTTCGGCGCCAACGGGGAGGCTAAGAACGCAAATGGCAAGACAAGCGGGCAGCAGTGCGGTCGTTTTCATTTTGCTCCTTTGGCTCCAATGCGCGGCGAGGAGATTAGGCTCAGCACCGCACCGAGTACCGAGCGTATCACCAACGCCGGGCGCGAGAAATGCCACGCCGATTGAACAGCAACGGTGCGGTCTCGGAATCTTCAGGTTGAGCCGACGCGCTTCACGAAGGACAATCAAAGCATCCGTCCACGCTTGACCGACGATGTCGAGAGTGGCGTTTCGAATCGTCCCAAGAGATCGCCGCGACCGAGTGACGCAAGGTGACAGCCCATGCCCTCCTACCCCACCCGGCCCAGCCCGGAGCAGCTCTGCACTCCAAGGAGCCATGTCGACAGCCAACCCAGCTCCGATGGCGTGCCCTTGATCGGCCTGCTTGCGCGGCCAATCCGGCGTCGGCTCGGCCTGGCGGGCTTGCTGCTGCCCATGAGCGGTACTCCGCTAGCATCCGAGACGCCGAGCGAGCTGGATTTCTTCGAGCCGATTCCGCTGGTGTCGATGGCAACCCGCTTACCGGGAGAGGTGCTCGACACGCCGGCAGCGGTGACAATACTCGACCGCGACATCATTGAGGCATCCAGCGCTCTGACCATTCCGGATCTGCTGCGCCTGGTTCCGGGTTTCCAGGTTGCCCATGCGACCGGGGCCCTATTCACGGCCACCCGCCATGGGGTCAGTGATCAACTGGAGCGGCGCCTGGAGGTCATGATCAATGGCAATTCCGTGTACTTGCCGACGAATGCCTCCGTCGACTGGAATCTCATTGCTGTAGCACTCGAGGACATCGAACGCATCGAGGTCGTGCGCAGTCCCAACGCACCGGCATTCGGCGGCAATGCGATGTTCGGCAGCATCAACATTATTACCCGCAAACCCTTCGAGCTGGCCGGCACCTACCTGCGGGCGACCGGCGGTTCCATCGAGACCGCCATCGGCGTCGGGCGCCTCGGCGGGCGGCTGGGAGCCATGGACGCGGTCGCGACCTTTCAGTACAGCCAGGACCAGGGCTTCGATGACGTCAATGACCACACGCGGATCAATAACCTGCGCCTGCAAGGCACGCTGGATCTCAGCGCTCGGGACAATCTCGACGTCGAGATCGGATATTCCGACGGCGAGGCGGGCGCGGATGGGGTCGGAAGCGCCCTCGAGCCCTTTCGCGACTTCAAGCTCAGAGACAGCTATCAGACGCTGACCTGGCGCAGGACCGAACCGGACGGTGCGGGCCATCGTCTTGCCTTCACGCACCGCTCGACCACCCAGGACGACAGCTATCAGGTGCCGGTAGCGCCCGGCCTCTACTTGCCTCTGGGGTATCAGGATACCGACGCGGAGCGGTTCGACCTTGAATTCGAGCAAAGGCTCGCCGCCGTTTCAGACTGGCGTTTACTGTGGGGAGTCGGAGCAAGTTACGACAGCATTCGCTCTGACCTCTTTCTGGCGCGCTATGGCGGTGAGGTATCGGCCTGGATAGGACGCGCCGTCGTCAGCGCCGAGTGGCGACCGATCGAGCGCCTGTTCATCAATCTCAATGCCCTGACAGAATTCCACGAGGTTGCCGACACCTACACCTCCCCGCGACTCGGCCTGAATTGGCGCTTCGCCGAGCAGCAGGCAGTGCGCGCTAGCGTCAGCCGCAACTACCGCGTCTTCAGCGTCGGCGAGCAGTTGGCCGACTATCCGCTGGTGCTGTCCGACGGCACCTACCTGCGCCAGCTGATCCGCTCCACCGGACCAGGCCTGGCCCCCGAACGGCTGGACAGCTACGAGCTCGGCTATCTCGCCGAGTGGCGAGGGCGGGGGCTGAGTCTCGATCTCACGCTCTTTGAAGAGCAGATGTACGACGAATGGGCCGAGCTCGAGGACCCGCTCGGAACGGCCGTGTTCGGCGACAAAGGCGGTCGCTGGACCACCCGCGGACTGGAGGCGCAGTTACAGTTCAAGCCGGACCGCGACACGCTCTTGTTCGGCTCCTACGCCTATGCGGAGACCGACGGCTGGGAATACACGCGCATCGACGCCGACGGCAAGCGGACTGGCAGGCAATCACTGAATGACACGACACCGCAACACACGCTCGCGCTCCAGGTTAGCCGCAAGTTCGATCCGGGCTGGCAGGCGAGTGCCGCGGTCTATCACATGAGCGACATGCGCTGGCTTGGCGAGGGGGGCAGTGTCGATGCCTACACGCGCATCGATGCCAAGCTGTCGAAGACCATCGGCTGGGACGACCGCGAGGCGCAGATCGAATTAATCGTGCAGAACCTGACCGGCGATGAATACGACGAATTCCGACCCGACAACGTATTCGAAAAATCCGGCAATGTCTTCGAGCGCCGCGTCTTTCTGCAATTGAGCATGCAATGGCCGCCGCCGCGCTGAATCGATGGCCCGCTACAGCGACACCCGCTCGATGAAACACTGCTGTCCCCCGGAGACCGAGCAGGCTCTTGGCCAGTTCGAAAATGATGCAGCTAGAGTTCATCTCTCGCACTCCTGGGGCGGGATTCCACGCGATTTCGAGGCGAGGAGGTATCGGCGCTAAGCAAGCTTCGGTTGCCAGGCCGGATCAGCGACGTCTCATGGCCGTTGGCACATCTTTCGGCCTCCCAGGCACTCTGGAACTGGGCGTTCAGAGGAGCGCGGCGGCGTCGAGAAAGGCGTCGGCGTGCTCGCGCAGATGATCTTGATGACGCAAGCGCGTATTGGGTGCGAATTGCGGCACGCAAGGAACTCCCTCTGCCCTCGACGGTCCGCCTGATACGGAACATTGCAACGAGGGCATACGATTCGGCGGTCTGTGCTGTAGACTTCCGGTTCAAGGCCAACCGCCGCGCTGCACAGGCGGAGGGCAATGCGTCCCTGGCCCGACAACCGCACGCGAGCACCGAGCAGACCCCAATGAGCGCACTGCTGCAGCTATTTCGTTCTTCGTCCGCCTTCTACGGCGGCAACGCCGCCTTCATCGAAGATCTGTACGAGCGTTATCTGAAGGACCCCGAGAGCATCGATATGGCCTGGCGCGCGCGGTTCGACGCCATCCATCAAGAGGCCGCCAACGAGATACCCCATGGTCCGGTCCGCGAGAACTTCGAGCGTCTCGCGAGCGAGAGCCGCACCCGCGCCCAGAGCCGCTACACAGAACACCTCGAGCCCGCGGCCGCCGAGAAACAGTCGGCCGTGTTGCGGTTGATCAATACCTATCGCTATCGCGGCCATCAGATCGCCGATCTCGACCCGCTCAAGCTGCGGCCGACGCCGAAGGTGGCGGACCTGGAACCGGCATATCACAATCTGGAAGACAGCGATCTCGAATTGGTCTTCCACACCGGCTCGCTGTACGCGCCGGATCGTATGCCTCTGCGCCAGATCCTGGACCTGCTTCAGCGCATTTACTGCGGCCCGGTCGGCTCCGAGTACATGCACATTACGACGACGCAGGAGAAGCGCTGGATACAGAAACGCCTGGAAGGCTATCAGGCACGTCCGGAACTGGAGCCGGCCGACCGTCGCTGGCTGCTGACGCTGCTGACCGCCGCCGAAGGTTTGGAGAAGTATCTACATACCAAGTATGTCGGCCAAAAGCGTTTCTCGCTGGAGGGCGGAGAAGCGCTGATCCCGCTGATCGACGAGCTGATCCAACGCGCCGGCCGAAAGGGCATTCGTGAGATCGTCATCGGCATGGCCCATCGCGGCCGGCTGAACATGCTGGTCAATGTCCTCGGTAAGCCCCCGCAGGAGATCTTTGCCGAATTCGAGGGCAAGGCGCCATTGAATCCGCGCCAGCTCGCCGGCGATGTCAAGTATCACATGGGGTTCGCCAGCGACATCGAGACCCCTGGCGGCATCGTCCATTTGGCGCTGGGATTCAATCCGTCGCATCTGGAGATCATCGATCCGGTCATCGAGGGATCGGTGCGTGCACGGCAGCGCCGCCGCGGAGATCGCTCAGGCGCGCAAGTGATGCCGGTTCTGATCCATGGTGACGCGGCCTTTGCTGGTCAGGGCGTGGTGACCGAGACCCTACAGCTGTCTCAGACTCGCAGCTACGGGACCGGCGGCACCGTGCATATCGTGATCAACAACCAGATCGGCTTCACCACCAGCAACCCGCTTGACACCCGTTCAACCCAATACTGCACCGATGTCGCCAAGATGGTGCAGGCGCCGGTGTTTCATGTGAACGGCGATGACCCGGAAGCGGTCATTTTCGTTACCCGCATGGCGCTCGACTACCGCAATCAGTTCAAGAAAGACGTCGTCATCGACGTCGTCTGCTACCGCCGCCTCGGCCACAACGAGGCCGATGAGCCCGCGGTCACCCAGCCGATGATGTACAAGACGATCCGCGAGCGCGCCACCTCGCGTGCCGTCTACGCGGACAGACTGATCGACGACGGCGTCATCACCCGTGACGACGCCGTCGCGATGATCGAGGACTATCGACACTCGATCGAGCACGGCATCGTCGTCGCACGGCCGGTGCTGTGTGGGCTCGACAATACCTACCGCGTCGATTGGCGCGCCGCCTCGGGAACCGACTGGCAGGCCGCCGCGGACACGACGATGCCGCGTGAACGCCTGCAGGAATTGGCCGAAGGACTGTTAAGGGTCCCCGACGACTTCAAGCTGCACCCCCGCGTGAGCAAGATTTGGTCGGAGCGGCGCAAGATGGCGCAAGGTGACCAGCTTGCCAACTGGGGCTTCGCCGAGAACCTGGCCTATGCCACCCTGGTCGATGCGGGCTATGCAGTGCGCCTATCCGGCCAGGATGCCGGCCGCGGCACCTTCTTCCACCGGCATGCCAAGATCCACTGCCAAGACACCGGTCGTGAATACACGCCCCTGCAGCATGTCGACGCACATCAAGGCGCCTTCATCGCCATCGACTCGATTCTGTCGGAGGAGGCAGTGCTGGGCTTCGAATACGGCTTCGCAACCGCGGAGCCGAACGCTCTCACCATCTGGGAGGCACAGTTCGGCGACTTCGCAAACGGCGCACAGGTGGTGATCGATCAGTTCATCACGTCCGCCGGCACCAAGTGGGGACTGGACTGCGGACTGGTGATGCTGCTGCCGCATGGGCTCGAAGGTCAGGGCGCCGAGCACTCGTCGGCGCGGCTGGAGCGCTATCTTCAGCTTTGCGCCGAGTACAACATTCAGGTGTGCGTGCCGACCACGCCGACACAGATCTACCATCTGCTGCGCCGACAAATGCTGCGCGACTACCACCGCCCGCTTGTGGTGATGACGCCGAAGAGTCTGCTGCGCCATCGGCTGGCTGTCTCATCGCTCGAGGAATTGGCCGACGGTGAATTTCAGAGCATCATTCCAGAGGTCGATCCGATCGAGCCGGGCGATGTCGACCGCGTGGTGTTCTGCAGCGGTAAGGTCTACTACGACCTGGTCGAGGCGCGCCGGGCACGCGGATTGAGCAATGTCGCCATCGTCCGTATCGAGCAACTATACCCGTTTCCCAAAGACGACTTTGCCGATGTCATCGCTGCCTACCCCGCTACCGAAGAAATCATCTGGTGCCAGGAAGAGGCGCAGAATCAAGGTGCATGGGACCAGATCAAACATCGCTTCCATCACCTGATCCTGGATGGTAAGCAGGCATCTTACGTCGGTCGTCCGGCCTCCGCGGCACCCGCGGTCGGCCACCGGTCGGTACACGTCGAGCAGCAGGAACGACTCATCGACGAGGCCTTGACCGGCAGCATCAACCCGAACATGAATCGCCGAATCCCGCCGCAGGAAATCGGCGCCTGACGCCGCCCTTTGGACCAAAGCGACACGGCACCAGACAGACCACTGGAAGAGAAAGCATGAGCAGCGAAGTCCGCGTACCCGCCCTACCCGAGTCGGTCGCCGATGCGACGGTGCTGAGCTGGCATAAGCAGCCCGGCGAGCCAGTCACCAAGGATGAGAATCTGGTCGATCTGGAAACCGACAAGGTCGTGCTGGAGGTACCCGCGCCGGCGGACGGCACACTCGCCGAGCACAAGGTGGCCGAGGGCGATGTGGTCGAAGCCGACGCGCTGCTGGCATTGATCGATGTCGGCCAACCAGTAAGCAAGCCATCGCGCCGCGAACCTCAACAACCCGAGGCAGCGGATAAGGCCGCCGCGCCGTCAACGGAACAGCCGCGATCCGCCGCACAGCCCGCGCCCGAGCCAGAACCGCAACTGGCCCCGGCAGCGCGACGCCTGGTCAAGGAACTCGGCCTGGACGCCGCTCAGATTCATGGCAGCGGCAAGGGCGGTCGCATCAACAAATCAGACGTGCTCGCCTGGCTCGATCAAGAGGAACAACGGGCGCCGGCGATCGACCCGGAGGCCCGCAGAACCGCCGCACCCGCACCCTCGACGGCCGGGACTTCCGACGTCACCCTACCGGCACTGAGCGGCGAGGCCGGCCGACCGGAGCAGCGCGTACCAATGACGCGGCTGCGCGCACGCATCGCCGAGCGCCTGGTGGAGGCACAGCAGAACTCTGCCATGCTGACCACCTTCAACGAGGTCGACATGACCGCCGTGCTGGCTTTGCGCCAACAATACAAGGATCAGTTCGAGAACAGCCACGGCGTTCGGCTCGGCTTCATGTCGTTCTTCGTCAAGGCGTCGGTCGAGGCGCTGCAACGCTACCCCGTGGTCAACGCCTCGGTCGACGACGGCGACATCATCTATCACGGCTACTTTGACATCGGCATCGCCGTCAGCTCCCCGCGCGGATTGGTAGTCCCCATCCTGCGCAACTGCGACCAGCTGAGCATGGCCGAGATCGAGCGTGGTATCGGCAATTTCGGCGGCAAGGCGCAGGACGGCACGCTGAGCTTCGAGGAGCTGACAGGCGGCACCTTCTCGATCACCAACGGCGGCATCTTCGGCTCACTGATGTCGACGCCGATCCTGAATCCGCCGCAAAGCGCCATCCTGGGCATGCACAAGATCCAACCGCGGCCGATCGCCGTGGACGGCGAGGTAGTGATCCGCCCGATGATGTACCTTGCGCTGTCTTATGACCACCGCATCGTCGACGGCCGCGAGGCGGTGCAATTCCTGATCACCGTCAAGGAGACATTAGAAGACCCGGCGCGGCTGCTGCTCAGGATCTGACCGGTCGGCATCGCGGCTCGCCGCGGAGAAGGCTCAGGAATCCCAGTGGGCCAGTTCGCGAAGAACGGCGGTCGCGTAACTGCCCGCGGGCAACGAAAACCTCAGTACTGCTTGGCCGGGCTCCGTCCGTTCCATGATCAGGTCCTCGGGCAATACGCGAAGCGGGCGCCGCTCTTGACGAAGATCGGCCGCGGCAAGACCCGCGATCCAACGCGGGAAAGCGGCCGCGACGCCGGCCTCGATGGCCGCCACCTCGGCTGTCGTCAACGAGGAACCATCGCCGAACAGCGGTCCGGTCGGCTGAACATCGCCACTGTCGACGCGCGCACGCAATTCATCGTCGATCTGCTCGGCAAGGAAGTGGGAATGGCTGCCGAGCAACTGAAGGCGCTCACCGGGCAGCGCGGTTTGCCAATCGCCGCGCACCACACGCAGTGCCAACACCTCGTTGAACAGCTGCGAGCGCGCCGCCGAAAGCCAAAGCCCCAGCAAATGGCGGTCCCGGTGCCAGGCGCGACGGCGGTTGCGGCGTGCGCCGGATGTCGAGTCGCCCGCCTGATTGTCGCCAAACAGGGCATCGGCGCGGAACAAATTTCCCTCGTCACGACCAAAGCGCTGCGGCCCGAAATAGTTCGGAACACCGTGGCGCGCAATCAGATCGACGCGCCGGGCCAAGGCATCCGGGTCGCCTTGGACGCCTCGCAGCCGCAGGATAAATCGGTTGGCGGCCAATGCACCCCGTCGCAGCTTACGCCGATGCCGATGGCACTCGAGCACCTCGATGCCGTCGTCTTCCAGCGGCGTCCAGTCAGGTATCGGACGCGGGCCAATGTGCACCGAGAACCATTGTGTCGTGACCGCGCGCCGATCTTTCATACCGGCATAGCCAACCGCCTTGACCGGCACCCCGCATAGCGCGGCCAGGCGGCGCGCGGCCCATTCGGTATTGGCGTCTGTCTTGCGCACCCGCAGCAGACAATGCTCGCCCTCGCTGTCCGCGCCGAAGGCGAGTTCCTCATCGACCACGAAGTCTTCTGGATGCGCGCGCAGCAGACATTGGATGACAGGCTCGCCGTGGGCCCGTGGCAGGTCGGCAAACGACCGCCAAGCGGGCGGGGCCTCTTCGCCGCCCATGTTCATTCGCTCAGCAGCACAACGGCGAACGCGGCGATGCCCTCGGCACGACCCGTGAAGCCCATGCGCTCCGTGGTCGTCGCCTTGACGTTGACGCGCGCGGGCGCACAGCCGAGGTCGTCCGCGAGGATCGCGCGCATCGCCTCGATGTAGGGAGCGAGCTTGGGTTCCTGCGCGGCAATGGTGAGGTCGGCGTTGTGCACGGTGAGTCCGCGCTCGCCGAGACTCGCCATGACGCGCCGCAGCAGGATCCGACTATCGATGTCGGCATAGGCGGCATCGGTATCGGGGAAGTGGCGTCCGATGTCACCGAGCCCCGCCGCGCCAAGCAAGGCGTCACAGAGCGCGTGGATCACGACATCACCATCGGAATGCGCGGCCAGTCCCTGATCGAAAGGAATCTCGACCCCGCCCAGCACGAGCCGGCGCTCGGGCGCGAAACGATGCGCATCAATACCCTGGCCAATCAACATAGCCGGCCCTGCTGCTCCAGATAGAAGCGCGCCAGCGGAAGATCCTCCGGGCGCGTAATCTTGATATTGTCACTGCCGCCCTCGATCAGGCGCGGCTTCAGACCCAGGCGCTCGACGGCGCTGGCATCGTCGGTCACCGCTTGGTTGTCGGCGGCCGCCCCTGCCAAGGCACGACGCAGCAGACCGAGCCGAAACGCCTGCGGTGTATAGGCGCGCCAAAGCGAGGCGCGCGGAAGCGTGCTCTGCACGCGCTCGCCGTCGGCGGTTTGCTTGACCGTATCGTGCACCGGCACTGCCAGCAGTGCACCGACCGGCTCGTCGGGGAGTGCCGCGAGCAAGGCGTCCAAGTCTTGCGCCCTTAGGCAGGGACGGGCGGCATCGTGCACCAGCACCCAGTCGTCGTCATCCGCCACCTCGGCCAAGAGCGCCAGCGCGCTAGCGACGGAATCACTGCGCTCGCGCCCGCCGGGCGCGCGCCGCACCCGAGGGTGGGTGGCAAAGCGGCTATCGGGCCAATAACCGTCGTCAGGGCTCAGCGCCACGACACAGCCGCTGATGGCGGCATGCTCGACGAACACACCGAGCACATGATCGATGACCATCGCATCGGCGAGCCGGAGATACTGTTTGGGCGTCTTGCCGCCGAAACGCCTGCCGACGCCGGCAGCCGGAATCAGCGCCCAATGCCGGGCCGCCATCATTTCCCGCTACTCTCTTGGTTTTCGATGACCTGGAGGAAGACCTCGCCGCGCTGAATCATGCCGAGTTCGCTGCGGGCGCGGTCTTCGATCGCCTCCAGCCCAGTCTTCAAGTCCTGCACCTCGGCCGCAAGGGCGAGATTTCGCGCCTGCAGTTGCTCGATCTCGGAGCGATAGTCGTCGATCTGTGCGCGCAGCGCGTGCAACTCGGCAAGACTGCCGTCACCGACCCAAAGCCGATATTGCAGCATTCCGAGCAGCACGATCAGAGACAAGATCACCCAGCGCATAGTGACGGACCGATGGCGCCGGCCCGCCGCACCCTGGGTGCAGCGGGCCGGGGCACGCTAGAGGTAACGAAATGCCGAGCGGCCGGCGTAGACCGCCGATTCGCCGAGCTGGTCCTCGATTCGCATCAGCTGGTTGTACTTGGCCACGCGATCAGAGCGCGACAGCGAACCGGTCTTGATCTGACCGGTGGCGGCGGCGACCGCCAGATCCGCGATGGTGGTGTCCTCGGTCTCACCCGAGCGATGCGACACGACCGCGCTATACCCGGCATGGTGCGCCATACGGATGGCCTCGAGGGTCTCGGTCAAGGAGCCGATCTGGTTGACCTTGATGAGGATGGAGTTGGCGATGCCCTTGTCGATACCTTCTTGAAGGATCTTGGTGTTGGTCACGAAGAGGTCGTCGCCGACCAGCTGAACCTTGCCGCCGAGGCGTTCGGTCTGGTCTTTCCAGCCGACCCAGTCACCTTCGGCCAAACCGTCCTCGATGCTGATGATCGGGTACTTGTTCACCCAGTCGAGCAACAGGTCGGTAAGGCCTGCGCTGTCGAGCTTGCGGCCCTCGCCCTTCAGATCGTAAACACCGTCCTCGTAGAACTCCGAGGCCGCCACGTCCATACCCAGATAGATATCCTGACCGGCGGTGTAGCCGGCCTTGTCGATGGCCTCCAGGATCACCTCGATGGCCGCCTCGTTGGACGCTAGGTTTGGCGCGAAACCGCCCTCGTCACCGACCGCGGTGGCCAGTCCGCGTCCATGCAGCACGGCCTTCAGCGCATGGAACACCTCGGCGCCGTAACGCACCGCCTCGCGTAGACTCGGCGCGCCGACCGGTAGAATCATGAACTCCTGGAAGTCGATGCTGTTATCGGCATGCTCACCGCCATTGATGATATTCATCATCGGCACGGGCAAGCGGTAGTCGCCGTCGCCCAGTGACTGATACAGCGGCAGCGCCTTCTCCTGTGCTGCGGCATGCGCGGCGGCCATGGACACACCAAGGATGGCATTGGCACCCAGGCGCGCCTTGTTCTCGGTGCCGTCGAGGTCGATCATGCGGCGGTCGAGCGCCTCCTGCTCGGCCACCTCCATACCGACGACGGCAGCACGCAACTCGTCGTTGACGTTGCCGCACGCGGTCAGCACGCCCTTGCCGCCGAAGCGCGTCTTGTCGCCGTCGCGCAGCTCCAGCGCCTCGCGCGAGCCGGTGGAGGCACCAGAGGGCACAGCGGCGCGGCCGAGCGCACCGTCCGCTGTGATGACATCGACCTCTACGGTGGGATTACCGCGCGAATCCAAGATCTCTCGGGCGCGGACGTCGACGATTTCGGACATGGATGCAATCCTCGATAGAAAAAATGGAGCTGATTTCGAGCCTCACGCCAGTGGTACGCCAATGCCGCGACGGGGCGCGGCGCCGCGCTGCTCCGCTATGCCGAAAGCGCGCAATTATCGTTTGGTAAAACGCCGTCGAATCCGACTCGGCATCGCGATCATGCGATCTCGTCGGCAGCCGGATGAGTTGCATTCGATTGCTCCGCGGCCGGCTGTTTCCCAGGGTCTGCCAGCGCGATGTCTGCCGCGCCACCCGTCTTGCGCTGTCGCACCAGCGCGGCATTGATGAAGCCACGGAACAGCGGATGGCCATCGCGCGGGGTCGATGTGAACTCCGGATGGAACTGACAGCCCACGAACCAGGGATGATCCGGTATCTCGACGATCTCCACCAGCTTGGAATCCAACGACCAGCCCGAGAAACGCAGCCCGGCATCCTTCATGATGTCACAATACCGGTTGTTGAACTCGTAGCGGTGGCGATGGCGCTCACGGATCTGATGGCGGCCGTAGATCTCGCGCGCCAGGCTGCCAGGCTCGAGTCGGCAATTCTGTCCGCCGAGACGCATGCTGCCGCCCTTGTCGACATTGACATCACGGGTCTCGCGCTGACCGTCTTCGGTTTGCCATTCGGTGATCAAGGCAATCACCGGGTGCGGCGTATCGCGCTGGAATTCGGTGCTGTGAGCGCCTTCCAGGCCGGCGACGTTACGGGCGTAATCGATCACCGCCACCTGCATGCCGAGACAGATGCCGAGATAGGGCACGCCTCGCTCGCGCGCATCGCGCGCGGCGGCGATCTTGCCTTCGATACCGCGCTCGCCGAAGCCGCCGGGCACCAATACCGCGTCCACGCCAGCGAGACAGGCGGTGCCGTCACGCTCGATCTCCTCGGCGTCGATGTACTGGATCTTGACGCGCGTGTTGGTGTGCACGCCAGCGTGCGCGAGCGCCTCGGACAGCGACTTGTACGCCTCGGTCAGGTCCATGTATTTGCCGACCATGCCGATGGTGACGGACGCGCCGGGATTATCGAACCCCTGCAGCACCCGCTCCCATTCCGAAAGGTCGGCCTCCGGCACGTCCAGCTGGAAGTGCTTGACGACGAGCGCATCGAGTTGTTGAGCATGCAGCAGCAGCGGAATGCGGTAGATGTTATCGGCATCGACCGCCGAAATGACCGCATTCTCGGGCACATTGGTGAACAGCGCGATCTTGCGTCGCTCATCGTCGGGCAGGTGATGCTCGGCCCTGCACAGCAGGATGTCGGGCTGGATGCCGATGGAACGCAGCTCCTTGACCGAATGCTGAGTCGGCTTGGTCTTGATCTCGCCGGCCGTGCGGATGTAGGGCACCAGCGTCAGATGCATGAACAGCGAATTCTCCAAACCCAGCTCGACGCGCATCTGACGGATCGCCTCGAGGAAGGGCAAGGATTCGATATCGCCCACCGTACCGCCAATCTCGACCATGGCGACATCCGCCTCGCCAGCGCCGAGGCGGATGCTGTTCTTGATCTCGTCGGTGATGTGCGGGATGACCTGAACGGTGCGCCCCAGGTAGTCGCCGCGGCGTTCCTTGCGGATGACGCTCTCGTAGATCTGGCCGGTGGTGAAGTTGTTGTTACGCCCCATGCGCGTGCGCAGGAAGCGTTCATAGTGGCCAAGATCGAGATCGGTCTCGGCACCGTCGTCGGTGACGTAGACCTCGCCGTGTTGGAACGGGCTCATGGTGCCCGGGTCGACATTGATGTAAGGATCGAGCTTGATCATCGTGACGCGCAAGCCGCGGGCCTCGAGCAACGCGGCAAGGGATGCCGAGGCAATACCTTTCCCCAGCGACGAGACCACGCCGCCGGTGATGAAGATGAGTTTGGTCATAGCAAGAGAAGGCCGGGTCGGGCATGGAACTGCGCACCGTGCAGCCGCAGACGTTAACAAAATCCGGGTTCGGCCTCAATTGAAGCCGTCCACCCAGCCCCGCGAAATGCGATCAGACAGGATCCCGAACCGTCTGCCGTAGAGGTGGGCAGCAGGCGGTCGCGTCGACTTCACAAGCCAAAACCCGACACGTATACTCCGGGCCGTTCGTATCTCACGGACTCTAACCTGATCGCATCCGGGATCGCAGCCGGGACTGTCACGACAGGGACCGGTGTGTGGATCCACGGCAGACATCGAACAAACCGAGGAGCGTTAATCCATGAACAAGATTGCGAAAGCTGTCGGTATCGCGGCCGTTGCCGGCGCGGCTTCTTTTTCGATGACCTCGGCCCAAGCCTGGTGGGGCGGACCCGGCTGGGGCGGGCCGGGCTATGGTTCGGGCTGGGGCGACGGCGTCGGTGACATGTTCAGCGACATGTTCGGCGACGGCTACGGCGACTTCAACATGAGCATGTCCGGCGGTGGACGCGGCTACGGACGCGGACGCGGCTATGGACGCGGTTATGGCTATGGTCGCGGATACGGCTACGGCTACGGCAATCCGTACTATGGCGGTTACGGCTATCCCTACGGTGGCTGGGGCGGTCCTTACGGCGGAGGCTACGGCTACCCGTACGGCGGCATGCCTTATGCGGCCCCCTCTGCCGCACCGGCGGCGCCGGAGAGCAGCGAGGCAAAGTAGGTCGCCTAACTCGCTCGGTGTCCCCACCGAGCTTCGCCGCCGAACTTCCGAAGACTGTTCGGCGTTCCAAAGCCGCGCCCTCGGCGCGGCTTTTGCGTTTCCGCCATCTCGACGACCATCATACGCACCGACGCCAGCTCGCCGGGCTCAGGCGCGGCACCAGAAACTACAAACTACCAGGCGTATTGCCATCAGTGAAAGCGGCAAGGGTCTGCCGGACACCGGTCTCGAAATGAGGCCGCGAGGCCGTCAGATTGCGCGCGCGAAATTCATCACGCTCCATGCGTGAACTAAATCGGCGGTCCTGCTTGATCCATGTCAACTCGAGTTGCACAATAGGGCCGTCAACTAAACAGGTCTCCTGCCTTGGCTCAAAGAAAAGTTATTTCCTTCGAGACCATCCGAGTCGCGTGTAAGAACTGCACCCTGTCGCAGCTATGCCTGCCGATGGGCTTGGCGGCCGAGGATGTCGACCGGCTGGACAGTATCGTCAAGCGCACGCGCCCGCTGCATCGGGGGGATCATCTGTTCCGTGGAGGCGAGCGCTTCCGCTCCCTCTATGTAGTGAAGACCGGCTCGGTGAAGACCTACGCACCGAGCGAAGAGGGAGGCGAGCAGGTGTTGGGCTTCCACCTGCCTGGTGAAATAATCGGCCTCGACGCCATCGATAAAGACTGTCATGCCTGCTCGGCGAAGGTCCTAGAAACCTCTGCCATCTGCGAGATACCCTTCCAACGCTTCGAGGAATTGTCCTCCAGTATCCCTTCCCTGCAGCACCAGATGTTCAGACTGCTGAGCAAAGAGATCGGCCATGACGCCGAAATGCTTCTCCTGCTCGGCAAGAAAAATGCCGAGGAGCGCCTCGCCGCCTTCCTGATCAGCATGTCGACGCGCCTGAGCAAGCGCGGGCTGTCGCCGACCGATTTCTACCTCAGTATGTCTCGCCACGAGATTGGCAACTACCTCGGGCTCGCGGTCGAGACCGTCAGCCGTCTGTTTACACGTTTCCAGGACGAAGGCGTGCTCAACGTCGACCGCAAACACGTGCAAGTAGTCAACATCGGCGCGCTCGAGGCAGCCGCCGGCGTGCTCCGCTCCCCGGATCACCAGCAGCATTCGAACTGAGGCATCGCAACAGGTCGGCGCCATCGGACTAATTCAGCTCCAGCGCCAATTCCGTTGGCGCAACCGGTGATTTTCAGCCACAATCCCGTGGCTTCTCGTCATTGTGGGCCGACGCCACCCAGCACCAGCAACACTGCCGCTGGGCTCGAAACGGGCATGCGCGTCACTCGCGCTTAGGCGTGCGAGCCCTAGTGCACGCGAAGGGACTATGGATTCAGCCGGGCGGGCTCGCTTCCCGTCTCGCCCCTATCTAGGCACCCCCACTGCCGGTCCCGGAAGAACGCATCCGCAGCACGAAACGCTGTCCGCTGTCTTTAGGAGTTCAGATGCACCATACGGCATTCAAGGCGATGCTCGTCGTCCTGCTCTCCGCGGCTTCTCCCTTAGTCTTCGCGTCCGAGTCTACAACCCGGTTGGATCTCACCGGCATTTGGGTTGGTTACGCAGCGCTGACCGTGTTCGTCCTCGCCTACGCCCTGGTCATGGCCGAGGAGTTCACGCATCTGCGCAAGTCGAAGCCCGTGGTGCTTGCAGCCGGCGTCATCTGGGCGCTGATCGCCTACTACTACACGACACATCACGGCGATCCGCATGCGGCCGAGCAGGCGGTCCGACACAACATCATGGAGTTCGCCGAGCTGTTCTTGTTCCTGCTCGCGGCCATGACCTACATCAACGCCATGGAGGAGCGCCGCGTCTTCGAGTGGCTACGCACCTGGCTGGTGCGTAGCGGTTGGAGCTATCACAGGCTGTTTTGGATGACTGGCTTCCTGGCCTTCTTCATCTCTCCGGTCGCCGACAACCTGACCACGGCGCTGCTGATGTGCGCCGTGCTGATGGCGGTCGGCGCCGATAATCCGCGCTTCGTGGCGATCGGCTGCATCAACATCGTCGTCGCCGCCAACGCCGGCGGCGCATTCAGCCCGTTCGGCGACATCACGACGCTGATGGTCTGGCAAAAGGGCATTATTCCTTTCTACACCTTCTTCCTGCTGTTCATCCCGGCCCTTGTCAGTTTCTTGGTACCGGCCTACTTCATGCAAAGGGCGATACCTGGCGGGAGGCCACCGCCAAGCGACGAATTGGTTGAGATGAAGCGCGGCGCCAAGCGCATTGTGCTGCTGTTCCTGCTCACCATTGCCACCGCGGTCAGCATACACAACTTCCTACATCTTCCGCCGGTGCTGGGCATGATGACCGGGCTGGCCTATCTGAAGTTCTTCGGCTACTACCTGTCCCGGACGCGGGAGATGTCCACGGTCAAGGTGGGCCACGTCGAAGATTCGATGCCGTTCGACATCTTCGATAAGGTGGCGCGCGCGGAGTGGGATACCCTGCTGTTCTTCTACGGCGTGATCCTGTGCGTCGGCGGTCTCGGATTCATCGGCTATCTGGAGCTAGTCTCGCAATTGGCCTATGTCGATATGGGGCCGACCTTTGCCAACGTTCTGGTCGGCGTCTTGTCCGCCGTTGTCGACAATATTCCGGTGATGTTCGCCGTGCTGACGATGAATCCAGACATGTCCCAGGGCCAATGGCTGCTGGTCACCCTGACCGCCGGCGTCGGCGGCAGCATGCTGTCGATCGGCTCCGCCGCCGGAGTCGCGCTGATGGGGCAGGCCAAAGGGGTCTACACCTTCTTCGAGCACCTGCGCTGGACCAAGTACATCGCCCTGGGTTACGTCGCCAGCATCCTCGCCCACTTCATCGTCAACTTTTGGACCTTCTCGATACCGGTCGGAAATTGACCGAGCCAGCGCCTGAACGCAGAGGCAGCAGCGATTCCCTTAGGCGATTGCCGGAAAATCTGGTACCAGATGACGCCGGATTGAGGTTCGCCTTGAAGGAGCACCGGCAGGAGCATAGCCGAGCTATGTGACTGCCGGTGCGACACCGAAGGCGGGCGTCAAGACAAGTCAGCTGGTATGAGATTTGACAGAAATCGCCTCAGTTGCTGCTCGGCCATGGCCGCTAGCCGGACTTGAGCCAGACACAGCCGCCGCTGCTCGCGGCTTCAATGGCCTCCAGCCGCGCGGCATGCGCCGCCAACTCGTCCCCGCCGGCTCGGATCACCGGCAGCGGCGGGCGATCGGCGGTTATGCGACGTACCAGGCCGCGCCGGGATCCCTGCTCCACGCGGTCCTCGCCCCCCAGGTGCAGACTCACCTGACCGCCGGTCATCGCCAGGTAGACATCGGCAAGGATCTCGGCATCCAGCAGCGCACCGTGCAGCTCGCGACGCGCGTTGTCGATGTCGTAGCGCCTGCACAGCGCATCCAAGCTGTTGCGCTGCCCCGGATGCAGCTTGCGCGCCATCACCAAGCTATCGGTCACGGTGCATAGCGCATCCATGGCAGGCGCGTCGGGGCGCCACCGGCGGAACTCGTGATCGAGGAATCCGATGTCAAAGGGTGCGTTGTGGATGATCAGCTCCGCACCGCGACAGTAAGCGATGAACTCATCGACGATGTCGGCGAAGCGCGGCTTGTCGGCAAGGAACTCATTTGAGATGCCGTGCACTTCAATCGCGCCGGCTTCGATCTCGCGGTCCGGCTGCAAATACCGATGGAAATTATGACCCGTCAGTCGCCGCTCGATCAGCTCCACACAGCCGATCTCGATGATTCGATGCCCCTCGGCGGGCTCTAGGCCGGTAGTTTCAGTGTCGAGGACGATCTGGCGCATAGCAGCGGTCTAAATAGTGGCGGTCGAAGTCTAAGAAAAACGTTCAGGCGATTGCCGGAAAATCTCGTACCAGATGGCGCCGGATTGAGGTTTGCCTTCAAGGAGCACCGGCAGGAGCACAGCCGAGCTATGTGACTGCCGGTGCGACACGGAAGGCGGGCGTCAAGACAAGTCAGCTGGTATGAGATTTGACAGAAATCGCCTTAGATGCGGTGTCGGCGCCTTCGCCGAGTCAGGCAGAAGGAGCGCCCGCGCTCTAATCCAAGACCCTTGCCACCCGACAGCGCCCAATCCTCTCAGCGCCGATAGCCTGCCGGTATTCCGCCATTGGCGAGGCGGTCGGCGCGCTCGTTCTCGGCATGGCCGCTGTGGCCCTTGATCCATCGCCAATCGACGCGGTGCCCGCTCAGCGCCAGATCCAGCCGCTGCCAGAGATCCTGGTTCTTGACCGGCTTGCGCTCGGCAGTCATCCAGCCGTTGCGCTTCCAGCGCGGCATCCAGCGCTCGACGCCGTCGCGCACATAGCGGGAATCGACCGTCAGCACGACATCGCAGGGCCGCTGCAGCACCTCCAGCGCCTGAATCACGGCCATCAGCTCCATGCGGTTGTTGGTAGTGTCGCGCTCGCCGCCCTTCAGCTCCTTCTCGTGCTCGCCAAAGCGCAGGAGCGCGCCCCAGCCGCCCGGTCCAGGATTGCCCTTGCAGGCACCGTCGGTAAAGATCTCGACCGGCTTAGGCACGGCCGTTATCGCGCGTAGTCGGCTCGACCGCCCGCCCCGGCAACAGCGGCCTGTGCTGCGTCCAGCTCGGTCGCAACGGCGTTAGCGCAGTGACGCGCTTGACGGCGCGAATGCCGTAGACGCCGCCTAGCATCGGCCACCAGCGCCCGCCGATCGAATCCAGCCAGTCCAGCCGCGGTATGTAGGCGCGACGCATCGGCGGGCGAAACAGCAGCATGTCGCGCGTCTCCAGCTGGAACCCGAGCAGGCGCAGCCAGTCTCCGATGCGAAATGGTGTCATCTGACCGCCGCACCAGGGCACCCGGCGCCGCTGGCGCGGCAGCCACCTCATCAGGCCCCAGGTGCTCAATGGATTGAAACAGAAAACGACCAGCCTGCCTTCCGGGATTAATACCCGCTCCACCTCGCGCAGCACCTGATGCGCCTCCACGCAGAAGTCCAGCGTGTGCGGCAGCACGACGGCATCGACACTCGCGGACGCCAACGGCAGCTCGAACGGCAGCGCGCGAATGTGCTCGGTCAGATCACCGGCGCGCGCATCAGGCTTGCTGTCGCCGATGACAACGCGGTGTCGGATACGGCAGAGTTCGAACGCCTCATGGAACTGGCTCGAGGCGCCAAACTGCAGCAGGTAGAGCCCGAAGCAGTCCTGCAGCAGCCGCTCCAGACAGGCATTCTCAGCATGGGCCACCTGGCGCCCAAGCGGCGTCTTGTACCATCTGCTGAGGATCGACAGCGGGTCGCCGTCAAGGCTGCTGCAAGGTTTCATCTCTGTTCGGCAATCTGCTCGGGTACCTGCTCCGCCGGGAGCACGCACCCGGCTCACGATATGCAGGGCGCTGGCCGGCGACGCGCAAGCGGCTCCCGCCAGCGGGGTTCGACGACGCCCTTAACCACGGAGGCCTGAGTGTGCAAACCGCGCCTTAGTAATGGAAACGCCTGGGGTATTCCCGTATATTGTGTTGATCTGAACCAATCAAAACAAAGGCTACCCGGTTCAATCTCCAACGCGACTGCAATCTCTCTCATGGCGTGTAACAAGCTTGGCGCCGTCGCGCGCCCTCTGGCAGCAGCGCAGGCTGCCGCCCTCCTGATCAGTGTTGCAGCATTGCCGGGCTGTGCGTCCAAGCCTCCGGCCCAAGACAGCGTTTTCGGGTCTGACGGCGACGCCCCGCGCACGGTATCCGCGCGAGAGTACGGCTATGTTCGACCCGCCGTCGACATCCGGGTTGCCGGTGACGACCCGCGGCTCTCGGGCGCCAGCTACAGTGGCGGACGCAACAGCAGCGACCTGTGGGACCGGGTGCGTCACGGCCGGAGCCTAAAGATCGCACACCATGACCGGATCGATCGGGCAGCACGCTCGCTGCAGCGCAATGGCTCCTATCTTACCGATCTGAATCGGCGCGCGCGTCCCTATCTGCATGTCATCGTGGGCGAACTGGAACGCGCCGGGCTGCCAACCGAGCTTGCCCTGCTGCCGGAGGTGGAAAGCCGCTACAACCCGCGCGCGGTGTCGCCGAAGAGCGCCTCGGGCATGTGGCAATTCATGCCTTACACGGGCATCGAGATGGGGCTGCGGCAAGACGCCTCGTACGACGGCCGCAACGATATCCTCGCCTCGACGCGCGGTGCCATCGCTTATCTCAAACAGCTGAAGGCCGAATTCAACGGCGACTGGGCGCTCGCGCTGGCCTCTTACAACGCCGGGCCAGGGCGTGTGCGCTCAGCGCAGCGTGCCAACAAGGCACGTGGCAAACCGACCGACTTCTGGTCTCTGAACCTGCCCACCGAGACCGAACTCTATGTGCCCAAGCTGCTCGCCATCTCGAGCATGGTGCGTAGCCCAGAGCGCTACGGTATGCGCATGCCGCCGCTGGAAAACCGTGCACGGTTGGAGCTGGTCGAGGCGCGCAGACAGATCGACCTGGCGAGCGCCGCTCGTGCCAGCGGCGTGCCGTTGCAGACGCTGCGCGACCTCAACCCGGGCCTGAAACGCAGTAGAACGCCAAGCTACGGCCCACATCGCATCCTGGTCCCTCTGGGAACCGGTCACAAGGTGCGTACCGCACTGGCGAAGGCGGGTAATCCGGCCGCCCCGGCCGTGGCTGGCGACACTCGCCTGCGACGCGGCGACAGCTGACCGCCGCCACGCAGCCGCGCCTAGGGCGCATCTACCTGAACCTTCGCGCCGGATGGCGCACGCAAGACAGGCATCAAGGCAATGACGCTTCCCGGTGAGGCGTTGCCGATCGATCCCGTGCTGCCGCGGCTGGCCGCGGCACTGGCGGCAGGCCGCGCCGTGCTGTCGGCGCCCACCGGTTCCGGCAAAACGACACGTGTGCCCTTGGCGTTGCTGGGCGCGCCCTGGCTCGCCGGCCGGTCGATCCTGATGCTGGAACCGCGGCGACCAGCCGCCCGCATGGCCGCCGCGCGTATGGCCGACCTGCTGGACGAGCCAGTCGGAGAGCGTGTCGGCTATCAAGTGCGCTTCGACCGGCGTATCGGACCAAACACCCGCATTGAGCTGGTGACCGAGGGCATTCTGACTCGCCGGCTGCAGTCCGACCCGGAATTGCGTGGCTGCGGCCTGATCATCTTCGATGAGTTCCATGAGCGCAGTCTGAATGCAGACCTGGGGCTGGCACTCGCATTGGACGCGACGGCACTGCGCCCGGACTTGCGCATCCTGATCATGTCGGCAACGCTAGACACCGCGGCCGTGTCCAAGCTGCTTGGCGGCGTGCCGGTCATCCAGGGCAGCGGGCGCATGCATCCGGTGACGATACGCCATGTCGAGCGCACCCTTCGCGATCCGGTCGACGCGCTGCCTGCCGCGGTGCGCACTGCGCTGTCATCACACAGCGGCGATGTCTTGGCATTCCTGCCCGGCGCCGGCGAGATCAACCGTGTTGCCGCACGCCTCGCCGATCTCGATGGAGTCGAGGTCCTGCCGCTGTATGGGGCCCTGTCGTTGGCAGCGCAGGATCGCGCACTTCGACCAACGCCCGGCGGCCCCCGGCGCGTCGTGCTGGCGACAGACATCGCCGAGACATCACTGACGATCGAGGGTATCGCGGTGGTCGTCGACAGCGGCCTTGCCCGCAAGCCGCGCTTCGAGCCCGGCAGCGGGCTGACGCGGCTGGTCAGTACGCCCATCTCGCGAGCATCGGCAGAGCAGCGCGCCGGACGCGCCGGTCGGCTTGGGCCGGGCCTCTGTATCAGGCTCTGGACCTGCGAGCAGGAGCAGCGCCGGCCAGAGCGGCGCGCGGCAGAGATTCTCGAGGCCGATCTGGCTCCGCTGGCGCTGGAGTTGGCGCTCTGGGGAGTCACCGACCCTAGGCATCTGGCATGGCTGGACCCGCCGCCTCAGGCGGCCTGGGCGCAAGCAACCGAGCTGTTGCGGATGCTGGGGGCACTGGACGCCCGTGGCGCCATCACGGCCGTCGGCAGAAGCATGGCCAGGCTCCCGCTGCATCCCCGCTTGGCGCGCATGTTGACAATGGCGCCGGCCACCTCTGCCGAAACGGCTGCTGATCTCGCCGCCTTGTTGTCCGAACGCGACGCCCGGCTTCACCGGCCCGACCTGCCGCGACCGGCCGACCTGACACCAGGGCTGCGGGCACTTCAAGCGCAGAGACGCCGGCAGCCAACCCCGGGGTTCGACTCGCGCAGGCTGACGACGATTGGTCGTCTGAGCGAACAGTTCACGCGGTTGCTGAAGCAGGGCGCGGCGGATGCCACCGATTCGGCGATCGCGGTCAGCGATATCGCCAGTCCAGGCGCACTGCTCGCGCTCGCCTACCCGGAACGCATCGCCCGTAACCGCGCTGAGCGTGACTCTGACGAAGGTCGCGGCGGCGCTGGCGATCGTTCGGGCAGCGAGCGTTTTCTGCTCGCCAGCGGCATTGGCGCGCGACTACCGACCGACGATGCACTTGCCATTGAACCATGGCTGGTCATCGCCGATCTGGATGCGGCGGGCGGCGACAACCGCATCAGAGCGGCGCTTCCGATCAGCGAGATCGAGGTTCACGCATTGGCCGGCGCTCGGCTTGAACGAAATAGCTCGCTCCAATGGGACGCGGCGCGAGAGATGGTCATAGCCCGCGACCTGGTGACGCTCGACGCGATTGTGTTGCGATCCAGGCCGACGCCGATCACCGACCAGCACGCCGCAACGGCGCTCTTGCTCGAGGCCATCGCAGACGACCTGCAACGTGCCCTGAGCTGGACGCCGGCCGCGCGCCAACTGCAAGCCCGCGCCCTGCTCGCCCGACGCCTGCAGCCGGAGGCGGACTGGCCGGACCTGTCCGATGCCTGGTTAGCGGCGCATGCGCACGACTGGCTCGGTGCCTGGCTGACCGGCAAGACGCGGCTTGCCGATGCACGCGCGCTGCATCTTGTGCAGATCCTCGCTCAGCACATCGGTTGGCAACCTAAGACCCGGTTGGACTGCCTCGCCCCGGAGACCTACACCACGCCCGCCGGCACTCGCAGACGCATCGACTACTGCGACGGCGACCGGCCGCTCCTCGACGTACCGATCCAGGAGATGTACGGAGCCACCCAGACGCCGGCGATCTTCGACGGACAGTTGCCGCTGCTGGTCCGCCTGCTCTCCCCAGCCGGCCGGCCGCTGCAGATCACCGGCGACCTACCAGGCTTTTGGCAGAACGCCTATGCGCTGGTGCGAAAGGAGATGCGCGGACGCTATCCGAAGCACCACTGGCCAGAGCACCCCGCCACCGCTCGCCCGGTGGCCGGCGGGCTGAAGCGGCACGCCGGCGGCCGCAGCGCATCGGACTCCAGCGCCTCCGAGCTGTCTAAATGAATCGCAAACGGCCGCTCGCGCGGAGTCAGGGAGGCGGATAGGGGCGTGGGCGCAGCAGCCCGCGCACGAGTCGTCTTTGGCCTTCGCCCGCGTCTCAAGACCCGCCATGTCGACACCGAGAACTGGCCGTCTTGCGTGTCACTGGGCTCTTCATTAAGCTTGTGTCGTTGGATTTAACCCTGTATTCCCGAGGTCCATTATGTCCGTCGAACGCATCGTCTTCGCCGTTGCCGGCAGCTTTATTCTCATCTCGGTGCTGCTCGCCGTCTATGTCAGCCCGCTGTGGCTCTGGTTCACGGGCTTCGTCGGCCTGAACCTGCTGCAGTCGGCCTTCACCGGCTTCTGCCCCCTAGCGACCATCCTGAAAAAGCTCGGCAAGGAGCCCGGCCCCGCCTTCTAAGAGGTTTTCGGAGAGTTTACTGGCTGCCGGCGGCGCTTGGCCTTCAGCCCTTCTCGAGGCTTGCGCCCTACCGAACTCAACGCGGCCATGGTCAAAGGCGGGAGCAGGTTGATCAGTAAGAACGGCCGAATGCGGCCCAGGTGCGTTGCGGCGGCCAATCCGTCGAAGGTCGCCCAATCCCGTCAATCGCTGGCGGCAGCGCGGTCCAGCAGCGCCATGGTGTTGCCAGCAGCGGCAACCTGGGCCACTGGGAGTGGCTCGCCGGCCTGCCATCGGCGGAGGGCTTCGCGCTTGCCCGCGCCGGTAATGAGCAACAGTATCCGGGCGGATGCGCGGAGCGCCCTCGGTGTCAGCGAAACGCGCTCGGGCGGCTCTTTCGGCGCGTCGTGCACCGGGATCACCAAGGGTTCCGACGGAATCTCCCGTCCGGGAAACAGGCTCGCCGTATGGCCATCCTCTCCCATCCCAAGCAGCACGAGATCGAACGGAAGTGCGGCCGCGACCAAGGGCGAATAGGCCTCTGCCGCGGGCTCGGCGCCCAGCTCCGCAGGAATCGCGTGCACCTGAGCTGCCGGAATCGCCACCCGATCCAACCATATCTGCTCGGCCGCCAGGCTGTTTCTTTCGGCATCATCCCGAGGTAAACAGCGCTCGTCGCCATGATACACATGCCATGCGCTCCAGTCGGCGTTCTCGGAAGCCAATAAGCGATAGGTAACGGCCGGCGTCGTCCCGCCTGCCAAGACTAGACGAAACCGGCCACGCTCGGCGATCGCCGCACGCGCTTGGGTCAAGATCAGCCGCGCCGCCGTCTCTGCGACGGCCGCGGCATCATCGAGGACCCGGCACTCGACTCCTATTAGATTCATGGCGTCTTTACCAGCACGAATTGCGGCGTCAATCGCCGCGGACTTGACGAAAGCCGTTCAGTTGAGTACCACTCACCTTGACCCAATCGCACGACTGAGGAGAGAGACATGGCAGAGACGATGCAAGAGATCATGAATCCGGGCGCCGTGGTACACGACCCGGAGTTTCCGGCAGCGCCATCAAACTGGACCCGTCAGAGCGCCGAGACCGCGGCGGAGGCCGACGGCGTGAGACTCGGCGCGGATCACTGGACGGTCATCAAGGCGCTGCAACAACACTTTGCGACCAATGAGAGCCCTAACGTCCGCCACCTACACGACGCCCTCGGCGAGCGTTTCCATGCCCAGGGCGGCCTGAAGTATCTGTACGGCATCTTCCCGGGCGGTCCGGTGGCACAGGGCTGCCGCTTCGCTGGTCTGCAGGCCCCGGCCGGCGCCGTCGACAAATCCTTTGGCAGCATCCAATAGCCTGAGCAAGAGCGGCATGGAGCGCGCCAGTGGCAAGGTCAGCGCCGAAGCTGATCCTGCTCGCCGCGCCCGTCGTCCTCCGCGTCGGGGAATCGTTTAGCCGAACGCTCATCGACATCCTCGTCCATCAGGATGCGCTGTGCATCACCGTCGAGATCATCGAACTGTCCCGAGCGCGCCGCCCAAAACAGCACAGCGACCGCGACCAGCCCAAGCAGGATCATGCCGGGGATCAGACCGTAGATGACTTCCATTCACACCCCCTTTCGTCTCGAGTTATCAGACCGCGTCGGCGCCTTGGCCCTGCTTTTGTCGGCGCGAAACAGACTCCGGATACGCGCCGAATTTCCGATCACCGCCAAGGAGCTGAGCGGCATCGAGATAGCAGCGATGAGCGGTGTGATCATCGCTGCCATTGCCAGCGGCACCATAATGCTGTTGTAGGCGATCGAGACAGCAATATTCTGCCTGATCGTACGCACGGTGCGCCTGGCCAGCCGGCCAGCGTCATGCACGGGCATCAGCTCGTTGGCGATGAGCACGATATCGGCACTGGCGATGGACACGTCGGTACCGCTGCCAACAGCGATGCCCACATCTGCGCGCACCAGCGCCGGGGCGTCATTGACGCCGTCACCGATCATCGCGACGCGCTGCCCACTTTGCTGAAGCCGCGCGATCACACCGTCCTTGTCCGCCGGCATGACCTCCGCGATCAGCTCCACGTCGCCGAGCTGCGCCGCGATATGCTCCGCGGCCGCGCGCCGATCGCCGGTCAACAGCGTCACTCGAAGCCCATCGGCACGCAGTCGGCGAACGATGTCAATGGCATCCGGACGCAGACGATCCTCGATCAGCAGTCGCATCACCTCGACCCCATCGACGGCGCAGTGGACGCGGGTCGCGGTCTGCGACGCGCGGCCGTGCGCGGGCCAGTCCTTCGGCTCGACTCCGTTGCGACGCAGCCACTCGATGGTGCCGATCACAACCCGAGCGCCCGCAACCAGGCCGGAAATACCCTGTCCCGGCGCCACCCGCACGTCCTCGACGGTCAAGCGTGAATGCGGGATCTTCGCCTCGGCCGAGAGACCGGTGATGGCGCGCGCCAACGCATGTTCCGACAGATGCTCCAGCGCGGCAAGCAGCGCCAACCGCTCTCGGCGCTCCGGTGTCAAGGCGTCGAGACCGTCCTCTACCCTCCACTCACCGCCAGCGTCCGACAGCGCAACCACCATTGGCCGACCCTCGGTGAGAGTTCCGGTCTTGTCGAACACGTAGTGCTCGATGTCGGCGAGTTGCTCCAGCACCGCACCATTCTTGACCAGGATGCCGTGGCGAGCGCCAAGACCGGTTGCCACGGCAATCGCCATCGGGGTGGCAAGGCCGAAGGCGCATGGGCAGGTGATGATGAGTACCGCTGTGGCGGCCATCAGGGCCATCTCAAAGTCCTGCCGCACCCACCAGCCAAAGGTCAGGAGCGCGAGCGTCAGGGTCACCGCGACGAACCAAGGCACGATGCGATCGGTCATGCACTGGATCGGCGATTTGCTCGCTTGCGCATCCTCGACCAAACGAATGATCCGACCGAGCGCACTGTCGCGCAGCACTCCGGAGACACGCACGCGGAGCACGCCGGCCCCGTTCAGGGTCCCGGCGGCAACCGTGTCACCCGTGCCACGGGTCACCGGTATCGACTCGCCGGTGAGCATCGACTCGTCGACGCTGCTGAGCCCGTCCAAGACGATACCGTCAGCCGGAATGGTTTCACCCGGGCGCACCAGCATCTCGTCCCCGCCGCGTACGGCGCGGATCGGGATAATCGCCTCCTCGCCCTCGCGCATTACCGTCGCGACCTTCGGCTGCAGGTCGAGCAGGCGCTGCGTCGAGGAGACCGCCTGTCGCTTGGAGATGGCCTCCAGATAGCGCCCCACCAGGATGACGAACAGGAAATTGACCACCGTATCCCAATAGACATGGCCGCTTCCGGTCACCGTCACATAGAGGGAGTAGAGATAGGTAATCGAAGCGCCGATGGCGATCGGCAGATCCATGCTCAGATTCAGCTGGCGCAAGCCGGTCCAAGCGCCTTTGAAAAAAGGCCATCCCGAATACAGCAGCGTGGGCGTCGCGATTGCGAAGCCGATCCAATGGAACAGATCGCGGAACTCGCCCTGATCCGCCCCAGAATAGAGCGCAATCGAGATCCACATCAGGTTCATCATGCCGAAACCGGCAAAGGCCATGCGATAGAGCAAGGCCCGATTCTGCCGATTCAGCGAACCCTCGGCGGCATCCGGATCGAAAGGCACGGCCGCGTAGCCGATATCGGCCAGCCGGCGCAAAACGCGAGACAGCTCAACGCGGCTGTTGTCCCACTTCAGCCGAAGGCGGCGCCCGGTCAGGTTGACGCGCGCCTCTTCTACCCCAGGCAAGGCAGCAACGCCATTCTCGATCAGCCAGACGCAAGCAGCGCAGTGAATACCTTCGACCAGCAGATTAATCTCGCGGATCTCGCCGAGGCTATCGACGAACTCCTCCTGAACCGCGTCGAGATCGTAGAGCGCGAGTTGCCTTGGCGGCTCCGGCGGAGGACCCAGCATCTCGCCTTCTGGCGTGCGCCGGTAGAAACCATCCAGCCCAGCGGCGTAGATGGCCTCGCAGACCGACTTGCAGCCGGTGCAACAGAAATCACGTTCGCCACCATCGACAACGGCACACTCGCGTGCCGCTTCGGACACCGGCAGGCCGCAATGGAAGCAGCGCATCCCCGCATCAGGCGGTGCACGCGGTGAGGTCAGCGCTGTCGCGGATTCGCGTACGGTAATCAAATCAGGGCGTTGGCCCAACAACGGCGCCACGGTTCAGGACGCGCAACAGACACGCCGGTTTCAGCAGAGCAAAGGGGCGACGAACCCACAGCGCAAACGCGTTGTCGCCCCCCTTTTTCAAACCCATCCTGATCAAGTGCCTGGACGGCAACGAAAGGACATCTTAGGCGATTTCTGTCGAATCTCATACCAGCTGACTTGTCTTGACGCCCGCCTTCCGTGTCGCACCGCCAGTCACATGGCTCGGCTATGCTCCTGCCAGTGCTCCTTGAAGGCGAACCTCAATCCGGCGTCATCTGGTACGAGATTTTCCGGCAATCGCCTTAGAGGCATTCCGGATCAGGGACGCGCAACGCTGATGCGTTGAGCGACGGAGTACTCCTGATCACCGTCGCGCGCGCTGACCAGGGTATCCCAGATACCGGCCAGCGGAAACGCAAGCCGGACCGCATAACGCCCGGGCGCCTCTTGCTCCATCGCCATCGCGATGTCCTGGGCCGAGTTCGCGGGCCGATAGGCGAAATAGTTCACGGCCTCGACCGTCACCGGCTGGCCGGCCTTATCGACGATGAAGAAGCGAATCGTCGTCGGCGAATCGGCCAACAGGTCTGCCGGCGTGTCGATGTTCATGGTCCAACCAGGTCCGCCCTCGAGCCGGGTGACGATAGTCCGCTCGACCTCCCGACCGCCTTCGTAATAATCGGCCCGCACGAGACCGGGATTGGTGTTGATCGCGAGCACCACCATGGTCGCGTTGACCACCAGGACCGTCACCACCAGCCCAATCCAACCGATCACCCAGGGACTACGCCAGGCAGACACGGGTTGCTTAGGTACGGCATCGGTTCGCGCCGATGGACTCGGCTCCCGCCGCGCCGTCGCGCCGGTCCCACCAGTCGGTTCAACAGCGGCCGAATCTATACTGTTCATCTTTCACCTTAGGTCTGGCTCCGGTTGCTTCGTAAACACGGAAACCTGTTTATTGCCGCGGCCCGAAGAACGCACTCTCGCGCTTGGTCGACACGTCCGAGCCGCTCGCCGAGGTCGCGCTCGCATGGAAGGTGATCGGAATGTTCTCCGCAACGAGGTCGGCCTTCTTGACCTTCACGAACACAATCGCCGGCGTGACCTCGCCATGCTTGGCGAAGATGGGCTCCTCCGCACCGAGCAACTCAACCGGAACAGCGCTTTGCGCCGAGATGGTTAGCTGCAAATCATCCTTCGTCTTATTCAGCAGCTTCAGGGTGTACTTGTTCTGAATCGAGCCGTCACTCAGTTGAACGAACAACGGCGCGCGCTCGTGCAACACCTTAAGATCAACCGCGGAGAGCGACGACAGGCCATAGACGATACCGACCAACGCCAGCCCCAGGATCGCGGTGTAGACCCAGACGCGAGCGCGCAAAAGCATCGGCTTGACCGGCTTGCCCTCCATCTCATCCAGCGACGCGTATCGTACCAAACCGCGCGGGCGGCCCACCTTATCCATGACGGCGTCGCAGGCATCGATGCACAGACCGCATGTGATGCAGCCCTCCTGCTGACCGAGCCGGATATCGACGCCGGTCGGGCAGACCGCGACGCACTGGTTGCAATCGACGCAATCGCCGGCGACACGGTTGGTTTCGGTCTCGCCCTTCTTCATCCGCCCGCGCGGCTCGCCTCGTGCCTCGTCATAGGTTGGAACCACCGTTGTGCGGTCCAACATCACACCCTGAATACGTGCGTAAGGGCAGAGCCAGAAGCAGGTCTGCTCCCGCAGCCAGCCAGCGAGCACATAGGTTCCCACGGTGAACAAGGCCACCGATGCGTACACCGCAGCATTGGCCTGGCCGACAAAGAAGTCGCGCCAGAGCGCGTCTGTACCATAGAACCAGGCAACGAAACTGAATCCGGTCACGAAGCCGATCAGCAGCCAAAGGGCATGCTTCGAGATTTTACGCGAGAGCTTTCCACCACCAATCGCCGCCTGATCCAGCTTGCGCCGCTGTGCCGGAGGCCCCTCAATCTTCTCCTCGATCCAGGTGAAGACGTCGGTCCATACCGTCTGGAAACAGAAGTAGCCGCAATAGACGCGCCCGACCAACGCGGTCGCCACTGCCAGTAGGATCGCAAAGAATAACAACAACAGCGACAGCATCCAGAAGTCCTGCGGCAGCACGGTCGCCCCAAACAGGTGATACTGTCGATTGGGAATGTCAAACAGAACTGCTTGACGTCCGTCCCAGTTCAGATAAGGGCCGAGGAAGAAGATCAGCCAGACCGACGAGGCCAGCCATTTGATGGTCCGCCACTTGCCGGGGACGCGCTTAGCATGAATGGTCTTGCCGCCGGTATTGACGTGCCACTGCTCGGCTTCGGCATAGATCTCGTCCAGTGCAGGATTCTGCCCGGCACTCTGATTCGTCGTCATGGTTCGATCCTGATCAAAAAAACGCGGGCGCGAGTCGACTGAGGCCAAAGCAAGGTGGAAGCCGCGTTCTCAGTTTCCGCCTGTGTCTTGCTCACGGCGGCCACAAAGTCAGCGTCTTATAAAGCCTAGGCGCTGACGAACAACCGCTCCATGTCAATTGACAATTCAACCAGGCAAAAATGCCGGCTACAGCCAAAAAAATAGGGGGATAACAATCCCCCTTTCACCACGCATCATCTCCTCGCCTTATTGTCTCCTCGTCTCCTCGTTGCCTCCTCGTCTCGTTATTCGGTTGGACTACTCTGATTGCTGCGTCTTGTGGCGTTCCGCGTCTTCGTTCATCAACTTGATGACCTTGAAGACGAGATACACCAATACAACGACCGCAAGCAGCACGCTGATGATCGAGCCCCAAAACACTGCATCAAGGTGCATGGCATCCTCCTATTGGCCACCGCCCAATTCGTGAACGTAGACCGTCAGCATCTTGATCTGCTCTGCCGACAGCTTGCCCTCCAGTTGTCCAACCTGGGCGAACGCAGGCATAACGGCGTCGCGCGTTTGCTCGACGCCCGGCTGATTGACCCCATACCTGATGGTGTGCTTCGCGCTCTCGTAACCGCCCGGTTGGAAGCGCCAAATCGCGTCTGTCAGGTTGGCCGCACCCACCGTGACGATGGTTCCGTCAGGCAGTTCGGCGAGCACGCCATCACCGTTCGCGCCATGACAGGCGTTGCAGCCCTTACTGTTGTAAAGCGCCCAGGCCTCGTCGCTGCCCTTGCCGCCCTCGCTCAAGTCGACCGCAAACCTGGCCAGCGTGTCGATCTCCTGCTCGCTGAGGATACTGGCGTGCGCGGTCATGGCGCCTTTTCGGCCATTGGTGATCGACTCCGTGATCTTTTGGAGCGACCCGCCATAGAGCCAGTCGTCATCGGCCAACACCGGATAGCCCGGATTGCCCTGGCCGCCACTGCCATGGCATGCCGAGCAATAATCGCCAAACAGCACCTTGGAAGAGGCAAGGGTATACTGGGTTAGGCCTGGATCTTGAAGGATCTCTGCCGCGGAAAGGTCGGCGATCTTCGCGTCGAATGGTGCACGCACTGCTTCGACCTGCTCGACACCCTTTTGGTATTCCTTCATAGAGGTCCAGCCGAGGATGCCCTTGGTATAGCCATCCCCTTCGTCCGCCGACCAGGGCGTCGGCCAGGTCGGGTAGAGGATGCTATACAAGACGACCCAAAGGATCGATACCCAGAACGCGATCATCCACCATTGTGGTGGCGGGTTCTTCAGTTCGCGTAGATTGTTGTCCCAAAAGTGCCCAGTATTGTTTTCACCGGGGAAGGGGTTATTTTCCGCCATTCTGTTCTCCGATATCCTGGTTCTCTTCTTCGAACGGGATATGCTTTCTCGCCTCGAGCTTGTCCCGGTTCTTTGGCCTGAACACCTGGAAATACGCCACGATCATGAGGACGAAGATGACGACCGTCAGGATGGTCCCGACCCAATCCGTCGCCGTCATCGCGGCCCAATCGGTATGAAAGTAGTCGCCCATGTTATTGCCGATACTCGACGCCGGGCTCAAGCTTTGCCATGGTGCCCAAGACCTGCAGGTACGCAATCATTGCGTCCATCTCGGTCTTGCCCTCCACTAGAGCAGGGGCCTGCTCGATGTCGGCATCGTTGTATGGCACACCGATCGCGCGCAGCCCTTTCATGTGGCGCCGAATGCGTTTGCCCTTGACTTCACGCTCAGCAAGCCAGGGATAACCAGGCATTATGGATTCCGGTACTACCGATCGCGGTGCCATCAGATGCTGACGGTGCCACTCATCAGAGTATTTGCCGCCGAGTCGCGCCATATCCGGCCCTGTCCTTTTCGACCCCCATTGAAACGGATGATCAAACATGGACTCCGACGCGAGCGAGTAGTGGCCATAGCGCTCGCGCTCATCGCGGAAAGGCCGAACCATTTGCGAATGGCATAGATAACAACCCTCGCGCTGATAGACATCACGGCCGGCCAGTTCCAACGCCGTATAGGGTCTGATTCCATCTCCCGGTTTCCAATTCCACTCCTCCTTGCCATCGGCACTCACGGTGACGATGGGCTTGGCGCCGGGATCGGTACCGTTCCAGACGATCTCAGGAAACTTGTTCGCTTCCTCGGTGCTCTTCAATAAAAAGAGCGGAACGATCTCGACGATACCGCCAACGGAGAGCACGATCGCAAGCACGATCAGCAGTGCCCAGATGTTGCGCTCCATGCGCTCTTGGAAGTTCTTCGGTGGTGAGTTTTGGTCAGCCATTGTCGATCATCTCCTGCATTGTTCGGGGCCGAGCCGAGTCAGGCCGAGGCCAGAGCGGCGGGAGAGCGAGCCTCACGCAGACTGCCCTGGGTCGCCGACTTGCGCACCGTCATCAAGATATTGAAGAGCATGATGACCGCGCCGAGCAGGAAGATGCCGCCGCCAACGGCGCGCATTGCGTAGTAGGGATGCATCGCCGCCACCGACTCGACGAAGGTGTAAGCCAGCGTGCCGTACTCGTCATAGGCGCGCCACATCAGGCCCTGCATGATGCCCGATACCCACATAGCGACGACATAGATCACCGTGCCGATGGTCGCCGTCCAGAAATGGACATTGACCAGCTTCTCGGACCACATCTCAGTGTGCCACAGGCGGGTCATCAGATGGTAGATGGCGCCGATCGAGATGCCTGCGACCCAGCCCAGCGCGCCCGAATGCACGTGGCCGATGGTCCAGTCGGTGTAGTGGGAGAGCGCATTGACGGTCTTCAGCGACATCACCGGTCCTTCGAATGTCGACATGGCGTAGAAGGCCAGCGCGATAATCAGGAAGCGCAGCACGTAGTCGGTACGCAGTTTGTCCCAGGCCCCGGAAAGCGTCATCATACCGTTTACGGCACCACCCCATGACGGGATGATCATCGCCAAGGAGACGGCGGCACCGAGCGAGCCGGTCCAATCCGGAAGCGCGGTGTAGTGCAGGTGGTGGGCGCCGAGCCAGACGTAACCGAACATCAATGCCCAGAAGTGGATCACCGACAGCCGATAAGAGTAGACGGGTCTATTGGCCTGCTTGGGCACAAAGTAGTACATGATGCCGAGGAAGCCAGCGGTCAGATAGAAGCCAACCGCGTTATGGCCCCACCACCACTGGATCATCGCATCCTGAACGCCGGAGAAGAGACTGTAAGACTTGAACAGGCCAACCGGTATCGACAGACTGTTGACGACATGGAGGTAGACGATCATCACCATCATGCCGAGGAAGAACCAGTTCGACACATAGATGTGCGAGGTCTTCCGGTTGGCGATGGTCATGATGAAGTTGATCGTGAAGGCCAGCCAGACGACCGCGATCAGGATATCGATCGGCCACTCAAGCTCGGCGTACTCCTTGGATTGGGTCAGACCCAGCGGCAGCGTGATGACCGCCAGCACGATGATCGCGTTCCAGCCCCAAAAGGTGAACCAGGCAAGCTTGTTGCTCCAGAGGCTCACGCCACAAGTTCGCTGCACCGTGTAGAAAGCGGTCGCCATCAGGGTACAGCCGCCGAACGCAAAGATTACCGCGTTGGTATGCACGGGCCTCAGACGGCCGAACGACAGGTAGGGACTGTCGAAGTTCAGGAACGGCCAGGCCAGTTCCGAGGCGATGTAGACGCCGACCGCGGCACCCACTACCAGATAGACGACGGCCATGACAGTGAACCAGCGTACGACATCGAAGTCGTACTTCTGTTCAGCTGCCCGATCAGCTGTGACTTCCATTGAGACCCCCAAAAAAAACTGGGAAAAAGAGATAAGTCGTTAGGGTTTTCCAGCCCTAGAAATTGGCGGGTTCCGTCCCAACCGCGGAGCGCCCCAATCTCACTGGATTAGGGGCAAAAAGTCAATACAAGCGCTGCATTTGAAACAGTCGACCGCGCCATTTCACACAGCTTTCATTGACCTGCATCAATTGGTCGGAACAAAGGCGGTCGCCATGTAAAGAATTATTTTTACAGGATTTTTTGATCCCGCCTCGTGGACGTCGCCTGCGCGGACTCGACAGGGAACCATTGGGTACGCGCCTCACGGCAAGCGGCCTACTTGAAGAAGGAGTCCACCGAGAAGCCCTCTTTTTCCAAGATGTCGCGCAACCGACGCAGCGCGTCCATCTGGATCTGGCGCACCCGTTCGCGGGTCACGCCGAGTTCCTGCGCTACCCGCTCCAGAGTCGAGTGCTCATAGCCGTGCAGGCCGAAGCGACGCTCGACCACCTCTCGCTGCTTATCGCTCAACTTGTCCAGCCAGTGCTCGAGATTGGTGTTGATGTCCTCGTCCTGGATATCGTCACTCGGATCCTGGACTGCATCGTCCTGCAGCAGATCGACGAGCGGCTTGTCGGCGTCCTTACCGTAGGGCGTATCCACCGAGGCGATGCGCTCGTTCAGCCCCAGCATGCGCTTGACCTCGCCGATCGGTTTGTCGAGCAGGTCCGCGACCTCTTCTGTGCTGGGCTCGTGGTCGAGTTGCTGCGCCAACACGCGCGTTGCCTTCAGGTAGACGTTGATCTCCTTCACGACATGGATCGGCAGCCGCACGGTGCGGGTCTGATTCATTATCGCGCGCTCGATGGTCTGTCGAATCCACCAGGTCGCGTAGGTCGAAAAGCGAAAGCCGCGCTCGGGATCGAACTTCTCGACCGCCCGAATCAGCCCGAGGTTCCCTTCCTCGATCAGATCCAGCAGCGGAAGCCCACGGTTTAGATAGCGTCGCGCAATCTTCACCACCAAACGCAGATTGCTGACGATCATGCGGCCGCGCGCGTGCTCGTCGCCTTGCTGCGCCAGACGCGCGTACAGCACCTCTTCCTCGGCGCTGAGCAGCTTGGACTCGCCGATCTCGTTCAGGTAAAGCCGAGTGGCATCAAAATCGGCATCGCCGGCAGCGAAACGCCGAGGGGCTTTGCCGCCAAGCGCTGGGTCCTCGTCCGCGCCGTCGTCATCACTAGCCTCGGACTCCGAAAGCTCGGCGGCATCGGCATCGGCACCACTGGTATCAAGGTCTTCATCGGCACCGAGCAGAGCATCGTCCTCGCCCTCCACGGGCAGGGAGTCGTTACCCGGCTCCTCGCCCTGCTTCTGTGCTGACATAGAACACCCCTCGAAGAATCGATGCCGCGCCGGATAGACGCGCGATTGCTTGCAAACGCACGCGGCCAGGGATCGGCTACGGGCCCAGCCGCAGCGTCGGAGCAAGCCCTGAGACGCCGGGCCTATCGAGAGGCGGGAAGGAAGCGCAGAGGATCCACCGCGACCCCGTCTCTGCGGATCTCGAAGTGCAGCAGACTCTCCCCGCTCGCGGCCTGCCCGACCTCGGCGACCCGCTGACCGCGTTTGACTCTATCGCCTTCGCGCACGAGCAACTGGCGATTGAAGCCGTAGGCGCTCAAGTAGCGGCTGTTGTGCTTGACGATGATAAGGTTGCCGTAACCCTTGAGTCCACTGCCACTGTAGACGACGGTGCCATCGGCGGCGGCTGCCACCGGCGCGCCGGCGCGGGCGCCTATACGGACCCCTGAGCGGGTTCGATCGCCGGCGCGAAAGCCCTGTTTGACTGCGCCTTGGACAGGCCAGCCCCACTTGATTCCGGAACTCGTCGCATCGGCGCCGGCAACCGCAGACGGCGGTCGCGCCGAGGTCCTGACCGGCTTCGCCGATCGTCGGGAATTCGATGAAACCACCTGCCGTCGTCCGCTCGAGCGCGATACCTGGTTGCCGTCCGGGGGCTTCACCCGCAATAGCTGGCCTGCATAGATCTCGTAGGGAGGACCTATGCCGTTCCAGTCGGCGAGCTTGCGCAGGCCGATTCGCCGGCGCTCGGCAATCTCGCTCAGGGTGTCGCCGCGCCTGATCCGGTAATGGCCGGGCGGCGCCGGACCATAGCCGTCACGGCTGTCGACCGGCGCCAGGCCGCCAGCACCGCAACCGCTGAGCAGCAACGCCCAGGCAAAGGCGAACACCAGCCCGGCAGCTCGGGTGACGCGAGTCAATCCACCGAGAACAGGGCAGCCGCCATTCCCAGCCCTCATGAAATGCAACGGCATCGCGCAGAGCACCACCATCATCCCAGCTAGCGCAGCATGACCACCAGCGCAATCAGCAGGACCATGATCCAACCGAGGGTGTCGACATACTTGCGAAGACGCCGTTCCATCGGCTCGCCGCCCCAGGCCATCAGCGCCGCAACCAGAAAGAAACGCGTGCCGCGACCAACCGCGGACGCAAGCAGAAACGGCAGCAAGGCCATCGACAGCACGCCGGCGGTAATGGTGAAGATCTTGTAGGGAATCGGTGAGAAACCAGCGAGAAAGACCGCCCAGACGCCCCAGCGGCCGAACCACTGCTCACCATGGATGAACGCCTCATGGTAGCGCCCGCCCTCCCCAACCAGCGGCTGGATCAACTCGAACGCAAAGGTGCCGATCAGGTAGCCGAGCAGCCCGCCGGCTACCGATGCCACTGTCGTCAGCAGCGCGAAGCGCCAGGCCTTTCGGGGCTGCGCCATACTCATGGGCGCCAGCATGACGTCCGGCGGAATCGGGAAGAAGGATGACTCGGCGAAACTCAGCCCCCCCAGGTACCAGGCCGCGTGGCGATGCCGCGACCAAAGCATCACCCGATCATAGAGCGCGGAGAAAAGTCGCATCAGGCAATCCCTCCCAACAGAGGCACAAAGGTGACTGGCTCCAGCACCTCGTGCCTGAAACCGCGGGTGGTGCGCGTCAGCCGCAGCAGAACCTGCTCGTCACCGCGGTCGATCGGCAATACCATGCGACCGCCGAGCGCGAGTTGCTCGGCGAGCAACCGCGGCACGCCGTCGGCGGCCGCGGTGATCAAGATGCCGTCGAATGGCGCGTATTCGGGCCAGCCCAGATGCCCGTCGCCATAGCGCAGACGCACGTTGCGCAGCCGCAGGCCGCGCAAGCGCGCCTCGGCGCGCTGCCATAGGACAGCGACGCGCTCGATGCTGTAGACGCGGCGCACCAGCGTGGCCAGGACCGCCGTCTGAAAGCCGGAGCCGGTGCCGATCTCCAGCACGGTCGAGCAACAGCCCGGCGCGAGCAGCGCCTCGGTCATGCGCGCAACCGTGTAGGGCTGCGAAATGGTCTGCCCATGGCCGATCGGCAGAGCCGAATCATCGTAGGCATGGCTGGACAGTGCCTCATCGACGAACAAATGCCGCGGCAGCAGGCGCATTGTCTCGAGGACGCGTTCATCACGGATACCGGCATCGCGCAAACGCCCCGCTAAGCGTTGACGTGAACGCGGTGAGGTCATGCCCCGACCAGAGACCGACGCCGATTCAAGCGCCACACTCTCGGTGATCAAGGCAGGCATTCCAGCCAGCGCCCAAGCGGTGTCAGGGCGGCATGCCGGGTCAGGTCGACCTGGATCGGCGTCACCGATACGTAGCCGCTTTGCAAAGCGAAAAAATCGGTGCCCTCACCGGCGTCCTGCTCTGAGCCCGCCGACCCGATCCAATACATTGGCCGTCCACGCGGATCATCCACCCGAGTCACCGGCTCGGCCTTGTGCCGATGGCCGAGCCGGGTGGCGCATAGTCCGCGGATCTCGGACAGCGGCAGATCGGGCACATTGACATTAAGGATGGTGCTCGGGCTCATCTCCGCGTTGCGCAGTCCAGCGACCAGTCGACCGGCAATGCTTGCGGCCGTCTGCAGATGGCGCGGCTGGTGTGAATCAATCGACACGGCGATGGCCGGCAGGCCAAGGAAGCGCCCTTCAGTGGCCGCCGCGACGGTACCCGAGTAGATGACATCGTCGCCCAGATTCGAGCCGTGATTGATTCCAGCAACCACCAGGTCCGGTTCTTCAGTCAACAATCCGGTGATGGCCAAATGAACACAGTCTGTTGGCGTCCCATTAACGTGGATGAAGCCGTTGTCGAGGCGCTCAGCACGAATAGGCACATCGAGCGTCAGGGAATTGCTGGCGCCGCTGCGGTCTCGGTCCGGCGCGACGACGGTCACTTCACCATAACGGCGCAGCTCTTCGGCCAGTACCTGGAGGCCCGGTGACCGATAGCCGTCGTCATTACTCAGCAGGATATTCATTTAGTCGGATGCCGGGTGACGGCGGCGGGTGCGGGCGCTGGAGCCGGGCGGAACGTCTCGCACGGCCAATCGGTCGAATGATACTGGAATCGCAGACACCGGACATCGGCGCGCCCGCTGGTGGACAGACCGCCGGCCGGGGCGATCAGGCCCAGGTGCGCTCTGGCCACTGCTATACTCTTCGCGGGCTCGAATCTTGGCATTACAAAACAGATGAGTAAGCAGACACAGGATCCTGATTATGCGCTGTTTCGGTCTGAGGTCCAAGATGCCAAGCCACTGCGGCACGATGCCGTGGAGCCCTATCGCGAGCGGCCGGCGCCCATCCCGCGGCCGCGACCGGCCGAGGAGGACAGAGACGATCACGCCTTGCTGTCGGAATCGGAAGTCGAGACCCATGATTATTTGCTGTTCGCGCGGCCTGGGGTGCAGAAGCGGGTCATGCTGGAATTGCAGCGCGGTCATATCGAGCCCGGCCTCGAACTCGATCTGCACGGCCTCCGGGTCGCGCATGCCCGTCTGGCGTTGCGCGAGTTCCTCGCCGAGTGCCGCCACCGGCGCATCCGGTGCGCACGCATCATCCATGGCAAGGGCTTCGGCTCCGAACAGCGCCAACCGGTGCTCAAGTGCAAGGTCAACTACTGGCTGAGGCTGCGAGACGACGTGCTCGCCTTCTGTTCCGCGCCCCGCCGCGATGGCGGGGTCGGTGCTGCCTACGTGCTGCTGCGGAACCCCGACAAGGACAAACGCCGACGCGACTGACTGATACCTTTGCCGCATCACGGCGCGTGATGATGTCGACATTGCAAGCGTTGCTGCTTGCCGTTCAAATAGCCGTTTCAGTTGCCAAGCGCTCAGACTCGTGACCCCCTTACCTTATCTCGTCTGGCGCATCGCGCCCCGCCCGCGCAGAGCGCTCGCCGGCCTGCTGATCCTTTGCCTGATGGCAAGCACCGCGGCCCTGAGTCAGCAGGATACTGCCCCCAGCGCGCCGAGCGTCGAAAAAGCGGCTTCCCCCTTGTTGATCGAGCCATCGCTAACCACCGAATTGGTCGACAGCCGTATCCAGGAAACCGAGGCGAGCGTATCGCTGACCGATGAGTCCAAAGCGGTCCTTATTGAGCAGTACCGGAAGGTGCTCAGCAACCTGGAGCAGGTGAAGGCGTTTAATGCAGAGTCCCAACGATACGCGCAGGCGCTGGAGAACGCGCCGCAGGAAGCCGCCGCGATACGGGCAGCACTGCAGGCCGCACAGGATGCGCCAGCCGGGCCTCCGGTCGAGCTGTCGCCGGCGGCCGACATCAAGGAGGTCGAGGCGCTGCTCGCACGTGAGCGGGCAAACGCGGCTTCAACCGACACGATGCTTGCCGAGATGGACAAGGTCATCGATGAGCCCGCCAACCAGCCTGAACAGATCCGCAAACGCCTGGCGGAGGCAAAAGACGCATTGGAGGCGATCAACGCGGACCTGGCGTCGCCGATCCAGACGGGTGCGACCAGCGAGGCACGGCAGTGGATGTTGGAGAGCCGCCGTGACGCATTGCGCGCAGAGATTCTGGCACTCGACCAGAAGCTGCTCAGCGCCGATGCGCGCAGGCAATGGGCGGTCGCACGCCGCGACGAGCTGTTGACGGAGCAGGCGCGACTGCGTGAACGTCGCGCCTTCCTGGAGAACGAAGCCGATCGACTGCGGAGCATCGAAGCGGAGCAGGTTCGCGACGAATCGGCAAAGGCCGAGCGCGAGACCGCCGGGGCGCCCCCGATCGTTCGCGCGTTAGCGGAGCGAAACCGCGAGCTCGGCGACGCAATCGGCCAGATGACGCATGCGCTGGCCCAGCTCGATGACCAGCAGGCAAATATCGAGCTCCGCACACGTCGCATCGAGCAGGACTTTCGCAGCGCGCGTGAGCGCCTGGAAGCGGTCGGCCTGAATCGCGCCCTGGGCCAGGCACTGATCGACGAGCGCGCCCAGTTGCCCGACGTTCGCAAACTGCGTGGAGCGGCCGCAGAGCGGGCCGACACCATTGCCGAGGCCGCGCTGACGGAGATCCGCTATCGCGACGAACTGCGGAAAATTCGCGAGACCGACGACTATCTCGACGAGCTCACCGCCAACATCGATACCGCACAGCGGGATCAGGCACGCGCACAGCTGAGCAAGCAAGTCGAGCGCCGAACGGAATTACTCGAACACGCGATCGATATCGGCAACAGCTATCGGCGCACCCTGACCGCCGTCGACTTCGAAGCCGCCCAATTGATCGAAGTCACGGAGCAGTACGAGAACTTCCTCGCTGAGCGCCTGTTGTGGGCACGCAGCATCCCGCCGATCACACAACAAGACTTCTCGTTCCTGCCGGCGGCCCTGTATTGGTTGATCGCCCCGAGCAACTGGGCCGAGGTCGCCAGAACCCTGGCCTACGAGGCACCGCGCTCGCCGCTGCTGGTGATCGGCCTGCTGGCCGTCATCCTGATCCTTTGGTACGGATCGCGGATCCGCCAGGCCATTCGTACGACCGCCGACGACCTCAGGCGCATCAGCACGGATCACTTCTCCTCGACGGTAAAGGCTCTCGCGCTGACCCTGCTGCTCGCGACGCCCTGGCCGATTCTGCTGCTGGTGCTGGGCTGGCAGCTGCATGGCTCGCTGCAGTCCGGTCCGTTCGAAAAGGCGGTCGGCGCCGCCATGCTCAACCTGGCACCGGCACTCTACTACCTGCGGGCCTTCCGGCTGCTGTGTATGCCCGGCGGGGTCGCAGATCGCCACTTTCGCTGGCGTTCGGACGTGCTCGCGCTGTTGCGTAGAACCTTTGCCTGGGCCGCGTTCGTGCTGATGCCGATCGGATTCGTCGCCGGGGCCATCTATAACCACCAGAGCGCCGAGTTCACCGGCACCCTTGGCCGTCTCTCGTTGGTGCTGCTCGACCTCGGACTCGCTTGGTTCACGGCGGAACTGATGCATCCGCATCGCGGGGTCGTTCACCACCTGCTCGAGGAAAACCCCCAAGGTTGGGCCAGTCGGCTATCCAAGCTCTGGTATCCGCTGTTGATCTCGGTTCCGATCGCCCTCGCGGTACTTGCGCTGAGCGGCTATCAATACACGTCCGGCACCTTGCTGGAGTCTCTGGTCAGCGAGCTGTGGCTGGTGCTCGGCCTCGTGGTAGCACATCAGCTGATCGTCCGCTGGCTCATCGTCACCCGCCGCAGCCTGGCGCTGCAGGCGGCATTGGAGCGCCGCGCCATCCGCGAGGCACAACGGACGACGGATCAAGCCACCGAGCGCTCCGCCAGCGAAGCGATGCTCGGCGTAGAGGAAGAACCCGTTGATTTCGCGTCCCTCGACATTCAGACGCGAAAGTTACTGAATATGCTGATTACCATCGCCGCCGTGGTCGGACTCTGGCTGATCTGGGCCGATGTGCTTCCAGCGCTGCATCTGTTCGATCGGTTTACGCTCTGGAGCTACAGCGCCACGGTTGATGGCATCGAGCAATCCGTTCCCGTCACGCTGGCCGATATCGGCCTGATCCTCGTCATCATATTGATCGCCACCGCCGCCGGCCGGAATCTCCCAGCGCTGCTGGAGATACTGCTGCTGAAGAACACCGAGGTTAGTGCTGGCAGCCGCTACACAATGATCACGCTGACAGGCTATGCCATCACCGCCATTGCCGCATTGTTCGCGTTCAACATCCTGGGCCTCTCCTGGGGACAGATCCAATGGCTCGTCGCGGCACTCGGCGTCGGCATCGGCTTCGGACTGCAGGAGATCGTCGCCAACTTCATCAGCGGCCTGATCATCCTGTTCGAACGCCCGGTGCGCGTCGGCGATATCGTGACCATCGGCAACACCACTGGCGTCGTAACCAAGATCGAGATCCGTGCTACCACCATCCGCAACTGGGACAGGCAGGAATTGCTCGTGCCGAACAAGGAATTCATCACCGGGCAGCTATTGAACTGGACCCTCGCCGATCAAACCAATCGCATCACCCTGACAGTGGGCGCCGAATATGGCAGCGACATCCGCCAGGCGCTGAACTTGATGTCCGAGGCAGCCAGCGAGAACCCGCGCGTCATGACCGACCCGGCGCCGATGGTGACGATGGAGGGATTCGGCGACAATGCCCTGACGCTGGTCCTCAGGTGCTATTTGGAGAGCCTCGATTGCCGTCTCGCGGTGACCTCGGAACTCTTCCAGGCAATCGACGACAAGTTCCGCGCCGCCGGTATCGGCATCGCCTTCCCGCAGCGCGACATTCATCTGCGCTCGGCGGAGCCACTGGAAGTGCGCGTGACGGGCCCGACGGCATCCGCCCCCGGCGTGCAGGGCTAGCCCAACAGGGACCGGCTGACGGTCATGCCAACAGCGGTTTTTATCCTCTGAACCGACTGGCGGGTATAATGACGATCGCCTCCGCCCTGCCCGAGGACCTCATGGCAACAGCAGCCCCCGCCCTGATCGACGAGGCCAGCCAACGCCAAGCCAGCTCGCCCGCTGGCGATCCATCGCTCGCCGACAGCTTCGCGGCGGTGGATCTTGGATCAAACTCCTTTCACCTGTTGGTCGTCCGTATGGACGGCGGTACGCTGCAGGTGATAGACCGCTACAAGGAGATGGTGCGTCTAGGAGAAGGTCTAACCATCGATAAGCAACTGCGCGAGGACGTCGCCGAGCGGGCGCTGGCGTGCCTCGAACGCATGGGCCAACGCATTCGCGACATGCCGCCCGACAACCTAAGGGCGGTCGGCACCAACACGCTGCGGCAGATTCGGCCCGCGAGCGGTTTCACCAGGCGCGCCGAACTGGCGCTCGGGCATCCCATCGAGGTCATCGCCGGACGCGAGGAGGCACGACTGATCTACCTGGGTGTCGCCCATGGACTGGCCATCGGAGATGAGACGCGGCTGGTGGTCGACATCGGCGGCGGCAGCACCGAGGTCATCGCCGGCGAGGGCTTTACACCGACACTGCGTGAAAGCCTGCATATGGGCTGCGTGAGCATGTCACAGCGCTTCTTCGGCGACCACAAGATCACGGTCAAGGCCATGGACAAGGCCGAACTCTACGGCGCGCTCGAAGTACGGCCCATCCGCGAGCTGTTCCGCCACGCCGGCTGGCAGAGCGCTACCGGCAGTTCCGGCACGATCAAGGCGATTGCAGCCGTCGTCAATGCGGCGGGCTGGAGCGACGACGGCATCACCGCCGAATCGCTGACCCGGCTGCGCGAGGCGCTGCTCGGTTTCGGCAAGACCTCTGCCATCGATCTCGAAGGCCTCAGCGACGAGCGACGACCTGTGTTCGCCGGCGGCGTCGCCGTGCTGCGCGCCCTGTTCCAGAACCTCGGCATCGAGCGGATGCGAGTGTCCGACCAGGCCCTGCGCGAGGGGCTGATCTACGAAATGGTCGGGCGCGTGCACCATGAGGACGTGCGCGAACGCACCGTCTCCACGCTGTGCCGACGCTTCGACGTCGATCAAGAGCACGCCGGACGGGTGCGCGAGACGGCTCTCAATCTGCTGGCCCAGCTAGGCGACGCCTGGCAGCTCTCCCATCCCACCCATCGCGCGATCCTATCCTGGGCCGCTGACCTGCATGAGATCGGCCTCGCCGTCTCTCACAGTCAGTATCAGAAGCACGGGGCTTACCTGTTGCGCAATGCCGATATGTCCGGGTTCACGCGCCAAGAGCAAGATGTCTTGGCGGCACTGGTCCTGTGTCACCGGCGCAAATTCCCGGCCGACGGTTTCACGGCTTTGCCGAGCGGCACCCGCGAGTGCACCTCGCGACTGGCGGTGATCCTGCGCCTGGCCGTGTTGATGCATCGCGGCCGGTCATCGGACACGAAGCCAGAACCGACGCTGTCGGCCGCTGGAGAATCGCTGATATTGCGCTTCCCGGACGCTTGGCTCGATGCGCATCCGTTGACGCGTCTAGAGCTGGAGGAAGAGGCGAGCTGGCTGCGTGCCGCAAGCATCGACCTAGACTTTGCCTAAGGCGATTTCTGCCAGCTCTATATCGACTGGCCGCAATCCGCCGCGAGCAACCGCCTTTTGTCGCTGAACGGCGCACCATTGGCACCGATGCTGCTAAAATCCGGGGCGAAAGATGATTCACGGCCACGCGCTCCGACCGACGGACAGCGAGGTTTTTTTTCACAACGATGGAGGGCACCGACACATGGCCAACCTGTTTTCCGCCGATTGGATGAACCAGCTCAAAGATGCGTGGAACGGCGATCCCGAGGTCAGCGGCAAGCTCGCCGACATCGGCTTCGACTCCATCATCACCTGCGGATTCAAAGACGAGAATGACCCGCGCGGCGTTTTCGTCGTCGAGAAGGGCATCTGCACCCGCGCCGGCGACTGGGCCGGTGAACAGCCGGACTGGGACATGCGCGCGGACATGAAGGACTGGCTGAAGTGGGTCGAGAAGGGCATCGGCATGATGGGCATGGGCACCGCCTACGCTACCGGAAAGCTCAAGTTCAAGACCGGCGACTATGCAGCCATGATCAAGGACCCGCGCATGGCAGGCCCCTTCGTCAAGAGCTTTAACCTCATGAAGCAGATCGGCGCCGACGAACTCGCCTAGATCAGTCTTCTCCCGTCCGGCCTCGCTGGACTGTCGAAAAAGCCCGCTCCATGCGGGCTTTTTCGTTTGCAGACGGCGAATGACGGCCTAAGGACCAGCAAGCACCGCGCCAGCGCCGACCCGGATTCGCCAGTGCGCCGTTCGCCGTCTGCCGCCTTGCCGAGCCAAGTCGGCCCTGTTGCGGGATATCAAGGAAAATGTAACCAAACTGTTGCAGCATATTTCGACTTGTCATGCCGGCCATGCCTTCACGCGGGCCGCGGCGCACCTCGAGGAGCGAGCCCATGCGAGCTTCGATCGGTAACCTTGTCAGCGTCTTGTTCATTGCCGCGTGCAGCCTAGGCGCCAGCGCACGCGACAATTGGCCGACACCTCCGGCAACGGTCACCGCCCCGCCGCAGATCTCCGGTCCGCTCCAGGGCGGCACCGCGGATCACACCAAGTTCGAGGAACTCAAAGGGCCGTTCGCATCGGGCCCCGAGGTCACCCGTGCCTGCCTCGGCTGTCACACCGAGACCGGCACGCACTTCATGCAGAACATCCATTGGACTTGGTCCTATAAGGACCAAGACACTGGCCAACAGCTCGGAAAACGCTATCTGATCAATAATTTTTGTACGAACTCGCGCGGCAACGAGGGCATGTGCGCCCAATGCCACGCCGGCTACGGCTGGAAGGACGAGCAGTTCGACTTCTCCGACGAAGCCAACATCGACTGCCTGGTTTGCCACGAAACCACCGGCACCTATTACAAGACGCCGAACAGCGAAGGCAGCCCAGCCTGCTCGGTGATGTTCGAAGGCAAGCCCCCGATCGATCTCGCCGCCGCGGCGCAGAGTGTGGATCTACCGCAGCGCGCGAACTGCGGCGCCTGTCACTTCAACGGTGGCGGCGGGGACAACGTCAAGCACGGCGACCTGTCGTCGGCACTCGCGGCACCGCCGCGCACGCTCGACGTGCACATGGGCGAGGACGGGCTGAACTTCGCCTGCACCGCCTGCCATATCACCAATAAACATGTCTGGGCGGGCAGCCGCTATCGCGTCATCTCCAAAGACACAGAGGGCACTGGCAAGCCTGGCCAGCGCCCGGATGTGGCTACCTGCGAATCCTGCCACGGCCTTGCGCCGCACCCGGTCGAGTCACTCGCCGGATTCAAGCTTAACGACCACATCCAGAGTATCGCCTGCCAGACCTGCCACATACCGGAGTTCGCACGCGGCGGCGTCGCCACCATCGTCGACTGGGACTGGCGCACCTCGGGCAAGACCAAGAACGGCGAGGGCTACCATGAGGAAGGTTACATCCAGGGCAACGGCGAGCACCGCTACACCTACAAATCGATCAAGGGCGATTTCACCTTCGCCGAGGACCTAATCCCGGAATACGACTGGTTCGACGGCCAGATGCGCTATACCACCATCGACACCCGCTTCGACCCAGACGCCGAGTCGATCGAGATCAACGGCTTTGGTGGCTCGCGGGCAGATTCAAGCTCCCGCATCTGGCCGTTCAAGCGGATGCACACCTGGCAGCCTTATGACAAGGGCAACGGCACACTCGTGTACACGCATCTGTGGGGCGAGGATAAAGCCGCCTACTGGGGAAACTACGACATGGGCGCCGCGATCGAGAAGGGCATGGCCGACTTCGGGCTGGACTACTCCGGCGACTACGGCTTCATACAGACCATCTCTTGGTGGCCGATCACACACATGGTCGCGCCGAAGGAGGACGCCCTGGCCTGCGGCGACTGTCATACGCCCAAAGACAGCCGACTAGTCTCGGTCGAAGGCGTCTATCTGCCTGGCCGCGACCACAACCCCTGGCTAGACGTCATCGGCACCCTGATCGTCGGCGGCACACTGGCCGGCATCATACTGCACGCCCTGGTCCGGTTCTTCTCACCAAAGGGGAGACACTACGGATGACCGCGCAGCGCGTCAAAATCTTCAGCCTGTTCGAGCGTTTCTGGCATTGGACGCAGATGCTGCTGATCGTGGTCCTGCTCATCACCGGCTTTGGACTACACGGTTTCCACGAACTATTAACGTTCAAGGACGCCGTGACGCTGCACACCGGCGCAGCGCTAGCTTTGCTGCTGCTATGGATCTTCAGCGTATTCTGGCTGTTCACGACCCGCACCTGGCGCCACTTCATCCCGACCATCACCGGCCTGTGGGGCGTATTGCGCTATTACGGCTACGGCATCTTCAAGGGCGAGCGGCACCCCTATCGGAAGGCCTACTGGCGAAAGCACAATCCGTTACAGGCGCTGGCCTATCTGATGCTGAAGATCGTGCTGTTCCCGGCTATTTGGATTAGCGGCCTTGCTTATCTGTTTTACTTCGCATGGCGCGATATCCCAAACGCCACGCAATGGCTGACGGGCATCGCATGGGTGCATACCGCAGCCGCGTTCGCCATCCTTACCTTCGTGCTGATCCATGTCTACATGCTGACGACCGGCCACTCATTCCGTGATCATCTCATGCCGATGATCACCGGCTTCGACGAGGTCGATCTGTCAGAAGCTGAAGAGGCATACCTACGCCAAGACCAGCCGGCCGACATCCGCTGATGAAAGTGCTGGGCACCGACGGGGCTCGTCGTTGCACGATAGTCACGCCTCAGCGACCAGCCGCCGCCACCTTCGGCGTCTCCAGCTCCATTTCGGCCTGATAGGCATCGTTGACGCGGTCGCGCAGTTCCTTGCCCGGTTTGAAGTGCGGAACGTACTTTCCTGCCAGCGCAACCGAATCACCAGTCTTCGGATTGCGGCCGATACGCGGCGGGCGGTAGTGGAGCGAAAAGCTGCCGAACCCGCGGATCTCGATGCGCTCACCGCCCGCCAAGGCGGCGCTCATTTGCTCCAGGATGCAACGCACGGCCAGCTCGACATCTTTGTACGCCAGATGGCTTTGCTGCTCGGCGAGCGTTTCGATGAGTTCGGATTTCATCATAGCGGTATGCCTGCCATGCGGATTCGGACCGGAATCATCATCGATCCCGATTGCAACAATCGAACGGAAACAGCAGCGGGGATCAGTCGCCCCTGGTCAAACAATTCGCTGCCGAACGCACCCGCGCGCAGGCTCCCGAGCGGCACCGGCGCCGAAACCAGCGCCAGCGATACGATAGCCCCTGCGGCGGCAAGCGCATTGGTGCGGCATGCGTCGAGCCACAAGCGTCTCAATCCTTGCTTGCGGCTTCTTCCATCTGCTGTTTGAGGATGTCGCCAAGGGTGGCCGTGCCGGCCTGTGCCTCACGCGCATAACCCTTGATCGCGGCCTGCTCATCGGCCATGTCCTTGGCCTTGATCGACAGCGAGATGGTGCGATTCTTACGGTCGACACCGATGAACTTTGCCTCCAGCGGCTCACCCTGTTTCAGCACCGAGCGCGCGTCCTCGACACGATCGCGCGAGATTTCAGAGGCACGCAGATAACCCTCGACACCGTCGCCGAGATCGATGGTCGCGCCCTTGGCATCGACTTCGGTGATGGTGCCGTTGACGATACTGCCTTTCTCATTGAGTGCCACGAAGCTGGAGAAGGGGTCTTTGTCGAGTTGCTTGATGCCGAGCGAGATGCGCTCACGTTCGGGATCGACCGACAGCACCACGGTCTCGACCTCGTCGCCCTTCTTGAATTGCCGCAGCGCATCCTCACCGCCCTCGTCCCAGGTGATGTCGGACAAGTGCACGAGGCCGTCGATGCCGCCTTCGAGCCCGATAAAGATCCCGAAGTCGGTGATCGACTTGATCTGGCCGCTGACGTGATCGCCCTTCTTGAAGGTCGCCGAGAACTCATCCCAGGGGTTGCTCTGACATTGCTTGATGCCGAGCGAAATTCGACGGCGCTCCTCGTCGATGTCGAGCACCATGACCTCGAGTTCATCGCCCAGCGTAACGATCTTACTCGGGTGGATGTTCTTGTTGGTCCAATCCATTTCGGACACGTGCACCAGCCCCTCGACGCCTTCTTCGATCTCGACGAAGCAGCCGTAGTCGGCAATGTTGGTGACCTTGCCAAAGACGCGCGTGCTCTCCGGGTAGCGCCGGGAGATATTGACCCAGGGATCCTCACCCATCTGCTTCAGCCCGAGCGAAACGCGCTGACGCTCACGGTCGAACTTGAGCACCTTGACCATGACTTCCTGGCCGATCTCAACCACCTCGGACGGATGCTTGACGCGCCGCCAGGCCATATCGGTGATATGCAGCAGACCGTCGATGCCGCCGAGGTCGAGGAAGGCGCCGTAGTCGGTGAGATTCTTGACCACACCGTTGATTTCCAAACCCTCTTCCAACTTCTCCAGCAGCTGCTCGCGCTCAGCGCTGTACTCTTCCTCGACCACCGCGCGCCGAGAGACGACGACGTTGTTACGGCGCCGATCGAGCTTGATGACCTTGAAGTCGAGTTCCTTGCCTTCGAGGTAGGTGGTGTCGCGCACCGGCCGCACATCGACCAGCGACCCGGGCAGGAAGGCCCGCACGCTGCCGAGTTCGACGGTAAAGCCGCCCTTGACCTTGCCATTGATCAGACCCTTGACCGTGTCGCCGTCATCGAAGGCCTTCTCCAGCGTATCCCAGGCCGCGAAGCGTTTCGCTTTCTCGCGCGACAGACGCGTGGTGCCAAAACCGTCCTCGACGGCATCGAGGGCAACCTCGACGTCATCGCCGATATTGACTTCGAGCTGACCATCGGGCGCCAGAAACTGGCTGCGCGGGATAATGCCCTCGGTCTTCAGTCCGGCATTGACGATGACGGCGTCCGGGGTGATGTCGACCACCTGTCCGGTGACGATCGTGCCCGGCTGGAGTTGCGTGTTGTTGAGGCTCTCTTCGAAGAGCTCGGCAAAGCTTTCGGTCATGGGTTTGGAGTTTCCTGGCTCGCGGCCTGGCCCTTTTTAGAACGCTACCTCGGTCAAAAAGAGGTGTGTTAGATCTGAAACAAGGGGTTGATTGTAAGAAGTAAAGCCGGCGGACGACCCACCGACCGGTTCAGCACCTGCACATCACACGACCCTAATGAAGAGTTTCGCGTGCGGCAGAGGCAAGCTGCAGCGGGCAAGCGGCAATTGATTAATCCGCTGATCCCGACACCCGATCGTCCGATTCCGCGAGCACCCTGAGCGCATCATCGGCAACGCGAGCAAGCACGTCGTCGATGGAAAGCGTCGTCGTATCGATGATCACGGCGCCGTCGGCGATGGTGAGTGGGCTGTGCGCCCGGCTTCGATCGAGCGCGTCGCGCTCACGAAGCTCCCTGACAAGGGCTGGCAGGTTAGCATCCATCCCTTTGTCTTTCAACTGTTTATAGCGCCGATCCGCGCGCTCTTCCGGACTCGCGTCCAGATACACCTTCAGCACCGCATCTGGAAACACCTGCGACCCCATGTCACGGCCGTCGGCGACCAGACCGGGGGCTCGCGCCGCGGCGCGCTGCCACGACAGCAAGGCATCTCGCACCGGCGCATGCACGGCGACCCGAGATGCGCGCGGACCGGCAGCGGCGGTGCGAATCTCGGACGAGACGTCCAGGCCGTCGAGCAGCACCCGATCGTCATCGAAACGAATGTCGATCTCACCGGCAAGCGCGCCCATGGCAGCGGCGTCGTCGAGGTCTAAGCCGCGTCGGTGTGCGGCGAGCCCGAGACAACGATACAGGGCCCCGCTGTCCAGCACGTGCCAGCCCAGCCGGCGCGCGACACCCTCTGCGATGGTGCCCTTGCCACTGCCGGATGGCCCGTCGATTGCGATGACTGGCGCCGCCAAGCGTTTTACCGCTGCAGTCATTAGCAGCGCGCCGAGATGCCAAGCCCGGCCTCGGCGGCCAGGCCCGCGAAACCCGGAAAAGAGGTGTCTACATTGGCGCAATCCTCGATCTCTATAGTCGAGGATGCGCGCAGCGCCGCCATCGTGAAGGACATCGCGACCCGATGATCGCCGTGGCTGTGCACGCGGCCGCCATCGAACACGCACTCCTGCCCGCCGCGACCCTGAATCCGAATCCCGTCCGCCAGCACCTCGGCCTGCACGCCGAGCGCCGCCAGACCGTCCGCCATGACGGCGATGCGGTCACTTTCCTTGACCCGCAGCTCGGCGGCGCCGGTCAGCAGCGTCTCGCCCTCGGCGCAGGCCGCGGCGATGAACAAGGCGGGGAATTCATCGATGGCCAAGGGCACCTGAGCGCTCGGAATCTCGATCCCCCGCAGCCGTGCTGAGCGCACGCGGACATCCGCCACCGGCTCGGCGCCGAGCATTCGCTCATTCTCGATGCCGAGATCGGCACCCATGGCGCGCAGGATATCGATGATGCCGATGCGGGTCGGATTGACACCAACCTGCTCCAGCAACAGCTCGGACCTAGGCGCGATGCTGGCGCCAACCATAAAGAAGGCCGCCGACGAGATATCCGACGGCACGCCGATGGGCGCGCCGGTCAGGCGGCCCCCGCCGCGAAGACAAACACGGCCGCCGCCGGACTGGAGCTGGTATCCGAGCGCGGCCAGCATACGCTCGGTGTGATCGCGCGTCGGCGCCGGCTCGCTCACGCAGGTCTCGCCGTCGGCGTAGAGACCTGCCAGCAGCAGACTCGACTTGACCTGCGCGCTGGCCACCGGCATTCGGTAGTCGATCGCCCTCAGCCGCCCGGCGGGCTTGATCTGCAGCGGTGCCCGTCCATCAGCGGCGGTCTCGATCCGCGCGCCCATCGCCGCCAAGGGCTCGGTGACACGGCGCATCGGACGGCGCGAAAGCGAGGCGTCGCCAACCAGCGTGGCCGCAAAGCCCTGGCCGGACAGCAGACCGGTCAGCAACCGCATCGAGGTGCCCGAATTGCCCATATCGAGCGCCGATGTCGGCGCCGTTAGCCCCTCCAGCCCAACGCCCTGCACCCGCACGCGGCCCGCATCGGGACCCTCGATGGACACGCCCATGGCACGGAACGCGGCCAGCGTGGCAAGACTGTCGGCGCCCTCAAGGAAACCGCTGATGTCGGTCATCCCATCGGCGATAGCGCCGAGCATGATGGCGCGATGCGAGATCGACTTGTCTCCAGGGACACGCAGGCGCGCACGGATCACGCCGCCCGGCGCGACCATAAATCGCGGCGAACCCTGCACAGCTGCGGCGGAGTTGCTATCGTCTGTCGAAGCAGCAGCGGACTGGATCAAAAGGGTCCTCTCGAAGCGAGCTAATGAATCCGAGGGAGGCAACACGGCTGGGCGAGAACACTACCCGTTACGCAGCAAGGGTGTAACAACTGCCATGCCCGCCAAAAACCCTGCAAAATAACGCAACCCGCGGCGGCTGTAAACGACCAGTCGGCGACCTTGCCGCTGCCGAAACGCCGCGCTGAATTGCATCCAGACGATCGCAACCAGATTCAGGGCGAACCCGAAAGCAATGGGCGTGCCCGCAACGCGACCCACAACGAAATTAAGGAGCACAGCGTGGAAGAAGCAGACGTCGACGTCGCCATCATCGGCTCGGGCTCGGCCGGGCTAAATGCCCTAGGACAGACGCGCAAGGCCGGCAAGTCCTTCGTGTTGATCAATGGCGGCGAACCGGGCACAACCTGCGCCCGGGTCGGTTGCATGCCGTCGAAGGCCATGATTCAGGTGGCCGAGGACTACCATCGCAGAACACACCTCGGCAAATTCGGCGTCGATGGCCATGAGGCGTTGACGTTGGACGTCAGCGCGGCCATGGAGCACGTCCAGGATCTGCGCGACACCTTCGTCGACCGAGTGCTCACCAACAGCACGGACGACATGTCGGACGATGTCTTTGTCCAAGACTACGCCCAGTTCGTCGAACCGACACTGCTGGAGACGTCCGATCGGCGCATCCGCGCCGGAGCCGTCGTGATCGCGACCGGCTCCCGCCCGATCGTACCGGCCGCCTGGCAAGGGTTCGGCGAGCGCATCCTGACCACCGACACGCTGTTCGAACTCGAAGAACTGCCGGCGTCGATTGCCGTTATCGGCCTTGGCACCATCGGCCTCGAACTCGGCCAGAGCCTGCACCGGCTCGGCGTCGAGGTCACCGGCTTCGACAAGCTTCGCAACATCGCCGGCATCCGCGACCCGGAGGTCAATCAGACCGCCATCGAGATCATCGGCAAGGAGTTTCCGCTGCACCTGGGCGCGGCCGCCGAGATCGGCGAGGAGGGCGACAGGCTGAGGATCACGGCAGGCGAGCAGAGCGTGCTGGTCGACAAGGTGCTCTGCAGCATCGGACGCACGCCGAACATCGACCGACTCGGGCTCGAGAACCTCGGGCTGCCGCTCGATGAGCGTGGACTGCCGCCGTTCGACCCGTACAGCATGCAGGTGGGCGACCTGCCCGTGTTCATCGCCGGCGACGTCAACGGTGAACGCCCGATCCTGCACGAGGCCGGCGATGAGGGAAAGATCGCCGGTTGGAATGCCGCACGCGGCGAGCGGCGGCGGTTCAGACGCAAGACGCCGCTGTCGATCAACTTCTGCGAGCCAAACATCTGCGCCGTCGGCGAGCGCTTCGACCAGTTGGACCCGGATACCACGGCGGTCGGCCAGATCAAATTCGCGCCGGTGGGGCGGGCGCTGATCATGGGCAAGAACAGGGGCGTGCTGCGCGTCTATGCCGACAAGGCCTCTGGCCGCCTGTTGGGCGGCGAGATGGTCGGTCCGAAGGGCGAGAACCTCGCGCATCTGCTGTGCTGGTGCATTGAACAGCAACTCACCGTCGGCCGTCTGCTGCGCATGCCCTTCTACCACCCCGTCATCGAAGAGGCCCTGCAGGCGGCACTCTACGACCTGTACGCCAAGGTCGACGCCAAGAACGAGGGACTGACCGAGCTGGAGACCCTCACGGCATCGGCAGAGTAACCTTGCCCAGGGCATCGGAATCGCGATTTTCCGGGCCTTGACACGAGCTCCTCGACACGGCCATCGCCTTTGGCATCATGCAGCTCGGCGAGTCCGGGCCGCGCCTTGGCGCAGCACTGGCCAGCGCCGCGCGCTGGGCAGTAACGCCCCGTGCGGTATCCCTTCCAAGTCGCCAACGGGTCTCCGAGCCCCGCTCGCTTAACATCCGCCGCGTTCGCAACGACCGCCGCGGGTTCAGCTCCCGGGCCAGCTCCTCGCGCGGCTACGCCTCGATCCGCTCGCGCTAGGCCGCCCGCTCGTCAGGCTCCGAGCGATCGATCCTCGACTGCGCTCATGCGTCCGGAATCTCGATCCGCGCGTGCTTCGAGGCGGTGGCCTGATAGAGGCGCTTCTGCTCGGGCGTCGCCTCCAGCTGGTAGGCCGCCTTCCAATCGGCGTAAGGCATGCCGTAGATGGCCTCGCGCGCCTGTGCGTCGGTCATCGCGATACCGCGCTCGCGGGCGGCGGCCAGGTACCATTTGGACAGGCAGTTGCGGCAGAAGCCGGCCAGGTTCATCAGATCGATGTTCTGCACGTCGGTGCGCTGACGCAGGTGCTCGACGAGGCCGCGAAAGGCGGCGGCCTCAATCTCGGTTCTGGTGGTCTCGTCCATCGTGCAAGCCTCGCTTCAGTCTTCGGAACAGGGTCGATCACATGGCTGGTCGTCGCGCGGCCGGTCGTCACCTGCTGGGCGCAGCCTGAGGCGCAGGTCGTCACCGATCTGGCGCAGGTCGACAATCTTCAGCGGGATACGCTGCGCCATGCGCTCGATGCCGGGCAGATGGAACAGACCGCGGGCGGCGTCGCCCATCAGGTGCGGCGCTTGGTAGAGGATCAGCTCATCGACGATGCCGGCCTGGATGGCCGCGCCGGCCAGGGTTGGCCCGGATTCGATCAGGACCTCGTTGATCTCCCGCTCGGCCAGATAGCAGAGCAGCAGGTGCAGGTCGACGCGCCCGCCCGGATCGGCCGGGAACAGCTGCACCTCGGCGCCCGCCGAGTTGGCGCGGGCGATGGCCCTGGGGCTGTCGTCACAGGTGGCGATCAGGGTCGCGCCGGGCAGTTGCAGCATGCGCGCATCACCGGGCATGCGCAGCTGGCTGTCGACCACCACCCGCAGCGGCTGACGCGGCGGCTCGTCCGGCCAGAGGGCCGCGAACTCGTCCGCGCTCAGACGCACATTCATGCTCGGATCATCGGCCAGCACGGTGCCGATCCCGGTGACGACGGCGGATGAGCGCGCCCGCAATCGGTGCACGTCGCGACGGGCTGCATCGGAGGTGATCCAGCGACTCTCGCCGCTAGCCATGGCGGTGCGGCCATCGAGGCTGGCTGCCAACTTGCAGCGCACGAACGGCAGCCCGCCGCGCATGCGCTTCTCAAAGCCGGGATTCAACGCGCGGGCCGCCTGCTCCAGCACGCCTGCGGTCACCTGGACACCGGCCGCGCGCAGACGGCCGAGCCCGCGGCCGCGCACGACCGGATTGGGGTCTTCCATGCCGACTACGACGCGTCCGATCTCGGCGCGAAGCAGCGCGTCGGTGCAGGGGGGCGTGCGGCCATGATGGCAGCAAGGCTCCAGGGTGACGTAGGCGGTGGCGCCGCGTGCGGATGCCCCGGCGGCATCGATCGCGATGATCTCGGCATGCGGCTCGCCGGCGCGACGGTGAAAGCCCTCGCCAACAATCTGGCCGTCGCGCACGAGCACGCAGCCGACCCGTGGGTTTGGGTCGGTGGTGTATAGGCCGAGGCGCGCTAGGCGAATCGCGCGCGCCATGTAACCTAGGTCGCTGTCCGAACTCACGGTTTATGTTCGAGATCGGCCAGCAGGTCGAGCTGAGCGCGGTGCTCCTCGGGCGACGGATGGCGCTCCAGTCGTTCGATCTCGTCGCGAAAGGCGGCGACGTCCTCGAACTCCCGATACACCGACGCAAAGCGTACGTAGGCGACCTGGTCGAGTTGGCGCAGTTCGTCCATCACCAGCTCGCCGATGCGTCCGGACGTGATCTCGCCTTCGCCGGCGGCCAGTAGCCGGCGGTTGATGCGCGACACGGCGGCGTCGATCTGGTCGGTGCTGATTGGCCGCTTTTCGACTGCTCGCATGATGCCGGACTTCAACTTGCGCCCGTCGAACGGCACACGACTGCCGTCACGCTTGACCACGCGCGGCAAATTGAGTTCGGCGGTCTCGTACGTGGTGAAGCGCTCGCTGCAGACGACGCAGCGCCGCCGCCGGCGTACCTGATCGCCGTCGCCAGAGAGCCTGGAGTCGACGACCTTGGTGTCCTGAGCCCCACAATAAGGACAGCGCATGGGCGACCCGCGGGGTCAGCGGCCTAGGTGAATCAAGCGCCGCCCTACCCGTACACCGGGAAGCGCGCGCAGAGTTCCAGCACCTTGCCCTTCACCGCGTCGATGACCCCAGCGTCGCCCCTGGCGTCGATGACATCGCACATCCATCCCGCCAGGTCGCGCGCTTCCTCGAGTCCGAAACCGCGGGTGGTGATGGCCGGGGTGCCGACGCGAATACCGCTGGTGACGAAAGGTGACTGCGGGTCATTGGGAACCGCATTCTTGTTGACGGTGACGTTGGCGGCACCAAGCCAGGCGTCGACGTCCTTGCCGGTCAAGCCCTGCTCGATGAAGCTGACCAGGAACAGATGGTTGTCGGTGCCGCCGGAGACGACATCATAGCCGCGGGAGATGAATATCTCCGCCATGGCCTGGGCATTCATGACCACGTCGCGCTGATAATCCCTGAAGCCAGGCTCCAATGCCTCCTTGAAGGCGACCGCCTTGGCGGCGATCACATGCATCAGGGGCCCACCCTGGGTGCCAGGAAAGACGAGCGAATTGAACTTCTTTTCCAGCGCCGGGTTGGCCTTGGCCAGGATCAGTCCGCCGCGCGGACCACGCAGCGTCTTGTGCGTCGTGGTCGTGGTAACGTCGGCGATTTGCACCGGACTTGGGTAGACGCCGGCCGCCACCAGGCCCGCGACATGGGCCATATCGACCAACAGATAGGCACCGACCTCGTCGGCGATATCGCGGAAGCGCTGCCAGTCGACCACCCGCGAGTAAGCGGAGAAACCGGCGATGATCATCTTCGGTCTATGCTCGCGCGCTAGCTGCTCGACCTGCGCATAGTCGATCTCGCCGGTTGCCGGATCGAGGCCGTACTGCACGGCGTGGTAGAGCTTGCCCGAGAAGTTGGGCTTGGCCCCATGCGTCAGATGTCCGCCGTGGGCCAGACTCATGCCGAGCACGGTATCGCCCGGCTCGCAAAGGGCCATGAACACGGCGGCATTGGCCTGCGAGCCGGAATGCGGTTGGACATTGGCATAGTCCGCGCCGAACAGCGTCTTCGCCCGCTCGATGGCGAGCCGCTCGGCGACATCGACGTTCTCGCAGCCGCCGTAGTAGCGCTTGGCGGGATAGCCCTCGGCGTACTTGTTGGTCAGCACCGAGCCCTGGGCCTGCATGACCCGCGGGCTCGCATAGTTCTCGGACGCGATCAGCTCGACGTGCTCTTCCTGGCGCTGTTCCTCGGCGCGGATGGCCTCGGCAAGCTCATCGTCATAGCCTGCAATCTGCATCTGTGTGTCGAACATCGGGTGTCCCCTCAGAGCGGAAAAACCAAGTATTGTAACCTGCCCGTGGATCATGATGCGTCATACCGGACGCGGTTATTGCCGCGCAATTGGCGCTGGCCGACGTCCGTTGCCGGCCACCGGATCTGCCGCGATCAAGATTCGGCGCATCAGCGAATGAATCTCCTATTCAGACAGCAGGTCGGTCGAACAGCTCCGTCGCCGGCGAGTGACGCGCCAGATATAGTGACTTGCAGAAGAAAGATCGGAAATTCCGTCGGACAGATCGAAAAATCCCACGGATTCTAGAGCCCTGAGGTTCAGAGCCGCCTAGAGATTAGCTCCCATCAGGATGGCCAAGCACCTGATCAGGCTGCACCGACGGAGGATTCGAACGGCCAGAATGGCCATCCGCGTGTCTAGGAGCGCCGGCAGGAGCACGGGCGGCAGTTGAAATGGCGGAGAGGGTGGGATTCGAACCCACGGTGGGCTACAAACCCACGCCGGTTTTCAAGACCGGTGCATTCGACCGCTCTGCCACCTCTCCATTTTTCCGGTGAGCCCACTTCAGACGGGTGGCCCCGATGAGCCGATCTGAGGTCTCCGGCGCCCAGGGCCGCGAGTCGATCGAACCAGACGCTGCGCGGATGCGCGTCGCTAGCGCTGCCCGCACCTGCACTGGCGTTGAACAGCCTGAGCTCAGACCACATGTCGCCCGTATAATACCTTAGTAAGAGCTGTTCGAGCGAGCCGCGGAGGCGCTGCACACCGCTCGTGATCTGCTTGCGCAAACAGCAGGCTTCGGTATTCTTACGGGCGAGCCGTCATCATGGGCCCACGCAACTTAAAGCGGGCTTTGCCGGCCTCGACCATTCGACGGACAATTTTGGAGACATTCGACTCACATGGCAAACCAATACTCGGTCGCGCAGAGCGCACAAGGTGTTCTGGCGACAAACAAGGTTCTCAAGAACACCTACCTGCTGCTGGCCGCGACGCTGGGCTTCAGCGCACTCACGGCAATGCTGTCGATGGCGTTGGCAATGCCGTCCTGGGTCTATCTGGTTTCGGTGATCGGCGCCATGGTACTCGGCATCTTCGTGCTGCCGAAGGCTGCGCAATCCGCCAAGGGCGTCGGCGTCATTTTTCTGATCACAGGCCTGCTCGGTTTCGGCCTCGGCTCGATTCTCAGCATGTATCTGGCCTTGCCGAATGGCCCGAGCATTATCGCCACGGCCTTCGCGGGTACCGCGGTCATCTTCCTGGGGCTGTCGGGCTATGCGCTGACCTCGAAGACCGACTTCAGCTTCATGGGCGGATTCCTATTCGCCGGCATGATGGTGGTCGTGGTCGCCATGTTGGCGAACATCTTCCTCAACATGCCCGCGCTGGCGCTGGCCGTCTCCGGCGCCATTATCCTGCTGATGAGTGGCTTCATCCTGTTCGATACCAGCCGGATCAAGAGCGGCGCAGAGACCAACTACATCATGGCCACCTACGGTATCTACCTGAGCATCTTCAACATCTTCATCAGCTTGTTGCAGATCCTCGGAATCATGGGCGACGACTAACCGGCGTTGAAGGTTTCCGGGGCACGACGCAAAGTCGTGCGCCGGAATGTCGGCTCCGATGTCGACTCCTCATTCGGCCCCTGTTCTGAACACTGTTCGGTCCAGGGGCCGATTGCGTTTGAGACCCTTCACATGCCCCTAACCGGACCAAGAGCATCATGGACCTGTTTCTAAAGATTGCGGCCGCTGCCTTCCTGATCATGATGCTGTTCTACCTCTGGCCCGCGTTCAAGACGTGGCAAGAGAACGGGCCAAAGGCGGAGAAGGGAGACTGGCAGGCGGTGGTGCTGCCTCTGGCGGCAGTCGTTGGTTTCGTCGCCCTGCTGGTGATGATGGTCCGCTGAGGGTAATCGCGATCAAGTGCGTCCAGAGGTGCGATCAAGCCGTGCCCCGACGCATCAACGCGGCTGAAAGAAGCGTTCTCCCTGCCAACTCAGAACCGCTCCGTCGGCGAGCACCTGCTCCACCCTGAGCCCTTCCCGGCTTCTCTGCCGCTCGCTGAGCTTGCGCCCATTGATATAGACGAAACGACGCGATGGATCGACGTCGTAGACATGAACGGGCATGCTGAACACGGGCAGTTGTTGACGCAACGCCATCGACGCGCGTGGGGGTATTTCGGCCTCGCCGAAGCCGCTCGCTTCCGGCACGCCGCCGATCAGATCCGGCGGTCTCGGCGCCGCGGCGACCGGGGGCGGCGGCGGCGGCGGTACAGTCCGTACCTGCTGCTTGAAGGCCTCGATGTCGGCGATCAGGTCTTGCGGGACGGGCGTCGTCTCATCGAGGGCGGGTAGCGATGGCACCGGTTGAGGTGCGGCCATCGACGAAACCTCGTCACCCAGCACCGCGCGCCGCAGTTCCTCGGCACCACGCGGCATGGGCTTCCCAGGCTTGGGCGGCGCGGGCACGACCAGCACTTGCGGCTCTCCGCCAAGATCAGAATCATCATCGGTGGGGTTCGGCTCCTGCGCTCTCGCCGGCACAATGCTCGGCGACGGCATCGCAAGACGCGGTGTCGGCGGCTGCGAGACGATGGGCCGCACCGCCGCGGGCGAAACGACGGCGGGCGGCGACGGTCCCGACAGCCGATCCGGCGCCGCCTCCGAAACCCTTGGCGATACAAGCTCGGATGACGCTGCCGATGCCCTGTCTAACACCGGTGGCCTTGGCTCAGCCTCCTCGATCTGCGATCGACCGACATTCGACTGCTGGATTGGCGGCGCCTGCGCCGGCATCGACTGCGCCGCGGCCGCGATCCGTTCACCAGGTGCCGGCGCGTCGCGACGCAGCACGGCATAGAGGGCAACAGCAACGGCAATCAGCGCCAAAAACAGCGCAAGGTAGATCCAGCGGTGCGACTGGGATGGCTCGAGACGCTCGTCGAACGCGACGCTCTGGATACGCGGCACATGCCCCAGATCTCGCTCCTGCTGCGACTTCTTCAGGGCCTCGAGGATGTAGGACATGGGCTAGTCGTGGGATTGGGTCAGGTACGGCACGTCAACCGCCATCACGGCGTTGCTCAATAGGATCAGAGTCCTTGGCCCGGCAACACCGTCCACGGATAGGCCGCGGTCCGCCTGAAAACGCTTTACCGCAGCCGTCAATTCGGCGTCGTAGCGCGCCGGTTCGGCCTCTATCTCTGCTCCGGGCAATGACGCCAGCCGTTCGCGCAGCCAGCCGACGGCGTCGGAACTCGAGCCACGTCCGATCACCTTGACGCCGAACGGCGGCGGTCGCCAGAGCATCAAATAGTCACCCGACCAGCGTTCGTCGAGCAGCGCAATCGGCACCCGCCGGGCCGTGCCACCATGGTGCAGCATGACGTGCTCGTCATCGATGCCGCTGATCACGGCATAGCCTTCGCCGCCGTCGGACAGGGCCAGCTGCAACGCGGCGGGGCGGTCGAACAGACGCAGATCGCTCCAGCGGCCACTGCCCCGCTCGCAATCGAGGCCGAACGCAGCCACCGCCGGACAGGTGAGTCCGCTGACCACGGTGTCGGTAGCAACACCCCAGAACCTCAGCAGCTCGTCGACGGTTCCAGCCTCCGGCACTAGCAGTTTCGGCAATTGAGCGGCATCGACCTCCGACAGGGTCGGCTTGACCCGCGCCATCGAGATGCGCGGCATCGACTCCTGCTGACCTTCCGCGGCGGCGGCTGGCGTAGATAATGGAGGCGTGGAGTCGGCAGGCGTCGACTCGACCGGACCGGATTGGGCTAGACCGGGTGTAACCAAATCGGACGGAGCCGAGTCAGCTACCTTGTCGCGCTCCGGCGCGCCCGATGCGCCCATCGGGGTCTCGAGCGGCGGCGGACAATGCGGCCTCGGCTGCCGCGGGCTTTGATGCCCGTGCCGTTGCGGCATCCGGAGTCGGTTCGGCAAGGGCCAAGGCAGCCGAAGGCTCGGTCGCGGCCGGGGCGGGAAACGCCTCGGCGCCTAACTCACCCAGGGACTCACCCTGGGACTCGACTGACGAATCGGCTGGGGCCCCAGCGGGCGCTGCGGCGAGCGATTGGTCTTCGACAGCCTCGTCCGCGCTATCCCGCACGGAGTCGCCGGCCGGGACCTGGTCCGGTGCGAACAATTGCGTCAGCTCCCGGGGCAAGTCATCCACCAAGCCCGACGCTCCGATCCACACACCGCCCGCAAGCGCCAGCAGCACGGACGCCGCAATCGCCAGCCCGCGCCCACGGCGGGGCAGTGCCGGGTCCGCGCTGCCGCGGACCTCGCGTGCGGCATTGGTGACGATCGCGGGCGTCACCTGCAGCTTGCGCGATACGGCGGCGCCGAGCAGCGAACGGTCGCACAACAGGTTGATCAGCCGGGGGACGCCGCCCGAGTGTCGGTGAACCCGACGCAGCGCGGCGGGCGTGAACAGCGGCCGGTCGACGCCGGCAACGATCACCCGATGATCGACATAAGCGGCGGTCTCCCGGGCGCTCAGCGGCTTCAGGTGGAAGCGTGCGGTGATACGCTGATTGAGCTGACGCAGCTCTGGCGAGGCGACAATCTCTCGCAGTTCCGGCTGCCCAATCAGAAAAATCTGCAACAGCTTGTGCTTGGTGGTCTCCAGATTGGTTAGCAGCCGGATCTGCTCCATCACCTTTGGACGCAGATTCTGCGCCTCGTCGATGATTAGCACCGGACGCCGCCCGTTGGCGTGGGCCTGCAGCAGAAAGACGTTGAGCCGATCGACCAGCGCCTTGGCGGACTGCTCCGCCGCTGGCACGTCGAGACGGAACTCGTCGCAGATGGCATGCAGCAGCTCCACCGCCGTCATCGCTGGGTTCAGTACCAGCGCGACATCGACACCCTCTGGCAGCTGCTCGAGAAAGGCCCGGCAAACGGTGGTCTTGCCAGTTCCGACCTCGCCGGTGAGCAGCACGAAACCGCCGCTCTCGCCGGCGCCATACAGTAGGTGCGCGAGCGCCTCGCGGTGCTGCTCACTCAGGAACAGATACTGCGGATCGGGCGTGATGGAGAAGCTGGCCTCTTTCAGACCAAAGTAGTTTGGATACACGATTACACTGCCGCGGCCGATACCGACCGCCGTTTTTCCAGAACGGGAAACGCCATGGGAATCATAGACAAAACTGCTTCATCCTGCATCGATTCGGATGATGGCCGCCATAGTCGCCCCCTTGGCCACCCTGATGATTGCCCTGGCCAGGCCTCCGTGAAGAACCGATCAGCAAACCGGTCGCGATCATTCGCCTGGCGCCTTACAGCGTCGCCAGCCCGCGCGCCAGATCCGCCTGGATATCCTCGACCGCCTCCAACCCCGCCGCGATCCGGACCAGGCCCTCGCCGATGCCCGCGGCAGCACGTGCCTCTGCGCTCAGACGGCCGTGCGTGGTGGTCGCGGGATGCGTGATGGTGGTCTTGGTGTCTCCGAGATTCGCGGTGATGGAGCAGAGCCGGGTGCTGTCGATGACCCGCCAGGCAGCCTCGCGCCCGGCGGCGAGTTCGAACGACAGAATGCCGCCGCCGGTGCGCTGCTGCGCGCCAGATCGCCAGCCGTTGGCCACCAGGTGATGCTGCGGATGCCCGCCGAGGCCCGGATAATGGACTCGCGCTACCTTTGGATGCGCCTCGAGCCAGCGCGCCAGCGTGAGAGCGGCGGCGGAATGCGCCAGCATCCGCAGCTCCAAGGTCTCCAGCCCTTTCAGGAACAGCCAGGCATTGAACGGGCTCATCGACGGGCCGGCGGTGCGGATGACGCCGAACACCTCCTCACCGACCAACTTGCGGTCGCCAACCACGGCGCCACCCACACAGCGCCCCTGTCCGTCGAGGTACTTGGTCGCTGAATGGATGACGATATCGGCGCCATGGGCGAGCGGTTGCTGCAGCGCGGGCGTACAGAAGCAATTGTCGACCACTAGCAGGCAGCCGCGGGCATGGGCCAGTTCCGCCAGCGGCGCGATCTCGGCCATCTCGGTGAGCGGATTGGACGGCGTTTCCATAAACAGCAGCCGGGTGCTCGGCCGCATCGCCGCCGCCCAGGCATTCAGGTCGCCGAGGGCCACATAGCTGGTGTCGATACCGAACCTGGCCATGTACTTGTCGAACAGCATGGTGGTGCTGCCGAACAGACTCCGGGAAGAGACGATCTGATCGCCGGACTTCAGCAGCCCCAGACAGACGGACAGGATCGCCGCCATGCCGGAGGCCGTGGCCACGCACGACTCGCCACCCTCGAGGGCCGCCAAACGTTGCTCGAAGGCGCGCACCGTTGGATTGGTGAAGCGCGAGTAGATATTGCCAGGGGAATCGCCGGCAAACCGCGCGGCCGCCTCGGCAGCACTGGCAAAGACGAAACTGGACGTCGGAAAGATGGGCTCGCAATGCTCACCCTCGGCCGTGCGAACGTGACCAACGCGGATGGCCCGCGTGGCAAGCCGCCAATCCGGATCAGGCAACGCCTGAGCCCGGCCGGCATCACCGTCCGCGGCGGACCCATCGTCGTCGATCATGGCGTGGCCATCGGCAGCAGACCGGAATCAGGCATTGTTGTAGAGATCAAGGACGGTTTCATCCCGATGCGAGCGCTGTTGCTTGGCACTGTCGTTGCGGGCATGCTCCAAGTCGTTCAGATAGTCCGTGGTGACGTCACCGGTCACATAGACGGCGTCAAACACGGACGTATCGAAACGATCGACCATGCTCTTGCCCTTCTTCTGGACGGCATCGATCAGATCCGGAAGGTCCTGGTAGATGAGCCGGTCGGTGCCCAGCTCCCGCTCGATCTCGTCCTCGGTGCGGTTGTGCGCGATCAGCTCGCTCGCCGCCGGCATGTCGATTCCATAGACGTTCGGATAGCGCACAGGCGGCGCGGCGGAGGCGAAATAGACCTTTCTTGCACCGGCATCGCGGGCCATCTGGATGATCTGCTGCGACGTGGTGCCGCGCACGATGGAATCGTCTACCAATAGGACGTTCTTCCTGCGGAACTCCAGATCGATGGCGTTGAGCTTCTGACGCACGGACTTCTTGCGGATGGTTTGTCCGGGCATGATGAAGGTGCGCCCGATATAGCGGTTCTTGATGAACCCCTCGGCGTAAGGGACGCCGAGCTGATTGGCTAGCTGCAGTGCCGCCGTGCGGCTGGTATCAGGCACCGGAATCACGACATCGATGTCGTGCTCCGGCCACAGGCGCTTGATCTTTGCCGCCAGTTTCTTGCCCATGCGCGAGCGCGCCTTGTGCACGGAGATATCGTCGATGATGGAGTCCGGCCGGGCAAAATAGACAAACTCGAAGATGCACGGCGACAGCACCGGTTGCGGCGCGCACTGCTGGGTATGCAGCGTACCGTCGGCATTGATCAGCACGCACTCGCCCGGGCCTATGTCAGCGATCAACTCGAACCCGAGGGTGTCGAGCGCGACGCTCTCGGACGCGATCAAGTACTCGGTACCGGCGGCAGTTTCGCGCTTACCATAGACCGCGGGCCGGATGCCGTGCGGGTCCCGAAAGCCGAAGACACCGAAGCCCGGGATCATCGCGACGGCCGCATAGCCGCCACGGCAACGCCGATGCACCCCCTCGACGGCACGGAAGATATCCTGCTCGTCGATACGCAGCTTGTTCTGGACCTGCAGCTCGTGCGCGAAGACGTTGAGCAGGATCTCGGAGTCCGATTCGGTGTTGATGTGGCGCAGATCATCGACGAAGACCTGGCGCTTGAGTTCTTCGGCATTGGTCAGATTGCCATTGTGGGCCAACACGATGCCATAAGGCGAGTTGACGTAGAACGGCTGCGCCTCGGCGGAGCTGGATGCGCCGGCCGTCGGATAGCGCACATGGCCGAGGCCCATTTTGCCGCGCAGCTGCATCATGTGGCGGGTACGAAAGACATCGCGCGTCAGGCCCATGTCCTTTCGCATATGCAGCTTGTCGCCATCGCTGGTGACGATACCGGCGGCATCCTGCCCACGGTGCTGGAGCACCAAGAGCGCGTCGTAAAGGAATTGATTGACGGGATACTTACCGACGATTCCGACGATGCCGCACATGGATCACCTCGTCAGAGCAATTGGGGCTTAGGCGCTTGCCGGAAAATCTCTTGCCAGATAGCGACCGATCGAGGGTCGCCTTCAAGGAGCACCGCCACGCGCATAACCGGGACCGCTGGCTGGCGGTGCGCCAATGAAGGCGGGCGTCAAGAAACTAGGTTAATCTGAGACTTGCCGGCCCGAGATCTAACAAAAATCGCCTATGCAGTTTAGGCCGTCAAAGGGCCTTGATTCGATCCGTGACGTCCGGCGGGATCATGTCCAGCATGAGATCCGCCAGCAACTGGAATTTCGGCAAGAGTTCCGATTCGGACCACCAAGGGTCTTCGATCACCGGTGTCAGCGCGGCCAGGAACACCAGTAGGGCGACCAGCACCGCGCCCCGGCCGGCACCGAACACCATCCCCAGCAGTCGGTCGGTGCCGGTCAGGCCGGTCTTGTCGACCAGCAAAGACAGCAGATAACCGAGCAGAGCGCCGACGATCAGCACACCGAAGACCAGGATCAGCCCGGCCGCGGCCATACGCACCGACGGCGTCGCAATCCAGGGTGTCAATTGCTCCGCCACCGGCCGGTAGAACATCCAGGCAGCGAGCAGCGCGCACACCCATACGGCCAGCGCAACCACCTCACGGATGAGTCCGCGCGCCAGTCCAATGACGGCCGACAACGCGATGATGCCGATGATGACGTAATCCACCCAGATCATACTGCCCTACTCCGGTTCGATAACCTGCCGCCAATCATCGCCGCCGATGCACGAGCGGCTGGCCAACATGACGCCAACTCAGCGGTAACTTTGCACCAACGGCTTGGTGCCGGTCTCGCCCTGGAGCTTCGCCGCCGTTCGGTCGGCACGGGCGCGATCCACCTCGGGCCCGACGCGCACTCGATAGTACAGTTTGCCATTGACCCTGGCCTGCTCCACGAACGCCGGATAGCCCTTGCCGCGCAGCGTGTTCTGAAGTGTCTGCGCCGCCTCGGGCGAGCCGAGGCTGGCGACTTGGATGACCCAGGCCGCGGTTCCGGGCGGCACGGGCTTGGGACCGACCGCGGACGCTTGCGCCGCGGGCGGACGCGCACGGGGCGCTGTCTGCGTCGCGCGGGCGGCAGCGGCCGACTCAACCGCCGGCGGCTGCTGGGCCGGTTCCGGAATCGGTGCTGGAGTCGGAGGCTGCAGGTCAACGGTGCCGCGGTCGATATCGGGACCGGCCCCGGGCGGTGGTTCCGGAATCGGCAGCGGCGGCGTTAGATCCTGTTCCGCCGGCTCGACCGAGGTATCGTAGGCGGCGTCGAAGTCGGGCTCGTCCGGGATCACGATGGGCTCACCGAGGCCGTCCGTCTCTTTGTCGTCGAGCAGCATCGGCGCGAAGATCACGGCCAGCGCAACCAGCACCGACGCGCCGACCAGGCGTCTCTTGGCACCTTCGTCCATCAGTCTCTCCGCGTCTGGACAATACAAAATTCGATCACTGCGCCGGATTATACAGGAGCGACCAACGGGTTGCGCAGCGCCGCCTCGACCAAGGTGAAGGAGCCAAACACGAGCACGCAATCCCCCTGCTCCACCGCAGCCGCGGCCCCGGCCAGCGCCTGATCGACGCCGTCGTAGGTGCGCGAACAGGCGCCCGGCGCTGCAGCCTGAAGCGCGGCCTGGAGTTCTGCGGCTGGCGTGGCGCGATCATTCGGGGCCGGAGCCAGGTGCCAGCATGCGACCTGACCGGCCAATGCACCGATGACCGCCGCCGCGTCCTTGTCCGCGAGAAGAGAAAAGACCGCGTGCAGGCTACCGCTGCTGGGGTATGCGGCCAGATTAGAGGCCAACGCCCGCGCTGCCTCGGCATTGTGCGCAACGTCCAGTATCCAGGTCGGCTGGCCGGGAAAGACCGTGAAGCGCCCACCCAGCTGAGTGCGCATCAGGCCTTGCCGCACCGCCGCGCTCGGCAGCGGGAGCAGCGCTTGCAGGCAGTGCACGGCACAGAGTGCGGCGGCGGCATTATCATATTGAACGCGCCCGCGCATCGTAGGCGGCGGCAGTGCCGCCCGCATTAGCTGACCTGAGCCTCGACAGCGTCCCTGCCAGTGCCACTGCCCGGCCTCGGCGCGCCAATCGAATTCGCGCCCGAGCTGAAACGGTAGCGCACCGATCTCCGACGCCCGGTCACGCAGACGCGGGGGCGCATCGCGCTGACCGATGATCGCGGGCCGGCCGGCGCGAAAGATACCTGCCTTCTCGAATGCGATCTGATCCAGCCCCTCGCCGAGCCAGGCGGTATGGTCACGACCGATGCTGGTGACCACAGAGACGTCCGCATCGATGATATTGACGGCATCCAATCGCCCGCCGAGCCCAACCTCGAGGATGACGACATCGGGCTCAGCGCGCAAGAACAGGTCGAGCGCGGCCAGGGTACCGAACTCGAAGTAGGTCAGCGGGGCTTCGCCGCGAGCCGCATCGATACGATCAAAGGCGTCACAAATCTCATCGTCGTCGGCATCACGACCCTGGATACGGATACGCTCGTTGTAGCGCAGCAGGTGCGGCGAGCTGTAAGCGCAGCTGCGATATCCGGCGGCCCGGTAAAAGGCGTCCAGATAGGCGACACAGGATCCCTTGCCGTTAGTCCCGCCAACCGTGATCACCGGACACGGAAACCGCCCCGAGCCCATGCGCGACCAGACCGCACCGACACGTTCGAGGCGCAGATCGATACGACTCGGGTGCAGCGTCTCCTGCCAGGCCAGCCAAGACGCGAGCGATTCGAACCGCATTGCCGCTAGTCCTCCATAGAAGGGGTCATCGGCGCCGTCCCAGCGAAGGGCGGCGGATCGGCAACCGCCCGCGGCGGCACGCGCGGGTTCAGGGTCGCGGGCGCCGAGTCAGCATCGCGATCAGGTTAGCGATGCGCTCGCGCAGGTCTCGACGGTCGCAAATCTGATCGAGCGCGCCGTGCTCAAGCAGGAATTCACTGCGTTGAAAGCCGTCGGGCAGCTTCTCTCGGACGGTCTGCTCGATGACCCGCGGACCGGCGAATCCGATCAGCGCATCCGGCTCGGCGATATTGACGTCGCCAAGCATCGCGAGGCTGGCGGACACACCGCCCATGGTGGGATCGGTCATCACCGAGATGAACGGCAGACCGCGCTCACGCAGCCGGCCGAGCGCCGCGCTGGTCTTGGCCATCTGCAACAGCGAAAACAACGACTCCTGCATCCGCGCGCCGCCGCTGGCGGAGAAACAGACCATGGCCCTGTTGTCGCGCAGCGCAACATCGACACCGCGGACGAAACGCTCTCCAACCACCGAGCCCATGGAGCCGCCCATGAAATTGAACTCGAACGCCGCGGCAACGCAGCCGATGCCCTTGACCTGACCGCTCATCACGACCAGCGCTTCCTTTTCGCTGGTCTGCTTCTGCGCCTGGCTCAGGCGGTCCCGATACTTCTTCAGATCCTTGAACTTCAGCGGATCGGTGGATTCGAGATCCGCGCCGATCTCCTCGAGCGGCTCTTCATCGAGAAAGAGTTCAAGGCGCCGACGCCCGCTGATGCGATTGTGATGGCTGCATTTAGGGCAGACCTCGAGGTTGCGCTCGAGCTCGGCACGATAGAGCACCGCGTTGCAGCCAGGGCACTTGTCCCACAGACCTTCCGGCACCGCACGCTTACTGTTGGCCTCGGTGCGGATACGGCTTGGGATCAGCTTCTCGAACCAGCTCATGTCGTCTCCAGTCGGGAGCCTTGAGGGCACCAAAGGTTTTCAGGCGGGTCAATTTCGGCACCGAGGGCCGAGGGACAATCATGGCACGAGCGTGCTGAACGGCGTCGCTTGGCGCTCGGCCCAGTTGAAACTAGGCGATCTTTGAACAATAGGGGCAGTGGGCTAATCGAGCTGCGGCATCGGCACGCTAACCGCGTGTCTTGTCGGCGCCATCAATGGCAGAGCGCAGCCCGGCCAGGAAGCCTCCAACCACATCGGGAATACGCTCGGGTGTCTGCGCGAGTTCCTCGATGCGCCCGACGATTGCGCTGCCGACAATGACCGCGTCCGCCACCGCGGCCACGCGCGCGGCATCGTCGCCGTCCTTGATGCCGAAGCCGACGCCGACGGGGAGGTCGATCTGCTCGCGGATCTGGGCCAACTTGGCGGACACGGCCTCGACGTCGAGGTTGCCGGCGCCGGTGACGCCCTTCACCGACACGTAGTAGACAAAGCCGGATGCAACCGCGCCGATACGCCCGATACGCTCGGCATCGGAGGTCGGGGCCAGCAGGTAGACCAGGTCCAGACCCTGCTCACGCAGCACCTCGACGAGATCGTGGCCCTCTTCCGGCGGCACATCCACCACCAGGGCGCCGTCGACGCCTGCCGCGCGGGCCTCGATGGCGAAGACCGCGTTGCCCATCACCTCGATCGGATTCAGGTAGCCCATCAGAACTACTGGAGTGTCGGCGTCCTCCTCGCGAAAGCGCCGGACCATGTCGAGCACGTCACGCAGACGGACCCCCTGCGCCAGGGCGCGCTCGGTCGCACGCTGAATCACCGGCCCATCGGCGATTGGATCGGAGAACGGTACGCCCAGCTCGATCAGGTCGACGCCGGACGCCACCATTCGGTGCATCAGCGGCACGGTGACATCCGCCGAGGGGTCACCGGCCGTGACGAATGGAATCAGTGCCGTACGGCCTTCGGCGCGCAGCCGATCGAACATTCCGGCAATGCGGCTCATAGCGTGATCCCGTCCCGCTTGATCTTGTCCAGTTGGGCGACGGTGTGCATGTCCTTGTCGCCGCGGCCGGAGAGGTTGATCACAATGGTCTGATCCTTGCGCATGGTCGGCGCCAGCTTGCCGGCATAGGCCAGCGCATGACTGGTCTCCAGCGCCGGAATGATGCCCTCGGTGCGGGTCAGCGCATGGAAGGCGGCCAGCGCCTCGCCGTCGGTGATGGCGACATAGTTGGCACGCCCGGAGTCCTTGAGCCAGGCGTGCTCCGGGCCGACGCCGGGATAGTCGAGACCGGCTGAGATCGAATGCGTCTCGATGATCTGGCCGTTCTGGTCTTCCATCAGGTAGGTGCGGTTGCCGTGCAGCACGCCCGGCGAACCCGCGCACAGCGGTGCAGCGTGCCGGCCGGTCGCGAGCCCGTCGCCGGCCGCCTCGACACCGTACATGGCAACGTCCTGGTCGTCGATGAACGGATAGAAGAGCCCGATCGCATTCGATCCGCCGCCGACGCAGGCCATGACGACGTCCGGCAGCCGGCCTGTGCGCTCCAGCATCTGCGCACGGGTCTCGCGGCCGATCACCGCCTGAAAGTCGCGCACCATGGCCGGATAGGGATGCGGGCCAGCGACGGTGCCGATGATATAGAAGGTGTGGTCGACGTTGGTCACCCAATCGCGCATCGCCTCGTTCAAGGCGTCCTTCAGCGTGCGCGAGCCGGATCGTACCGATACCACCTCGGCGCCGAGCAGACGCATGCGGTAGACATTGGCCTCCTGACGTGCCACATCGACCTCGCCCATGTAGACCACGCACTCGAGCCCCATGCGGGCGGCGACCGTGGCCGATGCCACGCCGTGCTGACCGGCGCCGGTCTCGGCGATGATTCGCGTCTTGCCCATGCGCCTTGCCAGCAGGGCCTGGCCAACGGTGTTGTTGACCTTGTGCGCGCCTGTGTGATTGAGGTCCTCCCGCTTCAGGAAGATCTGCGCACCGCCGAGCTCGCGGCTCCAACGCTCGGCATGGTAGAGCGGCGACGGCCGGCCGACGTAGTCGCGCAGGTCGTTATCGAGTTCGCTCAGAAACTCCGGGTCGACTAGGTAGCGCTGATAGGCATCACGCAGTTCAGCGAGCGGATGCATCAGGGTTTCGGGCACGAACATGCCGCCGTAGGCGCCGAAGTGGCCGTCCGCGTCTGGCAACTGATAGCCAGGCGCATCGGTCATCGCGCCGGCGGGCGGCATGCGCTCATCAAAGATCTTGTCGGGTCTGGTCGCCATTGCGTACCCCTTGCATGAATTCAGCCAATTTGTTGGGGTCCTTGAGGCCCTTGGCAAGCTCGACGCCGCCGCTCACGTCGACCGCGTGCGGGCGAACGCGACTGATAGCCGCGGCGACATTGCCGGGATCGAGGCCGCCGGCGAGGATGATCTGCGGCGCCAGCGCCGGTGGAATCAGGTCCCAGTCGAAGCGCCGCCCGGTGCCCCCAGCCATTCGGGCATCGAAGGTGTCGAGCAGCAAGGACGCGGCGCCAAGGTAGCGCCGCGCCTCGGCCTCGGCGTCGATGCCGTCGCGCATCGCGACGGCCTTGATCCATGGCCTGCCGAAGCAAGCGCAATAGGCTGGCTTCTCATGACCATGGAATTGCAATGCCCCGAGCGGGACCCGCTCAAGCACCTGCCGCACCGCAGCGGGCTCGGCGTCGACGAACAATCCGACCAGGGTCACGAACGCGGGTACCCTGGCCGCCAGCATCGCGGCCGTATCGATCGACACGGCACGCGGACTCGGCGCGTGGAACACCAGGCCGATCGCGTCGGCGCCCAGCGCGACCGCGCTTTCGACATCCTGTTCGCGGGTCAGACCGCAAACCTTTACGCGTGTTCGCATCGACAGTGTCCGCGCCCGACCAAAGACGCGAAATTAGAGCATAGAAAGCGGGTCCACGTCGTCACCCGACGGCAAACCGAACTGCGCCGGATAGTCCACGCGGGCCAGGTAAAGGCCCTGTGGCGGCGCGGTAACGCCACCGCGCGCGCGATCGCGGACCTGCAGCAGCTCAGCGGCCCAGCTCACCGGCGCATCGCCGCGGCCGATGGCCATCAGCACGCCGACGAGATTGCGCACCATGTGGTGGAGAAAGCCGTCGGCACCGACCCGCAATTCGATCAGTTCACCGCACCGCTCGAGTTCGAGATAACGAATCGTCCGCAGCGGACTCTTCGCCTGGCAGGCGAGCGCACGGAAACTGGTAAAGTCGTGACGCCCCACCAGCGCCGAGGCCGCCTCGCGCATCGGCGCAAGCTCGAGCCTTCGATGCGTCCAGACCGCGCGGCTGCGCCATAGCGCCGAACGCGCCGGGCGGCACAGGATCAGATAGCGATAGTGACGGCCGGCCGCGCTGAAGCGGGCGTGAAATTCTGGCGCCACCGGAAGCGCCCAGCGCACGGCAACGTCGTCCGGCAGATTGGCGTTGGTACCGAGCAGCCAGGAGCGCCGCGTCCGTTGTGCGTTGCTGTCGAAGTGCACCACTTGCCCGAGACCGTGGACGCCGGTATCAGTGCGACCAGCACAGTGCACTCGGACCGGATGGTCGGCGACGGCGCCGATCGCGTGCTCCAGACACTGCTGCACGGAGCGCGCGTGATGCTGCATCTGCCAACCACTGAAGCCGGTGCCGTCGTACTCGATTCCCATGGCGACGCGCTGCACGGCGCCGGCATTGCCGTCGCGGGAGTCCGTCAACCCAGGGTCTCGATCAGCGCCTTCGCCTCGGCCTGCTGCGCGGCGTTGCCCTCCTGCACCACCTCTTCAAGGATGGTACGGGCCGCCGACGGATCCTCCATTGCCATGTAGGCCCGCGCCAAATCCATCTTGGTTGCCGACTCATCCCAGGCGGACGATTCGGCCGACGCCTGAGCGAGCGCCCAATCATCATCCCCGCCCGGCTCAAGCGCGGCACCAAGATCGTCGTCAGACCCGGCGGATGGCAAGCGCCCAGAGGCATCCGGACTGGCAGTGGCTGGACCATTGAGTTCGGCTGGAGGCAGACGCTCGTCGCCGCCAAGACCGAAGGTCTTCAGCGCATCCAGATCGAGATCCAGATCCTCGCTGTCGCTCGATGGCCACTGTGCCGGCCCACCCTGATTCGGTTCCGGCGTCGGCTCGGACCGCGGCGGTGTCGAAGTCCAAGTCTGTGCACCCGCGTCCAGCATCCCCAACTCAGACTCCAGACTCGGTCGAGCGGCGGCGGAGGCGGCGCCCCGCCCATCGACAGCTCGCGCCGCATCGCTGTCGTCGTCGAGGTCGCCAAGACCATCCAGGCCCTGCAGGTCAAGCTCCAGATCCGCCAATTTCTGCTGAACCTCGTCCGCGTCGGACGGGTTCAGTTCTTGTACCGAAAAACCAAGCCCAGTGTCCTCGCTGTCATCGAGCAGCTCGCCAGAAGCTTGGTCGGCCGCCCCCAACGCGGCACCGATGTCGAGGTCGCCCGACGCCGCAGCGGCCGTTGCAGAGGCGGCCGCTGGCTCAGGGCGCTTGGCGTCCGCGGGCGACGACAATGCCTCGCTGATCCGTGTCCATTTGTCCGGGTCGGCCACTTCATCGCCGGCGGCACGCATCTGCTCGGCGAGCGCGGTCAGCGCCTCGCTGTTGCCGCTGCCGATGTAGGCCTCCGCGAGCTTGTACTTCAGGTCAGCGCGATCAGGATCGTTCTGGATCTCCTCCTGAAGGATCGCCTCCGCCTCACGAAAACGGCCATAAAGCAGATAGATATCGGCCTCGGCGAGGATGTCGGTTTCTTGCGTCTCCGGCTGCTGGTAGGAGGCAGGCGCGGCCGCACTCGACGGCAAGCCGATCCGCTCATCGATGTCATGGCCGGATTCGGCTCCCGCGGCGCCTGCCAACACCGACTGATCGGCATCGCCCAGCTCCGAGTCGGAGATGAGGTCGAGGTCCAACGACAAGTCATCGCCGAATTCGGCCGCATACCCCGGCGCTGCCGCAAGGCTCCCTGCGGCGAACGCGGACGCCGCCTTCCGCGAACCGCCGGCGGCAGAATCGTCGATCCCCCGAACGGCCGGATCCGGCTGCGCTGTTGCCAACTGCCGGCGACGCCGCAAGGCAAGAAGGCCCAAGGCACCGACCAATAGGCCGCCGCCGCCAGCGGCAAGCGCCCATGGCGGCACGCCCCAAAGCGTGCGCAGCATCGAGCCGAGCATGCCGATGTCGTCAGCGGCGCCCAAATCACCCTCGCCCAGATCGGCCGCACTCGGATCAGCGGCGCTCGGCTCCAGTCCCGCTTCGGGCTCCGCCGTCCCCTCGTGTGACGCGGTCGCCGACTGGTCTTCAACCACGGTCGCACCAGCCTCAGCAGCCGATTCCGCCGCGGCCCGAGCGGCTTCTTGCTGTTCCGCGTCGGCCTCGGTAGGCGCACCCGCATCCGGCTGCGCAACCGCTAGAGCAGCGACTTCGAGCTCGCCGACACGCGCAACTTGTTGCAGCTCGGCCAACTGGTCGTTGCGCAGCTGCAGCAGCCGCCGAATATCCTCGAGCTGGTCCTCCAGTTCGAGCACACGGTTGCGCAGCTCTGTTGTCTCCTGGCGGTTGCTTTCGCTGGTTTCGCGCACCAGCAGTAGATCCTCCTCCAGATCGGGCTGGGGGCCGCGTTCTGCGGCGGGCGCACCCTCAGGCCCCGCCGCGGACGGGACGGCCGACGCGTCCGTGACCGCAGGTGAAGCCGCCGGCTCTCCCGACTCTTCGACCGGGGCAGCGATCCGCAGCTCGGCCTGGACCGGGGTATCGGCGATGGGCTCCGTCGTGACACTGCGCCCGGCCAAGGCGTCCTGGAACTCTCGCTTGGCGGCGGCGGGGTCGAGGGCAAACAGCTCCTCGGCCGAGGGTATGCTGAGTTCCGCCCCAACCATCAGCGTGTTGATGTCGCCGCGCGCAAAGGCATCCTGGTTGTTTCGATAGAGCGCCATGGCGGTCTGCTCCACCGTGGCCCCTGGTGGGGTCAGCCGACGCGCAATGCGCCAAAGTCCAAGCCCCCTGGGCACGGTGTAGTCGATCGGAAATACCGTCGACGCGGCCTGTTGTGGCTCCGGCGCTGGCCCGCTGTCGGAGACAGTATCGGCTGAGCGCGGCGTCGGGGGCCGAGTAGGGGGCTGGGTCGGCGCCTGATCCGGCTCCCGACTGGTCGCGACAGGCGCCGGTTGCGCAGGCGCTGTCGGCTCGACGGAAGGAGCCGGGGATCTCCGCGGCGGCGATGGCGCCCGCTCCTGCGCTTGCACGCGCGGCTGCGGCGGCGGGCGTCGCACCGGCGGGCTAGTCTGCGGCTGCACTACCCGCGGTGCACTGCGCGCACCGCGGCCCGGCAGATCCATGAGCACGGTATATTCCTTTACCAATCGACCGCCCGGCCACAACACCTCGACCAGAAAATCCAGGTAAGGCTCGCGGATGGGCTCACGGCTCGTCACCTGAACGATCGGCCGTCCGCCCGCCCCGATCATCGGCACAAAGCTGAGCCTGGTCAGAAAGTGTGGTCGTTCAGCACCGGCCTTGTCGAAGTCATCACGGCCCGCTAGGCGCACCTTGACCGCGTCCAGTTCGTCGCTGTTGACGTCGAGCAGATCGATCTCGGCGAAGAACGGCTGGTTTAGCGCCGATTGTGTTCGCATACCACCCAGGCCCAGCGCGTAGACGCTGCTGGACGTGAATAGGATGCAAAGAGCCAGAACAGAAACCAGGGTCGGTTTGCGCAACATCCTCCATCCTCGTCGAAACGACGGTTAGCGTTCCATCCCGGCGGCCGGGCGGCCGTTCACGCTCCAGGCTAGGTTCCGATTCCAGTTCAGGGGCAACTTCCAGTCTGCGCGAGTTACAGCATTAGTGCCGCAGAAGCAAGCGCAGCATACGCCGCAAAGGCTCGGCGGCGCCCCACAACAGCTGGTCACCAACGGTAAAGGCGGACAAGAACTCGGGCCCCATGTTCATCTTGCGCAGACGACCCACCGGAATGCCGAGCGTGCCGCTGACGGCCGCCGGCGAGAGTTCGGCGATGCTGGCCTCACGCTGGTTCGGAATGACCCTGACCCAATGGTTGCCGCCGGCGATCATATCGCTGAGCTCATCGATCGGTACATCGCCGCGCAGCTTGATGGTCAGGCCCTGACTATGGCAACGCATGGCGCCGATGCGCACGCAGGTGCCGTCGATGGCGACTGGATGGTCCTGTCGCCCGAGAATCTTGTTGGTCTCGGCATGACCCTTCCACTCCTCGCGCGACTGGCCGTTTTCGAGCTGTTTGTCGATCCACGGGATAAGACTGCCTGCGAGCGGCACCGTAAACAGCTGATCGGGAAAGCCGTCGGCACGCATGGTCTCGGTAACCGCGCGGTCGATGTCGAGGATGGAGCTGCGCTCGTCCGCGAGCAGCTCGGCAACCCCATCGCGCAGCGCTCCCATTTGCGTCAGCAGCTCGCGCATGTTGCGGGCGCCGGCGCCCGAGGCCGCCTGGTAGGTCATCGCGCTGATCCACTCGACCAGGTCGCGGCGCAGCAGCTCGCCGACCGCCATCAGCATCAGGCTGACGGTGCAGTTGCCACCGATGAAGTCGCGCCTGCCGGCCGCCAACGCTTGTTCGATAACGTCGCTGTTGACCGGATCCAGGATGATGGTGCTGTCCTCGCGCATGCGCAGCGTCGAGGCCGCATCGATCCAATAGCCCTTCCAGCCGGCGGCGCGCAGCGGCTCGAACACGCGCGCCGTATAGTCACCGCCCTGACAGGTGACGATCGCGTCCATGGCCGCGAGCGCGTCGAGATCCTCGGCATCACGCAGCGGCTGCACGCCGCGCCCGACATCGGGACCCGGCTCACCCTGCTGAGAGGTCGTAAAGAAGACCGGTTCGTCGATCTCGGCGAAATCCGCCTCTGCACGCATTCGATCCATCAGGACCGAACCGACCATGCCGCGCCATCCGACAAAACCCACCCGATTCATGCTGTGCTCCGCCTAGGGATGCGCTGGCCGACGATGGCCCGGCACGCACTCGTCGGGCGCACCTAAACGCAAGTGTAATAGTGAAGGCTCGAAATTTTCGCGACGCGCGTCTCAGAATCGAAGTTAGGCCGAAACCGGCCGACCACTGATCGGCGAGCCCTTGGCCGGGTTCAAAACCGCGGCGCCAGCACACCACGGATCCCAGCGGCCGCCGCGAGAACGCCCGAAGTCGATCAGTGATGGGCGCGTGGTCAGCTGGCCGAGCGCAGCGCCGCGACCACGGCATCGCCCATTTGCTCGGTGCCGACCTGCTCGGTGCCATCGGAGGCGATATCCGGCGTGCGCAGCCCCTGATCGAGCACACCTGAGACCGCCGACTCGATCCGCTCTGCGTGCTCGGGCGCATCCAGCGACCAGCGCAGCATCATCGCCACCGACAGGATGGTCGCGAGCGGATTGGCAACGCCCTTGCCGGCGATATCCGGCGCGGAGCCGTGGATCGGCTCGTACATGCCCTGGCCGTCGGCGTTGAGCGACGCCGACGGCAACATGCCGATGGAACCGGTCAACATTGCGGCGCAGTCGGACAAGATATCGCCGAACATGTTGGTCGTGACCATGACGTCGAACTGCTTCGGCGCGCGCACCAGCTGCATGGCGGCATTGTCCACATACATGTGGCTGAGCGCGATCTCCGGATACTCACCGCCGACGCGGGTGGCGACCTCGCGCCACAACTCGGTGCATTCGAGCACATTGGCCTTGTCCACCGAGCAGACGCGTTTGCCGCGCTTCATCGCGATGTCAAAGGCAACGCGGCAGATCCGCTCGACCTCGGACTCGCTGTAGACCAGCGTATTGATGCCGCGGCGCTCGCCGGACGCCATGGTCTCGATGCCGCGAGGCTGACCGAAGTAGATGCCGCCGGTCAGCTCGCGCACGATCATGATGTCGAGCCCGGAGACGACGTCCGGGCGCAAGGTCGATGCGGCAGCCAGCTGCGGGTAGAGGATCGCCGGTCGCAGGTTCGCGAACAAGCCGAGTTCGGCGCGCAAGCCGAGCAGGCCCTTCTCGGGACGCAGCGAGATGTCCAGCGGTTCCCATTTCGGACCACCCACGGCGCCGAGCAGCACGGCGTCGGCTTCACGCGCCAACGCAAGCGTTGCCTCCGGCAACGGATGCCCCGCCGCGTCATAGGCGGCGCCGCCGACCAGCGCCTCGTCCATGTCGATATCGAGCCCGAAATCGTCTCGCAGACAGGCCAACAGCTTCACCGCCTCATCGACGATCTCCGGACCGATGCCGTCACCGGGCAGAATCAGGATCTTCTTGCTCAACCGAAATACCTCATTGTCGGGCCAGCCTCTCGAAACAACGTATCAGCCCAGTACGCGAGCGGCGTCAGGCGAATAGCCAAGGAGCCTCGGCGCGCCGGCGCTCTTCGTAGGCGACGATGGCGTCCTCCTGTTTCAGGGTCAGGCCGATGTCGTCGAGGCCATGAATCAGGCAATGGTGATGGAAAGGATCGATGACGATCTCGATCGAGCCAAGTGCCTCGTGCCCGCGGCCGGGATGCAGCCTCAGGTTGTGCAGGTCGATCTCCAGCTCCAGCGGCTCGTCCCCGGTCGCCAAGGCGAACAGCTCGTCGATGACCCTCTCATCCAGCACCACGGGCACCAGACCATTCTTGACGGCGTTCTGGTGGAAGATGTCGGCGAAGCTCGGCGCGATCAGCACGCGGAAGCCATAGTCCTCCAGTGCCCAGGGGGCATGCTCGCGGGAGGAGCCGCAACCGAAGTTGTGCCGCGCCAAAAGGATCCGCGCCCCGGCGTAGCGCGGGTCGTTGAGCACGAAGTCCGGATTCAAGGGCCTGCCGCTGCTGTCCTGACCCGGCTCGCCTTGGTCCAGATAGCGCCACTCGTCGAACAGGTTCGGTCCGAACCCGGTGCGCTTGATCGACTTCAAGAACTGCTTCGGGATGATGGCGTCGGTGTCGACGTTGGCGCGGTCAAGTGGCAGCACGATGCCGCGGAAATTCTCGAACGGTTGCATCTCAGTTCTCCCGTACGTCCACGAAACGACCGTGCACCGCGGCCGCGGCAGCCATCGCCGGACTGACCAAATGCGTGCGCCCGCCTTGGCCCTGGCGGCCTTCGAAGTTGCGGTTGCTGGTCGAGGCGCAACGTTCTCCCGGCTCCAAGCGGTCGGCATTCATCGCCAGACACATGGAGCAACCGGGCTCACGCCACTCGAAGCCGGCCGCGACAAAGATCTTGTCGAGCCCCTCGGCCTCGGCCTGCTCCTTGACCAGTCCGGAGCCCGGCACGACCATCGCCAGCTTGATGGAGTCCGCGACCTTGCGGCCCTTGGCGACCTCGGCCGCTGCTCGCAAGTCCTCGATGCGGCCGTTGGTGCAGGAGCCGATGAATACCTTGTCCAACGCGATCTCACCGATGGGCGTACCCGGCTCCAGCCCCATGTAGGCAAGCGCATGACGGAAGCTGCCGGCCTTGATCGGGTCGGCCACCTCGTCCGGGTTCGGTACCTCGCCGTCCACCGGAAGCACCATCTCCGGCGATGTGCCCCAGGTCACCTGCGGACGGATACTCGCGGCATCGATCCGCACGACGCGGTCGTACTCGGCTCCAGGGTCCGAGTTGAGGCTGAGCCAGTAATCGGCCGCCTGTTCGAACAATTCACCCCTGGGCGCCATGGGCCGGCCGCGAACGTACTCGACGGTCTTCTCATCGATGCCGATGAGCCCGGCGCGAGCGCCGGCCTCGATGGACATGTTACAGACCGTCATGCGGCCTTCCATGCTGAGCGCCCGGATGGCGTCGCCGGCGAACTCGATCACGTGTCCGGTGCCGCCAGCGGTCCCGATCTCTCCGATGATCGCGAGCACGATATCCTTGGCCGTGACGCCGCGGCCGACCGCGCCATCGACGCTGACCAGCATGGATTTGGACTTCTTCTGCAACAGACATTGCGTCGCCAGCACGTGCTCGACCTCGGATGTACCGACACCGAAGGCCAAGGCGCCGAAGGCGCCGTGGGTCGAGGTGTGGCTGTCGCCGCAGACGATGGTCATGCCAGGCTGCGTGAAACCCGCTTCCGGCCCAACCACATGCACAATGCCCTGCCGCCGGTCGCCCATCTCGAACAGGGTGATACCGAACTCACGGCAATTGGTCGCCAGCGTCTCGACCTGGATGCGCGACACCGGATCGATGATCCCCAGATGCCGGTCGGTGGTCGGCACGTTATGATCCGGAACCGCTAGATTGGCCTCCGGGCGACGGGGGCCGCGCCCGGACAGTCGCAAACCCTCGAACGCCTGCGGCGAGGTTACCTCATGGACCAATTGCCGATCGATGTAGAGCAGCGTCGTGCCATGCTCGTCAACGCGCACGCTGTGAGCGTTCCAGATCTTGTCGTAGATGGTTTCGGGCGTGGCCATAACTGATGCCGCCTCGCAAGCTAGTCGCCGAATGAGGGCGCGAAATTAAACGATGCAGGATAAACGCGCTGCGACTGGAACTCAATCGGGCGCAACGGGCCGAACGCGGCTTGCAGGTCCATCCAGGGCCGCTCCAGCCAGGTGGTCAAATGAGCGACGCCGGTCTCTTCGAGTACCCTGCAGCCGTCGTATGGCAGCAGCAGCGGGATCGGCCAGGGCACCTCCGCGCGAGGACGGAAGGCGAGCGCGGTCATCGGCGTCGCCCAGTCGTCGACAATCGCCATCCATGGCCACTGCAGTCCGAACGGCTGCTGCGGGCCAAATTCGACGCAAGCGTCTTCACTGCCCACCACGACGTCCTGAAGGCCGCGCGTGGCCGTCCACCAGGCGCTGGACTTGGCCAGCATGATCAGCACCACGGCAAGCGCACAAAGCGCGAATAGCCGCGCCGTGTCGGCCGCCGCGGGCTGCGGTTGTGTTTGTTCATGCCCGGTCTGCCGGGAGGCTAACGCGGGCATGTCGCCCGGTTGATCGGCCCTGGCGGGCCGTGCCCCGACCAGGCCGACAATTGCCGCGAGAACCATCAGCGCCAGGCCGACGACGAAGGTCAGCGCCGCCTTCAGCTTGATGCCCTGCCCGGCCAGGAATTCGGCGCCGACGGCAATGGACAGCAGCAGCAAGGCGAGGACACCGATCCGCAGCAGCAGTGGGCTCAAAGGCGAGGGCCGCCGCTGCCGGACGATCATCGACACAGCGAACGCGATACCGAGCAACCCTATCAGCGCTAGCAACAGATGCTGAAGCGGCGTGCTGGCCAACAGATAGTTGAGTGCACTCTCGCCCTGCAGATTGGATCGCTCATAGGCGTTGGTGCCGATCAGCGTCCAACCAAGCCGCAGCGTTGCACAAACGGCCAGCCAGACGGCGATACCGCGCCAAACGCGACGCCCACTCGGGTCAGCCTCGGCGGGCAGCAGGGACAGCACGAGCGCGAGCAGCGCAAGCAACAGGCCGGGGACGAACGCCAGCGGATGCAGCAGCAACAGCAGCGGGCCGGTGCACAGGGCATAAAGCTGAATCGCGTCGAGACGCCGCCATGCACCGGTGCGCCCGAGCAGCGAAGCCGGCGCGCGGCGTCTAACCGCCAGGCTCAGGGACGCATCAACCGAGGCGCACGCGGACACGCGCGCCGGGGCCAGCGCCATCAACAACAGCAGCGGCCAGCTCAGGTAGAGGCTGGCCATCAACTCGGAGACCCCGGAAAAATTGATCTGATTGGCTAACAAAGACAGCACCGGGAACAAGATCAGCGCCGGCGCATCAGGGCGCACCGCCAGCCAACAGACCAGCAGAGAGAGCACCGGCAACGCGGCGTAGCCGAAGGCGAACAGGTGCCGCAACAGCAGCGCATCGACTCCAAGCCGCGCGGCGACCCAAGCAGGCAGCTGGGCCAGCAAGGCCGCATAGCGCAAATTCGGCAACACCGGCTCGCCATCGACCGCGAGCTTGAAGTAATAGTAGGCGCCGTCGCCGAACAGCGGCAGACCGACCAGTGCAGCCGTGGCGGCGGCACAGGCAATGGCAATCAGACTGAGCTGGATCAGGCGAGCCGCCGACAGCGGGCAGTCATCTACCCGAGTCGCTGTGCCGCTCATGGAATGCCGATCAGCTTGTGTGTCTGCAGACTCAGTCGCCAGCGCGGATGCGCCTTGCAGTAGTCGACGGCCGCCGCGGTATGCGAAGACAGATCGGGTCCGTCCATCGGCTGCAAAAAGAAATGCCGAAACGCCAGCCCCTGGAACCGCTCCGGGGGTGCCAGCGGTTGCGGGAAGACCAGCTTCAGTTCATCGCCCTGCCGCTGGACCAACTCGGCATCGGCCTTGGGGCTGACACAGATCCAGTCGACGCCATTCGGCACCGGCAGCGTGCCGTTGGTCTCGATCGCGATCTCGATGCCATGCGCATGAAGCGCCGCGATCAGCGCCTCATCGAGCTGCAACAGCGGCTCGCCGCCGGTGCACACCAGATAGGGCCGGACACGCCGATCAGGCATGGGACCGGGATCAAGGTCGTATTCAGCGCGCCAGGTAGCAAGGATGTGCTCGGCCAGGCCAAGCGCCGTGTCGAATCGGCCGCCGCCAACGCCGTCGGTGCCGCGAAAATCGGTGTCGCAGAAGCTACAGACGGCGCTGGCGCGGTCCCGCTCGAGCCCGGACCAGAGGTTGCAGCCGGTGAAACGGCAAAAAATCGCGGCACGCCCGCTTTGGGCACCCTCGCCCTGCAGGGTATAGAAGCACTCCTTCACGCTGTATGGCATGGTGCGTTGCTACCTGATGGAGCGCTTTACGAAAGCACCGCTCTTTAGTCATGCGGGCAGCGCGGGGCCCAGCTCTCCCCAGCAGAGCACGGCGCCGCAGCCCGGTGTCTGCTGCAGGTCGATGCGCGAGAGCTGGGGCAGCCCGGCGGCCGTCTGCTCGCGCACCCAGAGCGCAAGGCGCGCCGGGTCGGCCTGATCGAGCCACGGCAGCTCGTCGAGCAGATGGTGATCCAAGCGCGCATAGACCGGCTTGAACAGCGACTTGACGTCGCCGTAGTCGACCGTCCAGCCAAGCACCGTATCGAGCGGCGCGTTGAGATGCAGACGCAGCAGATAGCTGTGTCCGTGCAGTCGCCGCCGGGCGTCCCCATCGGGCGCGCGAACCAACCGCAATGCGCTCTCGAAGCGGAGCTCCTTCCATATGCGGTAATGCAGGCCGTCGTACTGACAGCCCGCGGTGGCGGTTTCGTAGACCGTGACCCAGCTCAACGCCGGCAGCTCGGGCTTCAGCCGCAGCCAAAGCCAGTGGCTCAAGAGTTCGCTCGTGGGATTCTCCAGCCCAGGGATATCGTTCAGACAGGCGTGGTCGAGCTCGGCCTGCAGCGGTGCCCAGTGGGCGGCGATCGCGTCAAAGTCGGTGCCCATATCGGCGCCGGCCAGGTCCTGGTCGGCATGCAGAATCACTTCGAAGCCATGACCGTGCATCCGCCCGCATTGGTGTCCGGCGGGCACGTTCGGCAGTCGGTGCGCGGCCTCGAAGCGGAAGCGGTGCCACAGGTGCGCATGATCAGCGCCGTCGAGATCGACGCCCGTGTCCGCGGTGCTGCGGATGCCGACACTGTCGATGTCCGGCACGCGCTCCGCCAGCCGATCCCGCACCCAGCGCGCCAGGTTCTCGTCGGTCGGCACCGGCAGGTGCGCGTTCAGGTCGGTATAGTCGAGCGGCGCAATCGACGCCGCCAGCGCCTCGCGCAGCGTATCGGCCTCACCGCCGTCGAACGCCGCCCAGCCGGCCGGCAGCTCAGCGCGCACGCGCGCACGGTAGCTATGCCCGTGCAGACGCCGCGAGCGATGGCCGTTCGGAAGGATCGGCACCCGCAGCGCTGCCTCGAAGGGCGCGGCGGCAATATGGAACAGACGCTCGGCCATGGTCGTGATGTCAGCTATCGCTTCGCGGCCAATCAATCGGACAGATCAATCGTGCTCGACAAGTTCGCGCAGCAGTCGAAACAGCTTGCGGGGCGCGTCGGGCTTACCGCGCGCGTCGTCGCGCTGCGCGGCGCGAATCAGTTGCCGCAGCTGTTGACGGTCGCTGCGCGGATGGGCATCGAGGAATTCGGTCAGCGCCTCGTCGCCCTCCTCGATCAGACGCGTGCGCCAGCGCTCCAGCGCGTGATGACGTGACGCCGCCTGGAGCGCATGCTGTTCGCGCGCGGCCAACAGCACTTGCAAGGGCTCTGTGTTTTCACGCGCCAAGCAGTTGGCGATACGCTTGTAGTGCCGGCGCAGCGCGCGCTGATCCTTGATCCGCGTCGTCTCATCGAGCGCCACCCAGGTGGCCTCTCCGAGCCCAAGACCCTCGACATCGGTCCTCGGCAGCCGGGTCAGCTGCTCCGCCAGCGTCTGCAGCGCATGCAGCTCACGCTTGACCTGGCTCTTGCTGGGTCCTCGATCCAGTTCATCATCGACCTGTGCCGATAGATCTCGCTCGCCATCGCTCATGTGCGGATCTCGCTCGCCGTCGCTCATGGTCGCATGCCTCCGCGCTCTGATTGATCGCCGACAATCGCCTGCCAGGCGGGATGCGCGCCGATCAGCTCGAGCGCCCGTGGCAACAGCGACAGACCCGGCTCGGTCTTGAACCAGGTCGAGGCGCCGGACGGGTGCGGCAGTGGAATCAGATCCGCGCCTCGTCCAGGGCCGCTCGTCAAGGACCAGCGGCGGCCGATGACGGCATCGAGCCGCCTCACCGGAACGAATTGCGCAATGGCGAGCTTGCCGACCGGGATGATCAGGCGCGGTCGAACCAAGATCACCTCCTGCTGCCACCAGCGCGCGCAGGCCGCCACCTCTGTGTGGCCAGGCGCGCGGTCACCGCCACCGGCCTGTTTACCCGGAAAGCATCGGCATACGGCACTCATATAGACCCGCTGTCGAAACCCTTGTTCAGCCAGGCCGATACCGCCGAACCAACCGAACAACGTCTTTCCAGCAGTCCAGCAAAACGGCCTGCCCTGCTCGATCTCCCTGGTGCCCGGCGCCTGGCCGAGCAGCAGCACCGGGGACAGCACCGCCTCACCGTGCACCGGCGGGCCCGTCATGCGCGGACAGTCCCGACAGCGCTGCAGCTCGGCGTGGTGCGCGCTCAGTGCGCCGAGGCGCTGCGCCCGATCGCCGACATCGGCACAGGTCAACGGCCGACTCTCTACAGCGGCGACACGGTCGCGGCCGGCGGCAGCGGCTTAGGCAAGGAGCGCAGGACACCGGCGACATCACGGCTGAACTCGCCAAGGCAGCGGCTCATGGCCGCGACCATCGCCTCGGACTGCTCGGCAGCGTTCTCCGCATCCGCATCCGAGCCCGAGGTCGCCGGGGCAGTGCCGGCGCCCGCCTCGGCAGCGAGGACGATCGGACAACGGTAGACATCCTCGCGGGCGGTGAGCGTTTGCTCCAGATAGCTGTCCATCACCGCCCAGCGCACCTTGAGCACGGAATGATCGTCGGGCATGCCGCCGAAGCTAATCACCTCCGCGGTGATGCGAAAGTCGATGGGCATGCGCGATTCGGACGGCAGCACTAAGACCCGACTGGTGCCGAGCAGGTGAGTCAGGTTCTCACCCCAGACACGCAGGAAGTCGTCCTGTACCGTCCCACCCCAGCGGTGGAACTCATCGACCTCTAACCGATTGTAGCCGGCGCGGCTGACTATTTGCGGCCTGTCCAAGAACTCGGGAAAGATGACCGGCCCAATACCGACCGACATGCCCCCGCCCGCGATGTCGCTGCCGCGAACGCCGGCCTCCGGGAGCGGTGTCAACACATAGAAGGTAGACGACGGTGTGCCGGCACAGCCGGACAGCAACGGCACCAAGGCGCAGATAACGAGCAGCGATCGAATGAGCTTCAACGGCCTCCCCCTTTGCCCTGAATCAGGGCTTCCGGATGTCGTTCCAGATAATCGGCAAGCGTGCGAATCGAGCGCGCCGCGGCGCTCAGTTCGCGCATTGTACGCACGGTCTCGACGTTCAGGGGTGCATCCGGGCCGATTAGCGCGTTGGCGTTCTTCAAGGCCTGCTGCGCCTCACGCAAACCGCCGGTCAACTCAGGTGCAATCTCGTCGTCGAGCTTGGCGCTCAGACTGCGCAACTGGCGCAGGGTCAGCTCCAACTCGGTCAGCGAATTCTTCAGCTCAGCAGAGTCGACAAGGTCGCGCGCACCGGCCAAGGTTGCGCTCAGATCGTCGCCGATCTTCTCGATCGGAAACCCGTCGACCTTGGCCAGGATGCGGCTGACCTGCGTCGTGATGGCTTCCAGCGGGGTCGGCAAGGTCGGCAAGACACGATAGTCGCCGCTTCGGGTCAGGCGCGCCGGCGGCGCCTCGTCGTGGAAATCCAGCTCGACATAGAGCTGACCCGTCAGCAGGCTACCGGTCTTGAGCTGCGCACGCATGCCTGCCACCACCAGCTTATCCAAGATATCGGGATCTTCTGCCAGGATGCGCGCTCGTCCTTGATTCTCGGGGTAGCCGATCCGTTCCGGCTCGACTTCGATCAGCACCGGAATGAAAAAATCTAGCTTCTCCGGGTCGAACTTGAGCTGAACGTCCAGTACCTGTCCGATCTTGATGCCCCGCAGCAACACCGGGGCGCCAGTGTTCAGCCCGCGAACCGACCCACTGAACAACAGCAGATAACGTTCTTTGTCGAGGTACACCCGCTCATGCGCCTCGGCGCGGTTGCGATATAGCGGGAAGAACTCATCCGCATTGGCCCGCGCGCCGTCCGAGTCGAGCGTGTCCGGATTGTCGAAAGAGACCCCCCCGAGCACGACCGATAGCAGCGACTCGGTATCGACACTGATACCGTCCGCACCGAGTTTCACATCGATGCCGCTGGCATTCCAGAAACGCGTCGTGGTCAGTACGTTCTGATCATGCGGCTGAGCGACGAAGACATCGATGGTCACCGTCCGACCGTCCTTGTCGAGTTCGAACTCGACGACCTGACCAACACGAATATCCCGGTAGTAGACCGGGGAGCCGAGATTCAACGAGCCCAGCGTCGGCGAGCGCAGACGAAAACGGGTGCCGGGTTCGTCGGTGGTGATGACCGGGGGCTCAGGCAGGCCCACGAAGTGGCGCCGCTGCTTAGTGCCGCCGACCGGATCGATGGCGATGAAGGCGCCGGACAGCAGGGTCTCCAGCCCGGACACACGGCTTGCCGTGACGCGCGGACGCGCCACCCAGAAACGGGTCTTGTCTGTCAGAAACTTCTCCGACCCATGCGCCAGCTCAGCGGTGACGATGACCTTGGACAGATCATCGCTGACATCGATGGCCGTGACATCACCGATGTCGACGTCCTTGAACTTGACCTTGGTCTTGCCGGCCGTCAGCCCGGCAGCGGTCTTGAACTCGACGGTGATGATCGGCCCCCGCTCCGACAGGGTCTTGTACGCAAGCCAGCCGCCGACCAGCAGCGCCAAGACCGGCAGCAACCAAACCAGTGAAATGCGATCGCGTTTGACGACCTGGGCCTCGGGAAAATCCAGGGCCTCCGTCGGACCTGGGTCCCGATCTGGCGCATCCGATTCAGGCAGCGCTGGGTTCATGTCGGGCTCCGGCGGCTTGGGGGGTTCCGGCATGGTCCTGCTCCATTGCATCCCAGATCAGCCTGGGATCGAACGACATGGCGGCGAACATGGTGATGATGACCACCGCGCAAAAGAACACCGCGCCGGCCTGCGCCTCGATACTGGCCAGATTGCCGAGCCGGACCAAGGCGACCAGGATGGTAACCACGTAGACGTCCACCATGGACCAACGCCCGATAGCCTCGGTGATTCGGTAGAGCCTGGTGCGGTCGCGCGGGCGCCAGTGCGACCGCCGCTGCACCGAAATAAGCAAGAAAAGCAGGATCAGCAGCTTCAGCATCGGCACGAAGATACTGGCGATGAACACGATCGCCGCCAGCGGCCACATGCCATGGTGCAGCAGGAACACCACACCGCTGAAGATGGTGTCCGCCTGGGTCTTGCCCAACGAGGTCACCGCCATGACCGGAAACAGATTGGCAGGCACGTAGAAGACGCAAGCGGCAATCACCAGCGCCCAGGTGCGCTGCAAGCTCTGCGGCTTGCGTCGATGCAGCACATCGGTGCAGCGCGGACAGCGCAAGCGGCCCTTTTGATCACGCGGCGCGACCTGTTCGGGCACCGCCAGTTCGCACACGTCGCAGCCCAGCACCCGTTCACCTGGACGCGGCAAGCGACGCAGGCTCGGTGGCAACGGAACCCGTTCCCACACGACGTCCGGGTCCAGCGCGGCCTGCGCCGCCGCCAGCACGAAGATCAGCAGCACGAAGGCGAACAGCGAGGTGCCGGGAACGATGGTCGCCATGTCCGTCAGCTTCACGACCGACACCAGGATGCCGATCATGAACACATCCATCATGCCCCAGGGAGCCAGGGTCTTGAACCAACGAAACAGGGTCGGGAACCCGGGCGACAGGCGTCCGCCCAGCTTCAGCGGCAGCAATACGATGAGCAGCAGCAGCAGTTGCAGCCCCGGCGCCAGGATGCTCGTAAAGAGCACGACCGCCGCCACCTCCGCCTTGCCCTGCTCGGTCAGCTGCTTGACGCCGGTGAACAGCGTCGTCTGCGTCACCTGCCCCTGCATATCGAAGGACAGAAACGGATAACTGTTGGCGAGAACGAACAGCACCAGCCCAGCCAGCGTCAGCGCCAGCGTGCGGTTGATGCTGTCCGGCCGATGCTTGTGCAGCAGGTGCCCACAGCGCACGCAATGCGCCGAACCGCCCTCCGGCAACGGCGGGTTGCGCTGGAGCAGATCGCATTCGTGGCACAGCGTCAACGCGTCGTGGGACATGGCCGCGCGAGTATACCTGCAACGGCCGCTTCACTTCGGCGTGCCGCCGCGGCCAACCGTCAATTCGACTCTCACTGATGTCGGGGCCCAAACCAAGTGACCCAGGGATTGGAGAGGATCGGTCCTGAAAACATACCAGGCTTGCCATCGCGTGAATGGGACCGCCCCCCGTGCCCATGCGCGAACGGTTTAAGGACGGGGCGTAGCGATCGCACCTGCTTCCGACGCCTATTCCGCCAGCAACGCTTCAACGGCGTGGTCGATGCGAAGCGCCTGCGGTTCGCTGGCATGGGTCTCGCCGAGGACTCGATCGCGGTTTCGTCCCCGCTTATCGATCAGGTCGAACGTTTGCCACCCGCTGTCGCCGAGCCCGTTCCAGTCGGCGAAATCATTGTGGATCATCACCGGGGGCTCCAGAGCAAACTCCGCGGGCTTTGCGCGCACGGCGGCGAGAACGCGCTCGCGTTCGAACTCTGGCGTGTGGATGCCGATTACTGGAGTCCTTCGGCGTGCAAGCGGGCTTCGAGTTGCCGCAACTAAGGGAAGGAGCGATAGCAGTTCCAGCACTCGAACGTCCCGACGTCGAGCAGAAGTACCTTTACTCGCAGGTCCCGTATGCGGAGGGGTGGACTGTTGATCTAGGCATCCGGGGCAGTCTGCGTGAACTCCGGCGCGGGTCTGGGTTCGACAGCACCGCTGGCCCCCGGCTCGTCTCGCATGCCAAAACGGCAGCGAAACTCAGCGCGAGCAAAGCGGCCGGCAACGTGTTCCTTGACATGGCCTTGGCTCCACGGTCACAAAGTTAGGCGATTTCTGTCGAATCCCACACCAGCTGACTTGTCTTGACGCCCGCCTTCTTTGTCGCACCAGCAGTCACGTAGCCCGGCCATGCTCCTGCCGGAGCTTCTTGAAAGCGAACCCCAATCCGGCCTCATCTGGTAGACGATATTCCGCCAATCGCCTTATTACGGAGCGGGACCGCACTTCTCGGCCTGCCGAAGCTTCACCTCCGCTCGGATTCGCTTTCCCAGCTCGGAATCGGCAAGCGCCCGCCAGCGCTGCAACCGCAGACCCAATAGCCACCAAAGGGCGCCCGCAAAGATCAGGACCGCGACGTCAACCGAGAAGAAGACGATCTCGCGTTCCCCGTGGGACCGCAGGCGCCCCTGCAAACGGTCGTAGACGGCGTTGGAGTGGGCATCCGCCCGCGCGCAGAGCAGGCGTGTGCCTTCCGTGTATTCTGGCGAGTGCAGCAGTCTCAGGGCCGCATCCGTGCGATCCTCCCGGGCCGCATCCATCGCCGCGACCTCGATCGCGCCGAGCTCCCGGGAGAGGTCGGCAAGTGCCGCCAGACTGGCCCTGTCCGGGGCCTGCTCCGGGGACCCGACACCCGCGTCGAGCTCAGCCTCCAGCCGCCGCTTCGCATCGCTATACGCGCGACGTCGATCCTCGCCATCCCCGAACAGGACGACGTGATGCGCCGCCTGGGTCAGCTCCCACCTCAGCTTGCGAACCCTGGCGATCGTCTCCGTCTGGCGCACGAACTCGGTCCCGACCTGACCGAAGAAACGGTGCGACTCGTAGATGTGCCAGCCGAGAAAGGCAATGAGCAACGCCGCGACCGCGCTCGCGAGCAGGAGCCAGCGCAGGAAAGGAATGTGCCGCTGTTGCATTGACGATAAACCATGCGCGGGCACGGCCGCGGCTTCTTGCTGCCGGCCCTTCGTCGGCTCTCGGTGCAGCACCCCATTGGGCAAGGCATTGGCCATTGTTATACCGGATCACCGGTTGCTTTCGGGCGTTGACATGACGTAGCCGATCACCGCCCGACGCGCGGGTTAGGGGGTCGGCGAGCAAGCTGGCGCCTGGGGCGCCAGCTTGTCGCCGCACCTTAGTCAGTCAGCTCCAGACACCTCGGTTAGGTAGACTCCGGCCATGCCGTCCTCCTCGGTGCCGCCTTTGACCGCCATCTTCGCGCTCACCGCCAGCCAGACGCCGCGCAGGCCCTCGCGCTCCAGGCCGACCTCGACGACGGTCGAACCCACCGGGGCCTCGGGGTCCAGCAGCTGGCCGTCGGTGCGGTTATCGACCACGGTGACGGGCGCCAGTCCGGGCCCCTCGCTCAGATAGACGCCGACCCGGTTGCCGGTCACGGCCTTGAAGGCGGTGGAGGTCCCGGACACCGCGACAAACGCAGAAGACCGCCAGCGCGCCGGTTCCCCGTCGTCCTCGCCGCCCTCGTGACCCCCGCCGATGCCGGGCACCATGCCGGAGAAATTCCAGAACACGAAGTCCTCGAAATCCCTCGGCGCCTTGGCGACTGCACGGGTACACCCATCGATGTCGTGGAGGAAGATGCCCTGCCTTACCGGCGCCTTGGCCGAGCAGCCCTGCGGCTCCGGGCATTGCGTCAGGCAAAAGGCGATGCGGTCTCGGTTGCCCTCGGCGGGGCAATGTAGGCGGATCGTCCGCATTGCGCCCCAGGCGCCCCAGAAGGCCACGTAGCGGCCGTCGAAGGCGACGCCCTCGCCGAGCCTGTTGAACCGGGCATTGCTGTTCTTCTCGCCGGGGACCTGGTCGCCAATCTAACGAGAGGGATGAGATCAGGAGTCCTCCTCAAGTCCTCGCCAGGTAGATGCCGCCGAGGGTCGGGTTCTCCTCGTTGTCAAAGCCGGCGAACACGACCAGACCGTTGGCAGCGCTAGGCGGTGAGGTCGAGCCGAACACCTGCTGGTGTCGGGAAGTCAGGGTTTCGACGCTGTTGGCGATCAGGACGACGGGACATCCCGCCGGCTGGCGCCAGCTCAGTCGCCGTCTTCGAGGACGATGGGGTCAGGGGCCAAGTCGCGGTAGAACACGCCGGTCTTGCCGTCGCCGCCCACCGTGAAGTTGCCCTTGAACACGATGGTGTTGCGCGCCGTCGTGCCGTTATCGCCGGAGCACCGGGGAAGACATCGAACATCGTTAGGGGTTCCAGGCCGGGGACCGCAAAGAACTCGAACGCCGGCACGACGCCGAGCTTGCTCGCGCCCGTGATCAGGCTCATTGAAGGGGTTGGTGTAGATGCCGGTGGTGCCCGCACGGGTATCGCTATCAACGTCGAGCAGATACTCCCACACCGGCTGATGGTTTCCGCGAGTCGCGATGGTGTCCGACCACATGTCGATCCGAGGGAAGGACGGCGTCTCGATGAAGGTGCTGACCAAGGTTGTTGGGCTGCGGGACCTCCATCTTGCGGTCGAGGATCCGCACGATGGGTTTGTCGGAGTCCGACATGTCGCGGGTGTAGATGCCGTGGATCGGCTGGTGGCCATGCTCGCCGTCGCTGCCCCCACCGTCGTCATGGCCGCCATTTCCGTCATCGGCAGCGCTCGCCGTGGCGCCGGCTTCACCCTCGCCGCCATGGCCGCCGGTGTCGCCTTGTCCCCCGCGGCTGCGGGCCCGGATGACCACCAGCCCGTCAACGTTCACGGAGGGCTGGTTGTAGCTGTTGAAGTGGCGGCATATCGGCGGAGCCGACGGATTGGCTGGATCGCAGGTATCGGTCGGCATGAAATCGTTGTTGTTCACCACTGTCGCCCAGTCGAACCGGGTAGGGCGCCGGCGGCGCGGCGTACGTGGCCGCACCGGCCGCCAGGCCGATGGTGCCCAGCGCCAAGAATAGGGTTTTCAATCGATAGGAACTCATCGCTGTTACTCCTCTAGGTCCAATCGGAAGGCGGAAGGGGTTCTTTTTGGGTTGGGGCTTGGGGACGGATGCCTCGTCGACCATGAGGATTGTGTCCGGTGGGAGAGCACCCACGACGGAGACCCCGGGCCGAAGTGAGGGGCCGCCTGGTGAAAGTTCGGCCCGGGCCCCTTAGGGTCCAGGCCGAAGCCTGGCTTCGTTTACCGCACCAATGCGATTTGCGATTACTGCTGCCGGTTCAGGTTCAATGGAGTCCTGTCGGCCCGCACAGCAACGGCGTCGCCCGCGTCGAGGTCGCAGTACTCGATCAGCTCCGCCGGCACCGGATGCTCGTGGGTCCAGAAGATCACCGCGCGGGCATCGTCCACCGCCTTGGCATAGGCGTAGGCGTTCTCGCCCGCCGCCGCGGGGGCTCCCACGGGGGGCCAATGCTCGTTACCGAAGACCACATCCATGATCGACTCCTTGACGATCTGGCCGGTCATATCCAACGGCAGCGCGTCTCCCTCCTCGACCGTGAACACCTTCAGGTAGCAGACATCACCGGCATGGGTCACCGACCGGTCATACCCGAACTTGCTGAAGTCGAAATACTTAGCCCCCAACTCGTCGGCCCAGGGCACGCCGAATAGGTCCCTGGCAGCGACGTTCATATCATCGGCGATGGTCAGGATCTGGGTGACATAGATCATGTCGTCCAGGCCGATATGACCGAACTTGTCGGCCGCCGCGCCGAGCATCGCCGCCGTCCGATCCAGCAGATCCTGGCGGTCGTTGGTGCGGTTGATCCCGGCAGCACGATCACGATGTGTCGCCATTGGTCGACGACATCGGCATGGTACAGCTGGGCCTGCTCCAAGATCCGCTGGAAGGCCGCGAGGTTCTCCGCCGGCGCGTCGATGGTCTTCGAGACGAGCACGTCATCGTCAGCGTAATAGTTCACTACCAGGCGGCCGGCCGCGTCCAGCGTGATCGACTCACCGGCTTCATTGGCCTGGGCCAACGTATTGACCATCTCCAGCAGGGCCCGGTCGAGCACGTCATCGGGGGCGCGGACCACGCTCAGGCGTCCCACATCGGCCTCGGTGGTGCATCCCGCGTATAACGCGGGGATTTCGCCGTCGACGAAGGGGATGCGGTAGGCGTCGATCCCGAGTTCGGCATAGACCGACGGGTACTCAACATCGCTCAAAAGGCCGTCGCCGATCAACGGATCGCTTCCCTCGTACCACAGCGGGCATTCGGTTTCTGTCGCCTTCGGGCCAAGCATGATCGGCCAGGGGACAGGACCCAGCTTGTCCTTCGGACCGAGGCCTTCGATCATGATCGGCACGCCGTTGACGTCGCGATCGATGATGACCATGTCGGCGAACACATCGGTGGTCGGCTTGCCACCACCTTTGCCGCCACCGCTATTCTGGGGTGGGCCAACGCCGTCGGGCCTTGCCGCCATCGCGGTGCCGCATGCGAGCAGGCCGGTCAGGGCCGCTGCTACCGTGAAAGTGAATGTTCGTTTCATGACACGTGCTCCTCTCCTCTGATCATTCCCTAACCGCAGCGGATCGCCCCTCGGGGAAGAAGCGGCATCCGCAACCAACGCGGACCGTTGCGGCAACCCTTGGGAGGACAGCACGCGCCGATCATCCGTCTTGCGCAGAAGACCTCGCCTTCTCCGCCCGAGGCTGCGCGGTACTTGTTTCCCGCTTCAAAGGATGGCACCCAAGATTAAGCGCCTACTCAATCTCGTGGTAAGCGTTGTGTAATTTTTTCGTGAAGCTTTGTGAAGGGAGGGCACGCGCGCCCGCCGTCCGTGCAGCCGGGCTCGATCGGGCAAGGTCGGTCGTGGCTCTGCGAGGGCGCGGCGTCTCGCAAGCCGCCAGTGCGGCCCGAACCTGATCAATGGGTCGCGGCGTCGAGCAGGCTCTCGACGGCCTCCTGAAGCTGCTGCTTGGAGTAGGGCTTCTTGAGGAATGGCAGCACCTCGCTCGCGGGGACCGCTTCCTCGGGGAGTTGCTCGGGGAAGCCGCTGGTCAGCAACACCTTGAGCCCGGGGCGTTCCAGCCGCGCCCACTGCCCGAGGGTGCGACCGTCGATCTCGCCGGGCATGACCACGTCGGTGAACAGCAGGGCGACGCTGTCGTCCTTCTCCAGCAGACGGGCCGCGTCGGCCGCGTTCTCGGCCTCGAGCACGCGATAGCCGAGCTCGGACAGGATCCGGCTCGCCAGGCGGCGCATGCGCCGCTCGTCGTCGACCACCAGCACGGTCATCGAGTCTTTGGCGACTGGGTGGTGCGCGCGTCCGGGTTGGGCTTCCGCGGCAGCCGGGGCCGCCTCCGGCAGGAACAGGCGGACGGTGGTGCCCTGACCGGGTGCGCTGCTGATGCTGAGGTCGCCGCCGGATTGCTGCGCAAACCCCAGCGCGGTACTGAGGCCGAGCCCGCTGCCCTTGCCCATCGGCTTGGTCGAATAGAAGGGCTCGACCGCGCGTCGCAGCACCTCGGGCGACATACCGGCCCCGGTGTCGGAGACGCTGACGACGACATAGTCGCCCGGCGCCAAGCCCTGGCCCGCCGCCTCGTCGCCAGCGAGGGTCTGGCGGGTTGCGGCGATCGTCATCGTACCGCCCGCCGGCATCGCGTCGCGCGCGTTGATGGCGAGGTTGAGCAGCACGTTCTCGAGCTGCTGCCGGTCCACCTGCACCGGCAGGGGACCCTGATCCCGCTGCAGAACCAAATCGATGCCCTCACCCGCCACCCGGCGCAGGAAGCGACCGGTATGCTGGAGGAAGACGTCAAGATCCATCCACCGGGGTGCCAGCGGCTCCTGGCGGGAGAATGCCAGCAGGCGGCGGGTCAGACTGGCCCCGTCGCGCGCCGCGGAGGCGGCATCATCGAGCATCTCGCCAATCTCCGCGTCCGCCGCGTCGCCAAGCTTCTCGTCCAGGACGTGCAGGTTGGTCAGGATGATGGCCAGCAGGTTATTGAAGTCGTGCGCGATGGACCCGGTGAGCTGGCCAACCACCTCCATCTTTTGCGACTGCACGAGCTGGGCGTCCCTTGCCTTGCGGTCTGTGATGTCGGTAAAGGTGACGACCGTACCCACCACGGCCCCGTCCTTCAGCATCGGATAAGCATTGTATTCCGCGGGGAAGCTGGTGCCGTCCGCACGCCACAGGAGCCTCGTCCTCCAGCCGCACCGCGCTGTTCTGGCAGCAGGCACGACGGACGGGGCAGTCCTCCGGTGGGATGGGGGTGCCGTCGCGGCAGCTGTGGTGGATCAGTGCATGCATGTCGCGGCCGAGCAGATCCTTCTCCTCCCGATACCCCAGCATGCGCAGGGCGGCACGATTGACGAAGGTACAGTTGCCGCCTGTGTCCATTCCGAAGATGCCTTCACCGGCGGAAGCCAGGATCAGGGCGAGCTCATCCTCGCGACGGCGCAGGTTCAGGTTTGGCGTGACGTCGAGCGCCGAGACCGGGACGCTGTGATAGCCGTCTTCCGAGCTGGGGACCACCATGGACAGGATCACGGTGAGGATCTGGCCATCCAGCGTCTTGACGGCAACGGTGTGAGTCAGCAGGGCCTCGCGGCCTTCCCACAGGGCTTGGAGCTTGTCGGCGGCCAGGTCGAGGGCGGCAGGGATAAAGGTCCTCTCGAACCAGGCAATGAATTGTCTGTCCGAGTGGGCACCAAACAGTTCCAGCGCCGCCGCGTTCGCCTCCTTGATCCGAACCTTTCTAACAAGCTGCCGCAGTGCGCCGGGGTGACTCGAGAGATGCCGCTGGAGATCCGTTACCCCCGCCGTCCGGAGGTCATGGAGGGCCGCGCTGACACCGGAGATGTCCAGCTCCCAGATCGGAACGGGAGCGCCCCGGAAGATGCGCTGATAGCGTTGCTCGGTTTCGGTCAGGTGCCGGACCATGGGGTTGGTCAGACGCACGAACAGCACCGTGCCCAGGGTGACGAGCACCAAGGCCAGGCCGATCACCATCCCCGCGCCGCGCAGGAACGGGGCGCGGAGTTGGGCGAGATCCATCTTGGCGACGACACCGGCATTGAGCAGGGGTACCGGGTGGTAGGCGGCCAGGACCTGCACGCCCCGATAGTCGAGACCGATCATGGACCCGGAGTCCCCGGACAGTGCCCGCCGCATCGGCTCCGCGAGCTTGGAATCGAACGGGATGGGCTCGACCGGATCGACCGCCATGTGCCCATGAGTCACCAGATAGACGATCTGGTCCCCCAGCCGCTGGGCGACGGTGATCTCGGCGATATCGTCAGCGCTCGGGTAATGATTGAACGCGGTCTCGATCTGCGACAGCGTGGCGGCTTCCGAAGCGCCTGCTTCGCCGCTGCTGTTTCTGATCGAACCGCGCCACGGCATCCATGAGATGCGCCTGATCCTCAGCCGTTTGGATCAGATGCGCCCGCTCCTGCTCGAACGCGGTCCGATAGAGTACGGTGATCGCGACCGCGGTGCTGACCGTGACGGCCGCCATCATGATCAGGATGAGCCAGAGGATTCTCCTGCCTTCTGTCACGTGAATCTCAGTCCTCTCACTATGCCCCTGAGCCGAAGCAAACGCCCGACACCCGGTGAGCCGAGGCGTGCCGAACTGATCGCCCCGCCCTCGCGCCCGCCATGTTGCGGGTCGTTTGCCGATGGTTCGATGCCGGGACGCGCATCGGCGCCTCGCTGCGGCAGGTACAATCTATAACTTAATGAGACATAATTTAATGAGACACTGTCGTCCTATCTTCGCATCCAGTTGGTAAGGAACGCTGCAAAATGCCTGGGTCAACTCACATCTTGATCGTCGATGATGATCCGAGGTTGTGCCGAGCGCTCGCCCGCTACCTAAAGCTCGAAGGCTACGCCGTGCGCACGGCCACCAGCGGGCGGGAGATGCGGGAGTCCCTTGCGATCGAGAAGCCGGACCTGGTCCTGCTCGACCTGATGCTGCCCGACGAGGATGGGTTCAGCCTGGCTCGCGAGCTTCGCGCGATCTCGAATGTGGCAATCATTATCCTCACCGGCAAGGCGGATACGACGGACAAGGTCGTCGGCCTGGAGCTAGGGGCCGACGACTACATCACGAAGCCCTTCAGCGACCGTGAACTGCTTGCGACGGATACGCAGCGTGCTTCGCCGTACCTCCGACGCCGGCCGGAGCGAAGCCGAACCGGGAGGCAGCGTGGCCCACTTCGCCGGCTGGCGGCTGGGCCTGGAGTCCTACGAACTCACGTCGCCCGCGGGCGAGCGGGTCGCCCTGACGCCCCACGAGTTTCAGCTGCTCTGCGCCCTGGTGCAGCATGGCAGCCGCGTGCTCACCCGCGAGGCCATCCTGGACCTGGTTGCCGGGCGCGACTGGTCGCCGGAGGACCGAAGCGTCGACGTACTGATCGGAAAGCTGCGCAAGAAGTTGGAACCAGACCCTGGGCAGCCGCGACTCATTGAGACTGTTCGCGGCGTGGGCTACAAGCTGGCGAGCAAGGTGCAGTTCGAATAGTGCAGCAACGGATCCGTTGGCTACCGTTTCCATTGGTCAAACGACCCTGGGGCCTGGTGCCCACTCGTCGGGTACAAGAGGGCCGATCGCGCCGTGAGCGCCCGGCCGGTCTCGCTCGTGTGCTCGCCACGCACAACCTGGCGAGAAAGCCGCCGACGCCGTGGGCTGACTACCCAAGCATCGGCATAGCCCGATGCCGCCTCCGGTACGCGGGCACGACGCGCCAGCGGGTCGGTCGCCTCGATCATGCCCGCGCGGCGTTGGCGATGTGCCCAAACCACATCTGCTCGCGCTGAGCGCGGCTGCAACCCGCTCCCACGAGGTCGGAAGCAGTGTGCAATCGCCACGGCCGCGACGAAAAAGGCCGCGCTTGGGGCGCGGCCTAGATGCTGGTGGGGCCGCTGGCAGCTGCCGGCTCCCCTAGTGGGCTAGGTACATCAGTTCTTGTCCTTGTCCACCAGCTTCTTCTCGCGAATCCAGGGCATCATCTCGCGCAGGCGTTCGCCGACCTGCTCGATCGGGTGCTCCTCGCCGAGACGGCGCATGGCCTTCATACCGGGAGCGCCGGCCTCGTTCTCGAGGATGAACTCGCGGGCGAAGGAGCCGGTCTGGATCTCGCGCAGGATGCGGCGCATCTCGGCGCGGGTGTTCTCGTTGATGATGCGCGGACCGCGGGTCAGGTCGCCGTACTCGGCGGTGTTGCTGATCGAGTAGCGCATGTTGGCGATACCGCCCTCGTAGATCAGGTCGACGATCAGCTTGACCTCGTGCAGGCATTCGAAATAGGCCATTTCCGGCTCATAACCGGCCTCGACCAGGGTCTCGAAGCCCATCTGGATCAGCGACGTCAGGCCGCCGCAGAGCACGACCTGCTCGCCGAACAGATCGGTCTCGCATTCCTCGCGGAAGCTGGTCTCGATGATGCCGGCGCGGCCGCCGCCGTTGGCCGAGGCGTAGGCCATGGCGATGTCGCGGGCGCTGCCGCTGGCATCCTGAAAGACCGCGATCAGGCTCGGCACGCCACCACCCTGGGTGTAGGTGGAGCGCACCAGGTGGCCCGGACCCTTGGGCGCGACCATGATCACGTCGAGGTCTTCGCGCGGCGCGATCTGGCCAAAGTGGACGTTGAAGCCATGGGCGAAGGCGAGCGCGGCGCCCTTCTTGATGTTGGGCTCGATCTGCTCGCGATAGAGCTTGGCTTGATGTTCGTCCGGGGCCAGGATCATGACAACATCGGCGCCGGCGACGGCGTCTGGAATGTCCTGCACCTCGAGCCCGGCGTTGGCGGCCTTGGCCGCTGAGGCCGAGCCCGGACGCAGACCGACGACGACGGAGACGCCCGAGTCCTTGAGGTTGTTGGCATGGGCATGGCCCTGGGAGCCGTAGCCGATGATGGCGACCTTCTTGCCCTGGATCAGAGAGAGATCGGCGTCTTTGTCGTAGTAAAGGTTAACTGGCATGGAACTCGGTCCTGGATAGATGTTGGAGAATACGGAAGCGGCGAGATAGCAAGACCAACGACCGAAAGCCGACGCAGGCCCAATCCTCGGTCCCTCTCTAAAGCGTCAGCCCCTTCTCGCCGCGGGCGATGCCGGTGGGACCGGAACGGACCACCTCGGTGATCAGCCCCTCGGGCACCGCCTGAATGAAGGCGTCGAGCTTCTTCGACGCACCGGTCAGCTCGACCACGTAGCTGACCTCGGTGACGTCGATGACCTTGGCGCGGAAGATCTCGGTCAGACGCTTCAGCTCCTCGCGGTCCGGGCGGCCCGCCTTGAGCTTGATCAGCATCATCTCGCGCTCAATGTGCTCGCCCTCGGACAGATCCTGGAGCTTGACGACGTCGATCAGCTTGTTCAGCTGTTTCTTGATCTGCTCGACGATGTCGTCGTTGCCGCGGGTGACCAGCGTCATGCGCGACAGCGATGGATCATCGGTGGCGGCGACCGTCAGCGATTCGATGTTGTAGCCGCGGGCCGAGAACAGACCGGCGATGCGCGACAGCGCGCCCGACTCGTTCTCCACCAACATGGATAGAATGTGTCTCATCACGCGTTATCAGGCCTCAGGCCAGCTCCCTCTCGGACATGGTCGGCGGCAGGTGCATCTCGTGCTGTCCCTTGCCGGCGACAATCATCGGGTAGACGTTCTCGGTGGGGTCGACAACGACGTCGAGGAACACGAAACGGTCCTTCATCGCGAATGCCTCGCGCATCGCCGCCTCCAGCTCGTCGGGCTTCTCGACCCGCATGCCGACATGGCCGAAGCTCTCGGCAAGGGTCACGAAGTCCGGCAGCGCGTCGACGTAGGAGTGGGCGTAGCGGCTCTCGTAGAAGAACTCCTGCCACTGGCGCACCATGCCCATATAACCGTTGTTAAGCAGCACCACCTTCACCGGCAGATTGTACTGCTTGCAGGTGGCCATCTCCTGAATACACATCAGGATGCTCGCCTCGCCCGAGATGCAGGCGACCTGCGCATCCGGGAAGGCCAACTGGACGCCCATCGCCGCCGGCAGACCGAATCCCATGGTGCCGAGACCACCCGAGTTGATCCAGCGCCGCGGCTTGTCGAACGGATAGAACTGGGCCGCGAACATCTGATGCTGGCCGACATCGGAGGTCAGATAGAGATCGCCGTTGGTAACCTTGTACAGTGTCTCGACGGCAAACTGCGGCTTGATCATCTCACTGCCGCGGTCGTAGCGTAGGCAGTCCATCCCCCGCCAGTCGTCGATCTGCTTCCACCAGGCCCTGAGCGCGTCCTGATCCGGCTTGCCGCTGCTCGCCTTCAGGATGCCAAGCATATCCGCCAGCACGCTTTGCACCGGCCCGACGATGGGCACGTGCACCTTGACCGTCTTTGAAATGGACGACGGGTCGACGTCGACATGGATGATCTCGGCGTGCGGGCAGAAGTGCTCGATCTTGCCGGTCACACGGTCGTCGAAACGGGCGCCGATCGCGATCAGACAGTCCGTCTCATGCATGGCCATGTTGGCCTCGTAAGTGCCATGCATGCCGAGCATGCCCATGAACAACTTGTCCGTCATCGGATAGGCGCCGAGGCCCATCAGCGTGCTGGTGATCGGATAGCCCAGCGTGCGCACCAGATCCGTCAGCTCCGCCGACGCGTCCCCAAGCACGACACCGCCGCCGGTGTAGATGACCGGACGCTTCGCCGCCAGCATCTTCTCGACCGCCTTCTTGATCTGACCATGATGGCCGCGCTGCGCCGGGCTGTAGGAGCGCATCGCGATCTCAAGGGGATAGTCGTATGGGATCTTGACGGCGGGATCGGTGACGTCCTTCGGGATGTCCACGACGACCGGCCCCGGTCGCCCGGAACTTGCGATGTAGAACGCCTTTTTAATGGTGTCGGCCAGATCCCTGACGTCCTTGACCAGGAAGTTGTGTTTCACGCATGGGCGCGTGATGCCAACCGTGTCGACCTCTTGGAAGGCATCGCTGCCGATGACTGGCGTCGGCACTTGTCCGGTGATGACCACCATCGGAATCGAGTCCATGTGCGCGGTGGCGATGCCGGTGACGGCATTGGTGGCGCCCGGACCCGACGTCACTAGGCAGACGCCGACCTTGCCGGTCGCCCGCGCATAACCATCGGCGGCGTGCGTGGCACCCTGCTCGTGGCGTACCAGGATGTGCTTGATCTGGTCGTCGCGCTTGAATAGGGCGTCGTAGATGTGCAGTACAGCGCCGCCCGGATAACCGAACACGTACTCCACACCCTCGTCGATCAACGCCTGTATGGTGATTTCAGCACCGCTGAGCTCCAAGATCGGTTTCCTCCGTCAGGACAGGCCGCGCGCGCGGCCCCATATCTACCGGACACGGCTATCTACCGGAAATAGCCAGATTGTCGCCGGCCTCTGCTGGCCGAGCCGTGTTCACTCGAGGGCCGTCCGTCGAGCAGCGAAGCCGATATGGCCGACTCGATGACGGAGCCGGCTCAAATCGGTGGCAGCACTCACACTATCGGCGAGCCCCGCCGGAACCGGCGGCCGTGCCCTCACCCTTCGAGAAGGTGTGGTGCAAACCGCAGAAACCCACGGGAACGGTAGAAATAAGCGCACGCAGCAAACAATCGAAAATACTCGAAGGTCCTGTACTTGGTCAAGGCGCGGCGCGCCCTGTTGTTTTCAGCATGCGCAGCAGTCGCTCGCGATCAGCAGGCGTTGATGCCCGAACGTCCAGTCCAGATACTCGACCCAAGCACGCAAGCAGAACCGCCGCAGCCAATGCCGACCCTAATTGTTAAGACCAACGCCGACCTCTCCTCGGTCGACCGCCCCGGGCTCCTCCGCACGGCCTCGGAAACCGTCGCTGCCATGCTCGGAAAGCCCGAAGGCTACGTAATGGTGATCTTGGAACCAACCCCCGACATGTACTTCGCAGGCGACAGTGCGCCGCTGGCCTATCTGGAACTCAAGAGCCTCGGCCTGCCGGAAGATCGTACACCGGAATTCTCGGCCGCCCTATGCGCCCTGCTGCAACAGCAGCTCGGTATTGCGCCGGGTCGTGTCTACATCGAGTTCGCGTCGCCAGCCAGGCACCTGTTCGGTTTCGACGGCAAGACCTTCTAGCCCAACCGACGGCGGTCCGCGGCTGTCGCTGCGACCCGCGATTGAAATGCGCTCGGTCGCAATCGTCCGACGCCATCAACGCCGGCACCGGCGGTCGTGACACCGGCTGTGCGGGCCCCTTGCTTCCGGCTCGTTCTCGTCGCCCTTAATCGCCCGCTTTGGGCTATAATTTTGGGTCTTTTCCAACCTGGTCGCGCCGGGCCGCCGTGGCGCGAGAACCGACCAACGGAGTGTTCCCGATGCCAGCAGCAGCAGAAGACCTGATCGCCCCATCCATCCTGTCGGCCGACTTCGCCAAACTCGGGGAGGAGGTGGACAATGTCCTAGCCGCTGGCGCGGACATCGTGCACTTCGATGTCATGGACAACCACTATGTGCCGAACCTGACGATTGGCCCGCTGATTTGCGAGGCGCTGCGCAAGCACGGTGTCACCGCGCCGATCGACGTGCACCTGATGGTCAAGCCGGTGGATCGCATCATCCCGGACTTCGCCGCAGCCGGCGCCACCTACATCACCTTTCACCCCGAGGCGAGCGAGCACGTCGACCGCACGCTGCAGCTGATCCGCAACGAAGGCTGCAAGGCCGGCCTGGTATTCAATCCGGCCACGCCGCTGAACGCCCTGGAATACGTGATGGACAAGATCGACATGGTGCTGCTGATGTCGGTGAATCCCGGCTTCGGCGGTCAAAGCTTCATCCCATCGGCGCTGGAGAAGCTGGCTAAGGTTCGCGAGCTGATCGACAGCAGCGGCCGCGAGATTCGCCTCGAGATCGACGGCGGCGTCAAGGTCGACAACATCGCCGAAATCAAGGCGGCGGGCGCCGATACCTTCGTTTCCGGCTCGGGCATCTTCGGCAAGGGCAAGGAATCCGACGCGAACCGCTACAACAGCATCATTGCCGAGATGCGTAACGCCCTGGCCGGCGTGCGCCGCTAGGCAAAGTATCCGGCGGCGCAAACGGCAACCGAGGCACCGGCGAGCATGCAGTTTCCGATTCGCCCTGGGATGGTCCTGATCGATGTCGACGGCACGCTGGTCGACAGCGTGCCCGATCTCGCGTTCTCCGTTGACGCGATGATGCACGAGCTTGGCCGCCCCCCGCGAGGCGAGGCGGCGGTGCGCAACTGGGTCGGCAACGGCGTCGAGTGTCTGGTGCGCCGCGCGCTGAGTGGCACGCTCGACGGCAAGCCGAGCGACGCCGACTTCGACCGCGCCTACCCGATCTTCCTGCGCCTCTATGCCGACAACACCTGCGAGCGTTCCCACCTCTTCGCGGGCGTGCGCGAGGGCATCGACTGGCTGCTTAGGCACGGCTATCGTCTCGGCTGCGTGACCAACAAGGCCGCCCGGTTCACCGAACCCTTGCTGCGCGCGCTGGGGCTGCGCGACGCCTTCGGCATCGTCGTCAGCGGCGACACGCTCGCCGAGAAGAAGCCGAGCCCGCTGCCGCTGCTGCATGCCGCCGAGTTCTTCGGCATCGAGCCCAGGCGGGCCTTGATGCTTGGCGATTCGGTCAGCGACGTCAAGGCCGCGCGCGCCGCCGGCTTCGGCATCATCTGCATGAGCTATGGCTACAACCACGGCGGCGACATCCGCTCGGCGGAGCCGGATGCCGTCATTGATTCCATGACCGAGCTGAGCGATCTATTGGCGGCGGGCGACCAGACGACAGCGCAGCGATGATGTTACAGACGAAGATGCATCCTGAAGGCCGATGGCGCAGCTGGTAGCTGCCCCCGTCTCGGTACTGCATTCATTCGTCTGGAGCGCATCCCATGTCACCGGAACAGTTCGCCGCCCTTGCCAAGCAAGGCCATAACCGCATCCCCTACGTCTGCGAGGTACTCGCTGACCTCGATACGCCGCTCAGCTGCTATCTGAAGCTCGCCAGCGGCCCCTACTCCTATCTGTTCGAATCCGTCCAAGGCGGTGAGAAATGGGGCCGCTATTCCATCATCGGCCTGCCCTGCCGCACTGTGCTCAAGGTCCACGGCAACCGCATCAGCGTCGAGCGCGACGGCCAACTGATCGAGGACGCCGAGGCCGACGACCCATTGGCCTGGGTCGAGACCTTCCAGCAGCGCTTCAGTGTCGCCGCACATCCGGATATGCCGCGCTTCGCCGGCGGCCTGGTCGGCTACTTCGGCTACGACACGGTACGCTACATCGAGCCGCGTCTGATGCCATGCCCAAACCCCGACCGGATGGGCACACCGGACATCCTGCTGATGGTGTCGGAAGAGGTCGTCGTCTTCGACAACCTGCGCGGGCGCATCTATATCATCGTCCATCTCGATCCGGCTGCGGGCGACATCCCGGCAACCGGCCAGGCGCGCGTCGACGCCTTGGTGGCCAAGATGCAGCACGGCGCGCCCCGCAACGCGGACGTTGGCGGGCGCCAGGTGCGCGAGACCGACTTCATCTCCGGCTTCACCGAGGACGGTTTCAAGCAGGCCGTCAGCCGCATCAAGGACTACATCCTCGAGGGCGACTGCATGCAAGTGGTGCTGTCGCAACGCCTCTCGATCCCGTTCCAGGCGCGCCCGCTCGATCTGTATAGAGCGCTTCGCGGCCTGAATCCGTCGCCGTACATGTACTTTCTCGATCTCGGCGAATTCCAGATCGTCGGCTCATCGCCGGAGATCCTGACCCGGCTCGAAGACGGCGTTGTCACCGTGCGCCCCATCGCCGGCACCCGCCGCCGCGGCTATACCGACGAAGAAGACCTGGCCCTGGAGCAGGAACTGCTAGCCGACCCCAAGGAACTCGCCGAGCACCTGATGCTGATCGATCTCGGGCGCAACGACTGCGGCCGGGTCGCCAGAATCGGCAGCGTGCAGCTCACCGACCGCATGATCGTGGAGCGCTACTCCCACGTCATGCACATCGTCAGCAACGTCATCGGCGAGCTCAAGGACGGCATGAGCGCGATCGACGTGCTGCGCGCCACCTTCCCCGCCGGCACCGTCTCCGGTGCACCCAAGATTCGCGCCATGGAGATCATCGACGAGCTGGAGCCGGTCAAGCGAGGCATCTACTCCGGCGCCGTCGGCTACCTCGGCTTCAACGGCAACATGGACACCGCCATCGCCATCCGCACCGCGGTCATCCAGGACGGCACGCTGCACATCCAGGCCGGCGCCGGCATCGTCGCCGACTCGGTCCCCGCGCTGGAATGGCAAGAGACCATGAACAAGGGCCGCGCCATCTTCCGCGCCGTGGCCATGGCCGAGGCCGGCATCGAGCGCCATCCCTGCTTTGATGGCGACGAGGGCTAAGCCGGACGGGCAACCAGGTTAGATGGCCGAGCGTCGGGCACCGAGGGTCCGATTCGCACAACCATAGCTGTCCGCGGCCGACGGCGCTCTGCTCTCGGCGTCGTTGGAAGAAACGGATCGATCCATCACAAGCGCGGCATGGCCAAAATGCAAGACCCGAACCCCAAGCATCCGCGGGCTCTCTCCGGTTGCGGTTAGAAGGAGTTTGGCCTAATTTGGCTAAGTTGGACCAACCGCCCCGGAATCCTCATGCAACACATTTCCGCCCACGAGGCCAAAGCGCGCTTCGGTCAACTGCTGGACACCGCCCGACGCGAGCCTGTGGTCATCGAGCGCCACGGTCGAGCCGTCGCTGTCGTCCTCTCCAGGGAGGAGTACGAGGAACTGAACGACATCAAGCTTCAGCAACTGCGCGAGGAGATCAACCTGGGGCTGGCGGACCTTGAACGCGGCGGGTATACCAATTATGAGGGGGACGAGTTGCCGAAGCTCGCCGAGCGGATCAAAGCCGCTGGCCGCGAGCGCTTCGCGAAGAAGTGATCTATCGGCTTCCGTCCCGGGCGGAAGCGGAACTCGCAGAGATCTGGGTCTACTCCGCCGAACGATGGAACCACGAGCAGGCCGATCGGTACATCCATGCCTTGGTGAACCGCTTCGAGTGGCTCTGCGACAACCCTCCGCTGTGGAATCCTCGCCCGGACATCGCTGAGGGGCTCTTCAGCTGCCCGCAGCAGAGCCACGTGATCTACTTTCGACCCCAGGGTAATCCGCCGGATGTGATCGAGATCGTGCGAGTGCTGACATGGGCGGATGGAACCTGCCCAGCATAGCTGATGACAGGGAAAAGGGATCGGAGTGCACAATGCCGCCGCTCACTCCGCGCGCTGAGGCACTGGACCCGCTACCGCTCCCGGTTAGACCAGGATTTTGCGCACCCATTCGGCAGCGTCGGTTACCCCAAGGAAGAGTTCCGCACCGAGATCGCCTCCCTCATGGTCGGCGACGAGCTGGCCGAGGCCCCCAGGGCGTAGCCCCAACCGACGACGGTACGGCGGGCCACCAGAGGCTGCTCGATGTGCGGGCTTGAGCATTGATGGCCTGTTGTTCCATGTGGATGAAAGGAATTGACCCCGGCCCCTTATTGCGGCCCCTTATTGCTCTCGGCAGTGCGCGGCCTTTGCCACGCTGGAGGTCCCGCGCTGTGCGATCAACCGACGCCATCACCTCAGCGACATGATCGTGGTGGCCATCGCGGCGGTGCTCGCCGGCGCCGACGGCTGGCAGGACGTCGAGCGGTTCGCACGCGCCAAGGCGGAGTGGTTGCGGCAGTTTCTGGCGTTACCCTCCGGCATCCTGTCCCACGACACCTTCGGACGGGTGTTCTCGTTGCTCGATCCGCAGGCGTTCGAGGCCTGTTTTCGCAACTGGGTGACGGCGATCTGCGGATTGATTCCGGGGGAGATCATCGCCGTCGACGGCAAGACCTCCGTGGAAACACGCTACTACATCGGCAGCATCGGCAACGACGTGGCTTGCTTCGCGCACGCCGTGCGCGCTCACTGGGGCATTGAAAACACGCTGCATTGGAGTCTCGATATGACCTTTCGCGAGGACGAGTGTCGTGTGCGCCAGCCCGCCGCTCGCGAGAACCTCGCCGTGCTGCGCCACATCGCCCTATCGCGGCTGAAGCAAGACGACGCTAAGTTCAGCCTGCGCAACAAGCGCAACACCGCCGGCTGGGATCACCGCTACTTGGCCAAGTTGCTCTTCGAAACGCCCAACCCAGTGCCTCCAGCGCAATCATCAGGTGCGTCGAATATTACTGCGGACTGATGCGATTGCCCTGCCGACCGGCGGGACTCGACACCTCAAAAATCTCGCCCCAAAGCTCGCCGACGCGCACTATTGAACCCGCGAGCGTGACCTGAGCTTTTATCATAAGCTCACGTGGAGACGCGAAGGAGATCAATGCGCTGAAGGAACTCTGAAGGAACGCCCTCAGTTGACACTGGGTTCATCCTGCAGCAGCCGCGAGTCGCAATAAATATCCTGCGGGTCAATCCGTTCGCGCCCTTCGCAGCTTCGCGTGAGTTGTTCGCGCTCGTTTCCCCGAGCGGCCCCTCGACAGGCTGCGCGCCGCCGGCCTCCCGTTTTGGCTCAAGAGCCGGCGCAAATTCGTTGAGATCGTTGTAGGCTGAGCGCCTGAGCGTTCAGCGAATGTTCAGATTGGATCGGCTAGTATCCTTCAGGTCAGTCGTGCAGTGGCGGTATCGGCGCCGGCCAGACCCATTTCGCTGACCTGGATTGATTGATCGCCTCCTTCCCATAGAAACCTTTTCCACTATGCTCCCGCCCGATCGCACCAGCGCACTGACCCCTTTCATGGGCCCAGACCGCATGAGGTCCTCGAGCCGCCTCGCGTGCTGCCTGGCCGTCTTGCTGCTGTGCGCCGCAGTACCGGAGCAGGGTGTCGCGGACAAGGGCAAAGGGGGGGCCGGGTCCGGCCGGGGCCAAGGAAACGCGAAGGCGCTGTCCGCGGATCAGGCCGCCGAACGCGTGCGCAAGCAGACCGGCGGGCGCGTGCTGCGGATCGATGACGCGGGCAACGGTTATCGGGTCAAGGTCCTGACGCCGGCGGGCGAGGTCCGCGAGATCGCCGTGCCGGCAGGACGACGGTGAGTATCGCGCCATGCGTGTCTTAATCGTCGAGGACGAACCAACCCTGTGCCGGCAGCTGGGCGCGCGGCTGACGCAGTCGGGATACCGTGTCGAGACCTGCGGTGACGGCCGCGAGGGGCTCTATTTGGCACAGGAGCTCAATTACGACGCCGCCGTCATCGACCTCGGCCTGCCCAACCTGTCCGGCCTCGACATCATTCGACGCCTGCGCGCGGACGGCCGCCTGTTGCCGATCTTGGTCCTCACCGCGCGGGGCCGCTGGCAGGACAAGGTCGAGGGCCTCGAGGCCGGCGCCGACGACTATCTCGGCAAACCGTTCCAGATCGAGGAATTGGAGGCCAGGCTGCGCGCGCTGTTGCGCCGCGCGGCCGGCGCCGCCAGCAGCGAGCTGCTGTGCGGCCCCTTGCGTATCGATCTCGACAGCCGCCTGGTCTGGATGCAAGGACGCGCGATCGACCTCACCGCCTACGAGTACCGTCTGCTGGAGCACCTGGTCATGCAGCGTCCACGCGTGATCTCCAAGCAGCAGCTGGCGGATCATCTGTATGCCGATGCCGACGACCGCGACAGCAACGTGGTCGAGGTGCTGGTCGGACGGCTGCGGCGCAAGCTCGATCCGACCAACACACTGCACCCGATCGAGACCCAGCGTGGCCAGGGTTATCGGCTGGCAGTCGCGGATGCCGCCGACGGGCAACGTGCCACCGACGCCTGACAGGGATCGGCGTCGGCCTGGCGCAGCCGCTCCAACGCCATCACAGCCCAGTGCCAGTAACGGCAGGCGCGACCTCGGCCGGCAGACCAGCGTGTCGTCCCTGTCTCTGCAACACCGGATACTGATCGCCGCCGCGGCAGTCTTGGTGGTCTTCGTGGTCCTGACCGGACTGACCCTGGAAAGCGCCTTCCGCGACAGCGCAAGCTCGGCACGCGAGGCGCGCCTTCTCGGCCAGCTCTATCTGCTGATGGCCGCCGCCGAGAGCGAAGACGGCCGACTGCGGCTGCCCAGCGTGCTCGATGAGCCGCGCTTCGGCCTTCCTGGGTCCGGGCTGTACGGTCAGATCGCAGATGCGAACGGCCAGCCAGTCTGGCGTTCAGCATCGGCGGTTGGCCTGGATGTGCCCTTTCTATCCCGCCTCGAACCAGGTCAAGTCCAGTTCGAACCGCGCGGCGACAGCGCCGGCAACGCCTTCCTGGTACAGGGCTTTGGCGTGCTATGGTCAACCGGGCCGGTTGCACGTGCTTATACCTTCAGCGTCGCCGAAGACCAGTCCGAGCTGCGGCGCGAGCTGGCAAGTTTTCGGACCACGCTCGGCTGGGGGCTCGGTCTGATGAGTGCGTTGCTGCTGATGGCGCTACTGGTCCTGCTGCGCTGGGGCCTGCGGCCGCTGCGCCGGGTCGCCACCGAGATCACCGCCATCGAGGCTGGAGAACGCCGGCGCCTCGCGGGTCGCTATCCGCGCGATCTCGCCCCGCTGACCGACAACCTCAACGCGCTGCTCGCCCATGGCGAGGCACGCGAGACACGCTTGAGCAACGCGCTGGGCGACCTCGCCCACAGCCTGAAGACACCGCTTGCGGTGATGAGCGGGGCGATCGCCGAGATCGACCGCCAGCCCGCGGCGACGCATGCGTCCGTCCAGACCCTGCAGGAGCAGATCGAACGCATGAACCAGATCGTCGCCTATCAACTCGAACGCGCGCGCTCCGGCGTCCCCAGCAGCAGCGCTCTCTCCGCTCGCATCGCGCTCTCCCCGTTGGTTCGACGGCTGACGGCCACCCTGGCCAAGCTGTACGCGGACAAGGCCGTCCTGCTGAGCCTGGACCTCGACCGCGCGGCGCCGTTCCGCGGCGTCGAGGGCGACCTGATGGAGCTGCTCGGCAACCTGCTCGACAACGCCTACAAATGGTGTCGCACACGGGTCCGGGTACGCGCATGGCAACAGCACGGTCAACTGTTCATCAGCGTCGACGATGACGGCCCCGGCATCGACCCGCCGCGGGCCCGGCGTCTGCTCGAACGCGGCGCCAGGGCCGACGAATCCACTCCGGGACACGGCATCGGACTCGCGGTGGTGCGCGAGATCAGTCTCGCCTATGGAGGCGATGTCCTGATCGACCGCAGCGAGCTCGGCGGGGCACTGGTCCAGGTCAGTTTCCCGCAATAGGAAGACAATAGGGCCAGCATTAGACCAATGCTCCTGTTCTGCCAGCCGTTTTCTCGGAGCCCCATTTTTCTGACCCCAGCCTTCTGAGCCAATCTGGCGAGCCCGGCTCTCCAGTTCTGCTCTCCAACAACGGCTAGCCCGACAGTCATCTCTCATCAAGCCAGCGGGCCTGCAGAAAACCCACCATCCGTTCAGCCTCCGTTCAGCGAAGGGCGCGTATTCTCATCTCAACGACGCGCCGATCCTCTGCGCTTCGTTCAATAGACCAGGGTCTGCTTGGGGCAGTCTAAGTGCCGCTACCAAGACCGCTCCTAGACGACTCGGTCCCGAAACCTGTCCTTCAATCAAAGTCGAGGTTTTATCAATGCATCGCATCCCAAATAAGCAACTGTCCTTTTCTGCTGCCGCACTGCTTACCGTTCTCGCTACCCCGCTTGCAGCCCAGAGCAATGTCAACACGACCATCCAGGAAGGGCGTATCAATACAAACGACAGCTACCAGCGCGGAAGCTACAACGACAACGCGACCTATCAAGAAGGACTGGACAACGCCAATCGGACCCGTCAGCGGGGCGATGAGAACTGGAACCAGACGGGCCAATTCGGCGGCGTGAACTACAACGAGACCCATCAGCGTGGTCAGTCCAACCGCGGCAACGCCAAGCGTGATAAAGGGAGGGGTTGAGCCAGACGCCAGGGCCTGAAACAGCCCAGCCCCGCGCTCAATGCCGCGCCAAACTCTGACTTTCAATCAGATACTTGTGCTCACTGGCTAGAGCCTGGCGTGTCCAAGAGGACCGCCCGCCGACGCTCGCTCCCGGGTGTCGGCGGCCCGTCCTCATCGATTTCCAAGTCCGAACAATCGCCCGCCAAACCAATCATGACGGGGCAACCCTCAGAGGCTAAATCAATGAAAAGCTCTATCCCAGCCGCCGCACTCATTCTCCTGACCATGGTACCGCTAGTACAGGCTGATCCGATACGGGACCAGGCACGACGCCCCTGCTTCAACGTCGAGGTGCAAAACGATCGCATCAACCGATCGTCCGTCCAGCAAGACTGCGACCGCAACGTCAATCGGACCGTCCAAGCCGGCGCGGACAACGCGGCACAAACCGTTCAATACGGCGAGACCAACAGCAACCATGTCAGACAATACCAATACGACCCGTCCAAGTACCTGAGCCGTATTCGCGGTAATTAGTCAGCACCACGAGGGCCAAAGGCATGATGAAGACAGTCTCTAGGCTGCTCCAATTCTTTTGGATGACGGCACTCGTTGCCGGGTTCAGCGTGGCAGCCGCACAGGACAATATCAATTCGACAGTCCAAGTCGGCCAAGTGAATATCAACCGCACCAGTCAATGCGGTGACGACAACCAGAATTCCACCTTTCAGGAAGGCCGCGTCAACATCAACACAACAAACCAAGGCTGTCCGCACAGGGGTCGCGAGGCGCGTTCCAGCGGTCGCTCAGGCAAGGCGGGCGCGAGACGGGATTCGCATAAGCCGGCGAGAACGGCAGATGCACGCAGAGCCCATCCGGCTGAGCGGCGGGCATCGATACAATGAACAAACATCAGCGAGAGAAAAACGCCATCCGCAACGTCCTGCGCGGCCTGCCCCTAATGATCGGCATCGTCGCCAGCGTTGCGTGCGCGCAGACCGTCACAACAGGCAGCTCGACGACCACCATCCATCAGAGCGGAGGGATCAATGGCAGCCGATCCGAGGTCAACCGCGACGCGCTCGGCCATCGGGTGGTCACGCGTGACGGGCGCAGTACCGACATCACGATTCAGCGTGATGACGGTGGCGATGCGCCCGCTCAGGATTCGGTCCGACCTGCCGATGTCGGGCGCACGGCGTCGCGTCTCGACCAGGGGCGGTTCGGCTGGCGCGGGACCGAGAACCGAGAGCAAGCCATGCAGTGGTCCGACACGGACAGCCCGGCCCGGGAAGCGCTCCGGGAACAGATGCTCGAGCGCATGGGCAGTTCGCCACTGCGCTAATCGCCGCTGCTCAGCCCCAACGGCGGAGTGGACTGCGCCTCATCGACTCGATGCTTGAGCCACCCAGGTGCGTTTTTTTGGATTGAGCAGACACATCTTAGGCGACCGACCGGGAGCCCAGCACACTGGCGGAAAGGCTTCCGTCTGACTTGGGTGCGCGCTAGCATCTGAAGCACCAATCAGAGAACATTCGTATTGACAATGGGTTACGCCGAACTGATCGAAAAACGGGAGGCGCAGCGGTTTGGTCTGGCCGGCATCGCTGTAGGCGGGGATGCTCACCGACAGCATCATGCCGGACAGACAGGTGGATTCCGGCCTTCGCTCAGATTGATATCGTTGAAATCGGCATTGGCGTGCGACTGCCCTCGATAACGACGATGCCGCTGTCGCTCACATGGTAGTGCTTCTTATCTTCTTCATGATCGTAGCCGATGACCGCGCCCTCTGGAATACGGACGTTCTTTTGCAGAATACAGCGGCGCAGCTTCGCATTGCGTCCAACATCGCAGTTGTCGAAGATGACGCACCCCTCGATCTGGCTGCCGGAGTGAACGAAGACGTGCCGGCCGAGAACGGAGTCCTTGACCAGACCTCCAGAGATAATGCAGCCCCCGGAGACAACCGAGTCAATCGCTTGTCCCCGTCGATCCTCGTCGTCAAACGCAAACTTGGCCGGCGGATCGGGATAGCTCGCGGTGCGCAGTGGCCATTCGCGGTTGAACAAATTGAGCTCGGGTGAGATGGCGCGGATATCCATATTGGCGTCATAAAAAGCATCGAGCGTGCCGACATCGCGCCAGTAAGGCACCTTGTCAGATTCCTCGCCGGGGATCTGATTCGTGTTGAAATTGTACGCAAACATCTCGGCCTGACCAATCGCCTTGGGCAGGATGTCTTTACCGAAATCATGGGAACTCGCGGAATCCGCCTGGTCCTCTTCGATCATCTTCAAGAGCATCTCGGTGCTGAAGACATAGTTGCCCATGGAGGCGTAGACGCGGCTCGAATCGCCAGGCATGGTGGGGGCATCGGCCCTCTTCTCGTGAAACCCCAGGATACGTCCGCTGTCCGCCGCCTCGATGACGCCGAAGTCTTTGGCGAACTTCTTATCTGTCGGCAGGGCCGCAATGGTGACATCGGCCTGGTTTTGCTGGTGATACTCGATCATCTCTCGAATGTTCATCCGGTAGATGTGATCCGCACCGAACACAACCACGAGATCCGGGGCGGATTGCTCGATGAGGTTGATGTTTTGATGGATCGCATCGGCGGTTCCTCGGTACCACTCCTTGCCCTTGGTTCGCATTTGGGCCGGTACCGGAATCAAGAACTCGTTTTTCAGAATACCCCCCATCTGCCAACCATCGCTCAGATGCTGCAGAAGGGACTGGCTGCGAAACTGGATCAGCACGTAAATGGAGAGAATACCGGAATTGACCAGATTGCTGAGCACAAAGTCGACAATCCTGTACTTTCCACCAAAGGGGACTGCCGGTTTGGCACGTTCATGGGTCAATGGATAGAGCCGCGATCCCTCGCCTCCGGCGAGAACAAAGGCAAGAACCTTGAGCTGCATAACTCCTCCTGTGCTGTCGGATGTTTTTGATGCCGCGATCGTTGGTCTCGGCCTTGCGGAATTTATAACCGCCAATGATCGTTGTTGGGCTCACGGATAGGAAATCAAACCGTCTCTGTGCGTCTAGCGACGCGTAACTCGGGAGCCTAGTGAGGGATCGGTGATCGGTCAAAGAGGAAAAGGGGCCAGGCTCAATTTTCGCTCGACTCGCAGCATGCCGCGTCGCACACGCATCCACATCGACGGCCTACCGCTGCACATCGTCCAGCGCGGACACAATCGGGCGGGCATCCAACGAACGAAGCTGGCGCAAGATGACAGGCAAGAACAAAGCCCTGGTCCTATAGTTTAAGGTGGGGTGTTGGCGCCGAGAAGTGCGATCTCAATGCTTTCAAGGTTCCGCCGGACCCTCACGCGCCGCATGCTGAGCATCGGCGCCGCACGACAGATCATCGGAGGTATGAGCATGAATCGCCTTTCCCTCGTCCTAGTCCTCGCAGCATGTTGTTCCCTTGCAGCCTGTGGCACCACAACCGGATCGCGATCGGGCAGCGGAGCCCTGATGGGCGCCGCGGGTGGTGCTGCAATCGGGTCGTTAGGCGCGAATGCCGGCAAGGGTGCCCTGATCGGTGCCGGTGCTGGCGCGTTGGGCGGCTACCTATATGATCAACACCAGAAGGGCAACATCGATTAAACAACAGGAGAGAAGATGAAAACCACCGGTTCGGGAATCTTGGCTGGAAAAGGTGCACTGACATGAGGACATCACGTATGCAAGCAAAGCGATCCCTGCGCAGCCTGTCCGCTATCGCCTTGGCCATGTTCGTTCCATTCGGGATATCCACGGGCGTCAGTGCCGATGAGGCCGATGCCAAGCGGCTACTCAAGGCCATGTCCGATTACTTGGCGGCGCAGCAGGCCATCTCGTTCGAGTACGACGCCATCCTCGAGGTCATCACCAAGGACGGACAGAAACTCGCACTGGCGAGTTCAGGCGCACTCGTACTCGATCGGCCCGACAAGATCCTCGCCACGCGCTCCGGTGGGCATGCGGATGTCGAGATGTCTTTCGACGGCAAGACCCTGACCATACTTGGAAAAAACCTGAACATCTTTGCGCAGCAGGAAACGCCTGGCACGGTCGACAACCTGGTCGATGCGTTGCGCAAGCAAAATCGGCCCCTCCCGGCCGCGGACCTGTTGTTGTCTGACCCCTACGAGGCGTTGATGCTGGACGTCGTCGACGTCAAGGACCTTGGCAGCGGCGTGATCGGCAGTGTCGAATGCAATTACCTCGCTTTTCGTGCCAAGGAAGTTGATTGGCAGATCTGGATCGCGCAAGGGGACCGTCCCTATCCGTGCCGATACGTCATCAACTCCACGTTCATGGACGGTGAACCGCAGTACAGCATTCAGATCAGGGACTGGAAGGCGGGCGACGAGGTCGCAGCAACCGATTTCACCTTCAAGAACTCAACAGATGCCAAGAAGGTTGACCCGAAGGATCTCAAGGGTATAGATGCACTACCGGCACACTTCCAAATAGGAGAAGCGCAATGAACCTGTTTAAACGATTTGGTGTCATGTTGATTGCCGGAGTCATAGTGACTGGCGCTGCTGAATTTGGTGAGCGACTTTCAGTCCCCGGTGTTCACAGTTTCATCCCGACGGCCGAGGCCAGAGTCGGGCGTCCACTCACACCAGTGAGCGTTGCCGGGGTGGGGCGTCGCACGGTGCGGCGTTGCGCGGTCGGCATATATAACTGCTAGTGCCAGGCGCCAGTCATGCGATTACCCATATCTTCGCACGCCCCGACGCCCCGGGGCCTGGACACAGCCCGCCTGAGCTGTTGAAATGCCGCCCCATCACCACCGATGGGGCGAGTGTCGATGAACGAGGAACCGGTTGGCAAGCTGTGCGGGCGCCCGCTGAGTGCGGCGGATCTGGAGAGGATCCGCGCCGCGGTGCGCGAGGCCGATCCGCCGCAGCGAGCGGAGATCGCGCGGCGGGTCTGCGCGGCGTTGAACTGGGTCGATGTGCAGGGACGCCCGAAGCTGATGAGCTGCCGGGTCGGGCTGTTGCGCCTGCACCGTGCGGGGCTGATCGCGCTGCCGGCGCCGCGCAACGGCAACGGCAATGGCCGGGCGCTGCAGCCGCGGTGTGATGCGCTGCCCGCGGCGGTGGCGCTGAGGGGTTCGGTGGAGGCACTTGCCGGCCTGCGTCTCGAGGCGGTCGCCGGCGCGGCGGATTCACGGCGGTGGAACGCCTTGATCGCACGCTGGCATTATTTGGGCTATACGCCGTTGTCCGGCGCGCAGTTGCGCTATCTGATCCGCTGGGATGGCGGTGTCTTGGGTGCACTCGGCTTCGGCGCGGCGGCCTGGAAGGTGGCGGCGCGCGATCGCTGGATCGGTTGGGATGCGCCGACGCGTGAGCGAGCGCTCGGCGGCGTGCTCAACAACGCCCGGTTTCTGATCCTGCCGTGGGTGCAGGTGAACAATCTCGCCTCCAAGGTCTTGGCGATGGCCGCCGCGCGGGTGAGGGTGGATTTCCCTGCGCGCTACGGCTGCGCGGTGGTGCTGCTGGAGACCTTCGTGGAGCAACCGCGCTTCCATGGCACCTGTTATCGGGCGGCGAACTGGCAGTACCTGGGCGAGACCGCCGGACGCGGCAAACTGGACCGGTTCGGTCGCGCCGCGTTGCCCCGTAAAGCCGTCTTCGCCTATCCGCTGCGGCGCGACTTCCGCGCCGCCTTGGGGGTGTCCTGATGCAAGGGCTCGCAGCGGAACTGGCCGGCATCGACTTGGGCGATCGGCGACTGAATCGGCGCGCGCAGCGCCTGGTGGAGACCTTGGGTGCAAAACCGACGCTGAGTATTCCGGGGGCCTGCAGTGGTTGGGACGAGACCCGGGCCGCCTATCGGCTGTTCGACCAAGACGCGGTCACCGCCGAGGCCGTGCTCGCCCCGCATATCGCCTGCACCGAAGCGCGCCTGCGCGCGCACCCGCGTGTGTTATGCATCCAGGATACAACGGAGCTGGACTACACCAAGAAAAAGAACGTCATCGGCGGCTTGGGCGTGCTGAATCTGGAAAGTCGCTGGGGTCTGTACCTGCATCCGACGCTGGTGGTCACCCCCGAGCGGGTGCCGCTGGGCGTGCTCGACGCCCACCGCTTCACGCGCGAGCCGGGCAGTCTCGGCCAGCCGAAGGATCGGCGCCGCCCGTTGGAAGACAAGGAGAGCGCACGTTGGGTCGATGGCTTCGCCCGGGTCAACGCCTTGGCCGAGCGCTTTCCCGAGACGCGTCCGGTCTACATCGCCGATCGCGAAGGCGACATCTACGATGTGTTCGTCGAGGCGCCGTGCCCGCAGACCGGCGCCGACTGGCTGATCCGCGGGCAACACCACGAGCGGCTGCTGAAGGACGGACGCACGTTGCGCCAGGCGCTCGACGCGGCCCCCGTGCTCACCGAGATCACCTTCGAGCGTCCGGCGGCGAGCGCTCGCCCGGCGCGCCCGGTGACCCAACAGCTCAAGGCCGTGCGGGTGACGCTCAAAGCCCCGGCACGCCCCGATCGGACCTTACCCGAGGTGAGCGTCACCGCACTGCTCGCCGAGGAGATCAACCCACCGCCCGGGGAGGTGCCGCTGCAGTGGCTGTTGCTGACCAATCTGCCCGTCGAGGACGCCGAGCAGGCGCTTGAGAAGCTCGCTTGGTATCTGTGCAGATGGCAAGTGGAGCGCGCCTTTCGCAATCTCAAGACAGTGCAACTAGAGATTCGTCCTGTTTATCACAAACACGATGAACGCATTCGCAGCCATGTCTTTCTCTGTATGCTGGCTTATTACCTGCAATGGCACATGGAGCAGCGCTTAGCTCCGCTGTTTTCGAGCGATGGAAAGGGTCAGGACAGGCGCTGGACATTGCGTGGTGTGATCGATTGTTTGGTTCAGATCACACGCAACAGAGTCGCCGTTAACGGCGCTGAGTTTGATCAGAACAGCACACCAACGCCCGAACAAGAACAAATACTGGAGCTACTGCAAGTCACGATGTAGCCACCCGCGTGAAATCCAAAATTGCTGTCTAGCCCAGTAGTGGCAAGGGTTTTCGGCGATTTTACCGAAGGAAAATCGGCAAAGGCTCACGCAGCAACCTGAGCATGAAACTGTTTGCCTTTATCCTCGTCTTCGCTGGGCCGCAGCCATGGCGGGTCAGGCCTTGTGCGGCGTGTACCAGATCGGCGAGGTGTAGGCGCGCTCCTGATGGGTGGTCTCCGCCTCTTCCGGGATCTCCACGCCAAAACGGAAGGCGTCATAGACCACCCAGCGCGGCGTCGGGATCTCCAGGACCCGGGCGTAGTAGAAGGCGGACTGATCCGGGTCGAAGTCCGGGTCGGTCCAGACCGTGGCCAGTTCCGAGGCGCCGATGGTGTTGGTCCAGTTGGCGTTCTTCACGTCCACCGTATTGCCGACCGGCGGCAGCTTGCCCTCGGCGTCCGGCTCGCGACCCGCGGACCAGGCGACGTCGTAGACCTGTCTCGTGGGTCTTGCCGTCCTCGTCCAGCCAACCCTTGACGATCTGGATGCGGTCGAGGTTGGCGCCGATGGGGTCGCGCAGCGCATAGACCATGAAGGTCGGTGCCTGCTTGCCGTTCACGCGCTTTCAGGTCGCCGCCCATGGGCACGCCCTTCTCGTAGCCGCGGAAGGCCGGCTGGCGGCTGTTGAGATCCGTCCGGCGAGTAGTCCCAGCCGCCGAAGAAGCGCACGATCATGCGCGGTCCGGTGGTGGCATAGACCTCCTTGCGCGCCATGGCGTCGTAGATCGCCTCGCGGGTGTTCTCCTCGGCCCAGACCCCCGTGTAGCCGGAAGCGACCAGCATATCCCCCCGGAACACGCCGTTCTCGTTCTCGGCGAAGGGATGGCCCATGCGATCCGGTTTGGGCTCGGCGTTGGTGGCCTTGCCGAAGAAGTTGTCCTCCTCGACCGCCGCGAGCGCGGTGTGGCTGTCGGTGGAGCCCACCAGCCCGAACTTGTAGGGGTTGGTGCCGTGGCGCTGCTCCAGCAGGAGCCCGTTCTTCAGCGCCTCGCGGGCATACTCGTACTGGAGCATGCCGGGGCTCTTGGCCTCGGAGAGGTCCAGGTTGCCGACGTCCCAGGTCTCGTAGTCGGCGAAGGCGTCGTCCGGGGAGAGGAAGGGGTGGGCCTCGCCGTCGCCCTTGATCTGGGTGATCTCGTACATCGGTTCCCACTTCGCGCGCAGGCGGACGTACTCAGCATCGATCTTCTTGCCGGTGTACTGGGCGTCCACCGGGAACATGATCCCGTTGGACAGGTTGCCGTTGTGCGCCAGTGCCAGCGCGCTGCCGCCGGTGGTCTTCTCGTAGTTCTCCAGCCAGGCGTAGAGATCCAGCGGATCGGTGGAGCCCACCGGCGCCTGGGTCGTGTAGGGTACGATCCGCCCCGCCTTGTCCGCACCGTCGCGGAAGATCACGTTGCGATGCAGGTTGGCGCCCTCGACCAGCGAGGTCCACTCGAAGCCGATCAAGGTGGTGAAACGACCGGGGTCGTTGTAGCGCTCGGCCGCATCGACGACGTCTTCCCAGATCGAGCCGTAGGTCTTACCACCGGGTGAGTACTCCGCCATCATCTCGGGGTCGATCTGCCCCTGTGAGAAGGTGCCGATCAGGTCGAGCGCGGCGGCCGCCGAGGCCTCGCCCCCCTGCTGCAAGCCCTCGTACCAGCGCTTGCCCTGCTCGTAGGCGATGATGCCGGGCTTGCCCGCGGCGAGATCGGTGATGAAGCCCATGCCGTCGGAGTGATCCGCGATCACCAGCCAGTCCAGCGGCCGTCCGAGCTTCGCCGGCTGACCGCTAGAGGCCATGACCTCCTCGCCGCGGGCGAAGCGATAGGCGTCGTCCAGGCCGAGCCGGGCGCCGAACAGTCCGGCGTCCATGGACAGCGCGGTGTGCAGATGCGTGTCTCCCCAAAAGACCCGGCTCGGGAAACTGCGCTGGGCGTAGGGCGAGTAGGCCTTCCCGGGATAGACCTCTGACAATGACTCCTGCTCGCCCAGCGGGACGTACTGTGCCAGGGCCTGACCGGAAAGCAACAAGGGCGCCGCGCCGAGCAGGGCCGCAGTCGCGACGGACGTGAACCGGTTTCTATGGATCATCACGGATTTCCTCCAGTATTTCGGTTCTGTTTGTGCCTCTGCGCGAGACATCTTTCTTCTTTGTGTCGTCTGCGCGACATGACACCATCTGATGAACATAATGCCGAGGCCGCCCCCTACTCCATTCCAGTTGTAACGACGGAGCGCCAATCTGTGACATTTGCTTAGTCACGTAGCGCGTCGGGCTGACCTTACCCAGCCAACCAACAGGAAAATAATAAGGCCAATTCCTCCAGCTATCCAGCGAACGTCAGGAATCCCAATATCGCGAGACACTGGAGCTAAAACAATTTTCAAGGCTGCCCGTTTATATGGCTCGACCTTCAGGTATTCAGGGTCAGTAACCAAGTCAAAAAATGCCCGCCTTCCGGAATAACGAACAATAAGAACACGATCCCAGTTGTCCAATTCAGGTTCATAGACAACCAGGTTGCTTTTTTCCTGGCCTTCCGAAATTCCTGAGGTGTCCCCGCCGAATAGCGGGTAAGATCCAAATTCAATCAACCTGGCACCCATAACGTCTTCGTAATGTTCGTTAGCTTCCAATGGAGTTAATGTCTCAGGAACCCCAGAAACTGGCTCAATTTCATCAAAAAATCGCATAAGATTCAGCATATAGACAGGCTTACCATCATCTCTTTTGCCCCAATCCCGCATGCGAGCGATAAATTCATTCCGCTCTTTCATATCGACAGGAAGAGTTTTCTCCATAATGTCGATATAGCGATCGACTTCCGCTTCGGAGAGTGTGTCTGACGACTGCCAAGCCGAGACAGCTAAGAATACTAAAACCAGCACGATACCAAGAACAACCTCAACAAAATATTTCTTCATTTGTATTCCTCCTGATACAGGATTCTGTCGAACGTGGGGGTGCGCATGATGCCGCCGTAGAATATTGCACTGGAATAACCGCCATCATCTAACATGACGGCCAGTACATTGGGGGGGGCGCCATCGGGCGCTTACTTTGCTCGATAAAGTCAGGGATAGGAGATTCGATATCGACCCTATTGCCGACCGGGCGGTCACAGCGGTTCTTTTTGTTGATCGGGCGATCGTCGGAACACGCGATATCCGAGTGCCGCTCGGGGAGTTCGCCCTTGCCATCGAGCCAGCCGCACAGGTTTCCTTGCGAAAGTCGTTCCCTCCATGGAACGACCGTTCCCGGGGAGCGCTGCTTCAGTCATCCGGCACCACCGGAATGGCGGCCTGCGGCGCCAGGTTCTCGAAGTGCAGCCGCTCGAGCTTGCCTTCGAACTCGAACGGTGCCCGGTCGAAGTAGGCATCCGCCACCGGCGAGCTCGTGTCCATGCCCACGTCGAAGGTCTCCGAGGCGGTGAACGTGGCCGGCACGGTGCGGCGGACGGTGCCGCCCCTGGCGGGCTCGCCGTTGATCCAGAACTTCAGTTCCGCGGGCGCCGCGCGTTCCATGGGCGTGCGCATTTCCATCGCGATCGAGACCTCGCCGGCTGGCAGCGGGCCTATCTCGATCGTGTCGCGCTTGAGCAGCAGGGCGCTGTACTCGTAGAAGAGCGTGCCGTCCACGGCGAAGAGGCTGACGCCGCCGGCGTAACCGCCCATGGCGAAGATTACCCCGTTGACGTCCTCGGGCACCACGGCCTCGATCTCGGCACGCAGGTTGCCGTTGCGCACGTTGGGCGCCTGGCTCTCGGGGATCCGGGTGATGCCCTCGAACAGGGCCCATTCCGTGTTCGTGCTGCGCTTCATCTCCTGGGGGTTCAGGCCCGTGTAGAGCCCTCCGCCGACCGGCAGCACCTGGTTATCCCGGGCCACCTCCATGAACAGCGCCTTCAGTTCCTCCAGCTTCTTCGGATTGTCCTCGGCGAGATCGTTCGTGAGCGAGTAGTCGCTGCGGGTGTCGAACAGCTCCCATTCGTCCTGCATGGGGTCCCACTTGCTCAGGTCCGGCAACTGCGCAATCCACGGCGTTCGGGGCCCGAAGGTGCTGGCCATCCAGCCTTCGTGGTAGATCCCGCGGCTGCCCAGGGTTTCAAAGTACTGCGTGCTCTTGCGTTCCGGCGCCTCGGCCGAGTCGAAGGTGTAGACGAAGCTGACTCCGTCAATGGGGTCCTGCTCGTGGCCGTTCACCACCTTCGGCGCGGTGATGCCGAGGATCTCGTAGATCGTGGGCACGACATCGTTCACGTGGGTGAACTGCGATCGCGGGGTTGCGTCCGGCTTGATCCGCTCCGGCCAGGACACCACCATCGGCGTGCGCGTGCCTCCCCAGTCGGCGGCGATCAGCTTGGTGTAGCGGAAGGGGCTGTCGCCCGCCCAGGCCCAGCCGGCGTGGTACATGTTGTCCATCCTCGGGCCGCCGATGGCTTCGAGGCCGCCCAGCCCCTCCATCACCGCAATGTGCTCCGCGATCGTGGAGGGAATGCCGTTCTGGGCATTCAGCTCCGCCACGCTGCCATCGAGACCTTCGGCGGAGGCGCCGTTGTCGGAGACGATGTACAGCACCAGCGTGTTGTCGCGGATGCCGCGGGCTTCCAGCTCGTCGATGAGCCGCCCGACCTGCGTGTCCGTGTGCTCGAAGAAGCCCGCGTAGACCTCCATGAGCCGGGCCTGGAAGGCCTTTTCGTCGTCGGGAATGTCCTCCCAGGCGGCGATGCCTTCCGGACGCGGCGGGCGCTGCGCGTGTTCCGGGATCCAGCCCATGGCCTTCTGGCGCTCGAACACGCGCTGCTGGTAGGCGTCCCAGCCGTCGTCGAACTTGCCCTTGTACCGGTCAGCCCACTCCTGGGCCACGTGGTGCGGCCCGTGCACCGCGCCCGGCGTCCACCACATGAGGAAGGGGCGGTCCGGGTTCATGGCCAGGTGGCGGCGCATCCAGGTGATCGCCTTGTCCGCCATCGCCTCGGTGAGATGAAAGTCCTCGTAGTTCTCCACGTGGGGCATCGAGATCGGCGTGGTGTTTTCCCACAGCGTGGGCTCCCACTGCGAGGTCTCGCCCGCGATGAAGCCGTAGAAGTAGTCGAAACCACGGCCGGTCGGCGTGCGGTCGTAGGGGCCGTTGGCGATCTGCTCCACCGGTGTGTTGTGGTCCTTGCCGAAGGCGGAGGTCGCGTAGCCGTAGTGGCCCAGCACCTCGGCGATGGTGGCCGACGACTTCGGTATCACCCCCGTGTAGCCGTCCCAGTCGTTGGCGAACTCGGCGATGATGCCGGCGCCGACCCGATGGTGGTTGCGGCCGGTCATCAGCGCGGCGCGGGTCGGCGAGCACATGGCCGTGGTGTGGAAGCGGTTGTAGGCGATGCCTTCCTCGGCCAGGCGGGTGAGCGTCGGCGTGTGGATCTCGCCGCCGAAGGTGTCGGGCTGGCCGAAACCTGCGTCGTCGAACATGACGATGAGGATGTTCGGGGCGTCCTCCGGCAGGTAACTCGGGGTCTCGCGCCACTGGTGCACCGACTCCTGCAGGGTCGGGCCGACCTTCCCGCCCATCGGCGGATCCGGGAAGGGCAGCACCTCCTGGGCGCTCGCGGGGCCCGACAGGGCCATGCCCAGACAGGCGAGGGCCGAGCAGGCCATGGTCGAGACGATGGTCGAAGTGATCTTTGCTTCCATGGTGGCTCCTGTCATCGTTGAGTCGTTGTTTCGTCGTTCGGGGTTTCGCCGGTCATGGGCGGGGCAGCGCGACGTTCGCCTGGAACCGGAGCCGCCAGTCGTCGTCGGCCCGCGCGCCAGCAGTGCCGTTTTAGCGATTCTTTCGAGCACAACATGTCGTAGACCTGCTCGTGCAGCTCCCCTTGGGCGTCCATTCAGCCCTTGACGATCTGCACGCGGTCGAGGTTGGCGCCGTCCACGTCGCGCAGGGCGCGGATCATGCAGGTGGGCGCCTTGCCCTTGGGCGCATCGTGCAGGTCGCTGCCCATGGGCACGCCGCGCAGGTAGCCGGCGGCGGCGAAGTCCGGGCGCTGCACCTCGGATGCATCGAACTCCCAGCCGGCGAATACCCGCACCGTCATGCCGGTCAGAGTGACGTCATCGAACATCTGCCCGTTGGAGGGATTGCCGTTGTGCGGGATCGCCAGCGCCCGCCCGCCGGTCTTGTCCTCGTAGGCCTGCATCCAGGCCCACAGGTCCTCGGGATCGGTGGAGTCGTAGTTGGAGAAGGGGATGACCTGGTCTGCCTCGTCCTTCCCGTCGCGGAAGATCACGTTGCGGTGCAGTTTGTTGCCATCGGGACTGGAGGTCCACTCGAAGCCGATCATGCCCGCGTCGGTGGAATAAGAGGTGTGCAGGTGCGTATCGCCCCAGAAAACACGCTGCAGGTAGCCGATGTTAAGGTAGGGCGAGTACTCCTTCTCGCCGATCTGCTCCCCCGCGGTCGGCTCATAGCCGTAGCCGGGGTAGCTTTCTGCCGCGATGGCCGCCGGCGGGACAAGCACCAGCGCGGAGACGACAACGGTCGGCAGAGATCCTGGATGTTTCATGGTTCCTCCTTCCTCCTTAGTTGGTGCGCTTGTAGGGTGCTGCCCAGACGCGCGGCGCTCGTATGAGCCGCGACCCAATATCGAAAGGGGATCATGGGCTGGGTACGGATCGTGAGCTTCGTGCCCTCGTCAGTCAGCCCGATGCTTCGGTCCCGGCTCATGTGGATCGGTAAGGTCACCCGATCGGCGATCGGGCCCGTTGGCTCCCGGGCCAGCTCGGAGGCGCTCTGCTCGGCGCTGGCAGCGACGGCCAGTGCAGTCAATCCGGCGGCGAAAAGGCTTCCGCCCGACAGATAGCGGATCTTCATTCGAGTGGAGAGGTGCTGTGATGGGTCGTCGCGGGCGCCGCGCGGCCCCAGGGAGCAACACCGGCACCGAGTGTCGGCTCCCCCCGCTGGCCGTGGCAGGGCGTCCTTGCGCCCGTCTTCGAGGCGCTCCCCGGCCATGGCCTCGCCGTCCCCCTTGCCCTGTCACAAGGCAAGGGGCGCGTCGCCCACTCAGTCGATGTTGCCTTTTTGGTGCTGGTCGTACAGGTAACCACCGAGGGCGCCGGCACCTGCGCCGATCAAGGCGCCCCTGCCAGCATTGGCGCTCATAGAGCCGATCAGGGCGCCTCCCGCCGCACCCATGGCGGCGCTGCTGCCGGCTCGTGAGCCGGTCGTCGAGCCGCAGGCGGAAAGAAAAGAAGCTGCCAAGATCACGGAAATAAAGGTAATACGTTTCATTGTTTCCTGCCCGATCAGAGATCGATCACATTGGTGCTTACGTGACGCATTAGCATGACTCATGCGGATACGCAGCATTGCGAAACGGTGCCGCCGAAAAACGAATGATGGGACCAGTCACAGGCAGGGATAGGCGTCCGCCAAGGCGCGGACCAGGCCGATCACCGCCAGCTCGTCCATCCTCGCTTGATTGCCCGCATTGTTTTCCGCCCACCGGAGGAATGCGACTCGTCCGTCAGCAACGGTTGCGGTCTGCGGATAACAGATCAGTCGCTTGAGATGCTTCCGATCGCTGACCGCATCGTGGTACTGGACGGCTCCTCCGATGAAGCCCCGGCAGCCCGCCGTGGCCGCCTCGAAATCGGCGCTACCGCGGGCTACGGCACAGATGGCATAGAGGTCACGGACCTTGAAGACCTCCGAATCTGCGGCCTGCTGTGCGAGCGCACTGCCCGACGGCAGGATGAGGAAAAGTAGGACGCCACAAATCGGCGCGACGCAAAACGGTTTCACTGTTGTCGTGTCCTCGTGCTGGCATCACTCGTCGTGACCGGCGTGAGCGGCAGCCCGCCGCCAAATCCCGAGTCTATGACATCGTTCAAGGCTTGGCCTGTCATTTCGTGCCAGCTCTTCGGCGCGCTTGGGTATCCGCAGCTTCGTCATTTCGCCAGCTTTTCAAATGCTGCCATCGTCAGAAGTCGTAGCGCATCGTCCCGCCCAAGATCGCCAGCATATTGGTGTCGTAGTCGCCGCGGACGGTCACGCTTTGGGCGGTCTGTTGCAGTGCCGCGTCGCCGACGAAGACGAGGGTCGCGCCAAGCGAGAAGGCCAGATTGTCCCTGTGCCTCCAGGCATAGGAGGCCGAGAGCTTCCACTGCTCGTCCACCGGGAAGTCGAGGGTCCGATACGCGTCCTTGACGGGCGAGCTCTCGTAGGACACACCAACCGACACCAAGGAGCTCGGGCGCCACGCCCAGACGGCCGCGACACCCGCATGCCAGGTGTCGTCCCAGTTCCTGTCCGAGACGACGACACGATCGTTGCGGAAGCCGAGCTCGTTTTCGCTGAACTTGGACCACTCTTGCCAGCCCGCGTTGACGTAAAGCTGCGTTTTGTCGTCCAGGCGATACCGCAGGCCCGCCTCGACCCATTGCGGGTTCGTCCAGCTGATCTTGACGTCCCGCGGTAGGGCCGCGGCGAGCTGCGGATTGCGCAGCCCCTCGTACTTGACCTCGCCTTCCAGGTCGGTGTCCATCTCGCTGCGGTACACGATACCGAGCAGCAGGTCGTCGGAAAACGCGTAGGTCAGCCCCAGGACGGCCTGCACCCCCCAGTCGTCCAGGTCCTCGAACTTGATGCGGCCATCGAGCGACGGACTCGGGGCGCCCTGGCGAAGCGCGATGTTTTGACTCAGGGCCGAATAGACCACCGAGGCGCCGGCGCCGACGGAGAGCCGGTCGGTGACCCGATAGGCCAGCGACGGGGTCAACGACAGTCCCGCCAGCGCCACGTCCTGAATCGCATAGCGGCCGACGAAGTCTTTGCCGTAGTCCACGCCGCCGCCCAGCGGGGCCGTCGAGGCGAGACCGAAGCGAAGCCGATCGGACACGGGCTGCACGTAGAAGAAGCTCGGGATGGGCGCGACCTGCCCCGCGTTGCCACCGTTGTCACCGCTGACCGGCCCCAAGCGCCCCGGCAGGATGGCATCGTTGCGCGTACCCTTGGCTTTGAACTTGACGCTGGGAAGGATGACTTGAAACCCGGCAATGACATGCTGCCCGTCGATCCCGGTCATGCCAGCCGGGTTCGTCCACGAGGCATCCGCGCCCCGGGTATTGGTCGGGTTGGCGACACCGGCTGTGCCCAGGCTTCCGGGAGTGCCCACCGAAGGGCTGTAAAAGCCCGCGCCATGGACGGCATGCGTCGCCGCCAGCAGCACCAGGACCAAACATGCCGCTCGCCTGTCGTACGCTCGATCTACCACGTTGATGGAACCTCGTATTATTGGGCGGACCGTCGTGGTCCAAACGGTCCTCCCGCTCGCCGCCGAAGAAGGGCACCTTCGACCATTCGGGTGCGGGCAGTACCGGCGTGAAGCAGACGCGCAGCCCCCACTCCGGTCCGATCAAGAGGTACTCCGACCAGTCCTCCCCGAGCGCCGCACCCAGCTGTCGATGCCAGGCGCAAGCCGGTTGTCGCGCGCGGCGGGGCGCTGGCGCGCGCGGTTCGTTCGCGGGATCATGGGCCGGCGCGAGCGTGGCAATCTGTCTACCGGTAGACGGGAGTATCGCCCCAGTGGCGAAAGCGCGCCTGTCATCTGGTGCCAATCTCATGCGCGGAGGGCGACTTGCGCGCGGCACGGCGGCGGATATGGAGGGATCAGTGACGTCCGGCGGCCTTGCGGAACATCGACGGCGAAACACCGATCGCTCGGCGGAAGGCGCGGGTGAAGTTCGAGGCGTCCGTGTATCCGAGATCGAGTGCGATCTCCACAACCGGCTTGTCCGTGCGCTGCAGCCACTCCGCGGCACGTCGGAGCCGCACAGCGCCGAGCAGGGCCGTGAAGCTGGCCCCTTGATCGGCGAGTCCTCGCTGAAGCCTGCGTCCGTTCATCCCGAGGCTTTCCGCTAACAGCTCCAACGACACCGAGTGTCCGGACAGCAAGGACTCGATCTGTAGGCTCACGAGACCCGCGAGATCGTTTGGAAGTGGTGGCATTACAGCAGACTGCGCTTCCGCCGACTCTTGGGCAGCAGCGCAAAGCCCGTGCCCGAGCATTGCCCGGGGGAGTTGGAGGTAGGTCTCGCCCGGTCGATACGCCACGCGAGTGCCGTCGAAGATCTCGGCAGAAGGGGGCGCCTCCCTGGGTCTGAAGCCGAAGCTGATCTTCTCCGGGGTCCAACGCGGCCCCGCGAACCTGCGGATGTTGGCGATCGTGATGGCCATTGAATTCAGCTGTGACTGGTAGTCGCCGAGGGTTGGCTGCCAAGGCGAATCCAGATGCAACCGGATCTGAGCGCCTTGCGTCGAAAGCCGGAATCTTTGTCCGAGGACGACCGACCCGTACAGGGATATGCCCTGGTGCAGGTACTGATAAAGCGTGAGTGCGCGCGAGAGGACGCGGCCGTAGTGGCCGAGATCCTCATTGGCGGTCGCGCCCGCGACGTGCAGGCCCAACTGCTCGGTCCCAAGCGACTGGCACGCCAGCTCGACCCAGCGTAAGCACTTCTTGAGCGGAATCACCGCGTTCGGGTGCTGGAGCAGCTCCGGACGGATGCCTGCCCGCACCAGAAGCGCCTCGGCCGGTGCTCCCAGACTATGCACAGTCTCGACCCAGGGTGCGATGATGAGCACCCGGGCGACTGGGAGCGGCGATGACAGAGCGCAGCTGTCTATGACATATCTCTTGTGGCCGAGGGTCTAGGTCAAGCGTAGTCTCTGTGGTCGGCTGGCGCCATACGACAGGCCCTCGCGCTGCTGCGTCGTTGCAGCGCCCTGTGTCCGCGCATCGCAAGCGATTACCGGAACAGCAGGGTAACAGCGACGATGGTGACGATGTAGGCCAGCGGGTAGAAGGTGATCACGTAGCGATCGACTGTGGTGACGAAGCCATGTCGCCCCTTCATGTCCTGACGCCGCAGGTAAACAGAAAGGATCAGGACAACGGCGGTGACCAAGAAGGCGCTGATCAGCAATGTGTCGAGGAAGGTCAGGTAGCCTAGCCGCGGCAAGTCATTGGATATTGCAAAGTTGAAGGCGATGAACAACAAGAGATTCGCGCCGGCGGCATCGACCCGCTTCGCATAGTCCTTGAGGAAGAACAGCACCCAGGACACCGCAATGATGACGGCCAGCGGCAACAGGATGCGGAAGGCGTAGTAATCGATGTGGCGCCTTGCCTCGAGCTCGAAGTCGAATCGAGACACGGGGCGTTGCAAGATCTCTCCGCGCGACAGGCGAGTGGCGTGATTGGTGACCACCCACTCCTCCTCGCCGAGCTTCTCGCCGACGGTGCTGTAGCCTTCGATCTCCTCCAACTGAAACATCCATTCCGGCGTAATCAGGTCGACCCGGATATAGAATTTTTGGCGGTCGAACGGAAAGTCGCGAAAGTCGAAGTCAGGGGCCTGGAGTGTGGTGGAGAACCGCGCCAGGTAAAGGGTTTCACCGTTGGGCTGGATCACGACCACCCGGTTCTGGACCCAGCGGTTGCCCTGTTGGTTGACGATCGTGTACTGGGGCCAGAGTGTCCCTCGGCGGCTCATCTCGGTGCTGAAGGCATCGCCGGTGAAAACCTTGAACCGGTCCTGCGCCGTCTCGGGATTGAAGGCCAACGCGGGCGAGGTCCAGTGCATGATCAGGGTTGCGACGACGCCGAAGTTCTCCGCCTTCTGGTCCACATCCGTGATCTGCTCCAGCCGCACGCCAATGCCCACAGGAGTCGGCTCCTTGAGCAGTGCGCGCCCGGTGGATTCGCCCTCGCCGCGCAGGACCTCGGGAGCATTGAGTCCCAGCAACAGGCGGTAGTCACCTGCCGTAGGCTTACCCGAGGGGTCGGTGGCGGTGACGCCGAGCCGGTAACCTACAGCCTTCCTCGGCAGCTCGTACTCTAACGCCGCACTGGGTTTGGTCGCGGCGAAGTTGGCGTATGCGACCGGTTTGTCGCTCTGGTCGCGTAGGGTCAGGACTGGCTTGACATCACCAGTTATGCCCTCGGCGAACGCATAGAAGGTCTGGTCCCTATCCATGTCGGACAAGTGGTAATAGCGAATTGGCTGATCCGTCTGCACGGCGCCAGTGATGGCAGTGATGGCGCGCACTAGGGTGTCTGTATCCTGCTCGAGGAATACGAATGCCGGGCCGCTGCTCTCCGGCCGACCCGAGAGTACATCCGGCTCGTCGACACCGACGACCAGCCGGTAGGTGCCCGCCGAAGGGCGAACCCAAGAACTGCGCAAGGCGACCCGATAGTCGCCGTCTTGCGGCACACCCAGGCTGAGAGCCGCGGCGCAACGCCCCTCGAAGTCGTCGTTGCCGGCCAATGCGTAGCGGTCGAATATCTGCTCGGTGACCTCGATAGGGTCATGCTCCCGCGCTAGCTGACTGACCAGCGCCTTCAGCGGCTCCTGAGCAAGCTCGCCAAGATCGGCGTCGGGCTTGAGCACAAAGATCAGCGGATCGAGAAAGCCCGAGGTGGCACTGGCATGGACGTAGAGCGTCTGGCCCTTTTTGAGACCTGTCACGCGGTACAACGCAAGACCGGAGCTGGAAACGCGACCTTCGACGACCTGCACCGGCGTTTGCGCATCGGCAGGCTCATTGCTGGGGTCATCCATTCCTTCCGGAAGCCCAACAGCCGGAAGCAACGGCAGGAGCAGAATCGTCGCGACAAGCAATCGACGTGGCAGTACGGCTATCACTGGCATAATCCAACGAAGCAGCTGGCGAGCAACGATCACCGCGACCTCGGCCAGGGCGACAAAGACTGTCTGCCTGGCCGCACATGTACCAGCTAAAGCCCGTTGGGTGCCCCCTGTGTCAGGCTACTTGTCGCCCCGATCTTGAAAGACTCTAAACGCAACAGGGGGCGAAGACGAGAGATCCGTGCCGAGATATTCTGACGATCGCAAAGAGGCGGTGCTGCGCAAGATGCTGCCGCCGCACAACCGACCGCTGGCTGAGCTAGCGGCTGAGGAAGGCATCAGCGAAGCGACGCTGTACAACTGGCGCCGTGATGCGCGTGACCAGGGCCGGCTGCTGCCCGACGGCGCCAGCGGCCCCGAGGGCTGGAGCGCGACGGACAAGTTCGCCGCCGTGGTTGAGAGCGCGGCGCTAAACGAAGCCGAGCTGGGCGCGTACTGCCGCAAGCGCGGCCTGTACCCGGAGCAGATCCAGGCTTGGCGCAGCGGCCTGCGAGCAGGCCAACGACTGGGCGGCCGAGCGCGCCCGGCAGAGCCAGGCCGAGCAGCGCGCGCTGCGCCGGCAAGTGCGCGATCTGCAACGCGACCTGCAGCACAAGGAGAAGGCGCTGGCGGAGACCGCCGCGCTGCTGGTGCTGTCAAAAAAAGCCGCGGCGATCTGGGGGGACGAGGACGCATGATCAGCACCCAAGATCGCCGCCAAGCCATCGTGCTGATCGAGGAGGCCGTCGCCGCCGGGGCGCGCAAGGCGCGTGCCTGCGCGGCGCTGGGTTTAAGCGTGCGCACCGTGCAGCGCTGGACGCGCGACGGCGAGGTCAGCGAAGACCGCCGCCCGAGCGCCGAGCGGCCGACGCCGCCGAACGCGCTGAGCGAGGCCGAGCGGGCCGACGTGCGCGCGCTCTGCAACAGCCCCGAGCATGCCAGCCTGCCGCCGAGCCAGATCGTCCCGCGCCTGGCCGATGCGGGCCTCTACATCGCCTCCGATGTCCACCTTCTACCGCGTGCTGCGCGCCGACGATGCCCAGCACCACCGCGGCCGGGCCAAGGCCCCGCGTGCCCCCAAAGCGCCGCCGAGCCACACCGCCGACGGCCCGAACCAGGTCTGGTGCTGGGATATCACCTACCTGCCCGGTCCCGTGCGGGGGATGTTCTTCTACCTCTACCTGATCCTCGACCTCTACAGCCGCAAGATCGTCGGCTGGGAAGTGCACGCCCAGGAGAACAGCACCCACGCCAGCGCCTTGGTCCAGCGCGCCGTGCTCGCCGAAGGCTGCCTCGGCCGCCCGCTGGTCTTGCACGCCGACAACGGCAGTGCGCAGACCGGCAGCACGCTGCTGGCCACGCTTGAGCACCTCGGCGTCATTCCCTCCTAACAGCCGCCCGCGCGTGAGCGATGACAACGCCTACGCCGAGACCCTGTTCCGCACCCTGAAGTACCGTCCCGCCTACCCAGCGGGCGGCTTCGCTGACCTGGGCGAAGCGCGGGCCTGGGTCCTGGACTTCGTGCGCTGGTACAACACCGAGCACCGCCACAGCCGGCTGCGGTTCGTCACCCCCGAGCAACGCCATACCGGCGCCGACGCGGCCATCCTTGCGCAGCGCCAGGCGCTCTATGAGCAGGCCAAGGCCGAGCATCCCGAACGCTGGAGTGGCGCTGTGCGCGACTGGACGCCGCCCGGGCCCGTGACGCTCAACCCCGCCGGCGCCATGAGTACAGATCTCATTGCGCCCGAACCTAACCGCAGCCCGGGTCAGTGCCCGAGTCCTCGCCTGCTGCATCGGCTCAGAACGGGCCGATCGGTTCATTCTGAACCGGTCGAACCGACCGCCTTGGCCACAGCCATACGCCCAAGACGGCATAAATTTTCTCTAAAACAAGGATATGTAAACTTGGCCCAGCGCGTGCGCTTGGAACCGTGCCTGAGATTTTTTCCGAAAATCAATGGAGGGAATTCCAATGACTGCGTCAACTCTTGGTCACCAGCTCTTGCTGTTTATCCATCTGCTCATCTTCGCACTTGCCGTCTCGGAGGTACTTCGCGGGGATCTTCATCTTCTAAGACATCGCAATCTCGACCCCAGTTGGCTGCGCCGCGTTTCCCGACAGATTCTGCTCCTCTTGACCCTTCTCTGGATTACCGGCGGTGCGCTCGTCGCCATTTCGGCGCAGCCGAACCTCTCGGCGCTCGTCGCAAATCCAAAGCTCGCGACCAAGTTTTTCGTGGTCACCTTGCTGACGATCAACGGCCTCTTGTTGCATACCATTGCATTCCCAATGCTGCTGCGGCGGACCTATGGGGCTGCGGCAGTCGCGTCCATGCTCGGGGCGGTGAGCACGGGCAGCTGGCTTTTCGCCTCGTTCGTCGGCGTCTCGAGAGTGATTGCACCAGAGACAACGATAGGCGTGTACCTCAGCCTCTACGGGCTGGTACTCCTGGGCGGCATCGTCATCGCGCTGATCTTCGTTCGCCCGCGTGTCCGGAAGATGCTCGGGGCCACGGCGACACCGATCCAGCTCAATTATCGAAAGAGATCGGGATCATTGCCCGTCACCGCGTCATCCCACGCGTCGATCACCCGCAAGGGGCCGCGGCAAGGACCCGGTTCATTTGCGTTCGCGGTGAGCATCGGCGCGTTACTGATCTTGATGCTGCTGAGCGGCCTACCGATGGGCACCTCGCGGTGGTAGCGTCGAACAGCAACTTGGTCCTCCCATACGTGGACACTTGCTGTCGTCCAATGGAAGCAATGCGCAGGTGCGATGGTGTTGCCGCGGTTGCGAAGGGATGATTCCTGAAGCTGCTGAGGCGACATGTTCAGCGCATCCAACGCGCGGCCGAGTTTTTTGCAGGCTATCGGCACGAATCCCGAGCGCGCCCCATGGGCGCTGCTTGCGGCACGGCGGCTGTTCACGCCCCGCCACTCGCGACTCTTGTGTCAGCCGCTGGCTCCCAGCCCGTCGAGAAAGTACGCTTACCTCTGCGACACCCTGCAACGACAGCAGACGCGGCACTTGGACCAACCAACGGAATTCATCGCGGGCGCCATCGAACGCGTCACCTTCCACGGCGCCGACAGCGGCTTCTGCGTGCTTCGGGTCAAGGTGCGCGGTCAGCGCGATCTGGTGACCGTGATCGGCTCCGCGGCCAGTGTCTGCGCCGGCGAATACGTCGAGTGCAGCGGCGCCTGGGTCAACGACCGCCAGCACGGGCTGCAGTTCAAGGCGCGCCAGATGCGTGTGATCCCGCCGACGACACTCGACGGCATCGAGCGCTACCTCGGCTCCGGTATGGTCAAGGGTATCGGGCCGCACTTCGCGCGGAAACTGGTGCGCGCCTTCGGCGAGCGCGTATTCGATGTCATCGAGGACAACCCGGAGCAATTGCTCACACTCGACGGCATCGGCCCCAAGCGCCAGCAGCGCGTGACCGATGCCTGGGCAGAGCAGAAGGTGATCCGCGAGATCATGGTCTTTCTGCAGTCGCACGGCGTCGGCACCGCGCGCGCCGTGCGTATCTTCAAGACCTACGGCGAACAGGCGGTCGAGCGGGTGCGCGAGAATCCCTACCGGCTGGCGCTCGATGTGCACGGCATCGGCTTCAAGACCGCCGACGCCATCGCGCAACGGCTAGGCATCCCGGCCGATTCATTGATCCGCGCGCAGGCCGGCGTGCGCCATGTGTTGCAGGAGATGGCCGGCGACGGCCATTGCGCCGCCTGGGCTGACGTGCTCGCGAAGCGCGCTACCGAGCTTCTGGAGATCCCGCCCGACACCATTGCCCGAGCGATCGCCGCGGAGCTGACCGAAGAGAACTTGGTCGCCGAGGAGATGGACGGCCGAACCATTCTGCTGTTGACCCCGTTGCAGCGAGCCGAGCAGGGCATCGCGCGCGGTATCCGACGGCTCGGACGCGACCCGCCACCCTGGGAGCCCATCGACGCCGACAAGGCGCTGCCCTGGGTGGAACGCCAAACCGGTCTGGTCCTCTCCAAGTCCCAGCGCGCGGCGATCGCTCAGGCCGTCAACGGCAAGCTGACGATCATTACCGGCGGCCCCGGCGTCGGCAAGACCACGGTGGTCAATTCCATCCTGCGCATCCTGTTCGCGAAGGGTGTGGACGTGCGTCTGTGCGCACCGACCGGGCGCGCCGCGAAGCGTCTGTCGCAGTCCACCGGCCGTGAGGCCAAGACCATCCACCGCCTGCTGGAGTTCGACCCGCAGGCAATGGGCTTCAAGCGCGACCAGTACAGGCCGCTGGAGACCGACCTGGTGGTGGTCGACGAGGTGTCGATGGTGGATACCGCACTAATGAACCAGTTGTTACGCGCTGTGCCGACCGCCGCTGCGCTGCTGCTGGTCGGTGACGTCGATCAGCTGCCATCGGTGGGCCCAGGCGCGGTGTTGGCCGATTTGATCGCGTCCAAACAGGTGCCGACGCTGCGCCTGACCGAGATCTTCCGGCAGGCCGCGGCCTCACATATCATCGTCAACGCCCACCGCATTAACCAGGGCCGCATGCCGCAACCGGCCCCGGACGATCAGTCCGATAGCGACTTTTACCTGATCCGCTGCGAGACGCCGGAGCAGATCCATGAACGCCTGATCCGCGCCGTCACCGAGCGCATCCCGCGGCGCTTCGGGCTCGACCCGGTGCGCGACCTGCAGGTGCTGACGCCAATGAATCGCGGCGGACTCGGCGCGCGGGCACTCAACGTCGAGCTGCAGCAGCGGCTCAATGGCGCGGCCCAGCCGCGCGTCGAGCGCTTCGGCTCGACCTACGCCAGCGGCGATAAGGTCATCCAACTGATCAACGACTACGACAAGGAGGTCTTCAACGGTGATATCGGCATCATCCTCAGCGTCGACACCGAAGAGAGTCTGCTGCAGATCGACTTCGACGGCCGCCGGGTGGAATACACCTTTGGCGAGCTCGACGCGATCGCGCTCGCCTATGCCACCAGCGTGCACAAGGCGCAGGGTTCGGAATACCCGGCGGTGGTCATTCCACTGTCCACGCAACACTACAGCCTGCTGCAGCGCAACCTGCTCTACACCGCAGTGACCCGCGGCAAACGCCTCGTGGTGCTCATCGCCCAGCCGAAGGCGCTGGGCATGGCGGTCAAGCAGACGGGGGCAAACCGACTCACGCGCCTCTGCTCGCGCCTGCGCGACGACGGCGGGCACGACGACCTGTTCGACCTAACCTCGACGCCCGCAAGCGCCGCGGAGCGGATTCGCCGCTGATCGCGCTGAGCCCTGCCCGGATCGGCGGCAGGCCGACGGGAGGGCCGACCTGTTCAGTGCGGAAACCCTCGAAAACGCCACTTGAAAAGCTAATGTCTATCTATAAGATAGACGCTGCTAATAATTGAACAGTTAGAACAAGAGAACCGGAGGGTTTTAACGTGTCGCGCTGCCAAAATTGCCGGGCCAGATGGCCTTTCGTGTTCGCCCTCAGCCTCGCCGCCTTCATTACCTTTCCCGCTGGGGCAATGCTGTCGACACTGGACCTGACCCCCTTAGCCCATGCCGCATTCACGGCGCTGGTCTTCGTCACCGCCGGGACTGGGCTATCCGTCTACGTGCGCTGGTGTATCAAGCGCAACTGCACGGTGCGGCGACTGTTGACGTCGCATCCTGTGGAGCTGGTGTCGTCGCGGCGCTAAGGCCAAGCCGCGCCGGCGCAATGAAGGGCACGTCAGCCAATCCCCGCAGTCGGAGAATTGGCCGCCGAGACGAGGGTGGCCGAAGATAAGATTTCAGCGCCACACACCGGGGAGTGATTACCGCAACGACCGAAAGTCGGCGCGGGCGAGGATAGCGTTACTCCGACTTATCGACAAAGGTCATCACGAAGGTGACCGGAACGGCATTGCTGATACTGTCGAGCCCCGCGATCTCACGCAGCTTCTCGACACCATCGGAGAGTCCGAATTTCGCCGCATCGATGACCAGCGGCTTGGTGCTTGCGACCATCACATTGGTGTCGTCCAGTTTCGCCGCTTGCATGTGCAAGACCATCGGCTGGCTGGCGCCATGCAACGAAAGGATTCCCTCGGCGGTGATGTCGGTGACCTGACCCGGCTCCATCGCGGCGATGACGGCCGGATCGACCTTCGCCGTCAGCGTGGCGTCTTGGTAGTTCGTCGTATTGAACAGAAATTCGCGCATCCGCTCGTTGCGGATCGGGATCAGCGTCTCGACGCTGTCCAGCATCATCGACACCGTCACTTGGCCGTCGTCGCTGATGCTGCCGCTCATCTCGGTAAAGGTGTGAATTTCAGCTACGTCCTTGGCCTTGATTGAGATGAACGCGAGGTGCGAGCGACTCTGGTCCATGGTCCAGTCTGCCGACACCGATGCGGCGGAAAAGGCGGCGACGAGCGCCAGGGGTAGGACCGGGGAGAAAATCTTCTGACGCATCTGAATCTCCTGACTGGATGTTGACTCAGGCAGTTGCTATCAACCGCCGTACCGTTTTCACAGCATGTGGGCAAGCCCCGCTCGGATCAATCGTTACTCAATAGGCCTTGCTCGCGCAACAACGCAATGCCGTAGTCGATGCCAACGGCGACATGCACCAGCGGCCCCCCCGGTATCGCCATCCTCCACCATGTTGTCAAACAGGATCAGCGCCGTTTGGTTAGGCGGGCGGATCTTCGCCGAGACAACGCCGCCGACCCCCAGCGGGGTATGCAGCTGCTCATGACCGAAGGAGTAGCCGAGGGTCATGATCGACGCACCGGGCCGCACGCTCTCCGTACTGCCTAGGAAATCGTCGGGCACCTCAATGCCCAGGTCCTGCTCGATCCAGACCATCAGCAGGTTCATGGCATCGGCATCCCGTTGAAAGCGGTCGAGCACTCGATAGACTTCCGGATCATCATCGGCCACGCCCTTTCGCACGATGGTGTGAATGCTGCCGCGCCCGCCGTAGACCTTCTCGGGGTCGTCGAGGAAACGCAGCGACCAGCGGCCGAACATCCAATGCGGCTGCCATCCGATCCCGACGATGGGCCGATTGCGGGCGATTGCCCGCGCCAACGCCTGGGTCATCTAGGCCTCGGAGCCGCTGACCAGACGCACATTGTCGAGGCGAAGGTGATGATCACGAGGATCGCGAGCATCGAAGTCACCGCACTGAACGGGAAGTTCTCCAACAGCACGAACAAAGAGACCGGAATGTTCTCCTGCACCGCCTTGGCGATGCCGGTGATCGCGGCGATCAGCACCAGCTGCGTACCGGTGTTCTGCGGGATGATGTCGAACACGTGATGCAGGCCGGCGTTGACCTGTTGGACACCAAGACCGAGTGAGGTCGCGACACCGAACGAGGATGATGTTCATGGTGCCGACGAAGAGCGCGATGATGATCGCCGAGGTGAAGAACACCCAAGGATGTACATCGAGCTTGAACCACGCGGGTTGCTCTTGGTCGGCCGGGGTGCGGAGATCGTCCTGCCTCGTCGGACTCCTCTGTGGCGCGGCCCCGTCGCGGGACCGCAGACTGACATGGCCCGCGTCAGCGCTTCGGCGGCGCGCGCATCCGGCGTTCCACACCGAGGCGAATGTCGCGCAGCGTCAAGCGCCGAGCAGGCCGGCGGCTGGCGACGCGTGCGGCATCCGCGGCATCGAGTCGCTCCTTGACCACCGCGGCCAGTGATTCGGCCAGTTCCGGGCGCGCTGTGACTATGGCACGGATACAGTCGAGATCGACACGGATCAGGGTGACATCGGTCTTGGCGATGTACTCCAAGAAACTTGCATCGGTGGTCAACATGGTCGTCATGCCGAAGTGCTTACCTGGCCCCAAGGTCTCCACGACCTTGCGCGCGCCGTCCGGCAGGCGCACGGCCGTGTCGACGAGGCCGCCGGCAATGACATAGAAGGCATCACTGACGGCACCCTCGGCGAGCAGTACATGGCCGGTGTCGAAGTAGCGGTAGTTGCTGCGGCCGGCGATCTGCGCAACCTCCTCGTCGTTCAGCTTGCCGGCGATATCGAGGCTTTGCAGCGCCAGCGCGATGGTCGGCGGCTCGGCCGAGATCGTGTGGGCGCGGCGGGTGCGCATCTCTTGAACCTGCGGCGCCACTTCGATACCCGCCTCTTGGAGGCCGCGGTGGATCTCACGAAACAGCTCCTCGCGGCCGCGGAACATCGCCGGATAGTTCTTCAGATGCACCCAGACCATATAGCTGTAGGGCACGCTGGACGCGTCCGCCAGACGGACGATCGGGTTCGGAAACTTCAGCACGCTCTCGCAGCGCATCGCGGCATCCAACAGCAGCGCGGTGGCGAACCGCGGAGCGATCTCCGCCGGGATCTTGACGAAGTACCAGGGTGCGTAAAGGTGATCCTCGGCGTGCAGGTTCTTGAACGATTCCCCGGCGAGACGCGAATTAGGAATCACCAGCGTCGCATTATCCCAACCCCGCAACCGTGTCGCTCGCCAATTCAGGTCCACTACTTGTCCGAGCGTACCGTCGTTCAGCTCGATCCAATCGCCGATGCGAAACGGCGCCTCGAGCCCGAGCGCAACGCCCGAAAACAGGTCACCCAGCGTGCGCTGCAAGGCCAGACCGAGCACCGCGGCGGCGACACCGGTCGAGACCCAGACACCGGCGAATGAATAGCCCGCCTGCCACAGAAACAGCGCAAGACCGACGAACAAGAACACGCCATAGATGAGGCCGATGATCAGCTTCGGCACCCGCTCGCCGACATCCTGCTCCGAGCGCAACGCCAATGAGACCTCGATCAAACGCGCCAAGGCCCAGGCCGCCGCCAAAAAAGCGCCCAGCAGCGTCAACTGGCGCAGCGCCGGATCGAGTTGGACGGCCCCGGCAAGATGGTTTGCGAAGCGCGCGAGACTGCCGGCGACGAGCGCCAGCACCGGAAGCAAGAGCACGTCGAGCGCCGCGGTCAAGCGCGGAAAGTGATCCGCCAGTGGACGTTCACCGACAACCTTTGTGCCGATGCGCCAGAGCGCGAACAACACCAGAGCGGCCAGCAGCAGATGCCAATAGTCAGTCAGCTTATCGAGTAACAGGGGCATTGCGCCGGCTCCGAGCGTGAGCGTGCGTTGCGGTGATCTAGGCGATGACGCTGGATGCGCCGGAGACTAACACAGCCCCCGAACGGCCTGAGCCGGCACCACTCGGAGTTGCCCTACAACAACAAGGCAGCGTATCTTGAAAACCACTCGTTGCGCGGCCGCAACGAGAACAACCCTTGTTGAGGAACCCACATCCACGATAGGTCGCCTATGACTTCCATTCCGCCGCATGTCGCGGGCCAGCCCGCAAATACCCGCTACTTCACGCCAGCGCTTGCCGCCGCCGCACTCACCGTGATCGTCCTAACCGCAGCTGCCCCGGCGCAGGCCGCGACCGCTGACCAGGCCGCGCTGGAACGCCGCGTTGCAGAGCTTCAGCGGGAACTCGATCGCACCAAGGCCGAGCTTGCCGAGGCCAAGACGCAGGCCGCCGAGGCCAACGAACAGGCCTCCGCCGCGCAAGCCGAACTTGCCGCGAGCGAACCACCGGCGGCGGACAAGATCCGACTGGGCCCGGTCACGGTCGGCGGCGCCATCCGCGCCAACTACGTCCTCGGCGACTACCCGAACGGCGGCGACGGCCCATCGCGCGGCGGCAACGGCGGTAACTTCGAACTCGACACCTTCTTTATCAACATCGACCTCGACTACAAGCAGTTGGTCGGCAAGTTTCAATACCGTTGGTACAACGGCTACAACTTCCTGCACACGGGCTGGCTCGGCTGGGACTTCGACAACGGCAGCCAGGTTCAGGTGGGCGTCAACCGCGTACCCTTCGGGCCAGGTCCCTATGGCGTATCGCAAAGCTGGTTCTTCGACCAGCACTACTATGTCGGTCTCGCGGACGACATGGATCTCGGCATCAAGTACGTCACCAGCCTCGGCGACTGGGACCTGGACTTCGCCTACTACAACCGCAGCGAGTGGAACGGCAACGGTACCAGCCAGGACAGCGCCCGTTACAGCTACGATGCGGTCGTCTGGGACTCCGCGCTGGAGCCCAACGGTGACGTGGTCGGCGCGCTACCCAACGGCTTCGAAGAGCGCAACCAGTTCAACATTCGCGCCATCTACGGTTTCGACGACATCACCGTCCCGACTGAGCTCGGCGTCTCGCTGCAATACGGCCAACTCAAAGGCCGCCGTGCCGATGACGGCGACCACTGGGCGGCCTCGGTGCATATGAAGAACACATGGAACAACTGGCTGCTGGCAACGCAGCTGACGCGCTATAAGTACAACATCGACGACGACAACCTGCTCGGCACCGACGAACTGCTGCCCATGGGCGCCTTCGACTTCGCCTGGCCGGTCGCCACCGACGCTTGGATTCCGGCCGTGTCGCTAAGCTATCTGTACGAGACCAACCAGCATCCCCTGGCTCGACTCGGTGCGCCCCTACGTCGAGTACAGCAACATCATCAAGACTGACAAGGACTTCAACGACAGCCAGTTGGCCATCGTCGGTGCAGCCTGGGCCCGTCAGGGTTGGTACATCTACACCGACCTGGCGTTCTCGGACGGTAACTACTTCGTCGGCAACAAGGGCGACAATTACGGCAACATCTACGACGGTGTCGGCGACTTCGGCGTCGACGGCAACAACGAGTGGAACTACCGCTTCAACATCAACTTCGGCTATTACTTCTAGCCGCGCTGGGCGACTTGCGGTTTGACATGTCGCAGACCGGTCCTTAGCCTCAAGTATTGGCCGGGGTCCACCCGGCCAATTCGCCCGCCCGTTCGGCCGGAGAATTTCGGAAGGCCTTCGCTTTCCACCCGGTGCCTTGGACGCCAAGCGTCCTGGACACTGGCCAAATCGCCCTCGGCTAGCAGCGACGGGCGGTCTCACTGCAACGCGGCAGCGGCCCTATCGCCGCCGCGCTGCTGCTCGATAGACGACAGCATCGAAACGGACCGACCTTCGCAGCAGGCCATCTCTTCAAGGTCCGGCACGGGCATCACGAGGTCCCCACCCAGCGCGATCCGCTGTCGTCGCCAACCGGAGCGCATCCAGGTCGTAAGCGGATGCGAGCACATGACATGCAAGACAAAGTCGTTGTCGAGAACCTGTACAAGGTCTTCGGCAACCAACCGGAAGAGGCTCTGCGCCTGCTCCGCGAGGGCGTCGACAAGAACGACATCTTCGATCGCACGGGGCAGACCGTTGGCGTCTGCGACGCCAGCTTTTCCATCCGCCAAGGCGAGATCTTCGTCATCATGGGCCTGTCCGGCTCCGGCAAGTCCACCATGGTGCGGCTGCTGAACCGGCTGATCGAGCCCAGTGCCGGCAAGGTCATCGTCGATGGCCGCGACATCGCCGCGATCAGCGACGACGAGCTCTTGGAGCTGCGGCGTCGCGACATGAGCATGGTGTTTCAGTCCTTCGCGCTGATGCCGCATCTCACCGTCGGGCAGAATGCCGCCTTCGGCCTCGAGCTGGCCGGTACCGATCTGGCCGAGCGCGAAAAACGGGCGCTGGCGGCGCTTGAGCAGGTCGGTCTCGAGGCCTGGGCCGATAGCTACCCCGACGAGCTCTCCGGCGGCATGCAACAACGCGTCGGGCTGGCCCGCGCGCTGGCCAATGACCCGTCGGTGATGCTGATGGACGAGGCCTTCTCCGCCCTCGACCCGCTGATCCGCAGCGAGATGCAGGAAGAGCTGCTCAAACTCCAGGAGAACAGCAGCCGCACCATCGTCTTTATCTCCCACGACCTCGACGAGGCCATGCGCATCGGCGACCGCATCGCCATCATGGAGGGCGGACGGGTCGTGCAGGTGGGTACCCCGGACGACATTCTGCGCAACCCCGCCGACGACTATGTGCGCTCGTTCTTCCGCGGCGTCGACGTGGCGGCGGTCTACAAGGCCGGCGACATCGCGCGCAAGACTCAGGTGACGGTCATCGAACGCCACGATGACGGCATGCGTGCCGCGCTCGCCCGATTGCGCGAACACGACCGCGAGTTCGGCTACGTGGTCGACATGGGCCAACGCTTCCACGGCGTGGTGTCGCTGGACTCCCTGAAGCAGGAGCTGCGGCAGTCGGAGCCGCGCCTGAGCCACGCCTTCCTCGCCGACGTGCCGGCCCTCCCCGCGGACACCGCCGTCAGCGATCTGCTCGGCACCGTCGCCGGCAGCCCCTGCGGCGTGCCGGTGATCAATGAGCAGAGACAGTACCTAGGCGTCATCACCAAGGCGAGCCTGCTCGAAACCCTGGATCGGGACTCCTGACATGGCCAAGGACAACAGCAATCCCTGGGCGACACCCAGCGCCGATGCGCAAGCCCCGTCGTCCGTTGAACAAGGTAATCCATGGGCGAGTAGCGATACCCCATTGCCAGCTCCGGTGGGCGCGCAAGAAACACCCCCGGAGCCGGCCGGCACATCCAATCCCTGGGGCGCCTCCGGCGGCGCCGAGGAGACGCCCGGAGACTGGCTCGCGGGCAGCGGTGCCGGCGAGTCGACGGATGTGCCGCTCGATCTGCTGCATCCGTTCCAGGACGCGGTGGTCCCGCTCGGCGATTGGGTCGATACCGGCCTGGACTGGCTGGTGGCCAATTTCCGGCCGGTTTTTCAGGCGGTGCGCTGGCCTATCGACGGCACCCTCAGCGGCATAGAGTCGACGCTGCTGGCGGTGCCGGACGTGCTGATGGTGGCCATCATCGGCCTGCTCGCCTGGCAGGCGGGCGGGCGCCGGCTGGGCATTGGCGCCGTGTTGTCACTGATCACCATCGGCCTCATCGGCGCCTGGGCCGAGGCCATGGTGACCCTCTCGCTGGTGCTCACCTCGGTGTTCTTCTGCCTCGTCATCGGCCTGCCCACGGGCATCTGGCTGGCCCGCAGCGAGCGCGCCGCGGCCGTGGTCCGGCCGGTGCTCGATGCCATGCAGACCACCCCTGCCTTCGTCTATCTAGTCCCCGTGGTCATGCTCTTCGGCATCGGTAATGTGCCCGGGGTGGTGGTCACTATCATCTTCGCGCTGCCCCCGCTGATTCGGCTCACCAGCCTCGGTATTCGCCAAGTGCCGGCAGACCTGGTGGAGGCGGCGCGCTCCTTCGGCGCCTCCAAGCGGCAGTTGCTGTTCAAGGTGCAGCTGCCATTGGCCATGCCCACCATCATGGCCGGCGTCAACCAGACCCTGATGCTGGCGCTGTCGATGGTGGTGATCGCGTCCATGATTGCCGTCGGCGGGCTCGGGCAGATGGTGCTGCGCGGCATCGGCCGGCTGGACATGGGGCTGGCCACCATCGGCGGCGTCGGCATCGTGCTGCTCGCCATCATCCTCGACCGCATGACGCAGGCCTTCGGGCAGTCAGACCGCGACCGCTCCACGCGCCATTGGTACCAATCGGGGCCCGCCGGACTGGTGCTGAGCCTGTTCGCACGCCGGGGTGGCTAGCTTTCGCCGCTTCTAGCGAGGCTGCGCCTCAGACCGCCGAGTCATGGTCCCGATGGTTAGGCCAGCACACTGATCGTTGTCGTTTTCGTTGTCGTTGTCGTTGTCGTAATCGAAACTTCCCCCAGCTCGAAGCACGAGAACGAGAACGAGAACGAGAACGAGAACGAGAACGAGAAACTTGACTTATCTGCAAGCATTCTGCGCATTCAAGCAATCTAGTCCGGCCTCGACAGATGTTCAGGCCCGACCGCTACCCAACACACACACCCAATCGAGACCGACGTATGAACCAACGAGTCGACCTACGAACCCGCCTTCGCGCCGCGCTGTTTTCCGCCATCGCCCTCGGCACGGCAACCGCCTTCGCCGTCGACCAGCCCGGCGCCGGCGTCGAGGTGCAACCACTGAAGAGCTCGATCGCCGAGGAGACCTTCCAGACCCTGTTGGTCATGAAGGCGCTGGAAGAACTGGGTTATGAGGTCGAGGATATTAAGGAGATCGAATACGCGGCCGGTCACGTCGCGGTCGCCAACGGCGATGCCACCTTTATGGCCGATCACTGGAATCCACTGCACGTCGACTTCTACGAAGAAGCGGGTGGCGATGCCAAGCTCTACCGCGAAGGCATTTACTCCTCCGGTTCTCTACAAGGTTATCTAATCGACAAGGTGACCGCGGATAAGCATGGCATCACCAACATCGAGCAGTTTAAGGACCCCAAGATCGCGAAGCTGTTCGACACCAAGGGCGACGGCAAGGCCGATCTCGCCGGCTGCACCCCCGGTTGGGGCTGCGAGAAGGTCATCGAGCATCACCTCGACGCCTACGGCCTGCGCGACAGCATCACCCACAATCAGGGCAGCTACTCGGCCGTGATGGCGGACACCATCGCCCGTTATCAGCAGGGCGAACCCATCTTCTATTACACCTGGACGCCCTATTGGATCAGCGGCGTGCTGGTTCCGGGTAAGGATGTGATCTGGCTACAGGTCCCTTTCAGCGCCTTGCCCGGCGAACGCAAGGATGTCGACACCTCGCTGCCGGATGGCTCCAACTACGGCTTCCAGGCCAACACCCAGCACATCATCGCCAACCGCGAATGGGTCGAGGCCAATCCGGCAGCCGCCAAATTGTTCGCGATCATGGAGGTCAGCAACAACGACATCAGCACCCAGAACTTGGCGATGCGGGACGGCGAAGACAGCGCCAAAGACATCGAGCGCCATGCCGACGCCTGGATCGCTGCCAATCGCGAGACCTTCGACGGTTGGCTGGAACAGGCGCGCGCGGCTGCAAAGTAACCGAACGCGGGCGGCGACGGCGGTCTGCTCTGGTTCCTTTGCACCGAGGCGACGAAAACTCGTTGGCTTCGTTTCGGTCTTGACTCAAGGTTGTGCCCTTCGCACAACGCGTGGTGGGGGTGTCCAGGCGGCTGGGCAAGACGCCAGCAGCAACGGGCCGCATAGATGGATCGGAGCGCCCGATATCCGTCCCTCCTCCCAGCGGCGCAGCAGGCCGGTTTCGTCGCGCCCGGCGTCGGCAGCTCAGATGTCTCCGTATCCCCTGGGGGCCGGCAGGTCCCGGTGATCCTGTCGCATTGCCTGCCCTGACTCAGCCGCCTCAGGTGGCTTTGCACAGAACGCGCTTCGTGCGGCGATGCAGCGCAATGGCAGCGTCAGCATGGTCAGCGTGACGGACGTAATGGCCCCAAAGAGCAAAGAGATGGCCATGCCCTCGAAGATGGGGTCGAACAGGATCGCGGCCGCGCCAGCCATCATTGTAAGGTCGGTCACCCAGATCGGCCGCATGCGCGTCTGGCCGGCCCGCAGCACCGCCTCTTCGATCGGTAGCCCGCGGTGCATCTCGTTCTTGGCGAAGTCCACGAACAGGATCGAGTTGCGTACCTCGATCCCCGCCAGCGCGATGAAGCCGATCATCGAGGTCGCGGTAACCTCAGCGCCCATCAGCCAATGACCAGGGACGATGCCGATGACCGTCAGCGGGATCGGCAGCATGACGGTAGCGGGGATCAAGAAATCCTCGAACTCGATCACAAGCAGGATATAGATGAGCAACAGTGCCGCGGCAAAGGCCAGGCCCAAGTCGCGGAACGTCTCGTAGGTAACGGTCCATTCGCCGGTCCACTCGAAGCTCGACAGGCCTTGGTCCTCGGGCGGCCCAGTCAGCGTACCGGAGAGTGTGACGCCGTCCGGCGTCACATAGTCCTTGAGAAGATCACCGACACCCAACATGCCGTAGATTGGCGCACCCAGCCGGCCGGCCATCTCGCCGACGACGTATTCCATCGGGCGCAGGTCGGTGTGATAGATGGTATCGTCTTCCACCGTCGTCTCGAACCAGCCGAGCTCGGCCAGCGGAACCGATTCATTGTCGGCCGCCGGAATCGGCAGGTATCCCAGGGCGCTGGTCGAGGCACGCGTGGCCAGCGGCAACTCCACGACGATGGCGACCGGTTCCTGCCCAACGCCGCGCTTGACGTCGCCAAGCTGATAGCCGCCCATCGCCATCGCCAGGTTGCGATTGATGGCGTCCACCGTAATCCCGCGGCGCGTTGCCTTCTCCGTTTCCACTTCGAAGCGCCAGCGGTCGTGGGGATCGGTCAGGTAATTGTCCACGTCGACGACGTCCGGAACCTCCTCAAACATCTGCGTCAGGTCCTTGGCGACCTGGCGTCTCGTCACGGCATCTGGGCCGTAGATCTCGGCGACAACGGTCTGCAGGACCGGCGGCCCGGGCGGCATCTCGACCACCGCGATACGGGCATCCAACTCGCGTGCGATCGGCGTCAGCAGTTCGCGCGCGGCGCTCGCGATCTCATGGCTGCTGCGCTCGCGCTCATCCTTGTCGAGCAGCATCACCTGGATGTCACCTTCCCAGGCCTTCCCGCGCAGGTAGTAGTGCCGCACCATGCCATTGAAGTTGAACGGCGATGCAGTCCCAATGTAACCCTGCAGGGCCGTCACCTCGGGTACCTTCTGCAGGGCCTCGGCGAGTCGCCAGGTCACGTTTGCCGTGACCGGCAGCGAGGTTCCCTCCGGCAGGTTGATCAAGACGTTGAACTCAGGCTTGTTGTCGAACGGCAGCATTTTCACCGTCACCGCCTTGGTATAGAACATAGAGCAGGCGAGAAGAAAGGCGACAATGATTGCGCCGAGCAGCATCCAAGCCAGCGGACGGCTGCGAATGAATGGTGAAACGATCGTCCGGTAGATCTTGCCGATGATGTCCTGCACCCTGTGCTCGCGTTCCTCTGCGCGCTTCAGGGCCGCGAGGCGCGGACGCAGCTTGTACGAGCACCAAGGGGTGAACACGAAGGCCGCGAACAGAGAGAAGCCCATGGCCACGGAGCCTAGCACCGGGATGGGACGCATGTACGGGCCCATCATGCCGCTCACGAACCCCATCGGAAGCAGCGCTGCGAGCACCGTCAGGGTCGCGATAATGGTCGGGTTACCGACCTCGCGCACCGCATCAACGGCGACGTCGATACTGGTTCGTCCTTCCAGCAGCCAACGGCGGAAGATGTTCTCCGTCACGACGGTGGCGTCGTCCACTAGGATGCCGATCGAGAAGATGAGCGCGAACAGGCTCACCCGGTCGATGGTGTAGTCGAGTGCCCAGGCCGACCAGATGGTTATCAGGATGACCAGAGGTATGACGATGATCACAACCATGGCCGGGCGGCGGCCGATGGTTACCCAGGAGATGATGCTGACGGCCAGGGCCGCCTCAAGGAGTGCCGACAACAGCTCGTTGACCTTGTCGTTGGCGGTCTTGCCGTAGTCTCGGGTCACGCTGACATTGACATTCGCCGGAATCAGGCGCCCCTTGAGTCCCTCCAGTTTGGACAACACGGCGTTCGCCACAATGACGCCATTAGTGCCCTCCTTTTTGGCGATGGCGATTGTCACCGCCGGTGCGCCGTCCGCGCGCGGGCCAGCTTCCTTCGCCGCGGCACCCGTATGATAGGTGACCAACTGCATGGTCTCCTCCGGTCCCTCATAGACCTTCGCGACATCGCCGACATAGATTGGCATGCCGTAGCGGCTGCCGACGACCAATCTGGCGACATCGTCGGCGTTGCGCAGGTAGCCTCCGGTACTGACACTGAGCAGCCGATCACCTGCCTCCAGGGTTCCAGCACTGCGCTCCATGTTGGCTTGGCGCACGGTCTCCGCAACCTGATCCAAGCTGACACCATGGCCGGCGAGCCGCTCGGGTTGCACTTCGATGCGGACCTGTTGGCGCCGGCCGCCGACGACGAAACCCGCACCGGTGTTCTCGACTGCCTCCAACTGTTGCAGGACGTCATAGGCCAGGCGCCGCAGTTGGCTGTCATCCGTCTCCGACGACCATAGCGTGATCGTTACCACCGGCACGTCATCGACACTCTTCGGCTGCACCAGCGGCATCGAGACGCCCGGCGGTATCTTGTCCAAGTTGGTCTGCAGCTTGTCATGGACCTTGACGATGGATGGGCCGAGAGGCTCACCAACCTTGAAGCGGACGACTACCATTCCCCGCTCACGCTCGGCGGCGGAGTAGATGTGCTTTATCCCGGAGATCTCGCTCATCATGCGCTCGAGCGGCTGGATGGCGAGGCTCTCGACCTGCTCCGCCGATGCCCCCGGATACTCGAAGAAGACATCGATCATCGGCACCGAGATCTGCGGGTCTTCCTGGCGGGGAGTCACGTAGAGGCCAATCACGCCGACGCAGAGCGTCGCGATCATGAGTAGCGGCGTCAGCGGGGAATCGATGAACAACCTGGCGATATTGCCAGCCAGCCCGAGGGGCGGACGCTCGATCGGCGGTGGCGGAAGGTGAAATGGCGCCGGACGACGCGAACGATGCGTGGGTTGATGATGCTTGATACGGCTCATGGTAGGAGTTCCCGATGTTCCGCTTGCCGCCGTGGGAGTCGGACGGACAAACCCGCGCAGAGTCGACTGCTGCCTCGGGAACGGATGCCGCGCGCACACCTGCCGAGGCAAGGCATCGCTTTGACGACCAGGCGACCACGCCTAGGAGCGATCGCAGCATCTGCGCACCGCTCCAATCGCTATCGCCCGGGCTCAGAGCTGGACCAATGTCCCTACCCAGATCTGGGCTGGACACTTGTCCATTAGAAGATGCTCATTTATAAGAATAGGAGATACCAGCGCGCTTGGCGGGATGCGACGGCTGTGGCTGCCGCCTATCAAGGTGCCCCGGAGACAGGCAGCAGCGCCAACAAGAACCGGACGGAGGAATTTGGGCGCCGATTCACCGCTCAGGTGACAGGCAACCTTGGGCAAGAAATGCTGCCGATGCTTCCCCCAAGGGCCGGGCAGTTGCCTGAGAAGCCACTATGCTTTTTGTATGGTTGGACGGGCGCCTCGACGCCGACCAAGGCGCGGTGCCTCGGATGCCAACCCCTTCGTGTGCCATGGCCGCCGTGCAAGACAGTCGGCGCGGCCCCACCCTCGTCCTTTCACCATGGAGCAAACCCGTGCCCGACCCCGTCGCTGCCAACGCCGAACGCCAACGCCTGCAGGAGCAACGTCGAGGGGCGGCCGACTGGCGCCGATGGGGGCCGTACCTCGCCGAACGCGCCTGGGGTACCGTGCGCGAGGACTACAGCGCAGACGGCGAGGCCTGGGATCACTTCACCTTCGAGCAGTCCCGCTCGCGCGCCTATCGTTGGAGCGAGGACGGGCTCGGGGGCATCTGCGACCAGCGTCAATATCTGTGTCTGGCGCTCGCACTCTGGAACGGCCATGACCCCTTTCTGAAGGAGCGCATGTTCGGCCTCACGGGCAAGCAGGGCAACCGCGGCGAGGATGTGAAGGAGGCCTATTTCTACGTCGACGCGACGCCGAGCCATAGCTGGCTCAGATTTCTATACAAATACCCGCAACAGGCATTCCCGTATCAGCGACTCATTGACGAGAACGCGCGCCGCGGCCGGCTGGAGCCTCCCTATCAGCTGATAGACACCGGCGCCTTCGACGATGACCGCTTCTGGGAAATCGAGGTGCTCTACGCCAAGGCCGCGCCAGGGCGGATCCATTGCCGCATCGATGCGAAGAACCGCGGGCCGGACAGCGCCGCCATCCACCTGCTGCCGACACTGTGGTTCCGTAACACCTGGTCCTGGGGCGGCGACCAGGCCAAGCCAGCGCATGGTCGCTGTCGACCCGCCCGCCGGCGCCGCCTGGGCGGTGCGCGCAGAGCACGACGAGCTCGGCAGCCATTACCTCTACGGCGCCGGGCATTGCCAGCCGCTGTTCACCGAGAACGAGTCCAACAGCGCCCTGCTGTTCGGCACCGAGAACGCGTCACCCTACGTCAAAGACGCCTTCCATCGGCATGTCGTGGACGACGAGCAGGCGGCGGTCAACCCGGCCCTGACCGGTACCAAATTCTCCGCCTGGAGCCGCTTCGAGATCGGCCCCGGCGAGCACGCGCAACTAGACCTCGTACTGAGCGCGGAGCCGCTGGATCATCCGTTCGCCCGAGTCGAGGCGACCTTGGCCGCGCGCCACTCCGAGGCCACGGTGTTCTACGACCACCTGTTGCCTGAAGCCGACGCCAACGACGCCCGTATCCTGCGACAGGCGCTGGCCGGCATGATCTGGTCCAAGCAGTTCTATCATTACGACGTTTCCCGCTGGCTGGACGGCGACCTGATCCCGCCGCCGCAGCAGCGCCGCTACGGCCGCAACAGCCATTGGCGCCATCTCAAGGCCCAGGACGTCATTTCCATGCCGGACACCTGGGAGTACCCCTGGTTTGCGGCCTGGGATCTGGCCTATCACTGCTCCGCCCTGGCGCTAGTGGATGTCGACTTCGCCAAGGAACAGGTGGAGCTGATGGTGTCGGACCGCTATATGCACCCCAACGGCCAGATCCCGGCGTATGAATGGGACTTCGGCGACGTCAACCCACCCGTCCATGCGATGGCCGCGTTGAAGGTCTTCCGCGCCGAGCGGGTACAGCGCGGCCACGGCGACCATGGCTTCCTACAACGGGTGTTCCACAAACTGCTGTTGAATTTCTCTTGGTGGATCAACCGTAAGGACGCCGATGACCATAACCTGTTCGAGGGCGGCTTCCTTGGGTTAGACAACATCAGCGTCTACGATCGCTCCAGGCCTCTGCCGCCTGGCTATCGTCTGCAGCAGGCCGACGCCACCGGCTGGATGGCACACTTCTCACTCAAGATGACCCTGATCGCGCTGGAGTTGTGCGTCCAGGACGCGGACTACGAGGAGATCGCGATCCACTGTTACAAACAGTTCCTAGCCATCGCGGAAGCCGTCGCCGGCAGTGAGGAGACGGGCACACCGTCCTTGTGGGATCCGGACATCGGCTTCTTCACCGACCTGCTGCAAACCCCTGACGCCAAGCCCCACCGCATCGAGGTCTACTCCTGGGTCGGCCTGATCCCGCTGTTCGCGGTGGAGATCGTCAACAAGCGCATGCTCGACCACGCACCGCGGTTCGCCAAGCTGCTCAGCGAGCATAAGGGCGGGCTGTTCCGCGGCAGCTATGTCTGCGCCTGCCCAGACTGGGAGAACGAGCGCGGAGAGCGCCTGCTCGCGCTCGTGGACCATAGCATGCTGCCGCGCATCCTCGAGCGGCTGCTGGACGAGAATCAGTTTCTGTCCAGATTCGGCGTGCGGAGTCTGAGCAGCGCGCACGCTCGCGACCGCGATCTGGGGTGGATTCCGGGCATCGGGCAGGCGCTGATCGAATACGTGCCCGGCGAGTCGACGTCATCGATGTTCGGCGGCAACTCCAACTGGCGCGGCCCCATCTGGCTGCCGACCAACTACTCGCTGGTCTCGTCGCTGGAGCGCTTTTACCGATTCCTCGGCGATGGCTTTGAGGTCGCCGTGCCCTGTCTCGGCGGCGAGAGGAAGAACTTGAAGGAGATCGCCAGCCTGATCGCCGACCGCCTGACGGACCTGTACCGCGCCAGCGATCAACACGCGGTGCCCGCCCTCGAAGGCCGCTATCCAGCGAACGACGACTGGAGAGACCTGTTCTGGTTCTACGAGTACTTCCACGCCGATAATGGTCAAGGTCTCGGCGCAAGCCACCAGACCGGCTGGACCGGACTGCTCGCCAACCTGGTTATGCGCCGTTACCAGCGGGACATCCGCCCATGGAGCGGCATTGACACCGGCGAGGAACCGGCGCTGATTGACGAGATCGCATGAGGTCAGGCTCGCGCCCCGTTGCAGAACTGGCGCAGAACTAGTGCAGAACTGGTTCAGCCGTGGCCCAGGACAGAGCCCAGCACAGACCGGTTCTTAGGCGATTTCGACACGCCAACGGCAGCATTCACCGCGGGCCGGATAGGCCCGTGCCGCATAATAACCTCGGCACATTCCCAACCGAGTGGCTCCGGCCTCGAACCGGCGCTTCGATCAGGCGACGGCGTAGAGATTGTTGCGGGCCTTGATCCAACGCTCGCGCAGCACCTCGTAGCTGGCCGGAATGTCGCGGCGGGACATGACACCGACGAGATGGTTATCCCTGCTCATCACCGGCAGATGGCGGAATTGGTGATCGAACATGGTGTTCAGCGCGTCCGCCAGAGAGCGGTCCATGCCGATGGTGACCGGGTTGAAGGTCATGACCTGATCGAGGGTGATGCCGGCAGGGTCCGTGCCTTCGGCCACCACTCGGTTCAAGAGATCCCGCTCAGTAAACAGACCGGTCAGCACGCCATCGCGCAGGACCGGCACCGCGCCGATGCGCCGCGCCGCCATGCCTCGCGCGGCCTCCAACACCGTGGCCGTCTCCGGCATGCTCAGTAGTCGCTGATCCTTGATCAGCTCACCGACGTTCTTGATGACCATCTCGTTACTCCTTCGCCGTAGGCGATTTCTGTTTTGCGCTCTGGGCAAACTGCCTTTTCGATGACGCTTGTCGCGCCATCGGCCGTTGCCGGCCCAAGTATGACAGTTTCGTTACAGTCAGATTACAGTATTCTGAAATCGTTCCCAGTAAATCCTGACGAAATCCGTGTGACATCCGTCACAGGGTTGCCCGAGCGACAAGCAACCGGGGAAGGCTTCGGCAGTTCATAAACAGCCGTGCTGACCGACGGTCCCGCAGCATCAACCTGCCGCTCGCGACCTGCCGTGCCGCCACCTTGACCGCCAGCGCAAGGTCGAAGGCGGGCGGAGAGATAGGTCAGCTGGGGTACAGGCCGCGCGAAATCGCCTCGCGCTCATGGTCGGGCGAGCGCGCCCAGACGACCGCGAACCCGGCCGCCACGATACTGGCCCCGCCTACCAGCTCCCATGATCCGAGCGCATCACCGGCGAGCAGCGCCGCCGAGACCGCGCCAACGATCAATTCGAACAACAGCAGCACGGACGAGCGCCGCAGAGGCAGATGGCTGACGCCGTACTGAACCGCAGCGATCATCGTGCTCATCCAGAGCGTTGAACCGAGCAATAGGGACACGATGGCCAAGGGCGCGGCTACCGATACCTCGGGTATCGGTAGCCGCGGGCCTGTTCGGCCCGTTTCCTGTCAACACGGCCTTTTCACATCAGCCACCCCTGTTTCTGTCTAGGTACCGTCGCAATCTCCTTGCCTTGTGGAGCCGCGTCGTCGGGGCTATGCTGACGATTCGCCGTTTAACGGGCGACGCCCTATGTCCTCGCCCGCTCATATTCGTTACCAGACCCATGTCGGCACTAGAGTGCCCGATCTTCTGCCGTCACCGCCACAGAGAGGCCACGCCGTGGATTTCCTCGCCGAGAAAGATGCCGATCTCATTCCTGTTGTGCTGTCGCAGATCCTGGATACCTGCATCAACGGGATTACCTTATCGGACCCGCACCAGGACGATTGCCCGCTCGTTTACGCCAATGAGGCGTTCGAGTTGATTACCGGCTATGACCGGCATGAGATCCTGGGTCGCAACTGCCGCTTCCTTCAAGGGGACGACCAAGATCAGGGGGAGATCGACAAGATCAGCGAGGCGATGCGCACGGAGACCCAAGCGACGGTCACGCTGCGCAACTATCGCAAGGATGGCACGCTATTTCACAACCAGTTTACGATCCGGCCGATTTTCGACCGTGAAGGATCGCTCCTGTACTTCCTCGGCATCCAGTATGACGTCACCGAGCAGGTGAAGGCCCAAGAAGAACTGGCAATGCTCGAGCGGCAGCTCAAACGCGCCGGAGGAAGGCAGTAGCCCACCGGCTGCCGATCCGCCATGGGAGTCGATCGCGCCATGCGCGAGCCTGCTGTCGCCATCGACGCCATCAAACAGACTAGAGAGCTCGGTCGCGGGGATGCGACCAAGAGGTGATGCCCCTTCGATGTGCCCGCCTGGCCGTCAATAAAGCGCTTGCGAGCGATGCATGAAATATCCGAGCGGGATCTCGGGTCTCTACAGGCTAGGACGGACGGCGCAAACCCTGACCTCAGTGACCGATCTTGTCCTTCAACGGGCGCGGGGCGGCATCGAGCCGACCCGTCGCGCAAAGTCGATATGCGGCCCTTCCAGCGACGGCCCGCGCCACCGGATGAGCACTCGGGCCCGGCGACAAGGCATCATGAAGCGACGACAAGCATTCATTCTCGCGGCAACCGTGTTCGCCTGGGGCGCTTCCGCCTGCTCGAGCCAGCCAAAGGCTCCTCCGACGTCGTCCCCGGCGCCAACCGCGCCACTGGAACAGGATGATGTGCCGCTGGCCGTTTTCTACGACTTATTGGAAGAAGATTCGGCCTGGTCGGCGTTGCAGCGAATCGAGGCGGATTGGAGCGACGCCTATGCGTCGATGTTGCTGGACCTGATCTACTTCAGCACCTCGCCCGCGATCGACGCGCAGATGACCGGACTGCTAGAGAAGGCATCCGGACTCAAATTCAGCGGCGATTATGACCCCTTCTACCGTTGGATCTGGTCGTTCGATGCCGGACAGCATCCGCGCTATGCCGATTTCAGGGCCACCCTCTACGCGGACGTCGATCCGGGGTTCCGCGAGTATTTCGACGACAATCCGAAGACGACGATCAGGCTCGACGAAGTCCTTTGGGGCGGCGTCAACCGCGATGGCATTCCGCCGCTGAACAACCCAAAGATGATCACGGCCCGGCAGGCGAGCTACCTCGACGACGACAACCTGGTGTTCGGCGTCTTCATCGACGGCGACGCGCGCGCCTATCCCAAGCGCATCCTCGCCTGGCACGAGATGGTCAAGGACGAGATCGCCGGACGCCGGCTGACCGGCGTCTATTGCACGCTCTGCGGCGCGATGATCCTGTACGACAGCAACATCGACGGCCGCTTCCACGAACTCGGCACCAGCGGATTTCTCTACCGCTCGAACAAGCTCATGTACGACCACGCGACCCAATCGCTCTGGTCAACCTTGACCGGCGAGCCGACGGTCGGCCCACTGGTCGGCAAGGGCATCGAGCTGAAGACGCTTCCTGTGGTCACAACCAGCTGGGGCGAGTGGCGGAAGCGCCATCCTGACACCCGCGTGCTGTCGCTCGATACCGGCCGCGAGCGCGACTACAGCGAAGGCGCGGCCTACCGGGATTATTTCGCCACCGACCGATTGATGTTCGCGGTGCCCAAGCTCGACCGACGGCTGCAGAACAAGGCCGAGATCCTGGCGCTGCGCTTCGACGGCGAGCCGCTCGCCATCGCCGCCGACTTCCTGTCGCGCAACCCGGTCTATCAGGACCAGGCCGGCACGGCCGCGTTCGTCGTGTTGACAGACGCGAGCGGTGCCAACCGGGTCTACCAGGCACCCGGTCTGCGCTTCACTAGCTGGGACGGCATCGACAGCGCCCGCGACGATACCGGACGCACCTGGACTCTGACCGAGTCCGAACTGACCAGCAACGACGGCCAACGCCTGCCGCGGCTGTCGGCGCACCGGTCGTTCTGGTTCGGCTGGTATTCGCAGTTTCCGCAAACCCGGCTGGTCAAGTAATCGGATCGACGCGCAGGCCGGCCTCCGGACGAACGGAGTCAGCACCATGCCATGGCCCGGTACTCGGCTGGCCAGCCCCTCTGCTTTGCGTCACAATCCTCGGCCAATCCTGTCTGGGTGACCGCGCCCCAACTGACGTCACCGAACGCACCAAAGGAGGTCGGCACCTTGAACTTTCCCGGCAAACTCGTGAGCCTGATTCTGCTCGCCGGCCTCACCGCCAAGGCCGGCGCCGCGCTGACGCCCGAGCAACTGGCCAAAGACGGCGACCCGGAACGAGGCATCAAGGCCTGCAGCGAATGTCACCAACCCAATGGCGGCGGCAGTGAGGCCGTGGGCGCTCCCCGTTTGGCGTCCATGGGTGCCAACTATCTTGCCAATCAGATCAGGCACTTCCGCAACGGCAATCGCAGCCATCCCATCATGCAGGAATGGGCCGACCAGGTCACAGAGCCGGAGATCGATGCGCTGGCCGAGTACTACGCGGCGATGCCGCCGGCGAGCAACGCCAAGCCGCCGGCGGATCAGGACATCAAGCTCGGAAAGTGGATCGCCCTTTATGGCGACCTTCCCGGGCGGCGTCTGCCGGCCTGCGTGCAATGTCACGGACCGCTGGGCATTGGCGCCGGCAAGCACTTCCCTGCGTTGGCCGGTCAACCCTATAACTACATCCTTGGGCAGCTGACCGCATGGTACCGGGACGAGCGCAAAGGCGACCCGCTCGGCATGATGGCGGCCATGACCGACAAGCTCAGCGTGGCCGAGGCAAAATCGGTCGCGGCCTTCTACGCATCGCTGCCGGCGCAGAAGGCCGTCGAAGTCGCCGTGCAGATCGGCACCGGCGAGTTCGTGCCGGACGCGGCCGAAATGGCGCCGCCGTCGGGCGCAGCGCGTAGCCCGCAGGCGCTCGCTCACGCGGGCCCCCCGATTGCGCACCACGGCGAGGTTCCCGCGGGGCGCGAGCCCGGCGCCCAAGGCCACTTCGAACCGCCCGCTCGCGACGCAAAGCCCGACGACGAGTTTGGCGAGATGGTCGCCCTCGGCGAGGCCATCTTCTCCAACACATACAGCCACGGGATCTCCGGCAGCTATGTGGGCAACCATCAGGCATGCGAGGGCTGTCATTTGGACGCTGGCAGACTCGCGGGCTCGGCACCCATGTGGGCGTCCTGGGTGGCCTATCCCGCTTTTAGAACGAAGAACATGAAGGTCAACACCATGGAGGAACGCATCCAGGGGTGCTTCAAGTACTCGATGAATGCCCAAGCCTCCGAGGTCGGCAGTCCACCCGCCGCCGAGAGCCGCACCGTCCACGCGCTGATGAGCTATATCTACTGGCTCGCCACCGGCGCCCCGACCGGCGACAAGCAGTTGCCGGGCCGCGGCTTTCCGGCTCTCGCCGAGACCGACCAAGGCTTTGACCCGGCGCGCGGGGCGGAGGTCTATGCGCAGAAGTGCGCGGTCTGCCACGGTGAGAACGGCCAGGGCGGCTACGCCGGCGCCGAGATGGTCTTCCCGGCCCTGTGGGGCGATAGGAGCTACAACTGGGGCGCCGGCATGCACAAGATCAACACCGCGGCCGCCTACGTCAAAGCGAACATGCCGCTTGGCAACTTTCTCACCGTCTCCGACCAGGAGGCATGGGACGTGGCGGCGTTCATGAACGCACACGAACGCCCGCAGGACCCGCGCTACGCCGGCGATCTCGCCGAGACTGCCGAGCAATTCCACGCGAGCAAGTACAGCTACTACGGCAAACGCAAAGCGGCCGATGGAACCCTGCTCGGTGAGGCGTCTTCCAAGGGAGGGCAGTAGCTAGCGGGCACCAGGGCTAGACGTCTTCGCGGCCGGGGTGCGGGTTCGGTTCGGACAGCGGCCCTTTGGCCGGACGCAGCCCGGCCTAGGGGGAGAGGCCGGACTTTGCTGTGCAGGCAGAGTTCGTAAAGACGCCGCAGACAAGCCGACTGGAAAGTCGGCACTCCCAGCCGTTGCGGCCAGCCGGGGCTCCCGGTTGGCGCTGCCAATCCGGCTCTCGGTCAACGCACCTCCGCGGTGCTCCCCTCGATGAGCTGCTCGGGCTCTGCGCGGCCGCCGAGGTGCTGGGCGAGGAAGCGCTCGATGCGGGCATTGGCATCCAGACGGTTCTCGGGCCGCGCAAAGCCGTGTCCTTCGTCCGGAAAGACGATGTAGGTCACCGGCAGGTCCTTCTCGCGCATCGCCGAGACGATCTGATCACTCTCGGCGATCTTCACGCGCGGGTCGTTGGCCCCTTGCAGCACCATCAGCGGGTCGTCGATCGCGTCGACATGGAACAGCGGCGAGATGCGCCGGTTGAATTCCTGGTCGTTCTCGACGTCGCCGACGCGCAGCACCAGCTCCTTCTTCGCCGGTGCCCAGTAGGGCGGGATCGACTCGAACAGGGTCTTGATGTTTGACGGCCCAACGATGTCCACGCCGCAGGTGAACAGATCCGGCGTGAAGCTGAGCCCGGCCAGCGCCGCGTAGCCGCCATAGGAGCCGCCGAGGATGCAGACCCGTTTCGGGTCGGCGATGCCCTGCTCCACCGCCCATTTCACGGCGTCGGTCAGGTCATGCTGCATGGCGCCGACGCCCCACTCCCCATTGCCGGCGTTCAGGAATGCCTTGCCGAAGCCGGTGGAGCCACGGAAGTTCACCTGCAGCACCGCATAGCCGCGGTTGGTGAGCCACTGCGCCTGTGGGTCATAGCCCCAATGGTCGCGCGCCCAGGGACCGCCGTGCACCAGCAGCACCATCGGCAGCGGAGAGGCCGGCCGGTCCGCCGCGATCTGCGCCGGTAGACTCAGATATGCGGGCAGTGTCAGCCCATCTCGGGCCTCGATCTCGACTGGGCGCATGCTCGTCAGCTGGTACTCCTTCAGTTCCGGACGGGTGTCGAACAAGAACTCGACACCGCGCGGGCGGTTCTCCGTCTTGCGTTGGTACAGGTAGTAGCTGGTAGGGCCGTCGTCCGGCTGATAGGCGACGATCCACTGATCATCGGCCAGCGTGCGGTCGACGATCGACAGCGTGCCCTCGGCAACGCCGCGCAGATAGTCGAAGTCCGGCTTCAGACTGGCGTCGAGCAGCTGCCATTCCGGCTTCTGATAGTCGAACTCCACCGCCTGGATGCGGTGCTCGGTCGGGTGTACGAGCACGCCGTCGACGTCGCTCTTCGGGTTCGTGGCCAACTCCTCGATCACCTCGCCAGTCTTCGGGTCGAGCGCGAGCAGCCGGGTCGTGTCGCTGCCCAGCGAGCTGGTGACGAAGAGCTTGTCGCCGGTCTTGTCGAAGCCGTAGGCGCCGCCGTTCTCACCGAACGGGAAGCGGATCAGCGCGCGCCACGGGGCGTCGTCATTGTCACGCACGCGGATCAGGTCATCGCCGGTCTCCGGATCCTTGGCCTCGGCGGCGCGGATGCGGAAGTCGGCGTCGGTGGTCCAGCCGAGCACGTCGCCGGGGTTCTCAGTATCCAGCGTTAGTTCGCCGGTCGCGAGGTCCAGACGGAACATGTCGAACAGGCTCGGGTCGCGTTTATTCAACCCCACCAGAACCTCGCCGGGGTGCTCCGGATCGGTGATCAGGTTCTCGGCGCGCACACCCTCGAAGGGCGTCAGGTCGCGCGCCTCGCCGCCATCCAAGCCGACCGCGAACAGATGCCAGTTCTCGTCGCCGCCCTGGTCCTGCAGATAGAACACGCGCTTGCCGTCCTGCGACCAGCCGTGAAAGCGGATGCCGCGCACGCTGTCCTTGGTGATCTGCCTGGGCTCCGCTGAGCGGTCCGCCGGCTGCACCCAGACATTGAGTACACCGTCGGCGGACGGCGCCAGCCAGCTCAGGTGCTCACCGGTGGGCGCGATACGCGCCTGGGTGCGGGTCGGATTGCCGAACAGCACCTCCAACGGGATCAGCTTCGGCGCTTCTTGCTGCGTGTCGGCGGCGGCGCCGGTGGCGACTGTGGTCATGATGAGAATCGCTATGAATGTCAACGCGTACATGGGTTTCAGGTGTCACCTTCAGTGCGGAGCAAGGACATGGCCCCGGATCGCGCCGCGATCAAGGCGAATCGGCTACTCGTGGTAGGCGTCCACCAGCAATACCGCGTCGATACTCGAAGTGGCTGGCGGTGCGACAAAGAAGGTGGGCGTCAAGACAAGTCAGCTGGTATGAGATTTGACAGAAATCGCCTAAGCTCTATATCGCTCGGCAGCCAAGCGCAGCGAAGGGAACTGCCACAACGACGCAGATCGCGCCGCGGACGGCAACCCGGTGTCTCAGCGACGGCCGAGCAACTGCCGCGCAATGCGTTTGGTCGCTCTCGCGCTCGCCCTTGCGCTCCGAACGGCCATGCTCCGTCAGCTCTCCGCCTGATCCGCGCAGCGGATGCAGAGCGTCGCGGCCGGGTCGATCTCCAGCCGGCGTGGTGCGATCGCCTCATCACAGCGCATGCACAGCCCAAAATCGCCGGACTCGATGCGCGCCAGGGCCCCCTCGATGCGGGTCAGCTCCAGCGCTCGGCGCCGAGCGGTCTCGGCGGCCATCGCCTGCTGCTGCATGGCGTCCATCCGGGACAGCCGGCCCTGGCGGGTCTGGTCCAGCTCCACCACGGCGTCCGCATCGCCGCCCTGTTGGGCTTGCAGCGCGCGGCGGCGCTCGAGCAGGGCCTGCCGGAAGGGCTCAGTCTCGAATGGTCGATCGGTCATGGCTGGATCTTTCCCTTGCGGCCGTTTCTAAGATTACCGGCATCCGCGCTTAACACTGTACCCGTAATACAAGATCGGTGAAGCGCCAGCGATGGTGCTCACCGTTGACGCCTCCTGCAACTGGCAACGCCGGATCGCCAAGTCGGCTAATGGATATCGTCGCTGACGCAAGAACGGCTGCGGGACCTGGTGACGCCGAGGTCGGCGAGCAGCAAGGCGGAGGGCTTGGAGGTCATGCAGGGGCCGTGATCGGCGCGCGGTGTTAGGCGGGCCGGGCTCGATCTGCTGCGCCGCTCGGCGTCGGCTTCAGGCTGATCCCCAGCAGGCTGGAAACCTTTTTTGGCATCGATGGCGGTCTCGGCCTAGGCCAAGCGGTTGCGCAGTTGCGCGTTCTCGCACTCAAGCTCAAGCAAGCGCGCTTGCTCGGGCGCCGAGCCCTTGGCTTTGCGCCCCCGCTGGCGCGGCGCCAGCGCCTTCAGCGCGCCTGCCTCGCGCTGGCGGCGCCAATCGGTCTTGGCTCGCGGTACCAACAGGCCGATATCGTCGACCGTCACCCTCATCACGTACCTACCTCGCCTGGGTACCTTCGATGTGAGTCGAACGCTTGACCATCAAGTCGTCTCCGCTGAAACCCGATCCGCGGACTGTCGCTCCGACTTTTCAACATACTCGCGCATGACCTCCGGGTGCTCGACCGCGAGCTGCGCCACCAGGACGGCGCTGCCGGGCGGTGCAAAGCGGCCTTGCTCCCAGTCGCGAACCGTGCCGACGGGTGTGCGCAGGAGCCTGGCGAAGGCCGGCTGCGAGAGACCGAGTGCGCCACGGGCCTCGCGCAGCGCCAATTGTTCCGGCGTGTAGCTGCGGGCACGATGGTCGGAGGCCATCTCGGCGAGGGATTCGCGCAGCCCCGGAATGGACTCCCCGGCATCTGCCTCGATGGCGGCTGCAACGCGATCTAGATCGTTGTCACTCATGGCTCGACCTGCGGGATTCGGTTGGGGTGGATGTTGGCTTGATTGGACTTGCGATAGAGGGCGACCAGATAGATCAAACCCGACGACAGTCGGTTGAAGTAGATCACCCGCACGCCACCACGTTTACCTTGGCCGGACGTACTCCAGCGCACCTTGCGTGCACCATCTGCGCCGGGAATTACGTCGCCGGCGGCAGGGTTGCGCGCGATCCATGAGACAAAAGCGAGTCGCTCGAATTCGCTCCAGATTTCATCCGCCTGCCTGGCGAAGGTGGGCGTCTCGATCACCGTGAACATGGTGCTAAAGACTACGGGTATCCCGCAGTCGCGTCAATTCCGCGCCCCCAGCCGAAGCCTCAACGGCGTTCGGCTCAGCACCCCGTGACAGGTTTCCCTTCAGGAGCCACAGCAGAAACGGATCGGCCGCCCCGCGGGTGGTAAGGCACTGCCCCAAGCTCACGCCGTCCTGTGCAACAGCATCTTCAGCCAGCGCTCAGGCTCACGGCTGGGGCGCAGATCGCCGGTGGTCCAGGTCTCTATCGGCTCCAAGTCCGACAACTGCTCCAACAGTGCCGCCAGCCCCGGCTCCTCCAGGTCGGTGAAGCGCCGGCAATGGTGCGAACGCTCGCCGCTGCCGTATTTGAACGATGCGCCGAGAACGCCACCCCGCTTCAGCGAGTTGCATAGCCGGTGCATCACGTCCGGCAATTCGGCCACTGGAACATGCAGAAGCCTGGCACAGGCCCAGATACCGTCGAACTGGTCCTGCCAGGAGATGTCCTGGAAACGTAGGCACTGCAAGGGCTGGCCGAGATGGGTTTCTGCCAGCGCGATCAAGGCCGATGAGGCGTCGAAGGCCTTGAACTGATGTAATGGCCGAGGTTGGCAAAGGCGCTGGCGCCGCGACCGGAACCGCAGCCGGCGTCGAGGATGTGGGCCTGATCTGGAAGTTTCGGCAGGAAGCGGCGATAGAGGCGGGTCATGTCGACTTCGACGGTATCGTCGACGAACGTATCCGCGTGCCCCTGATGCTATGGGCTGGTTACCTTGCGGTTCGGAAGGTTACCTGCGGTCAGGCCAGAGCCTAGGCGAGGGGGGAATTGCTGACTCGATGGCCATCGGCATAGGCCTGGTGTTGCCTTGCACCGGCGCAGTGCGACGTGGCAACAGCCTCTTGCCCAAGTCTCTGCGGCGACACCCTCGTCGAACCGCTAGACTGGCGATCCGCGGCGCCTGAAGCATAGCGTCCGTGTCTGGCGGCCCTTTGAAACAGTCGGGCCGGATATGGTCAAGTTTTCCTCAAGCTGACGGGAGATTCCGATCGATGAAGCTCAGAGTCATCGTCCACCAGTCAGAAGAAGGAGGCTTCACAGATCTCTCAAGATGGGTACCGCGCGCCGGAGCCCATCTGTTATGAGCATGAAATGAAGATTCCCAAGACGCTCCAACCACTGGTCGATGATGGCCTCATCGACGAGGTCATCCACGCGCTGAAGAGCGGCAAAGAGGCCGCTGTCTATGTGGTGCGCTCCGGCGGGGAGATCCGCTGCGCCAAGGTCTACAAAGAAGCCAACAAGCGGGGGTTTCACAAACAGGCCCTCTATCGGGAGGGACGCCGGGCGCGCAACAGCCGCCAGAACCGTGCCATGAAAAAGGGCAGCCGGTACGGGCTGATCGAACAGGAGGACAGCTGGCAGAATACGGAGGTCGATGCCCTGTTTCGGCTCGCCGCCGCTGGCGTGCGGGTTCCCAAGCCTCACAACTTCGTCGACGGTGTGCTGCTGATGGAACTGGTCACGGATGCAGACGGCGCCGCGGCGCCCCGGCTCAACGACCTCGAGTTATCGAGTGAGCAGGCCCTAGAGTTCCACGACCTGCTGATCAAGGACGTCGTCCGCATGCTTTGCGCCGGCCTGGTCCACGGAGATTTGTCGGAGTTCAACATCCTGGTCGACGGCGAAGGTCCGATCATCATCGATCTGCCTCAGGCCGTCGACGCGGCGGCCAACAACAATGCCGACTGGATGTTCGAACGAGACGTCAACAATTTGGCGGTCTACTTCGGCCAGTTCGCGCCCGAACTGCTGACAACCAGCTACGCACAGGAGATCTGGCACCTTTACAAGAGCGGTCACCTGGCGCCTGATATCAAGCTCACCGGCCATTTCAAGGGCAGCCACAAGGAGGCCGACTTGGAGGGCATCATGAGAGAGATCGACGACGCGCGGGATGAGGCGCTGCGCCGCAAGGAGGCGCGAGAGGCGGCCGGGCCCAGCACTCGGTTTGCGGGCAATGGCAGCAGATCGAGTTGATTTTCCGGCCAGCCTCGACATGTCTTTAGGCGATTGCCGGGGAAAATCTCGTACCAGACGACGCCGGATTGAGCTGCGCCTTCAAGGAGCGCCGGCAGGAGCCTAGCCGAGCTATGTGACGTCCGGTGCGACACAGAGGGCGGGCGTCAAGACAAGTCAGCTTGGTGTGAGATTTGACACAAATCGCCTCAAGACCGGCGTACCAGCGCCAGACCGAGACGCCATAGGCTTAGGTTGATTGGTCCCAACCCCAACAGACGCGTGAAGATCGATCCCTTGGTCTGCCAGTCGTAGCGGCCGATCGGGACGCCGCTCACCAAGAGATCGAACGACACCTGTGCCATATCGAGCGCCTGCTGGCCGCCGAGCAGCCAGCGGCGCCGACTCGCACGGGGCGCTAGCCGCGAGAGCAACGCCAGTTTGAGCAGGGAACGATCGATGTCCACCTCGACGCGCTCGCCGATTCCGCGGATCTCGACCTGCCCGCCGGTTGGTCCCGCGAGCGAGATACTGCCTTCGATGAGCAGTTCGCGATGTGCCGTCGCAGTCGTTGTCTGGACCATTGTCAGCGCCCGGCCCGTCTAGGCCGCTCCGGTATCGCGGGTGCGGATCTTTAAAGTACCGTGCAGCGTCCATTTCGCCGTCTTCGGATTGTCCTCGACCTTGGACGGAACATAGACGTCGAGATGGTCGAATTCGTAGGTGATCTCGGCGGCTCGGCCGGTCAGCTTGTCATAGAGTGCAATGGCCAGTTCAGGCCAGGTGTTGGTCTCTTCGCTCATGAGGTTTCGCTCCTAGGGGGTGGGGAAGTTGGCGGCCTGTCGAACTCGCCAACGCGGACTCGTGACTGCCGCGCCGCGACGGCGGATTCCGGCCTGTGGAAGACAAAGGAGCCGTCGCGGTACGGCGAGAGTGGGGCGTTTTGTTACTTGGGCATAAGGACCGCGTCGATGACGTGGATGACGCCGTTGCTCGTCTCGATGTCGGTCTGCACTACGTTCGCACCGTCGACCTTGACGCCGTCGCTGGTGTCGATCGTGATGGTGCCGCCCTGTACCGTCGTGGCACTGTCCAGCTCTACCACGTCTGCCGCCATGACCTTGCCGGGCACTACGTGGTAGGTGAGAACGGCGGTCAGGGCCTCCTTATCCGCCAGAAGTGCCTCGAGATCGGCCTGCGGAATTGCCGCGAAGGCATCATCGGTGGGTGCGAACACCGTGAACGGGCCTTCACCCTGGAGCGTCTCGACCAGCCCCGCCGCCTTAACGGCCGCGACCAGTGTTTCGAAGCTGCCAGCGCCGACCGCGACCTCGACGATATCGCCCGGGCCAGCGTCCTCGGTCGCTGACGCCGCGGTCTTGACGAGCTGCGGCGGCTGGCTGCCCCAATACACGGCCGGCTGCATCCCGCTCGAGTGCATCATGGGCGGGCCGTAGCGGCCATGGCGGTATCCGTAGTTACCGACGGGTGCCATCGGGTGATGGCCGTAGCCGTGGTAAGCCTGGGCGGCGTTCATGCGTCCACAGCCCTCCCCGGCGACTGCGTTTTTGATGGCGCTGGCGTTCAGTCCAAGGCCGAGTAGGACGGCGGTAGCAAGTGTCGCTCTGCGAAATGACATGTCGGATCATCCTCTCTAGGAATTCAGGTGACGATGGTGTCGAGAAAATAGCTCTCTCGATGCCAGACAAGGTCTGTTCACTTACGCCCAACACAATGGCATAAACCTGTTCACAACCAGTTCAATACCGCCGGGTTCTTGGGGGATAAGTCGGGCGCCGACCCGGTCGTCTTGCTTTTGTCCAATCCCGTGGGCGACAGGCGGGCCGATGCGTGCTGCCGCGCAGCGTGCGGATGGCCGGCGTCAACGTCTGCCGAGGCTGGCGCCTGAGCCGCTTTGGGAGCGACGCGAACGAGCAGTGGACCCGCGATGCCGATCCAACGGCGAGGGAGCTAACAACGACGCAGTGCTCAACTTGCCCGTTGGACTGCGTCTGATGCAGACCAAGGATAAAGGCGCTGCGACGCTATGGCCGCTCGCGTGCGTGCGGGGAGCGCCGAAGCCGCGGGCAAAGGTGCCGCGGTCGAGATTGCGGCGTGATTCCCGTGCCTTGTGGACCGCTGCAGGGCGGCCGTCGCAACGGTCGGTCTTCGCTGAGGCGGGCTGTTCGGTTAATCCAATCGGCTGGAGGCAGTATCGGGGCGCTGATGACGTGCGTAAGGAACTGTTTTGCGGTCCATCAGCCAATATACGAGCCCAAGCGCCAGTACCACGGCCCCTGTGGCGAGGATGTACATCGGCTCCAGCTTCTCGAAATCGAAGACGATGACCTTCCGGGCGATCGCCATCAGGGCAGTCGCGATGACCAGCCGCACGTGCACGACATCGTCCCTGAGGTATAGGGTGATGTTCATGAAGATCTCGATGGCGATCAGCACAGCAAGGAAGGCGCCGAAGGTGACGACGATCTCACGCACGCCAAAGTCCTGAACTGCCGGCATGAAGAGTTGACGGTAGAGCGACTCCGCGACGTCAATGACGCCCCAAAGGATGGTGATCACCATTAGCACCGCAAGCACCCGGACCGCACCACGAATGATCCGATGAAGGATATTCATCATGCGGTCCTCTTCGTCCACGCCCAGCTCGCTCTGGCCGACGGTCTTCAGGCGCTGCCGCCGAAAGTGATCCATGAGGCTCTGCACGATGGCGCTCTGCTGGCCAAGGTGGGCGGCATTGAAGTCTTCCTCGCGGAAATCCCGCAGCCCCTCGATACGCCGCAGATCTCGCTCCGAGACGCGCTGGAAGCCCATGCTCCAATCCGAATACTCGCGCTGCTTGATCGCCTTGCGCTGAATAACCTGCATGCCGGTGTGGCGCGGGTCCCGCTCGATGATGTCGAGCAATTCGTCGATGACGCGTTCTTCGCCCTCCAAGACCTGCAGAAAGGTGCCGTTGCAATAGAGCAGCATCCCGGTGACACCTCTGCCGGCGTTGTTCTCCCGGCAGTTCTTCAGCAGGTGCAGCAGAGCCTGCTTCGACATGGGCTCTGTGGCAGAGCTGATGTACGCGATCTGGATCATCCGGTTTCTCCGCGGGAGGGCGTTGGTACGGGCTTTCGGGGCGGGGCGCTGGCTGTGCGCAGCGCCCCGGCGGAAGGGTCGGCTTTATCCCCCTGTCCGGTGTCAGTTATCTTGGCCGGCCTCGGGAGACATGGATGCGGTGGCTTCCACGCTGCCGGCGGGGTCCAAGCGGGACTCGCCAGCGGCGACGAGCGTCACCCCTGCTCAGGGTGAGGGTTGTCTGCGATGCTTTGGGGCAGAGCCGATTATGCGCCGACTCTCCCCTACCATTCATCTGGGAAAAGGCCCACGCTCGCAGGCCCCGGCCAAGCGGAGGTTCTCGATGCCGAGGCCATCCTGGCCTGATTCCGTCAGGGCTGGAAGCCCTGACTACGCAGGTGATGCAGCAGGCCGGCCGGGATGACGATCGCCGAAATCCTAACCGATCACCCGGAGCTGGAACGCGAGGATATGGCCGCTTTTCCCCGCTCTTCCCGCTCTTCCCCGACGAAGCCTGGATAGTGGAGCAAAACCAATGCCGCAGCATCCGCATCGATCCGCACCAGGTTGAAGTGCTCACCCCGGCGGACGCTGGCAAGTTGCTCCGCCGCGGCGAGCTGCTCGGCAAGGGCGCCGTCTACGTTCGCGCTCGGCGCGACGCGGAGCGTGTCAACATGGACATAGCGCTTGCGCCCGATGATCTTGCCGACAGCTGTCGGAGCGTTGTTCTCGAGCGGGATTTGCACGCATCTGATCGCTCTCGTCGTCTGGTGTCGCAGGCCGCCGCCTGCCGCGGGGTTAGTGGGCGCGTGCCGATAGCCACGATCCCTCTGACTTACCTACGGTTCTTTGTTCGACCCGCCCGAGGCTGCATCAATACCGACGCGTGAGCAAACCCCGCGTACCACTCGTTCCACGAACAGGGTGCGCGCGGACCCAAACACCTTGTGTACCAGAGCGGCGTTCAAAGTAATCACCCTGTCGGTACGCACCCAACTCGTCGCGGGAAGCGCGCCGCTACTGATGTCCTGATCGCGGATGGCGATGGCGTTGCTGTGGTGGGGGCGCGAGGTCACCGCTACCGCGAGGAAGTCGCCGTAGCCGTCCGGGTCGTTCAACAACAATACCGGTCGACGCTTCGCGGACGACAGGTCGGTGAACGGAAACGGCACCAGTGCCAAGTCAGCGCGCCTATAGATCATTCCACACCTCATCTTCCGGATTGTCCCAGACGGAGGCGAGCGACGCCGCTTGGGCACCCATCAGGTTCTCCCATTCCGCTCTTTCGGTCTTTTCCTTGAGATAACCGATGAAATCCAGTACCTCCCGAGCCTGGGTCTCGGGGAGTGTCTTGATCTGCTCGTAGGCCAACTCTGCAACGGTCATGGTTCATCCTCCACGGCTTATCTTCAGAATCTCAAGGTAAATAGCGCCACCGTACACGCCAATACTCGCTTTTAGGCTTAGCGACCGAGCAAGCACATTCTCGATTTTCACCTGTTGTCCGCGATATTCGATCTCTACGATGACGTACGGGAAGCCAGGCCGCAGTTCGACGGTCGCGAGTCGCTCAGAACGCCACGCTACTGCCGCTCTAGGATATCGAGCTTATCTCGGCTGGTGTCGAAGAAGTATTCCCTGCGTCCGGGTCGTCTTCCGCGCCCTCATCGTGCTGCTTGGTGATGAGGCGCAACACGTACTGGTCGTCGCCGCCGGCGTCCTGGCGTTCGATGGCGATCACGTTGCCGGTGATGGAGCCGGCCTTGGCGGGGTCGACCAGTTCCTGCGCCATCGCTTGGAAGGTAGCTCGCTCCGGGTGGGCCACTGAGAAGGTCGCCCGGGATCGCCCTCGCCCCAACTCCATCCAGCGCTTCGCATTGCCGGCGCGGTTGCCGCCGGCCCAGGCGTTGATCGGGTTGCCTTTTCAATAACGGAGCCATTTGCCGGCATCGATTCCGTCGATCTGCTTAGGCAAAACTCCGCCAACGTCGGCCACCGGCGGAGCGAGTCGCGCAGAGCCTGGTAGTCGGTGGCCGGTCCATTGCCCTGTAGGTGGCACAAACTCGATGATGGCCGCGCTCCGCCTCGCAGCCGGGGCGCAGATCGCCGGTGTTCCAGGCCTCTGCCGGCTTCGGTAACTGGTCCCGTTCGATGTTCGTTTCCGGTACCAAAGTACCCCGCATCCGGCACTCCGCGCCCCAGCTAGTCCTCCGGAGTTGGCAACACTTCGAATCCGCCTTGGACAACATGTCGGTCGAAGTACAGATAGTCGTCCTGCCGCTCCGAGACATCGACCTCCGGCGTATCCAGGGGGCGCTGGCCGAGGCGCATGATTGGGTCTGGACGCAGGGGAGAAATGACGATACGGCCATCCTCTACCCGCATCTCGACTTCGTCGAAGCCCTCGAGCATGGCTCTCGGTACCAGCAGCCCAGTGTCGTTAACTTTCGCCTTCATCAGATGGGAACCTCACCTGGAATCATTGGAGGTAAGTCTACCGCCAGCACTCGCCGCCCCTCGACCTGACTCCGGGTCGGAGGCCATGGACGGTACCACGCCTGCAGGACATCTCGACGGCGGACCTTGGCATTTACCAAGCCTGTACGCCGATCTTGACGAAGGCCGCCACGAGATCAGTGCGGCCGAACCCGCCAATCGCTTTCCAGCAACCGCGGCAGAAACGGATCGGCCGCACCGCCCGTGGTCAGGAAGTGGCCCAAGCCACCTCCGTTCTTCCCAGCAGCGTGTTCAGCCAGCGCTCCGACTCACGGCCGGGGCGCAGACCGCCGGTGGTCCAGGTCTCCATTGGTTTTAGGTCCGGCAAGCAGCGCAACAGTGCAGCCAGTCCCGGCGCGTCCAGATCGGAGAAGCGCCGGCCATGGTGCTCACACTCGCCACTGCCGCACTTGAGCAAGCGTACATGATGCCACCCGGCTTCAGCGCCTTGCATAGCCGTTGCATCACGTCCGGAGGTTCAGCCGCTGGAACATGCAACAGGCTGGCGCAAGTTCAGATACCGTCGAAGCTTCCTGCCAGCCGATGTCCTGAAACCGCAGGCAGTGCACCGGCTGGCCGAGGTGAGTCTGGGCCAGCGCGACCTGGGCCGGGGAGGCTTCGAAGGCCGGTGCTCGAACTTGGCGAAGGCGAGAGCATCACGGCCGGACCCGCACCAGGCATCGAGGATGGATGCCTGATCTGGCAATCGCGGCACGAAGCGGCCGTAGAGCAGGGCCAGGTCGAATTCGACGGTGTCGTCGAAGAAGGAATCAGCCTGCTTCTAATAGTATTAGCTGATCAGGTCAAGCACCGAAAAAACTCTTCGAAGACAGGGGATGGCATTCGATCCGAACTGACCAGCTGAGGGTGAACACCTAGGAATTGAGCCTGGCCCCTTTTCCCTTTTTTCCGGTCTGCTCGGCATCGCGGTTACGTCGATGCCGGGACGACCTTGCCGAAGGCTGTGGTCGGGTCGAACCCTCACAGCTTCCAGTGGCCGCCGCCGAAGCGCACGGGTTTGGTGCCTTTGAACCATTTCGACGCCTCCGTTGCCCAGAGGCAATAGCGATAGCGTGCCTCCGGGGTCGGCTCGACCAACCGCGGGCTGCGTTCCGCCGGCGATTGCACCCAGCCGGCCTCGGTCAGGCGCCGAAACGCCGCGCGGTCATCAGCGGTTAGTCTTGCCATACCAGTCTCGCATGCGGTCCAGTTCAGACCGCAACCCGAAGAGATCGAGGTAGTCGGTCATCAGCGCCCAATCCAGCCTGCTGCCGTTGCGCGCCGCCAGCTCGATCAAGAGCCGGATGTCTGCCCAGTCCGAAGCCGCCCGCTGCTCATCGTTGACCGCTGCCTGAATCTTCAATCCAACGATATCCTCGGTCTGGACCACCGGGAGGGTCAACCCTTCGGCGATTTCGATGCGCTCCGCACGCGCCAGCATGCTGAGACTGGGTCCGCGGAACGCATGTAGCAGATCGATGCGTCCCAGCGTGGCTTGCTCCGAAGTGTAGTGGGACACATTGTCGCTATGGAAGATACGCCGATAACCGGCACCAGTCAGGATGCGGTCAGCGCGATCGAGATCCTCGAGCATCAGGATGAAATCCAGATCCACCGTGGCGCGCTGAACGCCCCGCAACGCCATCGCAAATCCACCGATCAAGGCGTAACGAACCTGCGCCGCGTCCAGCGCCCCGCCGACCTGTCGAATCACCGCAAGGAAGTCCATCTCTGTATCTTACTAAGGAGTCAGTTGGATAGGCGACACCCCCGGATGCTCCGCTCAGGCTGGCAGCAGTGCGTCGGATGAATGCAATGTCGCCTGTCCCGTATTCGCCTCAGTCTGTTGCGGATGGCGAGCGCGATCGCGCGCCAGGTCCCGTCCGGTAGCGGGAGCAGCGCCCTGGCTCGGGCTGAACGCCTCGTCGAGCAGTTTGCTCGCGCGCGCTGGATCGCCGACGTTTCGTCGGCGGCAAACAGGCTCGAGACCACGCCCAACAGCAGCGGGTGCTCGGTGTCACGCGCGGACCTTCCATCAAACGCGCGTGCGACGGGCAGATCGCCCGGGCGCGCCTGGGCCTCGGCACCGTCCAACTCGCCGCGGTCCAGGCGCGTGACGGCACGCCAATAGGCAGCCACCCACTGGTTCGGCGACATAGACGGCGTCGGGGAGTTTGCCGATGCGGACCTTGGTCGCGATTTCCCATGCCGAGGCGGCACTCACAAGGATCTCGTTCGCCCCGTCCTCAATCGCGGTCTTGGCGTTGCCAGACAACCTCGGGTCACCGTCCAGCCACCAGAGCAGGGCATGCGTGTCGAGCAACAAGCGCATTGGCCTACTCCCAGCTGCCCAGCTCTTCCTCGGGCAACGGCTCGAAGAAGCGCTCATCGACTTTCGCCTTGCCGCGCAGCGCGCCGAACACCCGGCCGTTTGGCTGGGTGCGGATGGGGGTCAATCGGACCATGGGTCGACCGGCCTTTGCGATGATGACCTCTTCGCCTCGGCATGCCTGCTCAATGATCTTGGAGAGAGTCGTCTTTGCTTCGTGTATGTTGACCTGGATGGACATCGGCCCAGACCTCCGGGGTATTAAAGTTAGCTAGACTAATTAGCTAACGCTAGTGCCTCGTCGAGTACCTGTAAAGCTAACTCCGAAAACGCCTGCCCATCGGCATCCAGACCTTTCGCACGGTCCGCGAGTCGGACTGCTATTACGTCGACAAGACCGGTCTTGCCCTGCATCTGCTCGAGCAGGGCAGCCATGACTTCCTGTCGCGCCCGCGGCGCTTCGGCAAGTCCTTGTTTATCGATACCCTTGGCGAACTCTTCACCCGCAGCGAGGCGCTGTTTAGCGGGCTTGCGGTCCACAACCGCTGGTACTGGGGGCGGCGCTTGCCGGTGATTCGCCTGAGCTTCGCCGAGGGGGTGCTGCGCGACCGCGCGGAGCTGGACCGGCGGATTCTGGATCTGCTGCGTATCCACCGGGAGGACCTGGGCGTGACAGTACACCCGAACCTCGACAGCGCGGCGGCCTTCGGCGAGCTGATCCGCCGAGCCCATGCCCAGTACGGCGAGCGCGTGGTGGTGCTGGTGGACGAATACGACGGAAAAAGGGGTCTGACCCTGAGGTATCCCCTCTACAATGCTTTATAAAACAGCTAGCTATAAGAGTAACCTAGAGTAGAGTTGAACATGCATGGGGTTTGGTGGTCCACAACGGGCGACCAAACCTGTGGAGGACCCCCCATGCATGCACTGACGATTCTACAGCGTAGTATCGCGCCGCTGCTGACCGGCATCCACCGTCGGCGCTTGGCCGTATTGCTGGAAGCGGTCGCAGCCACGGTCACCGGCCCGCGGTTGACGCTGACCGAGATCGGCCGACGCTTTGGCGGTGGCTCGCACCTGCGCCATCGCATCAAGCGCGCCGACCGGTTGCTGGGCAACGCGCATCTGCGCCGTGATGCCAAGCGCATCTACGCAGCGTTGGCGCGGATGCTGCTGGCCGGCGTGGCCGAGCCACTGATCGTCGTCGATTGGAGTGACCTGAAGGAGGATCAGTCACTCCATTTGCTGCGCGCCTCGCTGCCGGTGGGCGGTCGCAGCCTGACGTTGTATGAGGAGGTCCACACCCAAAGCAATTTGGGCAACCGCCAAGTGCAGCATCGGTTCCTGCACCAGCTCAAGGCGCTGCTGCCGGCGACAGCGCAGCCAATCATCGTCGCGGACTCCGGCTTCAAGGTGCCATTCTACCGCGAGGTCGAGCGTCTGGGCTGGCGCTGGGTCGGGCGGGTGCGCGGGCGCGACTACATCAAGCTCAAGTACCGCTGGCGCAGCTGCAAGCACATCTTCAAGGAGGCCACCACCACGCCGACGACACTCGGCATCGGCGAGTGGGTGCGCAGCAATCCGTTGCGCGCCACCTTCGTGCTGGTGCGCAAGCCCAAGCTCGGACGCCGGGCGAAGACCGCCTCGGGCAAGCGCTCGCGCTCGAAGAAGAGTCAGCAGGCCGCGCGCAATGCCCGCGAGCCTTGGCTGCTGGTGGCATCGACCCGGCTGGCCGACTGGCCGGCGAAGCGGTTGGTGGCGGTCTATCGACAAAGGATGCAGATTGAGCTGAGCTTCAGAGACACGAAGAGCCAGCACTTTGGCGAAGGGCTGGAGTGCAGCGCCTCAAGCGGCACCGCCCGCTTCACGGTGCTGGTGCTGATCGCATCACTGGCGGCGATCCTGCTGTGGCTGATCGGTACCGCCGCCGAGCGTTGCGGCCTGCACGAGCGTCTGCGACCGGGCACTCGCAAGCGTCGCGCCTACTCGCGTCTGTTCTTGGCCCGGCTGCTGCTGACGCTGGAGGATTGCCGCACGAGCATCGCCGCGCTGGTCGACGCCATCGGGCCGCCGAGTCAATGGGTCGCGAGTGACCATGATGCGCTGCTCGCTGGATGACCGCGGGGCGCTCAGATTTGTGGGGATACCTCAGGGTCTGACCCCTTTTCTCCTTTTCTCCTGGGAGTTGCTCCACCAGCCGCGCATCGAGCCTTCCGCGCCCTCATCGTTACCGATCGGAACCAGCGCATGGTCGACGATGCGATAACCCCGCTCGCGCACCAGTTGCTCCCACTGGCGCTTGTAGCCAATGCGCCGCGGATCATCGAACAGCCCAATGGACTCGCATGAGACTTGGCGCTGGAGCGGCGGCACCGCATTCCCACGCTGGAGAGTGGCGAAAAGAGAGCATGCGAAAGGCCCCAGCGCGTCATGCGCTCTTGGGCTTGAGGCGTTGTGACCTGAAGCCTACACTTTCCCATGGTCTACGAAGTCGTCACCACTACGGTTTTTTCACGCTGGGCCAAGCGGTTGAAAGACCGAATCGCCGCGCGCGCCATTGCGCTACGTTTGGCGCGCGCAAGGGCCGGTAACCTTGGCGACACCAAAGCGGTTGGCGGTGGTGTCAGCGAGATGCGGATACATGTCGGTAAAGGCTATCGAATCTATTACTGTCGTCGAGGCAAAACGCTGATCTTGCTGCTCTGCGGTGGAGACAAATCCACCCAGGCAGAAGATATCGAGCGCGCTAAACAGCTAGCGGCAGACCTACCGGATGAAGATGATGCACACTGATCTGAAGCCCTACGACCCGGCCGATCTCCTCAAGACGGAAGACGACATCTACGCCTATCTCAACGACGCCCTAAATGACGAAGACCCAGCGGTATTCATCATCGCACTGGCGGATGTCGTCAAGATGAAAGGGCTCGCCGCGGTTGCCAAAGACGCCGGCCTGCAGCCCGAAATTCTCTATCAAGCGATTTCCGGCGACACCAACCCGCAGTGGCAGCTGGTCCACCGAATCATGAAATCATTGGACATTCATCTGCAGGCCGTTGCATGACGGCGGTGCTCAACAAGACGCAGGTGCCGAACCCCGCCGCCCGCGCCGCACCGTAGTCGCCGAAGCAGTGCTTGATGTCCCAGCGCAGCGTCGGCTCCAAGAGCACGCTTGTAAACGGCTTGCCGCTGGAGCGGCGGCACTTTAGTCCCACGGTGGAGTGTGGGAAAGAGAGAACGCTCAGCTATCCCTATCCCATACATCCCGCAAGCGCGCCAACGGCCGCATCTCATCGTTGGCCTCAAAGTCTGGGTAGTCCGGGTTCGCGGCCTTGAGCACGTAGCGCCCATCCGGCTGCTTGGTGATCAGGCGCAGCACGTACTGGTCGTCGCCGCTGGCGTCCTGTCGTTCGATGGCCATCACACTGCCGGTGATGGAGCCGGCCTTGCTGGGGTCGACCAATTCCAGCAACAGGTAGTCGCCGTCCCGCACCGGGTTCTTGCCGCCGTTCATGGAGTTGCCGGTGGCGCGGGCGACGAAGTGGCGGGTCGGATCAACGCTGCCATGGCCGGGCGGGACGCGGTAGGTGGTTTCCACGTCCGTGCGGCCGCTGCGGAAGTGGCCGCAGGCGATGCGCAGATCCGGGAAGTAGGGCACCTCGGTGCCTTCGGCGTCGTCGACAGCCGCCGGCGGCGGAAAGGGCAGGATCTTCGCACCCTCGTCGGTCGGCTGCTCGGCATCGGCTGGCGCTGTCTTGGGCAGGCGAGGTTCATAGGCGGCGAGTCTGTAGTCGACCAGTTCCTGCACCATCGCCTGGAAGGTGGCTCGCTCCTCGTCGGCGACCGGGAAGGTCGGCCGGAATCGGCCTTGCGCCACCTCGAACCAGCGCTTGGCATCACCGGCACGATTGCCGCCGGTCCAGGCGTTGATCGGGTTGCCCTTCCAGTAACTGAGCCATTTGCCCGCATCGATGTCGTCGATCTGCTGAAGGTCCTTGCGGATATCGGTGATAAAGCCGCGCCGACGGCGGAAGACCTCCAGCGCCTGCGCGGCCAGGTCTTCGACGGTGGGCGGCTGGCGGAAGCCGTCCAGGTCCAACAGCGACTCCAACAGCACGGCCTTGAAGCACTTGGTCATGTTGGTGGTCTCCACCTCGCGGAAGAAGTCCGCGTGGTGATCCAGGCAAGCGGTCTCGGCGGCTGTCAGGTCGCCCTGGTCCGCGACCAGCGCCCACCACTGGCCATGCTGACGCCGAAGATCCGGGAGGCTCGACCCGCTGCGGTAGAACTCCGCCAGCGTCGGCCGCCGGCTCAGCGAGTCGCGCAGGGCCTGGTAGTCGGTGGCCGGTCCCTTGCCCTGTAGGCGAATCAGAAACTCGATGATGGCCAGGTCGTAGTTGGCGAAGCAGCCGGGCGGAAGCGCGAGCTCGCCGTCGCGGGCGCGGCGGGCGAACTCCGCGAGCTGGCGGTAGCTGCTGCCCACCTCGAACAGGGCCTGGGGCTTGTTCAGAAAGCCCTGGTGGTTGCCGATGAAGTCCAGCACCACCAGGCGCTCCTTGTCCGGGTGCAGGCGCAGCCCGCGGCCGAGCTGTTGCAGGAACAAGACCTTCGACTCGGTGGGGCGCAGCATCATCACGGTATCGATGGCGGGCAGGTCGACGCCCTCGTTGAACAGGTCCACCGAGAAGATGACCTGCAGGCTGCCCTGCTCAAGCTGTTCCAGCGCGGCGCTGCGCTCCAACGTCGAGCCCCGATAGACGGCCTCGGCGCGGATGCCCTCGCGGCGAAAGCGCTCGGCCATGAAGTCCGCATGCTTGCGCGACACGCAGAAGGCCAGCGTGCGTTGCCGGCCCTGCTCCCGCCAATGCCGCAGCGCGTGGCGAGCGCGGCCCTGGGTGGCGAGCTTGTTGCTCAGCGCCTGCGGGTCGAAACGCCCGTTGCGCCAGGGGATCTCCCGGTAGTCGACGGTCTCGTCATAGATGCCGAAGTAGTGGAACGGGCAGAGCAGCCCGAGTTCGATGCCGTCGAACAGGTGCCGACTGTAGACCAGGTTGTCGTCGCACAGGCTGAGGATGTCCGACTGGTCCGTGCGCTCCGGCGTGGCCGTGAGCCCCAGCAGGAAGCGCGGGCGCAGGTGTTGCAGCAGGCGCCGGTAGGTGGGGGCCGCGGCATGGTGGAATTCGTCGATGACGACGTAATCGAAGTGGTCCGCTGCGAAGCGTTCCAGGTGCTGGGCTTGGCCCAGGGTCTGCACCGATGCGAACAGCAGATCGACATCGGTCTGCTTGCGAGCACCCGTGTAGCGGCCGACGCGCGCTTCGGGATGCACGCGCTGGAAGCTGGCCTCGGCCTGCAACAGGATCTCCTCGCGGTGGGCGACGAACAGCACCCGCTCGGCGTGTATCTGCTGGCTGTCGAAGGCGGCCAGGTAGGTCTTGCCGAGCCCGGTGGCCATCACTACCAGGCCCCGGCGGTAGCCCTCGGCCCGGCTCGCCGCAAGCGCGATCAAGGCCTCGCTGCTGCACCTCGGAGGGCTGCGGCGGCGGTTCCTCAGGCTCCTCGCAGCCGGCGGCGACTGGCAGATGCTGCACCAGCCGTCGGCGTTGCTCGTACTGCTCGATCCAGTCGTGATCCAGCTCGCGGACGTTCGGATGGGCGAACAGGGTCTCGTACTGCGCGCGGATCTCCCGAAAGCGCCGGCTGTCGAGTGCGTCGGCATCGTCCGTTGGTTCGACCCGCAGGTTCCATTCCAGGCCGTCGGTCAGCGCGGTGCGACTGAGGTTGCTGGAGCCGACGAAGGCCGCACCCCAGACCGTCTCGCCCTCGCGGCTTTGCATGCAGATGTACGCCTTCAGGTGAAAGCTCTGCTGCTCGGTCTGGAACACCCGGATCGTCGGCGCCGCGCTCCGCCAGCAGCATCAGCCGCCGCAGGGCCTGGGGATCGGTGACGTCGAGATAGTCGCTGGTCAGCACGCGCAGGTGCGCGCCGCGGGTCTCGACCGCATCGATCAGGGCCGGATAGATCAGCGCCAGGCCGCTGCATCACGTCCGGAAGTTCGGCCCCTGGAACATGCAGCAGGGTGGCGCAGGCCCAGATGCCGTCGAGCTCGTGGTCATCCTCAGCGGCGATAGATTTCGCGTCGATGTCCAACGTCCACAACAAGAACAACGAGCCGACCACCGTCTATCTCATACAAAACCCGATACTCGCCAACTCGCACCCGATACGCATCGCGCGCCGTGAGCTTCTTGGCCCCTGGAGGTCGCGGTTCCTGCGCGAGTTCGCGAATCGCCTTCGCAATACGATCCCGATCCTGCTTCTCGATACGCGCCAGCGCCTTTTGAGCGCGGCGCTCGATGACCAGCTCCCAGCTCGCCACTGCCACCTCCCGGAGCCCCGCTCAATCTCAGGCATTCGCCTCGATCTCGGCCATCGCCTGCTCGAAGGGAACCGGATCAGAAGGATGGCGCTTCGCCTCGTCATAGGCACGAACGTCTGCCAGCTCTTCCAATGCAGCCTGGATGCGCTCCCACTCTTCGAGCGGGACAAGGACTGCCGTGCGTTTGCCGGCCTCGTCGATGACATACTGCACGCGTGTGGCCATATGAATCTCCCGGGATATGCGTGCTTGTGCAAAGCTTGATGCCAAAGGATACACCACGGCATTCACCCAAGACCTTGGGCAGCCAGTGGGCTCCGCGGTCGCCGCCGCGAGCCGTCCTGTCCCCCCACGCCACGGCGCCGACGCCGCCGCAGGGTCAGGAACTGGCCCAAGCCGCCTCCGTCCTGCACAGCAGCGTATTCAGCCAGCGCTCCGACTCGCGGCCCGGCCGAAGATCACCGGTGGTCCAGGTCTCCATCGGCACCAGACCGGGCACCTGCGCCAATAAGACCGCCAGCCCCGGCTCATCCAGATCGGTGAAGCGCCGGCCCTGATGCTTCCGTTCCCCGCTGCCGTATTTGAAAGACGCATAGACGATGCCGCCGGGCATGACCGCAGCCCGAAGTCGGCCGATCACGTCCGGCAGCTCCACGCTTGGCACATGCAACAGGCTAGCGCAGGCCCAGATGCCGTCGAACGCATCCCGCCAGGTCATGTCCTGGAAGCGCAGGCAGCGCACCGGCTGGCCGACGTGTCGCTCGGCCAGCGCGACCAAAGCAGGGGAGGCGTTGTGGGCGGTCACGGCATAGCCGCGCTTCGCTAAGGCCCGTGCATCGCGCCCGGAGCCGCCATTGGTGTCGAGAATCTGTGCTTGGTCTTACGCAGCGGCGTCAGGAAGCGGCGATCGAGCGGAGTCATGTTGACTTCGACGTTTCGTCTAAGTGAGGTATCAGCGTGCCGCTGAATAGTATCCGCTGCTTAGGTCTAGCACCGAAAAACTCTCTCAAAGACGGGGGGATAGCTGTCGATTGAGGCTGACCAGGGCAAATGAAATGCTCGCAATTGAGCCTGACCCCTTTTCCGATCGGCACCAGCGCGTGGTCGACAATGCGATACCGCCGCCCGCGCACCAGCTGCTCCATTACAGGTAAGCGCGCAGGCTCGGCTTTTCTACCTCTGGCATTGCGTCAAGCCCCTTGAGCGGCGGCGCCGCTATCCGGCGTCGGCCGGCGGGTCGGCGGAATCGAGGCGTTCGGTCACCAACCGATGCAGGGCTTCGATACGCGCGATGAGTGCTCCGCGATTCAGCGGTTCCAAGTCGAACGGCGCGTCGTAACGGAATTGCACACCGTAGTCGGTGAGATCTTCCAGGTCTTGGAAGGCCGCAATGTCCGTCGAATCCTGTTCCGCGACCAAGGCGAGCAGCAGCCGCAAGTCATGGGTGCGTGGATAGGCCGTACCGGCGACGCTGAGCCAGGCCTTCAGTAGCTTCTCCGCGGCCTGTTGCATATGAAAGCCGAAGATCGAATCGGCGAACCGCTGCGGATCGCGCATGTTGCTAACGGCCTGCAAGTCCAGCTGCGCCATCCCTAGCATCAGCCGCGCGTGCCTAATGTCTCGCATAGACGGTTACTCCTTCACGCAGGGAGCGACCAATGACGTGATTCGGCGACTCGCGCCAGGTATCGATCTCGTCGCGGCTGTACAGCAGGATGTCCACTGGGATTCGAATGCCGTGCAAGGCGCGGCGAACTCGTCGCAGCTGGTCCTGACGGCTGTGCTCCGCGGTGAAAGGATCATGCATGATGACCAGCAGATCGAGGTCGGAATCAGCGCCCGCATCACCCCGGGCGCGGGAGCCGAACAAGATCACTTGCTCGGGATCGACAGCAGAGATGGTCGCCTCAACCACGGCGCGTGCGGTCTCGTCGAGTCCTGCCGACGGCTCGGCGCGCGCGTCGAGTCGCCTGATTGGCCGTGCATGTTGCATGGGCTGTGTGCTCATCTGGTCGCTCCGGGGTGGGCGCCTATTCCATCATCCGGGCCATCACCCGCGTGGGTTAGAGTTCATAGTCGATCAGCAACGCCTCGCGCCGCAACGCCTCGTCGTCGCACTCGTCGGCCCAGACCTTGAGCAGACCGTGCAGCGCCGCGCTGTCGAGCTTGCCATGGTCCGCAGCGCGTTGCGGGCGGCGACGATGCCGCCGTCGCGATAGACCACGATCAGCCCGCACAGCACATCCCAGAGCGTCTGCGGGAGCTCCAGGCGTTGTACCGCGCGCTCCTCCGGCTTCGTCAACCACGTATCGCGCGCCTGTGGTCATCGCGTTGGTCTCCGGGCAAAGGTTGTGGCTGTCGAATCGCTGATGGTAAAGCTTACATCACAAGATGCGATCCAGAGCGTTCCGCTCTTAGCGAGCGCGGGCCCTGTATGCCATCTTGGTGACCGGCCCCAAGGCGATTGCCGAAAAATCTTATACCGGACGACGCCGGATTGAGGTTTGCCTTCAAACCGGCAGTAGCATAGCCGAGCTATGTGACTGCCGGTGCGACATAAAAGGCGGACGTCAAGACAAGTCAGCTGGTATGAAATTTGACAGAAATCGCCTTAACAAGACGCAGGTGCCGAGCACCGTTGTCCGCGGCGCAACCTAGTCGCCGCGGAAGTGCTTGACGTCCCGGCGCCGCGGCACTGGGAGCGCCGGCTTCCAGCCGGCTCGCCGTGCGCCCGGCTCGATGCCGGGCGCACGGCGTGTTCGGCGCTCGCAACAGCGCCCGACGCTGGACATTTCGGGTAGGTCGGGCTGAGCGCAGCGAATCCCGACAGCCGCGGCCCAGTCCCTCGGTTGGGTCGATAGACGATCACGACAACGACCACAGGCGATCTCGGAATCTCCGCCCCCTGCACTAGTCGTCCAACAAGAACGCCGCCGCAGACACCACCCGCGGCAGCAACCGCCCGTCCTTGCCCGCCACCATCCGCACCACCTGGCGCTTGTGCTCCGGCCCGTAGCTCACATGGATCGGCCGATCCGCGCCGTAGAATTACAGCCGGTCGAAGGGCGTATTCGTCACCACCCAGCGGTTCACCTCCCGCATGTCCTCGTCGTCGACGATGAAGTCCACCGCGGCGCCGAGGCGTGGGTAGACCGGGTTGCCGCGCCAGTTCAGCTCGTGCGTGTGCTCGTTGCGGAAACGGTGGCCGCAGGGGCATTCTGATAAGCTTGGGTAATGGAGAAGCCTAAGGTCTACGTCGAGACATCTTTCGTCAGCGTGCTGACTGCACGTCCGTCCAGGGATGTACTAGCGGCGGCGAATCAGACTTTGAGCTTCGAGTGGTGGGAGACACGTCGAGCGTATTTCGACGTACTGATCTCGCCGGCGGTTCGGGCCGAAGCGCAGCGCGGCAACCCGGAGGCTGCACGGCGTCGATTGGAACTGATCGCGGACTTGCCAATGCTTGAGGTCGACGAGAACGCGCTGGACCTGCAAAAGGCACTGATCACCAGGGGCGCGCTCCCGACCAAGGCGGAGATTGATGCGTTCCATGTCGCTATCGCCGCTGTCAACGGCATCGATTATCTGCTCACCTGGAATTGCGCACATATCGCCAATGCGATCATGCGTCCGCTCATTGAAGCCGTGTGCAGGGAAAACGG
>CAVPHF010000044.1:0-26547 GCA_963704155.1 uncultured Gammaproteobacteria bacterium
ATCGTCTTTGCCGAGAAGGACGAGGAGCTGAACAAGTACATCCTGCGCCAGCACCAGACCGGCGCGGTGGACGCGACGGTCGACCGCGCCCTCGATCCCATCCGCACCCGCGGCCTGATCTGGCATACCCAGGGCAGCGGCAAGACCTTCACGATGATCAAGGCGGCGGAGCGGCTGTTCCGCGCGCCGGAGGCGGACAAGCCCACCGTGCTGCTGATGATCGACCGCAACGAGCTGGAAGATCAGATGCTCAAGAACCTCGCGGCGCTGGGCTTGGGCAACCTGGAGCACGCCAGCAGCATCGCCCGGCTCAACCAGCTGTTGCGCGACGACTATCGGGGCATCATCGTGACGATGATCCACAAGTTCCGCGACATGCCGGCGAACCTCAACACGCGCTCGAACATCTACGTGCTCATCGACGAGGCCCACCGCACCACCGGCGGCGATCTCGGTAACTTTTTGATGGCCGGCCTGCCGAACGCGACCTTCATCGGCTTCACCGGCACCCCGGTGGACAAGACCGTCTACGGCAAGGGCACCTTCAAGACCTTCGGCTGCGAGGACGACCAAGGGTATCTGCACAAGTATTCCATTGCCGACAGCATCGAGGACGGCACGACACTGCCGCTCTACTACCAGCTCGCCCCCAACGAGATGCTGGTCCCGCACGAGACGCTGGACAAGGAGTTCCTGTCGCTGGCCGAGGCCGAAGGGGTGGCGGACATCGAGGAGCTGAACAAGATCCTCGATCGGGCGGTGAACCTGAAGAACTTCCTCAAGGGCAAGGAGCGGATTCAGAAGGTGGCGCAGTTCGTCGCCAGCCACTACCGCGAGAACGTCGAGCCGCTCGGCTACAAGGCCTTCCTCGTCGGCGTGGACCGCGAGGCCTGCGCCCACTACAAGCACGCGCTGGATGCTGTGTTCATCGAGATGGGCCTGCCGCCCGAGTATTCCGAGGTCGTCTACACCGGCAGCAACAACGACTCGAAGCTGCTCAAGGAGTTCCATCTCGACCCGAAGCGGGAGCGGCAGATCCGCAAAAGCTTCGGCAAGCTCGACCAGCAGCCCAAGATCCTCATCGTCACCGAGAAGCTGCTCACCGGCTTCGATGCGCCGGTGCTCTACGCCATGTATCTCGACAAGCCGATGCGGGACCACACCCTGCTGCAGGCCATCGCCCGCGTGAACCGTCCCTATGAGAACGAGGCGCAGGAGATGGTGAAGCCCCACGGCTTCGTCTTGGATTTCGTCGGCATCTTCGACAAGCTGGAGCAGGCGCTGGCCTTCGACAGCGACGAGATCAACGCCATCGTCAAGGACCTGAAGCTGCTGAAGGTCCTGTTCAAGAACAAGATGGAGTCCAAGGCCCCGGCCTACCTCGGCCTGATCGAGCGCAACTTCAACGACAAGGACGTGGACACCCTCATCGAGCACTTCCGCGACCCCGAGCGGCGCAAGGCGTTCTTCAAGGAGTACAAGGAGATCGAGATGCTCTACGAGATCATCTCGCCGGATGCCTTCCTGCGGCCCTTCATGGACGACTACGGCACCCTGTCCGCCATCTACGCGGTCGTCCGCAAGGCGTACAGCAAGCGCGTGCAGGTGGATCGTGAGTTCCAGCGCAAGACCAACCAGCTGGTGCAGGAGCAGGTCGGCATCTACGAGGTGCAACGCGTCGATGGGCTGGTCGAGATCAACGCCGAGACCATCGAGCTGATCAAGCAGCGCCAGGGCGGCGACGCCACCAAGGTGATCAACCTGGTCAAGGGTATCGAGCGCAAGGCCGAGGAGGAGAGCGAGGACCCCTATCTCATCGCCATGGCCGAGCGTGCGCGGGCGGTGCAGGATGCCTTCGAGAGCCGCCAGCTCGACACGGCGGAGGCCCTGGCGGCGCTGCTGCGGGAGGTCGAGTCGAACGAGACCAGAAAGCAGGAGCAGGCCGAGAAGTCCTTCGACGGCCTGACCTATTTCGTCTACCGGACCCTGTTGGATGCCGGGGTCGGCAACCCCGAGGCAGTCAGCCGCAAGATCCGGCTGGCCTTTGGGGAATGCTCCAACTGGAAGCGAAGCGAGAACGCCTTGCGCGAACTGCGCAAGCGGGTGACCTTCGCGATCTTCGCCGAGACGGAGGACCTGGACCGGGTCACGGCACTGGTGGACGAGCTGTTCACGCTGCTGGACAAGGCGGAGCGGATCTAGCGGGATGGCCGATGCCGCACGCAAGCAGGCGTTCAAGCACCGGGTCAGCCACTGGGCGGACCGGTTGGACGTGCAGGTGGTCCAGCTCAGCGTCCGCCCGATGCGCAGGAAGTGGGCGTCCTGCTCCACCAACGGACGGCTGAATTTCAACGACGAGCTGCTCGGGCTGGATACCGAGCTATGGGACTACGTGATCGTCCACGAGTTGCTGCACTTCTCGGTGCCCAATCACGGCAAGCTCTGGAAGAGTCTGATGCAGCGCGCACCTGGGGGATTACGAGGCGATGGAGGCTCGGCTGGCGCACCATGCGCCGAGCGCTCACTTTCGGTGATCCTGATGTCTCGCCGCCCTTGGCCCCCGGAGCTTGGCCAAGCCCGCCGACTGCATCGGCGCGGAGACAAGCAATAGGACGCCGTCCGAACGAAGCGGCGCCTTGCCGACTACTGTTCGCTATCGCCGTTCGCCATCAGGGGTTGGGGCGAGCCCGGCAGGTCCGCTGGCGGCGGCGAGCGCTCGATCAGCGCGTCCGGTACCTCGCCACGCCCTGCCTGATAGAGCGCGCCGGATTCCAGCATGATCAGCGCCATGACCGTCAGCAGCAACGGAACAACGCCGATGCGCGCCCAGATGGCGGAGCCCATGTCCTGGGACTCCAGCTTGTGCCGCTCCATCTCCTGCATGGCCGGCGGCAGAGTGGCGATGCGTTGCTCCAACTCGCTCTGATCGCCACCGCCAAAGAAGGCGAGGCTGAGCACTGCGGCGCTGATCGCGTAGGCCGCCAGCAGCAACCGGTAACGGCGCGCAGAGAGCTGCCAATGCGCGGCGACGAACCAGGGACCGCTGCCGCGCGCCTTGACCGCACGCCACCAGGTGAACAGGATCACGCCGAGCGACAGCGCCATAGGCACCGCCACGCCCAGCCACTTGTAGGCGGCGATCAGCGAGTCCGGCTCGGCCATCGAGCCGGCCAGCAGCGCAACGGCGGCCAGCAGGTTGAACAACAGCAGATTGATCATGGCCAGCTCGTGCGGGGACTTTCCGCGGCGCTTCTGCTCGTCGTCGATGGCAAAAAACATGATAGTCCGGCGCTCCTCGCACTGGCTTGGCTGAGGCAAGGATTGTCGACGAGGCAGCGGACGCCATGCAACCGGCGCGGCGCTCGGCGTTGGCCGCGGACTTGCCGCCCCGCCGTGCACACAACATACTTGCCCGCACATCTAGTTCCGGGCGAGGGAGACAGCTTCGATGACAGACGGCATCTTGATCGGCAAGGGCGCGCAACCGGTTTCGATCCGCCCGCGTATGGCCAACCGTCACGGCCTGGTGGCAGGTGCCACCGGTACCGGAAAGACGGTGACGCTGCAGCGGCTGGCCGAGCAGTTCAGCCGGCTCGGTGTGCCCGTACTGCTGGCCGACGTGAAGGGCGATCTCGCGGGTATCGGCCAAGCCGGCGGTGACAACACAAAGGTCGCCGAGCGAGTCCTAGAACTGGATTTGGAGTCCGACGGCTTCAGCTACGCGCCCTGTCCGGTGACCTTCTGGGATCTCTACGGCGAGCAGGGCCACCCGGTGCGCACCACCATCAGCGAGATGGGTCCGCTGCTGCTGTCGCGTCTGCTGGAGCTGAACGACGTGCAGCAAGGCGTGCTCAACGTCTGCTTTCGGGTAGCGGACGACAACGGCCTGCTGCTGCTCGACATGAAGGACCTGCGCTCCATGCTCACCTATGTGGCGGAGAACGCGGCGTCGCTGCGCACGACCTTCGGTAATGTCTCCTCGGCCTCGGTCGGCGCCATTCAGCGCCGCTTGCTGACATTGGAGGACCAGGGCGGCGACCTGCTGTTCGGCGAGCCGGCGCTGGATTTGGCGGACCTGATGCAGACCGACGAGCACGGCCAGGGCGTGGTCAATGTGCTGGCTGCCGACCGTCTGATCCGCAATCGTACCCTGTACGCGACCTTCCTACTGTGGCTGCTGTCGGAGCTGTTCGAGCAACTGCCCGAGGTCGGCGACCCGGACAAGCCCAAGCTGGTGTTCTTCTTCGACGAGGCGCACCTGCTGTTCGACGATGCGCCCAAGGTATTGGTCAACAAGGTTGAACAGGTGGTTCGGCTGATCCGCTCAAAGGGCGTCGGCGTGTATTTCGTCACGCAGAGCCCGATGGATGTGCCCGACGACGTGCTCGGTCAACTCGGCAACCGCGTACAGCACGCGCTGCGCGCCTTCACGCCCAAGGACCAAAAAGCCGTGCGGGCGACCGCGCAGACCTTCCGTCAGAATCCGGAACTCGACACCGAGGAGGCGATCACCGCGCTCGGCGTCGGCGAGGCGCTCGCCTCAACGCTAGACGACGACGGCATTCCAACCGTGGTGCAGCGCATCAAGGTCGCGCCGCCGGGCAGCCGCCTCGGCGCCATCACGCCGCAACAGCGCCAAACACTGATGGCGGGCTCTCTGGTGGCCGGCGTCTACGATCAGTCGGTCGATCGAGCCTCTGCTTACGAGACGCTCAAGCTAATGGCCGACCAGGCCGCCTTGGCTGCCGAGACGACCCCGGAAATGCCGAGTCCGCAGGCCAACCGCACACAAAACCGCCGCGGCGGCCAGACGCCATTGGAGGCATTTGCCGCCAGCGCAATGCGTTCGCTTGGCACCCAAATCGGTCGCCAACTGTCGCGCGGCACGCTGGGATCACTGTTCGGCGGGCCGCGCCGGCGCTGAACGACGTCGGTAGCCGCTGGGGCTGGTGCCTGCCAGTCCGCTGACATCCATGCTGACATCTAGGCTTCAGCCACGCGGCGCACTGAGGTGCAACTGCACCTTGCCGATCCGCCGGTCGATGTAGGCCAGCAAACGCTGGTAGTCCGGACTGCCGAGATCGCCGAGCGCACGCTCCAATGCGCCGCGCTGCAAGCCCTCGGGCAGGCCTTCGATACCCGGCATGATGGTGTCTTGCTCGAGCCCGACGCGGGCGAGACGCTGCACATGCTGCGCGCCGGCGGCTGAGCCGGTCGCAAGCTCCGCGAAGCGGATACCGGCGCGGTTCGCCATCAGATCCGGGAAGCTGAAGCCACTGCCGCCATTGGCGTCGCTCAGCTCCTTGGACAGGCCGATCATGTGCGACAGCGTTGAGCCGCCGCCGACCACCATGGCCGCGGACGCCATGAAGTGCTGGGCCAGATCGCGGCGGCCGCGCAGCTGCACCGAACGCACCGGAGCTGGGCGCGCATGACCCTTGGCGGCGTCTTTCTCGGCATCTGCAATGGGTAGCCGGCGGCCGTTGACGTAGGCGGCAATGACCAGGATCGCGGCACTGTTGTCGGCCTGCGCATCGGAATCGGGCGCTCCCGCGTCGTCGCCGCGCGCCAGCAGCGCGGACAGCAGCACCGCCAGATCGAGCCGGCCGGTGCGCGGCTGCGCCTCAATGATTTCGGCGAGCTGTTGCTGGCGCGCGAGCAGCCGGCGCCGATCGGCCTCCATCGCCATACCGGCAGACGCCGCTTCCATCAGATCGGATCGCGATCGATAGACCACGCGCACGCCGTCGCTGCCAAACTCCATCCGCTGCAGCAGACCAGACCATTGCGCCGCGTCGAGCGCATCATCCGCCCAGCGTAGCGCCAGCCATTGCAGCAGGCCGGGCGGCAGCGGCAGCGCGCCGAGGGATGCCGAGACCAAACGCGGTGCTTGCTCGGTCTGAGCCAGGCGCAAGCGGATATTGGCATAGGGTCGCCGCTCCCAGAACACCGGCAGCGATGCCGCAAGCTCCGCACTGCCGCCCGCTACGCCAACGCGCGCGTGCCCCGAGGCGATCTTTCCCGCGATATAGTCTGCCAGCACATTGAGCACGCGCGGCGTCAGCAGCAACTCCCGCGGCCGCTCGGGATCGGCTGGCAGGTCCGCCGCACCGCCGGCCAGCAGGTTCTGGGCGCGACGCACCTCCTCGGACGAGGCACCGATTGGCTCGGCCACAAGGGGCTCTTGCTCGCTGGCGAGAAACAGAGCCGCCGCGGCTGCGGTGGCGAGCAGAAAGGTCAGACCGAAGAGCGCGGACAGTACACGAAACATCTGAAACTACTTGTAGAGAAGCTCCGGGTCGATCAACGGCTCGGCGATGACCTCGACGCGATCGCCGCGCAGGGCGTTGTAGAAGCAGTTTCTGCGCCCGGTGTGGCAGGCCGGGCCGGTCTGATCGACCAACAACAACAGGGTGTCACCGTCGCAGTCGAAGCGCATCTCCTTCAGCTGCTGGACCTGGCCAGAGGACTCGCCCTTGCGCCAGAGCTTGCCGCGGGAGCGCGACCAGTAGCAGACACGGCCAGTGGCAAGCGTCTCGTCCAGGGATTGCAGGTTCATCCAGGCCATCATCAACACTTCACCGGTGTCGTGCTGCTGGGCAATGGCCGGAATCAGGCCGTCGGCGCTGAGTTTGAGGCTGGCGCGTACGTCGGTCCAAGGCAGCGCGTCGCCCAGTTTGGCTCGCTCGTTCGCCTTGATCTGGTGATCTGTGGTCATGGTTGGGATCCCTGCTTGTGGTTAGACTCGTGAGGTTAGCAGACCACCCATGCAGCGCCCAATCACCCCGTACCCGATGGAGTCACCGCCATGTCCAGTCTTCTGATCACCAATGCCGACATCGTCAATGAAGGCCGGCGCTTCGAGGCCGATGTGCTGATCGAGGACGGGCGTATCAGCGCGGTCGGCGGCGACCTCCAGGGTCGCACGGCAGCGCGCGTCATCGACGCCGCGGGACGGCTGCTGATCCCTGGCATGATCGACGACCAGGTACACTTCCGAGAGCCGGGACTGACCTACAAGGCGGACTTCGAGAGCGAGTCACGCGCGGCCGTGGCCGGCGGCATCACCAGCTTCATGGAGATGCCGAACAGCAAACCTCCGACGCTGAGCCTCGACCTGTTGGAGGCCAAGCATCGCCGCGCCGCAGAGGTCTCGCGCGCAAACTACAGCTTCTATCTCGGCGCCAGCAACGACAACATCGACGCCATCCGCGCCGTGCGCGTGGGCCAATGCTGCGGCATCAAGGTCTTCATGGGGGCGTCGACGGGCAACATGCTGGTGGACGACGAGAATACCTTGAACGCTATCTTTGCCGATGCTCCGCTGCTGATCGCGACCCATTGCGAAGACACACCGACCATTCTCGCCAACGAGGCGGACTATCGGCAGCGATACGGCGAGGACGTGCCCATGAGCGCGCATCCGCTGATCCGCTCCGAGGCGGCCTGCCTGAAGTCTTCGTCGCTGGCCGTGCAACTGGCGCGACGGCACGATGCGCGGCTGCACGTGCTGCACATCACCACCGCACGGGAGTTGGAGTTGTTCACGCCCGGACCGGTCGCGGGCAAGCGCATCACCGGCGAGGCCTGCGTCCATCACCTGTACTTCGATGAACGCGACTATGCCGAGAAGGGAACGCTGATCAAATGCAATCCAGCAATCAAACGCCAGCAGGATCGTGACGGTCTGCTGGCGGCGGTGAGCGACGATCGCATCGACGTCATCGCGACCGACCACGCGCCGCACACGCTGGAGGAGAAGGCCAACTCCTATTTTCAGGCGCCGGCGGGGCTGCCGCTCGTGCAGGACGCGCTGCCGTCGCTGTTCGAGCACGTGCATGGCGGACGCTTGAGCTTGGAGACACTGGTCCGAAAGACCAGCCACGCGGTGGCCGATTGCTTCGGCATCGAAGAGCGCGGCTACATTCGCGAGGGATACTGGGCCGACCTGGCCCTGGTGGACCTGGAAGCGCGCTACACCCGTGAACGCCAACAGGTGCTCTACAAATGCGGCTGGTCGCCGTTCGAGGGCCGGCCATTCCACGCCCGCGTCGACACGACCATCGTCAATGGCGAGGTCGCGTTCGAGAACGGCAGGGTCAATGACGATGTGCGCGGACACAGACTCAGCTTCCGATCCGTGCGCTGACTGACGGTGCGCAAAAGCGCTCGCGAGACCCGCAAAACGACCCAGCACAACGATAGGATTTCCCTTAGCCGCGCCTAGGGCATATACTGCCTGTGGTTTCAATGCTATCGGTCATTCGAATCGCGGCCGGACTCGTCAGCGTCGAGACCTATACGGATAGGCACTGATTACTTCAATGCCGTCCGGGGCTTGCATGTCCAGCCCGAAGGTCCGGTCACCTTGTCTCAGGACCCTAGCGGTCCGCGGAAAACGCCTTTCAAGCGGTAGCGCCCTCCCGGGCGGTTCCGGCGGTTCGGCGAATTGCGACGACAACTGACTTTGATCAGCGTCGCAATTCGGCCCCGCGTCCTGATCTGCCTCCGGCAAAGGCCTTTTCTCCCGCTCCACGGCGGCGCGTTGGCGGCCATGCGAAACAACACCATTTTGAGACGAAGAGGCAACAGTTAATGAAAAAAATCATCAAGAACGTCGGCATCGCCGCCATCGTCGGTCTCGCCGGCGCATCCTTCTCGGCCAGCGCCTGGTGGGGCGGCGGTCCGGGTTACGGCGGCGGCAACGGCATGTGGGACAACTTCGGCGATATGTTCGGTGACGGCACCGGCGATTTCGACATGAGCATGAGCGGCGGTGGCACTGGCCGTGGTTACGGACGTGGCTATGGACGCGGCTATGGCCAGGGATACGGTTATGGTGCGCCCTATGGCGGCTATGGCTACGGCGCGCCTTACGGCGGCGGCTACGGGGCCCCTTATGGCGGCGGGTACGGCATGCCGTACGGCGGCGGCTACGGTGCACCTTACGGCGGCGGTTACGGCATGCCCTACGGCGCGCCGGGTGGTTATGGCATGCCTCCGCAGGCGCCAGCGGCACCTGCTGCTCCGGCCCAATAACGAGCCACGCGACCTCGGCCGGGCGGCGCGCCTACAGGGCGCGTCGGCCGCCGACCTTCCAGCACCAGTCGAGCAGGAATCTGCTCGACTCGGCCAAGATCGAGTCAAAACTCGTCGAAACCGTCGTCGTCGATCTGCGCACGCAGCCGACGCAACTCCTGTAAATATTCGATACGCTGACGCGCCTCCGGCGAATAGCCGCCAGCGGAGCCGCGTGATGTCCGCAGCGTCGCAAGACGCTCCTCGAGCGGGCGCACCTCTTCGTCGCTACCGGAGTTGTCGAACGCATCATCGGGCGTCGCATCTTCGTCATACTTCATCGGCGCTCCAGGGGGCAGGAGGTAGGTCTGCAAACCCTTACTTAATGCGGCAACCGGTGTGACGAACGGAAACGAATTTTCATCATGGTCACGATCGAAGTTGCTGATCGACACGACGCCCCGGACCGCGTCTGATGCTGCCATGCAGGATCTTGGCCGCTTCCAGCTCGAGCAGGTACCATGGACACCGAGTTGCTGAAGACCTTTCTCGAGGTCAACCGCACCCGCCATTTCGGCCAGGCCGCAGAGCACCTGTTCCTGACCCAGTCGGCGGTCAGCGCCCGCATTCGTCAGCTCGAGCAAACGCTCGGGGTCGAGCTGTTCACACGCACCCGTAACAACGTACAGCTCACGCCGCAGGGCGAGCGTCTGCTGCGCCACGCCGAGGCCATCCTCAACAGCTGGATACGCGCGCGTCAGGAGATCGCGGTCAGCGGTGAGCACGCCTGCTCACTGGCCGTGGGCGCCGTGCCGAGCCTCTGGGATATCTATCTGAACGACTGGCTGTGCGCACTGGCGACGCAAACGCCGCGTCTCTCGATCACGGCCGAGGCCAACGGCGCCGACGTCCTGCTGCGGCGCGTACGCGAACGCACGCTCGACCTCGCGTTCGCCTTCGAGTCGCCGCAGGTGGCCGAGGTCCGCGTCATTGCGCTCTGCAGCGTCCGCTTGGTGATGGTGAGTGTGCATGCCGGACTCACGCCGACGCTGGCCGTGGAGCGGGACGACTACGTGTTGGTGGATTGGGGCACCGGCTTCGCCAACGCGCATGCGCAGGCGTTTGCTCAAGCACCGCCGCCGCGGCTGCGCATCGGCATTGGGCGTCTGGCGCACGGCTTCCTGCTGAAGAACGGCGGCACCGCTTACTTGCCGGAGGCGATGGTCGCGGACGACATCGACCATGGCCGCCTCCAGGCCGTGGAAGGCGCACCGCTGATAGAGCGTATGACCTATGCCTTCCACCACCCGGACGCGAATCGGGAGGGACGCATAGAGCGCGTATTAGCGCTGCTCGGCGCGCCGGCAAATCTCGCGGGCGGTACCTGAGAAGACGACGCCGTGCGCGGGCGCGAAGGCATACCAGTACAACAGCCCCCAGACGCCCGCCGGGTGCCAGTAAGCGGTGATCGACAGCCTGGTACCACCATTGTCGAGCGGCTCCAGAACAAACTCCAGCATGCCGGCGCCTGGCGCGCGCATGCCGAACGCCAGGCTAAGACGCCGCTCGGGCTCCAGACCCAATACCCTCCAGGAATCGATTTGGTCGCCGACCCGCAGCTCTGCCGGATGACGCCTACCATGCCGGCGACCGGGCCCGCCGGCAATCCAGTCGAGCAGCTCGCGCAACTGCCACAGGCCGTTCAGGTAGTAGTAGCCGTTGTCGCCGCCAATGGCGGAGACCAGCTCCCAGACCGCCGCCGGCGAGGCCGTAGTCTCGGCACTGGCGCCGGCACGCTTGGCGTAATAGGCATAGTCAATGCGTTGTTGGCGCACGGCAAAGGCTCCTTCGACCCAGCGCGCGACGACAGGCTCGCTGGCGCGCTCGGCCGCAAATACGGCCTCGACGGCCTCGCGAAAGCCGAGCAGGTGCTGCGGCACCAGCCGCCTCAGCTCAGCGTCGTCGGCGGTGAAATCGTGCTTCAGCCCCTCGATCAGGGCGCGGGCGATGTTGGTGGGCACCGAGGTGATTAAGCGCAGCCAGTACGACGACAGCTTGGGCGTGAGCACCGGTACCGGGATGATCAGCGGCGGACGCTTGCCGCCGACCTCGGCGAGGACGCGCATCATCTGCGCGTAGGTCAGGGTCTCGGCGCCTCCGGCCTCGAACACCCGGCCTTCGGCCTCCTCGATCTGCGGCAGGCGCACCAGATACATCAATAGGTTGTCCAGCGCGATCGGCGGCGACTTTGCCTGGACCCAGCGCGGGGTAACCATGAGCGGCAGATGATAAACGAGGTCGCGCATGACCTCGAACGCAGCCGAGCCGGGCCCGACGATGATGCCGGCGCGAATCTCGGTCACCGGCACCTTGCCTCGGCGCAACTGGTCGCCCGTGTCGCGGCGCGAGACGATGTGCTCGCTGTCGGCGTCCGCCGGTACCAGCCCGCCAAGATAGACGATGCGCTCGACACCGGCAGCTTCCGCCGCGGCGGCGAAGTTGGCGGCCGCCTCCAGATCGAGCCGGCCGAAGTCCTTGCCGGCGCCCATGGAATGCACCAGGTAGTAGGCCACACGAACGCCGTCTAGTACGGCATCCAAGCTGCCGGGCTCCAGCGCATCGGCCTGAACCAGCTCGGCAGCGTCCCAGCCCCGCGCCGCCAAGGCGTCGCGGCTACGGCTGCTGGCGCGCACCGGAATGGCCTCGTCAAGCAGACGGGGCACCAAATGGCTGCCGATATAGCCGCTGGCACCAAACACGAGGCAGAGACCGGGCGCTAAAGGCGCGCTCTTGGCAGTTGCTGTTAGGCTCATTGGCATTCGCAAAAATCAGCGTGAAGAGACGCCTTGCTCGCTTTGCGGAGCCGATAGGGCGGCAAGCCAATCGTTGACAACCTGCTCGACCAGCTCGGGACACTCCTCCTGAGGCAGATGTCCGCAGCCCGGCAGCACCGCGAAGCTGGCATTGGGCAGTTCCTCGGCGGTCGCGCGGCTGTCCTGCACCGGCACCACCTGGTCTTCCGCGCCGGTGATTACCAGCACAGGCTGAGTGACGTCGGCGAGATGCTCACTGATCCCGACCGGATCGGTCAACGAATGGTTCAGCAGCGCGGCCCAGGCAAGATCCCAGTTGGCCATCTGCCGATGGATGCCGGTCAAGGCGCGGCGCTCGTCAGTGATTCGCGCGGGGTCGGCATAAGAGTAGTCGAGCAAGGGGCTGCTGCCGCCAAGATAGCGGGCGAGCAACAGGCTCAAACGTTTCATCTGCGGCAGCGAGGCAAACCAATCAGGAAAGATCGGCCGCTTCGAGTGCACCCAGGGGCTCAGCAGGATCAATCCCTGAACGCGCTCCGGGTGGGCCAAGGCTGCCTCGAGCGCGAGGGTGCCGCCAGAAGAATTGCCCACCAAGATAGCGCGACCGACGCCCAAGTTATCCAGGAACGCGATCAGCTGTTCACCGGCCGCCGACTTGGAATAGGGATTGGCGCCGCGCCAGGTGCCGGGGAGCGGCTTGGCGCTCAGGCCGTAAGGGATCTGATCATAGGCCACCACCGGACCGAATGGCGCGAAGAGGTCGAGCGCCTTGTTCCAGGTAAAGGCGTTGAAGGTAAAACCATGCAAGAGCACGAAGGTCGGCGATCCCTCGCTGTCCGACTCTCCCGCCCCAATCTGGCTCGAGGTCTGGATCGGGGTCTGAATATAGTGCAGCTTCAGGCCATCGGTGCCGTCAAAGGGGATGGTCGCGAACCGGCTTCCCGTGGTCGCGACCGCCTCCGGCATGGTCTCTCCTGGAGCCGGAGTCGGATCAATCAATAGCGGCCCAACCAGCGCGGCCAGGATGGCGAGAGACAGCACAAACAGCAGCAGGCGGAACAACATTCGAAGCATGATGGCGATTTCTTTCGAGTCCGGGGCGGCAGCGCTGCCGATGCTAACACAGCCCCTAGAAGCCAACGCCGGTCCAGCATCGATGGGTCTGCGGTCGCGCGGGTGCCGACGACGGGCCAAGCGATGGCTCAGTTGGCTGGATACGCGGCGACCTGAAGATACCTACATAAGCCACGAAAAATTCGTCACAAAACTGCTAATCGAGACTGGTGCCACTTGGTCTGAGATGGCGTAGAATCTGGCGTCACATCCGACCGACCCAATGCGATGCCCATGCTTTCCAAACGTCTTCCCGGCAATGGCCTCGAGGCGAAATTGCAGCCGCCTTACTCGACGCCGAGCTTCCCCTGGTTTGTCCGCCGCCACCCCAGCGTGACGCCTAACGGCGACACAGGCGCCAAAACGCCCTCGATCAAGACAGGCTCGATTGCGCTGCTGTGTTTGGTCGTCTTTGGGCTCGCGCTGTTGAACGGCTGCGCATCCAAACCCGATCCGGTCGCGACCCATGTCGACAGCGTCGTGGTACACAAGGCGCAGCGGCGTATGAAGTTGATGAAAGGCGGCCAGGTGTATCGCGAGTACCGTGTCGCGCTCGGCGACCAGCCCGTCGGCCACAAGATGCAGGAGGGCGACGAACGAACGCCCGAAGGTAACTATGTCCTCGATTGGCGCAACCCGCGCAGCAGTTTCTACAAGTCGATCCATGTCTCCTACCCGAATTACCGAGACCGTGCCTTCGCCCGCGCGATGAACATCAATCCGGGCGGCATGATCATGATCCATGGCCGTCCCAACTGGCTGACCTCGGAGAAGGTTGCTCGGGAGTACGACGGCCGCGACTGGACCGACGGCTGTATCGCGGTCACCAACGAGGAGATGGACGAAGTCTGGCGCCTGGTCCGCGATGGCACACCGATTCGCATCCTCCCATGACTTTCTCCCCGACTATACCCCCTGCCTTATCTCGACTTCGCCGCGTCGGCATCGGCGAAGACGCGGTCAGTTGACGACGGCATCGGCAGTCGGCAGACAGGGCGAGATCGTCCATAATAGACGGCTGGGGCCGTCGCCACTCATTGTGTGGGCTGACCATCGCCGCGATCGACTTGTTGATGAGGTCCAGTAGTTGAATATAAAAAGATTTGTGTGCGCCGCTAGCGTCGTACTGGCCTCGACGTTCATGCTCGGCGGCGCAGACGCCGCCAGCGCTCCGGCAGGACTTGGCGGGATTGACTGGCAACTGCGCCAATTCCGAGAAGGCGACTCCATGCGCGAGCCGGCGGCCGAGCGCACGGCGGTGCTGCGCTTCGACAACGGGCGCCTCTCGGGCAACGTCGGCTGCAACCAACTGATGGGCGCCTACCATTCCGATGGCAACAAGCTCGTGTTCGAGCCACGTGTCGCCTCCACCATGATGGCCTGCCCGCCGCCACTGATGGAGCAGGAGCGCGCCGTCGTTGAGGCGATCGGCAAGGCCGCGAGCTATCGCATCGACGGCGATCGACTGAGCATCGCCGACGCCGAGGGCCAGACCTTGATGACTTTCTCGGAGCGCAAGAGCCTGCCGCTGACCGGCACCCGCTGGCGTTTGACCAACTACAACAACGGCAAGCAGGCCATCGTCACCGTACTAAACGACACCCAGGTGATGCTGCAGTTGCGCGACGACGGAGAGCTGGCGGGCAAGGCATGCAATGCTTACCGCGGCCGCTTCGAGCGTGACGGTGATCGGCTCCAGGTCGTTGGGCCGATCGCCGCGACGCGCATGGCCTGCCCCGGTCCAGAGGGCGCGAACGAGCAGGAGGCGGCCTACTTCGCGGCGCTCGAACGGGTCACCGGTTTTAGCATCAGCGGCGATGTGCTGACATTTACCGACGACCAAGGCACGACCATGGCCAAGTTCAGGGCAGCAAGCGGTTCCGAGTAACAGGGTATACTCGGTCGCTTTCCGGCTGCCCCAGGCCACTCTGTGGACTGATAGGGCGGGCATCGCCGCCGCAACCACGCCAACACCATGCATTGCTGGGCCCGCTACCTCTTTTACGCCGTCGTGACCGCGCTCGCCGTCGGTCAGATGATGGTCGCCTGCGGACAGACTGGCCCGCTCTACCTGCCGGCGGATGAAGACCGAGTCGATGCCAGCGCGCCAGCAGCACCCCAGCCGCCTGCGGCAGCAGACGACGGCCCGCCAGAGGAGGCGATCGAGGACATACCGTCCACGGCACCAGCGGTAATTTCACCCGCTGCAGAGAGCCTCTGAGGCTGCGCGGTGGATCATTTCAACTACCGCGGCGACTCCCTCTACGCCGAGGACGTCGCGCTCGGCGATGTCGCCGAGCGCTTCGGCACACCCTGCTATGTCTACTCGCGCGCGACGCTCGAACGCCACTGGCATGCCTTCGACCAGGCCTTCGCCAAGCGAGCGCACCTGATCTGCTTCGCGGTCAAGGCCAACTCCAACCTGGCGGTACTGAATGTGCTCGCGCGGCTTGGGGCCGGGTTCGACATCGTCTCTGTCGGCGAGTTGGAACGCGTGCTCGCCGCCGGGGGCCCAGCCGAACGGATCATCTTTTCAGGCGTCGGCAAACGCGCCGACGAGATCCGCCGGGCACTGCAGGTCGGCATCCGCTGCTTCAACGTCGAATCGGAAGCAGAGCTGGAGCGCATCGCCGCGGTCGCTGCCGAGCTGGGCACCCGGGCACCGGTGTCATTGCGGGTGAACCCGGACGTGGATGCACGCTCGCACCCTTACATCTCGACCGGGCTGAAAGAGAACAAGTTCGGCATCGACATACACGCGGCGGAGGCCGTCTATCGACGCGCGGCCGAGATGCCCGAGATCCTGATCGCCGGCATCGACTGCCACATTGGCTCACAGCTGACCGAGCTGGCGCCCTTCCTCGACGCCCTGGACCGCGTGCTCGCACTCGCCGACCGCCTCGGCCGCCAGGGTATCCAGATCGATCACCTCGACCTGGGCGGCGGGCTCGGCATCCGCTACACCGATGAGCGACCGCCGGAGCCGGCCGACTACGCCGAGGCACTCGAGCAGCGACTCGGCGAGCGTCCCTACCGGATCATCCTGGAACCGGGCCGCGCCATCGCAGGCAACGCCGGCGTCCTGCTGACGCGGGTGGAATATCTCAAGCCGACCGAGGCGCACCGGTTCGCGATCGTCGATGCCGCGATGAACGACCTGCTGCGCCCCGCCCTGTATCAGGCGGAGCAGCAGATCGTCCCGGTCAAGCGCCGCATGGACGGCGAGGAGCAGATCTGGGACATCGTCGGCCCCGTCTGCGAGACCGGCGACTTCCTTGGCAAGGGCCGGCCGCTGGCGTTGACCGAGGGCGATCTGCTCGCGATCCGCTCCAGCGGCGCATACGGCTTCAGCATGAGCTCCAACTACAACAGCCGCCCACGTGCAGCGGAGGTCATGGTGGACGGCGGCGTGGCACATCTGGTGCGCCGGCGCGAGACCCTGCCCGAGCTGTTCGCGGGCGAATCGCTGCTGCCCTAGCGCAGATCGGACCGCCCGAGCGCATCCAATCGGACCCATCACCTACAGGCTATGAAGCGCCGACCCGAACCCGAACTGATGGACGCGCAAGACCAGGCACAGGCCTACGCCAGCGCCGATTTTAGCGAGTCCAACAGCCTCTTCATGCGTCTGCTCGATGAGCAGCGGCCCGGCAGCCTGGATGGGGCGCGCGCACTCGATCTCGGCTGTGGTCCGGCGGATATCGTGATCCGTTTCCTGAAGCACCACCCCAAGGCAAGCTGCGACGCGCTCGACGGCAGCGAGGCCATGCTGACCATCGCCAAGGCCGCTATCGACGCCCTGCCTGGTGTCGCCAACCGCGCCCGGCTGCTCTGCGACAGGCTGCCGTCATTGACATTGGAGCGAGGCGCATACGATGTCATCCTCTCCAATAGTCTGCTGCATCATCTGCACGAGCCGCAGGTCCTTTGGGACTGCGTGCGCGCCGCCGGCAAGCCCGGCGCACTGGTGCTGATCATGGACCTGATGCGCCCGGCCTCGGCAGGCTGGGCGGCGGCCTTGGTGGAGAGCTATGCGGGCAAGGAAGCGGAGATACTCAAGCGCGACTTCTCTAATTCACTGTTCGCCGCCTTCGAGCCGGCCGAAGTCACCGACCAGTTGCGTGCAGCCGGACTCGAGAATCAATTGGAAGTGAACGTGGTCAGCGACCGCCATGTCGCGGTCTGGGGCCGGCTCGGCTAATGCGATTGCGCTTCACCAAGATGCACGGCCTCGGCAACGACTTCGTCGTCATCGATGCCATCAACCAAAGGGTCGACATGACGCCGCAACTGAGCCGTCGGCTCGCCGATCGCCGCTTCGGCATCGGCTGTGACCAGCTGCTGCTGGTCGAGGCGCCGCGGCTCCCGCGCACGGAGTTTCATTACCGCGTCTTCAACGCCGACGGCTCCGAGGTCGAGCAGTGCGGCAACGGCGCCCGCTGTTTCGCGCGTTTCGTCCGCGACCAGGGCCTGACGCGGAACCATGAGATTGCGGTCGGTACCGCCGCCGGTGTGATCAAGCTCAGTATCCAGCCAGACGGCCAAGTCAGCGTCGACATGGGCGTTCCCAGGCTCGACCCCGCCGAGATCCCGTTCGAGGCCAAGCGGCGTGCCGCCGCCTACGACCTAGGCCGAGGCTGCGATGCCTTGCGTATCGGCGCGGTGTCCATGGGCAATCCGCATGCCGTGCTGCGGGTCGACGACGTCGAGCAGGCGCCGGTCGAGGACATCGGCCCGCGTATCGAGCACGATCGGCGCTTTCCGAAGAGGGTCAACGTCGGCTTCATGCAGATCATCGATGCCGGACACATCAGGCTGCGGGTCTGGGAGCGCGGCGCCGGCGAGACCCTGGCCTGCGGCACCGGTGCCTGCGCCGCGGTGGTCATCGGCCGCGTTTGGGGCGAACTGGGCGAGCGCGTGCAGGTCGCGCTGCCCGGCGGTGAGCTTGTGATACATTGGGCGGGCGAAGGGACGGCCGTCATCATGACCGGCCCGGCAGCGCGTGTCTTTGATGGGGATATCGAGCTATGACCACCTCCCGGGCAGAACGCGCCGACAGCGCGAGCGATACCGACCGCACAGTCGCGGAGTACCTGCTCCGCAACCCCGACTTCTTGGTCCATCATCCCGAGGTGCTCGCCAAGCTGCATATCCCGCATGGCGCGAGCGGCGCCGTCTCTCTGATCGAGCACCAGGTGACCGTGCTGCGCGAGCAACTCGGCACCGAGCGCGGCAGGCTCAACCACCTGATGGCCCGCGCCCGCGACTACGAGCAGTTGGCAAGCCGCCTCCACGAACTGACACTGAAGCTGATCATCGCACGCGACATGGATGACGCCTGTGCCGCGCTCCAGGCGACGTTGAAAGAAGAATTTAACGCCGAGGCGGTCACGCTGAAACTGTTCCCGGTGGACCGGGATCAGCGCGGGTCCGACCCGCTGGTGAGTTCCTTCATCGACTTCATCGACCGCGATCGCTGCCTATGCGGCCCGTTGCACTGCGACCAGAGTGAAAGCCTGTTCGGCAGCGACGCCAAGCGCATTCAATCCGCCGCGCTGATCCCGATCAAGGGTCACCACCAGACCGGCGTGCTCGCGATCGGCAGCTCCGATCCGCAACGCTTCACGCGCGACATGGCCACCGACCTGCTTGAGCGCCTCGGCGCGGTCGCGAGTGCCAAGCTGATGGATCTCGCGGGACGGAGCTAGGAGCTAGCCTGCCGCGGTTAGCCCATCGGGCCGCCGGCAACAATGTCCGCCACACCACGCCCGACAGGCATCGCCATGGCGTAAGCGGCTCACGCCCTTATCGGCTCAGTCGAGACGCCCAAAGTCCGCAACCGGTACCACCCAGTAATGCAGCTCACTGCCGGCGAAGGCGGTGCGCAGATCGTCGAGCAGGGCCTTTGCCGTGTCCGATGGGACATGGGTGACGAACATCACGCGGCGGCTGCGTCCGGCGACACGTTCGGCCAGGGTCATGGATTTCTCGGACGAGCCATGGCCTGCGACGGGCACGCTGGAAAAACCGGGTACGTCGTCGCGCTCCAATAACCACTCCGCCAAGGCGTCCTCGACCTGGGGCGGGACGATCATATTCAGCAGACAATCAGCCATGTTCCTGTCTCAAGCTAAGCGTTCTCATCATCCGAAGCGCCGATACAGAATCGGCAGCAGGATCAGCGTCAGCGCGGTGGATGACAGCAGCCCGCCGATGACGACGATGGCGAGCGGGCGCTGGATCTCGGAGCCGGGGCCGGTGGCGAACAGCAGCGGCACCAGGCCGAAGGCGGCGATGTTGGCGGTCATCAGCACCGGCCGCAGTCGGCGCTTGGCGCCTTCCACGACAACCTCTGCCATGGGCCGGCCGAGTGCCTTGAGCTGGTTGAACCAGGTGACCATGACCACGCCGTTCAGCACGGCGATGCCGAGCAGGGCGATGAAGCCGACCGAGGCGGGCACCGACAGGTATTCCCCGGTGATGGCCAAACCGACGATGCCGCCGATCAACGCGAAGGGGACGTTGGCCAGCACCAACGCCGCCTGATTGACGGAGCGGAAGGTGGAGAACAGCACCAGGAAGATCAGTCCCACCGCCACCGGCACCACCAGCGCCAGGCGTGCGGCGGCACGCTGCTGGTTCTCGAACTCGCCGCCCCATTCCAGCCAGTAGCCGGTCGGCATGTCGACCTGTTCGGCCACCGCCGCGCGCGCCTCTTCGACAAAGCCCACCAGGTCGCGACCGTCGACGTTGGCGATGGCCACGGCCATGCGGTTGCCGCGCTCACGCGAGAGCGCCACCGGGCCTTCGATGCGTTCCATCTGCACCAGATTGGCGAGCGGCACCGAGCGCCCGTCCGGCAGCGCCAGTTGCAGGCCGCTGAAGCGCGACGGCGAGGTGCGCAGCGCCTCCGGACCGCGGATGACCAGCGGTAGGCGCTTGCCCTCGCGGTAGACCGTGCCGACCCGCAGCCCTTCCACCTGGGCACGCAGCACCGCCGCGAGCGCATCGGCATCGACGCCGAGCCGACCCGCTTCCAGCCGGTCCACCGTCAGGTTCAGGTACTGTGCGCCGTCATTGCGGGGGGTGTAGACGTCCTGCGAGCCGGTGATGCCTTCGAGCACGCCGACCACTTCTTCGGCGATGCGGTTGAGTTGGTCTTGTTCGTTGCCGAAGATCTTCACCGCCAGATCGCCGCGCACGCCGGTCAGCATCTCCGAGACGCGCATCTCGATGGGCTGGGTGAAGGCATAGTCGACGCCGGGGAAGCGCTCCAGCACGACGCGGATCGCCTCCATCAGCTCGTCCTTGGTGGCGAAGCGCCATTCCTCATGCGGTGCCAGCACCAGGAAGCTGTCGGTCTGGTTCAGCCCCATCGGGTCGAGGCCCAACTCGTCGGAGCCGGTGCGGGCGATGATGGACTTCACCTCCGGCACCTCGTCCAGGATGGCGCGCTGCACGCGTTGGTCGATCGCCAGGGACTCCGCCAGGTTAATGGACGGCAGCTTCTCCAATTGCACGATCAGATCGCCCTCGTCCATGGCTCGGCATGAAGGCCTTGCCGATGCGGGTGTAGCAGCGCACCGGCGCCGACCAGCATGGCCAGCGCCAAACCGATGACGATCCACTGGTTGCGGAGGCCCCAACCCGAGCACCGGGCCGTAGATTCGGAGCATTTGGCGCACTACCCAGGGCTCCTCATGGGAGACCTTGCCCAACAGGAACGAGCTCAGCACCGGGATGATGGTCAGCGACAACAACAGCGAACTGGCCAGCGCGAAGACGATGGTCAGCGCCACTGGCACGAACAGCTTGCCTTCCAGCCCCTGCAAGGTGAGCAGCGGCAGGAACACGATGATGATGATCAGGATGCCAGAGGACACCGGCACCGCCACCTCGCGGGTGGCGCGATAGATCAGATGCAGCCGCGGCAACCGCCCCTTGCTGCCGGCGTGCGCGAGCTGGGTGACGATGTTCTCCACCACCACCACCGCCGCGTCCACCAACATGCCGATGGCGATGGCCAGACCGCCCAAGGACATCAGGTTGGCGGTCAGGTTGAACTGGCGCATCAGGATGAAGGTGGCCAGCGCCGACAACGGCAGGATCAGCGCCACGGTCAGCGCCGCGCGCAGGTCGCCCAGGAACAGCACCAGCAGCACCAGCACCAGCACCACCGCCTCGATCAGGGCCTTGACCACGGTGTGCACGGCCTTGTTCACCAGCACGCCGCGGTCGTAGAAGACGTTGATGGTCACGCCGTCCGGCAGGCCGACGCGCGATCTCGTCCAGCTTGGCCTGTACGCCCTGTACCACGGCGCGGGCGTTGGCACCGCGCAGCCCGAGCACCAGACCCTCGACCGCCTCGCCCTCGCCGTTGCGGGTGACGGCGCCATAGCGGGTCAGTGCCGACAGGCGCACCTCGGCAATATCGGCGACGCGCACCGGCTGCTGCGCATTGCCGCCGACGACGACGGCGGCCAGATCATCCAGGGTGCTGATGGCGCCCTGGCTGCGCACCAACAGCGCCTCCTCGCCCTCGTCGAGGCGGCGCAGCGCCGTCGTTGCGGTTGTTGGCGGCGATGGCGTCCTGCAGATCGGTGAGTTGGATGCCGTTGGCGGCCATGCCGGCCGTTGTCCGGCACCACCTCAAAGGTGGTGACCAGGCCGCCCAAGGAATTCACATCGGCGACGCCCGGCACCGAGCGCAGCGCGGGGCGGATGGTCCAATCGAGCAGATCCCGCTTCTCGTAGAGGTTGAGGTCCCCGCCCTCGATGCTGAACATGAACATCTCGCCCAGCGGCGTCGTCATCGGCGCGATGCCGCCCTCGATGCCGGCGGGCAGGTCGCCCCAGATCGCGGCCAGGCGCTCGGCCACCTGCTGGCGCGCCCAGTAGATGTCGGTGCCCTCGGCGAAGTCGACGGTGATGTCGGTGAGCGCGTACTTGGCGATGGAGCGCAGCATGGTCTGGCGCGGGATGCCGAGCATCTCCACCTCGATCAGGCTGGTGATGCGCGACTCGACCTCCTCCGGCGTCATGCCCGCCGCCTTGACGATGATCTTGACCTGGGTCGTGGAGACATCGGGAAAGGCGTCGATCGGCGTGGTCTTCAATGCCTGCCAGCCGCCGCCGACCAACAACAGCATCAGCAGCAGCATCAGCAGCCGCTGCGTCAGCGAGAATTGGATGAGCCGCGCGAGCATTAGTTGGCGCCGCCTTCGGAACCGGTTTCAGAACCGGCATCCGCGCCGGCCAGCCAGGCCGCCTTCAGTGCCACCACCCCGCTGATCGCCACGCGGTCCGACTTGGCGAGATTGCCGCCGATGACCGCGGTGCGTTCTTCCTCCACCAGGACCTCGACCGGCAGCGCGGCAAAGCCGCCGTCACGGGCCGCGAAGACGTCGCGCTGCCGGCGTAGCGCACCACCGCCGCTGACGGCACCCGCCAGCTGCCGCCCTCGGTCGGCGCCGCGCTCAGCTGCACCTCGACAAACTGGCCAGGACGCAGCTTCTCGGTGCCGGTCTGGATCTCCGCGCGCACCAGCACCCCCTGATCCTCGCTGTGCACCATGCGCCCGATGGTGATGATCTGGCCCTCGATGCCGAGCGTCGGCAGCACCACCGGTGCCCCCAGCCGCAGGCCGCCCAGGCTCTCGACCGGCACGTGCACTTCCACCCACAGTGGCTTCAGCTCCGCAACCCGGTACAGTGGCGACGCGGCGGCCACCGATTGGCCGGTGCTGACCATCTGCTCCAACACCACGCCGCCGATGGGGGTGTGCACCGGCAGACTGCTCGAGAGCTGTCGGCTCTGGGTCAGCGCATCGATGTCGGCCGCCGAGAAACCAGACAGTTGCAGCAGTTGGCGGCGCTGGTCGACCATGGTCGACAGTTCCCTCTGATTCGACTGGCTCTCCAACAGCCGGCGTTCGGCGATGACGCCCTCGTTGTGCAGCTTGCGGTCGCGGGCGAGCTCGACTCTCGGCCAGCGCAAGGCGGGTGACCGCCTCCAGGTAACTGCTCTGTGTATCCACCAGCTCCGGGCTGCGCAGACGTGCCAGTACCTGGTCGGGCTCGACGCGCTCGCCTTCGGCCACCAGCAGCGCCTCGATCACCCCCGCCTGGGGCGTAGAAACAACGCGCAATTGGGGATTCGGCACCGCGACCTGGGCCGGATAGCGACGGGTCAGGGTCTCTTCCGCGGCCATCGGTGCGGCCAGCTCGACGCCGAACGCGCGTTGCTGGTCTGCCGTCAGCGGCACCAGCACGGGATCAGCAGCCAAAGCAACCGATGCGCCGGCCATGGCCAGCGCCGCCAACGTCAGCGCCCACGGCAGTTTCCGGACGGCAGTCAGTCTGAGGGAATTCGCCACTGCCTGGCGATCGCAGCAGGATGTCATTCGGGGACAACTCCAAGAGCTTGGTTGAGCCGGGCCACCGCGCGACCCTGTTCCAGTCTGCGCAGTTCTAGGTCCAGATCTGCCTCGCGGGCGCGCTCCTCGGCGCGCAGGAGCGCCGCAAGATCGGCCTCGCCGAGGTCGAAGGCGCGCCGCGTGACATCGAGCGCATCAGCGGCGAGGCCTGCGCGTTGTTCCGACAGCACCAGTGCATCGGCGGCGCCGCGACGGGCCAGCACTGCGGCTTGCAGGTCGCGCTCGGCCTCGCGGCGGATGCGCTGCAGCTCGCTGAGGCGCTCGGTATAGGTGCGCTCGGCGGCAGCCACTTCCGGCGCAGCCTGCCGCTTCAGCCCAAATGGAATGCTGAGTTCGAGCTGAACGGCATCGACGGCGGAGACCGCGCGATCGTCGCGCACGCGTCTGCCACCCAGGCTCGATACCGGATGGCCGCGACGCTCTGCGCGTGCGCGCTCGCGCTCCGCCCGCGCCTGCGCGATGGCGCCATCGGCGCTGGCCAACAAGGGATGCTGCAGCGGCAGCGTCGGGCTGGCCGCAGCCGCCGACAACGCCTGCAAAAGCGCTTCGTCCAGCGGTTCGACAAGCGGCTCCGGTAGGCGCGGCTGGTTGGTCAGCAACAGATATGCGGCGATGGCCTGATCATCGTCGGAGCTGTGCCCATGCGCATTTCCAGGTCGCGGGAAGACAGTGGCCTGTTCTGCGGTCAGCGACTCCATCCGCGCCAGCTCACCGGCCTCGGTGCGCTTTGCGACCGTTGCCCGCAGTGACCTCGCCCGCCCTGGACAGCGAAGCGGCCTGGCGCAGGCGGCCGTGGGCGACGCCGTTTCCCACACGGCTTCGCGCACCTGGCCCGCCATCTCCCAACGCAGCAAACGCTGCAAGGCGTCGGCTTGCATCCCCAGCGATTCGGCGACCGCGGTGCGGGCACCGCGTTGGCCCGGCATCCAGAGCGGCATGTCGACCGTCGGCCTCCAGCTCGTAGGCGCCATCGTTGCTGGTCAGGCGGTCGGAAAGTCCCTTCAGCCGCATCGCCGCCGATGGCCGCGATCGGCGCCGTCAGCCTGGTCGCGGATGGCGGCCCCTTCCTGCCGCAGCCCCTCGACGCGCGCCTGCTGCAGCGCCTGACTCAGCGCAGATGACAAGGCGTCGCCAAGCGTGCCGGCCGCCGCCGGGTCGACGCTCAACGTGCCGCCAGCGCGAGCAGAACGATCGCGGAAATCCGCCACGGGTCTCTGCTGCGTAATAGGAGACTCATATGGCGCGCTCGCATTCATAGCCGCCAGCTTAAACCAGCTTGCTGAAATGAATCTGAATGCGGCGGGTCGGCGGCGCGCCATCCGCGCGCGAAACGGATCGACGGGGTCAGGGCCGCGTCATCCCGCGCGCAAGGCAGCCGTCGATGACGACTTCGCGCAGCGGCAGCGCGAGCCGCGCACTGAAACCGCCAAGCCGCTCGAGAGCGCCCGAAACGCGGATCGCCGCCGTACAGGTCGGGCGGTTCCAGCGCGATCGACAGGCCGACCCCGTGGCCCGATACGCGCTCGTCGAGTCGCACACCGCGGATACCAATGGCCCTATCTCCTCGGCGGAGCAGCCGGCGCCGTCGTCCTCGACGCTGAGGACGATACCGCCGGGGCACCACCGGAGCCGGCAGTCGACGCGCTTGACCGCCCGACTTTGCAGGCGTTGTCGAGCAGGGTACCGAAGAGCTCGAGGATCTCTTCCCGATCCGCCGCCGAATCGACCCGGCGGATCGATTCCGGGCAGCTCGATCGTCAGCGCCTTGGCCGAATACATGCGCAGCAGCACGTCCTTGAGCACGGGCAATTCGGTGGCGGGGTCGAAGCTGGATCCGGCGTGGGCGCCGCCCGCGCTGCGCGCGCGCTTCAGCTCCCCGCTCCGCCAGAGCACGCACGCGCTGGATCTGTTCCCGACACAGGCGTCGACCGTCGGCGTCGATCGGTTGTCTTTTGTGCTCGAGTTGCTGCAACAACAGGTTCAACGGCGCCTTGATCGCGTGCGCTAGATTACCGGCGGCGTTGCGGGAGCGTTGTAGGCGCTTGTCATAGATCGAGAGCAGACCGTTGAGTTTCTTCACCAGCGGCTGGATCTCGCTCGGCACGTCTTCGGTAAGGCGCGACGCGGTGCCGCGCTCGAGGTTGTTGATATCGCGATACACGGGATGCAGCCGGCGAAGCGTGCGCTTCAGATCAACCGCTGCACCAGCAACATCAGCCCGAAGCCGACAAGGGCGAGCAGGGCGAACAAGCGCTCGAATTCCCGCAGCACGGCGAGCAGCGGCGTCAGATCCTCGGCCACGGCGATGGTCAGTTCGTCTACCTCGACCCGGTACCCGGCGCTGTACACTAAGAGCAGCTCGCCGTTTTCCGGATGCGTCTTCCGATGCGCACTGGCTCCGGCCGCAGCCGGCGCGCGTTCAGGTCTTGATCCCATAAGGAACGCGAGCGCAACGTTTCGCCGGCGTCGCTTAGAATCTGGTAGTAGGGTCGGAAAGCGGCTCGCGATAGATCGCGGTCTTTGCGATGTCCAGTCCCGCCAGACCGCCGTCGCCGCCGTTGCGCTGGCGCAGTTGTCCGAGCAGAGCCTCAGCATCGTGCGTCAGTCGCGACAGCACGTAGGCATCCGTGCTGCGATGCAATGCATCGTGACCGAGCCACCAGGCCGCCGCAATCAGCAGCGCGAGGCTAAAGGACAGACCGATATGGAGGCGGCTTTCGACGAGGCGCGTAGACTTCATAGTCATCCTCATCGCCATCGGGGGATGCACACGGCGACGGTCATGGAACCGACGGAAGAAAAACGTAGCCTTGACCGCGCTGAGTGCGCAAGTGCTCTCGGCCGAGCTTCTCGCGCAACCGGCGAACGTCGACTTCGATCAATTGCTTGGCGTGCTCGGCATGCTGGTTATAGACATGCTCGGTCAGTCGCTGCTTGGACAACACCTTATCTGGATGGAGCATGAAGTAGCGCAACAATCGAAACTCGACCAGTCAGCTCTACCTTCGACGTCGGCCATGAGCACACACTGGCGGTCTTCGTCCAAGGTGCCGCCGGCAACGGTCAGCGTGGGCTCGGGCAGACCAGCAGAGCACCCGGATCAGCGCATGCAGCCGGGCGAGCAGCTCCTCAAAATGAAACGGCTTGCCCAGGTAGTCGTCGGCGCCC
>CAVPHF010000045.1:0-171829 GCA_963704155.1 uncultured Gammaproteobacteria bacterium
GTCGATAACGGTCAGTCCGGCCCTGGGGATCCAGCGTCCGCAGCCGGCGGCCACGCGGCCGGTCCGCCTCCCTTGGCGACTGGCAGCTAGTCGGCGTTGAACGAACGTCGGTCGAGTCTTCCGCCACGGATGACGATAACTTTGATCTGTCAGCCGACCGCCCAGCCCGTCTAAGGGCCGGACATCCGAAAAAAGCAAGAATCACCCGCTTGGCGGCGCCGGCTTTGCTATCCTCTGAACGTCGGCGCGCCGATTCACGGGGTCTGGCTCAGGGCCGGCTTGCTCCCGTCGAGCTTGCCGCACTCCTTTCGCTTCCGGATCTGACGCTTCGCGCAGAATTATCTTCTTGGTTGTGGATGCAATGATCTGGCGCAAGGAAAAGCGTTATTAATAATATGAGCATATGCTACTGTTCTAATATTTAGTGGCCGTTGTTCCGATGGAGAAGTCAGGGCGTCATGAATTCGTGCACCCGGTTTTGCATCCGACTGAAGACGAATCTATTCCTATGGGGCGTGGCCGCCATGATGGTCACCGTACTTTTGATCCCTCCGATGCTTTTGTCCCTGGTTGCTCCTTTGAATGCAGCCAAACACCGCAACGGTACCGAAGCACTGCAGCACAATGATCGACACGTGGTCATCGCGATCCCCTGTCCTTATGCACCTTACTTCGACGTCGGCGATCATCGGGGACGCGAGTGGAGCTTGATTGCCAAGGCTCTGAAATCGAGCGGCCGAGAGCCCCAGAACATATATGTCAGCTATGAGGAGGCCATCAACTATGCGAAAGCCGATTACGTCGCCGGCGTTTGGGTTTGTGGCGGAATACGGCTTCCGGACAGCGGGCTGTTCCCGTCGGAACCTCTGCTGAAGAGGCACTTTGTCGTCGTCACACTCGAATCCCGCGAGTTCAATATTGCCGACATTAGCAGCTTGAACTCGCTGGCGGTTGCTATTCATCCGAATGTCTTCCATGTGCTTCAACCCCAACTCGACGAACTGAACAACGCAGGCGAGGGCATCCAGAAAATCCCGAATCATTTACTACTCGCATCTCTGCTAGCCACTGGGAAGGTCGATGCACTAATCACCGAAGAGTCGGTATTCGAGCATAGCCTTGACCAGCTTTCGGAAGAGGGAAGACCGGCCGAGCGGACGAAATTTTTCGAACTCTTTAAGCCGGTCTCGCCGAATATCCTTTTCAAGGATCGCAAATTGCGTGATCAGTTCGATGCGGAATGGCGTAAATTGGCGGAACTTGGGATGACATAACGTGGAAGCTCGCCTTAAAGAGGTCACGGGTTCAAGTACAAAGCGTAACATCGCGTTTCTCTTAGTCGCTTTCATTGGCAGCCTCCTTGGCAGTGCATTTTTGCTCATGGTCTATTTCATGGCTTTGATGACCCAAGATATGCACGCAATGACAGGTTACATGAGAGGTATGGGCGGTGATATACACTCAATGCATGATCACATCTCTATCATGGTTAGCGAGGTGAGCAAGATCGACGATGTGGTCGCACATATGGATGGCAACATTAATGCGATGAACAATGAAATAACGCTGATCGAGAACTCGATCTCGAACGAATTAGGCGAAATGTCGAACTCGGTTAGTTCGATGAAAGATTCGCTGCGCTTTCTGGATACGAAGGTCGGCAGTATCTCTCTCGATGTGAACCGTATGTCAGGAACGATTGATAGTATCAGCTACAACATCTACAAGGGCAGACAATCGTTCTCCTCGCCGATGGGTTACATGATGAATATGATGCCTTGAAGCACGCCGTGGAAAGACTTCACCCTGAATCAGTGAAGCATATGGTTTTCGGAGAGGATTTCTGGCTGATTTGGTTTCCGTGCATATTAGCTGGGGCTGTGATCATGTTTCTTTATGTTGCTGGAAAGCTATTTTTCTCGTGAATCGGGAGCAAATCACAGCCTGGAGTCGGAACAGGCTATTCGCGCCAGACCTTCGTCCGGCATCGATGTAAATGCATCCTCAAGGTGTTTGTAAGCGATTTGTGTAGGACTGCTCTGGGTCGGGAGCGGTCCGCCGCCAGGCCAATCCTTCACGTCTGCTCCGACTCGTTTTCAGACCGTCCGAGCGGCTCTAGGCGGTGTGAGATTGTGGGATAGATAGCCGGTAGCGGGGTAGGGGAATTTGAGATTGTCCATGATCAGATGCCAGTGCGTCTGCGCCGAGCGCGTGGCGAGCAGCGCGGCCAGGGAGTGCGCGAAGTCCTGCTCGGTGCGGGTCGGGCCAAGGCGGTAGCCGACCTGTCCGCTGACCACATCGAAATCGGCGATGAGGGTGGTGGTCCCGTGGCGGATGTATTCAAACTCGCTGCGCTCGACACGCCCGGGGCGCATCGGCTGCGTCAGTGCGGCGCGCTCGAGCGCCTGCACGCCGGTCATTTCGTCGATGCTGCGCGTCCCGATGCCGGCCGCCGCACGCGTCGGCGCCAGCCGGTAGGTCTCGTACACATCGGCGCACTTGGCCTCGAAGTCTTCGTCCTTCGGGCTGTTGATCCAGCCGCGGGTGCGATGCGCCTTGAGATCGGCTTCGCGCAGGAAACGCCCGACCGAGTGCGCCGAGATCGCATCGACGATGCCGCGTTCGGTTGCCGCCTCGGCCAGGGCGGCCTGCGTCCAATGGGTGAACGCCTGCTCGCTGTCGCTCGGCGCCTCGCAGGCCAGGGTGATGATCGCGCAGATCTGCTCCGGGGTGAACGTCGGCGGGGTGCCCGGGCGTGGGGCATCGCACAGCCGCTCGGCGAACGGCTGCCCGTCACTGTCGCGCCAACGCGCCCGCCAGCGCTGCACCGTCGCGCGCCCGATGCCCAGCTCCTTGGCCGTCTCCCGCACCCCGGCCCCCTCACCAGCCAGCAGAATGATACGCGCGCGCATGACGACACCCTGCGGTGCCCGGCGTTGGCGCACGAGCGCCTCAAGACGCCGGCGGTGTTTCGCGGTGACATGAACGGGCACAGCAGCACACAGGGCCATGGTGAACAGTTCTCGATTGTTGAAAACAAGCCTGTTCATGATGATCGCTGCTGCACTTAAGAAACGGTATCAAGAGTTCCATTCTGGACCACTAGTGCTCGCTCGGTTCGCCGCGGTGAGGGCGCCGCGCCTACAGAGCTGACCGACTCCGACAGGGTCATGGCGGCAGCCACGCATGAATGGCGGGAATCTCGTATTCTTGCGCGGCACCTTATATCTGGCGCGGCACCATTATTGATGATGATGACGGCCGGCCTTTGATGACCAACGGCCTTGCGCCCTCAATACCGAGCTAACCCTGGACACGAACCTGAGCCCCACCCAAGCCGCCTCCGAGAGCCTACCGGCGCTGTTGGCCGCGCTGCCGTTTGCGCTGCGCATCGAGCCGCCGGATCTGGACCTCTCGACCTTGGCCGATATCCAGTGGCGCGGCGATCGGTGCACGCGGCAGTCGGTCCTGTGTTTTCAGCGCTTTGACGACGGACGCAGCGATGCCGAACTCTACCAACGCTATCTGGCAGACGGCCGCTTTGGCGCGCTGCTCACGAATCGGCGGCTCGACTGCCTGGACCAACTCAAGGACAAGGCGGTCTATGTGACCGCGCCGGACGCCTGGGGCGCCACGCTGGAGCGCCTGTGCGACCATGTCTACCCGTTGCCGCCGGGCCATTGGCATATTGCCGGCGTCACCGGCACCAACGGCAAGACCACCACGGTCAAGTATCTGGAGTCGATCCTGATCGCCGCCGGTCGGCGGGTGCTGAGCATTGGCACGCTCGGCTTGGCGCTGAACGGCGAGCCGCTCGGTGCGACCGGCTTCACGTCGCCGCCCTATCTGGAACTCAGACGCATCCTGCATGAGCTTCGGGGACGCGCCGAGACCCTGGTCATGGAGGTCTCCAGCCATGCGCTGCATCAGGGCCGGGTTTACGGACTGCGCTTCGATGCCGCTGCCTGGACCAATTTCAGCCAGGACCATCTCGACTACCACGGCGATGAGCAGAGCTACTTCGAGGCCAAGGCAGGCATCCTGGATCTGCTCGCCGAGGGCACGCCATTGTTAACCACCAGCGGCGAGGTGGCTCAGCGGCTACGAGAAGTCTTCGGTGACCGCGTACCCGTTCAACAGCTCGATCCGGTCGTGCTCGATGAGAGCGCGCTGCGCACGCGCCCGTTCCTGGCGCTGGACTACAACCGCGCCAATTACACGCTGGCGCTGGAGATGGCCGCACGGCTGCTCGGCGAAGCACCGGCCGAGACCTGGCAGGCGCTGAGGCCGGTGGATGGCCGCTTCGATTGCCATGTGCATGGTGAGCGCCGCATCGTCATCGACTTTGCGCACACGCCGGATGCATTGGAGAACGTGCTCGGCGCCGTCCGAGCCGCCTTCCCCACTGCTCGAATCCTGACGCTGTTCGGCTGCGGCGGCGACCGCGACCGGAGCAAGCGGCCGCTGATGGGCGCCGCCGTCTGCCGCGGGTCCGATCGCGTCATCGTCACCTCGGACAACCCGCGCTTCGAGGACCCGCGGGCGATCATCGACGACACCCTGGCCGGCATGGCCGCCTGCCCCGTGTCGCCAGAGGTGGCCGTGGACCGCGCCGACGCCATCCGGCGGCTGTTCGACTGGCTGGCCGAGCAACCCGAGGACGACCCCTGGGTGGCGCTGATCGCCGGCAAGGGCCATGAGCGCTCTATCGATCAGAACGGCCAGAAGCGCTACTTCAGCGACCAGGACGAGGTTGTGCGCAATCTGCAGCGCCTGGGGTGGACGCCATGAGGCCGGTTGCCGCGGCCGGCGCGCGGCGCGCAACGCATCCCTGCTCCGCCCAATCCCCCGGTCAGCGTCGGATCGCAGAGCGGCGGATAACGCCGGACTGCCTCGCACCGAGCCGCCTGCTGGCCATGATGTGGCTGCTGATCACAACCGCGCTCGGCCTTGCCGGCTGCGCTGGCGGCGACGGCGACCTGGGACTGTCCGGCACATCGGTGACCATCAGCGACTGCATGGAGCCAGCCGACGCGCGGTCGCGCGACGTGCAGCGGAACCTTGCCGCACTCCGCGGCACGCCGATCTGTTACCGACGGCAGGAGGTGCGCGAGGGCGGCTTCGATTGGGTTTTCCACATCTTGGAGCATCGCGGTACGCCAGACGGGCCATTCTGGGTGCTGCCGCACGACAATGAGGACACCGCCTTCGACGCCGCCGTCCATGCACTGATCAACTATGGCGGCGCGCTGCTCGCCGTGGACAGCGCCGGGCAGCGCACCTTTCGCGGCCAGGACCCGAACCGCAACTTCAGCAGCAGCAGCCGCGAGTCGCGTTTGTGCCGAAGCCAACGCAAGCCGGCCCCCGCGTTCACCAACGCCATACTCCGGCACTATCAGGGCCGGCGCGGCCCTTATCTGGCGCTGCACAACAACCACGACGGCTGGAGCGGCAACGGCGGCCGCGGCACCATCTCGATCAACCGACAGCATCCGCTGCTCCATCCGTATCCCAGTAGCCGAGCAGCCGGACCGTTGCGCGACGAGGACAACCTGATCTACATGGCAGGCCGGCGCGCACCGATGGCCGATGCCGGCGCCAGACGCCAGATCGAGGCGCTGAACGCCGCCGGTCTCAATGTCGTCTACAAGCAGGTCACCGACGCGAGCTTCGATTGCTCCCTGTCCGACTACATCGCCAGGCATCGGCTCGGCGATTATTACAACCTGGAGGCGGAGTACGGCCTACGCGCCGCGCAGCAGGAGATGATCGACCGGCTGCTGCAGACGCTCGGGATCAAGCCGGCGCGCCGGACCAAGGCGTCGCCCTTCCTCGGCGGCTGAGGATGCGCATCCAGTCGCTCTACTCGGCCCCGGCAGCACTGGTGCTCGGCGTGCTGCTTGCGCTGGTCGCGCCGTCCGGCGCCGTCTACGTCGGCTGGCTCGGGGACATCTTCATCTCGCTGCTGAAGGTGCTGATCCTGCCGTTGGTGCTGGTGTCGATCTACGCGGCACTGGCCACGGGCGCGGACCTACGTCGGCTCGGCCTCGCGACGCTCGGCTTCTACCTGCTGACCTCCGTGTTCGCGGCCGGCGCCGGCACCACGCTCGGTTTTCTGTTCGCACGCGGCCTGGAACCCGGCCTGTTGAACCTGGAACAGGTCCAGCCGGATGCCGGCGGATTCAGCCTGACGGCGCTGATCGCAAACTTCATCCCGAGCAACCTGTTCGCATCCCTGGCCGACGGCAACATCCTGCACGTCGTCGTCATCGGGATCTTCGCGGCGCTGGCCTCGCGCGGGCTGGACGGCCGACGGCGCAATCTGCTGGCCGACGGTGCCGATGCCGTCAACGCGCTGCTGATGCGCATGCTGCACCTGATTCTGAAGGCGGCGCCGATCGGCATCGCGGCGCTGGTCTATGCCAGCCTGGCGCAGATGGACTGGGGCGGGGTGCTGGCGCTGCGCCCGTTCGTCTGGGCGGTGCTGGCCGCGGCGCTGCTGCACGCCGGCCTGGTATTGCCGCTGCTGCTGCTCCTGCGCGGCGGACGCTCGCCCTGGCGATTCCTGCGGCAGGTGCGCGCGGCAGTCGCGACCGCACTGGCCACCGCGTCGAGCTCGGCCACCTATCCGGTGTCGAAGCAGGTGCTGGAAGAGAACGCCGGCGTCAGCGCACGTGTGTCCAGCTTCACGCTGCCGCTGGGCGCAACGCTGAACATGGACGGCTCGGCACTCTATCAGTCGATCCTGCTGATCTTCATGGCCCAGCTCGCCGGCGCCGAGGTCAGCCTGCTGCATGCGCTGTTCATCGTGCTGCTGACCATGGCCTCATCGGCCGGTACCGCCGGCATCCCCGGCGGCGGCATCGCGATGATGGCCTTCATGCTCGATCTGCTTGGCCTGCCGCAGACCTATCTGGCGCTGTACCTGGTGGTCGACCGCTTTTTCGACTATCCAATCACGGCGATCAACGTCTGGGGCGATCTCGTGGTCGCGGCCGTGGTCGACCACTCATCCGAGGTTCCGCACCCCGGTTCCCCGAAACACTGAGGTTGTCGCGGGCTGGGCCCATGGGCCAGAGTCGGGGCTTGCGCCACTGGAAGACCACAGGGCCTCTCCTGCCCCAGGCCGGAAGCGCTGAACCTGCGGCCCTGGCCTAAGGCGCCGCCAGTCTCGCGCCGCGGAGTACGCTTTGATAACGCCGCTCGGCGCCTGTTTCGAGATTGCGGACGGTGACGTCACCCTTGTCCATGCCCTGGGTGCAGAGCTGGGCCGATATCTCCGCGCTGCGGGCGAGCCGCTTCTCGAGGAGCATGACACCGCAGACGTTGTCATAGGCCGAAATGCGCAAGTCCGAACCCCTGTCGTTGATGATGCGAACGTTGATGTAATCGGACAGTTGCTGAGTCATGCCGGTCGACGGCACGAGCGACGAAGCGACAACAGCGGCAACCAACAACAGCACCCTTTTCATCGGCAACACTCCAATGAAGCGACCAGAGAGAATCCCGCGGCGGAGACATGGGCCTCGACCGCGGCTGGAGGTCGGAGCAAGATCGCGGACCGGCTGCTACCCAAAATCGTGGTTGCAGATATCCACGACCCGGCGGCAGATCTCGCGGCCGTAGTCGGTCCACTGGCCCTGCCCCCAGTAGCGGTAGCAGCTGGTCTGCGAGGCCATTAGGTGATAGAGCGCATTGCGGTAGGCCGGATCATCGGTTGCGGCGCCGGGCTTCAGCACCTTCTCGTTGAACAGCGAGCTGGCCTCTTCCATCGGGCCGATGACGTTCTCATAGCCCTTCACCCAAGAGAGATCATTGGTCCAGCTGCCGCCGTCCATGTGGAACTGATGGTCTTCCTGCTTCAGCGCCTCGATCACCTGCGCCAGCTTCTCGGCACCGTCGCCCGGCTGCATTCGCTCCCAGATCTTGCGCTGCTGCACCGGTCTGATCTCGGTGAAGTCGCTTTCCTTGATGCCGAGGTCGAACAGGTGCTCGAGATACTCGCTGCCGTTCATCAGGGGCACGTCGCCGCCCGATGACGCGCGCACGACCTCGAAGAACTTGTCCGGAAACTCGTTCATCATCACACCACCGTTCTCGCCATCGGCGATCTGCGTGACCAGCGGCGGCACCTGTTTACCGGCCAAGTCCAAACGCTGTAGCCCTTGCGCCTCATACCAGGGCTGCATCTGGGCCACCAGCTTGGTGTCAGACCCCTGGGTCTTGACCAGTGCGATGATGCTCGCCGTCTCGCCTTCGGAATTGGTACAGACCAACCGGTGGGGCAGGTGCGGACGCTGCGGATGCCCACCATTGTCGGTCTGCTCGACGCTGTGCTCCTGTACCAGAACCCATTGATAGCCGCAGTCGTTCAGCGTCTTGACGAAGGCATAGGCGACGTCCGGATGGTTCGGCAGCGCCATCTCGGACGGCGAGAAGCCGCGCACGCGCTCGAGCGCATCGTGGCCGAAGATGGCAGCGAAATGATGCTGGAATGCCCGCACGTGCAGCCGATAATCCTGCACCGGGGTAGATGGTGCCACGGCATGACCCCAGGGCATACCGAGCCATTCCACGGCCCAGTTGAATTCCGGGTTGGTCGTTACGCCCTTCAGGGCATCAACCACATGGTCCTCACCCATCGCGCGCAGACCGTGCAGCAGCGTGCCTGAGTACTCCAGCATGACGCGCGGCGACTTGCCCTCGTGGATGAGCTGCGGGATGAACTCGCCCATGCGCTTGTAGCACCAGACGAAGGCCGGCGCGTTGTAGTTATCGCCGATGCCCTGGTGATCCATCATGTACTTGAGGTTACTGATGATGGCGGCAGTTCGCAGGTCGTCGCCACCGGCCGGGATCAGCGGCTGGTGCTGATGCAGCGCGATGGCCGCGGCGGCGCGGATGGAGCCGAAATCCACCCCGCCCGCCGACTGCGACAGGCGTTTGTCCTTGCCTGACTGCATCGCCGCCGCAATGGCGGCCTCGTTGCCGCTGATGTTGGGAAGACCGTCGATATACTCGGGAAGCTGGGTCACGATTTGTCTCCGGGGACTAGGAACGAGGGCCGAGGAGTTTAGTCTATAGGGTTCGGGGCCGTTGGCGCCCAAGGGCATGTACCGTTGAGGGCGAGAATTCTTTGCAGATACATCACTTTTTGTGTGATGACAGGGTTAGCGGAAAACGAGTGCACCACGCCAAGCGGAAAGGCACACAACCTTAGGCGATTTCTGTCAAATCTCATATCAGCTGACTTGTCTTGACGCCCGCCTTCCGTGTCGCGGGCCTCTTGGCTCTGGCTCTGGCCCCTTGCTACTCGCCCCTCTCCACTCTCGTCTCCGCCTCTTGCAGTGCGCGGGCGGCACCGGCGAGATCGGCATCGGCGTGATGCACCCAGGCCTCACCCCAATAGATGTTGCAGCTGGTCTCCGCGCGCAGCAAGCGCCAGCGCGCCTCTTCCAGCGCGGCCGTCAGGCCGACGTCGTCCGATGCCTCAGTGGCCGCGCGTTCGGCCAAAGCATTGAGTTGCGCGCTGGTCTCCGCGTAGCGCGCCAAGGTCTGGCGCTGGGCATCGGATCCGGTCCATTGCGTAAAGCCCTTGCCCTGGTGCCAGCCGGTATTCCAGGCGCCGGTGTTGACACGCACCTCACCATGGGCGCCATGGGTATCGAGATAGTCGCCAATGAAGGTGGGCTTCAAGTCGGCCTCGCCGGCACGCACACGCTCGAGTAGCGGCAGGTAGAAGGCGCTCCAGAAGTTGGCGCCTTCGGTGACATTGCGGAACCAGCCGCCATTCTCGCCATCGGTCGCGGTGCAGACCAAGGGCGGGAAGTCGCACCAGCGGGCGCGCTCCTCCACCTCGTTGAGGAACCAGTCGAGTTCCATGCCGGACTCCTGCGCATCGGACAGCTCGCGGTCGCGCACGACGACGATGATCTCGTCATCTTCGTAGCGCGCCACATGCGGCCGGTAGCGCAGCTCGGGCCAGCTCATGTCGTCCACCGGCTCGACATGGGCACTGTCGACCAGCACATAGCGGTAGCCGAAGGTACGCAGCAGAGGGATCAGTTCCATCGAGAAACCCATCTCCGGCGGCCAGAACCCTTTGAAGCCTGGGCGCCAGAACACATGCCTGGCGATGCCCTGCCAGCGCCGCAGATGCTCGGCGCGGTCTGCCTCGGGGATCAGCGGCAACACGGGATGGTAATAGCCGGTGCCGAGGATCTCGATGACTTGCTGGTTCTGCAGGTGCCAGAGCAGCGCGCCGCAGTCGACGATGCCGTAAACCTTTTCCTGGAACGCCGGGTCCGACAGGTTCTCGAGCAGCGTACCGGACAGCGACAGATGCACCCGAGCAAGATCCTCGTGGTCCCACAGGCTGCGGGCGATGCGGTCCATTGCGAACAGGATCTCTTTGGCCTGCCAGGTCTCGTGCGCGAGCAGATGATCCAGATTACCGGCGGGCTGATGCAGATTGAGCACCAGGGCATGATGGACTTGCATGGGGGCAGGTTCTCCGGGTTGAGGCGTCGGACGGGCAGTCGAACTGCGCATGCGTTTAGGCGCATAGCGACCTGGGGCCGATGACCGCCGATGATAACGGATCGGCCTGTCTTTGGCGCCGGCCGCGCTTGACCGGGGCGCGGTTGCGCTCAAGATAGAGAAAAGACAGAAACCAGCAAGGCCTTGGCGCGCCGGTACTGATCGTGACTGCCGGAGCTCCTCGCGCCGAGGTCGGCGCTCCAACTGAGTCGAGCGATCGCACTGATTCTTAAGGATGTCGACCGGACCGATACTGTCATGCCCCAGGTCATCATCGACCCTGAGTCCAAATCGCTGGCGGAGCGCTATGCGCTCATCAAGTCGCCGAACCGTCGCCGGGCGCGCTTCCCGGAGGGTTGCGTGACCGTGGTCGACAGCGAGGCGGAGGCCATGCAGGGCCGAGACGAGGCGCGTAAGCTGCACCCGGCCATCGTCTACGGACCTTCGTCGTCGTCCGAGGGACAACGCCTTTACTACCTTGTCCGCTGGCTTTGATTGAGAAGTGGCAAGGGACCAGGGGCGAGTGGCTAACGGGGGTCGCTTCGCTAGTGCTGCACTGCGGAAATGCCGAGGCTGTTCGTTGTCGTTGTGGTAATCGAGTCCGTCATCGGCGTCGTACCGATGATCGATGATGAAAACGACAACGACTAACGACAACGACAAAAGGCAGAGACGGTCTCGGAACCTCTGCACCGCCGCAATAGTTAATCCTTCCTAGCCCCTAGCCCCTAGCCCTAGCCTAGCCTAGCCCCTAACATGACACCAGACACCTTGCCCGTCCTCGCCGTGGACGGCATCAGCAAATCCTACGCCGAGGGCCGGCAGCGCCGCGCCGTGCTCAGCGACGTCGGCTTCCAGGTGGCGCGCGGCGAGTGCGTTGCACTGCTCGGGCGCAGCGGCTCCGGAAAGTCGACGCTATTGAACCTGCTGGCCGGCATCGACAAGCCAGACACCGGCGATGTCGAGGTCCTTGGCCGCAGCATCACCACCATGGGGGAACCTGATCTGACCCTGCTGCGTCGCCAGCACATCGGCTTCATCTACCAGTTCTTCAATCTGATCCCAACCCTGACCGTCAGCGAGAATCTAGCCCTGCCGCTGGAGCTGAACGGCGTCGCGGCAGCGCGGCGCGGCGCACGTGTCAGCGAGCTGCTCGGGCGTGTCGGGCTGGACGGCCGCGAGGGTGCCTTTCCCGATCAGCTCTCCGGCGGCGAGCAGCAGCGCGTGGCCATCGCGCGCGCGGTCATACACGAGCCTGCGCTGGTGCTGGCCGATGAGCCGACCGGCAACCTCGATGCGCGCACCGGTGCCGTGGTGCTGGAGTTGCTGGCACATCTGTTTCGCGACGAGGGACGCACGCTGATCCTGGTGACCCACAGCCGCAAGGTCTCGGATATCGCCGACCGCATCCTGGCGCTCGACAATGGGCGGCTGTCGACCCACGCCGAGGCGCTGTCCTGGTGACGACGGTATCGCTGACGCCATCCTTGCTGGCCGCGAGCCGGCGCTATCTGACCCGGCATCGCTGGCAGACCTGGCTGTCGATCATCGGCATCGCGCTTGGAGTGGCGGTGGTGATTGCCGTCGACCTCGCCAACGAAAGCGCGCGGCGCGGCTTCCGGTTGTCGGTCGAGCAGGTGACCGGCCCGGCGACGCATCAAATCGAGGCCGCCGGCGGCGAAATCGCCGATGCGCTCTATGCTCGACTGCGCATCGAGCACCGACTGCGGCGCGCGGTGCCGGTGATCGACGCGCCGATTCGCATCGACGGCCGCAGCCTGACCCTGCTCGGGATGGATCTGATTGCCGCGGCCCCGATGCGCACCGGCGTCGCCAGTGCCGCCGACGCCGATCCGGCGGCCTTGATCCGGCTGTTGGCGGAGCCGGATACGCTAGCGCTGTCGGCGGCCGACGCGCGCAAGCTCGGCGTCGCTGTCGGTGATGCCGTCGCGGTCGAGATTGGCGGCGAGCAACGCGCGATGACGATCGCCGCCGTGTTGCCGGAGGCCGCCGGACAAGGCCTTGCCGGACTGGTCATCGCCGACATCGCGACCGCGCAGGAGGCGCTCGGGCGCGTGGGCAGCATCGAGCGCATCGATCTGATACTGGACGCCGAACAGGCGGCGGCGCTCGCCGATGCACTACCGACCGGCCTGAGGCTCGTGGAGGCGGCGCAGCGCGGCAACGCGCTGGAGCAGATGACCCGCGCCTTTCACACCAATCTGACCGCGATGAGCCTGCTGGCGATGCTGGTTGGCGGCTTCATCGTCTACAACACCATGACCTTCGCCGTGCTGCAGCGCCGCCCGCTGCTCGGCACGCTGCGTATGCTCGGTGTCACACGCGGCCAGATGTTCCTGCTGGTGCTGACCGAGGCCCTGGTGCTGGCGCTGATCGGCGCGCTGCTGGGCATCCTGGTCGGCATCGCGGTGGGTGCCGGGCTGGTGCAGCTGGTCACACGCACCATCAATGACATCTACTTCCAACTCAACGTGCGCAGCCTGCACCTGGACCCGCTGTCACTGCTCAAGGGCGCTGGACTCGGGCTGGGCGTGACGCTGATCGCGGCGCTCGGCCCGGCGCTGGAGGCGGCGCGATCGCAGCCGCGCGACGTGCTGCGCCGCACCTTGGTCGAGCGCCGTGGGCAGCGCCTGCTGCCTTGGCTGGCGGGCGCCGGTGTGCTGATCGCACTGCTCGGCGTGCTGCTTGTGCAGCTATCAGCGCGCTCGATGACGATCGGCTTCGTCGCGCTGTTCCTGGTCATCGTGGGCGCGAGCCTGACCATGCCGCTGGTGGTGCGCCTGTTCGCCCTGGCGACGACGCCGCTGTTCGGCCGTCTGTTCGGCACCGAGGGCCGGCTCGCGGCCCGCGGCATCACCGCATCCATCACCCGCTCGGGACTGGCGGTGGCAGCACTGGCGGTGGCGGTGTCGGCCACCATGGGCGTCGGCATCATGATCGGCAGCTTCCGCACCAGCGTCTCGCAATGGCTGGAGCACACGCTGACCAGCGACATCTACGTCTCGGTCGAGCGCTCTGGTGACGCCGCCGGCGGCGGCAGTCTGCCCGACGGCCTAGCGGAGCAGCTGATGTCTTTGCCCGGCGTGTCGGGCATCAGCCAGGGCCGAAGCAGGCGCGTCGACACACGCGACACACCGGTGCTGGTGCTGGCGCTCGAGGCAAGTGACGGACAGCCGCGCGGCTTCCGTTTCCAAGGCGGGGTCGCGGACGCGCTATGGCCGCGCTGGCAGGCAGGCGAGCTGGCCATGGTGTCGGAGCCCTTCGCCTTTCATCGCCAGGTCGCGGTCGGCGACACTCTGGAGCTGTTCACGACCGACGGCTGGCGTCGATTCGAGATCGGCGCCGTGTTTCAGGATTACGGCAGCGACAGCGGCATGCTGATCCTGCCCCGCGCGGTCTACGCGGACCTCTGGGACGATCCGGGCGTATCGTCCATCGGCATCCTGCTGGCGGAGGACGCCGATCTCGAGGCAGCCAGCGATCGCATCGACGCCCTGCTGGCGGATCTCGATACACCGGTGTCCATGCAAACCAACCGCGCGATACGCGAGCTGTCGCTGACCGTGTTCGACCGCACCTTCACCATCACAAAGGTGCTGCGGCTGCTCGCCGTCGGTGTCGCCTTCGTCGGCATCCTCAGTGCCCTGATGGCGTTGGAGCTTGAGCGCGCCAAGGACTACGCGGTGTTGCGTGCCACAGGCATGACGCGCACCCAGTTGCGCAAGCTGATCCTGCTACAGACCTCCGCCATGGGCGTCGCCGCCGGGCTGCTGGCGATCCCGCTCGGACTGGCGATGGGTGATTTGCTGATCCAGGTAATCAATCTGCGCTCGTTCGGCTGGACCATGCCGATGCGGGTCAGCGCCGATACGCTTATTTCGGGCGTGCTCTTGGCCTGGATCGCCGCCGTGCTGGCGGGCCTTTATCCGGCACTGCGCGCGGCGCGCAGCGAGCCTGCACTTGCCCTGCGCGAGGAGTAAAGGCAGCGCCCATGATCGAGCAAGACCCAGGATCGAATGCTGACGCGCGGAACCTAGAGTTCATCAAGGGGTCGCCGTCAGGTGCAGCCATCGAGGCGAGCAGCCCTGCGCTACTGATGCAGACATCAGTGCGCTATCGAACTCCATTTATCGCGCCATAAAGAGCCTCTGTGCAGTAACCGTCTCATTCCTTGCATTTTCCGGCCATTCGGCTGTTCGGGTTCTGGCTCTGGTCGTGTATTCTTCAGCCGTATCAATGGAAAGATGTGCAGTTTCGGCCAACGTATCGCGGTCCATTCAGGCCACCGGCACCACGGCGTAATCGACCTAACGCGAAGCAGATGCGAGTAACAGACTATGGCTGACGAGAAGACGGTTGTGACGAAGAAGACCCAGTCGAGGAAGGCTGCGCCCAAGGCGCCTGCCGCGGCCGCGAAGAAGACGGCAGTCAAGCAGGCCGTTACCGCGGCCGCCGGAACCGTGACCAAAAAGACCGCAACGAAGAAGGCCGTCGCAAGCGCGCCCGCCGCAACCAGAGCTGTGAGCAAGAAGCCACCGAGCAAGAAGGCCGTGGTCAAGAAGACCACTCCGGCGACCGCAGCGCAGCCGCGCGCGGAGCGCCGGGTCAGCCTCGCGCCAGTGGCCAAAGTAACGCCCGAGGAGCGCTACCGGATGATCGCCGACGCGGCCTACTACCGCGCAGAACGGCGCAACTTCGAGCCTGGACATGAGCATGAGGACTGGCTTGCCGCCGAGGCCGAGGTCGAGGAGGTCTTGAGGCGCCGCCGCTGACGCGAGCGGCAGCGTGGTCGGGCCGATGCACGCCGACAGCCACGTCCGACGGCACCCGGCACCCTGCACCAGCACGGCCAGCCGGATGCCGCCGCATCCTGTATCGCCCGCAAGCCAACTGCATACCCTCGGCCCTGGATGCGCGTTACTCCCTCGCATCCTTGGCCGCCCTTTCCTCCACGCGCCGCGGTTACCATCTCCTCGACATCGACGACCAAGATCCTTGCGCAATCCAGACCCATGGCTTACCTGACGACGCCGAATGAAACCGACGCGGACCCTGCCGCCTTGCGCACCCGCGCCATGGCCGAAGGCCTGAGCCGCGCCGACCTGAATCCAGATCCAGTGCTCCAGTTCGAGCACTGGTATCAGGAGACGATCGACTCGCGGCTGCCGGAGCCGAACGCCATGTCCCTGGCAACAGTCGATTCGGACGGTCAGCCGAGCCTGCGCACCGTGCTGCTCAAGCTCTACGACGCCGACGGCTTTGTCTTCTTTACCAATTTCCACAGCCGCAAGGCACGGCAAATGGACGCCAACCCACGGGTTGCCCTCTTGTTTCCCTGGGTGGCCTTGGCCAGACAGGTCAAGATTCAGGGCCGCGCGGCCCGTATCCCAACGGCTGAATCCCTGAAGTACTTCGCAACCCGCCCGCGCGGCAGCCAGCTCGGCGCCTGGTCATCGCCGCAGAGCCAGGTGATCACCTCGCGCTCGCTGCTGGAACAGAAGGTCGAAGAGATCAAACGCAAGTTCGCCGACGGCGATATACCCCTGCCGGACTTTTGGGGCGGCTATCGCGTGATACCCGACAGCATCGAATTCTGGCAGGGACGCGACAGCCGTCTGCACGATCGCTTTCGCTATGACCGCGATGCCGGTGGCTGGCACATCGATCGGTTGGCGCCCTGATTGACGAAGGTCAGATCGACAATCCGGTCAACAATTCGATCAACCAGCACGACATCACTGGTCTGATCCTCGCCGGCGGCGCTGGCCGGCGCATGGGCGGGCAGGACAAGGGCCTCTCGACCCTGGCCGGGCGTCCATTGGTCGAATGGGTTGGCGCGCGGTTACGCCCGCAAGTGAACAGTATCTGGATCAGCGCGAACCGCAACGCCGAGGCCTATCTCGAACACGCCGACCAGGTGATCGGCGACCGGCTGAGTGGCTTCCAAGGTCCGCTCGCCGGGATCGCCGCAGCCCTCGCGCAAGTACCTACCCGCTGGCTGCTCACGACGCCCTGTGACACACCGCTGATCCCGCTCGATCTCGCCGAGCGGCTGGCTGCGGGTGTCATCGCCGAGCACGCAGGGCTTGCCGTCGCCGCCGACGACGAGCGCATCCACCCGCTGCATGCACTGATTCCGACCGGCATCCGCGCGGACCTGGATGCCTACCTGGCCAGCGGCGGGCGCAGCGTGCAGGGATGGCTACAGGGTCATCGCGTCGCTGTCGTGCGTTATTCCGGCGTCGGCAGCACCTTCAGCAATGCCAACACGCCGGCCGAACTCACGACCCTGGCCCAGCAGCTGCAAGCGGCGGGGCGCACGCCGTAAGTCATCGATCAGCGATTCATGCCGTAGCCGACGCGAACGAAACCCAAGCCCCGAGACCAGCGGCACGGCCGCGACTGCGTCCGCTGGGACCGGCTTCGAATCCCAGACAGAGCCGCCGACTGCAGCTGCGATGCCCGCCGGGGCTCGGCGCCAGGTTATAGCCGTCCGCTCTTGCGCACCAGCAGCGTGATGGCGACGCCGGCAGCGGCCACGCCAACCAGGGTCAACAGCATCGCATTGTCCTCGAGCACACCGATGCCGACCGCGCTGCCGATCAGGAAGAGGCCGAAGACGCCCATCTTCCAATCCTGATAGATACCGGACAGGATCGCCGCAAGACCGAGTACGTAGGCGACCACGAAGCCATGGCTGTCGGCGTTGAGGAACTGCTGCAGTTCCGGCATGAACAGAAGGTAGATCACCAACATCACACTGCCCCAGTGCAGCAGTTGTTCGATCAGATACCTTGACCGCGATTCCGGGGATTTGCTCCAGCCGCCAATGATCGCCACCAGACCCGCAATGGGCACGAAATACTGCCAGTAGCGGGCCGCCGTCACCGGATCACGATCGGTCAGGGCCACGAGCCAAATGGTCAGGACGTAGAGCAGGATGTAGGGTGAGTTGACGAGCAGCACACGCCGCCAGCTTGGCTTCTCGGCGGTTGCGCTCGGGGTTGCGGTCATGGCTTCAGACACGGCAAGGACTCCTCTTGGTTGTCGGCGAAACGATAAGGCATGATCGGCGAGGCGAGGCAGAATCAAAGGTTACTCACAATGGACCTTGCCTTTGCCGCGTCCACGTCAGGCAACCGCGTGGTCTGCCTCGACCGTCTCCAGCAGGCGGTCGTAGATCTCCGGGAAGGTATAGGCGACCCGGTTCCATGACGGGATCAGCTTGGCCTCCTGAGGCCCCTTGCTCTGCATCCAGGCATCCCACAGGAAGCCGCGGAAGTGGCTGGCGGTCAACTCTTCCTCGTACAGGTTGAAGCGCAGGTCGTTGACGTCGGCATCGTAGCTGTACTTGCGCACGTAGATGAGCGCGTTCTGATAATAGGTGTGCAGCAGCATGTCGACATAGGAGTCATCCAGCGGCACGCCGTGCGAACGCATGTAGGTCAGATAGAACTTGGCAATGTCGATCACCATCCGGTGCAGGCCGGCGCTGGTGTCGTCCGGGGAGAGCTCCTGGTGCTTGTGCTCGTAGTTCGGCGCCAGATCGATCTGCACCACCTGGCGCCGCGTGAGCTGGTCGTAGACCTGCGAGAGCGTGGCCACCTCGAGCCCCCAGTCGTAGGCGACGTTGAGCCCGCGTGCGAGGTCGGCGGTAAAACAGAACTCGCCGGCCAGCGGATACTTGAAGCTGCGGTGATAGTCGAAGAAACGCTGCAGCTCGGGTGACTGCTGCTGGCCCATCAGGCGAGAAAGGGTGTCGACAAAGGGGGTGACGAACAGGCGGGTGACACGCCCCTTCATCGAGCGCTCATTTGGCGAGACGCGCGCGTAGTAGCCCTTGCAGAACTGGAAATCGTTGTTCGGATTCGCCACCGGCTCGATCAACCGTGCGAGCATGGTGCGGCTGTAGGTGACGATGTCGCAGTCATGCAACGCGATGATGTTGGCCTGGTCACGCGCAAACAGATAACCTAAGGCGATCCAGACGGACTGTCCCTTGCCCTGCTCGCCGGTCGGGATCTCGCGCTCGGCCATCTGCGCGAGCAGGCCCTGAACGCGTGGACCGTCGATCCAGACCACCCGCACCTCGCATTGCGGCGTGGCGAGCCGGCCGAAGTAGGCCTGCGCCTCGCGGAACTGCGCCTCGTCGGTTGCACCGCCGAGCGCAACGACAATGCTGGACAGGTAACGGACTTCGGCAATGCGCTCGAGAATGCGCTCCAGCACGTCGCCGTTGCTGATCTCGCTGAAGAGCGATGGCAGCAATAGGCTGATGTGCTCATGGCGGGCATGGTGCTCGAGCTTGCGCTCGAGGTTGCTCAGATAATTGTCCTTGTCGAACGCCTCATAGAGGGCGTGCAAGGTCGTGATCTGCGGCTCTTGATGAAAGTCGGTCATACTCGATCCTCCGAAGGGCAGCGCTGAAGCCTTCGGCGCTTCCCGCGGGGCGGGATGCCCGCAGCATCCTCGGTACTAAGGCGATTTCTGTCCCATCTCATACCAGCTGACTTGTCTTGACGCCCGCCTTCCGTGTCGCACCGCCAGTCACATAGCTCCGCTATGCTCCTGCCGGTGCTCCTTGAAGGCGAACCTCAATCCGGCGTCATCTGATACGAGATTTTCCGGCAATCGCCTAAACGGCGCAGAAAACGAGCAGAACCTGGGATGGCGTCCCGCGATCAGCTGCCCATCTTGGAACCTAAGGCGCCGCCCGCGCGTGTCCGCGCCAAAGCGCCTCGATCTGAATCGAGCGGGATGGGCCCGAGCCGGTTCGGGCCAAGCACCCGGTCGCTCGGGCGAATACCGTGCCGCCGCTATTTGTGTGCAATGGGCTTGCTGGTGAACAGGTAGTCCTTCAGCTCCTCGTCGAACTTCGGATCCTTGCGCCGAATCCACTCCATCACCATTGCCGCGTGCTCCTTCTCCTCGTCGCGGTTGTGGACCAGTATCGCCCTGAGATCGTCATCCTTGCAGGCGTCGACCCGTTGATTGTACCAATCCACGGCTTCCAGCTCTTCCATCAACGAGATGATGGCGCGATGCATATCGCGGGTCTCATCGGAGAGTTCATCGATCGGTTCGTGATAACCCTCGTTGGCCATGCTCAATCTCCACTGCTGTATTGTGAATCGGCGTCGGCGAGCGGCGCCCTCGCGGGGATATTGTCCGGTGGCGACCGGTGAAAGGCAACGCCCTGCCGGCAGCAGGCGCGCTCGACATCGATGCGGTGATGGGCGCGGCCGCGCAGAGCCTCTGTGCTGGCTTGCGCGCCGAATGCATCGACCACCGGCGCCGGACTTCGTGTGCGGCGCGTCCGGACCTGAAGGTCCAAACTCCAACAGCAGAGCAGCAGGCCGAATCAGACATGCGTGGCCGGCCGGCCTAGACATGAGCTGGCTCAAGGTTTCGTGTGGCAGGCCCCGTTACGGTTGCGCGGTGCGGCAGCGGCCGTATCATTGGCGTTGAGGCGTCGCCACCTTCGTCGATAGGCCTCTCACCCTCGGAATACAAGCAATGCAACCGGAACTGATCGACCGCTTCGGCCGCCGCATCACCTACGTGAGGCTGTCGGTCACCGATCGCTGCGACCTGCGCTGCGTCTATTGCATGGCCGAGGACATGACCTTCCGGCCTCGCGAGCAGTTGCTGACGCTGGAGGAGACGGCGCGTCTTGGGCGCTGCTTCGCGGAACTGGGCGTGAACAAACTGCGTGTCACCGGTGGCGAACCGCTGGTCAGGCGCAATGTGCTCTGGCTGTTCGAGCAGCTCGGCACCCTGCCCGGCATCACGGATCTGACCCTGACGACCAACGGCACTCAGCTGCCGAGGCTGGCGAGCGGACTGAAGGCGGCCGGCGTGACACGCGTCAATATCAGTCTGGATACGCTGAAACCCGAGCGTTTCCGCGCCATCACGCGGCTCGGCGACATCGGCAAGACGCTCGCCGGCATCGACGCGGCACAGGCGGCCGGTTTTGAGCGCATCAAGCTCAACAGCGTGATCCTGAAGCACCGCAATCATGACGAGGTCGGCGATCTGGTGCAGTTCGCGCTTGATCGCGGGCTGGATATCTCCTTCATCGAGGAGATGCCGCTGGGCGTCATCGGCGAGCATGACCGCGCCGAGGCGCACTACGCGAGCGGCGAGATCCGCCGCGATCTGGCCGAACGTTTCGAACTCGTCCCGACCACCGAGACCACCGGCGGACCTTCACGCTACTGGCGCGTCGAGACGCCCGGCATCAAAGCAGGCGGCAGAGCCGGCATCCGGGTCGGCTTCATCTCACCGCACAGCCACAACTTCTGCGGCGACTGCAATCGCGTGCGGGTCACCGCCGAGGGTCGCCTGCTGCTCTGCCTTGGGCAAGAGTTCTCGACCGATCTGCGCCGTGCGCTGCGCGCCAACCCAACCGACGACGAGCGCGTCAAGCAGGCCATACATCACGCCATGGCGATGAAGCCGAGCGGCCACGACTTTGAGCTGAGCGAAAAGCCGGTCATCTTCCGGCATATGAATGCGACTGGAGGCTAACAGACAGAAATCGCCTTAAGCCTCCTCCTCCCTGCGAGCGACGGTCTCGGGATCGGCAGTAATGGGCCGATAGATCTCGACGCGGTCGCCGTCCTTTACCTTGGCGTCGAGTCTTGTGAACTTCCCGAAGACACCGACCCTTTGGATTGTCAGGTCGATGTCTGGGAATTGCCTCAACAGGCCGGCATGCTCGATGGCCTCCTGGATCGTGCTGCCGTCCGGCACGTCCAGCTGCAGCCAGGAGCGCTTGAACTTGTCCGCGTAGGCGACACCGATGTGCATGAGATTGGTCTCCGAACTGATCCTAAAGAAATCGTCGAGGTTCGTGTCGCCAGGGCTGGAATCGGCAGTCGCGATCGAAAAGCGGTTCGCTCGCTCCTATCCGGTTGCACCCACCAACCTCTCCCCTCGCCGCCTTGCCGTGGAGAGTTGCCGATCGAGCAGACGTTTTCCCGCAAGCAGGAAGCCCAGCGCAATGAATCCGCCCGGCGGCAGAATCATCAGCAAGAAGCCGCGATAGTCCGGAATCAGCGTCAACTCAAGAAAACCCATGGCGTCGCCGAGCAGCATAGAGGCGTTGGCGAACAGCGTACCGGAGCCGATGATCTCGCGCATGGCACCGACCGACACCAGCACGAGAATGAAGCCGGCGCCCATCATCAGGCCGTCGAAGGCCGAGGGAAGAACCCGATTGCGCGAGGCGAACGACTCGGCACGACCAAGGATGGCGCAGTTGGTCACGATGAGCGGGATGAACAGGCCGAGCACCTTGTGCAGGTCATGCATCCAGGCGTTCATACCAAGATCGACCAGGGTCACCAAGGTCGCGATGATCAGCACGAACACCGGGATACGCACCTCCGGCGTGATGATGCCGCGCAGCATCGACACCAGCAGTCCGGACATCACCAACACAAAGGCAGTTGCCAATCCGAGCCCCAGACCATTGGTCGCGGTTCCGGTCACCGCTAGCAACGGGCAGAGTGCCAAGGATTGCGCCAGCACCACATTGTTGTCCCAAATGCCGTCGCGGGCGATACGGCCCCATTCGGTCTTCGGCTTCTGCTCTTTTGCTGCCATGTCGGGTTCTCTGTTGGGGGCTGCTGGCTGCCGGCGAGCAGCTGATGGCGAGTGGCGAGTGGCGAGCGAGGCTCTGATTGGGAACGATGAGCGCACGAGGCATTGCTTCCGAATTGCCGCATGCCTTTGAGCCTTCACTCTTCGTTTTTCGTCAGCCCCCTAGCGCCTCGCTCCTCGTCACTCGCAACTTCTTCGGTAATGACGGCCGACGCCGTCAGCGCGTCGCGATTGGCCCTAAAAAGCTCGAGGCCGCTCTTGACGGCACGCACCACCGCGCGTGGTGTGATGGTCGCGCCGCTGAACTGGTCGAAAATACCGCCGTCCTTCTTCACTGCCCAGCCGTCAGCGGCCGGGTCACCCAGCGATCGGCCGTCGAACGAGCGGATCCAGCCGCCGCGTTCCACCTCGATCTTGTCGCCGAGGCCGGGCGTCTCGGCGTGTGCGAGGACGCGTACGCCGAGCACGCGGCCGCTGGCGTCGATGCCGAGCAGCACGTGAATCGGACCAGCGTACCCCTGCCCGATGGTCTCGAACGCGACCGCTTTGACATCCAGGCCCTGCAGCGCCCTATACACGGTGACGGCAGCAGCCGCGTCGGCAGGCTCGAGCATCAGCGTATTCGCAAGCAGGTCGTTGTCGTGCAAGTCCACCGGGACGACCTGGGCAAGCGAGGCGAGCAGGTCCTCGGCCTGGCGCGCGGCAATGTCCTCCCGGGTAGCGATATCTCCCATGAGCAGCAACGCGGCGGCGACAAGCGCGAAGCCGCCGAGCAGGCCGGCCTGATAACCAACGCGCTGGCGATAGGTGGGATTCGCGACCGTGCTCATTTGCTCTTCTCCAGGCGCGCCGAGATCTTGGCCGCGTACTCCAAGGGCTTGCCGTGGCGGTCGCGTCCGTAGATACGCGGCTTCAAGTAATGATCGATCATCGGCGTGCAGGCATTCATCAAGAGCACCGCGTAGCCAACGCCCTCCGGATAGCCTCCCCAGGTACGAATCGCGTAGAGCAGCAGGCCCACGCCGGCGCCGAACAGAATCTGCCCGCCGACCGACACCGGCGAGGTGACCGGATCCGTGGCGATGAAGAAGGCGCACAGTATCGTGGCGCCGGACAGCAGGTGGTATAGCGCGCCCGGATAGCGGTCCGGTTCGATCAGACTCATCAGCGTCGCCAACAGCACAATGGTGCCAAGCATCGCCGCCGGCACCTGCCAGCCGATCACGCGCTTATAGACCAGGTAAAGCCCGCCGACGGCGAGCAGCAGCGCAGAGGTCTCGCCGAGACTGCCCGGCACCAGGCCGAGTAGTGCGTCCAGGGGATCGAACACCTGCGGCAGAATCTCGGCCAGGCTGCGTCCCTCGCCGAGCGCGGTGCGCACATGGCCGAGAATCGATGCGCCCGTGAAGGCATCGTAGGACTGGCCGCCGAAGGTGATCGCCAGCCCCTCCAGCACACCAGGCGCCTCGGACGAGAACAGCGGACGCGGCGACAGAAAGCGCGTCATCTCCAGCGGAAACGAGATCAGCAGTGCCACGCGCGCGACCATCGCCGGGTTGAACAGATTCTGACCGATGCCGCCGAACACCTGTTTGCCGAGCACGACCGCAATGAAGCCCCCAACCACCCCGATCCACCAAGGCGCCCAGGGCGGCAGCGTCAGCGCCAGCAGCCAGGCGGTCAGCAGCGCCGAGCCGTCCATCAGTGGCGCGCGCAGCGGCCGGCCGGCGATGAGCAGCGCGAGCGCCTCGAAGACGAGCGTGGAGGCCAAGGTCACGGTGAAGAGGAAGATCGCCGGCCAGCCGAACTGGTAGAGCCCGAACAGCGTCGCCGGCACCAACGCGAGCATGACCAGGCGCATGGTCCGCGCGACGCTGACCGGCGCATGGGCATGTGGACTGTTCGCCAGAATCTGGTTCATGACAAGATGCCGCAGGTTGTTGGACGCCAAGGGTCGGATCGATTCGAAACGGCTGTCGGGAGGCCAAGCCGGCTCAGTCGACCGCGGCCGCGGCCTGCTCCTTCTTGCTGGCCTCCGCCTCACGCTTGCGCTTGGCCATGGCCTCGCGCTTCGCCCGTTTCTGCGCCTCGATGCGCGCCGCACGCAATTCCGCAAGCCGCTTCGTTTCCGTCTGTTTCTGCTTGGCGCGACCGCGCGCGGCCATCTCGCCCTTGGCGTGGTTGAAGTACTGCACCAGCGGGATGTGCGCCGGGCAGACATAGGCGCAGGAGCCGCAGCCGATGCAGTCCATGAGCCCGCGGCTGACCGCGCCGTCGAGATCGCCGACGCCGACGTGCGCGGCCATCTCCAGCGGCACAAGTCCGCAAGGACAAGCGGCGACACAGCTTGCGCAACGGATGCAGGGCGCCGGCTCGCTTCGGTTGCGCTCGCCCGTCGTCAAGGCGAGGACGCCGTTGGTGCCCTTCATCACGGGCACCCGCAACTCCGGGATCGGCTGGCCCATCATCGGGCCGCCGCTGATCAGACGATCGGGCTCCTCGCTGAAGCCGCCGCAATGATCGACCAGATCAGCGATACGGGCGCCGATCGGCACACGCAGATTGCGCGGCTCACGCACTGCCGCCCCTGTGACCGTCACCACGCGCGAGATCAGCGGCCAGCCGAGGCGCAGCGCCTCATGCACGGCCAAGGCCGTTGAAGGATTGTGCACGACGACGCCGATATCGGCCGTCAGTCCGCGTGCCGGCGTCTCCAGCCCGAACAGCGTCTGCACCAGATGCTTCTCCGAGCCCATCGGATAGCGCGTCGGCAGCTTGACGATATCAAGCGCGTCGAACGGCGCCGCTGCCGCGCGCATGGACGCGAGTGCCTGCGGCTTGTTGCCCTCGATGCCGATAACGATGCGCGGCACCCCCAGCGCATGCGCCATGATGCGCACGCCGTCGACGACGTCATCGGCCCGTTCGCGCATATTGCGGTCGTCGCAGGTCAGGTAGGGCTCGCACTCGGAGCCATTGATGACCAGCGTGTGCAATTGATAGCGGCTGCGCAGATTGAGCTTGACCGCCGACGGAAAGGTCGCGCCCCCCATGCCGACAACACCGGCGTCGGCGACCCGCTGGGCGATCTCCTCCGGCTGCAGTGCAAAGGGATCGTCGATGCCTCGGATATCCGGATGCCAACGTTCCTCGCCATCGGGCTGCAAGCTGATGGTGCGCACCGAGAGGCCCGATGGATGATTGGCTGGATAGAGTCCAAGCCCGACGATGCGCCCGGACGTCGGCGCGTGGATCGGCGCCGAAACGGCCCCCTGGGCGCGCGCGATGAGTTCGCCCTTGGCGACATGCTGGCGGCGCTGTACCACCGGATTGGCCGCGGCGCCGATGTGCTGCTGCAACGGGACGTGCAGCAGCGCGGGCAGCGGCAGGTCGGCGATTGAGCGCTCCGAAACCAGCGACTTGCGATCGTCCGGATGGACGCCGCCACGAATGCGGAAGAGTTTCATGATAGTGAACCGCGACGAATCGCCTAGCCCCTGGCCCCAAGTGCCTCGGGCACAGGCCAAACCCAGTTCTGCACCGTCAGGGTCGCCGGGCGCATCTCAATGCACTCGGTCGGACACACCGCCCAGCACTGCTCGCAACCGGTGCAGGCGTCTTCGAACACGGCGTGGATCTGGTCGTTGGCGCCGATGATCGCGTCCGTCGGGCAGCGCTTCATACACTTGGTGCAGCCGATGCAGAGCCGCTCGTGAATGTGTGCCACCATCGGCGGCTTGTCCTCGATCCCCGACAGATCGGCACTGACACCAAGCAGCGAGGCCAGCGACTCCGCGAGCGCACGCCCGCCAGGTGGGCACAAGCTGACCTTGGCGTCGCCCTTGACCAGCGCTGCCGCTGCCGGCGCGCAGCCGGGATAGCCGCACTGCCCGCACTGCGAGCCCGGCAGCAGCGACTCGACCTCGGCGGTCAGCGGACTCTCCTCTACCTTCAAGAAGCGGGCGGCTACACCGAGCAGCGCGCCGAGACCAAGTCCAAGGGCGGTAAGACTAAAGAGTGCGGCGATCATGGTCGGTGGTTGATTGCTCTGGTAATGACTTTAGGGGGTGTCGATACGCGCGATTGTGTACATCTAGAGAAGGCCAAGCGCCAAGGGCCGCCGCGGAATGAAGCTGCTAGGCAGCCCCCCTCGCAACTCGCCCTTCCTCGTTCACCCCATCCCCGCGAAACCCATGAATGCCAGCGACAGCAGGCCGGCGACGACAAAGGCGATCGGCAACCCGGCGAAGGCGGCCGGCACCTGAGCAAGCGCAAGGCGCTCGCGCAGCCCGGCGAAGATCACCATGACCAGCGTAAAGCCGAGCGCGGAGCCGAAACCGTAGACCAGGCTCTCGAAGAAACCGTGCTGCTCTTGTACGTTGAGCAGCGCAACGCCGAGCACGGCACAGTTGGTCGTGATCAGCGGCAGAAAGATGCCGAGCACCTGATACAGAGTCGGTGAGAGCTTGCGCACCGCCATCTCGGTGAACTGCACCACGGCGGCGATGACCAGGATGAAGGTCAGGATCCGCAAGAAACCGATATCCAAGGGCGCCAGCACCAGGTGCTGCAAGACCCAGCTCGCCGCCGCCGCCAGGGTCAGCACGAAGGTCGTCGCGAGCCCCATGCCGAGCGCCGTGTCGAGCTTGTTCGAAACGCCCATGAAGGGGCAGAGACCGAGGAATTTGACCAGCACCACGTTGTTGACCAGCGCGGTTGCAAGGATCAGCAGCAGGTACTCGGTCATGGTTCGGGCACGGCTTGGGCGTTGAGGCGTCTTGCAGAATGCCCTGCAAAAGAGGTGCCACCCATTCCGATGCTGCCCCGAACGCGCGGGCATCGCAGATCAAGTCCGCCGCCAGATCAACGCCGGCTTGAGGCACCGAAAAAGTGCAATGCCAAGGCCGCGGGCCGGAGAATGCGTATTCCGTACGCGCCGATGTCGCGCATCGCACAAGGTCGGAGCAGCGGCATGGCAGCATTGTCGGAAAGCGCACAGAGGCCGCTTGCGGCAGTCTCCGCACGCCGATTCAGCGAAACCCATGGCCGCTGCATCCCTGTCCATACCAGGGAAATCCGATCGCGACGAATAGATGGCACGAAATCTGCCTTCCCTATCTGTCAACTCATTGCCCGCGTCAATCCTTCGGAGCCCCCGTGACCGCCCGCAACCCGACAAAGCAGCAAGAGCCGCCGCCCGAGCAAGCGGCACCCCAGCACGGGGAGCGCGCGCCAGCGCCCGTCGGCGCCGGCGCAGTGCAGCCGGATGACTCAGGCCCCCGCGGCCTGGATCAGACCCAGCACAAGGTCGCCAGCGCGCTGGGGGAGTTTCTGCGCGAACCTCCGGCCGGCACGCCTGCGGAGGTGCTCGAGGCACTGACCCTAATGGCCGGCAATCCCCAGGACCCATTGCCTCCGCGGCTCTATTTCGAGACCGTCGAGCAGTCGCCGGTCGCCATCTCGATCACCGATGCCAAAGCGAACATCCTGTACGTCAACGCCGCGTTCGAACGGCTCACAGGCTACAGGCGCCATGAGGTCATCGGACGCAACGAGTCCATCCTCTCCAGCAACGCCACGCCGGACTCAATCTACCAGCAGCTCTGGCGCACGATTCAGCGCAAGCGCTCCTGGACCGGCACGCTGGTGAATCGTCGAAAGGACGGGGGAGACTATCTGGCGGAGCTGATCATCTCTCCGGTACTGGATGCCGCGGACCGAATCCGCTACTTCCTCGCAATGCACCGCGACGTGACGCGCGAGCATGAACTGGGCGTCGAGCTGCGCCGACAAAAAACCCGCATAGAGACCGTGCTCGACGCGGCGCCCGTGTTGGTGGTGCTGCTCGACCGCGACGGACGCATCATCCTCGACAACATGGAGTACAAGAAGCTGCTCGGCGATCTGCGCGGGCGCGAACCGGTCAACCTGCTGCGCGAGGCATTGCGCGAACAGGCCGGCTTCGACCCGCTGGAGCAAGCGACCGCCGGCCAGGGCTTCCATGACGTCGAGATCAGCATCGAGGTGCCCGGCGGCAGCGGACCGCGCTGGTTTTCCTGCTCGGGCACCGCCGTCAACGAATCCGATACGAGCCTCAGCGGTTACTTCATCCGCGGCAATGCCGGCGACCTGCGCCTGCTATTGCTGGCGACCGAGGTCACCGCGCGCCGCCGCGAGATCGAACGCGCGCATCTCGAGAACCTGCGCGCGCGACTGGCCGAACAACAACTTGCACAGGGCATGCGCGAGGCGCTCACGGCGGCCAGCTATCAAATCCAGGTCCCGCTCAATCTGATCCGCGCCGCCAGCGGCATGTTCCGCGACGGCAGCGGCAACGTCGAGATGTTCGCCGACATGTTGGGACAGATCAGCGGTGCCGGAGAAACTGCCCTGCAGACCCTGCGCGCGGCGCTGCCGAGCGAGGTCGTGGAGCCAGGCGTCAGTGTCAACATCAACGAGCTGCTGCGCCATGTGCTCGCGCTCGAAACCGACCGTCTACTCGCGGCCGGTGTGATCGTTGATTGGCACCCGGCGCTAGTGCTGCCGGATCTATCGGGTCATAAGAATGAGCTGCGCTCGCTATTCAAGCACCTTATCGACAACGCGCTGCAGGCGCTGCATCAGAGCGGCCAGGCGAATCCGGAGCTGCACATCGCCACCCGTTCGCTGGACGATGCGGTCGAGGTCATCGTCGAAGACAACGGCCCCGGCATCTTGCCCGAGGCGCGCTTCAAGGTCTTCGAGCCCTTCTACATTGGCTGGCGACAGCGGCGCGGACGCGCCGGCATGGGGCTGGCCCTGGCGCAGGAGATCGTCAACCAGCACGACGGCTCTATCGCAATCGACGCCGAGTACCGCGACGGTTGCCGCATGCGTGTCACATTGAGCAACGTCAAACCAGCGGAATAGTATCCGCCCAGGCAAGATGATCGAAGCCTCAAACCGCTCCGCCGCCCTCGACGAGGCGCGGCGCCTATCGCTATTGGAGTCCCAGCTTGCGGCGCTGTTCGACGTCAGCCGCGTGCTGAGCCAGTCGCTGCAGCTGCGCGAGACCTTGCGCGCGGTGCTGCGTACGCTGCACGAGCACGGGCGTATGCGCCTGGGCATGGTCAGCCTGCTCGATCACGACAGCGGCGACTTGCTGATCAGCGCAATGCACGACGATGATGCGGCGCCCTTCGAAAAGGTGCGCTACCGCCCGGGCGAGGGCGTCATCGGTCACATCCTGGAGACGAATCAAGGCTGGATACTGGCGAGGGTCGGCGACGAGCCTCGCTTTCTGGACCGACTCAACCTGTTCGATGCTCAGCTGCCCTTTATCGGCGTTCCGATCCGGATCGGCGGCGACACCGCCATCGGCGTGTTGGCCGTGCAACCGCCCGGCGTCGACGGGCTGTTGGAGCAGCGCGCCCGCTTTGCTGAGATGGTCGCCAACCTGATCGGCCAGGCGGTGCTGTTGTCACGCTCGGTGGAGGCCGAACGCAGCGCCCTGCGCGAGGAGCGCGACAACCTGCGCCGACGCCTGAAGGGCAACCACGGCTTCAACAACATCATCGGCCACACAGAGCGCATGCGCACGGTGTTCGACCAGGCCCGGCAAGTTGCCAAGTGGAGCACGACCGTGTTGCTGCGAGGCGAATCAGGCACCGGCAAGGAGCTGATCGCCAACGCGGTCCACTACAACTCGCCGCGCGCGCGCGGCGCCTTCGTCAAGCTCAACTGCGCCGCGCTGCCGGATAATCTGCTCGAGTCCGAGCTGTTCGGCCACGAGAAGGGTGCCTTCACCGGGGCACTGAATCAGCGTAAGGGGCGCTTCGAGCAGGCCGACGGCGGCAGCCTGTTCCTCGACGAGATCGGCGAGATCACGCCGGCCTTCCAGGCAAAGCTCCTGCGGGTTCTGCAAGAGGGCGAATTCGAGCGCATCGGCGGCGGGCGCACCATCAAGGTCGACGTGCGCGTCATCGCAGCGACCAACCGCAATCTGGAGCAGGAGGTCAAGGACGGACTGTTCCGCGAGGATCTCTATTACCGCCTCAACGTCATGCCCATCATGATGCCGGCCCTGCGTGAGCGCATCGAAGACGTACCCGATTTGGCACGCTTCTTAATCGCCAAGATCGCCAAACAACAGCAGCGCGAACTCAGTATCACCGACGGCGCGGTACGCGCACTGATGCACCACGACTGGCCGGGTAATGTGCGCGAACTTGAGAACTGCATGGAGCGTGCGGCCGTCATGAGCGAGAGCGGCATCATCGACCGCGACGTCATCGATCTCACCGGGCTCGACCTCGGCGCCCTGCCCGATCCGGTCCTATCGGCAGGCCCGGCAGCCGGGAGCATCGACATCAATGACCCCGACCTCGACGAGCGCGAACGCGTCATTGCCGCCCTCGAGCAGGCCGGCTGGGTTCAGGCCAAGGCCGCCCGCCTGCTGAAGATGACGCCCCGCCAGATCGCCTACCGCATCCAGACCCTGAACATCCGCGTGAAACAGTTCTAGCGGCGCCGCACTTCGGGCCGAGCGTTGCACGGCCGGCTATTGAAGCTTCGCTTTGTTTCAACTGGGGCCGAGGGCCATTGCTCAGCCCGGTTGCGCTACGCCGGCCTTCGGCGCTTGGTCCGAAGCCCTCAGCCCCCTCAGTCCCACGCCTATTCATCAATGCCGCGGTGATCCGACATGCTTGTCCGTGCAGGGGATGCGACAATGCACTGTTCGCACTGCCGCCGCCTCGGGCCTCCAGCACGCCGCGGTCCGGACGCGGAAAGACTTTCCACCAACGCTGGATAGATCATCATGAAACTGCAACAGGCCCTCGTGCTGCAGACCGGCGAAGAGCCGAAGAAACTCACTCAGCTGGTGCCCATGGGTCGCGGTCCAGCCGAAAAGCCCGAGGCAAGGCGAACGTTCCTCGGCCAAGCGCGCATCATGCCGTGCCCGGCGCTGCCCGAGGCGCTCGATGTCTGATCCGCGCGCCGGTTACCGTGCCCTCGATGACGACGCCCAGCGCATCCTGCGCGTGCTGTCGGTCGTCTGTGAGCCGATCAGCCAGACCTCGCTTAAGCTCGTGCTCGACCAGCTTGGGTGGAAGGACCGCAACGGCGCCCCGCTGAGTCAGTCGCTCGGCAAGCCGCTGCGCGAGCGCATGGTCGACGCCGGCCTGATGCAGCAGGTACGCAATAACCTGGTCTGTCATCCGGACCTGCTGGAACCCTTGACGCGCGAGACCGTCGCCGACGGCAGCTTCGCCGCCATCGTCGCCGCCGCCGAGCAGGTGCTGCCGACGCACATGCGAAATTCCTGGGACCGGCCGACGGAAGAACGTCGTTTTCGGCTGCTGCGCATCGCCATCTACTCCGGCCGTGAGGAAAGGGCGCTGGAGATGCTGAGCCCGGCAACCGCCGGAAAGCTTTCGCAGGTGCGCTACCGCGAGGTCGAGCCGCTGGTGCGCATCTGCACGCGCTCGGCCGATCCGGTCTGGCTGGAGACCTTACCGCCACGCCTGAAGATATTATGCCTGGCGCCGATGCTGCGCGAGGCATCGCTGGAACTCTTGGCAAAGCCGAGTTCCTACCAGTTGATGGAGCGGCTGCTGACACCGCTGGCCAAGTCCCATGCGGACGCCGCCGACGCCTTGGCCGAGCAACGGCTGCTGCGCGCGCGCCTGGGCCAGGTTCCGGCCCTGCTGGCCGGCCGCGATGATCCGGACGCGCTCACCTTGGCCGGGTGGCTGCGCTTCCTGCAGGGCGACTATGCGGCCGCGCTGGCGTTGTTCGAGGCGTCGCTGAAGGCCACGCGCAAGCTGACGCGCAAGCGCAACGTCTACATTGCGGGCATCCCCGGCGTGCTGCACCTGCTGGCGCTGCTGCATCGCGGTGAGCGCGCAGATTATCTGCAGGTGCAGCAACAGGTCTCCATCTGTCTGCGCGCCAGCATCACCGACGTGATCGAGCCCGTGTACCGGCTGATCGGCGACTTGGCCGCCGTGCTCGCCGGCCAACGCCGGCTGGCGGAAAGCGCCTGGCTGCTGCACAGCCTGGCCTTGCGCGGCGACATCCCGGGGCTGTTCCAGGCGCTGGCGCTGCACTGGCTTGGCAAGCGCCCGTCCGCGGATGCCATCGCCGCGCTGGCGAGCGCTGCCGATCGCGCCGCCGCTGCCGGACTGGATTGGTTCGCGCACGAGGCGGCGGCCTTGCTGCGCCTGTTCGGTTATGGCGGCACGCTGCCGAAGCTCGGCGAGCCGCCGTCTGAACTGCTGCTGATGACCAACCTGCTCGCGCCCAGACAAGCCTGGGAGCTGGCACTAGAGGCGCTGAAGGGGCTCGGTGGGCGAACTGCCGGCGGCACCGCACCGGCCGCGGCCGATGATGCCGACCGCCGCATGGCCTGGCTGCTGAGCGGCATATTCGGCGGTCATCAGGCGGCTTACGCGGCGCTCGAACCGCGCGAGCAGAAGCGCACCAAACGCGGCGGCTGGACCAAGGGCCGCGCCGTGTCGCTGCAGAAGCTGGCCGAGGAGTCGGAGCAGTTCCCATACCTCTCGGCGCAGGACCGCCAGATCTGCGCCTGTATCCTGCGCGAGCAGGACGGAGGCTGGTACGGCGGCTACGGCCGCGTCAGCTACAACCTGGACGTAGAACGGGCACTGAGCGCCGCGGTCGGCCATCCTTTGCTGCTGCGCGCGGGCGAGTTCGGCGACGCTCCGGTCGAGCTGTCGCGCGGCGGGCCGACGCTGTCGGTGGTCCGGCGCCGGGACGACATCCTGGTGAGCATCGAGCCCTATCCGCCGGAGCATGGCAACGTGCTGCTGGCCGAGGAGACAGCCCAGCGCTTGCGCGTGATCCGCTTCGAGGCCGGCCACCGCGAGATTGCGCACATCCTCGGACCGGACGGGCTCAGCGTACCGGCCGGCGCCGAGGCGCCGCTGTTGGAAGGACTGAGCGCCGTGGCACCAATGCTGACGGTCCACTCGGACATCGGCGGCGGCGACAGCAACGCCGAGGCGGTGGCCGCCGATCCACGGCCGCACGTGCATCTGAGCCCCTTCGACGAGGGGCTGGCGCTGGAGGTGTACGCGCACCCTTTCGGCGATGGTGGCCCGCAGCTGCGCCCCGGCCAGGGACGCGCCACGCTATTCACCGAGCTGGGCGGCCGCCCGGTGCGCTGCACCCGCGACCTCGACGCCGAGCAGGCCGCCGCGGACGGCCTGCTCGAGTGCTGCCCGACGCTGGCCGGCAACGACGGCTGGTCCTGGCTTCTGGAGGACCCCGAGCTGGCGCTCGGCGCCCTGGAAGAGCTGCACCGACTCGGCGACGCGGTCGCGCTCGACTGGCCGCAGGGACGGCGCGTCTCATTGACGCAAGAGATGCAGCTCGGGCGCATGCAGGTCGCGGTCAAACAACAGCAGGACTGGCTCGATCTCGGCGGCGGACTCACGCTCGACGACGGACGTGTACTGGCGATGCGCGAGCTGCTGGAGTTGGCCGCCGCCCACAAGGGCCGTTTCGTGCGTCTGGGCGAGGACGATTATCTCGTCCTCAGCAACGCGCTGCGCCGGCGGCTGGACAGTCTGCGCGGCCTTACCGACGGCGGCCGCTTTCACCCGCTAGCCGCCCCGGCCATCGCCGACCTGATCGACGGCATGTCGCAGGAGAGCGGCGCCGCCTGGAAGGATCTACTCGCCCGACTGGAGGCCATGCGCGAGCTGGAGCCGGAGCTGCCCTCGACCTTGCAGGCGGAGCTGCGCGACTACCAGCAGGAAGGCTTCCGCTGGCTGGCGCGCCTCGCGCACTGGGGCGCCGGCGCCTGTCTGGCCGACGACATGGGACTCGGCAAGACCGTGCAGGCGTTGGCGCTGATCCTGTCGCGGGCGCCGAACGGTCCGACCCTGGTGCTGGCGCCGACCTCGGTCTGCGGCAACTGGATGGAGGAGGCGCAACGCTTTGCGCCGACGCTGCGGCCGATGCGTTTCGGCGCCGGCGATCGCGCCGCCATGCTTGCATCGGTCGGGCCCTTCGATCTGGTCGTCAGCAGTTACGGCCTGTTGCAGAGCGAGGCCAAGCGACTCGCCGAGGTCGAGTGGCAGACCATCGTCGCCGACGAGGCGCAGGCCTTCAAGAACGCGTTGACCAAGCGCTCCAAGGCCATCATGCAGCTCAAGGGCGGCTTCAAGATGATCACCACCGGCACCCCGATCGAGAACCACCTCGGCGAGTTGTGGAACCTGTTCCGCTTCATCAATCCAGGTCTGCTCGGCTCGCTCGAACGCTTCAACCAGCGTTTCGCCGTGCCCATCGAACAACACAAGGATCAGGCCGCCCGACACCGCCTGCGCCAGTTGCTCAAACCCTTCATCCTGCGCCGCCTCAAGAGCGAGGTGCTCTCCGAGCTGCCGCCGCGCACCGAGGTCACGCTGCAGCTGGAACTGAGCGACGGCGAGATGGCGCTCTACGAGGCCATGCGCCGCCAGGCGATCGAACGGCTCGACGAAAAGGCCGACGAGACCGCCGTCGGCCACATGCGCCTGCAGCTGCTCGCCGAAATCATGCGTCTGCGCCGTGCCTGCTGCCATCCAAAGCTGGCGCTGCCGGACAGCGACCTGCCCAGCGCCAAGCTGGAGGCGTTCGGCGAGATCGTCGACGAACTGCTCGATAACCGCCACAAGGCGCTGGTGTTCAGCCAGTTCGTCGATCATCTGACGCTGATCCGCGGCTACCTCGACCAGCGCGCCATCAGGTACCAATATCTCGACGGCTCGACGCCGGAGCCCAAGCGCCGAGCCGCGGTCGACGCCTTCCAGGCCGGTGAGGGCGAGCTGTTCCTGATCAGCCTGCGTGCCGGCGGCGCCGGCCTGAACCTGACCGCCGCCGACTACGTCATCCACATGGACCCTTGGTGGAACCCGGCAGTCGAGGACCAGGCATCCGACCGCGCCCACCGCATCGGCCAGCAGCGCCCGGTCACCGTCTATCGCCTGGTCGCGAAGAACACCATCGAGGAGCGCATCCTCAAGCTCCACGCCAATAAGCGCGACCTCGCCGACGGCCTGCTCACGGGCAGCGAAGACGGCGGCAAGCTCAGTTACGACGACATGCTGGCGCTGGTGCGTGAAGCCGGATGAAAGGGGAAGTGACGAGTAGCGAGTGACGAGGCAGCCCCTAGCCTGGACTAAGCCGGGCGGATGGGCCGAGATTCTGCGATCATCGGTGGTCGACGCGCGGACTTCGACCGGCGCCATCGTCCATCATCGAGCCAACGAGACTTCTGCCGATGCCCAACCCCGATCACACGTCCACCGATCCGCTGTTCGCGCCGATTCAGCTCGGCGAGTTGCGCCTACCCAACCGCATCGTGCTCGCCCCGCTGACGCGCTCGCGTGCCGGTCAGCCCGGCAACCTTCCGACACCGCTGATGGCCGAGTACTACGCGCAGCGCGCCGGGGCCGGGCTGATCATCTCTGAGGCGACGAACATCTCCGAGATCGCGATGGGCTATGCGCTGACGCCCGGCATCTTCACGCCCGAGCAGATCGCCGGCTGGCGCCTCGTCACCGACGCCGTGCACGCGGCCGGCGGGCGCATGTTTCTGCAGCTCTGGCATTGCGGGCGCATGTCGCACGAGTCGCTGCATCCAGGCCGACAACCGGTTGCCCCGTCGGCGATCCATTGCGACGAGTGCCAGGTGTTTCTCGTCGACGACCAGGGCCAAGGTGGACGCGCGCCGGTGTCGCCGCCGCATGCACTGACGCGCGCCGAGATCGACGCAACGGTCGGCGACTACGCGACGGCGGCGCGCAATGCCATGGCCGCCGGCTTCGACGGTGTCGAGGTGCACGGCGCCAATGGTTATCTGCCGCATCAGTTCCTGGCCAGCAACAGTAACCAGCGAGACGACAAATACGGCGGCAGCCTGGCTGGCCGCTGTCGCTTTCTGTTCGAGATCATGGACGCGGTGCTCGCAGAGGTACCGCCCGGGCGCGTCGGCGTGCGGCTATCGCCGCTGTTCGCACTGAACGGTATCGCCGACTCCGATCCGGCCGAGACCCAGGGTCATGTCGCCAAGCATTTGAGCGAACTCGGCATCGCCTACCTGCATGTCGCCGATACCGACGTCATGGCCGGAGCAGAGCCGAAGATGGACCGCATCCTGTCTTTCATCCGGCCTAACTTCGGCGGCGCGCGCGGCGGTGTGCGCATGCTCAACGGCGCCTACGACCCGGACCGCGCCCGCGCCGCCCTGGCCACCGGTGACGGCGAGCTGATCGCGTTCGGCCGCCTGTACCTCGCCAACCCGGACCTGCCCGAGCGAATCGCCCGCGGCGGCCCGTACAATGCGCCGGACCAAGCGACCTTCTACGGGGGCGGCGCCCAAGGCTACACCGACTACCCGACCCTGACCGCCTGACCGGCTTACAGTTCGGCGTCCACCTAGTCGACACTGACTCCTCGAGGCTCCACGCTTCCCATCAACCATGCCGCCGACACCAATAGCAGCAGCGGCTCGGACTAGCTCGGCGGACCTGTTCGGCTATCGCCGGCACTGGGCGCACAAGCTCGGCACCGCCCCGGAACTGCCGATGTCGCGTGCCGAGATGGATCTGCTCGGCTGGGACAGCTGCGATGTCGTCATCGTCACCGGCGACGCCTACGTCGACCATCCGTCCTTCGGCATGGCCGTCATCGGCCGGCTGCTGGAGGCGCAGGGGTTTCGCGTCGGCATCATCGCGCAGCCAGACTGGACGTCGGCCGAGCCGCTGCGCGCATTGGGCCGTCCGAATCTGTTCTTCGGCATCACCGCCGGCAACATGGACTCGATGGTCAACCGCTATACCTCGGACCGCCGCAAACGCTCCGACGACGCCTACTCGCCGCACGGTCAGGGCGGGCGCCGACCGGACCGATCGGTGGTGGTCTATGCGCAACGGGCACGCGAGGCGTTTCGGGACGTCCCCGTCGTACTCGGCGGCATCGAGGCAAGCCTGCGACGCATCGCCCACTATGACTATTGGTCCGACAAGGTGCGCCGGGCCGTGCTGGTCGACTCCAAGGCAGACCTGCTGCTGTTCGGCAACGCCGAGCGCGCCGTGGTCGAACTGGCGCACCGGCTCGCGCGCGGCGAGCTGATCGGCGACATTCAGGACATCCGCGGAACTGGCTTCATGCGCCGCGAGCCGCCCGCCGGCTGGACCGCGATCGACGCCACCGATGTCGACCAGCCTGGCCGCATCGAGCCGCATCCGGACCCCTATCAGTCGGCGCCGTCGACAGCTGCCCCGGCCAACCCCGGCGGCACCAGCCCCGCCGGCGCCAGCCCGAGCGATGCCGGGCCCAACACCTGGCCGGTGGTGCTCGATCAACGCCGCCCGCGCGGGAGCGACCGCGCCAAGACCTATGTCCGGCTGCCGTCATTCGAGCAGGTGCGCGATGATCCGGTGCTCTATGCCCATGCCTCGCGGGTGTTCCATCAGGAGACCAACCCGGGCAACGCGCGCGCGCTGGTGCAGCGCCATGGCGACCGCACACTGTGGCTGAACCCGCCGCCGATTCCGCTCACCACCGGCGAGCTGGACCGCGTCTACGAACTGCCCTACAGCCGCCGCCCGCACACCAGCTACGGCGACGCGCGCATGCCGGCCTGGGAGATGATCCGCTTCTCGGTCAACATCATGCGCGGCTGCTTCGGCGGCTGCACCTTCTGCTCCATCACCGAGCACGAGGGACGCATCATCCAAAGCCGCTCGGAGCAGTCTATCCTGAACGAGATGGGCGAGATCCGTGACCGCACGCCTGGCTTTACCGGCACCATTTCGGATCTGGGCGGCCCCACCGCCAACATGTGGCGGCTGGCCTGCAAGGACCGCAAGATCGAATCCGCCTGTCGACGACCGTCGTGCGTCTATCCGGACATCTGCCGGAATCTCGACACCGATCACCAGCCCTTGATCCGCCTGTATCGCAACGCGCGCGCGGTGCCCGGCATCAAGCGGGTGCTGATCGCCTCCGGCCTGCGCTACGACCTGGCCGTGCGCTCACCGGCCTATGTACGCGAGTTGGTGGCGCACCACGTCGGCGGCTATCTGAAGATAGCGCCGGAACATACCGAGCAGGGCCCGCTGTCGAAGATGATGAAGCCCGGCATCGGCAGCTATGACCGCTTCAAGCAGCTGTTCGAGCGCTTCAGCAAGGAGGCCGGCAAGGAGCAGTATCTGATCCCGTATTTCATTGCCGCGCATCCCGGCACCACGGATCAGGACATGCTCAATCTGGCACTCTGGCTCAAGCGAAACGGCTTCCGGCCCGATCAGGTGCAGGCCTTTCTGCCGACGCCCTTGGCGAGCGCTTCGGCCATGTACCATACGGGCCTGAACCCATTGAAGCGCATCGGCCGCAATTCAGAGCAGGTCAGCGTGGTACGCGGGATGCGCCAGCGCCGGCTGCACAAGGCATTCCTGCGCTGGCACGACCCCGACAACTGGCCGCTGCTGCGCGAGGCACTGAAGGCGATGGGCCGCGCCGATCTCATCGGAAACGGCAAGCGCCACCTGGTGCCGAGCTTTCAGCCCGAGGGGACGGGCCCGCGGCCGGAAGGGCGTCGCATGCAGCGCAACAAGCCGAGCCCCCGTGGCGCCGGATGCACCCAGAAGCGATCGCAACAGCCTACCCGCAAGCGTTGATCAAGTGGGACAACGCGCGGCCGATGACTTCAACCCTCGGGGTGATCGCGTCCCCGCAAGGGGATGAGCCGGACTTGCTTCAGCCTGTCTCTGCCGCATTTTGTCCTCAAGACGAATGCATCCATGGGCGCGAGCGGGACAACGATATGCCGAGAATCGAGCGAATCTGCACCGTATGCGGAAGAAGCATCGGTTGGCGGCGGAAATGGGCGCGTGACTGGGACAACATCAAATACTGTTCCGATGCTTGCCGCCGTCGAGGCCTGACGCAGAGGGACCGGCAGATCGAGCAGACCATCATCGACCTGCTCGAACAGCGCGCCGCCGACGCGTCGATCTGCCCGAGTGAAGCCGCGAGAATCGTCGCCGATGGCGATGACTGGCGCGCCGACATGGAGCTGGTGCGCATGGCCGCCCGCCGTCTGCAGCGCGCCGGCCGCATCTCGATCACGCAGAAAGGACGTCCAGTCGACCCTGACACCGCCAAAGGACCGATTCGGCTGCGGCTGCGTGGTATCGGCCTACCGGCCTGAAGCGCTCGGCAAGCGTCGAAGATGGTATGAAAGTGGGCAGAAATCGCCTAAGGTCGCCGCCCGACATTTTCACTGAGCCGCAGTCCTGCAGTGTTCCTCGACTATTTCGCCCTCTTCCTCTTGTTCCTCGTCGGCTGGTTCCGGCAGAATTACCTGCAACGCCCCAACCCCTGCGACGAGGCCGAGGTCAACTCCAACCTGGGTTAGTTGGCGAAGGAAGGAAGTTTCAGTCGTGGTCCGGCTTAGCTTGCGCGAGCGGGTTCGGCCGTCTCGGCAGCGTCAAACGGCTGCGCGAGTTCAGGTCGATGCCAGAGCAGGTAAATCGCGGGAATCACGAACAGGCTCAACAATGGTGCGGTGATCATGCCGCCGACCATTGGCGCGGCAACCCGGCGCATGACCTCTGAGCCGACGCCGCCAATGAGCATGATGGGCAGCAGGCCGGCAAAGATGGTGGCCACGGTCATGGCCTTGGGCCGGATGCGTAATACGGCACCCTCCTCGATCGCCGCCTTCAGGTCATCGATGCTGCGCAGCCGCCCCTTCTGCCGCCACTCAGCCAAGGCGCTGTCCAGATAGACCAGCATGATGACGCCGAACTCGGCGGCGACGCCGGCCAGCGCAATGAAGCCGACGGCGACCGCCACGGACAGGTTGTAGCCGAGCAGATAGATCAGCCAGAAGCCACCGACCAGCGCGAACGGCAGCGAAAACATGACGAGCAGCGCCTCCCCGGCCCGGCGGAAGGTCATGTACAGGAGCAGGAAGATGATCGCGAGCGTCACCGGCACGACCTGAGTCAAGCGCTCCCGAGCGCGCTCCATGTATTCGTATTGGCCCGACCAGGCGAGCGAATAGCCTGCCGGCAGCTGCACCTGGTCGCGCACCACCTGCTTGGCCTCGTCGATCCAGCTGCCGAGATCGCGACCGCGGATATCGACGAAGGTCCAGCCGTTCAGCCTCGCGTTTTCGCTCTTCAGCATTGGCGCACCGTCGGTGATTACCACCTCGGCCACCTGCGCGAGCGGCACCTGGGCGCCGGTGGGCGTGACGATGGGCAGCTCGCGCAGCTTCTGCAGGTCGTCGCGCTGCTCGCGCGGGAAGCGGATGTTGACCGGATAGCGCTCCAACCCCTCGACGGTCTGGGTAATGTTGATGCCGCCGATGGCCGCGGCGACGATGCTGTTGATGTCGCTAACATTGAGTCCCACACGCGCCGCGGCCAGCCGGTCCGGCCGTATCTCTATATAGCGCCCGCCGGCGACGCGCTCGGAGAAGGCCGAGGCAGTGCCGTCCACCTGCAATACGGCGCGCTCCACCGCCTGGCCAATGCGCTCGATCTCCTTCAAGTCGGGCCCGGCGATCTTGACGCCAACCGGCGTCTTGATGCCGGTGGCCAGCATATCGATGCGGGTCTTGATGGGCATGACCCAGGCATTGGTGACGCCAGGCAGGTCGACGGTCGCGTCCAACTCGTCGATGAGCCTGTCCAGGGTCATGCCCTCGCGCCACTGGTCCTCAGGCTTGAGCTGGATCAGGGTTTCGATCATGGTCAGCGGCGCCGGGTCCGTGGCGGTATCGGCACGGCCGATCTTGCCGAATACCCGCTCCACCTCGGGCAGCGTGGCGATCAGTCGGTCGGTTTGCTGCAACAGCTCCTGCGCCTTGCCGATCGACAGCCCCGGAAGCGTCGTCGGCATATACATCAGATCGCCCTCGTAGAGGTCCGGCATGAACTCGGAGCCGAGCCCGCGGTGCCAGCGCTGCAGCACCGGCACGCCGCGGAAGGTATCTCGCCAGGCATCGGCCAACGCCACTTGCCAACCATCGATCAACTCGACCGGCGCGCGCAAACCAGATCCAGTCTTCGAGGCCAACCGACGCTCGCCATCGGCGACCGTTCCTCGTCCTTGGTCACCCCAACCGACCACCGATGCAGCGGCGGAGGCACCCTGGAAGGGCCACTTCAAGGGCTCCAGCACGCCGCCGATTCCGGCCAGCGGGATCAGCGTGCTCAGCACCAGCAGCAACGACAGCAGGATGGTCGCGCGCGGCCTGCGCAGCACCAGACGCAGGGCCGGACGATACAGCCAGATGAGCGCCCGGTTCAGCGGGTTGCTGTTCTCGCTCGGAATGCGCCCGCGGATCAGATAGCCCATCAACACCGGCACCAGCGTCACCGCCAGCCCAGCCGCGGCGGCCATGGCATAGGTCTTGGTATAGGCGAGCGGCGCGAACAGCCGCCCCTCCTGCGCCTGCAGCGTGAACACCGGAAGAAAACTCAGGGTGATGATCAGCAGCGAGAAGAATAGCGCCGGGCCGACCTCGCTGGCGGCCTCGCCGATCACGCGCCAGTGCGCCTCGCCGGCTGGCCGCTCGCCGTGCTCGGACTCGAAGCGTTCGAGGTGCTTGTGGGCGTTCTCGATCATGACGATGGCGGCATCGACCATGGCCCCGATGGCGATGGCGATACCGCCCAGGGACATGATGTTGGCGTTGATGCCCTGCGCCTGCATGACGACGAAGGCAGCCAGGATACCCAACGGCAGGCTGACGACCGCAACCAGCGCCGAGCGCATATGGAAGAGGAACGCGAAGCAAACGATTGCGACGACGATGAACTCCTCGATCAGCTTGGTTCGCAGGTTGTCCACCGCGTCCATGATCAAGCCGGAGCGGTCGTAGGTCTCGACGATCTCGACGCCGTCCGGCAGGCCCGCGCGCAGCTCGTCGATGCGCTGCTTAACCGCCTCGATGGTGGCCAGCGCGTTCTCGCCGTAGCGCATGACGACGATGCCGCCGGTGATCTCGCCTTCGCCATCCAGGTCCGCGACCACGCGGCGCATCTCCGGGCCGATCTGCACGCGCGCGAGGTCGCGCAGCAGCACCGGCGTGCCGTCGGGTCCAACCTGTACCGGCGTCAGCTCGATGTCCTCGATCGAGGTCAGATAGCCGCGCGTGCGCACCATGTACTCGGCCTCGGCCAGCTCCAGCACCGAGCCGCCGACCTCGCGGTTGGCGTTCTGCACCGCCTGTGAGACACGCGCCAGCGGGATGCCGTAGGCACGCAGCTTTTCCGGATCGACGACGATTTGGTACTGGCGCACCATGCCGCCGACCGTCGCCACCTCCGACACGCCGGGGACGGTCTGCAGCTCGAACTTGAGGAACCAGTTCTGCAGGCTGGTCAACTGCGCCAGATCGTGTTGGCCGCTGCGGTCGACCAGCGCATAGCTGTAGACCCAGCCGACCCCGGTCGCATCCGGGCCGATGCGCGGCTGCACGCCGTCCGGCAGCTCGGATGCCGCCTGATTCAGATACTCCAGCACGCGCGAGCGCGCCCAGTACAGATCAGTACCGTCTTCGAAGATGATGTAGACAAAGGAGTCACCAAAGAAGCTGTAGCCACGGACCGCCTTGGCGCCAGGCACCGACAGCATGGTGGTGCTGATCGGATAGGTGACTTGCTCCTCGACCACACGCGGCGACTGCCCCGGGAAGTTGGTCTTGACGATCACCTGCACGTCGGACAGGTCCGGGATGGCATCCAGCGGTGTCTGTTTGATGGCGACGACACCCCACCCGGTCAGCAGCACGGCGGCAATGAGGACGAGGAAGCGGTTCCTGATGGACCAAAGGATGACGCCGCTCATCGGGACGACTCCGTGGAAACAAGGGCCCAGCGCCGAGCGCCAAGGGCCGGGCATCTGCCGCGCCGTCTCAGCGTCGCCTCGGCCCTCGGCCACCGCCCCTCGAATCTTCTTTCAGTGGACATGTGCGCCTCCTGCAGCCGTCGCATCCGCCGCCTCGCCCTCGTCCCCGGTCATGCGCATGAAACTCGCCTGCAGGCTTGACTCGGAGTCGATCAGGAACTGGCCGGACGTGACGACAAGATCGCCCTCATCGAGACCGGACAGGATCTCGACCTCGCCGCCGCGCTGCATGCCGGTGACGACATCGGCCGGCTGAAAACGCGAGCCGCCTTCATCGGACGCAAGCAGCTTGACGACGGCCGTGCGCTCGCCGGTCACGATCAGCGCCTCTGCCGGGACCTTCAGCACGTCGCGCTTGGGTCCGCCGTAGATGACCACGTTGGCGAACATGTTCGGCTTCAGCACCAGGCCCGGATTGTCGAACACCAGCCGCACGCGCAGCGTGCGCGTCTGTCGATCCAATTCCGGATACAGATAATCGACCTCGCCCTCCCAACTGCGGCCGGGGCGGGCCGGGACCGTCATCTCCGCGGTCAGGCCCTGGGCGAGCCAGTCGATCTGATGCTCGTAGATATCCACCATCACCCAGACGCGGCCAAGGTCCGCGATGGTGAACATTTGACTCGACTCGGTCACGTACATTCCGTCACGCGCGGTCATCTGCGTGACGATGCCGTCGATCGGGGCACGCACCGGGATGCGGTTGCGCGGCTCGCCGGTCTTCTCGATATCGCGGATGATGTCGCCGGGGACATCGAGCAGGCGCAGGATGTTGCGCGCCTTGTCGGCGCTGATGACCCGCTGCCCGGCGCGACTGCCGTCTCGCGACAACAAGAAGTCGACCTGGGCCGACAAGATCTCCGGCGCGTACAGCTCGGCAAGCTGCTGGCCGCGCGTCACCGGCTCGCCCTCGGCGCGCAGCGCGAGCGACTCGATCCAGCCGCTGGCGCGCGGGTGCACATGCGCCAGGCGTGTTTCGTCGTATTCGACACGACCGACGGTGCTGATGTATTTCCATAGCGTGCCGCGCTCCACCGCGGCCGTGCGAACGCCAAGCGTCTGCACCACGGCCGGAGTCAGTGCCACCTGCGGACCTTTGCCGGTCATGGGATCGAGCATCCGCTCGACCAGATCCATGCCGCAGATCGGGCATGTGCCCGGCTCGTCCTTGATGATCTGCGGGTGCATCGGACAGACGTACTTGGGATCGGAATGCTTGCGCGCATGCTCGAGCGCGGTATCGTCGAGCGCATCGCCAAGAGACTCCGAGGGCGGTACCGATGACGGGTCGGTTGCCGGCCCAGTGGGCGCATCGCCAGATTCACCGCATGCCGCCAACAGGGCCGACAGCAGCAAGATCGAGAGAATCGCGCCGGCGCGCCCGGCAGGCCGATGGCGCGGATACGATGGCATGGACATGGTCCCTCCCGCGCGCCGCGCAAGGCGGCGCAGTCAGACTGAATCCCAGTTCGGCCTTGCTTGGGCACGCCGAACGCCGTGGCGACGCCGAAACGACGCGCCGAGCAATGCGGATCAAACGGCAGTCGGGATTGGAGGCCTGAGGAAGGACTCGGGGCTGTGGCGGTAGAAGTGGCGCGGCGGCAACGCTTGCGAGGCAGAGGCCACCGGAGGTGCAGTCAGAGCATGCTCGCAGGAAGCGCGATCATAGTGGCTGACGGAGCAGTTCAGCGCGCACTTCGCGCAGTCTAGCAGATCGCCGGCCGCAGATTGGGCATCGGCAGTGAGCGCCTGATCGGCGACCTTTCCGGAATGATGCGGGCAGGAGACAAGGTCGGCCGACGCGCCTATTGCGCCACGCTCCCCACTGGCGCCGGCATGCAGGCAACCAAGCGCTGACGCGGCGAAGACCTGGCACTGAAACAGTGTCAGGCAGAGCATCACGAGCGGCAGACGTGGGCTAGTTAGGCGCTTCACAAGGGTGATATTGCAGCGCCAAAGGATCACTGCAAGTCCAAGCGGCGCCAACGCGGGTCGCCCAAGCCGGAAGACTCCTCGGTTTGCCGGCGAGGCGCGTCGCGCTGGTCGGACTTAGCTGCAGCTCATAGAGCGGATCGCCGTCGACGCCGCGCAGCACGGCGCCCAGGTTTCCGACAGCGTCGATGCGGATCTCGCCGAAGCCGAACCAAGCGCGGGCCTGCTCGTAGCTGGCCAGGGCGTCGGCCGACGCGGGCGCATGGCGGAACAGGGGCTCGGCACCGAAGTCACGATCGTAGTCCTGGTTGTCGCCGATACCGGCGCTCAGCGGCGGCGCGATCAACTCGTGCACGACGAATTCCGGGTGTGCGCTGAAAGGCCGATAGCGAAACGCGGCGCCGAGGTGCGCATCGGCGCTGATAAAGAGCAGATCGTTGCGCCCGCTCGCCTGCGCGTGCGCGAGAATGGCACGCAGCTCCCGTGAGAATCCACCCTTGGCATCAAAATCGGCCCAGCCATCGCGCCCGCCCGCCGCTGGCCAGCCTGTCGGTATCGACAGCGGTACGCTGGATGCAACCACCACCCAGGTCGCGTCGGAGGTTGCTAGGCCTTCCTTCAGCCAGGTCAGCTGCTCACGTCCGAGCAGCGTCTTCGGGCGTTCGGCGGTGTCGTCAGCGAGGTTCGGGTCGCGATACTGGCGGGTGTCGAGCAACAGCAGCTCCAGGTGCTGGCCCCAACGCACACTGCGGTAGAGCCGCTTGGGCGTCAACGCGTTCTCGGCGATCGGATTCTGCTCCAGCATCGCCGACAGCCCGAGCGGCAGCAGGTGAACGTCGGTGCGGTAGGGCGGCAGGTCACGCGTGTCGTGCAGCGGCCCGAAGTCGCTGACGACCTCGTGATCGTCCCAGACCGCGTAGTAGGCGGCGCCGGCCAGCAGCCGGCGAAGCGAAGCGTCAGCGCGGCTGTAGCGCCAATGGGCGCGGAAACCGGGCAAATCGACGGCCTGACCGAAACTGCCCGGAATCTGCGCATTGCCGTAACGGCCGACGGCATCGCAGCGATCGTCCGCGTAGATCATGTCGCCAAGGCCAATGAACAGCTCCGGAGCCGTGGCAAAGAGCGCGTCGAAGACCTCGAATCCCCGCCGCGCATCACGGCAGACATTCTGACCAGCCAGAGCGCCGCCCCAAGCCAGATGCACCGGCTCCGGACTGAAGGCGGCGGGCGCCGTGCGGAAGGTGCCGCGCGCATGCTCGCCGAGGACGCCGGCTTCGCTGAGCACCGCGGCACGCCAATGATGCGAGCTGGCCGCGCTCAGGCCCTGCACCAGGATCTTGACCGTGTAGTCAGACTCGGCCGTCAGTTGCGCCTGGAAAGACTGCACCGTCGCCGCATCCGCGCCAGACGCATCGGGCGCGCCCGCCGCTTCCGGCAAAGGCGACTCGGCCAACTCGATCCTCAGCGTCCCTTCGCGGTCCGCCTGCACCCAGAGCACGGCGCTGTCGGCACTGACGTCGCCCGAGGCGATGACCGGCGCGGGGGCGCGGTCGAGGTCGACAGGTGCCCCCAGGCTTACGGCCGGTAAGACCGCCGCCATGGACAACCAACAGATTAAGCAGCGGGCGGAAAGCGGCGTCCGCGAGCGGGCGGCGGCAACCGACAGCGACGATTGTGGCATCCTATGGGCCTAGTGTGACTTCTTCTGACTCAACGCCTGCCACAGACTATCGGAAATCATCTTTGAGCATGCAACCTATTATCCTGCTTCCAGCCGCCGCAATGCTCGCGATCAGCATCGGCGGATGCGGCCCACAGGGCGCAGACTCCGACACCGAGTTGGAGATGCCGCGCTTCGATGACCCTTCGCTGGCCGAAGGCCGCTCGGTCTGGATGGGCACCTGCCGCGCCTGTCATCTACTCGGCGTCGCGGGCGCGCCGGCCGTCACCGACTACGCCAACTGGCAGCCGCGTATCGCAAAAGGGATAAAGGCCCTCTACAAGGGGCCAATGCACGGCATCAAGGGCGAGGATGGAAAGTATCGAATGCCGCCACGCGCCGGCAATGACCGGCTGTCGGACGAACAAATCAAGCGCGCCGCCGACTACATGGTCGCGGCCGTGGAATATCTGAACGGACAGGGGAAGTAGCGGGGGCGAAGGGCGAACGGGGCACTCCAGCGTGTGTCCCCACTGGCAGTCATTGCGTCAGCAGTTGCCTTGGCCCTCGAACATCGAACCTCGTCACTTGTTCACTTCTTCAGTCTAGGGAAGCTGCTTCGGCCGCACGATGCGAAGCAAGCTGGCGCAGCCGGGTTCGAGCCGGCTCCAGTCGTCTGGCATTTCCAGACGCGCGAGTGCGGCGGTCGGCAGCAGTTTGCCGTCATCGGGTTCGTCAACGTCGTCCCCGCCTAGATAACGGATCAGTTCTTCTAGGCCGGGATTGTGTCCTATCAACAACACCGTGGCGTCGCCGGATGGTAGCCGGGCGAGGACGTCGAGCAGCGCCTGAGTGTCGGCGTCATAGACTCCGTCGTCCCAGACTAGCTGCTTTTTCTTAAGGTCAAGCGCCTTACAGACCATGAGCGCGGTATCGCGCGCGCGCTGCGCCGGGGAGCTGACGATGCGATCCGGCACGATGCCTTCCCGATACAGCCAGGCGCCGACGCGAGGGGCATCCTTTTTGCCGCGTTTCGCCAAGGGCCGCTGGAAATCCGATGCGGCATCGCTAGACCAGTCTGACTTTGCGTGACGCAGGATCAGCAGCTCGCGTGGCATACGGGAGAACGGGTCTGAAAGTTGCACGCGAAAAACCTGCGCAATGGTGTGGGACTACTCGGTGTTTTGTAACACAACAGTCATGATTCACACAACGGGCACCATGCCGTCAGTATCGCTGGCCGGACAGGGTCAGCGAGTCTGCGCCGATGGACGCCATGCCATCATCGCCCGCGAGCTGCCGCTTGCCGCCGCAGCGATCCGCTTGGGCCGCCTACCCGGGCTCGCCGATCTCGGCGAGCAGACGCTCGATCATGGACTCAGCCTGCCCCAGGTAGCCGGCGCCGAACAGATTGAGGTGGTTCAGGATGTGGTAGAGGTTGTAGAGCATCTTGCGGGTGGGATAGCCGGCGTCCAGCGGCCAGGCGGCGTTGTAGGCATCGTAGAAACCGGCGCCGAAGCCGCCGAACAGCTCGGTCATGGCGATATCGGTCTCGCGATCGCCATAATAACAGGCGGGATCGAAAATCACCGGGCCGCCGTCGGTGTCGGTTGCACGATTGCCGCCCCAGAGGTCGCCGTGCAGCAGGGACGGCGCCGGATCGTGATCGATCAAGACGTCGAAGCGCTCCAGCAGCAGCGCGCCGCGCTCGGCAAGCCGACCTCGGTGGCCTAGACGCTCGGCCAGCTGCAATTGAGAGCCCAGCCGCTGAGATCGCCAGAAGCGTACCCAATCGGTGTGCAGGTCGTTGTGCTGAGGCGTCGAGCCTATGGTGTTGTCACGATGCCAGCCGAAGCGCTGCCCCCCAACCCCTTGCCGATCCGCGGCCACGCGGTGCATGGCGGCCAGACACTCGCCGGCCAGGGCATCGCTGCCCGCGTTACGGCCGCCGAATTCGATGAGTTCCATGGCGATGAAGGCCTGCGTGCCGGCAGTCCCGGTGCACAGCGGCCGCGGCACGCGAATGCTGTTGGTTGCAGCGATGGCTTGGAGGCCGTCGGCCTCCGCCTCGAACATTTCCAGCCGATCGGCGGCGTTCAGCTTGACGAACCAGCATTGGCCGGCGTCGGACAGCACGACCGCGCTGTTGATGCAGCCGCCACCGACCGCGCGCCGCGAACGCGGCGAAAACGGCCTGCCGCTGGCGGCGCCGATCTGATCGGCGATGTCGCTCCAGTCCGTCACTGGTGGTCTCGACAAAATGCTAGAAAATACGAACGCTGGAAGAGCGGCGGCTAGTCTTGAGTCAAGCCTGCGCCATCCGACGCAGTAACGGACTGGATCGCGGGAAGTGCGCGCGCAGGAACGCCATCTGATCCAGCAGCACGTTGCGGCCCATCAGATAGATGTACTCGGCATGTGTCGGCGTAAACGGCACGGCCAGCAGCTCCATTCCGGCCGCCTCGGGTGTGCGGCCGGCCTTATAGTTGTTGCAGCGCACGCAGGCCGTGACGACGTTGGTCCACTGGTCCACGCCGCCCCGACTGATCGGCCGGACGTGGTCTCGCGACAGGTGTCGGGCCGAGAAGCGGCCGCCGCAGTAAAGGCAGAGATGATCGTCGCGCTGAAACAGCGTGCGGTTGGACAGTGGCGGCGCGTAGTCGTCGCGCAGCTTGTTCAGCGCGTGGTGGGTGCCGTGCGTCGCGATAATGGAGTTGATCTCCAACAGGCTCTGTCGGCGGGTGCGCGCGTTGATGCCGCCGCGCAGGCGGATCAGCGGCTCTCCGCAGGCATAGGCAACCTGGCCGAGAAAGTAGAGTCTCGCTGCGGCCTTGTAGTCCACCCACTCCAGCGGCATGCCCGCCAGATCGGTGCGCAACACCTGTTGGCTCAGTAACACCATGACACGACTCCGATCGGGAGTTGTCCAGCATAATACATGCTTGCCTTGGCGTTGCAACTCGCGTTAGCAAGATGGAAGCCAACTTACCCAAGGTACATCTCGAGGACCGCAAAGGAGGCCGGCTTGCAGTGCGTGGGTCAGCCACCGAGACAGGGGTTGCGCACAGACGGGTAATGTACCGAAAAAAGTCAATCCAATCTTTCGACGCCCGCCTGCACGCTTCTCAAAAAACCCCTTACTATGCTGTTTTCAAATGACTTTTATTGCATGGTCATTTTTTGCGCGATCGGACGCCAAGCCAAGCATCGCATACCCTCAGCGCCGGCGCCCAGGTCTTTTCCACGCAGTTATCCACAAACATTGTGCATAAACCCCAGGCCACCGAAGCATCGAAACCCGTTGGTCCTTAGCAGGCCGTCCGTGGCGCTCATGTCCGCCGCACCGCTCCGGTGACGGCCGAGGGCACAACGCAACAGGCACCGGTGCGCCGCCTCTTGCGCATAGCGCTCGCGGCGGCGCCGGCTGAGCTGTACGACTACCTGCCGCCGGACCCGCCGGCTGCTGAACCCATCGCCCCCGGTATGCGAGTGCTGGTGCCGTTCGGACGCGGCCGCCGTGTCGGCATCGTGACTGACATCGGCAGTGCGAGCACGGTTGCCGAGGACAAGCTCAAGCGCGTCGAGAGGGTCCTGGACCGGACACCGCTGCTTGGCGAATCGGACCTGCGATTCGTGCTCTGGGCCGCGCGCTACTACAGGAACAGCCCCGCCGAGGCGCTGTTCAGCGCCCTGCCAGCGCGGTTGCGCCGGCCCGAGCCCTTGTTGAACGCCGCCACGTCGGGCTGGCGCATCACGCGGACCGTTCAGCCGCCGGCAGCGGATCAGCTGCTTCGCGCGCCGCGTCAGCGCGACGTCTTGCAAGCACTGCAGGCGTATCCGGACGGCCTCGACGATGCCGCGTTACGGCTGCGGCTGGGCGCTTGCACCCCGACCTTGCGCGTGCTGGCGGCCAAGGGCCTGATCGAGCGCTGCCGTGTCGAGATCGAGGCCGCGCGGGCGCCCGCGCCGCTGAACTCCGACGGGCCGGCCCTGAACGCGGAGCAAGAGTCCGCCGTCGACGCCATGGGCCAGCTAACCGCATTCGGCTGCTTCCTGCTCGACGGCGTCACCGGCAGCGGCAAGACCGAGGTCTATCTGCGCCTGATCGCGCTTGCGCTCGCGCGCGGCCGGCAGATATTGGTGCTGGTGCCCGAGATCGGTCTAACGCCGCAGCTGCGCGAGCGCTTCGAGCGGCGCATTGCGGCACCGATGGCGATCTTGCATTCCGCCCTCGGCGAACGCGAGCGCGAGTTGGAATGGCAACGCGCCGCACGCGGCGGCGCACGCCTGGTGCTTGGCACACGCTCAGCCGTGTTCACACCCTTGCCGGACCTGGGCCTGATCATCGTCGACGAAGAGCACGATCAATCGCTGAAACAGCAGGACGGCTTTCGCTATTCGGCTAGGGACCTCGCCGTACGCCGGGCGCAGCTCGCCAACTGTCCGGTGGTGCTGGGCTCGGCCACTCCATCGCTGGAGACGCTGCACAACAGCCGCATCGGACGCTACCAGCGGCTGGTCTTGACGAGGCGCGCCGGCGACGCCGCCGACCCTGAGATCCTAGTAGCGGACATTCGCGCACAGCCTCTGGAGACTGGCCTGTCCCATGCGCTCCTAACGCGGATGGAACGCGAGATCGAGGCGGGTAACCAGGTGCTCTTGTTTCTGAACAGACGCGGGTTCTCTCCCGTGCTGACCTGCCACGAGTGCGGCTGGATCAGCGAGTGCACACACTGCGACGCACGAATGACACTGCACCGGGGCCGCGCCGAGCTGCTGTGCCACCATTGCGGTCTGACGCAGCCGCGCCCGTTGCGATGCCCGTATTGCGAGTCCCCCGACCTACGCCCGCTGGGCCAGGGCACGGAGCGGGTCGAAGATACACTGCGCCAACGCTTTCCCGGCATCCCGCTGGCGCGCATCGATCGCGACAGCACGCGCCGCAAGGGCGAGCTCGAACGTCTGCTGACGGCCGCCCAGCGCGGCGACTACCGCATCCTGCTCGGCACCCAGATGCTGGCGAAGGGTCATCATCTGCCCGCCATCACACTGGTCGGCATACTCGATCTGGATCACGGCCTCTACGGCACCGATTTTCGCGCCGCCGAGCGTATGGCTCAGCTGCTGATCCAGGTGGCCGGCCGCGCAGGTCGCGCCGAGCGTCCGGGCACCGTCTTGGTGCAGACACGCCATCCGCACCATCCTCTGTTGACGCTGCTGCTGCGCGAGGGCTACGGCGCCTTCGCCGACGCCGCGCTGACCGAGCGCGAGCAGGCGGCGCTGCCGCCTTTCAGCCACCAGGCACTCTTGCGTGCCGACAGCCCAAAGGAGCATGCGGCGATGGATTTCCTGCGCCTGGCACTTAGCACGGCGCAACCGCTGGCCTCGCGCAGCGTCGAACTCTGGGGGCCGGCCCCGGCGCAGATGGAGCGCCGCGCCGGACGCCTGCGTGCCCAGTTGCTGCTGCAGGCGCCGAGCCGCGCTCAGCTGCAACAGTTGCTTGCGGCGCTGATACCGCGGCTGCACGCGCTCGATGCGCCCAGGCATCTACGCTGGAGCATCGATGTCGATCCAAAGGATCACTACTGAGAGAGAGAAAGTGACTTACTGCTAGCTGCTAGGGAATGGGGCTGAGCCCGTGCGTACTGGGCGCATCGGTCCTGCGTCCAAGCAGGTCATTTGCTCGACAGCGCTTGCGTCGGGTCGAACAGAGTCTGGAACGCGTCGCGGTCACGGCTGCGCTCAAGACCCGGTTTTCCGGTATTCTTAGCACGCTTTATTAAGCACCGTATTGCCATCGTCAGCAGCCATAGAGAATTCATGAAGTTCCAGCTCCAAGCACTGGTCGATCAGGCCCTTTCAGAACTCGCGCGTCAAGGCGTGATCACGGATGATCAAGCCCGCCAGGCAGCCCGGGTCGAGCGCGCGCGCGACCCGACACATGGCGACTTTGCAACCAATGCCGCGCTGGCTCTGGCCAGGCACGCCGGCATGAACCCGCGCGCGCTGGCCGAGCGCCTGCTCGGCGCCCTGCCCGACTCGCCTATCATCGCGCAGGTCGAGATCGCCGGCCCGGGCTTCATTAATTTTCGCCTGGCAGCCGACGCCTACCATGCGCTGATACCTGAGATCCTGCGTCTCGGCCCGGACTTCGGCCGCAGCCGACTGGGCGAGGGCAAACGCGTGCAGGTCGAGTTCGTCTCGGCCAATCCGACCGGTCCGCTGCACGTCGGCCACGGCCGCGGCGCGGCCTATGGCGCCGTGGTCGCGGACCTGCTAGCGGCGGTCGGCTACAAGGTGCACCGCGAGTACTATGTCAACGACGCCGGCCGACAGATGGATATCCTGGCGACCTCGGTCTGGCTGCGCTATCTGGAACTCTGCGGCGAGCCGCTCGCGTTTCCGAGCAACGGCTACAAGGGCGACTACGTCTGGGACATCGCCGCATCGCTGCACCGCGAGCATGGCGATGACTACCGCGTCGATGCGGCCGAGGTCGTCAAGGGGGCACCCGCGGACGAGATCGACGGTGAGCCCGACGGCGACAAGGAGGCGCACATCGACGCATTGATCGATGCGTCGAAGCGCCTGCTCGGCGACAACCGCTACCGTTTCGTGTTCGAGCTTGCACTGAACACCATCCTCGACGACATCCGCGACGATCTGCAACAGTTCGGCGTCGACTACCAGGAATGGTACTCGGAGCGCACGCTGACCGAGAGCGGCGCCGTGAACAAGGCGATCGAGCGCTTGCGCCAGAGCGGACACCTATACGAGCAGGGCGGCGCGCTCTGGTTTCGCTCCAGCGCCTTCGGCGACGAGAAGGACCGCGTGATCGAGCGCGAGAACGGCCAGACGACCTATTTCGCGTCCGACATCGCCTATCACATGGACAAGCTCGAGCGCGGCTTCGAGCGCGTCATCGACATCTGGGGTGCCGATCACCACGGCTACGTGCCGCGGGTAAAGGCCGCATTGACCGCACTCGGCGACGACGCCGACCGGTTGGAGGTCCTGCTGGTGCAGTTCGCGGTACTCTACCGCGGTGGCGAGAAGGTGCAGATGTCGACCCGCTCCGGCGACTTCGTAACCCTGCGTCAGCTGCGCAAGGAAGTCGGCCGCGACGCGGCAAGGTTCTTCTACGTCATGCGCCGCTGCGAGCAGCACATGGACTTCGACCTGGACCTGGCCAAGAGCCAATCGGCCGACAATCCCGTCTACTATGTCCAGTATGCCCATGCGCGGGTTGAGAGCGTGCTGCGCCAGGCCGCCGACAAGGGCATGCCGGTGGAGCCCAGCACCGGCGGCACCAATTTGGAGCGGCTGGTCGAGTCGCACGAGCAGGCGCTGCTGAGGTCATTGTCACGCTGGCCGGAGGTGGTCGAGGGCGCGGCGCTGACGGCAGAGCCGCACCAGCTGACCAACTACCTGCGCGAGCTTGCCAATGAATTCCACACCTACTACAACGCCCACCAGTTCCTGGTGGACGATGCGGCGCTGCGCGATGCGCGTATCAAGCTGATCCTGGCCGTGCGCCAGGTATTGCGCAACGGGCTTGGACTGCTCGGCGTCTCGGCGCCTGATCGGATGTGACCTGGGCAGGCCTCAGCGTGCAAGCAACCGGAGATCCGCGGACATGAACCTGGACTATCGCAAGGGTGCACCACCGCGCCCGCGCAAACGCAACGAGCGGCGCGGCACCTGCGCCTTTTGGTTCCTCTTGGGCGGCCTGTTTGGGGCCTTCGCCGTCGGCATCGCCTGGATGCGGGCCGATCAGCAGGCGGCGGCGCCGATCGCCGCACAGCCCGCCGCGCCGGTGGAGCGCGAGCCAGCACCCAAACCGAAGTTCGACTTCTACAGTCTGCTGCCGCAGGAAGAGGTGGTGGTACCGGCCGAGCGCGCCGCCGAGCCGCCGCCGCTGCCGCAGAGCGCGCCGCCGACCCAGACCGCCAAGGCCGTGCCGCCACCGCCAGCGGGACTTCCGGCGCCGCAGGCAAGCGCCGGGGCAAATTCATACATATTGCAGGTCGGTTCCTTCCGGCAGACCAGCGACGCCGAGCGGCTGAAGGCGCAACTCGCGATGCTCGGCATCCAGACTTCCATTCAGACCGTTACCATCAATAACGGTCAGACCTTTCACAGGGTGCGTACCGGAAGCTACGCCAAGGCCGATGCCAACTCGATTCAATCCAAGCTCAAGAGCAGCGGCCACGACGCCATGATGATGCGCGCCCGCTGAGCGAGCGCGCGCCCTGCCTTTTGCTTCAGTACGGCTCAGCCCTGGGCCTTGCGCTGCCGCCGACGTCGGTGCAGCGCCGGCTCGGTGTAGCCATTCGGCTCCGCACGACCGTTGAAGATCAGATCGCAGGCGGCCTGAAACGCGATACCGTCGAAGCCCGGCGCCATTGGCCGGTACATCGGGTCATTGGCATTCTGTCGGTCGACCACCGCCGCCATGCGTTGCAGCGTGTTCAGCACCTGGTCTTTGTCGACCACGTCATGGTGCAGCCAGTTGGCGATATGCTGGCTCGCAATGCGCAGCGTGGCGCGGTCTTCCATCAGGCCGGTATCCTCGATATCCGGCACCTTGGAGCAGCCGACCCCCTGGTCGATCCAGCGCACCACGTAGCCGAGGATACCCTGGCAGTTATTGTCCAGCTCTTGCTGGATGTCCTGCGGTGACCAGTCGGCCGCATCGGCGAGCGGAAGGGTCAAGATGTCATCCAGACTCGCCCGTGCGCCGCCCGCGACCAGCTCCGCCTGGCGCGCGGCGACATCCACCTGGTGATAGTGCATGGCATGCAGTGTGGCGCCGGTCGGCGACGGCACCCAGGCGCAGCTGGCACCGGCCCGCGGATGGCCGATCTTGTTCTCGATCATTGCGCGCATCTCGTCCGGCATGGTCCACATGCCCTTGCCGATTTGCGCGCGGCCGCGCAGCCCACAGGCGAGACCGACATCGACGTTCCAGTCCTCATAGGCCAGCAGCCAGGGCGCGGTCTTCATCGCCCCCTTGCGCAGCATCGGGCCGGCTTCCATGCCGGTGTGCAGCTCGTCGCCGGTACGATCGAGGAAGCCGGTATTGATGAAGATGACACGCTCACTGGCCCTGCGGATGCATTCCTTCAGGTTGACGGTGGTGCGGCGCTCCTCATCCATGATGCCGATCTTCAGCGTGTTGCGCGGCAGGCCGAGCGCGGCTTCGATCCGCGCAAACAGATCCACCGCGAACTGCACCTCGTCTGGGCCGTGCATCTTCGGCTTGACGATGTAGACGCTGCCAGTGCGGGAATTGCGCAGCGCGGATCGGCCGTTGAGGTCGTGCATCGCCGCGAACACCGTGATCATGCCGTCCAGGATGCCTTCCGGCACTTCGTCGCCGGTGGCGGTCAACACCGCGTCCGTGGTCATTAGATGACCGACATTGCGCACGAGCATAAGGCTGCGGCCGGGCAGGATCAGCTCCCCACCGCTCGGCGCATGATAGACCCGATCCGAGCTCAGACCCCGCTCCACCATCTTGCCGCCCTTGCTGAAGTGCGCGCTCAGGGTGCCTCGCATCAGTCCTAACCAGTTACGGTAGACGAGTACCTTGTCCTCGGCATCGACGGCGGCGACCGAATCCTCGCAGTCCTGGATGGTCGTGACCGCGGACTCGAGCACGACATCCTTGACGCCCGCCGGGCTACTGCGGCCGATCGGATGGTCGCGGTCGATCTGTATCTCGACGTGCAGACCCTGGTGGCAGAGCAGGATGGCCGTGGGCGTCTCGGTGTCGCCTTGGTAACCCACTAGCTGCGATGGCTCGGCAAGACCGGTATTGGCGGCATCCGCCAGCGTGGCGACCAGCGCACCGTCCTCGATGCGATAGCCATCCACATCGGCGTGTGATGCACCCTCGGACAGCGGCAGGTGGGTATCGAGGAATCCGTTGACGAAAGCCACCACGCGTTGTGCTCGAACCGGATTGAAGGCATCGGTACGCCCAGCCCCGTCATCGTCCGGTATCACGTCGGTGCCATACAGGGCGTCGTACAGGCTGCCCCAGCGGGCATTGGCGGCATTCAGCGCATAACGGGCGTTATTGACCGGAACCACCAGTTGCGGACCGGCGATGCGCGCGATCTCGGCATCGACCGATTCCGTGGTGATGTCGAAGTCCGGCCCGACCGGCTCGAGATAGCCAATCTCCTCGAGAAAGCGCCGATAGACTGCACCGTCCAGCGTCTGGTCGCGATGCGCCAGGTGCCATTGGTCGATCTGCGTCTGCAGGGCGTCGCGGCGCTGCAATAACGCGCGATTTCGTGGCCCCAACTCGCCCAGGATGTCGCCGAGGGCGGTCCAGAAGTGCTCGGGCGCGACGCCGGTGCCAGGCGCAATCTCCTCGGAAACCAGGTCGTAGAGCGGCTTGGCAATCTGCAGGCCGCCGCATTCGATTCGATCGGTCATGGTTATCATGCTCCATCCTGCCCTTGGCTCACCGCGGGCACTCAGTGGTCGTCGGCGATTGCCGACAAATCTGCTAGGTTTAGTCCGGATCGCAGAACAACGCAATATTTGCTTGATAAATTATTTAAAGCCTGGCTATCTGCAATAGCAATACAAGCGCTTTCCACGGACAGGCCGGCAATGAGCAGTCGCTGCTGGACGGGCGGAAGAACGCCAAGAATATGCAAGCAGCAGCAGGCAAGCAGCGGGCCGGTACTCGGCTATGCTTCGTGTTACGCGCCACGGCAGATCTTTGCGCGCCGTTGCGGATATCCAAAAAACGAGTGAGTCCAGGAGAACAATCACATGCAAACCGTGCAACAGGTGCTCGACCATAAGGGCCGCCAGGTCTGGACTATCGATCCCGACGCAAGCGTGCTGGACGCGATCGGAGAGATGGCCAAGCGCGACCTCGGCGCGCTTGTCGTCGTCGAGGGAGCAAGCGTGATCGGCATCGTCTCCGAACGCCAGTACGCGCGCAGCATTGCGCTGATGGGCCGGGCATCGAGCGACACTCGGGTACGCGACATCATGCGTACCGAGGTGCCGCGGGTGACGCTCGAGACCGATATCGACACCTGCATGGCGCTGATGACCGAGTTTCGCACCCGGCATCTGCCCGTCATGGTCGGCGAGGAACTGGTTGGGCTGGTCTCGATCGGCGATCTGGTCGCTGCCATCATCTCCCAGCAGCGCCGCACTATCGAGCAGCTGGAACAGTACATCGCCACTGGTTGAAATCGGCCCGCGCTTTGGAGTAGGTTGCGCCGACGTCCTGCTGGGGGTGCCCGCCTGCGCGGGCTGAGACAGTCCCTTAGAACCTGAACCGGGTCATACCGGCGGAGGGAAGCATGGCCAGGCCGGATGTGCCTGTGCGTTCGTGTTCCCTCACCGCCTCCCGCGGCCAGCATTCCTGGTCTCAGTTCCACGGCAGACCAATTGCTTAAGCTTCCAGCGCGTGCCCCGGCGGACTCGCTGCAACCCCGAGGAACCGACATGAGCGCCATTCCCGAAGACTTTCTCCAGACCACCGCACGGCTGTCCGACGAGGTCACGAGACCCTTCCCCGCTTCGCAAAAGCGCTATGTCGTCGGCTCCCGGCCGGACATCCGTGTCCCAATGCGCGAGATCGCGCAGACACCGACCCAGACCAACCAGGGTATCGAGGAGAACCCCCCGATCTTCGTCTACGACACCTCAGGCGCCTACTCCGACCCACAGGTGCCGATCGACCTGCTAGCGGGCTTGCCGGATGTGCGCCGCGGCTGGATCGAGGAGCGTGCCGACACCGAGCAGTTGCGCGGCCCCAGCTCGGCCTTCGGCCTGCAACGCCAGCGCGACCCTCAGCTTGCGCACCTGCGTTTCGAGCACATTCGCACGCCCCGCCGCGCAAGGGCCGGCGCCAACGTCACGCAGATGCACTATGCGCGACAGGGCATCATCACGCCGGAGATGGAATACGTCGCCATCCGCGAGAACATGAAGCTCGACGAGTTGCGCGCCGACCCACGCTACGAGAAGCTGCTGCGCCAGCACCGCGGCGAGTCCTTCGGTGCCTCGCTGCCGGATCAGATCACGGCCGAGTTCGTCCGCGACGAGATCGCCCGCGGGCGCGCCATCATCCCCGCCAACATCAATCACCCGGAGCTCGAGCCGATGATCATCGGCCGTAACTTCCGGGTGAAGATCAACACCAACATCGGCAACTCCGCGGTCACCTCCAGCATCGAGGAAGAGGTCGAAAAGATGGTCTGGTCCGCGCGCTGGGGCGGCGACACGCTGATGGACCTGTCCACCGGCAAGAACATCCACGAGACCCGCGAGTGGATCTTGCGCAATGCCCCCATGCCGATCGGCACCGTGCCCATCTACCAGGCGCTGGAGAAGGTGGACGGCAAGCCCGAGGAACTGACCTGGGAGATGTTCCGCGATACGCTGATCGAGCAGGCTGAACAGGGTGTCGACTATTTCACGATCCACGCCGGCGTGCTGCTGCGCTACGTGCCGCTGACCGCCGATCGCGTCACCGGCATCGTCTCCCGCGGCGGATCGATCCTGGCCAAGTGGTGCCTGGCCCATCACCAGGAGAACTTCCTTTACACCCACTTCGGCGAGATCTGCGAGATCATGAAGGCCTATGACGTGTCCTTCAGCCTCGGCGACGGTCTGCGCCCCGGCAGCATCGCCGACGCCAACGACCGTGCCCAGTTCGCCGAGCTCGAAACCCTGGGCGAACTGACCAAGTTCGCCTGGGAGCAGGACGTGCAGGTCATGATCGAAGGGCCGGGCCACGTGCCATTGCAGATGGTCCAGGAGAACGTCACCAAGGAACTCAAGGACTGCTACGAGGCGCCCTTCTATACCCTAGGCCCACTGATCACCGACATCGCCCCGGCCTACGACCACATCACCTCTGGCATCGGCGCCGCCAACATCGGCTGGTACGGCACTGCGATGCTCTGCTACGTGACACCGAAGGAACATTTGGGCCTGCCGAATAAGCAGGATGTGCGCGACGGCATCGTCACCTACAAGATCGCCGCCCACGGCGCCGACCTGGCCAAGGGCCTGCCCGGCGCCCAGCTCCGCGACAACGCGCTCAGCAAGGCGCGTTTCGAGTTCCGCTGGGAAGACCAGTTCAACCTATCGCTGGACCCGGAGCGCGCCCGCGAATTCCACGACCAGACCATGCCGCATGATTCGCACAAGGTCGCCCACTTCTGCTCCATGTGCGGCCCTCACTTCTGCTCGATGAAGATCACCCAGGACGTGCGCGACTACGCGCAGGCGCACAAATTCGACGATATTGAGACCGCCATCGAGACCGGCATGAAAGAGCAGTCGGAGGCGTTTTTGCGAGACGGTGCGAAGATCTATCGGGAGGTGTAGGCCGCCATGAGCAACCGAGCCGCCGATTGGCTCGCCCAGGCCGAGCGCGACATGAGCCAGGCCGCCGACTCGCAGCAGGCCGAACGGCACGAATGGTCGTGCTTCGCAGCGCAGCAGGCGGCCGAGAAGGCCGTCAAGGCGCTGCATCTTGCGTCAGGGCAAGAAGCCTGGGGACATGTCATCGCGAGATTGTTGCAGGACCTCGCCATAACGGTACCAGCGCCGCTGGTGGATAAGGCACGGGTGCTCGATAATTTCTACATTGCCACCCGCTACGCAAACGGTCACGCGGAAGGCGCACCGTTCGAACACTACGGCCCGCTTCAAAGCCAGAATGCAATCGCTTATGCCAGTGAGATCCTTGACTTCGTCCGTGCTGAAGTGGCCCGACTGGGAAACGGTTGACGCGGCGGCTCGACATTGGGCGCAACAGCAGCGGCATGCTCACCCTGAGCTTTTGCGGCTCGGCTATTTTGGTTCGTACGCCCGCGGCGATTGGGGCGTTGGCAGCGACCTCGACCTGCTCGCGGTCGTCAGCCACAGCGACCGTGCCTTTGAAGAGCGCGCGCTCGACTGGGAGCTTCGGGAACTGCCGATTCACGCCGATTTGTTGGTCTACACGGCCGATGAGTGGACGCGGATGGTCGCCCAGCAGACGCGCTTCGCACGCACCATCGCGTCAGAGACTGTCTGGCTCTGAGCACACGAACGCCAGCTCATCAGCTGGTCGAGTAAACGCCAACCTACTGTTATAGCGATGAAATTCGCCGAAATCGAAGACGGCAGCGCGAACCTGATCGAGGCATACGATGCCGGCAGCATCCGCATCAACGGCCGGGATTACGCCGGCGGCGTCGCGGTCACCGCGGAGCAGGTGGTGTCCAACTGGGGCCCCGAGCATATCGATGAGCTGGACGCACGGCACGTCGCGGAGCTGATGGCCACGGAGCCGCAGGTTGTGGTGATCGGCACCGGCAGCCGCCAACAGTTTCCGGAACCGGACATCTATTTGGGCCTGCTCGAGCGTGGCGTCGGAGTAGAAATCATGGACACCGGCGCCGCCTGCCGGACCTACAACATCCTGGTCAGCGAAGGACGTCGGGTCGCCGCCGGACTGCTGCCAACGCGCGACTGAGCCGAGCATGGACCGGAAGATCGTCGTTTCCGTCCTCGCCGCCGCACTGATGGGCTTCATCGGCATCTGGCTGCTGCTGTCCATTATCCCGGACGAGCGCGCCGGACTGCGCCTATACCCCTGGGATGTGGGCCGCGATGCCGCCGGCCGCACCCGCGTGTTCGACCTCAGCATCGGCGAGAGCACCTTGGCGGACGCGCGCGCACTGCTCGGCGAGGAAGGCAAGGTCAACCTATTCGTCAATCCCGACGGGAGCTATGCGGTAGAGGTCTATTTCAACGACATTATCCTGAGCAACATCCGCGCGGACTGGATCATCACGCTCGACCTTGCACAGGACCAAATCGCAGACATGTACGATCGCGGGCTGCGCGTCAGCAAGACCGGCAGCGGCAGCCGCAAGGTAAAGATGGCCCCGGAGGACATCGAGGCCCTGCCCGATGCGCCGATCCGCAGCCTCACCTATCTGCCTTGGAAGAGCCTGCAGGCGCGCGACATCGAGGGCAACTTTGGCCCGCCCGCCGAGCAGCGTTCAGAGGAGAGCGGTGTCGTTCACTGGCTCTATCCTGACAAGCGCATGGACATCGCACGCGACAACGACGGCGGCGTCGTCATTCAGTATCTGAATACAAAGGACTTCGCGCGCGCGCTGGCGCTGCTTGCGCCCGCCGCCGCTCCCGCCGGTGTGCCGCAGGAATGACCACATAGGCTGGCTTGTCTGTCACCTTTCCTGTCACGCCGATGCCATGGCGCGCTGTCCGCGTGCGATCTGCCGTTGCCAGTGTCAATCCTGGATACGAAAGCGGCAATCGAGCTCCGGCAGATCGATCTCGGCGACCCCGAGCCTGAGATGCTGGTCGAGCTGCAGATCCTGCTTGGCGCGAAGCTTCGCCTCCAACGCCAACTCGGGGACCATCAGGGTTACCTTGCGCTCACCGACCTCGACCACGACCGCGTCCCCTTTCCAACCCTTATGCCGGTTCAGATAGACGAGCTTCCAGTGCTGGTTGGACTGGCGCTCGGCGCGCCGCACGGCGATGCCGCCCTGGTCCGCCTCGCCGGCGCGGGCACTGATCTGTTCGGCGTCCACGCACGGATCCCCGCGCAGCCGGGCGCGCAGCTGCTGGTGCACCAGTAGATCGGCATAGCGGCGCAGCGGGCTGGTCGCTCGCGCGTAATGGTCCAGCCCAAGTCCAAAGTGCGCACCAGGCTCGACACTGGTGCGCGACGGCTTGAACTGGCGCCGATAGGCGTACATCGCGGCCATGCCCTCGGGTCGCAGCACCTGCTCGGGCGCCGGCTGGGTCGCGTACGGGATCGGCAGGCCGCACTCGGCGCAGAAGCGGGCCGCGGCCTCGCCGGCCATTAGCATCAGGTCGGTCACCATCGCCCGCGAGCCATGACGATCGATCGGCCGAATCACGACCTCGCCATCCTCGATGCGCAGGCTCACCTCGGGCAAGTCGATACCGGCGGCACCATTGGCGACGCGCCGGGCGCGATAACGGGCGGCAACGGCGGCGAGGCGTGCGAACGGCTCCTCGCCCAGGCGCTGCTCGGCAGCCGCATAGCTGAGTCGCGTGGCACGGATCAGGGTGGGCCGGATCTGGATATCGGTCAGCGTGCCGTCATCGGCGCAACTCATGCCGAACGACAGGGCTGGAGAGATCGCGTTGAGTCCCAGGCCGAGCTGCTCCGTAATCGCTGCCGGCAGCATGTTGACGATGCCCTCGGGCAGGTACAGATTGGCGCCGCGGGCACGCGCCTCGCGGTCCAGCTCACTGTCCGGCGGCACCAGTGCGGCAACGTCAGCGACATGAACCCAGACGCGCTCGCCGTCGATGCTGACGGCATCGTCCGGGTCCTGGTTGCCCTCGTCGTCGATCGCGAAGGCCGGTAGGTGAGTCAGATCCAGGCGTGCTTCATCGGGCAACGCCGACACCGGCAGAACAGGGTCGATGACTGCGACCCCGGAGCGCGCCGGGTACGGGTTGTGCTCTGGCGGCCAGTAGCCGGTCTTGACCAACAGCCGGTGCGCCGCCTGCGGCGTCTCCGGTAGATCCAGCGCCTTTAGGATGCGGCTGTGCTCGGCCTGCTGATTGGCCAGGCGCTCGACCTCGACCAAACGCTCGCGGTCGCCGTCGGCGATGTGGCCCTGCGCCAGGCGCGCCATGAAGGCCTGCTGCTCCTGTTCCGCGCGCTGCTTGGCCTCGCGCTCCGCGCGCTCCTGCTCGATCGTCGCCCGCGCACGCGGGCGGATCGCGGCCGGTGTGCCCTCGAAATAGAGCCCGTCCGCCAATAGCTCCCAGGCGGCCCAGGCGGTCGCCGGCGTGAATTCGTCGTAGAGGAGCTCCGCCAGTTCCTTGAGGTCGGTGTCGGCGCCGTCCAACAGCTCCCAGACCTCGTCGAGCGAGCCAGAGCGCGGCGTCAGGTCCGACAGCCTGTGCAGCGGACCCGGGTGCAGCAGCTGGATGTCTTTCGGCCGCACGCGCTTGGTCTGACCGCCATCGATTTCGATCTCGATCTTCTCCCCAACCGAGAGTACCCGCGCCGGGCGAATCTTGTAGAGGACGAGGCTGTCGGCGACAAGGCGACCGCCTGCCGCGCTGGACTGCTGGCCGGCTTGATGCATAGACAAAAGATTGCTATCTCCATTGGGGTGCTGGGGCCGGGATGCGGACCTCAGCGGTGGTTGTCGCCGCGCGGTTTCGCGCGTCCGTTGTGGCGCAATGCACCGGCATTATCGGTCCGCTTGATCGGCTATGATGTGCGCAAATTCCAATCCTGCCAGCCTGCCCGAGCCAGGCGCGGCAAGCAAGCGAGTTCCTCACTATGAACACAGACTGGAGAGCGTTTCTCGAATCCCGCTCGGCCACCGTTGACGAGCGCGGCGACCTGGCCGGCAGCGCACGCTTCGCCGGCACCGCGAGCGACGCGGACTGCGCCCTGATGGACTTGTCGCATCTAGGTCTGATCGCGGTCGGCGGCCCCGAGGCCACGGATTTTCTGCAAGGACAGGTCAGCAACGATGTGCGCGAATTGTCCGACAGCCACAGCCAGCTCAGCAGCCATTGCAGCCCCAAGGGCCGCATGTTGGCCAACTTCAGGGCACTGCGCATCGAGCAAAGCATCTTTCTGGTCCTGCCCCGGTCGCAGATGGAGGCATTGCTGAAGCGGCTGCGCATGTTCGTGCTGCGCTCCAAGGTCAGCATCGACGACGCAAGCGACGCGCTGGTGTGCTTCGGTATCCTCGGTCGATGCGCCGACGACGCGCTTGGCAAGGTGTTCGGTGCACTGCCGCGGCACGACAACGGACTCGTCCGCGCGGGAGATTCGACGCTCATTCGAGTCCCCGGCATCATACCGCGCTGGCTGTTCATTGGCCCGGCCGAGGAAGCGAAGGCGCTGTGGCAAGCGGCCGCAGAACAGGCCAGCGAGGCCAACGCTGACCTCTGGGCACTGCAGGACATCCGCGCCGGCATCCCGACCGTCATGCCCGAGACACATGATGCCTTCATCCCACAGATGGCGAACATGCAGCTGATCGACGGGGTCAGCTTCACCAAGGGCTGCTACACGGGCCAGGAAGTGGTCGCGCGCATGCAGTACCTCGGAAAGTTGAAGCGGCGGATGTACCTGGCCGAGGTCGACAGCGACGCGGTGCCACGGCCCGGCGACACGCTGCACGTTCCAGACAGCACCTCGGAACAGGCGGCCGGGCGCGTCGTCAACGCCCGCGCAGTGAGCCCCGGCCGCTGTGAGCTGTTGGTGGTCGCGGAGATTAGTGCGGCCGAAGGTGGCGAGGTGCGTCTGGCCGAAGACGGCCCGCTGCTGCGACTGAAGACGCCGCCCTACGGTTTCCCGGCCGAGGTCTGACGCGACTGGACCCGCACAGCACCGCGAGCCATTCGCCGGCAAGCGAACGGCCAATCGGCGTCTTCGATTCCGGCGTCGGCGGCCTGACGGTGTTGCGCGAGATCCGCCGTGAATTGCCGGCCGAAGAGCTGCTCTATGTGGCCGACTCGGCATATGCGCCTTACGGCGAGAAGCCCGCCGAGGCGGTCGAGGCACGCGCCCTCGCCGTCAGTGAGCTGCTGCTGGCCGCCGGCGCCAAGGCCATCGTCGTCGCCTGCAACACGGCCACCGCGGTCGCGGTGCAGATGCTGCGCGAGCGTTTTGCCGATATCCCGATTATCGCGATGGAACCTGCCATCAAGCCCGCCGCACAGCTGACCCGCTCGGGAGTCGTCGGCGTTCTAGCCACCAGCGGAACCCTCGCCAGCCGCCGCTTCGTGCAACTGGTCGGACGCTTTCGGGCGGAGGTGGAGGTGCTGGTGCAGCCTTGCCCCGGCCTGGTGGAGCGCATCGAAGCAGGCGACATCGAGGGCGACGGTACCCGCGCGCTGCTTGCGGACTATGTCGTGCCCTTGCTCCAGCGCGGCGCCGACACCCTGGTGCTGGGGTGCACCCATTATCCGCATCTGACGCCGATGATCCGCGAGCTGGGCGGGATGGACATCATCATCGCTGACTCTGGCGCCGCCGTCGCACGCCAACTGCGCCGGCGCCTCACCGAAACCAATCTGCTCTCGCTGCACGCGCGACGGGGCAGGGAAGGATTCTGGACCAATGCCCATCCGCCAGAGCGGACGGCAAGGCTGATGCAGCGGCTGTGGGGCGCGGACGTGCCTGTGCAACACTTTCGCTGACGCCTGATCGGCCGTGACCCCAAGACGCTTCAGCGGCCAACACTAATCGCTTGATGTCAAAAATCGAAACGAGGAAAAAAGACGATGTCAGAACAACGACCAGCCTTCCAGACCGGCCTGCTGGCAGGACTGTTGACAACCTGTGTCGCCGTGGCGCCGGCATTCGCTGACACGGCAGCACAGGAAACGGACGCGGAGCAATCGGCCAAGGCGGGAGCTGTCACCGGGAGCAAGATCGCATCGCATCCGGACTGGTTCAAAGAGAGCTTTCTCGACATCGCCGAGGACGTCGGCGAGGCGGCGGACGCGGACAAACACGTCATCCTATTGCTCGAGATGAACGGCTGCCCATACTGCTACAAGATGATCGAGGAGAACTTCGAGGGCAGTGATTACAGCGACTTCATCCAGGAGCGCTTCGACGTCATCGCGCTGAACGTGCGCGGCGACCGCGAGGTCGCGATGGACGCCGAGACCTCGCTGACCGAGAAAGAGCTGGCCGATCAACTCGGCGTGCGCTATACGCCGACCGTGGTCTTCCTGAACCAGGACAACGCGCCGGTGGCGCGCGTCAGCGGTTATCGCAACGTCGATGAGTTCAAACAGGTTCTCGACTATGTCGACGCAAAGGCCTACCAGACACAGACGCTCGCCGCCTTTCTCGACGCACAAAAGACCCAAGACCTTTACGCCTTGCGCGAACACGCGCAGATCAAGGAGGCTACAGAGGTCGGCGACCTCAGCGCCGTCGACGGCCCGCTGGCCCTGCTCTTCGAGGACACCGCCTGCGTGGCCTGCAACGCCTTGCACGACGGCCATCTGGCGGCACCCGAGGTGCGGCAGGCGCTCGAGGCCTTTACGCTGGTGCGTGTCGATGCCCTGTCCGATGCCGCCATCACCGCGCCGGACGGCGAGCGGAGCACGCAGCGGCAGTTGGCCGCCGAGCTCGGCGTCGAGTATCGCCCGACCCTGGTGCTGTTCGATGGCCCTGCCGGCAAACAACGGCCGATCGCGCGCATCGAGAGCATGCTCTACCGCTACCACTTCGTCGGCCTGCTCGAGTACGTCGGCCAAGGCCACTACAAGCAGTTCCCAGACAGCCCGTTCGACTACATCGACGCCAAGACCGCCAAGCTGACCGCAGCGGGAAAGGATGTCTCCATCTCCGACGAGTGATCCTCCCGCTCGGTCCGCCGCCGGGGTTGCCCGGACCGCCGCTGCAGCACGCGCGGCGGGCGATTTTCGGCGACTGGACGGCGAAGGTCCCGTCAGCCCTGCTGGTCCGGGCGCATGTGCGGAAACAGCAGCACGTCGCGGATGGACGGGGAATCGGTGAACAGCATCACCAGGCGGTCGATGCCGATCCCCTCGCCAGCGGTCGGCGGCATGCCGTGCTCCAGTGCGCGAATATAGTCGGCGTCGAAATGCATTGCTTCCAGATCGCCGGCGTCCTTGTCGGCGACCTGGCGGCGGAAGCGCTCGGCCTGATCCTCGGCGTCGTTGAGCTCAGAGAAGCCGTTGGCGATCTCACGGCCTCCGACGAAGAACTCAAAGCGATCGGTCACGAAGGGGTCGTCGTCGTTCAGACGCGCGAGCGGCGATACCTCGGTCGGATAGTCGGTGATGAAGCTGGGCTGCATCAAGCGAGGCTCGACGGTCTTCTCGAAGATCTCGACCTGCACCTTGCCCAGCCCATAGCTGTCCTTGACATGGATTCCCAGCCGCTCTGCGACGCTCCGCGCCCGCCCGAGATCATCGATGTCGGCAGCGGTCAGGTCGGGGTTGAAGTGCAAGATGGACTCGCGCACGCTCATGCGCTGGAACGGCTCGGATAGGTCGTAGGTCTCGCCCTGGTAGGTCAGCTGCCTGCTGCCGAGCACCGCCTCGGCCATGTCGCGAACCATCTGTTCGGTCAGCGCGATCAGGTCCTGGTAATCGGCGTAGGCCTGGTAGAGTTCCAGCATCGTGAACTCGGGGTTGTGCCGGGTGGACAAACCCTCGTTGCGGAAGTTGCGATTGATCTCATAGACGCGTTCGAAACCGCCGACCACCAGCCGCTTCAGGTACAGCTCAGGGGCGATGCGCAGGAACAACTGCATGTCGAGCGCGTTGTGATGCGTCACGAAGGGCCGCGCAACGGCGCCACCCGGAATCGCCTGCATCATCGGCGTCTCGACCTCCATGTAGGCGCGCCCGTTGAGGAAGTCGCGGATGAATTGGACGATGCGCGTGCGCGTGCGGAAGGTATCGCGCGTGGCGTCGCTCATGATTAGGTCGAGGTAGCGCTGACGATAGCGGCTCTCCTGATCCGACAGGCCATGCCACTTCTCCGGCAGTGGTCGCAAGGACTTGGTGAGCAGCCGCAGCGAATCGACCTTGATCGAAAGCTCCCCGGTCTTGGTCTTGAACAGCACGCCAGCGGCGCCGCAGATGTCGCCAATATCGAGCTCTTTCTTAAACCAGGCGTAGTCGTCGCTGCCCAGCAGGTCACGCTGCACGAACAGCTGAATCCGTCCGCTCATGTCTTGCAGGTTCGCGAAGCTCGCCTTGCCCATGACGCGCCGGCTCATCAGGCGCCCGGCCACCTTGGCACGCACGTTGCGCGTCTCCAGCTCGCCGGGGTCCATCTGGCCATATTCTGCGTGCAGCTCACCGGCGATCACATTGCGCCGGAAATCGTTTGGAAAGGCGACGCCCTGCTCGCGGATCTGCGCAAGCTTCTCGCGCCGCTGCGCGATCAGCTTGTTCTCATCTAGCGTCGGCTGCACCGCCCCATCGGCCTGTGTCTTGGATTGCTTATCGCTCATAATCTGTAATCAGTGATCGCGAGTTGGAGGCGCGCGCCAGCCGGGTCGGCGCAAGCGCCGGCCGCTCAGAGCTTGTGAAAAATTTGCCGGCCGTAGCGAGGGCGCGCCTGGCCGTGCCCAGCAAGGAGCGGGAAGCCGAAAATCGGGGAGCGTAGCGGGTCTACGTGACCCGGTTTTCGGCTTTCCGCGACACAGCGGGGTGCATCCGGGGGCGTCCGCAGTAGGCCGGCGAATTTCTTTACAAGCTCTCACATCAAAGGCCGCTCTTCAGGCTTGCCTCGATGAAGGGATCGAGGTTGCCGTCGAGCACGGACTGAGTGTTGCCGATCTCGACATTGGTGCGCAGGTCCTTGATGCGCGACTGATCCAGCACATAGGAGCGGATCTGGCTGCCCCAGCCGATATCCGACTTGGACTCTTCGAGCACTTGCTGCTCGGCGCGACGTTTCTGCATCTCCAGCTCGTAGAGCTTCGCCTTGAGCTGTTTCATCGCCTGATCCTTGTTGGCGTGTTGCGAGCGGCCGTTCTGGCATTGCGTGACCGTGTTGGTCGGCAGATGCGTGATCCGTACCGCCGACTCGGTTCGGTTAACGTGCTGACCGCCGGCGCCTGACGCACGGTAGACGTCGATGCGCAGATCGGCGGGATTGATCTCGATCTCGAAGGAGTCGTCGACCTCGGGCGACACGAACACCGCCGCGAACGAGGTATGACGACGATTACCGGAATCGAACGGCGACTTACGCACCAGTCGGTGCACGCCAGTCTCGGTGCGCAACCAGCCGAAGGCATGATCGCCCTGCACGTTAATGGTGGCGGACTTGATCCCGGCGACCTCGCCCGGCGACAACTCCATCATCTCGGTCTTGAAGCCGTGGGTCTCCGCCCAACGCAGATACATGCGCAGCAGCATCTCTGCCCAGTCCTGCGCCTCGGTGCCGCCGGAGCCGGCCTGAATGTCGACGAACGCATTGGACCCATCCATCTCACCGGAGAACATGCGCCGGAACTCCAGCTCGCCGATCCGCAGCTCGAAGCGCTCGATATCAGCGGCAACGGCATCGACGGCGTCGCCGTCTTCCTCGGCGGCGGCCATGTCGAGCAGATCGGCGGCATCCTCGAGCCCCGACGTCAGTTCCTCGACGGTGACGACGATGACCTCGAGCCCGGCACGCTCGCGACCGAGCTTCTGCGCCCGCTCTGGATCATTCCATATATTGGGGTCTTCGAGTTCGCGGAGGACCTCGGTCAGGCGCTCCTTCCGGTCGGCGTAGTCAAAGATACCCCCTCAGGGACTCGAGGCGTCCCTGGATATCGGCTATTTGGGTACGGAGAGGATTGATGTCCTGCATAAGAATCTCGCTCTGAGGAACAACCGCGCATTATAGGCCATCGCAGAGGCGAACGGTGGTCCTGTGACCTATGACAACCAGGCTCCCGCGCCCCATTGATCGGCTATACTGTGGCTGGTAAACGCCGCTTGCGGCGGGGACCGCAAGAATCGGCCCCGATTCAGTCAGACAGCGAGTTCAGCATGGCACGACTACCGCGATTCATCCTCCCCGGTTATCCACAGCACGTGATCCAGCGCGGCAACAATGGCCAGCCGATTCTGCGTGACGAAGACGACTATTGGCTCCTGTGGAACACGTTGCGCGACGCCTGCGCGAAGTTCAACTGCGACATCCACGCCTATGTGCTGATGCCGAATCACTTCCACCTCGTACTGACTCCCTGGCAGGACGAAGGAATCGGGAAACTGATGCAGTACACCGGCAGATACTATGTGCAGCATGTCAACAGTCGCTACGGGCGCACCGGCACGCTATGGGATGGGCGCTACCGCGCGACACTGATCGATCCCGCCAACTACCTGTTGCCGGCCAGCCGCTATGTCGAGCTGAATCCGGTTCGCGCGGGCATGGTGGCCGCGCCGGCTGACTACGACTGGTCCAGTCACGCCGCAAACGCGCTTGGGGTAGACGACGAGCTGGTTCGCCCGCACGCCGTCTACAATCAGCTCGCACGCGCGCTGAAAGCGCGACGTGAGGCCTATCGCGCTGGGTTCGAGGCGGCGCTCGAGGCGGATTTCGTGCAACGCCTGCGCGATGCAACCAACAAGGCTTGGGTCCTTGGCGACAATGACTTTTGTCGAGAGGTCGAGGAAAAACTGAATCGACGCGCCCTCCCGCGCGCACGCGGCGGCGACCGCCGATCCGAGGCTTACCGACGCTCGATGGCCGAGCAGGGGCCAACTAGCGACGATCAGGCGTCACCGTGAAGCAGGGGGGATGCTCCGGGATCGCAGCGGGCGATGGATGTCAGTCGCGCCAATGGCTCCTGTAATCACGCGCAAACTCCCTTATCATCAGCGCGATGTGCAAGATCATCGACTAGTGATCTGCCTCTACCCGACTCAACAGCCGCATCCGCGGCGCCTGCTCGGCCAGCCAGAGTACGCGGTCGGCCCGCCAATCCAAGGGAGCACAGCCCAGGTATGTCAAACATCCGAGTTACCCGGCAGCACAAGCTTGGGCTCCAAGCGGCGCGCGGCGAGGTCGAACGCATCGCGCAGCGTGTCCAGGACGAACTGGGTGCCGAGTACGCCTGGCTGGGCGATACAATGACCTTCGCCCGCTCCGGCGTTTCCGGTCAGATCACCATCACCCATGACAGTCTCGACCTGCGCATCAAACTCGGCTGGATGCTGGCGGCGATGAAAGGGCAAATCGAGCACAAGCTCGTCGGCAAGATCGACGAGCGCCTGGCCCGTCATCATGGCCAGGACAACATCTAGCCTCGCATCGAGCAAAGACCGCACGCCCTTCCAAGCGCAAGGGCATAGCGGCAGTGTCAATCAAAGGCGTTTTAGTCCCAGGGGACATCTGGATGTTTTCGCGCACGCCACCTGCTCAAGAAGCCCGGCTTGAACTGCGCTTTGGCGCAACCTCTACCGAGCAGCGGGAGACGTCCTCCTTGCACTCGCCCACGAGACTGATCCAGGACCTCGACGAGGCCTTTGCGGCGCCGCCATCGCTGCTGCACGAAGCACTGCTGCAGATCCAAGTGAATAACCAGACTGCCTTGGCACCCGCACGCCGGCTCAAGCTGCTGGCAGCGGCATCAAGGCGCGTCTGGCCAACGCTTGCGGCAATGCGTGACGACATGCGAAAACACGACGACGGCATTCCCGAGGCAGAAGCTCAGCAGCAACTGCTCGGGCTGGCCGATCGGCTGATCGCGGCATTGATACTCGGCTTTCAGGTCGCCATCGAAGCGGACTATCGCATCGACGACCAGCACGGCGGCGAAGAACGCGACCGCATCCTGACTGCCAGCGTGCGTATCCTGGAGTTGGTGCACCTTCGGCAGCGTCTGCGTGCGCTGCGCTATCAGCCGCTGCCGGGCGCCAGTTGGCAGACCAGCAACACCTTGTTCTGCTTGCTGGCGCGCTCGGATAGTCTGACCACGCCGGTCCTTGCCATGACCGATGACCGCCTGCTGCTCGACGGCAGCGGTCAGACCGATGCCTCGCGTGTCTATGCCGCGATTCAGGCGTTCGGTCTATTCGACATCTGCGCATGGAGTAAGCGGCAACAGCGGTTTCTAGACACCTACTGCGCGGCGCTGCCCGATGCGGTGACGATCAGCTATAGCCCGAACAAGACCGCGGGCCGAGATGTTCGATTCACGCACGCGCACGCTGACGCAGCCGCGCACCCGACGCCCGCCTCGAACGATCCCCATCGCATCGTAGTAGACTTCGGCAAGCTCGTCGACGCCGTCCGGCAGGACAAGAATGCCGGCACGCATCCGCTCCATCACCAGCCCGGCGGCACCGCCGCCTGTCTCGCTACGCTGCCGCCGCTGTCGCGCCGACCCGTCTTGCGCAAGATGCTGCGCGCACTCGAACACGCGCACCCGCCGTTGCAATCGATCCTCGCGACGCCGCCTAATCGAAAGTGCGATTTCCGCATGGAGAATGGGATCGACAGGGTGACCGAGCACCTGCAGATGGTCTTCTCGGACGATCCGGAAACGCGCGAGCAAATGCTGCGCAAGGCCGCCTTGTCTGGACGACCAAGTGCAGCTGGCCCAGCAGCCGACGGCAGCGGCGACATGGATTGGTGCGTTCTGGCGCAGAGCGAGCATCACGTCCTGATATCGACCGTAGAGGCCAGTCACTGCAAGCAGATTCCGCTCGAATCAGTGGCGGTTTATGGCATGGGCAGCGAGGGCCTGATTCGGCCTGCGCTGGGAAAGATTACACGGGTCCTGCGCACCGATCAGGGACAGCTATTGGTCGAGATCAGACATCTCGCTCGCTTCGGCACTGTGGTCGATATTGCCGCCGCAGTCACTGACGACGCTCCGGGCCCACGCCCCGGACAGGCCCCAAGCATCCTTGCCTACGACGACAGTCTTGGCTGGTGTGTGATCTGCGCACCCGGCAATTCGCTGCCGGTCGGATGCACGATCCAGATACGTACGCGCCGCATCCAGGTGGATACCCGGCTGCGCAGCCTGCGTGAGATCACGCCGCACTTCCTGATGTTCCAGCTCGACGCACAGCAGCCGCGCTTGACCCCACCGCGATACCCCAGCACGCGCAAACGCTATCGTCACAGCCGGCTGCTGATAGCCAGCCAACTGCTCGGAGAGGACCCGCCCAACCAGCAGCCTCGCCGGCGGCACCGCGGCGCTTGATAACTCAACACCGAGTTTAAGAACTCCGTGGAGCCCACTGAGTTTAAGGGCAATTCTGTGACCCAGGCCCTTGTCTTTCCGGTTGTTGCGGCCTATGCTTTCGGCACGGTGCCGCGCGTCCTCAATCAGAGCGCGGCGGCGACGGCTTTGGTTGCTTTGGCTTAGGTCTTTCAGGGGGACGACAGCATGTACCGCAATACCGACCCAACGAACTCGGAAGCCTACGAATCACCGCTGTCCGTCGTCGACCGACGCGCCTTCCTACTGACCACCGCGTTCGCGACAGGGGGGTTGTTGCTCGGCGCCCCGGCAATGGCAAATGCCGCGCGGGGACCAACGCTGCAGAGCCAGTTGGTCAGAATGGTCAAGCGGATGCGCAGCGAGGGCAAGATCCGTTCGGACGAACAGACATCATGGTCCGTGTACGATTTTACGAGCCGCACAAAGCTCGTATCCGTCAATGAAGAGACCCCGCGTCAGGCGGCGAGTATGGTCAAGCCGTTTGTCGCGCAGGCGTTTTTCTACACCGCGAAGGAAAAGGGTTCGCGTCTGCGTTACACCAGCTCAATCCGCGACACGATGGAACGCATGATACAGCGCAGCAGTAACAGCGCAACGACCGAACTCATGCAGATTGTCAGCCGCTACAACGGCAATGCCGGGCCGCGCGCCACCGAAGCCGTGCTCAAACGCCATGCCCCCAGCGTCTTCGCGCAGACCAGCATCGTCGAGTACATTCCCAACAACGGCCGAACCTACCTCAACAAGGCCTCGGCGCGTGACTACAGCCGATTCCTCTACGCTGTCTGGAATGACCGCATGCCACAATCGCGTGAGATGCTCGAGCTGATGGGGCTTCCCAACCACGACAGAATCACGCGCGGAGTGACACCGTCGAATGTCAGGGTTTACGACAAGACCGGCTCAACGGCCAGGCTGTGCGGCAATATGGGCGTGATCGAGTGTCACGACCACCGGGGCCGTCCCCGCCCCTATACCTTCATCGGTATCATCGAGAAGCGCAATCGCACCAGTGCCTACGGCTCTTGGATCACGCAGCGCAGCAGCGCCATGCGCAACGTCTCGAACCTGGTCTACCAATACATGCGCGACGATTACCGTCTGGCCTGACAACGGCAGCCTCGGCGCCGGAGGGTCGACGCCAATTAAGCGTCCGTCCATCTGAGAAAACGCTCGGACGCCAAGCGTTTTTTCGATCGGGGCATTACAGCCCCGCGTCACCTCGGCGCAGTCGACGAAGGGCCACCTAGTCGGCTGAGCCCTCGCCGCATTCGGAGTCGACCGTATCCATGATGGCGCGCTTGCCGCGTTGATCGGCCTGGCGGAAGCAGTTGATCAAGCGTTGCTCATCTGCCGACCAGCTCGCCTCTTCATCCAGACACAGCAGATGAGCGGCGCTCACTTCGCCCAGCGCATCGGCCAGGATCTGCGCGCCCTCGATGCTCAGCCGCCGGATGCCCTGCTCATAGTTGCTGATGCGAGACTTACTGAACGCGCCGCCGGTGCGCTCGGAGAGTTGCGAAAGGCTGAGGCTTCGATCATTTCTGATCGCACGAAGCCGATCGCCTATCATTCGATTTAGGGTAGGTTGATTATCGCTCATTGTTCTGATCAGTTGTGCACACTCGAACAAGACTACACGAAACGGCGAACACTTGAACCGGAAAATTCAGCCCCAGGCGGATGAATGATCCGACCCGAGGCCAGGCCTACCAGCGAAATCAGCGCCCGACCTAGCAGCGGGCCCTAAGCCTGACAAAGCGCAACACCGCGAGGCTCGGCGCCCTGCCCGTGCCGGCGCCCTAGTCGCGCAGTTCGAGCACATCCTGCATATCGAACTGCCCTCGATCCTGACCGGCAATCCAACGCGCGGCGCGCGCGGCACCGCGCGCGAAGGTCATACGATTGCTCGCCCGGTGGGTGATCTCGACCCGCTCGCCATCGGCAGCGAACCAGACACTGTGTTCACCCACGGTATCACCAGCGCGGATGGTCTCGAAACCAATGGTGCTGCGCTCACGCGGCCCGGTGTGACCTTGGCGCCCATAGACCGCGACCTCTCCGAGATCGCGGCCCAGCGCCGTCGCAATGATCTCACCCATGCGCAGCGCGGTGCCGGACGGTGCGTCGACCTTGTGCCGGTGGTGCGCCTCGACGATCTCGATGTCGACATCGTCGCCCATCACGCGCGCGGCGAGTTCCAACAGTTTGAAGCACAGATTCACCCCAACGCTCATGTTAGGCGCATACACCAGCGCGGTGTCGATAGCAGCCTCGCCGATGCTCTCTTGCTGGCTCGGATTCAACCCGGTGGTGCCGATCACCATGCGACAACGCGCATCGCGGCAAAGCGCGACATGACGCATGGTCGCCTCGGGCGTGGTGAAGTCGATCAAAACGTCAAAATCCGCTAGCACCTCATCGAGGTCGGGCCGAATCGGCGCTCCCACGCGGCCAATACCCGCGACCTCGCCGGCATCGACGCCGACCAGGCCGCTCTCGGCGCGTTCGGTGGCGGCGCTGACCACCAAGCCCTCGCTCTGGTGCACGGCACTGACCAGGGTGCGGCCCATGCGACCGCCAGCTCCGGCGATCGCGACGCGAATCTGTTCCACGGAATCTATCTCCAGTTCACTCGGTCTCATTGACCAGCCGATACCTTACACGACCGGGCCGGGTTCGGAGAAGGGCGGAGTCGTTCAGCACGGGAATGACCGTATCTTAGACGCTTGGCCGTCTGCGCTGGACGCTCCGATGGCCGTCGCGTAGATTCCGGGGAATAGATCACAGGGGCACTAGGCATCGATGAGCGTCCACAATCGAAGGACATTGCAGAAGATCTCACGCGGACTTCGCTCGCGCTATCCGGTCTTCTACGTGCTTGGCTGGGAAGAGGAGCGTATCGAGCGCCTGCTGTACTCGGTGGCCAAGAGCTACTACAGCGACGACGACCGGCTGGTGGTATGGACCGCGACTAACGGTTTCAGCCAGCCGGTCTTCGACGGCGGTTGCAGTGGCGACCAGACCGACCCGCTGGTCGCGCTGCGCTGCATCGCCGAGTCCGATCGGCAGGCCATGTACCTGATGAAGGACCTGCCGATCTGGTTCGAACAGAACCCGGCACTGGTGCGCGCGGTGCGGGACCTCTACTACCGTCTGCGCCAGCGCAACATTCATGTGTTTTTGAGTTATCCGCAGTTGATCCTGCCGGAGATCCTGAAGAAGGAAGTCTTCCTGATCGACATGGACCTGCCCTCGGAAGAGGAGATCGTCGCGCTGTTGAAGACCTCGCCAAACGCCTCCGAGGTGCCTCAGGCGCACATGCATCGCTTCGCGGCGGCCATGCGCGGGCTCTCCCTCAATGAGGTCGGGCACCTGCAGGCACGGTTGTTTCGCGGTGGACAGGTCGACCCGATCGAAGCGCTGTCCGAGATTCAGGAAGAGAAAGCGCAGTTGCTGCGTAAGGAGAGCTGTCTGCGCTTCTACCCGCCGCAGGGTTCGCTGGATGAGGTCGGCGGCCTGGAGAACCTAAAGGAGTGGGTGCTGAAACGCAGGGACCTTTTCTCCGAGAAGGCCTACCAGTCGGGAATTCCACTTCCCTCGGGCGTGCTGTTCATGGGCATCTCGGGATGCGGCAAGAGCATGGCGGCAAAGGCCATTGCCTCCGCCTGGAACCTGCCGCTGGTGCGAATGGACATGAGCCTGATCTTATCAGGCAGCTTCGGCACGCCTGAGTATGCCTTCGAGCACGCGACGCGCATGGCCGAGGAGGTCGCACCCATCGTGCTCTGGGTGGACGAGATCGAGAACAGCTTCGGCTACGACGACCACGAGGGCGGTGGCGGCGGCGGCAACGTCAACATCTTCTCAAGCTTTCTGACCTGGCTGCAGGAGAAGAATCCGCGCGTGTTCGTCGCCGCCACCGCCAACCGTATTCAGGCACTGCCCGCGGAACTGATGCGCAAGGGTCGCTTCGACCAACTGTTCTTCCTCGACCTCCCGCACAAGGACGATCGCAAGGAGATCTTCCGCATCCACATCCAAAACAACGGCGGCGACCCGGACGCCTTCAACCTCGGATATCTCGCCGCCAGTACGCGCGAGTGGAGCGGCGCCGAGATCGAGCAGGCGGTCAAGTCTGCGCGCATCGATGCCTACCAGGAAGATCGGGCCTTTGTCGAACGCGACGTCGTCAACAACGTGGTATCGACGATCCCGCTGTCGCGGACCATGGTGGAGCAGATCAAGGCCATCAAGGACTGGTGCTACAAGCGCGCCATCACCGCATCGCGTCCGGCATCGCCGGAGGGCTGAGCGAGGCGCCTGGATCCGTCGTGACCAAGACTCCGCGAATGGCGCCGATATCGGCTAGTCGGAGCCCGGTTGTGCCGTTGCCGCCAGCTCCGACTTGTGGCCCGGCATGCCCTTGACCTTCTCGCGCACCCCCTGAACCACGTAGTAGCTAACCGGAATCAGCAGGGTGCCGATGACCGTCGCCGCGAGCATGCCGCCGAACACGGCGGTGCCGAGCGCGACCCGGGAGCCGGCGCCGGCACCGGTGGCGACCACGAGCGGGATGATGCCGAGTAGGAACGACAACGCGGTCATCATCACCGCGCGAAAGCGCAGTCGCGCGGCCTTGACCGCGGCGTCGTAGATGCTCAAGCCCTCGTTCTCGCGCTGTTCTTTGGCGAATTCGACGATCAGGATGGCGTTCTTGGCCGCGAGCCCGATCAGCATCACCAGGCCAATCTGGGTATAGAGATTCACGTCCAGCCCAGCGGCGCCGACCGTCGCCAAGCGCACCGAACACGGCGACCGGTACCGCCAGCAGCACCGCGAACGGAATCGACCAGCTCTCGTACTGGGCGACCAGGAACAGGTAGACGAACAACAGGGCCAGACCAAAGATGATCGGCGCCTGGCCGGCGGCCTGGATCTCCTGATAGGACATGCTGGTCCACTCGTAGCCGAATCCGGCCGGCAGCGTCTGTTCGGCCGTCTGCTCCATGGCGGCGATGGCCTGGCCGGAGCTGAAACCGGGCGCCGGCCCGCCGGAGATATCGGCGGAGCGGAACAGGTTGTAGCGCGACACCACCTGCGGACCGGTCCGGGACTCGACCTCAGCAAGGGTGGCCACCGGCACCATGTCGCCGTCCTTGTTGCGCACGAACAGCCGCAGGATATCGCTCGGGGTGTTGCGGAAGTCGCCCTCGGCCTGGGCCATGACGCGCCAGGTGCGACCGAACTTGTTGAAGTCGTTGATGTAGGTCGAGCCGAGCTGGGCCTGCAGCGTCGCGAACAGCTCGCTCATCGGCACCTGTAGGGTCTGTACCTTGTCGCGGTTCACGTCCAGGAACAGCATCGGCACGTCGGCGCGGAAGGTGCTAAAGGCGGAGCCGACCGCGGGCTGCTCATTGGCAGCGACGATCAGGCCGCGCATCACCGACGCGAATTCCTGGATGTCGCCGCCGCTGTAGTCCTGCAGCACGAATGAGAAGCCGCCGGAGCTGCCGAGGCCGGGGATGGCCGGCGGCACGAACGGGATCACGTTGGCATCGGCGGTGTCGGCCGCGATCTGCTGCGCCTGGGCGACGATGGCCGGCAGGCGCAGGCCCGGCTCGGAGCGCTCGGCCCAAGGCGCCAGGATCGGAATCACCAGCGCGCTGTTGGAGCCGAAGGCGGCGTTCAGCATCGAGTAGCCGGCCACCGAGATGACATTGGTCACGCCCGGGATCTCACGCAATTGCTCCTCGACCCGGTCGAGCGCGGTCTCGGTGCGGGTCAGCGACGCCGCGTCCGGCAGCTGCACCTCGATGAAGAAATAGCCCTGATCCTCTTCCGGCAGGAAGCCGGACGGCAGGTTGGCGAACATCCAGACCGTCGCGGCGATCAGCCCCGCATACATCAGCACGATCAGCGTGGCCCGGCGCACCGTCGTGCGCACCGCGGCGGTATAGCCGTTGGTGAGCTTGCCGAACAGGACATTGAACCAGTTGAGCCACTTGACCGGCTCCTGGCCGGGTTTGAGCAGCACCGAGCACAAGGCCGGGCTCAGCGTCAGCGCATTGACTGAGCTGATGGCCACCGCCACCGAAATGGTGACGGCGAACTGTTGGTAGAGCTGGCCGGTGATGCCGGGCATAAAGCCGACCGGAACGAACACCGCGAGCAGCACCAGCGTGGTGGCGATGACCGCGCCGCCGACCTGGTCCATGGCCTTGGCCGTCGCCGCCTTGGGATCGAGCCCCTCCTCGTCCATGAGCCGCTGCACGTTCTCGACCACGATGATGGCGTCGTCGACGACGATACCGATGGCCAGGATCAGCGCGAACAGCACGATGGTGTTGAGCGTAAAACCGGCGACCGCCAGGAAGGCGAAGGTGCCGATCAGCGACACCGGGATGGCGATACCGGGGATCAGCGTCGAGCGCCAGTCGCCGAGGAAGACGAACACCACCAGCACCACCAGCGCGATGGCGATGAACAGCGTCTCTTTGACCTCGGCAATCGACGCCTCGATGAAATTGGTCGTGTCGTAGAGGATCGCGTAGTCCATGTCGTCCGGGAAGCGCTCGGACAGGTCCTCGAGCGCGGCCTTGACCTGATCCGCCACCGACAAGGCGTTCGCATCCGGCGTCTGGTAGACCGCCAGCACCACCGACGGCTGACCGTCGAGCCGCCCGGCGGCCGAGTAGGCCTGAGCGCCGAGCTCGACGCGGGCGACGTCCTTGACGCGGATCGCCGAGCCGTCCGGCTCGATGCGGATGATGATGTTGGCAAACTCGTCCACCTCGGACAGCCGGCCCTTGGTGGTGACGGTGTACTGGAATTGCTGATCGGTCGGCGCCGGCGGCGCGCCGATCTGTCCCGCCGGCACCTGCACGTTCTGCTCGGCCACGGCGTTCTGCAGGTCGGCGACGCTGACGCCGAGCGCGGTCATGCGGTCCGGCTTGAGCCAGAAGCGCATGCCGTAGTCCATCACGCCCAGGATCTCGGCCTTGCCGACGCCCTTCACCCGCCCCAGGGTGTCCTTGACGTTGATGGTGGCGTAGTTGTTCAGGTACAGCGAGTCGAAGGTCTGTTCCGGCGAGAAGATGTTGACGATCAGCAGCATGTTGGTGGACTGCTTCTCGGTCTTCACGCCCTGACGCTGGACCTCCTGGGGCAGCGACGGCATGGCGGTGGAGACGCGGTTCTGCACCTTCACCTGGGCCATGTCGGCATCGGTGCCGATGTCGAAGGTCACGGTGAGACTATAGCGGCCGTCGTTGTCGGACTTGCTGGACATGTAGATCATGCCCTCGACGCCGTTGATCTCTTGCTCGATGGGCGCGGCGACCGTCTGCTCCACCACGTCGGCGCTGGCGCCGGCATACTGGGTGCTGACGCTGACCGTGGGCGGCGTGATCTCCGGGAACTGCGCCACCGGCAGCCCCATCAGCGCCAGCGCGCCGGCCAGCGAGATGACGATGGAGATGACGAAGGCGAACTTGGGCCGGGTGATGAAGAATTTGGACAGCGGCATCGGGCGGCTCCTTGTGGTGGGCCTCGCGGGGCGCGGACGGTTGTTGTGAGTGCCGGCTATTGGGTCTCGTCCGGGGTCTTCTGCTCGCCGCCCGATTTGTCTTCCGCGGACGTTTCGACTGCTGACGTTTCGATTGTTTCTGGGGATTGCTGTTCCGCGGGGACTTCCTCACCCTCTGGGGCGTCTCCTTCGGCCGTCTCGGTATCGGTATCGGTATCGGTATCGGTATCGATACCGTCAGCGTCCCCGTCCTCCGGCCCACTGGTCTCCTCGGCCATGACGGACGCATCGGTCGCGCTGACCATCGGATCGCTCGGCGGCTCCGATAGCTCGGGCTTCACCGTGAGCCCTGGGCGCACCTTCTGCACGCCGTAGAGGATGACCCGCTCGCCGGGCTTCAGGCCCTCGCGGACCACCAAATTCGGTCCGAAACGCTGACCGGTGGTGATCCGTCGCGCCTCGACCTTGTCTTCATCGTTCACCAGTAAGACGTAGGCGCCGCCCTGGTCGGTCAGCACCGCCGCTTGGGGAATCATCACCGCATCGATGGCCTCCTTGCGCTCGATGACCACGGTCACGAACTGCCCCGGCAACAGCAGGCGGTCCGGATTCTCAAACTCGGCGCGGATCAGCACCGTGCCGGTCTTCTCGTCCACCTTGTTGTCGATGAAGTCGAAGCGGCCCTGATACTCGTAGAGGCTGCCATCCGGTAGCCGGACCAGCGGCACATGGGTCCATTCGTCGACGTCCTTGCCTTGGCGGTTGGCCTCGATGTCCTCCTGCACCAGTTCCAGGTACCAGGTCTCGGCGATCGAGAAGGCGACCTTGATCGGGTCCATGCGGTTGATGGTCGCCAACACGCCGGACTCCGGGCCGATCAGATTGCCGACATCGAAGGCGGCGAGGTCGATGCGGCCTCCGATGGGTGCGACGACCTGCGTGTAGTCGACATTGAGCTGGGCCTTTTCGATATTCGCCTTGGCGGTCTGCACCGTGGCCTCCTGCACCAGCACCTCGGCCTCGGCCTCGTCGACCTTTTGCTGGCTGACGTTCTTGGCCTTGGCCAGTTCCTTGTAGCGGGCCAGGTCGACCTGGGCGCGGTTCAGCGAGGCATTGGCCGCGGCCAGTTCCGCCTCGGCCTGGGCCAGGGTCGCTTGATACTGCTGGGGCTCGATCTTGAACAAGACCTGCCCCTGCTCGACGACGCCGCCCTCCTGGAAGCTGCGCTCTTCCAGAAAGCCGGTCACCCGCGCCCGCAGCGCCACGGTCTCGGCGGCGCGGATCTTGCCGACGAACTCGAGGAATGGATTGACCTTCTGCTCGCCGACCTCGATGACACCCACGGCCGGCGGTTCAGCGCTTTGTTGGGCTTGCTCCCCGGAACCGCAGGCCGCCAACAGCGCGAGTGCGCCAACCAGCACAGCGCCGGCTGCAGCGGCGCGCAAGAACAGGGCCGGATACGCCTTAACGACCAGTCGGCCGTCGGCTTGATGGACATCGAAGGTAGGCATGAAAGGAGAGATCCTTGTAGGACGCCGATTGGCGCGGCGGCCATGGCAGCGTCGGCGAGAAGGACCTGGATTGTAGCAGCCTGGTCTCCGGCGGACAGACACCAAAGACGCTCGACCGATTGGTAATGGTGTTGGCTACAAGACCGTGCGCGCTGGCGCCAGCACGGCTAGGCCAGAGACGATCGCCTCGGCAAGGCCACTCCTGGTCAACGGAACCCCTTGAAGCGGCTGGCAAGTTGACGCGACCGCGGCAGATGCAATCCTCGTGCGCGCAGGCGGGCTACCAGGGCCGGTAGCTGAGACCGGGTATACTGCGTTCGTCGAAGTTTGGCGGCAACGAGCGAACCAGTTGCTCCAGCTCGGCGCGGTCGACATAGCGGCCGTAGGACGCCTTGGCCGCGTCAATCGGGACTTCCACGTAATAGCGTTGCTTGCTTGGCTCCGGCAAGACCTGCAGGGTATTGTCGCCGGCATCGAGAATACCGAGATAGTCATCCTCGGATTGCAGACGATCGAGCATCTGCTCACAGATGGCCTTGGCGCTCATGGCGACGGCGCTGGTGGATGACACGCACTCGCCGGAGCGGTTGATCAGGTAGAAGACGCGAAAATGCATGTCAGCGCTGTCCCAAAAGTCCCGGCCGGGCAAGATTGACTCTTGCATGACACCGGCGCCTGATGCGGTGCGACCAAGACATGGCACCTTGGGCAGCATTCGTCCCATGACGCCGAAGTCCTGACGATCCATAACCCTAGCATGATAGCATTTCGCCGCTGTCGTGGATATTTCCGCATAATCGCGTTGCCCGCGCGCAGGCGGCGGATTCAGGATCTGCTGAGCGGAGCCAAATCCGCGAGCCGCGCGGCACCCGAGGCTTGGTCGCGCTAAAACCGGCACAACCGCAAGAATAAGGAGCCCTCGATGGGATTGCTCAAACTCAAACTGCATTGGCAGATTCTGCTGGCGTTGGTGCTCGCCGTGATGGCCGGCTTGCTGGTCGGCGAAGACGGTGCACTGTTCGGCGTGACCTTCTACTCCATGTTCGACTTTGTCGGGCAGATGTTCCTGAACGCTCTGAAGATGCTGATCGTGCCGCTCATTGTATCGTCGATTATCGTCGGCATCGCCGGCATCGGCGACTCGGAGAACCTCGGTCGGCTCGGCGGCAAGACCATCGGCTACTACGCGCTGACCAGCCTGCTGGCCATCTTTGTCGGCCTGCTCGCCGTCAACATACTGCAACCGGGTGTCGTCGAAGGCAGCGCCAAGGAGGTTTTCGGACTCAGCGCCGACGCCGCCGCGCTGGAGGAACAGTTCGCCGACAAGGGCAGCGATGACATAGTCGCGATCTTCCTGCGCATGATCCCGACCAACATTGTCGCCGCGGCCAGCGCCGGTCAGATGCTCGGACTGATCTTCTTCAGCCTGCTCTACGGCTTCTTCATGACCCGCATCGCCAATCAGTACGCCGAGGCGCAGTACAACTTCTGGAACGGCATGTTCGAGATCATGATGCGGATCACGGACCTGATCATGAAGTTCGCGCCCATTGGTGTGTTCGCGCTGGTGGCGAAGACCGTCGCCGATACCGGGCTGGAGGCATTCATCCCGCTGGCCAAGTTCTTCTTCACCGTGGTCATCGCGCTGGCAGTCCATTTCTTTATCACTCTGCCGCTGCTGCTGCGCTTCCTTGGCAACGTCAGCCCGCTGCGCCATTACCGCGCCGTCAGCCCGGCACAGTTGACCGCGTTCTCCACCGCGTCGTCTTCGGCGACGCTGCCGATCACCATGGAGTGCGTCGAAAAGAACGCCGGCGTCTCCAACAAGGTCACCAGCTTCGTGCTGCCGCTTGGCGCTACCATCAACATGGACGGTACCGCGCTCTATGAATGCGTCGCGGTCATGTTCATCGCCCAGGCCTATGGTATCGAGATGAGCCTTGCCACCCAGTTCACCGTCGTGCTGCTGGCCCTGCTGACATCGATCGGTGTGGCCGGTATCCCGGCCGCAAGCCTGGTCGCCATTGCCATCATTCTGTCCGCGGTTGGGCTGCCGCTGGAAGGCATCGGTCTGATCCTTGCCGTCGATCGCGTGCTCGACATGATGCGCACCTCGGTGAACATCACCAGCGACTCCTGCGGCGCGGTCATCATCGCCAAATCCGAGGGCGAGCAAGGCATTCTGGAGGACGACAAGGCCGCGGCGCGGGCCGCGGCCTAGGTGAAATACTGCCGCTCGCCGCTATTCGAACGGCAGACCAGGCATTGCGCCTCACTCGGCCGCCAGCACCTCGGCAGCGGCTCCTGGCGCAAGACCGAACTCCTCCTCCACCATGGCATTCCATGCCTCTCGCTTGAAGGTCGACTGCTCCGGCACCTTTCGATGAACCAGGTTGATGTGGCAGTCGATACAGGTCTTGCCCTCGGTCTCTTCGGTGTGGATCGCTAGGGTGTTGGCGCGCGTGCCTTGGATGGCATCCTGCGTATGGCAGCGCCTGCAGGTCGCGGAATCGCGCTTGCGAAACCAATCGCGCGCCGCGAAGGCCGCCTGGGGCAAGTGCAGCATATTCACCACCGGATCATCATAGTCAGGCCCGAACAACTGCTTAAGCAGGTCCTTGGTGCCCACGGCGTGATCGTAAGTGGCCATGATCAGTCCCTCCGAGACGTGACAGTCGCCACAACTCGCTCGTACCCCAGACGGCGCGGTGTAGTGGGCTGACTGTTGGTACTCATCCTCGGCGTAGGTCATGGAATGGCAGCTAGTACAGAAGGCGTTGGAGCTGGTGAAGTGGTCGAATTCCATCAGAAAAAACACGAATGCAACGCCGCCGAGGCCGCCCGCGACCAACGCGAACAGGACATGGCGGGTAATGAAGAGCGGTGCCCGCAGCTTGATCATTCGCGAACCGCCCCCGGCTCGGCCAGCGCTGACTCGGCGACCGGGGCGGACAACTGTTCCGCGGCTTGTCCCGGCGAAACGCCTGGTTCCTCATCGGACGGCTGATCGGATTGCGGCGGCGGCATATAACCGAGGATGGGATTCGCCTGCTGCGGATTCGCGAGCCAGCCATGATGATCCGCATCGGCCAAGAGGGCGTCGACCAGCCGCGCCGCCTGATCGCCGGCAACCGCGCGCGCCTCGGGTAGAAAACGGCTGTAGAAGTTGCGGCCGACCAAATACATCCCCTCCCACCAGGCATGGTTCGGACTGCCCATCGACGCACCGTGGCGGGCGCGGGCGCCCTCGTCGTGCCAGAGTTCCCAGTAGGTGAACTCCAGGGGTTCGTCGAAGGGCAGCGGCGTCAGCAAGCCCTGCTCATAGAGCCCCGCCATGATCGCCTCGGCGGGCTCACCAAACTTGGCGTTGTAAAGCTCCACGACGTTGTCGAACTGGGTCATGAAACCCTCGGTAAAGGTCTTCGAGTGGCACTCCAGGCAGACCATCGACATGATCTGTCGGCGCCGCTCCGGTGGCGCAACCACCTTCACCTTACCGATGCTGCCGTCGGCCTTGGCGATCTCGCTGCCCCGCTTGGGTGGCTTTTCGCCGGCCGGCAGCTCAAGCTTGGAGCCGTCCTCGAGCACGACCAGATACTGCTGCCGCGACACCGGCGTGTTCAGGCTCCAGGCGTTGCGCATGCCCACGTCATGGGTGCTCGGGATCTTGCCGGCCGCGCCCATGTGGCAGGTGACGCAGGTGGGCGCGGCGGTATAGTCCTGTCCCGCGACCCAGGTATCGGCGTCCAGATTCATCTGCTCGCGCTCGGCGGCGTAAATCATGCCGTGCTTGGACGCCTCGAAGATCTCCTTGTCCGGCGAATCCGGCCCGGAGTGACAGCGCACGCAGGCGTCCGGCTCACGCGCCTGCGCCTTGGAAAAGGCGTGCCGGCCGTGACAGGACGAGCAGGAGCCCTTTGAGCCGTCCGGATTGACGCGGCCAATCCCGGAGTTGGGCCAGGTCGCGGGGTCCAGCGTACCGTCGCCGCGCACCTTGACCACCGAGCCGTGGCACTGGTCGCAGCCGGCCGCCTGCATGGCCGCGCCGGTCATGTTGTGCGCCAAAGCAGGCACACGATCGGCAATAATCGCATAGGCCTCGGCATGCACTGAACCGGCCTGCTCCTGGTACTCGGTCTCGTGACAGCGGCCGCAATCCTTTGGCGAGACAATGGTCGCGATGACCTGCCCCTCGTGCTCAATCGCGTCAGGCTCAGCCGCGTCCGCCTGATGACAGTCCATGCAGTTCACGCCGGCGGTCTTATGGGCACTGACCTGCCACTGCCGGGTCAGGCCGGGCGACGCCTTCTCGTGACAGCTGACACAGCCCTCACCCTCGGCGTGACCCCAACTGCTCGGGTCCAACCCGACCTTGGCGCCGAACGCGGTCGCACATGCGAACAAGAGCAGCAACAAGGCCAGCGCGTCACGCATAGCCGACCGCCCCACCAAGCTTTCAACGCACTTCATGATCAATGACCTCAGCCTAACTACATGAGATTTTTCTTATTTTATTATTTAATAAAAATAGAGAATGGCCCTTGGCCCTTGGCCCTTGGCCCTTGGCCCTTGGCCCTTGGCCCTTGGCCCTTGGCCCTTGGCCCGAAATTAGAGCAAGAACGCCCTGCGCGGGCAATGAAGACAATTGATCTCGCGCATGTTCTCGCCGGGCAATTGACGAAAGAATAATGACCCGTCCGCGATTGCGTGAAATAACCAGAAGGAGGACCGTTCATGATGTTGCGCCATGCTCGCGCGTTGACGCTTTTATCGGCCGCTGCCGGCCTAGTGACACTCTCCGCACTGCCCTTCGTGGCGGCAGCGGAGACGCCGGCTGCCGGCGAAGGCAACTCCATCCACCACGTCTCGTCAGAGGTCTGCGCCAACTGCCACAAGGAGATCTTCAAGCAGTGGAGCCAGTCCATGCATGCCAATAGCACGGCACTGAAGGACCCAATCCACGCGACCTTCTACAAAAAAGTCGTTGGATCGCCCACGGAGGAAGGCGTGCTGCACAAGGCTTCGGGAAAGTACCCGATCTGCCTGCAGTGCCATGCCCCGAACGCGGCGAAAGACAAGAGCACCAAACTCGACGCGATGGCCGCCTATAGCGAAGGCGTCAACTGCGTCGCCTGCCACACCCTAAAGACCTACAAGGGCATCAGAGGCGAGGACGGCAAACTGATGCTCGGCCTCAAGGCCTACGAGATCAGCGATGAGTTGCAGGCGCCGGCCGGCATCAACAACGGCCTGGCCAAGCTCGCCGCCGCCGGCGATGACCTGTTCGGCGGCGCCGGTGTCGGCGCCGACTCGCAGAAGCCGAACCCACACCTCGGCGAGCCGGTCGACTTCGAGGGCCAGGAGATCCCCGCCCTGCCGATGCAGGGCAATCCGCGTCTAATGAAGACCTCGGATGCCTGCATGGGCTGCCACGACCAGCGCGACAATCCACACGGCGTACCGCTATGCCAAACTGGCAACGAGTACATCGACAGCGGCACCGACGTGAACTGTCTGTCCTGTCATATGCCGGTGACTGACGGTCTGGCCGACCATACCATGGGCGGCGGGCACAACCAGGCGATGCTCAAGCGCTCACTGGTGTTCGACATCGACACCGAGAACGCCGGCGACCTGCTGAAGACGACGGTCTATATCAAGAATCAGCAGCCTCACGCACTGCCGACCGGTGCGCCATTCCGCAACATGTACATCAAGCTGACCGCCTACGACGACACCGGCAACCCGATTTGGCAGAACGCCGAAGGCCACCCGGCCAAAGAGGATCCGCAAGCCTATCTGTCCTACGCCCTGACCGATGACGCAGGTATGCCGGCACCGCCGCCCACCGCCACCAAGCCGGGCGACGACACCCGCCTGAAGCCGCACGAGGAGCGCACGCTGAGCTATGAGATCCCGGCCGACGGCGTGGTTCTCGTGCGCGGCGAGGTCTACTACAATCTACTGTGGCCCAGTCTGGTGCAAAAGTTCTCGCACCTGCCGGAAGACCTCACAGAACCGGTCTTGATGGCCGAGGCCGAGAGGGCCATCAGCGGCGATTGACCAATAACGACGGCCCCGCCGTCATTCGACCGATCAACGCCGCGCTTAGACGCGGCGTTTTTTTTCGATCAACCCATCGGCCGCAGATCGCCTCCCACCAGGATCGTCCATCGCCGACCCGGCTGCCGCGAGCGGTGATCCATGGACCTCCAGCAACGCGAGCAGCGCATCGACCGCGTACTCCGCGCCAACCTGCCCAGAAGCGCCGCCTCGACGACGAGAGGCATACTCACCCGACGGAAGGGCTCAGGCACCGACCGTGATGCGAAGCGCGTCACAAGGCGACGCCGGCCAACGAATTAGGCTTATCGATAGCAGGGACAGATAGAGATCCGCGCTCTGGGAGGGACCCGATACCAAGCCGCTAGGTTCTTCACCATGCATGCCCAGACTTGCCGCTTGCGGCGCTTTCAGCTCGACTCGGGGCAGCTCGACTTAGGGCGACCCGACTCAGGGAATCGGCAATCGCCCCTCGTCGGTCGACCGGCGTCTCGCGGTGATCGCCGTATAAAGCCGAGTCACGAACGCGCCCTCGGTTTTACCCTGATCGAACTGGTGACGACGCTGGCGGTGGCATTGGTCCTGCTGACCATTGCCGTGCCGAACTTCTCCACAATGATTAACAACAACACCCTCTCGGCCCAGAGCAACGATCTAGTCCAGACTCTCGCGCTCGCCCGCAGCGAAGCCCTTACGCGCAAGGCGACAGTCGTATTGTGCAAAAGCACTGACGAACTCAGCTGCAGTGTGCTCGATTCCGCAAAATGGGAACAAGGGTGGATCATGTTCGTGGACACCAACGGTAATCGCAGTCGACAAAACGCCGAGTTGCTGATGCGCACTTGGCCCGGCTTGGCCGGATCCAACAGCCTTAGAAGCGATAGCCCATTCACCAACTACATCGCATTTCTGCCGGATGGAAGGAGCATTGGAAGCGGGAACAACGTTCCACCTGTGGAAGGCGAATTTCGTCTCTGTGATGAACGCGGAAAGAAACACGCTCGCGTCATCGAAATCACGCCGATTGGCAGAGCAAAGGTCAAAGAAAAAGCCGGGGCAGATCAGTGCCCGTAAACCAGCAACTCGTCGCACCCCATCCCAGTCGGCGTGCAATAGCAAAAAAACGGTGTGTTGCGAATACCGGCATCACCGACGACCAGGGACCTGCCGACGAGGACCCTGAGACGCTGGGCTGAAGAATGAAAAAACATCGCCTCGACCGCGCACGAGCACGGACCCGCAGACCGTCTCTATGCCGCGGCTACTCGATGCTGGAGATCTTGATCGCCGCGGTGGTTTTCTCTGTCGGCGCCATTGGCGCAACCGGTATGCAAATCCTCGCTGCCCAAGCAAACTCTGAGGCATTGCAACGGACTCAGGCCGTCTACCTGGCAACCGACCTCATGGAGCGAATCAATAATAACGCAACAGCCCTGGACAGCTACGACTCATCGAACGATAACCAGTGGACCATTGTCGGCGGGGGATCCATTGAGACTGAACCGAGCCCGGCATGCGACACCGCCGATTGCACGACCGCGCAGAAGGCGGCGCATGACCTCTGGGTCTGGGAACAGGCAATAGACGGCCATGGGGTCACGCGCGAAGACATTGGCGCTGTCGGCGGCCTGCAGAACCCGACCGCTTGCATACGCCACACCGGAAACGGCCAAGTCGAGCTGGCAATCGCTTGGCACGGACGACAGAGCATCAGCAATGCAAGCACGGCGGCTGGTTGTTCGGTCGTTGATCGCTATGGCAGCAACAGTGAGTTCCGCCGAACGCTCCACCTGCGTACCTTCATTGCACCCCAATCCTAGATCACCTAAGCCGCGATGTTTCAGCCCCGGACAAAGACGCCGCAAACGAGGAGATCCGCTGGCCTCACATCCTCGGCCGAACGCGCTACCGAGACGAGGCCCTCGCGTCTGACATGTACGGGTCTTCAACCCTTTGCGGGCTGGAACGTTCCGCGGGTGCGCCGCACGACTCAGCCAGCATTGAAGACCTCAACCGCTCTCGGACAACAGGGCGTATCGATAGTGGAGTTGCTGATCGCAATGATTGTCGGCCTGTTTCTCGTCGCCGGTGTCCTCGGGCTCTTCATTACCAACAAGGGCGTCTACACAACGACCACGAGAGCGGCCGAACTCCAGGAGAACGGGCGGTTCGCGCTAGGTTACCTCCTAAACGATCTTCGGCATGCCTATTTCTTTGGCGGCAAGCATTTCGACAGCTTTGCGCTGGGTGAAGACGATGAAAGCCCGGCCAACACGGACGTCGACAATAACTGTAATGGACCAAACGCCGTCTTCAATTTCAACGACAGCTCTGAACAACCATCTGCACCTCTCCGCGGAGCGACCGCAACATCCACCACGGCCATCGATTGCATCCGCGATGCACTCGTCGTCAACGGAATCCCTTCCGACATACTGATACTGAAGCTGGCACGCCCTTCTCCGCTCTACAGCAGCAACGATCTCACTTATGGCAACGTCTATGTCGCATCAAATCGCACATCCGGCGTGCTGCGTCTGTTCACGGCGGACACTGCGATGCCTTCCCTATCGGATTCGTGTAAAGGCCGGACGGAAGAATGCTTGCCCTATGGCGCCTATTGGCACTATCAGTTCCGCGCTTACTATATTCGCAAACCGCAGAAGGAGACCGATCCTCCGGCGCTCGCGCGAATGATCCTCTCATGGGACTCCACCAAGGGAATGCAAGTAGTTGCTGAGAATCTTGTTGAAGGAGTCGAGGGACTGCGTCTTCTTTACGGCGTACAAACTGAAGATGAGCCAGCAATTTTTCAAAAGGCTGACGATATTTCTGACTGGGATGATGTCGTCTCAGTACAAATCCATCTCCTCTTGCGTAATACCCTTCCGGACTATTCGTACGAGGACCTCGGATCATACAAGATGGGCGATGTTATCGTCCCCACAGAGAAAGGCACGGCCACGCAAGGAACCGCACAAAGTCAGGGAGCAATGCTGCGCAACTTCCATCGCTCGGCAATCAGCACCACCGTCATGCTGCGCAATAAACCGATGATTCAGAATTAGTCTGACTTGAGATTGGTCAATGTAATGAATAGTCGCGCCACAACTTCACTTCCGGGCCATCGTCACAGTTCAATCAGTAAGGCCGCGACCGGGGGTGCGGGACGACTGCGAGCAAGGTCCCGCGGGATCGCACTGATTACCAGCATGATCATCCTCGGTGTGCTTGCACTCCTTGGCGTCACGACCATGAGCGCAACCAACACCGAGTTACGGATTGCGGCGAACCTAGAAGAGGCCAGCCGCTCCTTTCACGCCGCTGAGGCTGGCATCAACGCGGCGCGCGTGTCGGTGTTCTCAGATTCGGATCACGTCGCCTTCGCAGGAGGCAAGATACTTATCGACTTCAGCGCGCACAGCCCCAATCCCCTAGCCGATCTTGGCAGCGACACCCCGACGGTAGTGGCCGTCCCCAGCGGCGACCCCAGGGGCAAATGCGAGCGCTCGGAGACGGCCTCGAGTGACGATCTGATTGCTTGTGGCGCTTTCGATTTGATCAGCGAGCACGCACCGACAACGTCCGCCGAAGCCAGGAACGCTGCAGCCACGATCCTGCGCCTCGGCATATCACGGCAAGTCATTGCCCTGAATTAGCGTGACACAGAGGCTGAGGTCCATCATGAACACAAGGCTCGTCCCATTTATCCTCGGTGTCATCTCCGGATTGCTCGTTCCAATGCAAGCTCCTGCCGACGATACGGAGATCTTCCTGACTCAGTTCAGCGGCACAGGTATCAGCAGCGGCCGCCCCAAGGTACTGATCGTCTTTGACAACTCGGGGAGCATGCGAGACGGTGTTCCGCAATCGAAGCCTGACTATGATCCTGGAGAGGACTGGACTGACCTGACATCCTATCCTGGCGCTCCGAGTAATTTCCGAACCGACCGCATCTACTGGTCCTTCGACGGAAATCCTCCAGCAACCAACACCGACCGCTTTATACCTACCTCATCCAACCAGTGCAACACCTCGATTATTCCGCTCGATCAAACCGGACGCTATACCGACTATGTTCGTGTTTGGCGCGAGGGTCGCGGCGTCATCGGCATCGGCGAGACCACCGACTGCGAGTGCCAATACAAATACAACTACCAAAGTCGCTGGCGCCGCTCGGCATGGCAGATCAGTGAGTCGGACTGCAATGGACGGCAAGATAATTACTGGAATATCGACTATCGCTGGCAGTGCGAAACAATCGAGGAAGAAATCATCGGTGATGTCGACATTTGGATGAGCGTCGCAGATAACGACGACACACGTCAGTCTGCGCACCTGGAGTGCGCGGCCGATATCGACAACGAAGACGTCACCAACCCGAACACGAGCGACGGCTGGGCGAGTGACCAAGACGGCCCATTCCGTTCCTCTGAGGCCGGCAGCCCCTGGGACACCTGGTCAAAACGGCACGATAGCGATCTCACGCGCACCCTGTTTACCGGCAACTATCTTGCCTGGTACTACAACGATGATCTGATCGAGAATCGCACCAAGATGGAGATCGCCCAGGATGTCGTGACTGAACTGGTTGCAAACAACCCACAGGTCGATTTCGGACTGATGCTGTTCAATGGTAACAACGGGAATGGCAACAACGATGAGAACGGGGGGCGCGTCGTTAGGCACGTCTCACGGATGGATCAGGGCGATCGAAATAGCCTTGTCGACTTAGTCGACTCATTGTCGCCAGAGACCTGGACGCCGCTCTGCGAGACCTACTACGAGGCATACCGCTATATCGCCGAACCTGGAGATCGCGGACAGACCGTCTATTACGGTGATGATGATGCAGACAGAACGCCAGCGCGGGACCGCTGTGCCGAGAACATCAGCGAGTCAGGCAGCTGCAGTTTCGATGGTCGCTATAATTCTCCGATGGGGGACTGTGAGAATATCTATCTGGTCGTTATGACCGACGGCAAACCGACCTATGATTTGCACGCGAATCCCCGCATCAAGTCACTACCGGGAATCGACAGCTGCAGAGATTACATGACCGATCATGACTTCAATAATGACAATAAGCTTGACTTCCAGGAAAGCTGCATGCCGAATCTGGCTAAATACATGTTCGAGACGGACCTGGATGACACTTGGCAGAACGGGGACCAACGGGTCGTTACCTATACCATTGGATTTCTGACAGACCAGGAACTGCTCAGTGATACCGCCGAGTTCGGCGGAGGCACCTACTACACCGCGTATAACGCCCACGAACTGGCGGACGCTTTTCAGGCAACACTGACTGAGATCCTATCCAGCAATACCTCCTTTGCCTCGCCCGCGGTTGCGGTTGACGCCTACAACCGGACCAAGAGTCTCAACGCCGAGTACATCGCGATGTTCCGCCCTGCGTCCCGGCCGCGCTGGCCTGGAAACCTCAAGAAACTCGAGATGGAGCCCATTGCCGGCACCGGGCGCGAAGAGGTCGTGGACGCCTTGGGTGTAAGGGCGATCGATCCAGTCACCGGGAACATCAAGGACACGGCAACCACCTTCTGGACCACACTCGGCGTTGACGGCATGGAGGTCGACCAGGGCGGCGCCGGTGAGCGGCTCATTCTGCGCAATCCGAACACAAGGGTCATATTGACCAACACCGGCGACGAGGGCGCCCTCGAGGCATTTGAGACGGCCAACGCGGCACTAACGGCTAATCTCTTCGGCACCACAGACGATGCCGCGCGCGACCGATACATCAATTGGGCGCGTGGCATCGACGTGCTGGACGAGGACAGCGACGACGATCGAACCGATACACGGCCGTGGATACTCGGCGACGTCATGCATTCAACCCCAGAGGCGATCAACTACGGCAACCCGCAGGACCCCTCTTCGCCCGACGTTCGTGTCGTGTTCGGCACCAATGCGGGGTTCCTGCACATGCTGGAGAGCGACTCCGGCGACGAGAGCTGGGCCTTCTTCCCGAAGGAATTGGCCGCCATCGTCCCGGTGCTCTACACCAACGACTCCGCCGATGTTCACCCCTACGGCGTCGACGGGGCGCCGGCCGTCTGGGTGCGCGACGAGAACGAGGACGGCAACATCGTCCGCGACGACGGCGATCTAGTGTACCTATTCGTCGGTCTGCGACGCGGCAGCGCCAACTCCGAAGGTTTCGGTGGTGGATACTACGCACTCGACATCACCGACCCGGACAACCCGGCGGCGCTGTGGCAGATCGACCAAGAGACGCTTCCCGAGTTGGGCCAGACATGGTCCAAGCCCACGCCCACCTATGTGCCCGGCTACGACAAACCTGTGATCATCATCGGCGCTGGTTACGACGCGCGAAAGGACCAGCTGACGGTGGGTACCGCGGACAGCGTCGGGCGCGGCATCTATATCTTGGATGCCACCGACGGCACGCTGGTATGGGGCGCCACGCCGCAAGATGCCAGCACCACCAACCGGCACGTGACCGGCCTAGAGGACAGCGTGCCAGCGCAGGTCACGATACTGGACACCAACGGCGATCACGTCACCGACCGCATCTACTTCCCGGACACCGGGGGTAATGTCTGGCGAGTCGATCTCGCCGACGACGACAATAGCAACTGGTCGATATTCAAGCTGGCCTCGCTTGGCGGCGATACGGAGACGACCGACCGCAGATTCATGGGGCAGATCGACGTGGCTGTCACAAGGTCGAGTGGCTTGAACTATGACGCCGTCATGATCGGCAGCGGAAACCGAGCGCATCCGCTCGATCGCGATGTCGAGAATCGTTTCTATATGCTTCGAGATCTCGGCGTTCAGAGCCGATTGCACCTGCCGAATATAGACGACTGTCAGGACGAGGCTTCGAACCCGGACATGATCCCTTGCGCGGAGATCCCGAGCACGATCACCGAGGCAGACCTGTTTGACGCGACCGACAATCTGATTCAAGAAGGCAACGACGAACAGCGCTCAAGCGAACGTGCCACTCTGACGTCGAAAAGAGGATGGTTCATCGAACTCGGCGAGACCGGAGAGAAGAACGTCTCCCGCTCAGTGACCCTGCATGGCTCGTGTTTTTTACCACCTTTGTGCCGCCGGACCCCTTGGATCCGAACGTCGAGCATATCTGTCGGCCGTCCGAGGGAAACGGCTTCCTCTACGCCGTTGGACTCCACGATGCGACCGCCCAGTATGACTGGGCCGGACCTTTCAGCGGGGATCTGGGAAAGGCGGATCGCAGAAAGACGATCAAGGACCATATTCCGGATTCGCCGGTCGCCTATTTCGGCCAATCCGAGATCGGCCTAGTCGGGGTCGGCGCGGGCACCGATGGCTCCGGAATCGAACACACCGGGAAGAGCCTTTCCACGACCGCTGTCTACTGGATGCAGCAGGCGGACTGACGCGCCTGTCCAGGATTAGTCACCTGGACAAAGACGAGGGCGATCACCTCATTCAGACGAGCAGGCAGAAAGACATGAGAACCAAGAAGCCCAGACTGGCCCTCTCACTTGCGGTGGCGGCGCTCCTCGGCATCGCCGCGGCAAACCACTCGCTCGCGCAATTATCGCCCGATACGCCAGAGCGCAAGTGCTTCGTGAGCCGCTCCGACCGCTCGAAGGCGGTGATCTATTTCTACGACGATGGTCCGCTACCGGACCGATTCTCGGACATGGGAAACATCGCCCAAGCCAAGATCTCCAAGTCGATGCGAGCAGAGCTCGCCGAGGTCCACGAATGCCTTCTGCGCGAACTCGACTTCTCGGATCCCATCGCCCGCCAAATCGAAGCACGGATGCCGCGGTGACCTTTAATTCAACGAGGCGTGGCTTTACGCTCATTGAGCTGATGGTCGTGGTCGCGATCATCGCCATCCTCGCGGCCATTGCTTACCCCAGCTACCAAAACAGCGTCATCAAGGCGCGCCGCACCGAAGGCCAGGCACTACTGCTCGAGATCGCGGCCAGGCAGGAGCAGTATCACGCCGACAACAGAAGCTTCACGGCGAACATGACGCAGCTCGGCTACACGACCGACCCCGCGCTGAGCGAAAATGGCTACTACAGTGGCGACGCCATTGCTGGACCAACGGGGAGCCTAGCGACCAGTTTTGTCGCAACCGCCACGCGCCGGGATGCGCAACTCAAGGATAGGGTCTGTTACGATTTCACCGTCGACTCCATGGGTCGCAGAAGCGTGGCGAACTACCCCGGCCACGACGCCGATCCGCCGGCAACCCCGCCCTCGGGCTGTTGGTGACCAGCGGTTGCCAGAGGCCTGCAGTGTCAGCCTGACACCGAGTGAAAATTCCGAGACCGTTCTGGCGGTCAAGCTGCCAGCGGCTTGCCGGTATAGGTCCAGCGAAATGGTTTGGCCATGGTTTTGTTGAAGAAGTCGATGAAGCGGGTGATCTTTTCATTCAGGTCCTCGAGCGAGGTGAAGTTGCCGCGGCGGATGACTTTGCGCGCCAGGATCGAGAACCACATCTCGATCTGGTTGAGCCACGAGGCATGCTTGGGGGTGAAATGAAAGACGATGCGATGGGCAGGGTTGCGCAGGAAGCGCTCGCGCGTGGCCATCGACTTGAGGATGCCGGACTTACCCTTGATCCCCAGATCGCCGGTGAAGCCGATGGCCTCAGCGACCAAGCGCACCACGGTCTGCGAGCAGTGAGTGTTGAGATTGTCCATGATCAGATGCCAGTGCGTCTGCGCCGAGCGCGTGGCGAGCAGCGCGGCCAGGGAGTGCGCGAAGTCCTGCTCGGTGCGGGTCGGGCCAAGGCGGTAGCCGACCTGTCCGCTGACCACATCGAAATCGGCGATGAGGGTGGTGGTGCCGTGGCGGATGTATTCAAACTCGCTGCGCTCGACACGCCCGGGGCGCATCGGCTGCGTCGGTGCGGCGCGCTCGAGCGCCTGCACGCCGGTCATCTCGTCGATGCTGCGCGTCTCGATGCCGGCCGCCGCAGCGGGCGCCAGCCGGTAGGTCTCGCACACATCGGCGCACTTGGCCTCGAAGTCGGTGTCCTTGGGCGTGTTGATCCAGCCGCGGGTGCGATGCGGCTTGAGATCGGCTTCACGCAGGAAACGCCCAACCGAGTGCGCCGAGATCGCTTCGACGATGCCGCGTTCGGTTGCCGCCTCGGCCAGGGCGGCCTGCGTCCAATGCGTGAACGCCTGCTCGCTGTCGCTCGGCGCCTCGCAGGCCAGGGCGATGATCGCGCAGATCTGCTCCGGGGTGAACGTCGGCGGGGTGCCCGGGCGTGGGGCATCGCACAACCGCTCGGCGAACGACTGCCCTCTCGGCCGCCAATGGCGACGCGAACACAAACCCCGATGGCACCCTGTTCTGGGGCAACTCGTTCGTCTGCGGCCCTTAGGGGGAAGTCATCGCTCAGGCCACGGGAGAGCGCGAAGAATTGCCGATCACCGACATCGACCTTGCCCGTACCGAGCAGGTCCGCCGCATCTGGCCATGTCCTGCGCGACCAACGCATCGACGCCTACGGCGACTTGTTGCGCCGGTGGCGCGACTGAATCGGCTGGACCTAGCAACGGCGGTTGAACCGATCACGGCCAACCCCGACATTCTCGATGGAAATAAATAGGTACAGCCCACCACTGATAACGCAGAGACGCTGATCAGCGGCAGTTGGGCGGCAGCGGATCGGCTTCCGTTGTCACCCAGGGGATGCCGAATGGCACCGGACCAACAGAGCAGTACAGCCATGAACGAGATTCAACGTACGATGCGCTCCATCATCCAGCGCATCGCCACCGGCCCCGAGCTTTCCAAAGACATCTCGCTGGACGAAGCCCGCATCGGCATGCAGGCCGTGCTCGACGCCGAGGTGGAACCGGTTCAGGCCGGCATCTTTCTGATCGCGCTGCGCATGAAGCGAGAGACCGACGACGAGCAGCGCGGCGTGCTGGATGCGGTGCGTGACGCAACCGACCATGTGATCGCCGAGGTCGACGAGGTGGTCGACATCGCGGACCCCTATGATGGCTACAACCGCTGTCTGCCGTCATCGCCCTTCTTGCCGGTGGTATTGGCGGAATGCGGCGTCCCGGCAATTACGCATGGCGTGGATGCGGTCGGACCCAAGTTCGGTGTCACGCATCGACATGTGCTGTCCGCGGCCGGTACCGAGGTCGACCTATCACCGGCAGACGGCGCCGCGAGGCTGTCCGATCCCAACATCGGCTGGACCTATCTCGATCAGCGCGCCTTCGCGCCGAAGCTGCACGATCTGGTGCCACTGCGCGGTACCATCGTCAAGCGGCAAGTGATCACCACGGTCGAGGTCATGGCCCGGCCCATCCACGGCCGCAAGAAGACGCACCTGGTCACGGGCTATGTGCACAAGCCATACCCGCGCATCTACGCACTACTCGCCCGGCATGCCGGCTACGATTCGGCACTGCTGGTGCGCGGCGTCGAAGGCGGCGTCGTGCCGTCGCTGCGCCAACCCGGTGTCTGCTTCAACTACCAGCAGATGGGCGAGGAGCAGTCGTTCGACATCGACCCGACCGAGATCGGCATCGAGCAGAATGTCCGCGCCGTTCCGCTGCCGGATGATCTGCCGACGGCCAACCGGCCCGGCGACGACATCGCGGTCGCGGTCGACGTGAAGGCCACCGCCGAGGCCGCAGCGCGCGCCGGCATGGCCGCGCTCGAGGGCGCGCGCGGACCGACCTACGACAGTCTGGTGTTCTCCGGCGCATTGGTGCTCTGGCATCTCGGCCGCGAGCGAACGCTGCATGCCGCGGCCGACCGCATCCGCGCCGCGCTCGATTCGGGTGCCGCGGCCCAGCGGCTGCGCTGACGGAGAGACCTAAGGAGCTACCAACCAAGGAGAAAACAAGTGGACAAGCCCTATATCGCAGTCGCGGCCGTCGACGAGGTCCTGCCCGGCAAGTTCGTCAAGGTGGATGTCGATCTCGTGCAGGGTCGGCGCGCATTCATTGTCGCGAGGGTCGGCGAGGCCTACTACGCCGTTGAGGACAACTGCAGTCACGAAGACTATCCGTTGTCCTATGGCTGTCTCGACGGCAAGCGCATCAAATGCTCACTGCATGGCAGCCGGTTCAGCCTGGAGACCGGGGAGCCCGAGGACGAGCCCGCCGATGCGCCGATCGCGACCTATCGCGTCGCGGTCGAAGACGGGCAGCTGTGGCTCGACCCAAGCAGCGCGGCGAACCGCTGAGTCCTAGGAACTTTCAGCTCAAAGACTGATTGGGGTCAGCGGTGGCCGCGAAGGCGCCGCCCGTGGGTACCGTCCGGCTCCTGCATCGAGGCGGCCAGCTCGGCGAGCAGCGCCTCTTCGTCCTCGGCAGCCGGCTCGGGCGCCTGCAGAATACGGACCTCAGCGCTCTCTATGGCGTCGAGCACACGCCGTCGGATCTCCTTGACCTCGTAACCGTCTTGCAGCGGTAACCTGATTAACGGCAGTCCAGCCGAGGCACAGGCGTCCCGGATGACGCTGACGGTCTGCTTGGCGGCCCTGGTCTGATCATCCGACTCGACCAACACCGCGCACAAAGGGAAGCCATCCGCCGCGGAACAGACCAGGAAATCCAGCGTGGCACGCTGCAACACCACCGCCGCCTTGGCACGGCGCCGGCGCGGCTGATCTTGGTCGGCCTGCAGCACCGCGGACAGCGCGACCTTTGCCAGCACATCAAAGTCACCACTGGCGGCCTCTTGAATGGCGCTCCAGCACAGGCGTTCCTCAGCCGTCAAGAAGCACGGACGCCGCGTAAAGAAGACACCGCGTGCGCCGCTGGTGGCGGCCTTGAGCAGTTGCAGCAACAGGTTGGCGACCAGCAGCCCGGCGATGAAGACGAGTAAATAGAAAGGCTCCATGGATCGACTCCGACGATGCCACTCCAATGACAGGGATTCGCGCGCAGTTTACCCCAGAAGGCGCCAGCGGCCGCGAGAGGCGGGACGCCCCGTCGAGTCGTCCGGCTCGCGGCGAAGGCTCCCGGCTAAACCGAAGGGTCTAACCGGCGGCCCCGAGTTGTCGCTGGCAGACAGACCTTGTATGGTGCCGGTCCGCGGGCGATTGGTGCCTGCTTGTTTCACGCACCCCTGCCGGTTTTTAGGATCTCCCGCCATCATGCTCGAGGTTGCAGCCCTGGCCTGCCGACGCGGTGACCGATTGCTGTTTTCGGAACTCGGGTTCTCGGTCGCGCCGCAGACACTACTGCATGTGCGCGGGCGCAACGGCAGCGGCAAGACAACCCTGTTGCGGGCCTTATCCGGCCTGCTGAGGCCCGACCAGGGCAGCATCCGTTGGCGCGGCGAAGACATCCGTGATCTGGCCGAGGACTTCAACCGCGAACTGCTCTACTTCGGTCACCTTAACGGCATCAAAGCCGATCTGACCGGGCTCGAGAATCTGCGCGTGTCGGCCACGCTCGATCAGGATCCGGTGAGCGATGCGGAGATCCTTGGCGCGCTGGCGCGCATCGGCCTTGCCGGGTTCGAGGATCTGCCGACGCGCATGCTCTCCCAAGGCCAGAAGAAGCGCGTCGCCTTGGCGCGCCTGATCCTAAGCAAGGCGCAACTCTGGATACTGGACGAGCCCTTCACCGCGCTCGACGCCGATGCCGTCGAACTGCTGCAGACATTGATCAGCGAGCAGGTCGCCCGCGGCGGCGCGGTCGTGCTGACCACACACCAGGAGGTCGCATTGACACGCGGCGAGATCCAACGCCTGACGCTCAGCGGCGACCCTGCCGTCTACCTTTAGACGCATTTCCGCCGAGTCCCTTTTTCTAATAAAATGCTCAAGGTCTTTGCCTGCATACTCGGCCGCGATCTCACGCTTGCGCTGCGCCGGCGCACGGACGTGCTGACCACGCTGTTCTTCTTCATCATCGTCGTCAGCTTGTTCCCACTCGGCGTCGGCAGCGAGCGAGAGATGCTGCGCGAGTTGGGGCCTGGCGTGGTCTGGGTGGCGGCGCTGCTGGCATCCATGCTGGCGCTGGAGCGGCTGTTCGCTGCGGATTTCGACGACGGCACGCTGGAGCAAATGCTGCTCACCGGCCAGCCCCTTTCATTGCTGGTGCTTGCCAAGGTGGTCGCCCACTGGCTGTTGACCGGCCTTCCCTTGGTGATCATTGCGCCGCTGGTGGCGATGCAGTATCACCTCACCCAGACGGCGGTCTGGGTCATGATGGCGTCACTAGCGCTCGGCACGCCGATCCTGAGCCTGCTCGGCGCCATCGGGGCGGCACTGACGCTAGGTCTGCGCGGCGGCGGCATCCTGCTGTCGCTGCTGATCCTGCCGCTGTACATCCCGGTGCTGGTCTACGGTTCAGGTGCGGTGACCGTCAGCATGATCGAAATCAGCGACATTCAACCCTATTTCTACCTGTTAGGCGCCTTTCTGCTGGTTGCGCTGGTCTTCGCGCCCTTGGCCTCGGCAGCCGCGCTGCGCATCTCCACCGAGTGACGACATGAAGATGAACTGGTTCAAATTCGCCTCGCCGACCGCCTTCTACCCGCTCGCGGGCCGGCTAGTGCCCTGGCTGGGCGGCTTGGCGTTCATACTCATCCTGTTTTCGCTGTATTGGGGCTTCTTCGAGACACCGGATCGGCTCGGCGGCAGCAATCCGCAAAAGGAGTATTACCGCATCATCTTCATCCATGTACCGGCCGCCTGGATGTCGATGTGGCTGTACCTGGTGCTCGCCGCCTGGGCCGCAATCGGGCTGGTGTTCAACACGCGCTTGAGCTTTATGATGGCGAACGCGGTGGCGCCGACCGGCGCCATCTTCACCTTCATCGCACTCTGGACCGGCGCCTTCTGGGGTCGACCGAGCTGGGGCACCTACTGGGACTGGGATCCGCGCCTGACCTCGGAACTGATCCTGTTCTTCTTGTATATCGGCTATATTGCGCTGCATTCGGCAATCGACGACCTGCGCCGTGCCGATCGCGCATCGGCCCTACTCGCCATCGTCGGCCTAGTGATGCTGCCGATCATCTTCTGGTCCATCAACTGCCCGGACCCGAACCAATGCGCGGCGCTGCACCAGCGCTCGTCGCTGTCGAATATCGAAAGCAATATCCTGACCGCCATGCTGACCATGACACTGGGCTTCTGGCTCTACTCCTTCGCGGCGGCCTTTTCGCGATTGCGCGGGATTATCCTCACGCGCGAGTCGGACAGCCAATGGGTGCGAGGCGTCATCGAACGGGAGGCACCGGCATGATGGAGTTCCTGCGCCAAGGCGGCTACGCCTTCTTCGTCTGGGGCGCGTTCGGCGTAACCTTCGCGCTCTTGGTAGCTGAAGTCGTGCAGTTGCGCAGCAGCCGTAGAACCATTTTGGCGCGCGTCGGTCGATTGTCTCGACTACGCGCCAGCAACGCCGGCGTCCATGCCGGCGAGCACAAAAATATGCCCCGAGGAGGTCGATCGTGAAAGCACGTCAAAAACGTTTGGTGTTTGTCGGTCTCGCCGTTGTCGGCGTCGGTGCCGCGGCGTCGCTTGCGCTTAGCGCGTTGCAGAGCAACATCGCCTACTTCTTCAGCCCCACGCAGGTGATGGCGAACGAGCATCCCACCGACGCCGTCTTCCGGGTCGGCGGCCTGGTGGTTGAGAACACCTTGCAACGTCAACAAGACGGATTGACGGTGCGCTTCGACGTCACCGACAACGCCGCGATCGTCCCGGTCAGCTACACCGGCATCCTGCCTGACCTGTTCGGCGAGGGACAGGGCGTCGTCGCCAAGGGTCGCATCGGCACGGACGGCATGTTCTACGCCGAGGAAGTGCTGGCCAAGCACGATGAATCCTACATGCCGCCCGAGGTCGCGGACACCTTGCAGACCGCCCACGCCGAGGGCGTGGTCCAGGCCACCGCGGAGACCCTCAGCCAATGATCCCGGAACTCGGACACATCGCACTGATACTGGCGCTGATCATCGCCGTCGTCCAGGCTGCCTTCCCGCTTGCGGGTTCGCTGGCAGGAACAGCGGGCGGCCCCAGCGCCTCAGCTGGCGCTAACCGCCCGTGGATGAGTATGGCGCGGCCGCTCGCCTACGGTCAGTTCACGCTCCTGGTGATTGCCTTTGCCGCGCTGGCTCAGGCGTTCCTGACCAACGACTTCTCGGTGCTCTATGTCGCCCAGCACTCCAACACCCTGCTGCCGACCATCTATAAGATTTCAGCGGTCTGGGGCGGTCACGAGGGGTCGCTCTTGCTATGGGTTCTGTTTATGGCCGCCTGGGGCGCGGCGGTGGCAGCCTTCAGCGGTAACCTGCCCCTGACGGTCATCGCCCGGGTCCTGTCCGTGCAAGGCATGGTGGCGATCGGCTTTCTGCTGTTCATGCTGCTGACGTCGAATCCGTTCGAGCGTCTGTTCCCGGTGCCGCCCGAGGGACGTGATCTGAACCCGCTGCTGCAGGACTTCGGACTCGCCATCCACCCGCCGATGTTGTACATGGGCTACGTCGGCTTCTCAGTGGCCTTCGCCTTTGCCATCGCCGCGCTGATCGGCGGCCGGCTCGATGCCGCATGGGCACGCTGGTCACGCCCCTGGACCACGGTTGCCTGGGCCTTCTTGACCATCGGCATCGCACTCGGCTCCTGGTGGGCCTATTACGAACTCGGCTGGGGCGGCTGGTGGTTCTGGGATCCGGTCGAGAATGCCTCACTGATGCCCTGGCTGATCGGCACCGCGCTGATGCACTCGCTGGCGGTCACCGAGAAGCGCGGCGCCTTTAAGTCCTGGACCGTGCTGCTGGCCATCTTCGCCTTTTCGCTGAGCCTGCTCGGTACCTTCCTGGTGCGCTCAGGCGTGCTCACCTCGGTGCATGCATTCGCGACCGACCCCGAGCGCGGGCTGTTCATCCTGATCTTCCTATGCATCGTGGTCGGCGGCTCCCTTGCGCTCTACGCCTGGCGGGCGCCCGAGGTCTCCGAGGGCGGGCGTTTCGATCTGATCTCACGGGAGAGTGCCCTGCTCGGCAACAACCTGCTGTTCGTCGCCTTTACCGTGCTGGTCCTGTTCGGCACCCTGGCGCCGCTGATCTACGAGGCCTTCGACTGGGGCAAGATCTCGGTCGGTTTCCCGTGGTTCAACAAGATGTTCGTGGCCCTGGCGCCCTTCCTCGCGACTCCTGCTCGGCATCGGTCCGGCGGTGCGCTGGAAGCATGACGACCCCGGGCGCCTCACCAGGCTGCTGTGGATTGCGTTCGCGCTCAGCATACTGGTGCTCGCGGTCATGGCACTGCCCATGTTCAGCGGCGGCCACCTCTGGGTGCCGATCGGTATCGCGCTCGCGGCCTGGCTGCTGTTCTCGCACATCGTCATCGTCCGCGACCGGCTCAAGAACAGGCCGGGCCTGCAAGCCTGGCTCGCGGATTTGCGCGGCAACGGCCGCAGCTTCTACGGCATGGTCACCGCGCACATCGGCGTCGCCGTGTTCATCGTCGGTGTCACCATGGTGTCGAACTTCCAGGGCGAGGAAGACGTGCGCATGTCGCCGGGTGACAGCCACGAACTCGCGGGCTACCGCTTCCAGTTTCTCGGCGCCGAGAAGGCCCCGGGGCCGAACTACCAGGCAGACCGCGGACATTTCGTCGTCTACCGCGGCGACAAGCAGATCGCCGAGCTGTACCCGGAGAAGCGCAGCTATCTCGCTGGCGGCATGCCGATGACCGAGGCGGCCATCGACGCCGGCCTGTTCCGCGACATCTATGTCTCGCTCGGCGAGCCTGTCGGCGGCGGTGACTGGGCGCTGCGGCTCTACTACAAGCCTTATGTCCGCTGGATCTGGCTGGGCTCCATATTGATGGCGCTCGGCGGGATCATCGCCGTGACGGACGCGCGCTATCGCACGGCCCGCGCCCGCTCCAGCGTGCCGGCCACGGGCGCCGCGGCGCGCGCGTGAGTCCGATGGAACCAACCAAACCGCAGTCGCCAAAGTCGAACTCAAGGCGTGTCGTCACTGCGCTGGTGCCGCTGGCACTCTTTGTTGCGCTGGTGGCGCTGCTGGTCTTCGGCTTGGGCAATGATCCGCGCAAGGTCCCGTCGCCGCTAATCGGTAAGCCGGTGCCGGCGTTCAGCCTACCCGAGCTGACCGATCCGGGCCGCGAGGTCAGCGATGCCGACCTCAGAGGCAAGATATCGCTGGTCAACGTCTGGGCATCCTGGTGCACGTCCTGCCGTGCCGAGCATCAGGCACTGATGGCCTTGTCCGAGATCCCAGACTTCCAGATCGTCGGCCTCAATTGGAAGGACGACGCCGCCACCGCCAATCAGGTGCTTCGACTGACCGGCAACCCGTACGACATGAACGGCTATGACCCGGACAATACCGTCGGCATCGATTGGGGTGTCTATGGCGCGCCGGAGACCTTCATCGTCGACAAGCAGGGCATCATCCGCTACAAGCACATCGGCCCGATCGACCGCCGCGTTTGGGAAGAGACGCTCCAGCCCTTGGTCGCACAGATCAAGGCCGAGGGTTAGTCGACGGCGCGAATCCCGTTGCGGCGCCCTGCTGCGCAACCGCGGGTGCCGTGGTGTCGAAGCACCTAGAACCCCGGCCAATGCGACCTCCGTTCAGTTTCATCAACAATGCGATGCCACATTTCTTAAAGCACTTGATCCTCGCGGCCGTGCTGCTCAACTGCACCTTCGCCGCGGCCTACACGCTTGAGGAGTTTGAATTCGACAGCCCGCAACAGCAGGCCGAGTTCCGCGACCTAATCGCCAAACTACGCTGTCTGGTGTGTCAGAACGAATCGCTGGCCGGTTCGCAGGCGGAACTGGCGCAAGACCTGCGCAACGAGGTCTATAAGATGATGCGCGCCGGCCAGTCCGAGGACGAAATACTGGACTTTCTGATCGCCCGCTATGGTGACTTCGTGCTATACGACCCGCCGCTGAAGCCGTCCACCTACATACTTTGGTTCGGACCCTTTGTGCTGATCGGGATCGGCGCCGTGTTCATGGTGCGGGCGGTGCTGCGCAAAAAGGCCAGTTCGGATGCACAGATCAGCGATGCGGACCGCGAGCGGCTGCAGGCATTGCTCGGCGATGAGAAAGGAAAACCGGATCAAGCATCATGACGATCTTTTGGATACTCGCCGCCGGCCTCGCCGGTTTGGCTACCCTATTCGTTGTCGCACCCTTGCTCCAGTCGTCGGCTGCAAGCGATGCTGACGACGACATTGATCTCGACAAGCTCAACCTGGCGCTCTTCAAGCAACAGCTTGCCGAGTTGGATGCCGACCTCGCGGCCGGCAAGCTCGCTCAGGATCAGTATGACTCGGCGCGGCAGGATCTGGAGCGCGAGGCCCTGCACAATGTCAAAGCCGAAGACAGTCCCGCCGCGACCGCCAACACCAGGCTGCCGAGCGCACGCCTGACCGCCCTGTCGCTGCTCGTCATGGTCCCCTTGTCGGCCTTCGCCCTCTACCTGGCCCTGGGCAGCCAGGACATGATCCCGCAACTGGAGAGCGCCGCCCTTGGACAGCCCAGGGCGTCTGGTCACGCCGGCGCAGAAGACGGCTTGCCGCCGCTGGACGTGCTGGTCGAGAAACTGGAACAGCGCATGCAGCAGAACCCGCAGGACGCCGAGGGCTGGATCATGCTTGGGCGCACCTACTTCGCAATGCGCGACACCGAAAAGGCCGAGAATGCGCTGGAGCGCGCCTATGCGCTGATGCCGGAGGACACCCAGGTCATCCTGGCCTACGCCGAGGCGCTGGCCGCGAACGCTGGCAACACCCTTGAAGGACGGCCGGCCGAGCTGATCGCCGAGGCGCTGAAGCTCGACCCGTCCGATCCAACCGCTCGCTGGCTGTCGGGCATGGCCGCATTCCAGCGCGGCCAATTCAGCGCCGCCAGTGTTGCCTGGAAGCAATCCCTCGCGCAGCTTGATCCAAACAGCGAGGAGGCCGCCGAGCTGCGCGGGCTTATCGCCGAGGCCGAGCAGCGTGCCGGAGTGCCTTCGGAGGCGCGCGTGGCGGACGCATCGCGACCACAAGCGGACACCGCCATAGATGCCAAGACCGATGCCGGTGGCGGCGATGCTGGCGGCGACAACACCGCCCGAGCCGAGATCGCCGCCGCGCCCGCGAAGAAGACCGAAGCCGAGCAGATGCGCCCGGAGCCGGTCGCCGCCGGCATCGAGGTCGAGGTATCGCTAGCGCCAGATCTGACCACGCGTGCCAGCCCCGAGACCACGGTCTTCGTCTACGCCAAGGCAGCGGACGGTCCGCCGATGCCGCTCGCTGTCCAGCGTATCAGCGTCGGCGACCTGCCGACGACCCTGCGTCTTGATGACGCCATGGCGATGATGCCGGCGATGCAGCTGTCGAACTTCCCGCAGGTCATCGTCGGTGCGCGCGTCTCCGCTACGGGGCAGGCCATGGCGCAGCCCGGCGATCTGGAAGGCGAGACCGGCCCAGTCGCCAGCAGCGGCGCCGGCACGGTCGCGGTGCAGATCAATCGCGTGCGCCCGTGACGCTGATCCGCGCGCGGACCGCGACGCCGCCGCCGTTTCGCAATCATGGCCCTGCTGATGCCGTTCGCCGTGCTCTGCCTGACGCTGCTGCTGCCGGTTATCGGCGCGCTGCTCGCCCATGCACCCGTCGGGGCTCTGCTGCGACTGCCGCTGAACACCCCTGCTTGGGATCCACTTCAGCCTGACCCTGCACTGACACTGGCGGCGATAGCCGCTTCTGTTGGATCGCTCGCGATCCTCGCCTGGTTGTCCTGGCCGCGGCAACCCGGCGGCCGGAAGGTGGACACGCGCGAGCCGGCCGCGCTGCCGCGCTACACCTGGTTCGGTGTCTTCGCGCTGCTGATCGCCGTCGTAGCCGTCGACGGCGGCGCCGTGAATCTGGCCTGCGGCATGGTCACCCTCGCGCTCGCGCTATTCGTCAATGCCGATACGCAGCGGCGCACCGGCAACAGCCTGATCAAACAGCGCACCGGATACTTCTCCAGCTTGTTTGCTGCCAGCCTGGCGGCGGGCTGGACCTTCTACTGGCTGAACCTGTTCGTGCACCTTTGGACGTATCCGGGGGCCACAGAAAGCGTGTCCTTCGTGCTCGGAAAGTCCGTTCACTACGCGACCTTGCTACCGGGGCTACTGAGCCTGCGCCAATGGCTCGCGTCCTTCCCAAGCCTGTTGAATTGGACCACTCGGGCGCGCCCGATCGACGGCCGCGGTTCGCGCGAGCAAGGCCTGGCCCTGATCGGCATCGGCGCCGTCGGATTGATCGGCGCGGCGATCTGGCCGGACTGGATCTTCCCGCTCACACTGCTGGCTCCGCTGCTGCTCGCGCTCGGTATTCAGCAGATGCGCAATCGCCCGACCTTGCTCGCCGGCGTCGCCAAGGGCGACTGGAGCCGCATCCTGCTGCCCGGCGCCGCGGCCCTGCTGCTCATGGCGCTATCCCAGGCGTGCAACCAAGTGTTCGGGCCCGGCTGGGTGTTTCAGTTGCCGCTGATCGGCGGCCCGAGGCTACTCGGCCTGCCGTTGCCCGCCTGGCTCTGGGCATTTCCGCTGGGGTTGCTCGGTGTCTGGATCGGCGATCAACTGACCACACCCTGGAAGGCTCGCCCGCAGCAACCGCTCTATCGCCCGCGTTTACCGATCAAGATCCCGCTCGTCGACCTGACCGGAAAGAACGGACACTGAGCTCGGCCCGGAAGAGCCGTCCGGGTATCTTCGCCGAGTGCTTCAGGCAACCGGCCGGCTTCAATCTTTTGCCGGTCTCGGGCATGCTGTACCTCGGCCGGCGGACCAGCCAAGATACTTCCAAACTCGAAACTCGTCGCTTTCCAATCAATGCACCATTTGACGGAAATCCTCGCGCTGCTCGCCGTGCTCGGCATCGGCGCCCAGTGGCTCGGTTGGCGGCTGCAGATCCCTTCCATTGTCCTACTCAGCCTATGCGGGCTGGCGATCGGCCCGGTATTCGGCATACTGCGACCGAGCGAAGCGCTCGGCGATGCCTATCAGCCATTGATCAAACTGGCGGTGGCGGCGATCCTGTTCGAGGGCGGTCTGTCGCTAAGGCTGGCGGAGCTCAGATTGGCGGCGGCCGGCGTCAATCGCTTGGTGACGGTATCGGTGATGCTGATGCTTTCACTCGGTGCGCTCGCGGCCCATCAGATCGCCGGACTTTCGTGGCCCGTTGCACTGGTGTTCGGCGCCATTACGGTGGTGACCGGACCAACCGTCATCCTGCCGCTGCTGCGCCAGGCGCGGCTGCGCCGGCGGCCGGCCTCTTACCTGAAGTGGGAAGGCATCGTCAACGACCCGATCGGGGCCGTTCTGGTGGTCGTCATCTTCCAGTACTTCGTCGGCGCCGACGCGGGCGATCTTCAAGACACGCTGCTGCACATGGGTGCGGGCGTCGGCGTTGCGGTGCTGCTTGGCGGTGTCGGCGGCTGGCTGCTCGGACGCGCATTTCTGGCAGGAATGGTTGCCGAATACCTGAAGGGACCGGTCGCCTTGGCGGCGGCGCTCGGCGCCTACGCCATCTCGAACCTGGTGCTCGAAGAGGCAGGGCTGATAGCGGCGACGGTGATGGGCGTCGTGCTCGGCAATATGAACCTGCCTAGTATCGGAGAGCTGCGCCGGTTCAAGGAATACATTGCGGTGATGCTGGTTTCCATGGTGTTCCTGCTGCTCACCGCCGACCTCGACCCACAGATCATGAAGGCACTCGACTGGCGCAGCATCGCTTTGGTCGTCGTGGTGATCTTCGTCATTCGCCCCATTGCGGTCTGGTTGTCGACGATTGGCGCCGGCATGACCCGGCAGGAACGCACGCTGGTCGGCTGGATTGCTCCGCGCGGGGTGGTCGCGGCCGCGGTCGCCGGCGTCTTTGGTCCTGCCCTCGCCGAACAGGGCTTCGCTGGCGCAGAGTTGCTGCTGCCGATCGTCTTCACTTTGATCCTGAGCACAGTGGTGCTGCACGGCTTCAGCCTTGGCCGACTCGCGCGCAGACTCGATCTCAGCGCTACGCGTCGCGGCGGATTGATCATCGCCGGCGCCACGGCTTGGAGCAGCGGGCTGGCGACCGCACTGCATCAGTTGGAGGTACCGGTCATAGTCGCGGACAACGCCTGGCACCGACTGCGTAAGGCGCGTCTTGCCGGAGTGCCCGTCTATTTTGGCGAGCTGCTGTCGGAGCATGCCGAGACCTCACTTGAGTTGGGCGCCTATGGCAGCCTGCTCGCAACCACCAACAACGACGCCTACAACGCACTCGTGTGCGCGCACTACGCCCCTGAGCTCGGTCGACAGCAGGTGTTTCAGCTGGCGGACCAAGAGGTCACCGAGGCCCGGCGGCCGTCACCGGCCGCGCGCGGCCGTCATGCCTTCTCCAACGACATCCAATACGAGGACCTACAGCGTCATTGGTATCGGGGCTGGGGCTTTCACAACACCGGTATCACCGAGCAATTCACGCTGGAGCAGTTCCAGGCCGATCTGCCGGAAGAGGCAATACCGATCCTGGTCATCGGCAAGGACCAGCAGGTTCGCCTGATCGAACCCGGGAAGACCGCAAAGGCGGGGCCGGGCGAGCAGGTGCTGTGGTTTGGCTGCAGAGACGCCTGCGCGCCGAGCACTGAGCATGGCGGTGCGGCGGAGAAGCTACGTCCGTTCGTATAAGACAGTGGCGAGTCTCGAGTTGCAGGGGCCGAGTTCTGGGCCACCGCACCGGGCGTGTGGGTTGCCCAGTGTGAATGCCGGTTTGCGCGCGGCGCCAATGGGGTGCTAAGGCGTTTCGACGGTCAGCTCGAACGGCGACCTCTGGTCTCGGTGAGACGCCAGTAGAGCCAAGCCAGCAGACCGATCCAGACCGCGGCAAGCCAGCCGATGACGCCATCGTAGTCTCCGGTCAGGAACGCCAGTGCAGCATTGTCGTCGCCGTCGGTGAAACGCCGCGAGACCTGGATGACGAAGACCCAACCGGCATGCAGACCGATGTCCCAGCCGATGTGCCCGGTGCGCTGACGGACCAGCGCGAGGAAGACGCCCACCATGAAGAGCGCTACGATCGAACTTAGGTGGCGCCACTGAACCACGCCGGTGAAGACATGGATGAACATGCTCCATGTCCCGGACCAGTCGAACACCACGCCCTCCGGGAGCGCGTGCGGTTTCATGAAGTGCAGCAGCGCATACAGCAATGCCGACCAAACCACGGCGGAGCGCAGTCCATCGCGTTGGCGAATGGCGCCGAACAGCGCACCGCGAAAAAAGGTCTCCTCCAAAAGTCCAATCAGCAGGCCAGAAATCAGCACGCCGGCTGACTTCTGCAGCAGCACGAGCAGCCAGTGCTGCTCCGGCATGTCCGGCACGCGTATTCCAAGCACCAAGAGCGCGGCGATCAGCAGCAGCAGGATCAGGACACCGAGCGCCCACCCTAAGATGATCGACCGCACGAAGGCGCGCCTTGGAATACCGAAACCGAGCGCGGCCGGCCGGTCTAGATGGCACCACTTCAGGAAGGGCCACAATCCGAGCAGGATGAACAGCTGCGCCAGGCGGCCCATGACACGCTGGGGCTCATAGTCGACCCACCCGGTCTGCATCAGCGGATAGGTCAGCAGCGCCGCAAGCAGCAGGCAACAGAACAGATAGGCGAAGAAGACAGCGGTGGTGCGCAACAACAATGCCTAGGAGTGACAGGGCCGAAGGAGCCGGCCGAGATGGAGTCTAAAGGGGAACTTGTCGAGTTTCGAGTGCCAGGTCTTTGACTTAGATACAGCGCGCTCTGTTGTCGCTGACTCTACCCCCAACGGATTTTCCCAGAATAATCTCCGGCGCGATTGCCGGATTGCCCGCCACCGCCGTGACTGCCAAACGCGAGACTCCAAGATCGTCGGTTGCGGGCCAGGCCCACATCCGCAGCAACTTGGCCAGTGCCGCGTTTCTCAACGCCGCGGCCTGCTGCCGCCCGTGACTTCATCGATCAACGCCTAGCCCGTCCCGACCGATACTTTCAGCATCTACAAACGCTGTATTGGGGATCTGGAGCGACCTGTTTGAATACTCATCCCCGGTCGTTGCGCCATCCAGCGAGGGAAGATTTGAGCGGGGAAGTGTCCGCAAAATGCCCTGTCATTGGATGTGGGCAATGATTGACCATTTTGTACTAGTTGTAACGGATCTGTGACATTGAGCACGGTCTCTGAGCGTTTTCCACAGCGTTATCCACAGATTCTGTTGGTATCTCTGATTTTCGTATCATAAACAGACCAGAATCTGAGTCTCCTCAACCACGCACTGAGAAACCATCACTAAGGCGATTGCCGGAAGCTTTCGTACCAGATGACGCAGGGTTGACGTTGGCCTTCAAGGAGGGCCGGCGCATGCATAGCAGGCTAGGTGCGCGCCGGTCGGACACGGGAGGCGGGCGTCAAGACAAGTCAGGTCGACGAACGAGCGCCGCCGTCAGATGCCGGGCCAAGGGTTGGCCCTGGCCGTCGACCGCGACCGCGACCGCGACCGCGACCGACGACTTTCAGGCCTCGGCCAGGAGTGGCAAATAATCCCTCAGGCGTGCGGCGCTAGAGCAGGTCCTTGACGCCGTCGGCCTCGTCGGTGAGTTCCTTCAGCGTGAGGTCGATCTTGCCGCGGCTGTAGTCGTCGATCTCGAGGTCGCGGATGACCTCGTAGCCGCCGTTCTGGCAGCGGCAGGGCACGCCGAAGACGATGCCGGGGGGAATGCCGTAGACGCCGTCGGACGGCACGCCCATCGTGACCCAGTCGTCGGAGCCGTGGACCCAGTCGTGGATGTGGTCGATCGCGGCGTTGGCGGCGGAGGCGGCCGAGGACAGCCCGCGCGCCTCGATGATCGCGGCGCCGCGCTTGCCGACGGTGGGCAGGAAGACGTCGTTGTTCCAGACCGGGTCGTTGATCAGGTCCTTGACGCTGTCGCCGTTAGAGGTGGCAAAGCGGTAGTCGGCGTACATGCTTGGGGAGTGGTTGCCCCAGACCACCAGTTGCCGGATCGACGCAACCGGGCGGCCGGTCTTGGCGGCAAGCTGCGAACGGGCGCGGTTGTAGTCGAGGCGCAACATGCCGTGGTAGTTGTTGGGATCGGTGCGTCCGACCTTACGGGCGGCGGAGGCGGCGATGTAGGCGTTGGTGTTGCAGGGATTGCCGACGACGAGTACGCGCACGTCCTCGCGCGCCTGCTCGGCGATGGCGCGACCCTGGACCGTGAAGATGGCGCCGTTGGCGCTCAGCAGATCGGCCCGTTCCATGCCCTTGGTGCGCGGGCGGGCGCCGACCAGCAGGCAGACGTCGGCGTCCTTGAAGGCAACGTTGGGGTCGTCGCTGGCGCTCATGCCAACGAGCAATGGGAAGGCGCAGTCGTCGAGTTCCATCATCACGCCCTGGGCTGCCTGCATCGCCTGCGGAAGATCCAGCAGTTGCAGGATCACCGGCTGGTCCTTGCCGAGCATCTCGCCGGAGGCGATGCGGAACAACAGGCTGTAGGCGATCTGGCCGGCGGCACCGGAGACGGCGACACGCATGGGGGCTTTGGACATGAGAGATCCTCGACTGACAGTGATGGTGATGATGCGCCCGCGGGCGCGGTGGCGGGCATGACCGGGAACGGGACCGGTTTCGAAAACCCTGGTTGACCTGCCCTGCAACTGGTTGTTGTTGGATTGCCGGCGGACCCGACCAGCCACCGGCAACCGCCCCGAAGTTTAGCAGAGCCCGCTTGCCGGGGGTGCAGCAAGGATCTCAGGACGCGCGAGCGGGTTCCAGTGCGATGACGAGGTCGTAGACAGGGGCTGCAACCTCTTCTGCGGGAGACGGCGGCTGCCAGCGCGAAGAGCAGGCGCGTTAGAAATTCAACTGGGGGCGATTCACGAGGCTCGAAACGGGCGCCGCAGCCGATTCGCGACGGGGCGACGGCTGCAGTGCTGGTGCAACACCAACGCAGCCGCGCCCCTAATGCCGAGGATGCCGTGGTTCAGTCAGCGCCCGGTCAGATTCTCGCCGATGAGATAGACCTCGACTCGACGGTTCTGACCGCGCCCCTGCGCGGTGTTGTTGTCGGCAATCGGATTTGCCTCGCCAAGACCCTCGGCGCTGAGCCGCCCCGCGTCGACACCACGATCGATCAACGCCTGCATCACGGCCTCCGCGCGCTGCCTTGACAGCGTTTGATTGAGGTCGGCACCACCGGCACTATCGGTGTGGCCTTCGATACGGGCGGTCAGCTCGGGACGCGCGACGAGCAGCGCGGCCGTCCGATCAATGGTTGGCAGCTCTCCGGCGGGCAATGCCGCACTGCCACTTGCAAACCGCAGCTGATCGCCACCCAGGCTCACGCGGACGCCGTCCTCGGTCACCTCACCACCGAGTTCGGCGGCACTATCGAACAGCGTCTGAACGGAGTTGGTGACGGCCTCAGCCTCGGCCAGCTGCCGCTCGGCATCGGCCGCCATGGCCTGCATCCGGGCACGCGCTTCTTCAGCCGCTTGAGCAGCATCCTCCTGTTGCTTACGCAGCGCCTCCAGCTCGGCCGCCTGCGCGCTCCGCAGCTCGTCGAGCCGTTCGCGCTCGGCTTCCAAGTCTTGGTTCAGTCGTGCGACGCTCGCGGCCTCCGCCTCAGCCGCCGCGTCGCGCTGCGCGCGCACAACGTCGAGCTGCTGCTGCAGGGCGGTGCGCTCGTTGTCGAGCCTCGCGAGCGCCGCCCTGACCCGTAGATCGGCCTGTTGCAGCGCCTTCTCGTGCGCGGCGCGCGTTGGCCGCGCATCACGCTCCTCGGCAGCCGCGTCGCGTTGTGCCCTGACCAACGCCAGTTGTTGTTCCAATGCGGTACGCTGGTTGTCGAGCTTGGCGCGCGCCGCTGACACGCGCTGCTCCATGGCCGACAATGCCACGGAATGCTGCCGCCGCAGCTGTGCCTCGATATCGGCTGCCACACCGTCGCGCTGCGCGCGGACGACCTCGAGCTGCTGTTTCAGCGCGGTACCTTCTTGATCCAGCCTTGCCTGCAACGCCGCAATGCGCCGTTCGGCCTGGTTCACCGCTGTTTGTTTCGCCTTTCCGAGACGTGACTCGACTTCGGATGCGGCGGCCTCACGCTGCGCTCGCACCACGTCCAGCTGTTGCTGCAACGCATGACGCTCCTGGTCCAGTCGCGCCTGCAGCGCGCCGATGCGCGTCCTCGCGGAGTCCAGTTCAGCCCGATGGGCCTGGCTCAGGCGCGACTCGACTTCCGACGCCGTACCATCGCGCTGCGCGCGAACGACCTCGAGCTGCTGCTGCAGGGCGGTGCGCTCCTGCTCCAGACGGGCGTGTAACGCCGAAATGCGCCGCTCAGCGGCGTCCAGGGCGGCCTCGTGCTCGCTGGCATCGAACCCCGCCAGCGCCGCGCTGTCGCCATCGGCCGCCGCGCTGTCCCGTTCCGCAAGCGCCTGCTCGAGCTGCTGCTGCAACAGCGCCCGCTCGTCATGCAACGCCTGCAATTCCTCGCTCGACGCCGATTGCGCCCCAGATTGACTGGCGGACGGGCTCAGAGACGGGCCCGTCTCCGATTCGCTGGCTTCCGGCACGGCATCTGCCGCACTCCCGGCATCGGCGTCACCATCGGCCTTGGTGTCAGTACCGCTTGACGCGCCCTCGGCAGTGGATGAATCGGGCAAGGCCCTTAGGCGCTCCTGCACCTGCTGCAAGCGCGTCTCGGCCGCCTTGACCCGCTCGTCGGCAGCACTCATGGCCGCGGCATGCGCTTCCGACATCTGCGCCGCGTTGGCTTCCGCCGCCTGTCGGGCCTCGTCGCGCTGCAACAGTGCTAGGGAGAGACGCTCCTGCAAGGTCGCACGCTCGTGCTCAAGTCGCGCCTCGAGCGCCTCCAGCCGCTGCTCAGCCGCGTTCAACGCCAGCGCGAAGTGCTTGGCGGTCTGCAGATCGGGCGATCGCAGCGCGAGTTCGGTGCGCAAGCGGTCAATCTCCGACGACAGCTCGCCGGCCTCTCCTCGACTGCTCAACAGCGTTTGGGGCGCCGCCTCAGCAGAATCTGAATCGACGCCGCGCTCCATAACAACCGCAAGCTGATCGCGCAGTTCGCTGATCACCGACTCGAGCTCGGCGACCCGATCCTCCGCGCCCTCAGGCGCCACAGCGGTCTGCGGGGGCGCGTCCTCGGCCGCAAGCGGCGGTCCGACCACTACCTCATCAGCTGTGCCGGCCAAATCGGATTCGGCGGTGGACTGCGGCGCGTCGAGCGGCTCAGGCGCGGCCACTTCCTGTGTTGCCGGTTCTGCCTCGACAGGTTCCGCCTCCGCCTCGCTCGCCAACTCCGGACTGGACTCGGCCTGCTCGGGCGCGGTCTCTGCCGCTGCCACCTGCTCGGTCGCCGCGGTTTCGGACGGCTGCGAAACCAGCGTCTGTGCGTCGGCGGTGCCATCTGTGACCGTTGCCTCTTCGACCGCCTCGGGCTCGGCCGTCGGGGTTGCATCGGCTTCTGCATCGGAAGCGGCCTCTTCTGCCGTGGCGGCTTCACTCTCCGCGACCATCGCGAGGGTCTGCGGCTCCGCGATCTCCGCGCTCTCGCCGTCAGCTGCCTCGCCGGATTCTGCAGCCGGCTCCCCCTCCGCCGGCACTTCCTCGACCGGCTTCCGACGATCCGGTATGACGCCGGCCAACGACGGATAGTCACCCAACATGCTGACCCCGAACAACGGCTTGAAGGCGCCCTTGTGGCAGGTTGCGCATGCCGTCTTCGGCGCGTCGCCGGTTGGGCCGAGGCGTTCCGCAGGGTACAGCGGCTTCAACGGCACCAGATAGTTGTTGTTGATGTCGCGGACCATCCGGATGCCGTGCCAAGCGGTCACGCGCTGCGGCGTGCTCTCTTCCCAACGGCCCATCGCCCGCGTCTGGTGGCAGTAGGTGCAGTTCACGCCGAGCGAATTCGACATGTACATCATCAGAGAATAGGTCCATTCCGCCTGCTTGATGGAACTCCGGTTCCCGCTCGGAAGCACGGTCATGCCCTGTACACCGATTGGGTTATCGGCCTCCAGGAACGGTGTCAGCGGGTCGAACGGCAGCGACGAGTTACCGTTGATCGTGACGCCGGCCGTATTCTGTCCGGCCTTGTTACCCGAGATGCCCGCCGACGGCGTCTTCGGCTCCGGCGCCGTGAACCAGATATCGGACGGAACATTCTGGCCGCGGTGACAGGTCCAGCAGGTCACGCCGGTATTGGCGACATGCGATTTCCAGTTCGTGTTGATGTCGCGGGTCATCTGCAGCATGCTGCGAGAGACAATCTTCGTGTACTTCTCGTCGGAAGCCAGATTCTCGGTGTTGTGGCAATACTCGCAGCCCTGCACCGGCGCCACCCAGGTCGAGAGGGCCTGCATCAGACGCGCAAACTCCAACGCGTTCAGGTCTGTCAGCACCTGTACGTTCTCGTTCACCTCGGTCGCCATCGGGATGTCCGGATCGTAGGGATCGCTCGGTTCCGGAGGCGGGATCTGATTCAGTTGCACCGCATCATAGATCCGGCCCGTCTTGTAGAGCTGGATCATGGAATTGCCGCGAAAGCCCCATTGAACGCTTTCGGTGCGTTCACAGCCCGACAACAACACCAGTCCGCAGGCGCAGGCGCCCAGCAACAACCTGCGACCGACAGGCCCAGGCTTTTGCGCCCGAACGGTGGCAAGAGCGCCCAGCAAGCGCTTGATCGGCGCAAGGCCGGCCATGCGACGCTCGTTGCCAACTGCAACAGAAAGCGTAGCGGACTTCGATGTCGCATCAGACGACCTGGCTGCAGTGGGCCGCATGGGGAAGACCTCCGTTGGTAGTTGCGAATCAGCCTGCCGTACGCTGGACATACATCGGCGTGCGATCTGCAATCTTTTTATTAACGAGCCGCATCAGCGGCCCATGCGTCAGCTTAGCCTGACGCCGGGCGTTGTCAACACAACTTGTCATCGACATGACATATCGCAATCAAATCGAGTTTTCTTGCAAATCAGAGGGCAGCTGGAGATGGCGGGCGAGCCGATCGGCCGCAGCGCGCGACCGGCGCGGCCGATTACAAATGGATTGCGGAGGAATGTCAGCCCGGAGCCGGACAAGGACGTCCGGACGAACTTGAGTCTGCGAGCGCAGGGACGATGCGCGAAGCGCGAAGGGGCGATGCTGGCGGAAGGCAGTGAGACAATCGGGCGATGGCGCCGGCCATTAACCTGGCCGGCGCGCGGGCTCAGGCGGCGCCCTTCGGCTTGTAGTTGCGACACCATCCAGTTGGCGGAACCAGACGCTTGCCGAAGAAGGAACAAGGCCCGAGTTCATCGCCCTCCTTTCCGGAGTAGAGTTGACAGGTCGCACAGGATTGTCCTTCTTCGAACTTCGTGTACTTTTCCCGATCCACATCCGCGGCGTTGAGCTTGAAACCCATCGACTTGGCGTAGGCATCATCCTCGGTAAGCGCCGGCTTGGCGTCTTCAGCGACGGCAAAGCGACTGAGGGCGACTGCCGCGGAGCCGGCCACCACCTGCGACAGGAATTTGCGACGATCGTAAGAACTCATCTTTTATTACTCCTCGATTGCTGGTTTGTTCATGGTTGGTCAATGGGCTCAGCGTTCGGTCCCGCTTAAGGATAGCCCGATAGCTAGCGCCCCCGGTTTGCCCAGTCTTACTGCCGATCCTGACCAAGACAATCGACAGAGATCCACCAGGGCTCTCGCAACAATGGGTCAACTGACCCTCGCCTCGTCAGTTCTTTCATCTCCGGTGTTATCCCGCCACATCACGCGAATGCGATCCCCTGGGCGGCCGCCGCGGAAGCGGAACGACAATAGCGGATCTTTCGCAACGGCAATACTCAGTTTCGCCTCCATGACCACTCGGTCTTCGCACCAGACCCGAACATCAGTAATGAAGTGAGCCACGGGCCGCGTGCCCGCGTCATCGGTACCCAAGCCTGTTTCCATCGGGTGCGGCATGAGCACCAGAACCTCGGTGCCGCCATCCTTCGCCTTTGCCCGAATGCGGATAGGAGCCGGCGCTGACTTCAGGTTCATGCTCAGTCGTCTCCCCGTCTGCGCTAGGCATCTGCGCGCATCAGGAGCAGCCGCCGACGGTCACGCGGACGGACTTCGAGGCCCAGTACAGCTTGTTCGCGGCTCGCACGACACCAATGACCTTACCGGTCTGGGCGAGCTTCAGCCGAACTGAAATGCGGGCGTCAGTTCCGTCCGGAATACTAAAGGCGGCCGCGAGCGGAAAGGGATTGGTGTCGGCCAGTACATAAATCGCTTGTACATTGGATAGGGAAGTAACTACCGAAACCGGTACATTCTCACCATTCTCTGCCAGGTCCGGGACGTTGAGGACAATGTCTTCAGATTCTGTTGGGACTCCGCCCAATCGCTCCAACACCGCACTAGTCGGCGCGATTCGGAAGCTGTCATCACTGGGCAAGGCCACCGCATAAATCCGCGATGGCGCACAAGCAATCAGCGCTGCCGCAGCTCCCGCGCTTCGCAGGAACGACCGCCTCGTCAGGGATGCACGAGTTGGACAATCGAGCGGCCCGAAACGCACGGGTCGGAGCAGCGGAGCGCCATCAGCAGACATCACTTCGCCGTTCGGACCAGACGCACATGGTTGCGTTCGTCCTTTTCCACAGGCCGTACGCCATCCGGCCCGAAACTCAGGGCATAACGGTCGTCATTCGACTCATCCCCGGGGCGAGTCGTCGAGGTCCAGTACTTCTCGGCTGCCGTATTCGGAAAAATCGCAAGGTTAATCCTCGGGTTGTGGCACTGACGCTCGATGATCATCGCCAGCTCCGGCAACTTGGGAACACGCCAATCGCTGAAGAAATAAGAACCACTGCTGTTGGTTTCCTTGGCTGCCCGCTGCGCCTCTATCCAGTCGACGCTGGCAAGCTCGCCGACACAGTTGCCGCCTTGCCATGACTGACCAAGCGAGCAGCGCATCCACATCAAGCCGGACGCCGAATCAGTGACGGTTCCATCGCCGTTATCGTCGAAGCGATCCGTGGGAGCCGACAACGCAAACTCAGAATCATCACAACGCTGTTCAGCCGTTGCTGCGCCCAGGCTAAAGAGCAAGAGAACAAAAAACAAAAAATACATAGAGCTAAAGATTCCACCGATATCCTAAAACAATAAGCGGCGGGGCATTCCGTCACCCTCAGTCTCGCGTGTTTGCCGCCGGCCGCAGCCGGCGGCCGCTTTCGGCTACGGCGTGTTGGTCGGAACGTACGCCTTGGTATCGACCCCGAGACCGGTCGGGCCGTCGGGACGCTTGAAGCCAGTTCCGAAGTCGACCGGGTTCGCCGCCGTCTGCTGCGATGCGAGACCGGTCCGGATCGGTTGGCCCCGATGCAGATACATCGCGTAGGCCTTCATCGCGGTCATTTCGTCGCCATTCGGGTCGAGCCGCTCGCCGAGCTGTGGGTTCTCGATGCACCAGTTGACCATCTCCTGGAAAGGCACGACCTTGCCATACATGGTCATGTATTTCGGGAAGGTCTGCGGATTGGCAGCGGCAGTATCCGGATGGCAGTTTCCGCAGGCCAGGCCGTTGGTCGTCATGCTCGGCTTGCTACCATGCCATAGGTCGTACCCGAGCTGAGCCGAGGCATAGAGTGCGTCCATCTGCTCTTGCAATTGTTCATCGGTAAAGGGCGGACCCGCCAGTGCGGCGCCCGAAGCGGACATCGCGGCAACGACGATGCCGGCGGTCATGAATTGGCCGATGTTCATCTTTTTTCTCATCTTGACTCCTCCAGTTAGACTTTAAAGCCGTCTTGCATGAACGGCGTCAGCTGACCATCTTCGAACGGCTTGTAATGGACCATTCCGCCCTCGGCGCTCAGGTCGATGACCTGCACACCCTGCCCATCGGTGGCGATGGACGGATCGTGGCGATTGCTTCGGGTCTCAGGGAAGGCCAGCTCGACCGGCGGGTACGGCCAAGGCCAGGACGTGCTCATCGCCGCGACGGACGACATGTTGCCAATTCGGTTGTACAAGGTCTGGTGCACATGACCGTGATATGACATGACGTTCTCGAACTTCGACAGGATCTCTCGAATTTCTGGGGCATCAGAGGTCTGGAAGTTCCAGCGTGGGTAGTAGTCCCACAGTGGTGAGTGGGTGAAGACCACGACCGGCGTATCCGGGGCAAGGTCCTTGACGTCCTTCGCCAGCCATTCGAGCTGCTTTTCATGCACGCCCCAAGGACCGCCGATCGGACTCTCCAGCATCTCCATGACGGCCATGCGCTCACGCGGCGTCAAGCCTGGACCGGTCCAAAAGTCCTCGACCAAGATCGAGTTCATGCCGATGAAATGCACACCCTTGTGGTCGAAGGACCAGGTCTCGTCGCCGAACAGCCCGCGCCAGGCATCTCCCATATCGACATACCAGTCGTGCTCGCCGGGGATGATCTTCATCGGCACCTTCAACTCGGACAGGATTTTCTGCCCTTTGACGAGTTGATCCTCGGTGCCATTCTGTGCGACATCACCGCCGAACAGCACAAAATCGGGTTGCGGCGTCATCGCATTGACCTTTGCCACCGCGTCCATCAGCATCTGGTCAAACTTGTGATTGTCGATGCTATACAGGTGGGCGTCGCTGATGATCGCGAAGCGAAATGGCTCAACGCCCCGCTTTCCCGTCTGGGCGCGAACGATGTCGACCATGCCCAGATTGACACCAACGGCTTGCGCGACCAAGGTGGTCAGCCCCGCCTTGCCACTGAAAGCCAAAAAGTCGCGTCTGCTCTTATTCTGAATTTCGGACATGTTTTCTACTCCACCTCACTTAGGTCGGCGCGGCGATGGCGCTGGCGCCTTCTTGTGCTAAGAAAGCCCCAGGGTCTAATGATGTAGATCCTGGTGGCACGGTTTGCGGTACTCAGGGTACCAGCGGCTACTGCACTCATCCTGAATGCAATAAAACTTCATCGTGACGACTGCAACATCCGTCGGCCACAGATCGCAGGCCATGGCGGGCGGACACAGTGACCAATGAGTCGAGCAAATGGGCGTTTGAGTTGGGCGCTGAGTTTCGGTTAATAAAAGCGGTCGGATAGGGCTGGGTCGCGCAGGTGCTGTTTTGGGTGTTTTGACCTGCCATTTCTGAAGCCTGGCACTTAGAAGTCATGACTCCGCGGACCCACTATCCCGGTCGGGCGACGACCTACATTTTCTTGTATCTATTGGCCAAAGCTCTGCTCGGGGAACACCTTGCCAAGCCACTTGATCCGCAAGAAATATCCGCGGAGCACCAGTGCATCGACGACGGCTTATGGTTTTAGTTCCCAAACACTCCGAGCTTTTTATTGTTGTGTCTGTCCACTCGAGAGACTTGGTCGCGTACTCGCGCGTCTTCTCGAACGACGCAGTGGGGAGATCATAGGGGCAACAAAAGATCAGTCAAGATCAGTACTCAATTTTTTTTATTCGTTACTTGCGATCAGCTTATGGGTTTTGTAAGTTCTACTTTTATTAATTTAGCGACTAGCGATGTTGCTGGAAATTCTGGCTGCCCTAAAGCTGGACTCCCAGTTGGTACAAACCGCTATTTGTGAAAAGGGTTACGCTCGGTTGCACCGGGCGCAGCCAGGATCAACGCGGAAATTAAGTATCACGCTTTATAATCGATTGCTGAAACATGGGGCGCTTTTCCGGGATGCCGGATTCCGATTTCACATTATGGAATCGGCCCGTAAACCGGGACAATACCGCGCTAACCAGACCTTTCGACCGTCCGTGTGCGTCTCCGCGCGACCTGCGACCGGGCTTGCATCGCAGCTCCCGGGCGTTAACATCTCCCCCCCTTTTTGTAGACGAAACGGCGGCACCGCAGGAGCAGCACGATGGGCGCACAGATCCTGGACGGGAAGGCGATCGCGGCCGATGTCCGCGCTCGGATCGCTGACCAGGTCAGGGCACACAGGCGGTCCGGTGCACGCGCGCCTGGCCTCGCGGTCGTGCTGGTTGGAGAAAATCCAGCCTCGCAGGTCTACGTCCGCAATAAGAGGAAGGCGTGCGCGGAAGTGGGTTTCCACTCTGAACTCTATGAGCTGCCGGCGACCACCACTCAGGCGGAATTGTTGGCGCTGATCGGGCGGCTCAACGCCGACGCACGGATCGACGGGATACTGGTCCAGCTGCCGCTGCCGGAGCAGATCGATGCCGAGGCGGTCATCGAGCACATTCTGCCGACGAAAGACGTTGACGGCTTCCATCCGTACAACGTCGGTCGACTGGCTCTGCGCATGCCGCTGCTGCGTCCCTGCACGCCGAAAGGGATCATGAGCCTGCTCGAGCGGACCGGGCAATCGCTGGAGGGGCTGGACGCGGTGGTGATCGGCCAGTCGAACATCGTCGGCCGGCCGATGGCGCTCGAACTCCTCGCCGCACGCTGCACCATCACGGTCTGCCACAGTCGCACCAAGGCCCTCGCTGACAAGGCGCGCGGGGCAGATCTGCTCGTGGTCGCAATCGGCCGCCCACGCTTCGTACCCGGAGATTGGATCAAACCGCAGGCACTGGTCATCGACGTCGGCATGAACCGGGATGGCGAAGGCCGTCTATGCGGCGATGTGGACTTCGAACAGGCGCGTGAGCGCGCCGGATGGATCACACCGGTGCCGGGCGGCGTCGGGCCAATGACCATCGCCAGCCTGCTCGAGAACACTCTGCAGGCGGCTCAGTTAGATGCCGCGGCGAATATCGGCGAAGACGACCCCACCCGCTAGTCCAGCAACTCGCGACCCTTCCGGGCGTCGCTACAGGGGCGCACCAGGCTCCTGCCCAGCGCCGCGAATTCAGCTGGGTCGAAGCAGGCGGCTCGAAGCATGCATCCTCGGCGTGCGCGAGCAGTCAAATTGCCGACCGGGTCACAGCATGCACTGGTCGATTTCGGCTAGCTTGAGCGTACCAGGCACCGATAACTGCCGCGGCAAGACATGGCACCGCCCATCGTCACCGGCAGAGCCGCCGCCAAGAGCGACCAATGACCCACCCCCGCACCAGAGCCCTGCTGAGCTTGCCGCTGCTGATCGGAATCCCGGCCCTAGCTTGGGGCGGACTATTTTCCTCATGGCCGGAAGCCTTGGCCGTCGCCGTGCTGCTGGCCACGTCCGTGTGGTTCGGGGGGGGACTAGTCGGACGGCAATGGCCGAAGCTGATCCTGTCTGCCGCGCGCCGAGGCATCATGCCCGCATCAACACCGCCAGCAGACTCGATCGCGGCCAGTTGCACCAGGCCGGTTGCCTGCCATGAGCCCGGCATTCCGCCCTGCGAGGGGGCTCCGGCCTGCCGCCTTCGCTACAACGCGGAATGTATCGGCGAACTCGAGAATCAATTGGCAGCGGCGCAGCGCGAAGCCGAACGCGCCGCCGCCGCCAAGGACATCTTTTTGGCCAACATCGGCCATGAGATCCGCACACCGATGAACAGCGTCATTGCCATGATCCATCTGGTAAAGCAGGGCGAGATCTCGGCGGCGCAGCGTGATCATTTAGACTGCGCCAATCGCGCGGCCCACGGACTGCTGTTTCACATCAACGGCGTGCTCGACTACGTCAAGCTAGAGGCGGGCGATCTCCGCCTCGAGGAGGTCGGCTTCGAACTCGACGAGTTGCTGCAAACGGTCGTTGACCTCACTGCGCCGGCAGCCGGTCGCAAGTCGATTAAATTAAGAATGGAGCGCGACCCAAAGGTGCCGCGCTTGCTGGTCGGAGATGCCCGACGTCTGCGTCAGGTGCTAGGCAGCCTGGCCGACAACGCGGTCAAGTTTACCGAGCAGGGCGAGGTCAGCATTGCCTGCCGCTTGATTGAAGCCAGCAAGACGCGCGCGCAGATCGCCTTTGAGGTGCGCGACACCGGCATCGGCATCGCCCCGCAGCAGCAATTGGCACTGTTCGATCCATTCGCTCAGGCAGATCCGTCCATTACGCGACGCTCCGATGGTTCTGGTCTGGGTTTGAGCATCTGCCATCGGCTGGTCGAGGCCATGGGCGGACGCCTGAGCGTTGATAGCCGGCCCGCGGACGGCAGCAGTTTCGGTTTCGCCCTATCACTCCCGCTTGCGCCGGAAAGGCGCTCTGCCGACAGCGGTGAAGGACAAGGGCACGCGCGCATCAGCGCGGACCATGAGTCGCCACGGTGCTTTGGCAGCTCTCCGGTAGTACCGCTGCTGGACCTCAGCAACGCCAGGCTTCGTCTGCAGCACGATGAGCGCCTTCTGCGCCGACTGCTGTTGCGGTTCCGCATCGACCATGGCTGCTTCGTCGACGACTATGCAAGCCTGCATGGCAGCGGCGACGTACTCGGCGCCTCGCAGCTCGCGCTTGCGCTGGAGAGTGCGGCCACGAGCCTAGGCGCTCGGCAGGTCAAAGATGCGGCGTCGCGCCTGGCGATGAAACGTCGCGCTGGCGATGATCCGGCCGACGACCTAAAACTAGTGCAGTATCTGCTCGACGCTGTGCTAATGGAGATCCAGGCGCATCTTGCCGGTATGCCTGCGCAGCCGAGTGAGGAGTTGAATCAGCCAAGCGACGGCAGAGGCAGGCGACAGCGGCAGCCGCTGGACGTCGACACCGAACTCAACGAACTTGCCGACTTGCTCGCCAACTTCGACGCCGCCGCGATCAACAGATTCACGCGCCTGCAAAGGGTGCTTTCCGGCGCTACATCGCGCGATCATATCGAAGGTCTGCGTCAGGCCATTAACGGCTTCGACTTCTCGAACGCCCGTGCGAGACTCCAGGTCGTCGCCGACGAACTCGGCATCCGGCTCGCGGAAACCGGCTGACGACGACGTCCCGTCATGCCGTTTCGTGCGGCGCCGGAACGCGCCTCGTCTGACGATGCCTGATTGAACGACCGATACCGCGCACGTGCCGGCGCTCCTTCTCACTGCTCGCCACTGACTCGCTCCCTGACTTGCTCCCTGGCAGGGCCGACTTTCGACCCCATCTTAAGAAGTACGAGAGAACGTCACTGTTCGACGCCGCCACCGGAGCGGCCGACCAAAACCCAAAGACCCGACAACGGCATCGCGCTAGGCGAGGCGGATGCACTGCGGCGGGTCGCAAGGAGAATGCAGAGTGAGAAACCCGTTCCTGCCCCGCTTCGCTGATCTCCCAGCGGCGTTGCCGGTGTTCCCGCTAAGTGGGGCCGTTGTGATGCCGGGCGTGCAACTGCCACTGAATATCTTCGAGCCGCGTTATCTCAACATGGTGCAGGCGGCACTCGCAACGGACCATCTAATCGGCATGGTGCAGCCGCGGATGGGCGGCGCTATCGCCGACACCGATGACGAGCCCGGCCTCTATCGCATCGGTTGCGCCGGACGCATCACCTCCTACAGCGAAACCAACGACGGGCGCATCGTTTTGGTGCTGACCGGGCTTTGTCGCTTCGAGATCGAGGCCGAGATCGAACAGCTCGACGGCTACCGCCGCGTGCGGCCAAGCTGGGAACGCTTCATTGGTGACTACGACGCCGGAACCAGGCACATCGATGACCGCGAGCAGTTCATGGGATCGCTGCGCGCCTTCTGCGATCGGCGCAGCGTGGAGGTACCCTGGGACGACATCGGCCAGATGGCAGACAGCGATCTCGTGAATCTACTCTGCGCTCATCTGCCGCTCGGTGCCGACGACAAACAGGCGCTGATCGAGACCGTGGATCTGCATGAGCGCGCCGTGCTGATGCGCGGCCTGCTGGACATGTCTGCCCATCTCGGCGCCGCGGGCAACGAGCAGCGGCACTGATTCGGCGGTCGTCCCGATCTGGCGCAGGGCTTGAAATCCTTTGAGGCAGGGGCTACTAGGTCGGGTGCGGGGAAGATCAGCGTAGTTGCGTCAAGCGCGTCAACGGAAAGCATCGTTTAGGCCAAGGGGCAAGGGTCTCATCGCCGAGCGCCGCTTAGATGAAACCGCGTTATCCTAGTACCCTCGGCGCTCGGCACTCGACTAGAACTATCAGCTTTAGAGAGCGCAATCCGTACAACGCGCCCCCATCGCTCGAGATGCCCCGACCAGACGACCGCGACCAATCGATCAGGAGCAGCACCATGGCAGTCACACTCACCGACAGCGCCGCAACACACGTCGCCAGCATGCTGGGCAAGCGCGGACACGGCCTCGGCCTGCGCATCGGCACCAAGAAAAGCGGTTGCACGGGATTCGCCTATGTCGTCGATTACGCGGACGACCTGTCCGAGGACGATCGCGTGTTCGAGAGCCACGGCGTCAAGGTCGTCGTCGACCAAGGCAGCCTAGAGCGGATCGATGGCATGGAGATCGACTTCGTGAAGTCGAGCCTGCTCAACGAAGGCTTCGAGTTCCGCAACCCCAACGTCAAGGACCAGTGCGGCTGCGGTGAGTCGTTCAGCGTCTAGTCGCGCCAGCCATGTCCAGCAAAGACCAGATCAACGAAATCGTCGACACCTTCGAGTTGCTTGGCGACTGGGATCAGCGCTACGAGTACCTGGTTGAACTCGGCGAGCGCCTTGCGCCGATGGAAACGGCGGATAAGATTGACGCCAACCGGGTCATCGAGTGTATGAGCACCGTCCATGTCCTCGCCAAGCCAATCAACGGCGGTGGTGCCCTGCGTTTCGAAGGCGACTGTGACACCGCCATCATCAAGGGCGTCGTGGCGCTGTTGGTCGAACTCTTTTCCGACAAGACCGCGGCCGAGATCGAAGACATCGATGTCGACGCCTTGTTCGAGGGCCTCAAGCTCGAGGAACACCTGAGCCCCAACCGCCACGTCGGCGTCTACGCAATCGTCAACAAGATGAAGGCACAGGCACGTTCAGGCGCTAGGGCCTAAGGGCAACCTGCAGCCAACGCTCGCCCCTCGCCCCTTATAGGTCACTCCACATTCGGACCAGATTGGCATAGGAACGGTCCACGCGCCCGGTGTTTTCGTCGGTGGCGGCCTCCCGCAGCAGGTGTTCGCGGGCGAGGTTTAGCTCAAATAGCAACTCTCGCCGCGCGGGATCGCGCACATAGCTCTGAATCCAGGTCAATGCCACCGTGCGTTGCCCTCGGGTGACCTCGGCCACCCTGTGCAGGCTGGATGACGGATAGATCACCGCATCACCGGCCGACAACTTGACCTCGCGCTCACCAAATGAAGTGCGGATAACCAGCTCGCCGCCGTCATAGTCTTCCGGCGGGTTGAGAAAGATCGTCATCGACACGTCGGTGCGAAAGCGCGGACCACTGCTGCCCATGATCGGATCATCGACATGGTCGCCATAGGTCATACCGGGCTGATAACGGGCGATGATTGGGTCGGCCACACGATGCGGCAACACGGCAAAACGAAAGGTCTCGTTATGTCCGAGACTCGACATCAGGATGCGGCCCAATAGCTCCGTACGCTTCGGATCCTGACGCATCTCCTGATTCTGCTTGACCCGCGCCGCGGCAAAACCAGCGCTCAATCTACCGTCGACGAACTCGGCCTCAGCAAGTACCTGATGGATCTTGTCCAACTGCGCCGGATTCAGCAGGCTCCGGATGCTCAACAACATGGGTGCGCTCCTCTCGGGTGCTGCGGATGGTCTATGGTCAAGTCGGCCTTGCTGTCGGCAGCCCTGCTCGCAGACGATCCCAGGTCAAGCGCCATCGGATACCTGATCCCAGGGCAATCGCCTAAAATGGCGTCTTTGCCAGCTAGGCGGTCAACAAGACATTGAGCACGACAGTCATGATCCTAAAGGCCATCATCGAAGATCAAGAATATATCCTCAACGTGCCGGCGGCGGTTATGACCGGCGCCACCGGCTTCTTCGACCAGCTCGACCATGACATGGATCAGGGCTGGCAGATGAGCCGCGAATGGGTCGAGACCCCAAATCAAATCCAACGCTGCCAGATCGTTGCAGACAAGCTGCTGAGTGCCCTGGAGAAGGAGAACCACAAGGTCGGCATGCTGATGGCCGGCTACATCCTGAGCCGCCTGCCGGGCGTCGAGGCCGTCGAGATCGATGTCCAGGGCGAGATCCAGAACAACAGCTTTCGGGTCACCGAACAGCCCGACGGATCGCCCCGGCGGAGGCCGTCTGAATCGGCGCCCGCCCCTAGCGCCGCAGCGCCTGCGAATGCCGAAACGCATTTTTCCGGACATGTTGGGGCGAAGCGCGACGGCTTCGCCGAACCCACCTCCGAGACCCGGGGACAGGCGGCGATGTCGAGGCTGGAGGCCATGACACAGGCCGGCAACGACGTGACCAAGGTGTTCAAGGTTGGCAAGGCCTGGCGTTTCTCGGTCTACGACCATCGCACGGAGCGCTGGGCGGACTCGCCACTGATCGCCAGCGAGCAGGAGGCCGAGCGGCTGCGCCAGGCCGCCGTGAAAGAGCGCTTCGAAAAACTCGTGTCCGGAAGCTAACCGCAAAACCGCCGGACCGCCCCGCGTGACCAACACCGCCGCGGGGCCATGGCTCAACACCGGCCCGCACCTCTCCACCGGTCTGCCTGGCGGCACGCGAGGACAGCATCAATGCACCTGATATGACCATGGCAACCCTGGGCTGGCACGGTTGGCTGAGCATCGGTCTGGTGGTGTTGTGCTTCGTGCTCTTCGTTCGCACACGCATCGCCCCGGATATCGTCACCTCCGGCGCACTGACGCTACTCTTGGTTGCGGGCGTGCTGACACCGCAGGAGGCGCTGGCGGGATTCTCCAACCAGGGCATGATTACGGTCGCCGTCCTCTACGTGGTGGTCACCGGCCTGACCGAGACCGGCGCGGTAGGCTGGATCGGGCAGTCCCTGCTCGGCAAACCACGCGGCGATTCGGATGCCCGGCTGCGACTGATGGCGCCGGCGGCGGCGCTCAGCGCCTTCCTCAACAACACACCGGTGGTCGCGATTTTCATCCCGGCCGTGCAGGACTGGGCGAAGCGCCACCGTCTGCAGCTGTCTGGACTGCTGATACCACTCAGCTACGCCAGCATCGCCGGCGGCACCTGCACGCTGATCGGCACCAGCACCAATCTGGTCGTTGATGGTCTCTATAGCGCGCGCACCGGCGCGCCCGGCCTCGGGTTGTTCGAGCTCGCCTGGATAGGTCTGCCGGTGGTGGCGACGGTGCTGCTGTTCATGCTGGTTGCCGGCTCGCGGCTGCTGCCAGCGCGCACGACCGCCGCGACGTCTTATGAGGACGTGCGCCGCTATACCACCGAGATGCTGGTCGCGCCGGACAGCCCGCTGGCCGGCAAGAGCATCGAGGCCGCCGGACTGCGCCAGTTGCCGGGGCTGTTCTTGGCGGAGATCGAGCGCGGTGGACAGATCATGCCCGCGGTATCGTCACAGGAAGTGCTGCGGGCCGGCGATCGGCTGATCTTCGCCGGCATCATCGACTCGGTGGTCGACCTGCAGCAGATCCGCGGTCTGATACCGGCAACGAATCAAGTCTTCAAGCTCGGCGGTCCGCGTCAGAACCGCTGCTTTGTCGAGGCGGTGCTGTCCAACAAATGCCCGCTGATCGGTCGCAGCGTGCGTGAGGGACGCTTCCGCACGCGCTACAACGCGGTCATCATCGCGCTGTCCCGCAATGGCGAGCGCGTCGAGCGCAAGATCGGCGACATCGTGCTGTCCGCCGGCGATACGCTGCTGTTGGAGACACGCCCGGAGTTCGCTCTGCAGCAGCGCAACTCGCGCGACTTTCTGGTCGTCAGCCAGATCGGCGACAACCATCCGCTGAGCCACGAGCGCGCACCGATTGCCGTCGCCATCGTCGCGGCCATGGTGGCTAGCGTCGCCAGCGGTCTGCTGAGCATGCTGGAGGCGGCATTAATGGCGGCTGGGGCCATGATCATGACGCGCTGCACAGCCGGCCGGGTCGCCCGGCGTGCGCCCGATTGGCAGGTGCTGGTGGTCATCGCGACCTCGTTTGGCATCGGCACGGCGCTGGAAAAGACGGGGGCCGCCGCGCTATTGGCGGGCTCGCTAATCGGTCTCGCGCAGGGCATGCCCTGGGTATCGCTGGCGCTGGTCTTCGCGGCGGCGGCGCTGTTGACGGCACTCGCCACCAACAACGTCGCGGCCGTGCTGGTGTTCCCGATCGCCATGGACGCGGCACGACTCATGGAGGTCAGCCCGCTGCCGTTCGTCGTCGCGCTAATGATCGCCGCATCCGCCAGCTTTGCGACACCGATCGGCTACCAAACCAACCTGATGGTCTTCAATGTCGGCGGTTATCACTTCGCCGATTTTCTGCGTATCGGCATCCCGCTAACGCTGTTGGTTGGGGTCGTCACGGTGGCGCTGGTTCCCGTCATCTGGCCGTTCTGATCAGATCGGCACAGAGGATTCCCGGCCGAGTGTCAACTTTATCTGACACTCGATCGTCGGAAATAGTGTCAATCTCTCTACACACGTAAGAAAAAGGGTTTACACTAAGCGGAGGTTGTCATCGCCGATGGTCCGATATCGGGTGTACTCGCACCACAACGGGCCGGATGCCTCGGATACGCCCGGACAGCAAGACCGTCGGCCCCTACCCCACCGCTCCTGTTGGAGGATTTGACGTGTCTGAAGCCGCAATTACCGCAAATGTCCCCGAAAAGCGCAGCAACAGCAACCAACCCGCGATGTTGTTCGCCGTGCTGCCTTCGCTGATTCTGTTTGCCGTCGCCACCATCCTCTTCTGGCTGAGCAAGGAAGACATGGCCGGCAACTCCCGCTATTGGGAGATCTTCGTACCCGTTGTCGCCGCCTTATCGCTGGTCTCGGGTTGGGGTCAGTCATATCTCTCCGGCAACGTCAGGCTTTGGTACGTTGTCAAGCAAGTCATTCACTGGGGCGCCCTGTTGATACTGCTCTATATCATCAACACCCAAGGGATCCGCGAGCTGATGAGCGACCAGCAATACACCGCCACCATTCTCTATCTGCTCGCCTTCACGACCCTGCTCGCGGCCATCCATATCGACGTCAAGCTTTTGTTCTTCGGTGTCTTCTTGGCACTATGCGCGTTCCTGATCGCGGTGCCTGCCGACAACCCCACGCTGATCGGCATCGGCAATCTGCTCGGCATCGCCGACGCCCAGGACAAGGCGGTCGTGATCACCAGCGGCGTTGCCGTCATCGGATTCATCGCCAGCCTCTTCATCATCATCATGATACGCGGCGCCGTCACCACCAAACGCATCGGCGCGAAACGCAAGAGCTGATCACCCGGCTCCGCCAGCGCCTCAGCCCAACCGCCCCCATCCGCCCCCAACGCGCCAAGGACGGCGGCGGCGACCATAACGGGTATAGGCTGCTTCTAAGGCGATTTCTGTCAATCGCCTTAGAAGTTCGGCCCTCGAAACTCGCCACTTCCAAGTATAGAATCGCGCCTTCGACAACCTGAGCCGGCAGACCCGCCGGAGGCCGCATTCATGGACTTGCGTGGAAGTGTGTGCATTTGCTCCAGAAGAGCCGGCAGAAGAGCCAGCCCGCTGCTGTTCGCGTTGTTGTTCGCCGTCGCGGTCGGGGACACGCTGGCCGCGGAGACCGCTTGGTCGCGCATCCAGACTGCCTCATCCGGCACACCAACCGCGGTCGGCAGCCCATCGAATGGCTGCATTCACGGCGCCTCCGCACTGCCCGCCTCCGGCCTCGGGTTCGCCAGCATCCGTCGCCATCGCAACCGCTACTATGGCCATCCCGAGACCATCCGCCTGGTCCGGGAACTCGGCGATGCCATGCACCGACGCAACGGTAAGCTGATCATGGTCGGCGATCTTGCCCAACCCCGCGGCGGACGCATGTCGTCCTCCCATGTCAGCCATCAGAATGGACTGGACGCCGACATCTGGCTGACGCTTGCCGAGTCGCCGGCACAGGCGGTCCGCTCGACGCCGGAATCGCGCGACCCGCCGAGCATGCTCGGCCGAAACAAGCTCGACCTGAACGCTAACTGGGGCCCCGACCAGCTGTTTCTGATCCGCACTGCCGCCGAAGACCCCAGGGTCGACCGCATCCTGGTCAACCCCGGCATCAAGCGCGCACTCTGCAAGGAAGCGGGCAACGCCGCCTGGATACGCAAGCTGCGTCCCTGGTGGGGACACGATGCGCACATGCACGTCCGTTTGAAGTGCCCGCAAGACAGCCCATCCTGTCGGCAGCAGTCACCGATCCCGATGGGCAGCGGCTGCGGCTCCGAGCTGGCCTGGTGGTTCAGTCTGGAAGCAAACAGGCCGAAACAGGCATCGGCCAAGCCGCAACCGCGTCCGCAGCCCCCGGCCGCCTGTCAGGCATTGCTCACCGAGTCCTGACGCCGCCGAAGCTCAGGCGGCCAAGGCACGACGCAGCGCCGCCTCCATCGCCTCCTCGTCCACCGGCAACGGCAAGGCCGCAAAGACCGGGAAACGCGTCAGCATGGCATCGAGCTTATGCCTGTATTCGGGCTGATAGATGCAGATGACTCGCACCTGCGGATGCCGCTGAAGACGCGCCATCAGCGTCTCCAGATTGCTGGTACGGTCGCGAAAATCGGACTGGAAGTTGTACTCGGCGACGATGATATGCGGCAGCCGTCTCTTCAGCGCCGCCTGTGCCTTCCGCTGGGAACCCACCAACTCGACATCGAAGCCGAGCCGGCGGTAGAGCGGCGTGAAGTTCGGATAACCGCCCAACTCGACGATGCCGAGCAGTCGGCGTTGCGCATCGGTTGGCGTCGTCATTGCCCCAACGCTAAGCGAACACGACCCAGGTTGTGGCGATGTATTTGACGCCGGCCTGCAGCCGTGCCGCACGGTGCTCGTGGGTCCAGAAGGGCGGGAACAACACCAGCTTGCCGCACTCTGGGCGAACACTGACGCCCTGATACAAGAACTGCGTCTCACCGCCGGGACCGGGGACGTCGTTCAGATACCAAAGCGCCACCAGCTGCCGTTGGCTCAGTTCATGACTGCCGCCGTCGACGTGCCAATGATAGAACTGGCCGGGCAGGTAACGCTGAACCTGGTAACCCAGATCCTTGAATGGCCCTTTGAAGTACGGGAACCTTTCGCGGAACTCGCGCATTGCCACAGCAAGTGAGCGAAAGAACATCTGGTCGACGTCCTTCCAGTTGTCCTTGTTGCTCACCACCAGGTCCATGGTCTGTTTGATGGAAGCGTCCTGCTCCCGCAATTGACCGACGCGGCCGGCATACTGCTGCTCTGGATTTGCCTCGAAGCGGGCAACCACCTCCTCGCAGAAGGTCGGCGGCAGCGCCTGGGCACGTTCGAAGATGAAACTGCCCGGGCTGATCTCGCGGATACCCTGCATGGGCGCGAGCGGCCGATCGAAGGCTGTGGTCTGCATGAAGGCCTGCTTGTGCAACACGACTGCCCTGATTGTCCGGCGCGCCGGAAGGCGACGTCAAGCTTGACCGTGCGGAACCGCCGACAAGGTCGCCAAGATCAGCCGCCCGCCGGCGGTGGCGGGACAGACAGCGATCAAAGCAGGCTTATCAGAGATCACGGGTCAGAGATGACTGGCATCGACCAGGTCGCGGATGGCCAGGGCGGCATCCTTGCCGCGCCTTTGGTGAAGACGCAGCATGGCGTGCGCCAGGCCTTCGAAATGCGACCGGCCGCTGTCGGCCGTCCGCCGCAGGCGGTTCAGATCACCCTTCTCCCGCCAGGCGTCATAGGCGCTGCTCAAAGCGGGGAAGATCGCCTTGCGCATATTGGTAAGGTTGCCCAGGTAGAAATGCAGGGCCGCGGCGTCGCCGCTGTCCTCGATCTCGCCGAGTAGGCGGGGCAGCGTCACCAGACAGTCGGCCAGGTGATCACGCACGGCGCGGGCCATGATCTCGGCCGGAGTCTGCGCCAGCGCCATCAGCATGGCATTCCAGGCATCGTCGCCGAGACGCTCGCCGGCCTCGTACTCACCCTGCTCATGCAGCAGTGCATTGTCGATCTCGCGGTCGGTCATCGCGGCTAGCGACCCTTCGAGGTCGGCGTCGAAGTCGTAGCAGGCAAAGGCGCGGCCGAGTGCATTGTCGGGCCGACTCCAACGCCAACTCTCGAGCTTTTCCCACAGCATTCGGCCGAGTGATTCGCGACGCAGGAAGATGTTGTTGCCGAGCGTCATGGCCGGCGGTGCCGAGAGGTCACGGGCATATTCGCTCGCGGCCACATAGACCGAACAGGCGCCGTTACGCGCATGCCGCTCCAGTTTCCCGAGGAAGAAATGCGGCTTGGCGCGGTTGCCGAGACCACTGCTGTACACCAACCCCTGCGGCCGCAACGACGCATTGATGGCATCGGCGTCAAAGGGATCATAGTCGCGCCCGCCGATCGCGAGCGGCCGGAGATCGGCATCCTCCAGCGCCTCCCACAGCTGTTCGCGCGCCTGCAGCCAGTCGCCAACGGCATCCTTTGCCAACGCGGCACCGTAGGGGAGGCGCTTTTCCCAACGGTAGTACTCGCGCATCTTCATCAGATAAATGCAAAGTGAGAAGTCGGCGCCATGGCGGGCGTCCGAGATATGACAGTTGTACTGAACGCTGCTGGCCAAGACATTCAAGTTTTGTGGATTCATCGCGACTCCCTCTTTGGCTGACCAAGCCTGTTGCTGCGACATCTGCTGCGACCTGGCTGGCGCTCAGGGGATTCCTGTCACCAGCTCTTTTACCCATTAAAATTGTCGGGCATAACGCGAGCAGTTCAAGGCCTGATCCCGCAACTGGCGTTGGCAAACGCTCGCGCCGCCATCAACCACATTCGCTGGATGCCGATACCCCCCGATGCGGCCCAGGGTGCCGCGCAAGCCACCCTCCGGCTGTCCAGCGGATGGGGTCCACCTCACAGACCCGGATCGACCCCGGCGAATATCGACCACGATAAGCATAGGAGCCCCTCAACATGGCACTTCGCATCAAGAGCCATTGGTGGAACGACGAGAACGAACGCTCGCTCGCGGAGGTCGGCGGCGCGCTTGCCTTCATCGGCTGGCGCATCGCCGTGGACAAGGCGATCACGCTGCACTGCGAACGCTTTGTCTATCGCGACGATGCGCAGCGGCTGCTAGTCATACAGGAGTACCTGGTCTTTCTGATCCAGATCGCCGACCGCCTCTCCCAGCGCCGGCTGGAGGACGCGCAGCGCCGCGAACTGATCACGGCGTTCGCGAAGAAATGCGTCGAACACGTCCAGGACAACAGCGAGGACCTGCTTGGACCGGGCGACTACGGCAGCCCATTCATCACGAGGCTGAACCAGCGCTCGGAAGAGTATGCCGACTTCCAGCTCGACGACGACGGGCCCACCTACCCCTTCCTGCGCCATCTCGGCTACGAGATCCAGACCCTGATGGGCAGCAAGGAAGAAAACCGCTGGGTCATCGACCAGGTCATGGACAAGGACGGCGGGGATGCCTACAAGCGATTCGCCAAGGCGTTTCGCGACCTGTTCGACTGATGCCGTCGCCGCCGATACGCCGCGCGGCCAGTTCACTCATCTGCCGCCGGATGTTCACCAGAACCCCGAGCGCGCGCTGCCGCGGTTGGCCGCCGGCGCGGCTCCCGGCGGGCCAGCAGAATGCCGCCGAGGATGAAGCAAAGGCCCAACAGGTGCGCGGTAGTCGGTTCCTCGCCGAGGAAGACGACACCGATGAACACCGCCCACAGCGGTATCAGATAATTGAGCTGGGACGTGAAGGACGGGCCAGCGGACTGGATCAATCGAAAGTAGACGATCATCGCCAAGGCAGTCGACATCATGCCGAGAAACAACACGGCGCCGATCACCGACGAAGAGAGTGTCGAGAAGCGCACGCCGCCGGCATCGACGCCGAGTGGCAGCGACATCACGGCCGCGAGCAGGGTCACGGCGGCGGCACTCGACAGCGCATCGCTGGATGGACGCAGGCGTGCCAGAATCGACGACACACCATAACAAAGGGCGCCACCCAGCACCGCCAACATCGGCACCAGGGCACCGCTTTCACCGCCGATGCTCAGCAGGGCCTCGGGACCAATCAACACCACGACGCCGGCGAAGCCGAACAAGAAGCCGCCCACCCGATAGGCGTTCAGGCGCTCCCCCGGCACGAATAGATGCGCCAGCGCCAGGGTCGCGAGCGGCATGACCGCCATCAGGATGCCGGCCAGTCCGCTGTCGATGCCACGCTGGCCCCAGGTGATCAGCGAAAAAGGCACGAGGTTGCCGACTAACGCGATCAGCAAGAAGTACAGCCATAGACGCCGGCCACGAGGCACCCGTCCGAGCAGCATCAGCGCGAGAGGAACCAAGATCAGGGCCGCGATTCCAAGCCGGGCCATGACGATCGAGGCCATCGGCAGCGCTTCCACGGCGATCTTGGTGAAGAGAAAAGCCGATCCCCACATCACGGTCAGAGCCATCAAGCTCAACCAGTCCGCGAACTCGCCGCGGGCTGAGGTCACATCGGCACCGGAGTCGGCATCGGGCGTCGACCGGCGACGGCGTCGAACGTCTTGCTCTCCGCAATCGTGTCTGTTCCAAACGCAGTGCTCACGAATCTCTCTCCTGGGCCGCGGTTGACAAAGCTAGTGGGCTGGCGATTGCATTGACCATTGGGGGTTGGCAGGCCGGACACCAGTAAGTCGAGCGCGGATTGACGCCAAGACTGGCACGTCGAATCGGCGTTGCGCAGCGCAGGCAGGGCCGGGCGAAGCGTCCATAGACCCACAAAGGGCCCTTCTCGTCGAACGCTTTGCGCGTTGTGCGCGGCCCGCCGCCGAGGTTGTCTCGCAGCAGCTCCGCCGCACGCCAGTAGAGCGAGGCCAAGGCATCGTTTGACAAGTCCTGCAGGCGCAGCATCGGCGAGCGTCCCTCGACAAACAATATCTCCGATTTATAGACATTGCCGATACCGGCGGCGAGGCGTTGGTCGAGCAGCAGATCGACGATCAGCGTGCTGGAAGACAGCAACGCCTTAGCGCGGGCGAGGATGCGGTCGGCGTCGAATGGCTCTCGGATCAGATCGGGGCCCAGCCGGTTGGCCTGGTCGGCGCGTGCGAAGCCGAGCTGCTTGAGCCATTGCACCTGTTTGGCGTTGAAACAAACATAGTCCGCATCCGCACCGACAATGACGATCGAAGCCTGCCGTGCCGGCTTGCGCCACGGCTGACCCGGACGGTAGCGGTGCCAGGAGCCATACATACCGAGGTGGCTGCGCAGCTGCCAGCCGTCATCGAAGCTCAGATACAGGTGTTTTCCCTCGCTGACGACGCCGCTGACGCGGCGCGGGCCGCTCGAGTCGCCGAACACCGGCCGCAGCCGCACGCCCTGAACCAGGGTCCCGGCGAGTGCCGAGTGCAGGTACTTGGCCAGCTTGTGAATAGTATCGCCCTCGGGCATCGTCGCTCCGCTGTTCGATGTCGCTGTTGGCGACCAAATTACACAACTCGTCGCCTAGTCATCGAGCCGCGTCGGTTACCGGGGTCGACTCGTGTTGCCATGGTGATCGCTAAACTGGACGTGCAGCGTAAACGAGTCAATGCCTCTGATTAGCCTGTCTCGACCCGGCGACTGGACGAGCGTCCCAAAAAAAACCCCGCCAAACGGCGGGGAACACGACAAGGAGTCAGAGAGCTCTGTAAAGCTCGGTTTGTTTGAGACTGGCGGCGGCGGAAAGTTCGACACCACTGCGGCGACAAAACCACATACTTTTTGCGGACAGTTCGGACGGTTGGAATCGCCGCCCATCCGCGCGTTGGTGTTTCCGGAAATCGCACCATTTATGTGTTAGAGTCGCAGCCTGTGGGGAGACACGGATCGAAACTGGACGGGGTTCAACTCAACTCCTGTCTGGACAACAGACAATAACGATTCACAGATCGCCCTTCACGGCCCTGAACCCAGCACGACGCCAAATTGAGCCTTGCCGCTCCTCGGAGGTGCTCGTGACGGATGTGCAGCGGCAATCCTGGCCCGGCCTCGATACACCAGCAGACCCCAACCCCATCAGACGCGTACCAGCTTGCACCGCTTGATCAGCAGCGCCACCCGGCAGCGGCTCGGCACAAGTGATGGAATCATGGACTACCGATGACGAACAAAGACTCATGAGCCGAACCGGCAGCTTCGCCGGCACGCGCGATCGGGCGGGAGCAGTGGCAGTCCGTTGCCGCCGGATCCAGCCGGTATCGCCGCCGCCGCAAGACTGGACGCGGCGACCTTGCCACGGGCCGACAGCCGAAATCTCGCCCTTCTCGCCCCACTCAAAGCATCTCCTTCCGTTAGAAACACCCGAGCCGGCGCGGCGCGGAAGGCGCAACCCGTTGACCGGCCCGAGGCGGCCGGATCGATTCACAAGAGGTAGTGAATGAGCGTACGCATCAGTGGAGACACGCTTGCGCTGGATCGTAAGATCAAGCAAAGGATAAGTCGTCATGTCACGGCACTGGAGCAAAGCTTCCCGAGCCAAGAATTCGACATCCACGCGCGCATTGCTGAGGAATTCGATCAGCTTCATGGACATCGCGTCCGCTGCGAGCTGATCACCGGCTCAGCCGAGCGTCAGCAGGTGATCGTCCGGGAGGCGAGCAAGCGCGCCGAAGAGGCGATCGACACGGCCTTCACGGGTCTTAAGTCAAAGCTCCGGCGGCTGCGCACTCGCAACCTGGGCAAACAGCTCAAAGAGAGCATGCTGCGCCCAACCGGGACCTGAGCCCAGGGCGCGCGTCGGACCCACACCTGCCTCAACCCGCGCTACAGCAGCCGCAAAGCCGACAGCCCGGCATCCACCGCAATCACCTGCCCGGTGACTGTTCGAGCATCGTCCAGCAGCCAGGCGGCTGTGCTCGCCATCTCGGCCGAAGTCGCGATGCGCTTGAGCGGGTGGCGCTCGGCCGCCGCAGCGCGCTTGTCATCGCTGCTCAGCAATCGCTCGGCCAAGGGCGTGTCGGTGATGGTGGGTGCGATGGCGTTGACACGGATGCTCGGCGCCAATTCCGCGGCCAGCGCACGCGTCAGACCTTCCACCGCCCCCTTCGCTGCCGACACGGATGCGTGATAGGGCATTCCGGTCTGCACCGCGACCGTACTGAACAATACGATGGCGGCATGGTCGCCCTGCTTCAGCGCCGGGAGCGCGGCCTGTATTGCGCGCGCCGCGCCGACCAGATTCAGCTCGAAGTCGTCGCGCAGTTCCTCCGGCTTGAGTCGAGCAAACGGCTTCAGCCGGATGCTGCCCGGGCAATAGACCAGCCCGTCGAGCCGCTCCGGCAGCGCATCGGCGGGAAACTCCTCGCCGCGGACGTCCCAGACTAGTCCTCGCACCGAAGGCAGGTCGGGCGCGTTCTCCGGATGACGTGAGCAATGCGTCAGCTGGTGTCCGCGGTTGGATAGCTCCTTAAGCAGCGCGGCGCCGATGCCGGAGCTGGCGCCGACGATTAGGTAGTGCTTGGCCATGGTGGGCTTGCTCCTAGACTTGGTTGAAAGTTGCACGCTCGAGCTACCAGATAAAGTCGAACAGAACCTAAACAAGCAACGCACTCGCGACCGACCACCGCGCCGTTGCAGCTGCCGACTTCCGTGAGTAGTTGTGGCGCTGCCCGTCAAGGCTGTCCGGGCCACCGCCCCAACGACTGGAATTCTCTGGCGCCGCACCTCAGCTCATCATTCGAAGCAGCCAAGCGCTAAAAGGCGAGCAACCATCGGCAGCCGCCGAAAACCAACGGACGGCGGCATGAATACACGACTTTCCGAGGACGACATTATGAAGATCGGCATCATCGGCGGGACTGGGTTCGTCGGAAGCTATGTGGTGGACAAACTCTGTGCGGACGGACATCAGGTCCGGCTGCTGACCCGGATCGGCAGTGAACAAAAGATCCAAAGGCAACAGGGCGTGACCAGCGTGCCCGGCGACGTCGCCGATGAAGCGGCGATTCAGACGCTGCTGGAGGGCTGCGATGCGGCGATCTACCTGATCGGCATCCTGCGTGAAGACCCGAAGGCGGGGGTCACCTTTGACGCGTTGCAACGACGTGGAGCCGAGCGTGCGATCGGCGTCGCGGAGGCCGTCGGCGTTCGCCGATTCCTGCTAATGAGTGCAAACGGCATCGACGCGGCGCAGACGCCCTACCAGACCACCAAGCTCGCCGCGGAAGACGCACTGAAGGCATCCGGCATGGACTGGACCATCTTCCGCCCGTCGGTCATCTTCGGTGATCCGCGCGGAAAGATGGAATTCTGCACCCAGCTGAAGGCGGAACTGATTGATAGCCCGATTCCCGCACCACTATTCTATAGGGGGTTGCTGCCGACCAATGCAGGCAGTTTTGAACTCGCCCCTGTTCAGGTAGAAGACGTCGCAGCAGCCTTCGCCGGCGCGCTCAACCAACCGCAGACCATCGGCCAGGTCTATGCGCTATGCGGGCCGCAGGCGTGGAGCTGGAAGCAGATCTTGCAGGCGATCGCGACCGCCGGCGGCAAGACCAAGCTGATGCTGCCGGCGCCGGTCATGTTCATCGCACCGATTGCCGGCGTCATGGACAGTTTCAGCTGGTTTCCGGTCACCCGCGACCAACTCACCATGCTGCTGGCCGGAAACACCTGCGCCGAAGATGGCTTCGCCCGACTCGGCCTGACGCCCGGGCCCTTCGACCAGCAGAGCCTGGCGTATCTCGCGTCGGCGAGCTGAGGTCAGTCAACAACGCTGAGGCAATTTCTACGAATTCTCACACCATCTGACCTCTCTTGACGCCCCTGACGCCCGCCTTCGGTGTCGCACCGGCGGTCACAGGGCTTCTCTGCTGCCGCCAGCCCTCCCTTAGCGGGGACAACTCCCCCATCAGATTGTTGAGGCAGATTGTTGCGGCTGATGCGTCTGGGCCAGCGCCTTGAGGCGGCGTTGTCTTTCGTCTGGGAGGCTGATGGTCAAGGCCACCATGTGATTCTCCTTTCAGCCAGTGTTCAGGGGTGTTCAGGGGTCAGGACCGGCACGACGGGAAACCGCAGTTCTGTGGTCCGCAGATCATGGACATTGTTCGTGACGATCGCCTCGGCATCTCCGGCCAACGCGAGCTCGACTAGGAAGTTGTTGCCCCCGTCCCGAACGTTGTGGCGCCACGGCAAATAGATCGGCACCCAGCGGCAGTTCTTGTAGAGTGCCGTTATGCGCACCCCGCCGCAGGCTGGCTGCGGTCGGAGGTGGCGCTATTGTTCGGCGGTATCGCTTTGACTCGCGAGAACCCTGGCCAAGGTGCGAAGCGCCTGGTTCACAGACTCAGAGTCTGGGAAGACGTTCGCCACATCCGCATCGAGCAATACCGTGGTTGCCGTGCCTTTGAATGCCTCGGAATATTTGCCACGGATGCCCTCGCTCAAGGCTGCGAAGTCGTACTCTTCCTCCATTTCGTCTGCTTGCTCAGTGGTTTGCTTGGGATTCATAGAATCTGCGCTCCTTCGGAGTCGCTTTTCGGGCGCTGATTATGCGGACACAATCGGCGCGAAATACGTGAGAGACCACCAATACCTGATCTTGCACAGAGAGACCGATGAGTAGGAAACGATCTTCATCAGATGAGCGCTTCGGATCAGGGTAAGTGATCGACAAGGGATCGGCAAAAGCCGACAGTACGTCCTCGCACGAATTACCATGCCTGGTTTGGTTTGTCGAAGCTTTTACCGGATCCCACTGAAACTTCATCGGCATTGAATTAGCCAATTCTGTACTGGTCGTTGATTCGAATACTGAATTGGCCGTTCCGGTTTCCAGATAACGCTTCAAGACGATTCCCTGGCGGTATCCGCAATTCCTCAATATTTAGAACGGAATCCAGCTGATCAAGCTTTCGAGTGGTTGTGCGCCAAAGGTTTTTTGGACAGTCCCTGGGATCCGCTGCTGACCCGTCGCCGTTCGGGCCGCCTAGACCGTTCCAAGACCGTCTGCCCCGCGGGCACCCCCAACTGTGGTGCACGAATCCGGCAGGGTTGCTCCGGAATCGCGCCTGGCTCGCCGCCGACGCCTCGTTCGCCTGAGTCCGAAGCCACGCTCCAGACGCTAATAGTGCCCCTAGCGCGGGCTACTTCAGCTCAGCCGCTGGCAAGTAGTGCAGCAGTGCGGACATCCCGGGACCGCTTGCCATCGTTGTCGTTGTCGTTGTCGTTGTCATAATCGAGTATCGGCACGAAGCCGATTACGGATTCGATTACGGCAACGACAACGAACGGCCCTGGGATTTCCGCATTTCAGCACTAGCCACGAACCCGAGGTCTTTGCTGCTCCGGCCTCAGCTTGGGGGTGAAGTAGACATCAGCGTCGTCGAGATCGACGTCTCGCTCTTCGGCGTCCACCAGCGGTTGCTCGTAATCCTTCCAGCCGCGCAGGCCGGTCTGCAGCGAGGCCACGTTCTGATAGCCGAGCACCTGCAAAGAATTTGCCGCCAGTACGCTGCGGTAGCCGGAGCGGCAGACGACCACGACCTCGCGATCACGCGCCCGTACGAGTTCGGGCACCGTCTCCTCATAGTCCCATTCGCAGGCGGATTCCAGAATACCGCGCGGCACGTTCAAGGAGCCGGCGATGTGCATCGCGGCAAACTCGTCCGGCTCGCGCACATCGACGATCAGCAGATCCTTGTTCTCTGCCAGTCGTTCTTCCAGATCCCAGGGCATGATCTCCCTCACCTCGGTGAGGCAGCCGCGGATCAGTTCCAGGAAATTCTTCATCGTTACTCCTCTGCCGTTTCTTGGACTCGATATCGGAGTTATACGCTCGGGCATGCGGCCATTGCCAAGACGATCATCAAGCCGGTCGAACCCAATCGGCGCAACCGCATCAGGTCCGCGTGCAGAGACCGCGCTCGACCGCGATGACCGCGGCCTCGACACGCGAATGCACATCGAGCTTGCGCAGGATCGCCTTGACGTGAAGCTTGACGGTACCGTCGGAGATGCCGAGTTCGCGTGCAATGACCTTGTTGCTCTGGCCGGCGGCGAGGTGGCAGAGGATCTGCATCTCACGCGGGGTCAGATCGGAGAAGGCCGCCTCGCGCACGGGCTCGGCCTTCTCCTGACGCACCGCGCGGGCGAGTATGCCGGTGAGTTCATTGGCGACCACGGTCTTGCCGGCGACGATGTCGTTCAGCGCAGCAACCAGGTCGTCGGGCTCCATGTCCTTGAGCAGGTAGCCGTTGGCGCCGGCCTGCAATGACGCGATCACGTCCGCCTCTTCGGTGCTGGTGGTGAGCATCGCCACGAACCGGTCAATGCCCTCGCCGCGCATCCGCTTCAGGACCTCGATACCGTCGGTTCCGGGCATGCGCAGATCGAGCAGCACCACGTCGGGCGCGCAGTCTCGAGCCAGATGCAGGCCGATCTCGCAGTCGCCGACGGCATCCACCACCTCGATGCCGCGCCGCTCCAGCAGCTCCAACAGGCCGACCCGGAACAGGGCGTGATCATCGATTAGCAATACCCGCATCATGCCGCCAGGTTCCCGTTCGAGCCGCCAGCGCGCGGCGGCCGTTCGCCTCGCGATGGCTGAAAGATCAGTTCCACGCGCGTGCCCTCGCCCGGCTCGCTCTCGATCTCCAGTCGCGCGCCGATCCGCCGCGCCCGCTCTTCCAAGATCGACAAACCGATATGCTCGCCGGGACGCGCACTGCGCCGCTCCGAGCCCTGTCGCGGCGCGGGTATGCTGAAGCCTACGCCATCATCCTCCACCAGCAGCACGTACTCGCCGCTGCCCTCGCGCGTCAACAGCACACGCACGGTCTGCGCCTTCGCATGCTTGCGCACATTGGTCAGGGTCTCTTGCACGATGCGCACCAACTGCATCTCCTCGACCGCCGAGACATCGAACGGCCGGCAGTTCATCTGGAACACGCAATGCACCCCGGTCTGTTTGCCAAAACGCTCGGTGATGTCCTGCAGCGTCGGCACCAATCCACGGCGGTCCATCGGCGCGCGAAAGCTCGCCATCAGCTCACGGATCTCGCCGTGCGCCTCGTCGATGCCGTTGCGAATTCGGCTGAGATCCGCCCAGGCCTCGGCCGGGATCGAGGCGCCGTCCAGCGAATCGTTCAGCATGCGCACCTGCAGCCGCAGACTGGCCAGCGTCTGCGCCAGCGAGTCGTGCAGCTCATGCGCCAGCGAGGCGCGCTCGTCGACGATCGACAGCCGACGCGCCTCGTTGTCGGAGCGGTACTTGGCCACCGCCACACCGATGTGCTGGCCGATCGTGGAGAGCAGCTCCATGATGTCCTCGCGGCCGGTGACTCCCGAGCGCTCGACGAAGATGGAATAGGTGCCCAGCAGCTCGTCATGATGCTTCAACGGCACCGTCACCACCTCCAGCGCATCGCTGTCGAACATGCGCCGGCCGTAGACCCTGGAGCAATAGCGCAGGTCGTTGTCGCAGACGATCTCGCCCGGGCAGAGCACGGTGCCGCACAAACAGAGATCCACCGGCGCCATGTCCTGCTCGCGAACCAGATCGTCGTCGAGCCCGATCGAGCCAATCAGCCTCGGCTTGCCATCGGCCGACACCAGACGCACGGTCGCGGCGCCGCCGTTGACCATCTCCTTTAGCACACGCAGGAAATGCAGCAGCAGGTCCTCCAGGCTGTCGGCACGGGTGATTTCGGCGGCGACGTCGTAGAGGATCTTGAGCGACGCCGTCTTTTGCGCCAGCCGCGTAGTCTGGCGCGCAACGCGGTTGTCCATGTCCTCGTACAGGTCCGTCAGCTCGGCGTTCAGTGTGCCGATGCCCTGCGCCATGGTCTCGAGCACGCCAGCGTTGTGCAACGACTGGCTGGCGCCCGGCTCACCCTGGCAGACGCGGCCGACCGACTCCTCCAGATCGACCAGCGGCTGCAGCAGTTGCGTCTTGAGCCGCACCGTAGCCAAGACCGCGGCGGCGATACCGCCGAGCAGAAAGGCCAGACACACCGGCTTAGTCCAGTTCTGTTCGGGGAAGGCCAGCGTGACCAGCAGCAGCGTCAGCGCGGCGGCAAGGGTCACGGCGACGGCCGCAAGCGGCACCGTTAGACGCGCCGCGCCGAGGATCTGCAGCACGCGCCTGCCGCTGTCGCCGTTGACCAGAGAGTCCGTCTGCATCAGATCGAGCCCTGCACCACCATCTCCTCACGCTCGCGCTGCTGCAGCTCCCACATCGCGGCATAGACGCCGCCGTCGGCGAGCAGGCGGCGATGCCCACCCTGCTCAATGATGCGCCCGGCGTCCATCACCAGGATACGATCGGCGTCGACCACCGTCGACAGCCGGTGCGCGATGACCAGCGTCGTATGGTCCTCGGCCACCTCGGCCAAGGTCTGCTGAATGGCCTGCTCGGTATGACTATCGAGCGACGAGGTGGCCTCATCGAACAGCATGATACGCGGGCGTTTCAGGATGGCCCGCGCGATGGCCACGCGCTGCTTCTCGCCGCCGGACAACTTCAGCCCGCGCTCGCCGACCTGGGTGTCCCAGCCGCTCGGAAGCCCTTCGACGAAATCGCGGATATGGGCCAACTGCGCCGCGCGCTCGACCTCATCGCGGGTGGCGCCAAGACGGCCATAGGCAATGTTGTAGTAGATGCTGTCATTGAACAGCACCGTATCCTGAGGGACGATGCCGATGGCCGCTCGCAGACTGTCCTGCGTCACGCCGCGGATGTCCTGACCGTCGATCAGGATGCGCCCGCCGTTGACATCATAGGAGCGGAACAGCAGCCGGGCCAGGGTCGACTTACCGGCGCCGCTGTGACCGACCACGGCCACCTTCTCGCCCGGCTCGATCGCGAAATCCACGTCGCGCAAAATGGCGCGCTCGGGCTGATAGTGAAAGTCGACCTGCTCGAAACGTACACGGCCGTCCGTCAGCACCAGCGCCGGCGCCCCCGGCGCATCAATGATCTCCGGCTCGCGCTCCAGTAGCTTGAATACCAGATCCATGTCCGCCAGTGCATATTTGATCTGCCGATAGACGATGCCGAGAAAGCCAAGCGGGATGAACAACTGCAGCATGAAGGCGTTCACCAGCACCAGATCGCCGATGGTCATGCTGCCGTCGACGACGCCGGCGGCGGCAAAGAACATGATCCCCGTCACGCCAACCGCGATGATGCTGCCCTGGCCAAAGTTAAGCAGCGACATCGAACTCTGGCTCTTGACCGCGACGTCTTCCCATTCGGTGAGCGTATTGTCGTAGCGTTCCAGCTCCATGCGCTCGTTGCCGAAGTACTTGACCGTCTCATAGTTCAGCAGGCTGTCGAAGGCCTGCGTGTTGGCCTTGGAGTCGAGGACGTTCATCCGCCGGCGGTAGTCCATGCGCCACTCGGTGATGGCGAAGGTAAAGCCGATGTAGATGACGACGGTACCGAAGGTGACCAGCATGAACACCGGTGCGTACTTGGTCAGCAGCACGAGTGCGACCAGCGTAAACTCCACCAGCACCGGGATCACACTGAACACCATGTAGTTCAGTATCGTCGACACCGAGCGCGTTCCGCGCTCCAGATCGCGGCTGATGGCGCCGCTTTGTCGCTCCAAGTGGTAGCGCAGCGATAGCCGATGCAGGTGTTCCAGCACCCTCGTGGACAACCGCCGCATGGCACGAAAACGTACACGGGCGAAGATGACGTCGCGCAGCTCGTTGAACAGCGACCCCGCCAGCTTCAGCACGCCGTAAGCGAGCAGCAGGCTCACCGGCAGGATCAGCATTTGCGCGCGGTTGCCCTCGAAGGCATCAACGATTTGCTTGAGCACCAGCGGCACACCGACATTGGCCAGCTTCGCCCCGATCAAACAAACCAGCGCAAATAGTGCGCGGCCGCGGAACTCCCATAGGAACGGCAGCATGCCGCGCAGGTTGTGCCAATCGCGCCGATCCGTATGGATGCGCTCGGTGGCGTTGATTCGAATCATGCTGAATTATTGACTGCCCGGCGGACGGTCCCAAGATGGGGCCGCAATGGTGATGAGGGCAGTCGACCGTCAACCGCATCGCCTGCCTGATCTAGAAGTGAGGCCGAATGATGACAGAACCCATGCTCGAAGGCACCGGTTGCGCAATGCATGAGCCTTTCGCACTGCAGGTGCTCGGGCTCGACATGGAACCGGAGTTCCCGGACAAGTGCATCGTGCTGGTCGAGCCGACCGCATCCTGCCGCAGCGGCATGTATGTCTTCGCCGAGGTGGAAGGCGTGCGCTGGTTCCGCCAGTACCGGCGCGACGACCATGGCGCCGAGCGGCTGATCGCGCTGAACGACGCCTTCCCGGACATCGCGCTGAACGGACTCGAATGGAAGGTGCTCGGCGTCATCATCCAGCGCAACATCCGCCGCCGCGTCAAGCACTACGAGTATGCCGACGGCGGTGCGCAAGCGAGCGCCACGGCCGGCGCGCCGTCGCCGTCGATCAACGCCGTCGATATCACCGGCAGCGCGTGAGCCGCGGCAAGGCATCGGCATCGGCGTCCCTTTCAAGACGGCGGCGCTGGCTCTCCACAGCACTGATCCTGGCGGCCGCATCGGCGCTGTCCGCCTGCGGCGAGACCGCCACAGAGGGCGCGCCGGCGGCCCCGCGCAAGCCAAGCGAGCAGCTGGTCAGCGCGGTCACAGTCGAGCGCCTGCCGGTGTCTGTGCGCCACGAGCGCCCCGGCACGCTGCGTCTGCGTCGGCTGGTGCACATCTACAGCCAGGAAGAAGGCCGCATCACCGCGCTGGACGTCTTCGAAGGCGACAGCGTGAAGCAGGCCCAGCCGTTGGTCCGGCTGGAGGACAATCTGCTGCGTGCCGAACTGGACAAGGCGCGCGCCACCCGCGCCCAAAAGGCACTGGACCTCGAGCGACTGGAAGGCCTGGTCAAGCGGCGCGCCGCCTCCGACGGCGAGCTGGCGCAGGCGCGCACAGCCTTGGCGGTGGCCGAGGCCGAGCAGCGCCTGCTGCAGACCCGTCTCGACTACACCCGCATCGCAGCGCCCTTCTCCGGGGTCATCACCGAGCGCCTGGTCGAGCCGGGCGATTTCGTCAGCAAGAATACCCTTCTACTGACCCTGGCCGATCCAGACTCGCTGCTGGCGGAGGTCTATGTGTCCGAGCTGGTGCTGCCGCAGATCGCCGTCGGTGACGCGGTGCGTGTGCGCATCGACGCCCTCGGCGATAAGCACTTCGACGGCCGCATCTTGCGTATCCACCCCACCCTGTCCGAGACCAGCCGTCAGGGCAAGGTCGAGGTCCGGCTGCAACAGATCCCCGCAGGCGCGCGTGCCGGACAATTCATCCGCGCCGAACTCAACACCGCACCCGTGCCGCGCCTGCTGGTCCCGTTCCGTGCTCTACGGCAAGACCGCGACGGCCAATTCCTCTGGATCATCGATGCCGAGGACAAGGCTGCCAAGCGCCAGGTCGAGAGCGGTCTTCGCATCGCCAACGACATCGAGATCCTCACCGGCCTAGAGCCCGGCGAACAGGTCATCACCCGCGGTTTTCTCGGACTCGCCGAGGGCAAGGCGGTGCGCGCGGTGGCCGAGTCCGAACGCTGATCGCACACCTTGGTGCCTTGGAATGCTTGGGTCTAAGGCGCGGCGGGATTGTGCCTCTCGTGGCCCTACAACGAGCGAGTCAACCCCATGCTGAAGGCCATAACAAAGGCCTTGGGTGGCCGCTACAAAGGGGCGTCGTACCCTAACTGGGCCACCCCTGTCGGAGCCAAATCCGCGGTGCTTGGCCATCGCGATGGCATCGGTGCTGTCCGGGAGTCCTGAGCTTGCGTCGCGTCACTCAACAGTAACGCTGGCACACCCCTTCTGAGCCCGGCGCCGAGTGATCTCGTCAACCAGCTCGATCCCAGCCTCGTAGGATGCAACACGGGTGCTGTGCATCCGGCCACGGTTTGAGCCGATGCCGACCCAGGCCCAACCCGTCAAAAATCGGCATAAGCGAGAATCCATCACCGGTGAGAACCGTCTTTCTGGATCTGGAGACCACGGGGCTTGATCCCCGGATTGACGAGATCGTCGAGATCGGGATCCTGGACGAGAACGGCCAGGTCCTGCTCGACACGCTGGTTCGGCCTGTGCGGCACCGGTGCTGGCCAGGTGCTCAGCGGGTCCACGGCATCGCGCCGGCGGACGTCCAGGGTGCGCCAACGCACGAAGCGCTTCGGCCGCGGATCATCGAGGCGGTCAGTGACGCCTTGGTGGTGATCTACAACGCGCCGTTCGACGCCGGCTTCCTACGCTTCGAGCTGGCGGCCTCCGCCGAGATCCGCTGTGCGATGCGGGAGTTCGCCGAGGTCTTCGGTGAGTGGAGCGACTGGCATGGCAGCTACCACTGGCAGAAGCTGCACGTCGCCGCGGACTATGTCGGCTTCGACTGGGACGGCGCCAACCATCGGGCGATCAACGATTGCCAGGCCGCGCGGGCAGTTTGGCGGTATCTGCGCGGCCTGCCGGAGCGGTCCAGGGTTGATGCGATGTTCCGAGGGGATTAACGCAGGTTATCCGAACCTTAGATCCGAACTCCAGGTCTGCCGGCGTTGGATGCAATTGGCGGACGCCGACACGGCTTGATGCTTGACGGCCCTGCTGGAACAGATCGCCGCCGAGGCCGGCTATCGTCTTTGCGTGCACCTTGGCGTCGAATCGTCGTAGCGTTGGACAATTGTGCTACGCTTTGTATGCACTTTTTTGAGGAATCCAACATGGAAAACCTGGAGGTATTCACGGCCCGCGATCTGCGTCAGCGTTCCGGTGCACTCTTCTCAGACGCGGAACGAGGGCAACTATCGCTCATCACGAAGAACGGCCGTCCCGCGATGGTTGCCGTTCCATTCGATCGGCGGCTGCTCGAGAGCGGCGTACACCGCGCGCTGGCCCTCAACCTGTTCGAGTCGGGACAACTTTCCCTTGCTCAAGCCGCGAAGGTTGCCGGCCTGTCCCAAGAGGCCTTCATGGAAGTCCTGGTGGAGGTTGGCATCCCAGCGGTCGACTATCCGCCGCAGGAGCTTGAGGGAGAGTTGGATGCGGCCCGATGAGCCGGATTGTCGTCGCCGATGCCGGCCCGTTGATTGCCTTGGCGCGCATAGGGCGGATTGAGCTGCTTCGTCTGCTATACGGAGGCGCCGTGGTACCGGTCGCCGTCATGGAGGAGCTTCAACTCGATTCCCGTCGCCCAGGTGCGGACACCTTGCGCGCCGCGCGAAACGCGGGGTGGCTCGAAGTGATGACAGCGCCAACCGACGTGCACGCGCTCAAGCAAGTGCTCGATCCCGGCGAGGCCGAGGCCATCCTGCTCGCCGAAAACATCGCCTGCCGCTTCCTGCTCATCGATGAACGCCGTGGTCGCGCCATCGCCCGCCACCGAGGCATTCCGGTGGTTGGAACCGCAGGCTTGTTGCTGAACGCGAAACGCACGGGGCGGCTCGAGGCCGTCACACCGGAGTTAGAGCGTCTCTCGCAGAACGGCTATCGCTTGGCGCCGGCGCTGGTCGAAGAAATCCGTCGCCTGGCCGGCGAGCCGGTCGCGCGTGCCAACGATAGCCTTCCACGGGATATCCAGTGATCCGATGCGGACCTCGTCGGACACCTTCCCCGCGGCCTCTCCGAGGATCTCAGTGGCGCGAACCACCGCAAACAACAGCATCCGGTCTTGGTCCAAATCGTCCCGCGTCCGTCCGGCGACGAAATCGAGCACAGCCTGCCCCGCATCGATCGTGTGCTCGATCCGGGTGCGATCCTCAGCCTGCATGCTGGACCTCGGCCTCGCGCTGGCACAGTAGCGCGGAAATGCGGCGACAGGTCCCCTGCGGTGCGCAGGTCGACCGGCCGGCCCCCGAGCAGTCGCGACAGCTCCAGCTCCATGCCAGCCAGCGCGATCAGGCAAGGCTCGCAACCGGGCTCGAACTCCACACCAGGAGATCCACATCGCTCTGCGGACCGGCAGTGCCCCGCTGCTGCAAGCCGAACAGCGAAAGGCGGCGGATGCGGTGCTCGGCGCAGAATCGGGCCAACGTTGGTCGTTCGATTGGAAGCATCATCCTGCCAACCTCAATTTGTGAACGGCACCAAGAAGCGCGCAAAGTTTTCTAGCAGGGTACTAAGCGAGATTGATGATCTCGGCTTCTTCCGCTTCAGGATCACATAAGGCTGTCCTTCCAGAAGATCATGGCGATATGTCGGGAAGCTGTCCGCGGGCTTCTGTTGGTGAGGAACCCGGCATCCGCGGCGGCGCCGTCTGCCAAAGCAGTTCGATTTCGTCGGCCGCGAGGCCGCAGGCCTGGTTCACGAGTTCGGCGACGCGCTGCTTCAGCGTGCGGAGCCACGCTGCCCTGGCTTGTCACTGCGGACCTTGACGGCCTTGGAACTGGTCTCTGGCTCCAGGTGATGCAGGTCGCCGGCGCCGACAACCGGCGCGTAGCCGAGCTGTCTGCCGAAGACCTCGGTTCCGAACGGCAGGCAAACACGGCTCACTCGGAAGCCAGTCACCCAGGCATGGTCGGAAAGCCGGCGCGCGGTCCCAAGTCGAAGCGGTCGCGGGCGTACAGCGGCGGGCTCTGCATATAGATGGCGACCAGCTCGGCGATGGATTCCAGCGCCTCTTGGTGGATGCGCTCGTAGCCGTGCGAGGCGTCGATGCCGAAGGTGACCAGTGCGGTGCGCACGTCGTTGCCGGCCTCCAGTGCGGCGGCGCTGTCGGAGCGGTAGTACTTGAAGATGTCGCGCTGATGCGGGATGCGAAATTCCTGACAGATCTGAATGATGCGATGTGTCAGGTGGTAATCGAAGGGCCCGCCCATGTCGGCCATGCAGATGGTGGCGCCAAACTCGCTCGAGTTCTGACCCGGTGCCGTCGTGCCGTTGTCGATGGTCAGCATCTCGGCGACGTCCTTATGCAATGCCGCCGATGCCCCTGAGCCGATCTCCTCGGAGATGGTGAACAAGGGGTGGCAGTCGACCGGCAGTTTGACGCCGTGATCCTTGATCGCCTTGGTCGCGGCAAGCAGCAGCGCGGCACCGGCCTTGTCATCGAGGTGACGCGAATTGATGAAGCCGGTGGCGGTGATCTCCGGGCTGGTATCGACGGCGATGAAGTCGCCAACGTGCACGCCTAACCGCAGCAATCCTTCGATATCCGAGACGCGCTCGTCGATGCGAAATTCGACATGGTCCCAGCCGCCCGGCTGACTGTCGATCTCGGGGCCGTAGGTATGGCCGGACGCCTTCATCGGCAGGATGGTGCCGCGATGCTGGCCAATATCCGTGAACAGCGTGCAGCGGGCGCCCTCGGCGAAGCGTGAGTTCCAATGCCCCACCGGAACCAAGTGCAGTCGGCCGTTGGGCTTGAGCGCCTTGACCATGGCACCGAGCGTATCGATGTGGGCGACGATGGCCTTGTTGGGCCGATTCACCTCGCCCTGGAGCGTGGCGCGGATGGCACCGCGGCGGGTCAGCTCGAACGGTACATCGAGCCTTTCCAACTGCTCGCACACCAGATGCACGACCCGGTCGGTATAGCCCGATGGGCTTGGCGTGAACAGCAGCTTGAGCAGCGTCTCGAGCAGATAGTCGGTGTCGATTGGGATGTGTTTCAAGCGCGATACTCTCGGGTAGCGGTCTGCGGAAACAAGAGATCGACGAAGCGCTCGGCAGTGGGTTGCGGCTCGTGGTTGGCAAGACCCGGCCGCTCGTTGGCCTCGATGATCACATACTCGGACCCAGTGACGTCCGGAACCAGAAAATCCAGCCCGGTGACAGGAATGTCAAGTGTCCGTGCCGCCTGCCCCGCCGCCTTGGCCAGCACCGGACTCAGCTGCGCGGTCACGTCGTGGATGGTGCCGCCGGTGTGCAGGTTCGCCGTCTTGCGCACCACTAGCAGCTCGCCTTCCGGCAGCACATCGCCCATGGCGTGGCCGGCCTCGCGGACGCAGCGCTCGGTCTCATCATCCACGGGGATCGAACTCTCGCCGCCAGTCGCGGCGCGTCTGCGCCGGCTCTGGATCTGGATCAGTTCGCTAACGCTGTTGCGGCCGGTGCCGCAGACCTGGGCCGGCCGGCGGATGGCCGCGGCAACGACCTCGAAGTCGATGACGATGACGCGCAGGTCGTCTCCGCGGCAGAATTGCTCCAGGATGACCGTCTCGCAGATGCGCTGGGCATTGGTTATCGCCCGCTCCAGGTCCTTCGGGTCGCGGATGTCGACGCTGATGCCAGCCCCCTGCTCGCCGCGTGCCGGCTTGACGACAATACTGCCGTGCTTGGTCAGAAATGCCTCGGCTTGGTCCAGGGCATCGTAGCGGGTCTGATCCGGCACCCGCAGCCCGGCGCGGCGCAGCAACCGCTGCGTGACTGCCTTGTCGTCGCAGCGGCTCATCGCCACCGCCGTGGTCAGTTCGCTCAGCGATTCGCGGCAGACCAGGCGACGCCCACCCAGACTCAGCGCAAAATAGCCGGCCTCGGCGTCGATGACCTCGATGCCGATGCCGCGTCGGCGCGCCTCGTTGACGATGATGGTCGCGTAGGGGTTGAGATTGGCCTCGGGCTGCCGGCCCATGAACAACGGCTCGTTGTAGGCGTTCTTGTTCTTCAGCGCGAACACCGGCACGCGCTCGAAGCCGAGTTTTTCGTAGAGCCGAATCGCACCCTGGTTGTCGTGCATCACCGACAGGTCCAGAAAGGCACGGCCGCGGGCCTGATAAAACTCGGCGACTTGGCGCACTAGGGCCTCTCCGATGCCGGGGTAAGGCGCCTGCGCATCCACCGCGAGGGCCCACAGGCTTGCGCCGCCCTCGTAATCACCGAAGGCCTCAACGTGATCGACGCCAGCAACGACGCCGAGGATGCTGCCATCCTGCTCATCCTCTGCAACCCAGTACTGAACAACCCGGGACGCACGCTGCTCCCAAATGAACTCTGGGGTCGGCGGCACCATGCGACGCGCCGCGTAGAGCCCGCGCGCGGCCTCGGCATCGCCGCGGCTATTCAGCAGCCGCACCATGAAGCCCTTGTGCCTCCGGTGCGAGTACTGATAACGGTCCAGCCACAGTCGGAAGGTGTGCGATGGATCGAGAAACAGGTCCTGCGGCGCATAGGACAACACGACGTGCGGATCGCGCAGATAGAGCGCGACGTCGCGGGTGCCGCTGCGTTCCTGCTGCAAGCAGCGGGCGAGCTTCTCCAGATCGTCGAAGGTTTGTCCGAAGATCAAGCGTCCCCAGCCGCAGTCGACCACCGTCTCGGACCAGATCTCATCCTCGCGGCGCGGCTTGTTGTCCCAGCTGCTGACCGACTGCGCCCGTCGGCGTTCGAGCCGATGATGAGTCCTATCTTTGGTCGCCATTTCGCTGTACCCGTCGTCTCGGTTGTGTCGGGAAAGAGAGTGTTGAGCGTCGAGTGACGAGGGCCAAGGGGCTCTCGGTTCATCTGGACGGGGGCCAGAGAGGCGCCGCCAGTGGGCGACGAGGTGATGCAGTACCCTCCTACGCCTAGCCCCTCAGACCCCCTGCTCCGCGAGCCAGAGTTCGAGTAGCGCGACCTGCCACAGCTTGGAGCCGCGCAGCGGCGTAATGTGGTCTTCCGGCGACGCCAACAGCTCGTCGACATATTCCCGCTGAAACAACTCGCGCTCGCGCGCACGCTGCGACAGCACGGTGTCGCGCATCATCTCCAGCACCTTGCCGCGCGGATACTTCAGTGCCGGCACCGGGAAATAGCCCTTCGGCCGATCGATGACCTCGGATGGGATCACCCGTCGACCGACCGCCTTGAGCACGCATTTGCCCTCATCGCAAAGCTTGTGTTCGGCCGGAATGCGCGCGGCCAGTTCGACCAGCTCGTGATCGAGAAATGGCACCCGCGCCTCCAGTCCCCAGGCCATGGTCATGTTGTCGACGCGCTTGACCGGATCATCCACCAGCATGATCAGCTGATCGATACGCAGGGCCTTGTCTACGGCCGCCTCCGCGCCGGGCCGCGCGAAATGGGCACGAATAAACTCACGGCTGTAGTCTTGACCATGCAGCCGCGGGTGAACGGCGCGCCGATACTCCTGATGGTCGCGGTCGCAAAAGACGCGCGCATAGTCGATCGCCGGCTCGCTGCTCTGCGCCATCGGCGGATACCAGTGGTAGCCGCCGAAGACCTCGTCGGCGCCCTGTCCGCTTTGCACCACTTTGACGTGCTTGGCGACCTCCTGGGAGAGGAGATAGAAGCCGATCACATCGTGGCTGACCATCGGCTCGGCCATGGCGCGGATGCAGCCTGGCAGGTTGGGCAGCAGCTTGGCCTGCGAGTCGACGTGGATCTTATGATGACTGGTGTCGTAGTGCCTGGCGATGATGTCGGAGTACTGGAACTCGTCGCCGGACTCGTCGCCGACGCTCTCGAAACCCACCGAGAAGGTGTTCAGACCGCGCTGGCCCTGCTCCGCCAGCAGACCGACGATGAGGCTCGAATCGAGCCCGCCGGACAGCAGCACGCCGACGTCCACATCGGCCACCAGACGCCGATCGACCGCGGTGCGAAGCGCGCCGAGAACCTGCTCCTGCCAGTCCGCGAAGCCGTAGCCGCGTTCCTCGGGCAGGGTCTCGAAGCGCGGTGACCAGTAGACCCGCTCGCTGCTCGCACCGTCGCGCTCGATGACACGGATTGTTGCCGGCGGCAGCTTGCGCACGCCGCGCAGGATGGTGTGGGGTGCCGGCACCACGGCGTGGAAGTGCATGTAGTAATGCACAGCAACCGGGTCGAGGTCGGTGTCGATACCGCCGCCGGCGAGCAGCGCCGGCAGTGTGGAGGCGAAACGCAATGCGCCAGGCAACTCGGCGTAGTAAAAAGGCTTGATGCCGAGGCGGTCGCGGACCATGGTCAGCCGACCGCTGTCGCGCTCAGCGACGGCAAACGCAAACATACCGTGAAAGCGCTGTACGCACTCCGCGCCCCAGGCATGAAAAGACTTCAGCACCACCTCGGTATCGCCATGGGAGAAGAACCGATAACCCATGCCCTGCAGCTCGGCGCGGAGGTCTTTATAGTTATAGATGCAGCCGTTGAAGGCGACCGTCAGACCCAGCTCGCTGTCCACCATCGGCTGGCCGGCATGGGTGCTGAGATCGATGATGCTGAGGCGGCGGTGTCCCAACGCAATGCGCGCCTGCTGGTAGATGCCGCTGCCGTCCGGGCCGCGGGGCTCCATGGTCTGATTGACGGCGCCGAGCGCACCGAGGTCGATGGGACGATCGTCAAAGCGGATCTCACCGCAGAATCCACACATCAGCAATTCCTCGATCAGGGGTCAACAGCGGGGGACGAAGAGGGAAGCGCAGTCAAGACGGACCGCCTAGCCGGACCCTGTTCTGCCGAACACCCGAAGGTCGCCATGGGCGCAGCACAGAGCGACCGACGCCGCGGCCCAGCCGGGCGCGAAGGGGGGCATGGCCCATCGGCCGACGCATCTCCGACGCGAGTCGGTCGGCCTGGCTCGGGGCCGGCGCAAGGCTGGATTGAGCCCTCTGGGCGTTGGATGATACCGCTCCGGTCGATTTGGTCCCGCGGGCGCATCAGCCCGAGGCGGCGGCGCCGACCATGCCCAGTCGACAGGGTCGTGCGCCACCGGAGGTCGGCCGGTCTTTCCACCGGCGCCGCTCAAGTCTAACCAAAGCAGCCTGCTGCTTCCAGCAAGCGGCGACGGTACGCGATGTGAAAATCCGCCAAGCGCCCCAAATTCGACCAATCGGGAAGAAAGACAAGATATCGACGGCGCCGCACGGCGCGGTTGACCACCGAGAGAAGATCAGCATGGCATCTAGCAACAAGCTCTCCCGCGTCGCCACCGGCGGCCATTATGCCGACAGCTTCGAGCCCGATAGCGAGCACGAGGTCTATGACCCCGTCAAGGAAGATCTGGTCCGCCGGATGCTCTCCGAAATCGGTGAAGACGCCGAACGCGAGGGGCTCCGGCGTACCCCGCTGCGCGTCGCCAAGGCGATGGACTTCCTCACCAGCGGTTACCAGATGTCCGCCGAAGAGATCATCAAGAAGGCGGTCTTCGAAGAAGACGTCAAGGAGATGGTCATAGTACGCGACATCGAGTTCTACTCGATGTGTGAGCATCATATGCTGCCCTTTTTCGGCCACGCCCATGTCGGTTATCTCCCCAACGGACAGGTCGTCGGGCTGAGCAAGATCGCGCGCGTTGTGGACGTGTTCGCCCGCCGGCTCCAAGTCCAGGAGCGCCTGACCACGCAGGTGGCAGACGCACTGATGGAACACCTCGGCGCGCACGGCGTGGCCGTCGTCATCGAGGCCAGCCATACCTGCATGATGATGCGCGGCGTTCAGAAGCAGAACAGCAGCACGGTTTCCAGCGCCATGCGCGGCACCTTCGAGGAAGACCCGCGCACGCGCGCCGAATTCATGGGTTTTCTGCACAAGTAGCCGCGGCTGACGCCTTGGGGCCTCGCAGGCCAGCCGCGCCGATCCCCGCGCCGGCGACTCCCGACCAGCCGGTGGGACAAGCAGTGGATCACGGCTCCGCCCTCCTCCACCTCGCCGGCCGGCTGAGGTCGAGGCTGGCGCAGACCAAGCATCGCGGCCTGCTGCTGCTGGAGGGCGATGCCGAACAATGCCGGGCGTCGGCACACAGCCTGGCGCGCCTGGCGGACCAAGCGCAGACCCACTGGCTCGGCCAGCGACCGGGCGCGGTCAGGCCTTCGCCGGCGACCTCCCTGATCGGCGGCGAGTGCGGTCTACTGGTCATCGACGCCCATCGCGGCTTCGATGCCGACGCGCTCGGCGCGGCGGCTGGAACCCTGCGCGGCGGCGGCCTACTGGTCCTGCTGACGCCGCCGCTGAACGACTGGCCGACGCTGACCGACCCGGAAGCGGAGCGCATCGCGGTCTATCCGTTTCGCGCGGCAGATGTAACAGGCCGATTTATAGCCCGGCTCGCGCACCTGCTGGCGGCCTCCCCGGCAGTCACCCGTTGCTCGCCGCCGGCGCTGGACGACTGGTGTTCCTCGGCAACGGCTTCATCGCCGAAGCCCCAACCCGGAGCGGTGCCGGCGCACCAGCAACCGAGTTCTTCGCTGTCCGCGGTCCCCGTGACAGCCGATCAAGGCCGCGCGATCGACGCGATCTTGGGCGTCGCCAACGGACGCGCCCGCCGCCCCTTGGTGCTCAGCTCCGACCGCGGCCGCGGCAAGTCCGCCGCACTCGGCATCGCCGCCGGCCGGCTGCTGGCCGAGTCGACCAAAGAGATTCTCGTCACGGCCCCTCGACGGGCCGCGACCGCCGCGATCTTCGAGCACGCCCGCGCGGCCGACCCCGGTGCATCCGGCCGCCTGCGATTCATCGCGCCCGACGCGCTGCTGGCAACAGCCCCAGACGCCGACCTGCTGTTGGTGGATGAGGCCGCCGGCATCCCGGCACCGCTGCTCGAAGCCATGCTCGTGAGCTATCGGCGCATCGTCTTCGCGACCACGATCCACGGCTATGAAGGGACCGGCCGCGGTTTCGATCTCCGCTTCCGCGGCGTGCTCGATCGTCTGACGCCCGGCTGGCGCGCGCTGCGGCTGCTGACACCGATCCGCTGGGCGGCGGATGATCCGCTGGAGCACTTGATCGACCGCGCGCTACTGCTGGATGCCGAACCGGCGGCCGATGCTGACGTGTCCGCCATCATGGCCCGAGCCGGCTCGGCGCCACTCGTTTTCGAGCAACTCGATCGCGACCGCTTGGCTGTCGACGAACCGCTGCTGCGTCAGGTGTTCGGGCTGCTGGTACTGGCGCATTATCAGACGCGCCCCGCTGACCTGCGCCACCTGCTCGACGGGCCGAACATCGCGGTCTCGGTGCTTCGCGCCGGCGGAACCCTGGTCGCCACGGCGCTGACGGCGCGCGAAGGCAGACTGCCGCAGGATCTGCTCGCGCCCATCTTCGACGGCCGGCGACGGCCGCACGGCCACCTGCTACCCCAGACCCTATCGGCGCACGCCGGCCTGTTCGACGCACCAACCCTGGGCTGCACGCGCATCGTCCGGCTTGCCGTGCACCCGGCCGCGCGCTTTCGCGGGATCGGCACCCAGATGACCCAGGCCCTCACCGAGCAGGCAGCGACCGAGGGGCACGACCTGTTCGGCGCGAGCTTCGGCGCCACCCCGGGGCTGCTGCGCTTCTGGCGCCGGTGCGGCTTGTTGCCGGTGCAGCTCGGCAGCCATCGCAACGCCGCCAGCGGCGTACATGCGGCGGTGGTACTGAGGCCGCTGAGCGACGCCGGCCGCGGCCTGTTCGACGCGGCGCGCGAACGACTCGTTAAACGCACGTCGGTCATGCTGAACGGCCCACTGCGACTGGCGGAACCCGCCGTGATTGCCGAGCTGCTGCAGGGTGCGCCAACCGACGAGCCGCCGCTCGCCGACCATGAGCGCCGCGAGCTGGATGCCTTTATCAGCGCATCGCGCGGCTTCGAGGCCTCGTTGCCGGCCCTGCACCGGCTCACCGGCATCGCGCTGCCCGCGGCCTTGCGGGCCGGCGCGTTGAGCCCTCGACAGGCCGCGATGCTGATCGCCTGCGTCCTGCAGCAACGCGACTGGAAGTCGGTCATCGGGCTGATAGCCGTCTCGGGCAAGCCAGCACTGCTGAGAGAAATGCGAACGGCGATTTCCTGTCTGCTCCTGAAGGGTTCGGAGTGCGCTTTTGCCAATACGTCAGCGCAGAGCGCGCTCCCGAGAGCGGAAATCTGAAGACTGCGTAGACGAAGCTGGGCGGACCGTCTGATGCGGCACGGATCAGCATCTCGCTGGCGAGCGGACGCGGAAGAGCAGGGCGGCGAGTGTCACGAAAGCACCGGGCAATCAGGCTGGCTGGGGCCATTCGCCCAAGACGACCCCCGCGGCGAGGCCAGCGACGAGCGGCGTCGGCAAACGGATAGGAACTTCAAGCGTCTTTGCACGTCGGGTAAAGAAGGTTGCGAGGGCCAGAGGGCTGGTCAAGGCGGAACCGCGAGCGGCGCGGACATCTCGGGGGTGCTGGAACGCGCTTCGGCAGGGTTTGAAAGGAGATCGGCCTGCTTGATCAAATGGCCGGCGATGGCACGATAGACGATGCCGAGCACCTGGGCCACGCGCGTCGCGTCGCCGCGCGCTGGTGATCGAGAAAGTCGATGGCGTCGCGGTCGCCGATTCGCCCCACCGCGAGGCACTGATCGCCGCCGGTTTTCGCAACGACTACCGCGGGCTGGCTGCCGAGGCCTTTGCCTGATGCCCGAGGGCCCGGGCTTTCGACCCCGCGCCGAACCGCGAGTCGTGCTTCGGCGATCAGCGGGTGCGGCAACACTGAGCGTCCACCGTCGAGGGCGATGACCTGATAAAGTGACGGGCCAGGTGCAGGGCCATCGTGGTGGCATGATCGCCAGATGGCAGATTCCGACGACCCGCCTCCCAGTGGTGTTTCGGGCTTGTGAAAGTAGCCTGGCCAACTTGGAGAAGCAATATGCTCGCAGCGAGAGGCCTCGGTTTCCGGTGTCATGAATCGTGTTATGTAAACGTCGATGCCAACTGATTACGAGAGAGAAGACGATGGAACAGATTGCCAATTTACATATCGAGAAATTGCCGGAAGGCGTCTATCTGGCTACCAGTGACGATATTCCAGGCTTGGTCGCGCAGGGCCGCACTATCACCGAAACAGTGGAGATTGCCCGCGATGTCGCCAAAAAGTTGATGGAGGCACAAGCTGAACGCCATCACCAGGCCAAACTGACGAAGGTAAAGGATTCGTTTGATTACCCGCTGATTCTCGGTACCTGATGGGCAGGCTGGCCGGGTTCCGATACCGGCAGATCATCAAGAAGCTGAAAAAGCTGGGCTTTGAGTTCGACCGTCAGGCCGCCGGATCACACGAAATCTGGTTCAATCCGGCAACGGAAAAATACACCACCATTCCCAACCATCCGGGAGATTTGCCGGAAGGAACACTGAGAGCCATCCTCCGGCAGTCTGGGATTTCTACGGATCAGTTCTTGAGCGCCTGAAAAGGCCCGCATTGCGGGGCTTCAGACTATAGCCCAATGGTTTTCGGCTTTGATTGAGCGTCTTGGGATCGCTGTGAGGTTGTTGTTGGGACTCTCGGTGGTGTTTGTCGTCGTCTCGAAGGGAAAATTGGGAGTATAGGAAGCATAAACGCCCTGCTCCCCAGGCCGCCCAAGTATCGATCGGTCGTTTGGCGGCTGTCAACGCAGCTTTCGAGGGAATATCGACCTGAGTCCCAGCCTCCCGAGCCGGGAAATTGTCCGTCAGTGGGGCGAGTTGGGGCGGATTCTGCCGGTTAAGGCGAGCACTTCCCTACCTGGCCCGCCAGGGTCGGCGCCGGTGGTGTGGGGCGGGTGGTAGGCTGGTGGTAGGTTCGATCAGAACCAACGCGCCTGCGGTGGCGCCCGACAGGGCGGCAACCGGGCGGGTTCGGCGCAAGCGTTTTTGCTGTCGATGTGGGTGAGAATCTTCTTGATCACCGCGGGGTCTTCGATGCAGGCGATGATCCGCAGCACCCCGCCGCAGGCCGCACAGGTCTCGATGTCGATGCCGAAGACGCGTTTGAGGCGCTGCGACCAGGTCATTGCGGCCCGGCGTTGCGCCGGTGTCTTCTCCTGTTCCTCCTCTCGCCCAGCGGGTTTGGCGCCCTTCCCCCGCTTCGCCGGTGTCACCGCGGCGCGGTCTCGACTGTTGGGGGCAAATACGCCGTGATAGCGGGTCAGGTTGACCCGGGGCTTGGGCACCAGGGCGGCGAGGCGGGCGATGAAGTCGAGCGGCTCGAAGATGACATGGGTGGTGCCATCGCGGTACGGCGTCTTGAGCTGGTAGCGAATGTTGCCGTTCGCGGTGAGCGACAGGCGCTTCTCTGACACCGCAGGGCGTGAGATGTAGCGGCACAGCCGTTCCAGCTTCTGGCGTTGACGGGCCTTGGCCGCGACGCCGGCATGCAGGGAGAATCCGGACACCTGACCCACCGGGTCATCGAACGCCTCCCCGCTGTCTGGCAGAGTTTGCAGCGTGAACACCTTCCGACCCGCCTGTGGGCCGAGCCTTCGTCAATGCCGCCGAAAACGCGACCCGGCTGGCCCGGTTGCGCGGCCATCCGGGTCCGACCCGCGAGGATCTGCTCGACGGCTGCCGCTCGGCTTTCGCCAAGGGCGAGGAGAGCGTCGATGCGGCGCCGATCCTGGACCGGCTGCACGACTGGCTGACCGGTTCGCGCATCGGCGATATCCCGCGCTCGGCCGGCTCGCCGCCGCTGTTGGAGGCGGTGCGCGCCCGCGGGCGCAGGCTCGGCTTCCAGGTCGAGGACGGCGATCGGCGACGCCGCGACCTGGACATCTACCGCAAGCCGCGCCACCGCGAGGCCAGCCGTTTCCTGCATGCGCTGACCCTGCTCGAGACCGGCTTCGGCGAGCGCCGCGGCGGCCCGGACTTCCAGTCCGCGGTGCAGCTCGACCGCCTGTTCGAACCCTGGGACTATGCCTGGTCGCCGCTGGTCGAGGGGCGCCTGATCGAACATGCGGCGCGCGCCGAGACCCTGGAGGAGGCCTGCCTGGCCGAGCTGCGCCGGCGCGCCGCGGCGCTGGCGGCCGACGGCCGCGCCAACGACGCGGTGGCCGCCGTGGGGCTGTTCCAGCTCGGCTGCCAGGCCGGCCTGCAGCAGCGCGCCGGGCGCCTGCTGGAGTTGGTCGACCGGCCGCTGGCGGCCGACCCCAAGCTGCCCAACCTGATCGAGGCCGCGCGCCGACTGCTGCTGCTATGGCGCGGCCGCGAGGTGCTCGGCATGGTCGATGCACCGGAGGTCGAGCGCCTGATTGGCGTCGCCTATGCGCGGGCCTTGTACCTGCTGCCCGACATCGGCGGCGTCGCCGAGGACGATATGCCGGAGCTGCTGCAGGCCCTGGCCAGCCTGCATGAGCTGGTGGCCACCAGCGCCGACACCGAGGCCGTCGATGCGGAGCTGCTGGCCGAGGCGGTCGGCGCGCTGCTGCAGGACGAACTGCCGCCGGCCCTGGCCGGTGCCATCGCCGCGCTGGCCTATCTGATGGGCCTGAGCGACGGCGACACGCTGGTCGCCCGCTACCGCGGCCACCTCGGCGGCGCGCTGGTCGAGGTCGCCGACCGAGTCGCCTTCCTGCGCGGCCTGCTGGTGATCTCGCGCGAGCTGTTGTGGCGCCTGCCGGAGCTGGTCCGGGAGACCGATGCCATCCTCGCCGGTCTCGACGAGGCTGCGTTCATCGAGCTGCTGCCGCACCTGCGCCTGGCCCTGGCCGCGCTCGACCCGCGCGAGACCGACCGCCTGGCCGAGGCCGTCGCGGCGCATCATGGTTGTGGTGCCGGCGAGATCCAGGCTGCAGTTCAAACTGCGCTGAGCGAGGCCGAGGTCGCTCGTAATCTCGCCCGTTCCGAGCAGATTCGCCGCATTGTCGAGGACGATGGTCTAACCGCCTGGGTCAACGGGAGATTCGCCAGCAGTTGACTTCGAAGGGAGCAGATGCACCGACAAAGCCAGTGATGCCGGGGTGCCGGGGAAGGGCAAAACCGCGTGCTGATTACAGTAATATATACTTCGACTGCTCCGTCTATCTGACAATCGGCAGTGTAGGTAACTACCAGGTAGGCGGCGTACTGACGTAATACGCTGAGCCAGCAGGTGATCCGGGGGACAGGCAGCAATGGAAGATTCGCAACGGTTTGGTTATCCGGCATCCTTCGCGCAGGAGAGGATCTGGTTCATCGAACAGCTGTTGCCGAACTCACCGGTATTCAATGTTACTGTTGCGCTGAGCCTGCCTGCGGCCGTCGCCCCGGACCTGCTGCAGCGGGCCATCGACATCCTGGTGCGGCGCCATGATGTGTTGCGTACCCACCTGGAAATGCTCGGAGACGAACTCCTGCAGGTCGTTTCCGATGATGTGCGGGTGAGCCTGGCGGTGGTCGACCTGAGCTCGGATGCACCCTGGTCGCAAAATACCGAGGCGATGGCGCGGCTGCGTGAGCTCGGGGCGCTGCCGTTCGCGCTCGATGCCGGCCCGCTGATCCGCCTGACCCTGTTGCAGCGGGGCGTCGCAGAGCAGCTGCTGCAGGTGGTGATGCACCACAGCATCACCGATGGCTGGTCGTTGCGCCTGCTGGTCGATGAATTGATGACGCTGTACCGTGGCCTGCTGGCCGGCCAGCCGGTGCAGTTGCCTGAACTGCCTGTCCAGTACGCTGACTATGCGGTGTGGCAGCGACAGAGGATGCAGGGAGCCACCCTCGCCCGCCTGCTTGACTACTGGCAGCAGCGTTTGCGTGATGTGCCGGACCTGCTGTTACCGACTGACCGGCCGTATCCGCAGGTCCCAACGCTGCGGGGACGGCGCTGTCCGGTGCGCATAACGGCACAGCAGCTCAGTGGCATTGACGAAATCGCGCGGCAGTTGGGGGCAACGCGTTTCACGGTGGTCCTGGCTGCGTTCCAGCTGCTGCTGTACCGCTATTCGGGACAAACCCGGTTCACGGTCGGAACGGTGATTGCCAATCGCGAGCGACGGGAGCTGGAGACCCTCATCGGGTTTTTTGCCAATACCCTGGTTCTTCCCGCCAATCTGGAGGGGGCACCGAATTTTCGCGAACTCGTCGGGCGCGTCCATGAGCAGACCCTGGGTGCCCTGGAGCACCAGGAACTGCCGTTCGAGAAACTGGTCGAGGCGATGCAGCCGCGGCGCAGCCTGACGCAGAATCCGCTGTTCCAGGTGTTGTTCATTCTCCAGGACTCGGCCGCAATAGGCTCGCATGCCGATGACCGCGTGTTGGAGACCCTGGAGGTGGATGCCGGTGTCAGCAACTTCGACTTGAGTTTCGACCTGTGGCCAGTCAATGGTGGTCTGGAAGGACGCTTCGAATACTCGGTCGACGTGTTCGACGCCGACACCATCGAGCGCATGGTGCAGCATTTTGGGCTGCTGCTGTCGGCGGCGATCGCGGAACCGGAGCGGTCGGTCGATCTGCTCAACATGATGGCCCCAGCAGAGCGCGCACAGTTGATCACGGCCGCCCGGTCCAACCACCCGGCCGCGTCGCCGGCTTGCGTCCAGCAGCTATTCGTGGACCAGGCGCGGCGTACGCCCGATGCAGTGGCGGTCATCGACGCGGGCAACTCGCTGAGCTACCAGGAGCTGGACAGCAAGGCTGCCTGTCTGGCTGCGAAACTGCGCGGTTACGGGGTCGGCAGGGGGCACCATGTGGCCCTGATCCTGGACAGTTCCGACGACCTGATTGTCAGTATCCTGGCGGTGCTGAAAGCCGGCGGCACCTATGTGCCGCTGCCTCCAACCTGGCCCGAGCGGCGACTGAACGAGGTCTTGGTCGAGCTCGGGCCGGCGCTGGTCGTCCTGCATGCCTGCAACGCGTTCTCCCCGCAAGCGGGGCTGCAGGTGTTGGCCCTGGATGCCCCCGGCCTGTGGAGCGGCGAACCGCTGGTGGAATCCGACGACAGCCACCCAGAAGACGCCGCTTATGTGATCTACACCTCGGGAACGACCGGCACCCCAAAAGGCGTGATGGTCCCTCACCGGGCCATTGCGAACCATCTTGCCTGGTCCGCACGGGTGGTGCAGCTGGGTGTCGGCGACCGCGCGCTGCAACTCGCATCACCGACCTTTGATGTGTCGGTCTGGGAGGTCTTTGGTCCGCTGGTGCAGGGTGCCACGGTCATGATTCCGCCGCAGCGTGATGACCCGGGGCGGGTCGGCGCGTTCATCCGTGACAACGACATCACCGTCCTGCAACTCGTGCCGTACTACCTCCGCGAACTGCTCGAAGGGGGCGGGCTCGACGGTTCTGCGGTGCGCGCGGTGTTCTGCGGCGGCGAAGCCATGCCCCGGGCGTTGCATGACCGTTTCCTGGACCACTGCCGTGCGACACTGTTCAATGCCTATGGACCGACCGAGACCACCATTGACGCGGTCGTTTGGCGCTGCCGCGCGACGTCGGAAGGCGGCCGAGTGCCGATTGGGTTCCCGATAGACGGCGTGTGTACGCATGTCGTCGGGTCGCAGGGCCAGCTGTGTCCGATCGGCGTTCCGGGTGAGCTGTGGATCGGCGGCGCCGGCGTCGCCCTGGGTTATCTCGGCGACCCCGAGCTGACTGAACAACGCTTCGTGGGCGACCCGTTCGAGACGGGGGGCGGGCGTTTCTATCGCAGCGGTGACCGCGTGCGGCGGCTGGCAAACGGTGAACTCGACTGGTTGGGGCGCCTGGACCGTCAGGTCAAGGTCGGTGGACTGCGTATCGAGCTCGATGAAATCGAGGCCGCGGTGCAGGCTCTGCCCGAGGTCAGCGACGCCGCAGTGGTGGCTCACACTCGTGCTGAGGGTGAGCAGGCGTTGGTTGCCTACTACATGCCCGTGGCGGACCAGCCGCCTCTGACGGCTGGCGAGCTGCGTCGACGTTTGCGTTCGCGCTTGGTGCGTGGCGCCATTCCCGCGCTGTTCATTCCGACCGAGGAGCTTCCCAGGACCGCGTCGGGGAAGGTCGATTACCGCCGTCTGAGTCTGGTTCCCGAACACCAGGCGCGTCAGTCCCGGCCACCCAGCGGCCCGATAAGTCCAGGCTTGCTGCGATCTGGGCGGAGCTGCTGGACACCGGGCCGGCCAGTGCGGACGATGATTTCTTCGCGCTGGGGGGGCATTCACTGCTGGCGGCCCGGGTGGTGGCGCGGGTTTTGGATGCGTTCGGCGTCGACGTGCCGATGCGGTTGATGTTCGATGCCCCGACCATCGCCGAGCTGGCAGTCGCCATCGCCGCCCGCCTCGGCGCTGAACAGGATGATGGGATTGCGCTGCGGTCGGCGCCCGACCTCGACACCGTGCAGATGCATCCCGAGGTGGTGGACGAGTTGTCTGAAGAGCAGGTCGATGCGCTGCTGCAGCAAATCGCGGACAGCGGGGATGACCTGCGGTGAGCAGCCTAAACGGGCACGCCCTGTCAGCCGAGGAAAAACGTGCGTTGCTGCGCAAGCTGTTGGAGCGCCGCCGGCAGGTGCGGGAGTATCCGCTGTCGTACGCGCAGGAGCGTTTGTGGTTTCTGGATCAGCTGGTCCCCGGCAATCCGTTCTACAACATCGATGCGGTGATTCGCCTGCGCGGTGTCCTGCACCGGGAGGCGCTGTCCCAGGCCATCGGTGAGGTGGTGCAGCGCCACGATTCGCTGCGAACCACGTTCCGGGCTGGACCGGAACATCCGGTCCAGGTCGTACATGCGGACAGCCGTCACCGCACCGAATTCCTGGTCTTGTCCGCCGACACCGAGCAGGGTCGAATCGACGAGGCGTTGCACCTGGCGCACCTCGAGGCGCGCAAGCCGTTCGACCTGCTCGAGGGGCCCTTGGTACGCAGTACCCTGTTGCAATTGCGGGCGGACGACCATGTCCTGCTGCTCACCCTGCACCACATCGTCGCCGACGGCTGGTCCATGGGTGTGCTGATCCGTGAGATGGCGGAACTGTATGCCGCGTTCCGCAGCGGGCAGCCATCGCCGTTGCCGAGTCTGGCGGTGCAGTATCCGGATTATGCGCTGTGGCAGCGGCGACGGCTCGATGACGTCGGCATCGATGCGCAGCTGGCCTGGTGGCGTGACCGGTTGGCAGAGCTGCCGGTATTGGCATTGCCCACCGATCGGCCGCGGCCGGCGATTGCCTCTTTTCGCGGGGCGCGTCATTACTTCGCGTTCTCTCCCGAAGCCACTGCGGCACTCCAGGCCCTGAGCCGGCGCACGGAGTCGACGCTGTTCATAACCCTGTTGTCCGCGTTTGCGGTGCTGCTGTACCGTCATTCGGGCGATACCGACATCGTGGTCGGTTCACCGATTGCCGGACGCACGCGCACCGATCTGGAGCCGCTGATCGGGTTCTTCGTCAATACCCTGGTGCTGCGTATCGACCTGACCGACAACCCGGCGTTCCTCGAGCTGGTCAAACGGGTACGGGAAGTCAGTCTGGATGCGTTTGCCCATCAGGACCTGCCATTCGAGAAGCTGGTGGAGGACTTGCAGCCGGAGCGTGACTTGGCGCGCAACCCTTTGTGCCAGGTGGTGTTTGCGTTTCAGAACGCCCCCACCAGCGCCCTCGAGTTGCCTGGATTGCAGGTGAGTTACCCGGCATTGGGCAATGAAACGACCAAGTTCGACCTGACCCTGGATGTCTGGGAGAGCGGCGACGGGCTCGGCGCCCGGTTCGAGTACAGTACCGACCTGTTCGATGCGCAGACCATCGTCAGGATGGCGCAACACCTGCTGATGCTGGTCGATGACCTGGTGGGTGATCCGGCGCGCCGTGTGGCGGCGTTGAACATGCTCGGCACCGATGAGCGGGAGCTGTTGCTCGAGACCTGGAACGACACTGCGGTTGCCTACCCGCAGGAGTCGATTCCCGCGCTGATTGCCGGGGTCGCGAAGCAGACGCCCGACGCCCCCGCTATCGTTGCTGGCGGTACCAGCATGTCCTATGCTGCGCTGGATGCTGGCGCCAACCGCATCGCCCACTTCCTGCGCGCACAGGGTGTCGGGTCGGGCAGCGTCGTAGGGGTCCTCGTGCCCAGTTCGGCAGCACTGTATCGAGCCGCGTTGGGCATCATGCGCAGCGGCGCCGCGTATCTGCCGATGGACCCGGCCACCCCGGCGTCGCGGGTGCAGCTGCTGATGACCGAGGCCGGCGCCGTGCACCTGCTGACGGACGCCGCCGGCGACACGTTGGACCACACCGGGGCCGGGTCGGCAATCTCGATCCTTCGGCTCGATAGCCGTGATTGGTCGACCTATCCCGATGCCGCACCCGAGGTCACCCTGCGCCCGGAGGATCCGGCCTATGTGATCTTCACCTCCGGGTCGACCGGCCGCCCGAAGGGCGTCGCGGTTCCGCACCGAGCCCTGACCAATCTGTGCGCCTGGCATCGGCGGGTGTATGCGGTCGGGCCGGACGACCGCGCCAGCCAGGTCGCGAGCCCGGCCTTCGACGCGTCGGTGTGGGAGACCTGGCCTTACCTGCGCGCCGGGGCGAGTATCCACATTCCGGACGCCGACCTGCGGGTGTCGCCCGCGGGATTGATGCAGTGGCTGGCCGACCAGGCTATCACTTACGCGTTCATGCCGACACCGCTGGCGGAGCTGGCGCTCGAAAACGCGCCGCCGCAGGGATTGTGTCTGCGTGCATTGCTGGTCGGCGGTGCGAAGCTGCACCGCCCGCCGCAGGCCGGCCTGCCGTTTGCGGTCATCAATCATTACGGCCCCACCGAATACGGCGTAGTCGCAACCGCTGGACCGGTGCCACCCGACTGCGTCGCCAGTCCGCCGATCGGCAGGCCGATCGACAACACCCGCGCCTACATCCTCGACAGCCTGTTGCAGCCGGTCCCGATCGGGGTTGCCGGGGAACTGTTCCTGGCCGGCGATGGCCTTGCCATCGGTTACCTGGGGCGGCCCGAGGCGACGGCCAGGCGTTTCGTGGATTGCCCGTTCAGCGACGACAACTGCATGTACCGCACCGGAGACAGGGTGAAGTATCTGGCCAGCGGGGACATCGCATTTCTGGAACGTGTTGACGACCAGCTCAAGATACGTGGTTTCCGGGTCGAGCCCGGTGAGATCGAGTCGGCGTTGACCTTGCACCCGAGTGTAGAGGAGGCCGCGGTGGTGGCGGTCGGGGATGGCGTTCAGGACCGCCTCGCGGCGTTCGTGGTGCGCCGCGAGCACGCCGAGAATGCACGGGAGTCGGGTGAACGGGTCGCGATGTGGCGCACCCTGTATGACCAGACCTTCGCCGAACCGGTGGAGGCCGGCGACGCTGCCGACTTCACCGGTTGGAACGACAGCTGTACCCAGAGACCGATCGCATCGGAGCAGATGGATGAGTGGGTTGCACAGACCCTGCGCCGCATACCGACCGGTGCAGGCTCGCGGGTCTTGGAGATCGGCTGCGGTACCGGTCTGTTGTCCCTGCAGGTGGCCGGCAGCGTTGCCGCCTACCACGGCACCGACTTCTCTGCTCCAGTGCTGGAGCGTATCCGCCGCCGGGCCCAGGCCGCCGGATTGTGCAATCTGGTGCTGGAGCAACGCGAGGCGAACGACTTCGAGGGTATCCCGCCGGCGAGCTACGACACGATCGTCCTGAACTCGATCGTCCAGTACTTTCCCAGCGTGGACTACCTGCTGCAGGTACTGGACGGGGTGGTGGCCGCCGCCGCGCCGGGTGCGACGCTGTTCATTGGTGACGTGCGCAGTTTCCCGCTGCTCGAGGGTTTCCATACCTTTGTGC
>CAVPHF010000046.1:0-11832 GCA_963704155.1 uncultured Gammaproteobacteria bacterium
GTGAGCCTCAACGCCAAGGCCGGTGACCGGGACGCCACCATCGCCGGGCGGAGCGTTACCTGGCCCGCTTCCCGGACCCGTCCGGCAGAGGTCAGCTCGCTGTTGGCGCAGCTTAGGGGGCGGCCGAGTAGCTTGCCTAGATTATCAACCCTTAGGCTATCAACGCCTAGGCTGTCAATCCTAGTGATCAACGAGAGGAGTAAATCGCATGTCAACCCTAACCGTTTGGAAGTTCGAGTCAGCAACCGGTGCGGCGCAAATACTGACCAAATTGGAAGCTTTGCAAAAGCAACACCTCATTGAGATTACTGATGCCGCCATCGTTGAATGGCCGCAAGGTAAAAAGAAGCCCAAGACCAGACAAGCCACGAATCTGATTGGGGCTGGAGCGCTCAACGGCGCCTTTTGGGGCATGCTCTTTGGGCTGCTCTTTTTCGTCCCCTTCTTTGGCCTGGCCGTGGGCGCGGCGATGGGGGCTCTGGCTGGTCATTTCGGCGACTACGGCATTGACGACGACTTCATCAAGTCCGTGCGTGATCAGATCACGGAGGGAACATCGGGCCTATTCTTGCTGACCGAAGAGGTGACGCTGGACAAAGTCGAAGCAGAGCTGAAGGGCCAGATCGGCACGCTGATCAAATCCAATCTGACCAACGAGCAAGAGGCGAAATTGCGAGAAGGATTTGGTGAGGAATAGGCGCCAAAGCCATTAAGTTAGCGAGCGCTGGGGACGCTTTGTGGGAGCGGCTTCAAGCCGCGACTCGGCCCGCGCGACGAAAATCGCGGCTGGAAGCCGCTCCTACGGCTTAACTTAGCGGCATTGGAATAGGCGCAGGTTCGGGTGCGCTTATTGGTCGAGGCCGAGCTTACCGCAACACACTGACGCGCTTGCGTCGAATTCCTGATATCGCCAATTCCCACGGCGGTCCCCTTACCACGTGCTTGTATCGTTAGACTGGGAGAAATAGTGAAAAAGACCTTGCTACAACTCGTTCCGCTGATTGCGTTGTCGGCCTGGATGCCCGGCGCCATTGCGGCCACCGAAAAGCCCAACATCCTCGTCATCTTCGGCGACGATATCGGCATGTGGAACGTCGGCGCCTATACCCACGGCATGATGGGCCAGACGCCGAACATCGACCGCATCGCCAAAGAGGGCATGCTGTTTACCGACCACTACGCGCACCCAAGCTGTACCGCCGGACGGGCCGCGTTCATCACCGGGCAAATGCCGGTGCGCACCGGTCTGACGACCATCGGCATCCCCGGCTCAAAGCTGGGCCTGCAGAAGGAAGACCCCACGCTGGCCGAGGTCCTGAAGCCGCTTGGTTATGCGACCGGGCAGTTCGGCAAGAACCACCTGGGCGACCGCAACGAGTTCCTGCCGACCGTGCACGGGTTCGACGAGTTCTACGGCAACCTCTATCACCTGAACGCCGAGGAAGAGCCCGAGCAGCTCGACTACCCAGGGGTGAAGAATCCCGAGTTCACCAAGAAGTTCGGCCCGCGCGGCGTCCTGCATTGCTGGGCGACGGACACCGACGACCCCACCGAGGACCCCAAGTTCGGCCCGATGGGCAAGCAGCGCTGTGAGGACACCGGTGCGCTCACGCGTGAGCGCATGAAGACCGTGGACGGTGAGTTCCTGCAGGCGGCCGAGACCTTCATCGAGAGCAGCGTCAAGGAAGACAAGCCCTTCTTCGTCTGGTTCAACCCCACCCGGATGCACATCTGGACCCACGTACCCACGGAGTACATGCAGAAGGCCGTCGACGAGGGGCGTCCCGAGAACGATGTTTATCGCGCCGGCATGATCCAGCACGACCAGGAGATCGGCCAGTTGCTGAAAAAGCTCGACGACCTGGGTGTTGCCGACAACACCATCGTGATCTACTCGACGGATAACGGCTACGAGCTGATGTTTTGGCCGGATGGCGGCTATTCGCCCTTCCGCGGCGAGAAGGGCACGACCTGGGAGGGCGGCGTGCGCGTGCCGATGCTGGTCCGCTGGCCCGGCCAGATCCCTGCCGGCAGCGTCTCCAACGCCATCCAGAGCCACGAAGACCTGTTCGTCACGCTGGCCGCGGCCGCGGGCGAACCGGACCTCAAGGCAAAGCTGCTTGAGGGCGCGGAGATGGGCGACATGACCTACAAGGTCCACCTGGACGGCTACGACAACCTTGATCTGTGGACCGGCAAGACGGACAAATCCGCCCGTAAGGACTACTTCTATTACGACGAGGCGACGCTCACCGGCGTGCGCGTGGGCGATTGGAAGATGCTGTTCGGGGTCAAGGAGAACGGGCTGTGGTGGGACCCCATTGTTTATCCGTCGGCGCCCTATCTGTTCAACCTGCGCATGGACCCCATGGAACGCTTCGACCCCCTTTCCCACGAATGGGGCTATATGGGCCGCAAGTTCTTAGCGCAGAAGATGTGGACGCTTGTGCCGGCACAGGGAATTATCGCCGAGCACATGAAGAGCCTGCAGGAATGGCCGCCGCGCCAACGGGCCGAGTCGCTGAGCCTGCAGAAGTCCACGGAGCGGGTGATGCAGCAGCTTGAGAACAACCCCGGCCAGGTCTGGTAGACCGATCCACACGGGTCCGACCGCCGGCGGTGAGTCCGGCGGTCGGGCCCGGGATCATGTGTTTGCGGCGCCTCGCTCTATCGCCAAGGCGCGGAGCAAAGACACTCGCACCCGCGATCCGTGCTCCGGCGTCGGCTTCGGCTTCGGCGCGGAATGAGTAACGGATACTGTCCTCGTAGTTTGCGCCCGTAATTGCCGTAATTTGTCACCGTAAGTTCAGTCCCCGGAACTTCCAATCCGCGGGGTTCGTCCTCGTTCGTGCCCATCACGGAGACAGCGACCTGAATATCCCCGTTGTCCGCGCGCAGCATCTCATCGACTATATCGGCGTCCTTCGAGGCATTGGTGTGCCGGTCGAGCGCGAGTTGGAGCGCTCGCGACTCCCTGTGTCGATTGAGGAAACGCCCAACGATTACGTGAGCCTGCCACGCACCCTCGACTGGCTTTGGCGGTCGAGGCGTGAGGTTGGGATCATGGAGCTTGGCTTCCTGGCAAGCCGCGCGGGTTCGCTCGGTAACCTCCATGCAGATGTCAAACGTGCAGTGATCCGGGCTTCCACTGGACTTTCCCGCATCGAGGCCCTGTCCAATCAGGTGCACCAGGAGAGCAGCGCCGTCAGGATCGACATCCGCCGTGAAGGCGTCGAGGAGCTGCGCGTGGTCTGCGAGGTACAGGGGTTTCAGAACAGCCCTCTTGTCGGCTTCGTCGAGTGGAAGGTGATCGCGGGGGTCATCGACATTGTGCGCACTGCCGTCGGCCCCGATTGGTGCCCGACCGAGATCACCTTCGTGTCTCGCGGGCGGCCCTCGGATGCCGCGCTGAAAGCCTACGGCAAGGCCCGCATCCTGATCGGTCAGCGCGACTGTTCGGTACTCGTCGCGGCGGCGGATATCGCCCGGACCTGCATTGAGTACCAGTCAAGCTCCGATGAGGTCAACGCTCCGATGATCCCCCCGCGAGCCCCGTCCGGCTCGAGCGACGCCTGGGACTTCGTGACCGCCCTGCGCGCGCTCATCCGTCCCTATCTCGCACAGGGTCATCCGCCCCTGTCGCTGGCGGCCGAGATCGTCGGTGTGAGCGAGCGCACCTTGCAGCGTAGGCTGGCGCAAAGCGGCTCGACCTATTCCCAAATCGTTCAAGATGCGCGCTTCTCCATCGCATCCGACCTGTTGGCTGATTCGGATCTGAATATTGCCGACATCGCGTTTGCGGCCGGCTACGATAACGCGCCGCATTTTTCCAGGGCGTTCAAGCGGCTTGCCGGCATGACGCCTCGGGACTACCGCTGCGCCCCTGGCCTGACGCATCGACGACGGGCTGATGCCCACGGCAACACCCTCGGTGCTGTCCTGAGCGCGTAGGCTGGGTTGAACTTGCGAAATCCAGCATTTCCGTGGCCGAGAAGATGTGCACCAGTCCGGGGTGATAGCCGCGCTCGGCGAGGATCGTCTGCACCCGACCCTCCTTGCGGAATGCCTTGAACTTGCGGATGAACTCGATCTCAAGCCCGGCCTCGGCGTCAGCCTGCTTTGGGAACAGAGCACTGCCGGTACAATCGCGGACCGGACGGCAAGAGCAGAGTACCTCATGCGATGAATTCCTCCGAAGATGATGGGTTGCGCGGGGCGAGCGGCCCCGACGCGAGAATGGCTGCTGTTGGGCGATTCCCCACCGGTGCCTGGGAGCGGCTGCTGTGGGGCGACGCCGCCCTCCTGCCCGCCTGGCAACGGCAGCTTCAACTGCCGCTGCGGTTGCTGCACGCGCTCGGTCGCGACATCGTCTCCGGCATGCTCACGCTGCAGGCCACGAGTCTGGTATACACGACGCTGTTAAGCCTGGTGCCGCTTCTGGCAGTGAGCTTCTCGGTGCTCAAGGGCTTGGGCGTGCACAACCAGTTGGAGCCCATGCTCATCCAGGCACTTCACCCGCTGGGTGACGGCGCCCAGGAGATTGCGCAGCAACTCATCGGCTACGTGGACAACACCAACGTGCGCGTCCTGGGCGCCGTGGGCCTCGCGGTGTTGCTGTATTCGGTGGTGTCGCTGATCTCCAAGATCGAGCAGGTGTTCAACCTGACCTGGCGCATCGATCGGCAGCGGCCCATCGTGGAACGCTTCAGCCGCTATCTCAGCGTGCTGCTGGTGGGACCGGTGCTGCTGTTCTCGACGCTAGCGGCATCGGCATCGCTGCGCAGCAACACCATCGTCCAGCGCCTAGTGGACATCAAGCCGCTGGGCTTCCTGGTGCACACCGGCGAGCAAGTGGTCCCGTTTCTGCTGATCACACTCGCCTTCACCTTCGTCTACACCTTCGTGCCCAACACCCGCGTGCGCTATGGCCCGGCCGTCGCGGGGGCACTGGTGGCGGGGCTGCTCTGGATCAGCGCCGGCTCCCTGTTCGCGGACTTCATGGCCGGTTCGACCCGCTACGCGGCCATCTATTCGAGCCTGGCGATCCCGATCCTGTTCATGATGTGGGTCTACTTTGCATGGCTCATCGTGCTCATCGGCGCCAACATCGCCTTCTACCTGCAATACCCCGAGTACCTCAGCAGCCGGGAGCGCGATCTGCGACCCAGCAACCGGCTGCGCGAGCGCCTGGCCCTGAAGCTGATGCAGCGCGTGGTGCGGCGCCATTTTGCCGGCCCCGAGGGCGCCACGGAGGACGAGTTGGCACATGCACTGCGCATGCCGCTGGTGAACGTCCGCACCGCCATCCGCATCCTGCACGCAGGCGGCTTTCTGATGACCACGGCCACGAGTCCGCCGCGCCTGCTGCCGGCGCAGGCGCCGGAGCGGATGCTGGTGCGCGACCTGCTGCATCATGTGCGCCGCTTCGGCGAAGACCCCGTAGTGACGTCGGACAGCGATCCGGACGCCACCATCGCAGTGGTGGAGCAGCGCCTGCAGGCGGCGTTGGACGAGTCCCTCGGGGCCATGAGCCTGAAGGAGTTGGCGCTGCGGGAGGAGGGCTAGTTCGGAGTTATCTCGGGGACAGTTATCTCGGGGACAGATCACGTTAGTTCAGTGTACGCGATAGGTCGCCCGGTCAACGGGCTGAGGTCTTTCGACTGGGTGTGGACGCGTACCATCAAATGATCGACAACGGGATGTTCGACCAAGACGATCGCGTCGAGCTGATCGAAGGCGAGTTGCGCGCAATACCCCCCATCAAGCCCGGTCACGCCGGCAAGAACAATCGCTTGGCGCATCGGCGACCCTCATCCTTGGGTCTCTCCAACCGCTGGCGTCGCGTCGTAGCTCCCGCCTAACGCGAGATACAGCCGGATGCGATTGGCGCGCTGTTCGTTGCTGGTCTTGATCACGGCGGCCCAGGTCGCGATCTGATCCGCCTGAAGGCTCGACACCCAGAGCAGGTCGCGGCTGCCGGCCTCGTATTGGATCTTCGCCAACCGTACCGCCTCGGTGCTGCTCGCCAGGGCGGCCTCCTCGAAGGGCAGGCGCATGGCGACCAGGGATTCGTTCGCCAGGGCGTTCTCGACCTCTTCGAATGCCGTGAGTAGCGCGGCGCCGTAGGCTGCAACCGCCTGTGCCTGTTCGGCGGTCGCGATCTGGACCTGGGCACGCAGCGCGCCGCCCTCGTAGATCGGGATCGACATGCCGACGGCTGCTGAGACCAGCCAGGGGTTGAGCCGCAGCAGCGAGAGGACGTTATCGCCCAAGCGCCCACCCACCAGCGAGACCCCAAGGTCCGGCAGCAGGGCGAGGCGCGCAGCCTCCTGCTTGCGGAAGGCCGCCAGGACCTGCTGCTCGGCCGCGACCAGGTCGGGCCGGCGCCCGAGCAAGGCCGCGGGTGCCCCGGCGGCGACGGGCGGCGGCAACGCGGGCAGCACCAGCGCGGCCTCGATCTCCGCGGCCGGGTAGCGACCGAGCAGCACCTCCAGCGCCCGGCGTGCCTCGCCGTAGGCGGCGGTTGCCTGCTGTTCCTCGGCCCGCGCCATGTCGAACCTGGCACTGGTGGCGGCAATGTCCAGTTCCGTCGTCTTGCCGGCCGCCTGCCGGATAGTCACCAGCTTGAGTTGTTCGCCATAGACCTGAGCCGCCTGCTCCGCCAGTACCAGCAGTTGATGCGTCTCGCAGGCGAGATACCAGGCCTTCGCCACGGTGGCCGCGAGTGACTGGCGGGCGTACTGGTAGTCCAATGCCGTTGCGGTCGCCTGGGCCTCGGTCGCGGCGCGTTGAGCACGTAGCCGCCCCCAGACATCCGCCTCCCAGGCGACGCCCGCGTAGACGATATCGCTGGCGGCGGTGCCGGCGTGATCCTGGTCGTGCGTCAACCTTGCTCCGGCATTCGCCCCCACCTGCGGCAGCAGCTGCGCCCCGACCACGAGCACGGCCTGCTGGGCGATGCGCACGGCCTCCGCCGCCTGCGCGAGGTCGCGGTTGTTCACGATTGCCTCGGCCACCAGGGCGTCGAGCACCGGGTCGTTGAAGGTCTCGAGCCAATTGTCGGTCACGGTCGCGTCAGAGGCTGAAGCCTGCCAGGTGGCCGGGATGGTGGTTCCGGCGGGCAGGGCGTCGACGACCATCTGCTGCCCGTCCGGCGGCGCGGAGAGGGCACATCCGGCCACCACCACGGCCGTCGTGACGGCGGCCGCCGCGACTCTGGCAGGGGCACGCCTCAGCCGGAGAATGGGTAGATCCAGTTCAACCATGAGTAGGCGCGGATGCCGACTTTGCGCATCCAGGAAAAGCTGCTCTTGGGGTTTGTGTAGATGGCCGCGCGCCCCTGGGTGCCGATGGGGAACTTGCTCTGATCCGGGTCGTCGAGTCGAATGATGACTGCAAACTGTCCCTGGGGGACGTCCGCGGGTACCGCGTTGAAGTTCGGCAGGTTGCCGCTCGGGAGCATCTGTCCGAATCCGCTTCCCTGCCAGATGCCCTCGACGGTGCCCGGCCAGATCTGGCCGGGATAGAGGTCTAAGGCGACTTCGACCGGTTGCCCTGGCTTCACGTATTTGAGGTTCTCCTGGAAGTATTGGGCCATCAGATAGCGGTCGTCGTCGCAGATGAGGGAGGCGATGGCGCCGAAGCGCACGTCGCCGGCCACCATGCCGGGGCGCACCTGTAGATTCATGATGTAGCCGTCCTCCGGAGCCACCATGATGGTGTTGTCGAGGTAGAACCGGGCCAGAGCGAGCTCCGCCTGGATCGTCGCGACACTGGTGTTGACGCCATCGATATCGGAGCCGAAGCGCAGGCGCGCGCGCCGCTCGTCGGCCTGGGCCTCGAGGATGCCGGCCTCGCCGGCGGCGACCTGGGCGGCCCACTTCTGGGCGTCCTCCTTGGGGCCCGCCCCCTGCTTGGCCAGGTTGGCCGAAAGCTGGCTCTGGTACTTGGTGTAAACGAGTTCGTCCTTCAGCTTCGCGAGCTTGTGCACCGAGATGGCCACGTCGGCTTCATCGATCAGAACGTCCTGCTTGGCCTTGGCCAGCTGTGCCTCCAGGTTCCGCACCTTGTACTCGTAGGGGCGGCGGTCGAACTGGAACAGCGGCGCCCCGGCCTTGACGTGCTGGTTGTGCTCGACCAGCACATCGGTGACCAGGGTCGGCTCCGACAGCCGCGGGGTGAGCTGGATGGTGTGCTGGACCAGCTTGGCCTCGGTCGACAGCGGCGTGACGAAGCGCAAACCGATCATGAAGATGATCAGCAGGTGCAGACCGAACAAGACCGAGACGACGCCCCAGGCGATGCTGAACTTGATCCATTTGAAATAGAAAAAGACCAGCCAGACGACGACGGCGTAGACGAAGCAGATGACGAGACCGGCGATCATGCGCGTTGGCCCTTAGCCCTTTCGGTCGACCGCCGCCGGTGACGCAGCCTCCGCGGCCTTCGGCGATGCGCTAGGCTGCGCATTCGGCTCCTTGTTCGGCTGGGGCGCTGGCTTTGACGGCGCGCCTCGGAGCCGTGCGATCTCCTCTTCGGTCGCGCGCGCTTCCTCGCGCGGAAAGCGGCGGATGTCGACGACGTCGGTGGGCTTGTAGGCCCAGATGAAGGCCTGCACCCAGGGATAGATGGTCGGCAGCAGACCAGCCCAGCCCAGCAGCTTGACCGCTTCCGCCTCCGGGTGGTTGCGGGCCATCGCGATGCGCCCAGGCAGCCCGGCCAGCCAGACCCCGAAAGCGACCACCGAGGCCCCTGCCAGGGCGAAGGTGACGAAGGTCAGATAGTCCCAAAAGCCGAGTTCGAATCCCATGGCGGTCCCAATTTCAGAATGTTCTCAGAATGTTCGTGGTCGACGGAGCGCCCCTATTGCAGCCCAGCAGGGAGGTTGCGTTCCAATCTGCGGTATCGACTCCCAAGCGTTGCTGGCTGAGTTCGATTTGACCGAATCCTTATTCGAGACCGCAAAAAACATACCTCCTAATCGATGCGGAGGTCGAGTCTGTCGCTGGGGCAGATCATGTCCTGATCGCCCGATCAGGGGATGCTTGCAGTGCCTTGTCCAGCGCCGTCAGCCTTCGGCTTCAACCTCGGCGAGGGCATCCCGCAGCGACTGGAGGATCAGCTTACGCGTGGCGCCCTCGTCGACCGCGTCGGGTACGTCCCACTCCATGATGCGGCCGTATTTCTTCAGCATGTGCCGAAGGTCCTCCACGATTTCCCGGTGATAGCGGGTCATCTCGATAGTTTCGATGTCGGTCATTGCGGCTCTCCCGTCGGGTTGCTCTGGGTGCTGCTTTCGTGCGACGCGGCTCTCGAGAGCCGCGCGTCAGGCCGGCTCGACCTGAACTTGCGCACGCTCGCGGCTGGGGAATGTCCTCCTACGCGCGTCAGCTCGTGTGGATGTTGGTGGGTGAATGCCGGTTCAGGATCTCCTCGATCTCGGCCTCGGCCGTCGTCGGGCTCATCACCTGGACCTGCTTCTTGTCGTGGTCGACGCGGATCTTCTCCTGGGGGATGCCCACTGAGATCAGGTCATTACGCACATTTGGGAGTGTGTCCGCCGATGCATACACGGCGGTGATGATTTCTGCCATTTCTTGATCTCCTCTGTGGTTACGGCCTCTGTGGTGACGGCATCTGTGGTTACGGAAAGAGCAGCGCGAACTGAAAGTTCAACGCGCAGCTCGGCGTATTGTTCGGGCGAAAGAGTACGGCAGCAGGTCCGAGCCCGCCCTGGTTGCAGCCCAGCGTGGGCTCGGGTCGCGTCGGCAGCCCTGAGTCCCCGAACGAAGCTGCCATCCGAGCGAGGCGCTGAGGTATCCAGCGCCTCCGTTCCGGCTCGGCAGACTAATCCTTATTTCTCATCCATGGCCTTGATCTCTGCTTCGGCCTTCATGTTAGTGGCGACGCAATCGGCGACGTACTGGTCGACCTTGTCAGCCGCGATGTTCTCCTCCATAGCCAACTGGCTACAGTAATTCTCCACCTCTGCCTTGTCCGCGGCAGCGAGCGCCGCCAGTGGAACCGAAGTGAAGGCGATGAGTGCGAGTGAGACCGTGGTCTGCTTTTTCATTGGGTCAGCTCCTTAAAATCATTAACACTGTTGACGATCGATTTCGCCGCTCCTCGTCCGCATGCGTACGACAACGCGGGACACCATCTAGACCGCGGCGAGCGGCAAAATTAGCACGATGTGCGTCCCCAAGGAACAGGGCGTTGGGCGACCTGTTCGCGCGAACGCGGCCCTGACGCTTGCCGGCGAAACCGGAGACGACGAGCATGACCAGCCAAGTTGACAGGGTCGTTCGACCCATTCAATCCCTCCCGAGCGTCAGCCATCGGTTTATCCGTGTAACCAGGGCCTCGCCCCCCGGGGAGTCCGCGGTAGTCGTCCATTTGAGGGCTATACCGGAGCCAAATGCCAGCAGGATGATGACCGCCACCAGCGCGGCGAATAGGGAGTCGTCGATGATGTTCAGCGAGCGACCGACACCGACGAAGATCAGTGCGACCTCGCCGCGCGGCAGCATGCCGAATGCAATGGTGGCATGGTCGACTCCAGGCCCCGCGAGCATTGCGGCGGCCAACTTGCCGACAATCGCCACCAGCAGCAGCGCGAGGGTCAGCAGCAACGTAGGCCATTCGAGAAAGACCGCCAGATTCACCTGCATCCCGATCAACAGGAAGAAGATCGGCGCGAATACCGCGATCAGGGGCACCAGCATCTGCTTGGTCTGGTCGCGCAGCGCCTCGTCCGACAGGATCAATCCCGCCGCGAAGCCGCCGATGGTGCCGCTCAAACCCAGGGTGCTGCACAACCAGGCGAGCAGAAAGGCGAACGCGAGCGGCGCCAGGAAGCGGATCTCCGCGGGACTGATGCGGTTCAGCTGATGTGCGAGGGGGCGCCCGAGCCGGTCACCGAAGATGACGATGGCGCCCAGGAAGAGGGCGCTGGAGGCCAGCAACCAAGCGACCGCGGGCAGGTCAAGGTGGCCCTTGACGACCAGCTCGATTGCGAGCGCAAGCAGCACGAGGCCGATTACGTCATTGAGCACGCAGGCCCCAAGGATGAGCCCGCCCTCGGCTGTGTTTGCCTTGTCAACGTCGTCCAGCATGCGGGTGACGACGCCGATGCTGGTTGAGCAGAGCGTAGCAGCGACGAAGAAGCGACCCGACGCGGACAGGTCCAGCGGCAGCAGCCAAGTTACCCCGAGCCCGAGCAGAAGGGTCCCGAGGGCTCCGCCGACCGCCACCCGCGCGGCCCCCGCCCCGACCTCGCGCAGTTGGCGGACACCGGTCTGAAGTCCGACCCGGAACAGCAGCAGGATGATACCGAGGCTCGAGAAGAGCCATAGGCTCAAGCCGGTATTCACGTTGGCTAACGCATGGTCTCCGCTCAGCAGTTGCAGCACCTGATCACCGCGCCCGCCCGGTGCCATTTCCTCTGTGGAGAAGATCGTTGCCGCCGCATCGCCGACCGAGACGCCGCTCTTCCACACCTCATCGAAGACCGGGCTGGCGGCGCCGTAGCTCATGATGAAGTTGAAGAACGGAAGCCCTAGCCAATAGCCGAGATTGCCAACCAGAACCCCGATCAACAGTTCCCCCAGCACCCCGGGCTGGCGGAATCTGTTGGTCAGCCAGCGCGCCACGACGACCATGGTCAACAGCAGCGCCAACTCCAGCAGGATGCTGGCGAAAAGCGGATCCGTGGTCATCGCCTGTGTCGGTAGTTCGAGCAGATCGGGCTTGTCCGTTTCCTCAGGGTAAAGGACGACGGCTGCGTTAGCGGTTCATGCCCGGAAAAGTGCCCGGCTTGCGTTGCTGGGTCTG
>CAVPHF010000047.1:0-6290 GCA_963704155.1 uncultured Gammaproteobacteria bacterium
CAGTAGCCGACATTGACGCGGCCAGGCCGGCACGGCAGGATTCGGCCAGTTCCTGCCACTCAGCCGAGTTGCGTGAGCGGCAGGTCAACGCGCTTTGCGGTCGGCGATCGGCGCCGAAGGCGGCCAGGCCGACCAGCAGAAAGTGGACATTCATCCGAGGGTGCAGGCGAGGTCTGCCGAGCCCCCGCGCGAGGCGATCCAGCCGGCCTCGGTGGCGGCGTTGATCAGGCGTTCCTTCAGCTCGGCGAGCGAGAGCACGCCCTGGGCGATCGGCACCACACCATCGGGCGGGCGGACCAGGAACAGCGCCGGTGTGGAGACGACGCCAAGGGTCTTGGCCTGCCCCGCGTCGATGACAAAGGTCGGGAAGAAGCCGCCAGGCAGCGGGCGGCCGTCCAGTGAAATGGCCTGGACCGAGAGGCCGTAGCGCGTAGTCAGCGGTTCCAGCAGCGGCGCTTGTGCCTCGCAGTAGGGACAGTCGGCGCGGTAAAAGAACTAGAGTCCGCCCTGGTCCGCGATCGCAGCCAAGGCCGCCTCACGCGCGGCACCGGCCTCGCGATTGACCAGATTGGCGGCGAAGGTCGCGAGCGGTCGACGGGTGGTCTCGTCGAGCAGCGGGTCGGCCCAGACCGCCCGCTGGGTGGCCTCGGCGAAGCGTTCGGCCTTATCGAGCACCAGACGTTGCAGGTACAGATAGAGCGCGACGTTGCGCGTCGTGGGGTCGTCGATGGCCTGATCGCGGAAGCGCTCCAGGTTCGCCCGCAGCCAGGCGGCCGAGAGCGGTGCCGGGCCGCTTTGGGCTGTCGGCGGCAAGGGCGCCTGCGCGGGCGCGGTGGTTTCGGCGATCGGCGGCGGTGCGTCCGGCACTGAGGGCGTGGCACCGGCGCCGGAGATTCGGGCTCCGGGGTTTCAGGTTCGGGCGGTTCTTCGGCATACCAGAACCAGCCTTCGGCGCCGCGCGCGTAGAATCGCGCCGTATCCGCCGAACTGGCGGCGGGCACCGATGCAAGCAGTACGAGCAGCGGGCAGAGGCGAAGGAACGAGCGGTAGCGCATGCGCACATCGTCGACGGAGCGCCTGACTCCCGCGATGGCGAAAGGTCTGCCCGTGCCGTCGCTTTCGCGCCGACGGTGTCGCCGTCCTGTCCCGGAGGACGCAAGCGACGGGAATTCGGCAGCGTTCGAACGGTCAGCTGAAAGCAGTATCCGCAACACGAGCCCCGTCATGTCCTACGCACACCACCGCCCGAACACCTTCCTGGTCTTGGGCCTCCTGTCGCTGCTGTTGGCTCCCATCTGGGATTCCGCCTGGGCCAAAGACGGACCGGACTATCGCTACCAACAACCCAGTCGCGACGGTATCGGCAAGGTCTACCTCGGCCGCGAGATTTCCCAGGTCATGGGCCACCGCGGCGCGCGCTGGCTCGAGCGCAAGACGCGTGTGAACGAAGAACGCCCGGATCGTGTCATCGACGCCATGGCCCTGGCTGCCGATGCCGAGGTGGCCGATATCGGCGCCGGCACCGGCTACTTCAGCGTGCGTCTGGCACGCGCGGTGCCTGAAGGCCAGGTCTTCGCCGTCGACATCCAGCCGGAGATGCTCGCGCTGCTGCAAGCGCGCATCGATCGCGAGGGGTTGCAGAACATCACCCTGGTGCAGGGCCGCGAGGATGATCCGCGCCTGGCGCCGGACAGCCTCGATGCCGCACTGCTGGTCGACGCCTACCACGAGTTCGCCTATCCCTACGAGATGATGCGCGCCCTGGTCACGGCGCTGCGCCCCGGCGGGCGGGTGGTCCTGATCGAATACCGGGGCGAAGACCCAAGCGTGCCGATCAAGCCGCTGCACAAGATGACCGAGGCGCAGGCGATCCTGGAGATGGACGCGGTCGGGCTCGCGCACAAACGAACCCTCTCGACCTTGCCGACCCAGCACATCCTGATCTTCGAGAAGCCGGGCGCGTCTTGAGCGACGGCCCAGTCGGCGCTCGGATCGTCCCCGACGAGAAGTCGATTCGTGTTGGGACGGGCTGCCGTCGCGGCGACCTCTGTATACTTGTTGGCTTCCAGTTACCGACAGTATCCGAGCGCAGACTCCGCACCCGTGTCACGCAAGCCTGCCAGGAACAGACGGCGGCCAAGGCCAAACCGGAGCTCGCGCAACTCAAGTCCGTCGACCCATGCCCAAGGGCCTATTCGGGTCTATCCTGCAACGCCTGGTGAGTTCGCCGCCGCGACCCGACAGACGTCCTCGCTGAGGCCGGCGCCGCCATGGTATTGCGGCTGACGTCGCGATTCGGTTGACGTCTTCTTCGTCGTTTACGGGCGCCCGGTTGTCTCTGAATCCCGCCCGCTACGCTCGATTCGAGTACCGATTCACAGTCACGCGATGAGCCCACGACGCAAGCAATTCCTGGCGCGTCCCTACCAGGATAAGGCCGTCAGGGAGGTGCTCTCCCTCTACGACGACGGCGCGCGCAAGATGTTGCTGCACCTGCCCACGGGCGCGGGCAAGACGATCATCGCGACGCTGATCATCGAGCGGCTACTGCCGCTGATCGACGCGGGCAAGGTCCTGTTCATCGCCCACCGCAAGGAGCTCCTGGACCAGACCGCCGAGAAGCTCAAACAGCATCTTCCGGGACTTGCGATCAGCATCGATCAGGGAGCGCGGCGCGCCGACCCGGCCGCGCAGGTGATCATTGCCTCGATCCAGTCGTTGAGCAAGCGCCGGCAGGCGTATCGGCCGGAACTGTTCTCGGTGATCATCTGCGACGAGTGTCACCGGGCGCTGGCCCCGAGCTGGATCGAGGTCATCGAGCACTTCAACGACGAGCGCGACGGCGACGCCCTGCTGCTCGGGATGACCGCGACACCGCGCCGCACGGATGGGCGTTCCGCGTTGGACCTGTTCGACCTGGTGGCCTACGAGATCGCCAAGCCGGAGCTGCAAGACCTCGGCTATCTGGTGCCGATCCAGTATTGGGGCGTGAAGGCCGCGCTCAGCCTGGACCAGGTCAAACGCTCCGGGGGCGATTTCCAAGGCGGCGCCTTGTCCGCGGTGATGGATACGCCGCAGGTGCGGGCGCTTACGCTGCGCGCGTGGGAGGACAAGGCAAAGGGCCGCAAGACACTCGCCTTCTGCGCGAGTGTGCGGCACGCGCACCGGCTCGCCGCGGATTTCACTGCGCGCGGCCACCGCGCGGAGGTGCTCGACGGCCGCACCAGGAACCGCGACGAGATCCTCGACAGCTTTCGTCGCGGCGATGTCGAGCTGCTCCTCAACTACGGCGTCTTGACGGAGGGGTTCGACGACCCGAGCATCCAGTGCGTCCTGTTGGCAAGGCCGACCACCTCGCCGTTGGTCTACAACCAGTGCCTGGGCCGAGGGCTGCGTCCCGCGCCGAACAAGCCCCATTGCACGGTGATCGACATCGTCGATCGCTCGACGCACCAGCTGCAGTATGGTGTCAGCGAGCTCGCCGACTTGCCGCGCGGCTGGAGCAGTCGGGGGCGCGATCCGTTCCGCGAGTCGCGGGCCATCGCTCAGGTGCAGGTGACCGATCCAACTGCCTTTTTGGCGATCAAGCAGGCAACCAGCCTGGAGGAGATTCAGGACCTGCTCATGGCGCTGCCCGCGGAGGTCGTGGTTGCCGGCCTGGATGGTGAGCCGGTGCCGCGCTACGCGGTGGAGCAGTCCAGCTGCGCCGCGGACCAAGCCGAGAGCCGCATCCGCGACCTGCTCAAGCAGGCGGGTGCGGTGGCTACCAAGCTGATCGTCTCGCCCCCTGGCGATGGCGAACGCGGTCAGATCGAGATCACCTTGCTGAACGCCGCGATCAACAACGAGCGGTATCACTACCTGCTGTGGCACCTAGAGCGCGCGACCGGCTGGCGCACCACCTACGCCGCGCCCAAGAGCCAAACGCGTCGAGTGAACCCAAGGGCGTTGCTGAGATCGACCCTTCCGGAAGGGTATCGAATCCAGGCGTTTGATTACGACGAAGCGGCGAATCGCATCGTGGTCCAGGTGCCGGGGCTGCAGCGGGAGCTGTTGGAAGAGATCTCGACCGCCTTCGAGGCGGCATCGGGTATCGACCTACAGATTCAGGGGCAGCTCGCATTCGACTTCCTCTGAGCGGGCCGGGGACTTCGTCTGCAACAGCAGTTCGTCACGCACTTCCAAGAACGACCCATCTCGCCAGCGGTCCACAACGATTGACCCACGAAGAACAAGTTGGGACGCTGCGGGCGCTGGCGAAAGCAGCGCCGGTGTCCGGATTGGATCGTGAACTCCCGCTGGGCCTCGGGTATCGGTGAGTCAGGTCGCGACCCTTATGTTGAGGGCTACAGAATGTACGGGGAGTTATTGTCAAATCTGGTGTACAGCCCTCAGGCGGCGAGCCTGTCTGACTGATCGGTGACTTGCTCTCCATTGCGGAACTGGACGTTGTTGACGACCAGTTCGAGCTTCCTGAATCCCTTGATGCGCTTCCACCCCTTCTGGGCGCTCTGAAGCAGCTTGAAGACCATCGTCAGGGTGGTCTCGCGTGAGCCGCAGTTGCGCATGCGGTTGCTGCGCAGGCGAACCGTGGCGAAGGTCGACTCGATCGGGTTGGTGGTGCGGATGTGCACCCAATGCTCGGCCGGGAAGTCGTAGAAGGCCAGCAGGGCATCGCGGTCCTTGGCCAGGCAGTCCATGGCCTTGGGGTACTTCGCCTCGAAGCGCTTGAGCGTCCGGTCGAAGGCCGTGTGGGCGTCCTCGCGGGTCTCGGCCATCCAGATCTCGTGCAGGGCCGCCTTGACCTTGGGCTGGACCGTCTTGGGCAGCTTCTCCAGGACGTTGGCCGTCTTGTGCACCCAGCAGCGTTGGTGCGCGGTGTCGGGGTAGAGCTTGGCGAGCGCCTTCCAGAAGCCCAGGGCACCGTCGCCGACGGCCAGCTTGGGACTCTGCGTGAGCCCGCGTTCGCGAAGGCCGGCGAGCAGCTCGTACCAGCTCGCCTCGGACTCGCGGTGACCGTCCTCGACGGCGATGAGCTCCTTGTGACCGTGCTCGGTCACGCCGACGATCACCAGCAGGCAGACGCGATCATCCATGCGCACGTTGCTGTAGACGCCGTCGACCCACCAGTACACCCAGCGCCGGTCGGCGAGGTCGCGTTGACACCAGGCGCGGTGCTCCTCGATCCAATGCTGCTTGAGCCGCGAGACGGTGTTGGCCGACAGCCCCTTGGCCCCGTCGCCGAGCAGCGCGGCCAGCGCCTCCTGATAGTCTCCGGTGGAGACCCCCTTGAGGTAGAGCCATGGAATCAGCTCCTCGACGCTGCGCGCTCGCTTGAGGTACGGCGGCAGCAGGCTGGAGCGGAAGCAGGCGCCGCCGCCGCTGCGGTCGCGCACCTTCGGCACCTGGACCTCCACGTCGCCGATCCCGGTCTGCACCGTGCGCCGCGGCAGGTAGCCGTTACGTACCACCGCCTGCCGGCCGTCCTCCAGGCGCTGCTCGGCGAACCCGTCCAGGAATACCTCCAGTTCCGCCTCGACGGCCTTGGCGATCAGCTTGCGCGCACCCGCGGCGCAGCAGCGCGTGCAGCGGATCGGTCTCCTCGATCTCTGGTTGTGAAAGAACTGACAGCGTAGACTCGGTCATGGCGTATCCACCGTTGTTGACTGTGATCTTGGCAGTGACCAGTCAACAGGATACGCCACCCCTTCATGGCCGTGCCGTACACCAGAAACGAGCATAACTCATGTACGGGAGCGGCCACAGCAGCTCGCAGTACCGAGCGGTTGCAATCGGCCAATTGCAGACATTAGCACCAGCCGCATACGCGCTTCCAGTTGCCGACAGGGATGACCTCAAGCTGTCGATTGCTGCGTGCGGAATCGCCAGACGTGTCGCACCTTAGCGGCTGGTCGATAATGCGTCGCGGACAAGAAAGCAATCAGGATTAGATTTGCAATTTTCCGCAGATTACCTCAGCGTCTTCTGAGAAGGTGCTTCGGTGGCGTGCCCCATAGCAAAGCTGAACGATTTCGCTCCGATCCGTTTTTGCTCTCATGGCGGTGGCAACGCAACTCGCCCGTAACATGTTTGCGAAACGCTTCCTGGCGCGCTCGGGTTGCATACAGGCATGTCCCGCGCCGCTCAGGAGCGCGGCTGCGTACTCTGCTGAAAGTGGACCTGCCGCGGACTCATCCGCGTGGCAATTCAAATAAGAAATCGATGAAGAGCAGATTGCGATTGAGAGGAAAAGTCGTGGCATTTGATTCACCAGCGAGGGGTTCGGCTTG